>NZ_VFMK01000001.1:0-1404149 GCF_006715025.1 Serratia fonticola
TGATTCAGGTTCTGGGCTCCTCCCCGTTCGCTCGCCGCTACTGGGGGAATCTCGGTTGATTTCTTTTCCTCGGGGTACTTAGATGTTTCAGTTCCCCCGGTTCGCCTCATGCCACTATGTATTCATGACATGATAGTGTGTCGAAACACACTGGGTTTCCCCATTCGGGTATCGCCGGTTATAACGGTTCATATCACCTTACCGACGCTTTTCGCAGATTAGCACGCCCTTCATCGCCTCTGACTGCCTAGGCATCCACCGTGTACGCTTAGTCACTTAACCTCACAACCCGAAGGTGTCTTTCTTCTGCCAAATTCTTGGCATCGAAAACCTGTCGAGTTTGCTTATTTGAGAGACTCTCTGACAGGTTAATCCTTACCCCAGTACTTCTACGGCGGGATAAGTTTCAGCTGCCAGGTTTCAATTTTCAGCTTGTTCCAGATTGTTAAAGAGCAAATATCTCAAACATGACTCACGAGTCAGTTTTGAGATATTGAGTGTATCGTCAGATACTGAAGACCGCCGCTTTCACCGGGAAGGTCGGAAGCAGTTGGCGTCCCCTAGGGGATTCGAACCCCTGTTACCGCCGTGAAAGGGCGGTGTCCTAGGCCTCTAGACGAAGGGGACACGACACCGTACTTTTATGACGCTTTTGCTCGTTACTTTTCATCAGACAATCTGTGTGGACACTACACTCAATCAATATCTTTAGGTAAGGAGGTGATCCAACCGCAGGTTCCCCTACGGTTACCTTGTTACGACTTCACCCCAGTCATGAATCACAAAGTGGTAAGCGCCCTCCCGAAGGTTAAGCTACCTACTTCTTTTGCAACCCACTCCCATGGTGTGACGGGCGGTGTGTACAAGGCCCGGGAACGTATTCACCGTAGCATTCTGATCTACGATTACTAGCGATTCCGACTTCATGGAGTCGAGTTGCAGACTCCAATCCGGACTACGACGTACTTTATGAGGTCCGCTTGCTCTCGCGAGTTCGCTTCTCTTTGTATACGCCATTGTAGCACGTGTGTAGCCCTACTCGTAAGGGCCATGATGACTTGACGTCATCCCCACCTTCCTCCGGTTTATCACCGGCAGTCTCCTTTGAGTTCCCGACCGAATCGCTGGCAACAAAGGATAAGGGTTGCGCTCGTTGCGGGACTTAACCCAACATTTCACAACACGAGCTGACGACAGCCATGCAGCACCTGTCTCAGAGTTCCCGAAGGCACCAATCCATCTCTGGAAAGTTCTCTGGATGTCAAGAGTAGGTAAGGTTCTTCGCGTTGCATCGAATTAAACCACATGCTCCACCGCTTGTGCGGGCCCCCGTCAATTCATTTGAGTTTTAACCTTGCGGCCGTACTCCCCAGGCGGTCGATTTAACGCGTTAGCTCCGGAAGCCACGCCTCAAGGGCACAACCTCCAAATCGACATCGTTTACAGCGTGGACTACCAGGGTATCTAATCCTGTTTGCTCCCCACGCTTTCGCACCTGAGCGTCAGTCTTTGTCCAGGGGGCCGCCTTCGCCACCGGTATTCCTCCAGATCTCTACGCATTTCACCGCTACACCTGGAATTCTACCCCCCTCTACAAGACTCTAGCTTGCCAGTTTCAAATGCAGTTCCCAAGTTAAGCTCGGGGATTTCACATCTGACTTAACAAACCGCCTGCGTGCGCTTTACGCCCAGTAATTCCGATTAACGCTTGCACCCTCCGTATTACCGCGGCTGCTGGCACGGAGTTAGCCGGTGCTTCTTCTGCGAGTAACGTCAATGTACGGTGCTATTAACACCGAACCCTTCCTCCTCGCTGAAAGTGCTTTACAACCCGAAGGCCTTCTTCACACACGCGGCATGGCTGCATCAGGCTTGCGCCCATTGTGCAATATTCCCCACTGCTGCCTCCCGTAGGAGTCTGGACCGTGTCTCAGTTCCAGTGTGGCTGGTCATCCTCTCAGACCAGCTAGGGATCGTCGCCTAGGTGAGCCATTACCCCACCTACTAGCTAATCCCATCTGGGCACATCCGATGGTGTGAGGCCCGAAGGTCCCCCACTTTGGTCCGAAGACGTTATGCGGTATTAGCTACCGTTTCCAGTAGTTATCCCCCTCCATCGGGCAGTTTCCCAGACATTACTCACCCGTCCGCCGCTCGTCACCCGGGAGCAAGCTCCCTGTGTTACCGCTCGACTTGCATGTGTTAGGCCTGCCGCCAGCGTTCAATCTGAGCCATGATCAAACTCTTCAATTAAAAGCTTGATTTGCTTCAACGCGTGAAGCGATGCTCGAAAATCAACTGCATGAATTTTACTTCAGTTAGTCACTCTTCAAGACTTGATATTTTTTTGCTGCAAAAGCAGCTGGATATCGTCTTGTGAGTGCCCACACAGATTGTCTGATAAATTGTTAAAGAGCGTTGGTTACCGGCATGTTTCTCGGTAACGCGGGAGGCAGATAATACGCTTTCCCCCTGAAGAGTCAACCTTTTTTTCGGTGTTTTCACCGGGTTGAATCTTCCTGGCTGGGCGACAATCTTTGCTATAAAGGAGTCGTTGTTCCCGGTCAGTGGAGGCGCATTATAGGGAGTTCTGAGAACGCCGCAACCCCTAAATTCAAAAAACTTTTCAAGCGCGGCTTTTTTCGGCAAAACGCTGCGCAAGGCAGCGTTTTTATCACTTTTCGTACTGGATGCGACTGAATTCCTGGCTAAACCGGTCCACCTGCTGCCAATCTGTGTATTCCACTTCTTTACTGGTATCGGTCTCCCCGCCCGTCATCTTCATAATAAAACGGATCATAACGCGGTCTAACCAACGATAACGTGGATAACGCAATGCCCCCGCGAACACCGCACACTGCTTTGGCTGCCATGGCGATGAAAGCAAGAACTTGCGGGTATAAGCATTAGTCTGTGGCGAACGCTTCTCCGGTTTTCTTGCCGTCAGGTTAACAGCGAAGAAAGCACTGGGCATGTTGTTCAGCTGTACCGCATGCTTCTTAACAAAACGCCGTAAAGCCGGTTGAAAGTGTCCATAACGCACCGAAGCACCGATGAGTATTTGCTGGTACTGATCCAGCTCAATATCCTCTGCCTGCTGCAGATCGATGACGTCACAGCTCAGGGTGTCCGGCATTTTATTAGCTATATAAGAAGCAATAGATCGAGTTTGTCCGTCACGACTCGAATAGAGAATCAGTGCCTTCATGGCGTTACTCCTTTTATAGTGTCACTCACGCCAGAACGTCGGCGTGAAGAGAACCAACAGCGTAAAGACTTCCAGGCGCCCAAACAGCATGGTCAAGACCAGTATCCACTTGGCCGGTGGCGGCATGGTCGTAAAGTTATCTGCCACCACGCCAAGCCCTGGCCCCAGATTGTTAAGCGTAGCCGTGACTGCGGCAAAAGCCGAAAAGTCATCCACGCCGGTGGCGATAATGGCCAGCATGCTGACAATAAACACCAACGCGTAAGCAGAGAAGAATCCCCATACCGCTTCGAGAATACGTTCCGGCAATGCGCGGTTACCCAACTTGATGGTGTAAACCGCATTCGGGTGCACCAGCCGCTTCAGCTCACGCGAGCCTTGCAAATACAGCAACAGAATGCGGATCACCTTCAAACCACCACCGGTTGACCCCGCACAACCACCGATAAAGGCGGAGCAGAGCAATAGCATCGGTAAGAACAGCGGCCATTTGGCAATGCTGTCGGTAGTGAAACCGGCGGTGGTCGCCATTGACACCACCTGGAAGAAAGCCTGATTAATGGTTTCCATGCCGCTTTTATACACGCCGTGCCACCACAATATGATGGTACATACCAACACCAGGGTAAACTGCACCGCAATAAACATGCGGAATTCCGGGTCTCGCCAATACACTTTCAAACTGCGGCCACTCAGCAACGCAAAGTGCAGGCCGTAGTTACAGCCAGAGATCAGCAGAAAAATGGCAATAATGGTATTAATCGTCGGGCTGGCGAAGTAGCCAATACTGGCGTCATGAGTGGAAAAACCACCGATGGCGATAGTCGAAAAGCTGTGGCCAATGGCGTCGAACACCGACATCCCAGCCCCCCACAACGCTAACGCACAAGCAACCGTCAGTAACACATAGATCAGCCACAGGGTTTTGGCCGTTTCGGCAATGCGTGGCCGCATTTTGTTGTCTTTCAGTGGCCCAGGCATTTCTGCGCGGTACAACTGCATCCCCCCAACGCCGAGGATAGGCAATATGGCAACCGCCAACACAATGATCCCCATGCCCCCCATCCACTGCAGCATCTGCCGGTAGAACAAAATGGCTTTTGGTAAGGAATCCAACCCCACTAACGTGGTAGCCCCAGTGGTGGTTAAACCAGAGAAAGATTCAAAGAAAGCGTCTGTAAGAGAGAGGTTAGGCCGCTCAGAAAACAGGAAAGGCAATGCACCAACGCTCCCCAGTACGGTCCAGAACAGCACCACGATGAGGAAGCCTTCGCGTGGTTTTAATTCATGCTTCTGCTTACGGTTTGGCCACCACAACATCAAGCCAATGGTGACAGCCACAAAGAAGGTCTGGCTGAATGCCCGCCCCGCGCCGTCGCGGTATATCAATGCCACCAGGCCAGGAATAAACATCGTCCCGGAGAACAGGATGACAAGTAGACCCACGATACGAGTTATGGCGCGAAAATGCATTTCAGCACGATCCTTAGCAATTCAATTGGTGGGAATTATTGCGATATAGGGATTAATTGCAAATTTCCGCGACTGAGATCACGTAATTTATTCCCAAATGCCTCAATGCCCGTAGCAGGTAACGCCAGGTGCAACATGACGTCAGCACCGTATTCCCCATGCACCATTCGCCCTTCACTTTGCTGCAGTAGATTTTCTACCATGGCCAGCTGTGCATAATCGCACCGCAAAGTATATTCGACCTGCGGCACCTTGTAGCGAACAACCAATTGTTTCAATGCCTGTTGCACGCCACTGCCGTAAGCTCTCACCAAGCCACCGGTACCCAGCTTGATGCCGCCATAGTAACGGACGACTACGGCCGTGATCTCCCCAATGCCACTCCCCATCAATTGAGCAAGAATAGGTTTACCTGCCGTGCCTGACGGTTCGCCATCATCAGAGAACCCCAGTTGCTGTGAGTCATCCGGCGCGCCAGCGACAAAAGCCCAGCAATGATGCCGGGCCGTTGGGTGTTCTTCACGAACCTGCTGGATAAAAACTTTCGCCGCATCCACCCCGCAGGTGGGTGCCAACAGGGTGATAAAACGGCTCTTTTTTATCTCTTCACTGACGCTGATGGCCGCGCCGGGAACCGGGTAAGGCTGCATCAAGCCAGATTCAGATCACGGGTCATATTTTCAATACGTTTCTCATGAATCACGATATTGTCTTCAATGCGGATCCCACCATAAGGTTTTAACGCATCAATACGATCCCAGGCAAAATGTTGACTGAATTCTCCACTACGCCACGGTGCCAGCAGGGATTCAATGAAATACAGGCCCGGTTCGATGGTCAGCACCATGCCAGGTTGCAATACACGTGTACAGCGCAGGAAGGGGTATTTAGCCGGTGCGGCCAGATGAGTTCCGTTTTCGTCCTGCATAAAGCCCGCAGCGTCATGCACCTGCAACCCCAGCGGGTGGCCTAAACCATGTGGCAGGAATGGGCAGGTAAGCCCCTGCTCCACCATAGCCTCTTCGCTGATCCCACTGACCAGCTTATGGTTTTTCAACAATTTGGCGATACGCTGATGCATCTGCACATGATAGTCGGTGTAACGCACCCCGGCCTTCATCGTGTCAATTAATGCCAGCTGTTCATTGTTCAGATCTTTCACCAGGTGGGCGAAAGCATTGTTACTCTGACCAGCATAAGTACGCGTCAGGTCGGCTGCATAGCCGTTATATTCCGCACCCGCATCGATCAGGAAGCTCCGGGCTTCGGCGGGAGGCTGATGATCCAGTTTGGTGTAATGCAACACCGCCGCGTGTTCATTCAATGCCACGATATTGTCATAGGGCACATCCGTATCACGATGCCCGGTCGCGGTCAGGTAAGCCTGATTGATGTCAAACTCGCTCATACCGGACTGGAAGGCCTCATGAGCAGCACGGTGCCCCATCACGGCCGTTTTCTGCGCTTCACGCATGCAGGCCAGCTCATAGCCGGTTTTGATTGAACGATGAAAGTCGAAGTAATTCAGTACCGCCTGCGGGTTGATGTTCTCTGCGGCAATGCCAAGGGCAAGCGCGCGCTGTTGTGCATAACCAATATAGCCCACGCGCTCACGCTGCGGTGGCAACTGGCTGGCAATATCATCCGCACTGGCCAACGGCAGCAGTTCAACAGACTTGGTCCAGAAACTGTCCGGCAGTGGCTCAACGCTATGCCAGTAATCCACCGGGGAATAGAACCACAGCTTCGGTTTGTTAACGCCATCCACCCACAGCCAGCAGTTTGGCACCGACGTTACCGGGACCCATGCCTTAAAGTGCGCGTTCACCTTAAACGGATAGTTATGGTCATCCAGAAATACCCGTTGCAGTTCTCCGGAATGGATCAGCAACGCATCCAGTTTATTGCGCTCTAATACTTCACGAGCTCGTTTTTGCAGCGTTACCAAGTGGTCGTTATACAAAGAAGCCAGCGTTTCCATCACAGTACCCTTATGCCCTCAGAACGGAAGGTGCCATCTTAACACACTGATTCCGTGCTCCAACCCCATCTCATCGTACATAGGTTATACGGTGTAAACGGCAGGTAACCTCATGACATCGCCGCCATTACATGACCATAACCGCCATTTTTCTCGATATGCAGATAAAAAATAAATTGTTTTACTTCAATTTGTTAACCATCGGCCTTGTGATCGAGTTTGCAAATACGCAATCTATAATTTGCAATTTATTAACATAAAAACCACACTCCTCATCATCTGGTCATACCAGATCATACGCGCTGATTCAGGAGATAGACATGCTCTACCAAGGCGAAACATTACAAGTACGCTGGCTCGACAACGGCATCGCCGAGCTGGTGTTCAACGCCCCAGGCTCGATCAACAAGCTGGATACCAATACCGTTGCCAGCCTGGGTGCCGCAATTGACGTGCTGGAAAAACAAACCGAGCTGAAAGGGCTGCTGCTGCGTTCTTCCAAAGCCGCATTCATTGTAGGGGCCGATATCACCGAGTTCCTCTCGTTGTTTGCCGCACCAGCAGAAAAACTGCACGAATGGCTGGTCTTTGCCAACAGCATCTTTAATCGCCTGGAAGATTTGCCAGTACCAACCATTGCTGCCATTAATGGTTATGCATTGGGCGGGGGCTGCGAATGCATCCTGGCGACCGACTTCCGTATTGCATCCCCAGATGCCCGTATCGGCCTGCCGGAAACCAGGCTGGGTATCATGCCTGGCTTTGGGGGCTCCGTACGTTTACCTCGCTTGCTGGGTAACGACAGCGCGCTGGAAATCATTGCCGCCGGCAAAGATATCGGCGCCAAAGATGCGCTGAAGGTCGGGTTGGTTGATGCGGTAGTCGCGCCAGAAAAACTGGTGGAAGCCGCACTGAAGATCCTGCAACAAGCGATCGATGGCCAACTTGACTGGCGAGCCTACCGTCAACCGAAGCTGGAACCGTTGAAGCTGAGCCCAATCGAAGCTGCAATGAGTTTCACTATGGCTAAAGGCATGGTGCAACAAACGGCAGGCAAACACTATCCCGCTCCAATGACCGCCGTAAAAACTATCGAAGCGGCAGCCAAACTGGGCCGCGAAGACGCCTTGAAGTTGGAAACCGCCAGCTTCGTACCGTTGGCCCACTCTAATGAAGCGCGTGCTCTGGTCGGTATTTTCCTCAACGATCAGTTCGTGAAAGGCCAAGCGAAAAAGCTGGCGAAAAACGTTGAAGCACCTAAGCAAGCCGCCGTACTGGGGGCCGGGATCATGGGGGGCGGTATCGCTTACCAATCTGCGCTCAAAGGCGTACCGGTGATCATGAAAGACATCAGTGAAAAATCGCTGACACTTGGTATGACTGAAGCCGCCAAACTGCTGAATAAGCAACTGGAGCGCGGCAAGCTGGATGGCCTGAAGATGGCACAAGTGCTGTCAACCATCCAACCCACCCTGGATTACGCTGGTATTGAACGAGCCCAACTGATTGTTGAGGCCGTGGTTGAAAATCCGAAGGTAAAAGCGGCCGTGTTGTCTGAGGTGGAAGGTCTAATCGGCGAAGATAGCGTATTAGCCTCTAACACCTCAACTATCCCGATTAATCACTTGGCGAAATCCTTGAAGCGCCCGCAAAACTTCTGCGGTATGCACTTCTTCAACCCAGTGCATCGCATGCCGCTGGTTGAAATTATTCGCGGTGAACATACCAGTGACAGCACCATTGCCGCCGTGGTTGCCTATGCCACTCGTATGGGTAAAACACCGATTGTGGTCAATGACTGCCCAGGATTCTTCGTTAACCGTGTGTTGTTCCCATATTTCGCTGGTTTCAGTCTGTTGCTGCGCGACGGTGCAGATTTCCGCCAGATCGACAAAGTAATGGAAAAACAATTCGGCTGGCCGATGGGCCCAGCTTATCTGCTGGACGTGGTGGGTATCGATACCGCGCACCACGCCCAGGCGGTGATGGCCAATGGCTTCCCTGAGCGCATGAGCAAAACGTATCGCGATGCTATCGATGTCATGTTCGATAACCAGCGCTTTGGCCAGAAAAACCAGTTGGGCTTCTACCGCTATAGCCAAGACAGCAAAGGCAAACCGCGTAAAGATAATGATGAACAAACCGATGCCTTGCTGGCTGAAGTGAGCCAACCGGCACAAACCCTCAGCAGTGATGAGATCATCGCACGCATGATGATCCCGATGATCAACGAAGTAGTACGCTGCCTGGAAGAAGGCATCGTGGCTAGCCCGGCGGAAGCAGATATGGCTCTGGTTTATGGTATCGGCTTCCCTCCGTTCCACGGTGGCGCATTCCGCTATCTCGATACGCTGGGTACCGCCAATTACGTCGAAATGGCACAGCGTTATGCCCATCTTGGCGCACTGTACCAGGTGCCAGCAGGCCTGCGAGCCAAAGCAGAGCGTAATGAAAGCTACTACCCGGTGGCGACAGCGGCGCTGTCTGATATCGCCACGGGCCAACCGGCATGAGGTCATAAAGATGGAAAACGTAGTTATTGTTGATGCCGTACGTACGCCAATGGGCCGTTCAAAAGGCGGGGCCTTCCGCCAGGTGCGTGCCGAAGATCTTTCTGCTCACCTGATGCGCGCCGTGCTAAGCCGTAACCCGGCGCTGAATGCTGCTGAAATCGATGATATTTATTGGGGTTGCGTGCAGCAAACGCTGGAGCAAGGCTTCAACATCGCCCGTAATGCGGCACTGCTGGCCGAAATCCCGCATAACGTTCCGGCAGTGACGGTGAACCGCCTATGTGGTTCATCCATGCAGGCTCTGCATGATGCCGCTCGCGCAATCATGGTCGGTGATGCGCAGATCAGCCTGATTGGCGGCGTGGAACATATGGGCCATGTGCCAATGAACCACGGTGTCGACTTTCACCCAGGCCTGAGCCGCACCGTAGCAAAAGCGGCGGGGATGATGGGATTGACCGCCGAAATGCTGGCTAAGATGCATCACATCAGCCGGGAAATGCAGGATGAATTTGCCGCTCGCTCTCACCAACGTGCCCATGCCGCCACGCTGGCGGGTTATTTCAAAAATGAAATTATCCCCACTAGTGGCCATGATGCCGACGGTGTACTCACCCGCTACGATTACGATGAAGTGATCCGCCCGGAAACCACCGTTGCCAGCCTGGCCGCGCTGCGCCCAGCATTTGATCCGGTGAACGGTACCGTAACGGCTGGGAGTTCTTCAGCCCTGTCCGACGGCGCTTCCGCGATGTTGATCATGAGCGAATCTCGTGCCAAAGCACTGGGTCTGAAAGCCCGCGCCCGTATTCGTTCGATGGCGGTAGTAGGATGCGATCCTTCGATCATGGGCTATGGCCCGGTTCCTGCCAGTAAACTGGCGCTGAAACGTGCTGGCCTGAGCGTGCAGGATATCGACCTGTTCGAATTGAATGAAGCCTTTGCCGCCCAGTCACTGCCTTGCATTAAAGATCTGGGGCTGCTGGAAAGTATCGACGATAAGGTTAACCTGAACGGTGGCGCGATTGCTCTGGGCCACCCATTAGGTTGTTCCGGTTCGCGTATCTCAACCACGCTGCTGAACAATATGGAACGCCGTGACGTGCAGTTCGGACTGGCGACCATGTGTATCGGCCTGGGTCAGGGGATCGCCACGGTGTTTGAACGCGTATAGCAGTATCTGATTGGATAACCTACAGGGCTATCCCCAAGGTTTAGTTGCCGTTCTTCCCGCCTGTCAGGGGCGGGTTTTTTATGCCTGAAATTCGGCCCCAATAAAAACGGGGCGACACTTGGCCACCCCGCTTTCACTACCTGTATTCTTTATCCTATGGATCCAATCAGATAAACGAGAAGGCATCACCATACATATGCGCTTCCAGTGCCCCGCGTTCTGCACAGAAACGCTCACGGGCAATTTTCGCCATCTCAAAGCGCCCAGCAATATAGATGTCATGCTCGGCCAAAGAGCCGAAATCCTGCAATACGGCGCTTAACACCGTGCCACTGCGACCACGCCAATCGGCTTCCGGCTGCTCAACCACCGGGATCACCTTCAGATTCGGATACTGCACCGAGATAGCTTCCAGTTCGCTAAGGTCATACAGATGCTTAAGCTCGCGCCCGCCCCAGTAAATAGAGATAGCGCGATCTGGTTGCTGCTCGAGTGCGGTCAACAGAATAGAGCGCGCATAAGAGAACCCGGTACCACCGGCGATCAGGACCAGCGGGCGTGTGCTCTCTTCACGCAACCAGGCATCGCCGTGCGGAATATCCACGGTGATAGCCTGCTCTTTCAACACGCGATCCATTACCGCCATCGCATACAGGTTCAGCTCGGAAGCGCCGATATGCAGCTCGATATAGTCCTGTTGCATCGGTGTCGAAGCCAGAGAGAATGGACGTTTGTCACGCTCATCCATCACCACCATCAGGTATTGTCCTGCTTTGAACGAAAACGATGCCTCTGGCACCAAACGTACCCGATATACGGTATCGGTGATGGCCTCTACGGAGGTCACTTTACAGCTCAATATTGTCATGCGTTCCCTCTGTCGGGTCATCAATGCAAAACGGAGAACCAAGCCTGACTTACCCTTCATACTTGGAGCGACATCTTGGTTAGCGTTGAATACGCGTCTCATTCCGTCACTTGGTTATCCAAGCGACCGGGAACACGCGGCGTTACCGCCTCAATGCAACTTCAATTATCTGGGGTACATTATAATGTCGGTTCTCTGTCGCTAAATATGGCGAGCTCATCCCAGATCTCATCGACGCGCGCACGCACGTTTTCATCCATCTGAATCGGGCGGCCCCACTCACGCTGGGTTTCTCCCGGCCATTTATTGGTAGCGTCCAAGCCCATCTTCGACCCAAGTCCGGAAACTGGCGAAGCGAAGTCCAGATAATCAATTGGGGTATTCTCCACCAACACGGTATCCCTTGCCGGATCCATTCGGGTGGTGATCGCCCAAATCACGTCATTCCAGTCACGCGCATTTACGTCGTCATCGCATACGATAACAAATTTGGTATACATAAACTGGCGCAGGAAGGACCAGACCCCCATCATTACGCGTTTAGCATGCCCGGCGTACTGTTTTTTGATGGTGACCACCGCCAGACGGTAAGAGCACCCTTCCGGCGGCAGATAGAAATCGACGATTTCCGGGAACTGTTTTTGCAGGATTGGCACGAACACTTCGTTCAGTGCCACCCCCATCACCGCTGGCTCATCCGGCGGGCGGCCCGTGTAGGTTGAATGATAAATCGCATCACGCCGCTGGGTAATATGGGTAACGGTAAATACCGGGAAGTGGTCGATTTCATTATAGTAACCGGTATGGTCACCGTAAGGCCCTTCCGGTGCCACTTCCCCTTGCTCGATATACCCTTCCAGCACAATCTCGGCACTGGCCGGGACCTCAAGATCGTTGGAAAGGCATTTGACCACTTCGGTTTTGTTGCCACGCAATAGCCCGGCAAATGCATATTCAGAGAGATTATCCGGCACTGGCGTCACCGCGCCCAGGATCGTGGCCGGATCGGCGCCCAAGGCAACCGCGACCGGGAAGCGTTCTCCCGGGTGCGTCTGGCACCATTCCAGATAATCCAGCGCGCCGCCACGATGCGAAAGCCAACGCATTATCAGCTTATTCTTGCCCAATACCTGTTGGCGATAGATGCCCAGATTCTGGCGCTCTTTATGCGGACCACGCGTCACCGTCAGCCCCCAGGTTACCAGCGGAGCAGCATCTTCCGGCCAGCAGTGCATGACTGGAATACGTCCCAGATCGACATCATCTCCCTGCCATACCTGCTCCTGGCATGGGGCAGAGCCCAGCACCTTGGTTGGCATATTCAGCACTTGCTTGAATTTGGGGACTTTATCGAACAGATCGCGAAAACCTTTCGGGGGTTCAGGCTCCTTGAGGAACGCCAACAGCTTGCCGACTTCGCGCAATGCACTGACGTCTTCCTGCCCCATCCCCATCGCCACGCGCTTAGGTGTACCAAACAGATTGCACAGCACCGGCATGTCGTATCCTTTCGGATTTTCAAACAGCAGCGCAGGTCCGCCCGCACGCAAGGTACGATCGGCAATTTCTGTCATTTCCAGATAGGGATCAATCGGCTGGCGGATGCGTTTTAGTTCCCCTCTCTTTTCCAGCAACGAGAGGAAATCGCGTAAGTCACGGTATTTCATGCTGATCATTATAACGGCCAGTGAGGAGGGCATTATAAGCCCTCTTCACGGTTGTTGCTGCAATTTTGTTAAACAGGAGTCAACGCATCAGTGGCAGATGAACGGCACTAAGGGACGTAATGCCAACGTATCCTGATACTCCTGCGTCTCCACGCCATGACGGAACACTTTAAACCCCTGCTGTTTGGCGCTGAAGTAATGCAGATCGTTGCCGTTAACATGCAGCAGGCTGCCTTCACGCAGTGCCACAACCGACTCGCTGGGGTTAACCGCACAGAACTCCGCCAGGCGCTCATCACGGGTTTCCCCCATGTGACCGCTGATGTGAGCGTCAATATAGTGTGGGTTAATCTGTACCGGGAACAGGCCCAATGCTGGCAGCACCACGCTGTTACGTACCGGCATATCGTTGGTGGTACGGATGCTTGGCGTCGCCACATTGCAGCCTGCACTCCAACCGACATAGGGCACTTCACGCTCACGCACGGCACGCTGAATTGGCACAATCAGGCCATTTTCATGCAGCATCAGGTTCAGCATCCAGGTATTGCCGCCGCTGACCAAAATACACTCTGCCTGGGCTATCGCCTCTGCTGGCGACTCGGCATGATGAATACTGGTGACCTTGATACCCAATGTCTGCGCCAGTTCCCCCGCACGCTGGTCGTAATCACCGCGGATCATGGCATAAGGAATAAATACGGCTGACGTGATGTTACGGCGTTCAATCATGGCCAACAGTTGGCTCTTGGCATAACCGAGCAGTTCGGCTTCGCCAGAAAGCTTACCGTTACTCAGCAAAAAAAGTTCCATGTTTCTCCCTCAATTCAGGAATGATGATAACGTCACACCGGGCTACTGGTTTGCAGGCCATACTGTGACAGTAACAAATTCAGAACTTTTTGTTATACCCGAGCCGAACAGAAAAAGATGTGATTTTACGCCGACTGCCGGGGATTGATTGGTGCAACCGGGGCTAACAGATGAAACTTGCGTCACTAGGTATCCGCAGTGGCTTTTGGTATGCTTATCGGCTGACAGACAGGCATGTGAAACTATGGAATCTTGGTATTTACTCTATTGTAAGCGCGGTCAGCTCTTACGGGCGCAGGAACACCTGGTACGGCAACAAGTGAACTGTCTAAGCCCAATTATCACGTTGGAAAAAATCATTCGAGGCAAACGCACCTCAGTCAGCGAGCCGTTGTTTCCCAACTATCTGTTTGTGGAGTTCGATCCGGAGCGGATCCACACCAC
Source organism: Serratia fonticola (assembly GCF_006715025.1). NCBI lineage: Bacteria > Pseudomonadati > Pseudomonadota > Gammaproteobacteria > Enterobacterales > Yersiniaceae > Serratia > Serratia fonticola. The sequence goes on from NZ_VFMK01000001.1 coordinate 14,142, forward strand.
CACAATCAGCGCAACCCGAGGTGTCAGCCACTTCGTGCGTTTTGGTGCCTTACCCGCTCAGATCCCCATGCAGGTCATTGAAGAGTTGCAGACACATAGTGATAAACACTATGTCGATCCGGAAACGCCGCAGCCTGGCGATACGGTATTGATTACCGATGGCGTGTTCGAGGGGCTGCATGCGATTTATACCGAACCGGATGGAGAAGCCCGTTCCATGCTGCTGCTCAATCTGATCAACAAACAGATTAATCAGAGCATTGATAACCGGCAATTCCAGAAGCTTTAACGCAAACAGGCACCCAAGGGTGCCTGTTTTGTCTGCTACCGATTAACGGCGCATCGCATCATCATGCAGCCACTGGGCTACTCGCTTGGCGAAGTACGTCAGCACACCATCGGCACCAGCACGCTTAAAGCACAGCAGCGATTCCATCACCGCCGGTTGCTCCTGCAACCAGCCATTCTGGATTGCGGCCATATGCATGGCATATTCACCGGAAACCTGATAGGCAAAGGTGGGTACCCCGAAAGTGTCTTTGACACGACGAACCACGTCCAGATACGGCATCCCCGGCTTCACCATCACCATGTCCGCCCCTTCCTGCAGATCCTGGGCAATTTCCTGCAGCGCTTCGTCGCTGTTGGCCGGATCCATCTGATAGGTTTTCTTATTGCCGCCTTTCAGGTTGCCGGTTGAACCCAACGCATCGCGGAAGGGTCCGTAGTAACAGGAAGCATATTTAGCGGAATACGCCATGATCTGGGTATTCACCAAACCTTGCAGTTCCATCTGATCGCGGATAGCACCAATACGACCATCCATCATATCACTGGGGGCGACAATTTCGGCACCGGCCTCCGCATGGGAGAGTGCCTGACGCACCAGGATCTCTTTGCTGATATCGTTGAGCACGTAGCCATGTTCGTCAATCACCCCGTCCTGGCCATGGGTGGTGTAAGGGTCAAGCGCGACATCGGTCAGGATCCCCAGCTCCGGCACAGCATCTTTCAGTGCACGCACGGTACGCTGTACCAACCCCTGCGGATTATAGGCTTCCTCCGCGTGTAGTGATTTCAGACCTGGTTCAATCACCGGGAACAAGGAGAGCACAGGCACACCGAGTTTGGCGATAGTTTCCGCCTCTTTGAGCAGCAGATCGAGGGTCATGCGCGATACGCCGGGCATAGAAGCAACCGCTTCCTGACGGTTATTGCCTTCCATGACGAATACCGGGTAAATCAGGTCATTCACCGTCAGCTGATTCTCGGCCACCAGACGGCGGCTGAAATCATGACGGCGCACACGGCGCATACGGCGACCTGGGAAAGTACCCGGAAATGCATAGCTCATAATTTTCTCCTAACTCAGACCAGCCGGAAGAGCCGGCGGGCGTTCTCATCAGTTTTCTTGCCCAGCCACTCAGGGTCTTCCCCCCGCCAGACAGCAACCTGCCGGACGATATGGGGCAGAAAACAGGGTTCGTTGCGGCGAGATGCAGGTTTTGGGTGTAAATCCCGGGGCAACAGATAAGGGGCATCGGTTTCCAGCAACAAACGTTCGGCGGGGATCTGTGGCAGTAAGGCTCGCAATTCAAGCCCTCGACGTTCATCACACACCCAGCCGGTAATTCCGATCGACAGGCCAAGTGCCAGACAGCCCTCCAGTTCTTCGGCAGTACCGGTAAAACAGTGCACCACCGCGGCAGGCAGTTTATCCAACCAAGGCTTCAGCAGTGCTGCAAAACGTGCGTGAGCCTCACGACAATGCAGGAATACCGGCATGCCGAGTTCGGCGGCCAGTGCCAACTGAGCGCTGAATGCCGCCTCCTGCTGCGCTGGAGTGGAAAAATTGCGATTAAAGTCCAATCCACATTCACCTATCGCCACCACTTCAGGGTGGAGTGCAAGCTGGCGGATACCTTCGGCTACCTCATCATTCCAACTGCTGGCATCATGGGGGTGTACCCCCGCCGTAGACCAGCAATAGCCGCGATGCTGTTGCGCCAAAGCACTGGCGGCCGCGCTTTGTTGTGCGTTGGTGCCGGTAATCAGCAGCCCCGTCAGGCCAGCAAGATGAGCACGCTCAACCACCTGCCGGGCATCTTTGGCAAATTGCGAACTGGTAAGATTGACGCCGATATCAAACATGATTTTTCCAAAGCAAAAGCCGCCGATCGGGGTAATGCTTGTCAGTTATCTGGCAAATGCAATTTCCCCCAACCCTCTCCCTCAGGGAGAGGGAGCTGTTCCTAGCGCATAGCTAGCCCGTGCAACTTCGGAAACTAGGGGGAACAACCAGAAAGGCAAGGTAGTACGCAAAGCAATCAACGAACTCGCTCGGTCCCCTCTCCCTGTGGGAGAGGGTTAGGGTGAGGGCGCTGGTGGCTCTTCGCCTTCCTCTTCTTCTGTAGGTTTCCGCCGTTTACCGACGTAGAAGCGGGCACAGAACACCCCAACCTCAAACAGCAGGTACATTGGGATCGCCAACAGGGTTTGCGAGAAGACATCCGGCGGCGTCAATAACATACCGACCACGAAAGCCCCGACCAGCACATAAGGACGTTTCTTTCTCAGATCTTCTGGCGTAACTACGCCACTCCAACACAGCAGGATAATGGCAACCGGCACCTCGAAGGCCACACCAAATGCCATAAACAACGCCATGACAAAACTCAGGTAGTTGCTGATGTCCGTGGCGATCATGACCCCGGCAGGGGCCGTTTTGGCAAAGAAGCCAAAGGCCAGCGGGAACACGATAAAGTAGGCAAAGGCCATGCCCAGATAAAACAACAGGCTGCTGGAAACCAGCAACGGCATCATCAGACGGCGTTCATGCTTGTACAACGCCGGCGCGATAAACGCCCAGACCTGATAGAGGATGATAGGCGCGGCAACAAACACCGAAACCATCATCGTCAGCTTGATCGGGGTAAAGAATGGCGAAGCCACATCGGTGGCAATCATGCTTGCCCCTGCGGGCAGCTGTTTGATCAGCGGCGCAGACACCAACTGATAGATATCGTTGGCGAAAAACACCAACACGATAAAGATCACCAGCACGCTGATGATCGCATTCAACAGCCGCTTACGCAGTTCAATCAAATGACTGATAAGCGGTTGGGTATCTTCAACGGCCATGTTTTAACGTTCGCCACTAGGTTGTTGAGACGCAGGGGATTTTTCCGCCGCAGGCTCTTGAATGGCCTGCATTGCAGGGGCTTGCTCAGGCTTCACCGCGGGGGCTGCAGGCGGGGGTTCCACGGCGGCAACAGGTTCCAACGGTTGCGGGGCCGCCGCCGGAGCCGAAGCGGTGGTTGCCGCATCCGCCGGGGTCACCCCATCATGAATAGCCTCGGGATCGGTAACCAATGGGTTATGGATCGTATGCGGGGGCTCATCCTTATCGGCATGATAAGAACGCTTCAGCGACTCTGCCGCCTCTTTCAGTTCGTCCATCGACGCTTTAAGTTCAGGCGTCAGATTCTGCAGGCCAGCCTTCTCCGCCTTCTTCAGGCTTTCCTGCAACTCCTGCAGTTTTAATTCCTGCGAGAGTTCATTCTGCACCGAAGCTGCCAGAGAACGCAGCGCCCGGATCCAGCCCGCAACTGTTCTGACCGCAACCGGCAAGCGTTCTGGCCCGAGTACCACCAGACCGATAACCAGTATCAGCAGCAGTTCACTAAACCCAATGTCAAACACGGTTTATACCTGCTCTTTGTTCTTCGACTCTTCCGTTTTCACTTCCGGCTGCTTATCAGTGATAGGCTTGGCCGCAAAGTCAGCGTCATGGCTGTTTTTTTCCGTCGTATTGGTCGGCGGAGTGGTGTCGTCGCCGATTGCCTTTTTAAAACCCTTGATTGATGCACCCAGGTCGGAACCCAGCGTACGGAGTTTATTGGTACCAAACAGCAGCACCACGATCACCGCGATGATCAACAATTGCCAGATACTAATACCGCCCATTGCGATTACCTCTATATTAAAGGGGTTATTTTAAGTTGCCGCATTATATACCCTTCGTCTTTGCGATGGATATGCCCCGTTTTTTGTACGGCGATCGCGACAACTGCTAACCTGATGACTTATTTTTTCAAGCGGTGCGTTTCCAACCGACGATCCAGGCAACAACGCCTGCGGCCATCAACCAGGCAGGAAACACCTCTACGCCTCCCAGCAGTAAAATCGTACCACTTACTAACAGTGTAGCGCCAACCCCAAACAAATACCGTGACTGACCCTGCCGAACGCGTTGCGCCTGCATCTGCCCGGTCAATTTATCTACGCTTTGCTGCAACAACTTGTGTTGCTGCAGGCTGTCATAAAATAATTCAGGCAATTCAGGCAGTTTCTCTGCCCAAAACGGCGCTTTTTCTTTCAGCGCACGGATCACCGCCGGAATGCCGACCTGATCGCGCAACCAACTTTCCAGGAAAGGCTTGGCCGTGGTCCACAGATCCAACTGGGGATAAAGTTGGCGGCCAAGACCTTCAACATACAGTAAGGTCTTTTGCAATAACACCAGTTGAGGTTGCACTTCCATGTTGAAACGGCGTGCCGTATTGAACAGGTTCAGCAACACGTTACCAAACGAGATCTCTGCCAGCGGTTTTTCAAAAATCGGCTCACAGACGGTGCGGATGGCAAACTCAAAATCTTCCACATTGGTATCACGTGGCACCCAACCGGAATCGACGTGCAGTTCCGCCACTTTACGGTAGTCGCGATTGAAGAAGGCGATAAAATTCTCCGCCAGGTAGCGCTTATCATCTTTGTTCAGCGACCCGACGATGCCGCAGTCGATGCCGATATAGCATGGATCTTCAGGATGCTCATAGCTGACAAAAATATTGCCGGGATGCATGTCGGCATGAAAGAAGCTGTCGCGAAACACCTGAGTGAAGAACACCTGCACGCCACGTTCTGCGAGCAATTTCATATTGGTATTCTGTTTTTCCAGCGCCTCAATATCCGAGACCGGAATGCCGTATATCCGTTCCATTACCAACACGCTTTCGCGGCAGTAATCGGAATACACTTCTGGCACGTAGAGCATTGGGCTACCGTCAAAATTACGGCGTAACTGAATAGCGTTCGCCGCTTCACGCAGCAGATTCAGTTCATCCAACAGGGTTTTCTCGTACTCTCGCACCACTTCACGCGGGCGCAAACGGCGGCCATCAGGCAGCAGTTTCGGTACCCACCCCGCCAGGCGATACATCAGGCGCACATCAGCTTTGATAATCGGCCCGATATCCGGGCGAATCACCTTCAGCACCACTTCCTGGCCGCTACTTTTCAGCTTGGCGGTATGCACCTGCGCAATCGATGCCGACGCCAACGCCTGTTGGTCAAAATCATCAAACCAGGTTTCCAGCGGGCCCCCCATCGCCTGCTCGATATGCTTGCGCGCCAGTGCACCATCAAAGGGAGCCACGCGATCCTGCAATAGTGTCAGTTGGTCAGCAATATGCGGCGGGAAAAGATCGCGCCGGGTCGACATCATCTGACCGAACTTGATCCACACCGGACCCAGCTCTTGCAGAGCCAGACGCAACCGTTCCCCCAAGGGTTTGTCCTTATGGCGATTCGGCATCCAGAACAACAAGCGGCGACCGATGCGCAGCGGCAGCGTCAAACGCATCTTGGGGATCAGTTCATCCAGGCCATAGCTGAGAAAAACGCGAACAATCAAATACAGGCGGCAGATCTCGCCAGGGGTCATCGTTTACCCTCCAACTTGTCCATACGGGCAATCAGTGCTTCCACACTGCGGGCAGCGGCATCAACCTCTTCGTTAAACCACACCACTTCAAGCGGCCCTGGGGCCATTCGCCATTCTTCCGTCAGCGCTTCCGCCACATAACGTTGCTGGCTTTGCACGCCGGACTTTAACAGGCTAATTCCTTTGCCGACCATCTGGCTAAGCCCTTGCGCAGCGATGTCACCCACATACGGGGCCAACCACTCCGCCGGATCCCATTCTGCCAGATCAAGCAATCCCACCAGCTGCTGCACCACCTGAATATCGCCCTCGACGATCAGATCGCCGCTACGCATCAGCGGCGAAAGTTGCTGGCGATCGCGCAATTTCAGCAGCACGGGTACACGCGTTTGCACCGTGCAATCCGCAGTGTCTTCGGACTGACCCAGCACATCCACACGTTGCTCACTGAACACCAGCACCAATGGCGAAGAGAGTTCTTCCAGTTCAATACGCAACACCCTACCCACCAATCGTTGGCGGGCAGCTTTCATGCTGCGATCGCGAAACAGCAGGCTGTTGAGCGACGTTTCCAGCACACCGGTCAATAGCGGGGTTAGCAGCATCGGCATATCCATATCAGAACTTGTAGCCCCGGTGTAACGCGACAATCCCACCGGTCAGGTTGAAATAGGAGACGTTTTCAAAACCGGCAGCACTCATCATCCCCTTCAGGGTGTCCTGATCGGGATGCATACGAATTGACTCTGCCAGATAACGGTAACTGTCTGGATCTTTTACCACCAGCTCACCAATTTTTGGCAGCACATGGAAGGAGTAAGCATCGTAAGCTTTGCTCAACGGCTCCAGCAGCGGTTTGGAGAACTCCAGCACCAACAGGCGACCACCCGGCTTGAGTACCCGGAACATGGAACGCAGTGCCTTGTCTTTATCGGTAACGTTACGCAGGCCAAAAGAAATGGTGATGCAATCGAAATAGTTATCCGGGAAGGGCAGCGCTTCGGCGTTAGCCTGAACATAACTGATATTGCCAACAATGCCATGGTCGCGCAGCTTTTCACGCCCCATTTTGAGCATCGACTCGTTGATATCAGCCAGAATGACCTGCCCCTGCTCGCCTACCATACGCGAGAACTTGGCCGCCAGATCGCCGGTTCCGCCGGCCAGATCCAGCACGCGCTGGCCACGGCGCACACCGCTGCAATCAATGGTAAAACGCTTCCAGATACGGTGGATACCAAACGACATCAGGTCGTTCATCACATCATATTTTGCCGCTACCGAGTGAAAAACGTTGGCCACCATGGCCTGCTTCTCGTCCCTTGCGACGGTACGAAAGCCAAAGTCGGTGGTTTCCTGCGCTTGATCTGCCATTGTCCTGCCTGCTATTCAGTCAATTTAATGTCGTGGAGTGTACCAGAAAGCCACGAAAACCCCCACCTTGCAGCGGCTTCACCCCTGCGATGCGGAACGCGGTTCTTCGGCGTCATCGTCGTCTTGCGCCCTTGGCAGTTCAGCAATTTTCTCGTCCGATCCTGCCGGGGCATCATGTTGGGCATCCGCCTGCTGCACCAGTTGCGGGTTGATTGGCCGTTTGACCTCAACCCCCAGCGCCCGGAAGCCCTCAATCTGGCCGATAAGATTACCACGGCCAGCACTCAGTTTGTTCATTGCCTGATGATAACTGCCTTGCGCTTTATCCAGGCTTTGCCCCAACGCCGACATGTCGTCAACGAACAGGCGCATTTTGTCATACAGCCGTGCGGCACGATCGGCAATGCGTTGAGCGTTCTGGCTTTGGTGCTCATAGCGCCACAGATTGGTAATGGTACGTAGCGCCACCAACAGCGTGGTTGGGCTGACCAACATGATGTTATGTTGCAACGCCTCGCTAATCAGTTCCGGCTCACGGTCAATGGCCAGCAGGAATGCGGGTTCCACCGGGATAAACATCAGCACGTAATCCAGCGAGCGCAAGCCCGGCAATTGCTGATAATCCTTGCGGCCCAGTAAGCGGATATGCCCACGCAGCGAAGCAATATGCTCATTTAATGCCGCTTCACGTTCGATGTCATCGTCACTGTTGAAATAACGTTCGTACGCCACCAGCGACATCTTGGCATCAATCACCACGTCCTTGCCCTGCGGCAATCGCACAATCACGTCGGGCTGCATACGGCTTTGATGATCCAGCCGCACGTTGACCTGAGTTTCATATTCATGCCCTTCACGCAGGCCAGACGCTTCCAGCACGCGGCTTAACACCACCTCCCCCCAATTGCCCTGAGTTTTGTTATCACCTTTCAGCGCTTTGGTCAGGTTGATCGCTTCCCGTGCCATCTGTGCATTCAATTGTTGTAGATTACGGATTTCGTGCGTCAACGTATGGCGTTCGCGTGCTTCTTGGCCAAAACTGTCTTGTACCTGCCGACGAAAACCGTCCAACTGCTCACGCAGTGGCAGCAACAGGCGGTCAAGGCTTTGCCTGTTCTGCTCATCCACTTTGCGCCCACTGTTTTCGAATATGCGATTGGCCAGATTTTCGAATTGTGTGGTCAGCCGCTGTTCACTGCTGATCAGCAACCGCTGCTTCTCTTCTGCGGCCATGCGGGTCTCTTCCAGGCGAATGGTCACCTCACGCAGCTCCGCCTCTTGCGCACTGTTAACCTCACGCTGTGCCCGCAGTTCCTGATTCAATAATTCACATTCGTTGCGCCAGTGATTAAGTTGCTGCCATCTCTCCTGCCCGGCAGCCAGTTGGCTATGTAGCGTGCGCAATTCCAGATCGTTTTGCCGCAGTTGCTGTTCGTGGCGCTGCAGAATTTCTTGGCGGGTAGCCGTTTCAAGCTGTGCCTGCTGCAAAGATTGCTCTAATAGGCGCATATCGGTTTCATGCTGAGCGCTGTGTTGTTGCGCCCGCAGGCTGGCGATCAGCCACCCCAGTAGGAGCCCGATCGCAACACCACCAATACCGTAAACCAAACTGGTATCCACCCTGCCTCCTGTTACCCATGCGGTTCTCGCGCGTTTTGCGCCTGTTGCCTGCCACGTTAAAGGGTGCCTGTATGGATGTCCAGCGGGTTTTCATGAGTGGGACGGCGGTATCCCGAAGAGATACCGCGCTGATATGAAGGGTTAAAACAGTTTGAAACGGTACTCGGCGATAAATTCAGCCGACAGCGAATGGGAGGTCTGATAGTGTCCATCGGCCAGCACCGGCGTTTTATTCACGTTCTTATAAGACCATCCTGGGCCTGCCATGCCAAACACCGTCAGGTTTTTCAGCTTCGGGTGCGTGGGGACCCATCGGCCAAAGACATTGATCTCCCCGGTTCGAACCGCCGCTCCCTGATAGCTGAATTGCCCCACGTTACCCGTCAACCCGGCGGTAAATTCCGGTGTGATGCGATATTCGGCAATGGCCGCCATCATGGTTTCACCATCTCGCATATAGTCCTCACCGGCATAGGCCATTGAGGTAAAGGTCCCACGAGAGTTTTTAGACATGTGCCGCGGATAAAACCCGAGTTCACCGCCCCCTTTGGGCGCCCGCGTGTGAGCAACGCCGAGCTTGAGGCTCCAGAGCGGCTCCTGCCATTTGGCATCGAAAGCATAATGGTTAGCGTGCCGATCAAAGTTACGCTTGCCAAGCGCCATCTGTTTATAGTCGTCCAGCGCCTGTGTGGTGTAAATCTGGCTACCCAGGCTGAGTTTCTCATTGGCTTTCAGCCCCATGCGCACGATCTGGCGACGCAGGTAGTTCTGTGATTCACCATACGCCAGTTGGCCATTAAACGTTTTGCTCTCATAACCCAATTCACCGCTGGCAAGGTGGTTGATATAGCGGCCATCGTTGGTCTGCAAACGCAGGCTGTCAGGGGAGTTACGATCCATAGAACGTTCAACATAAGCCCCGCGCAAAGAGAGCCCGGCACCCGCCACCCCGCCAGACCAGCCGAGATAGGTGGTGGGTGAAAGGCGTGTAGAGTTGGAGATCACGCCATAATTACGCAGCGTTTGCCAACCTGCTTGCGCATTGAGTGCGGCTCCCCCCACGTCCCCTTTCAACTTGACATAGCGCTGACCAATCTTGCTGTAGCCAGCCGCATTATTTTTGTTATTGCCGGGTCCGTTGTTGTAGAGCACCCCACGGGTATTGAAATAATCACTGGCGCCCAGTTTCACCGCGCTGTAGTAATCGAGGTTGACACCGATAATGTCCGCCAGATAGCCAGATTGGTAGCCCAACGCGACCCCTTGCCCCCAGGCGTTATGCACTTCTTTTGGATTGGCTGCATCTTCCTTAAGATACTTCCAATAATTTTTTAGTGATAATTCAGCCTGACTGTCGCTGAAAAAGGGAGAGCTCAGAAAGCTTTCATCGGCTGCTTGCGCGCCGGTTGATAATAGCGAAATAACAATAAAATACCATGAAGCAGAGTTTTTCATTATATTCATCCCCAGAAATAGGCATAGCCATGCCCTGCCGGGGCAATCTGATACTGCCCCGGATTATCTACCCAATAGAAAGGATATTTATTATTTATACTCGTCCGACACTAGGCTGTGTGCGTGGGGACTTGGCCTTATTCACCATAATCACCTAATGATTCAGAGTATATAAATTGAGAATTACTGCCCTTTATTGATGACTTCCTTCCCTTTGGTGACATAACTCATATCGCCAACATCAGTTACCTTATATTTGCCATCTTTATAAGTAATTTTCACAACTGCGGCATTAGCCAGCGGTTTATTTTTGTTCGGATTATCGGTCATATCAGAGATCATCATCTGCATCGATAATCCAGAAGAGACTGCCAGGATGTTTTTATCTCCCTCCTTGATGGCATCCTGCACCATGGTATTTAACGCATGCTGCATACGCGTTTTAACCTGCAGTGCGCTTTCCGCCTGTTTCTTGTCATCGCTCTGGGTAATACCCTCTACCATAGGGATCAGGCTCACTTTGCCTTCACTCATCTGCTGGAACATGGCGGCACCAGAAGCGATACCCAATGCCTTCGCGGCCGCGTTAGCCATATCTGCGTTAGGTAGCCCTTCAAAACCGCCGAAGAACATTTCACGTAAATCAGTCAGTTCCGTTACTTTAACGTCTGATTTACCCATTTCCTTCAGGATCACCTGCATCGTTTCGCGCTGGCGACCAGCATCACTGGTGTAGTAACGTTCAAAAGGAATGTCCTTCAGCCCAGCCCCCAGATAGCGTGCTGTTTCAATCCCGGCTGGCGTTAGCGGAGAATCTGCCCAACCTTGCACCCGATCGTAAGTATTGAGTATGGTTTTACCGTGACGAGCGAAGTAGATATTGATGCTGTCGGTTTCTGCGGCAGAAACGTTGAAGACCGATGCTGAGGAAAGAGAAAGTGCAGCTACGAATAATCCTATCTTGATTTTCATTTGATATTCCTTAGTGAACAAAATAACGGCTTTAGTGTAGTTTTTCTAATCATCAGCAGATCTTGGCCAAAATAAGTGCAAAAAAAAACCCAAACCCATGACATAGATCTGCCATTAGGTTTGGGTTTTGCCTGTTTATTTACAGTAACAATCCACTTGCCGATAAAATTAACACTGCCTAAAAAATAAGGAAATAAAAAAACGCAAAGAAAGAGAAATTCGTGATCGAATTCTCACTCTATCCTTAATGATGGCTCAATCACTTAAAGCGCCCCTACTGCGGTAGAGGCTATCGCGCTAGCCCATCCACTGGCTGAACCATTTGATACCAAATGCGCCAGGCGCCAGAATACCGAACGCCCAAATCATCGCTGAGGTAATGTTCGCAATCTGGAACGAGGTTTGCGGCATCGCGCAAATCCCACCAACCAACGGTACCACGGCACGCAGAGGGCCGAAAAAACGGCCAAAGAAAATACCCAGCACGCCCCAGCGTTCAAAAAACGCATGCCCCCGTACCAAGAGTTGTGGATTGCGCGACAAGGGCCACATATGCGCGACCCGCCCCTGATAGTGATAACCTACCCAGTAGGACAGCCAATCACCAAAAAAGGCCCCCACAGCAGCAGCCCCCCAGATCGGCCAGAAAGCGATACCACTTTCACCAATCAATGCCCCCAGAGCCAGCAAAATGACCGTGGCAGGCAACAGCAAAGAAAGAAAAGCCAGCGACTCACCAAACGCCAGCAGGAAGATAATCGGTATTGCCCAACCTTCATGCTGGCGTACCACTTCACTCACCCAGTGAATAACGTCGTTGAGGCTCAAACATCCACTCCTTCAAAGAAAAATTCCTGCCCCAAGGATACGCAATGCCGTTCTTTGCTGATTAAACCCTGGCTAAACATGCCGTTATTATTCCAGATAGAAAGCCTGCAGCGTTTCGCGCTGGCTGTGCCCTAAACCGTATTCGGCCTCCAACCAACGTGCTGTAGAACCATATTGATCGCGAATGCAGCCCAATGCCGTCATCAGGAACTCCTCACGCGCACTCAACACATAGGCAAACTGCGCCAATGCCGCGGCATTCAAGCGAACGGAAAGTTGATCCAGCATATGCTCACGGAAGCTCGCCAGCGTCGTTTCTGTCAGCAGATAGTCCTCAACCACCGTAGCCTCATCAGCCCCCAGCGCCAACAGTACCAGTGCCGATCCCACACCGGTACGGTCTTTGCCCACCGCACAATGCTGTACAATTGCCCCTCCTTCCGGTTTAGCCAGTAGCTGCGCCAGTTGACGGTATGCCGCATTGTCGAACGGCAAACGACGGTACAGTTCCAACATAAAGGCCCGTGCATCAAACCCGGCTAACGTCTCGTTGGTGAGCTTTTCCAGATTGGCATTGACTTCATTGCTGAGCGGATTGGCCGGAACGTGGTGGTAGTCAGCCCCTTGCCACAGCACATCCGGTTTAGCCTGCACTTCATCGGCATCACGGTAATCCAGCACCGAACGCACTGGCACACCGGCCAGGAAGCTACAGTCGTTATCCGTCAGGCGCTCCAGAGAACCGGAGCGAAACAGCAGCCCACGTTTGATACGGCGGCCATCGGCCACGCTGTTACCGCCTAAATCACGGAAGTTGATACCGCCGTCAAGCGGCGCTAACGAAGGATGGAGCAAAATCTGTGCGGTCATAGACGTCCTCATGTTTATTGTCTTGGGATATACCGTCACGCCAGTCAACAAAAGCGAAATTCGCCTGCCAACGGCATGAAACCAATTGAGTACAACCTAGCAGATTACAACAGAATGGCGAAACAGGCCGTTTGAATGACGGATAAAAGCAGAAAGTAACGAGAGCGTGCCGATGGGGGCGTCGGGGCGAAAGCCACCGTAACGCCCCTCGGCGCGCCAGGCCCGGTATCTCAGGTTAAAAACAGCGTTGTCATTAACCTCAACGGACCGTTATTTGGCAAGGATTACAGCAGACGACGAGCCGCTTCCACGACGATTTGCACGGCCTGGCTTTCGGTCTTCTTCATGGTTTCCGCATTCGGGATCTCTTGCTGGGTACGGTTGACGATCACACCGGCAACCATCCCCGCACGCAGGCCCTGGCTGGCACACATGGTCAGCAAGGTCGCAGATTCCATTTCATAGTTCATCACGCCCATGGATTGCCACTCTGCCATTGAGCCTTTAAAACGGCTGACCACACGGCCAGAGTAGGTATCATAGCGCTCCTGGCCTGGGTAGAAGGTATCGGAAGACGCGGTAACCCCGATATGAGTGGTTGCACCACTGGCCTTGGCCGCTTCAACCAGCGCCGTGGTACAGGCAAAATCGGCTACTGCCGGGAACTCCATCGGGGCAAAGTGCAAGCTGGCACCGTCGAGGCGCACTGCAGCCGTAGTCACCAGGACATCACCCACATTGATGTTGGCCTGTATGGCGCCGGTAGTGCCAATACGCAGGAAGGTGCGGATACCCAGTTGCGCCAGTTCCTCAACGGCGATAGAGGTAGACGGGCCACCAATGCCGGTCGAGCAAACGATAACCGCTTTACCGTCCAGCTCTGCACGCCAGGAGGTAAATTCACGATGGGAAGCCAGATGTACCGGGTTTTCCATCAGCTTGGCAATTTTCTCTACACGCTGCGGATCGCCAGGGACGATGGCAAGCGTAGCCCCTTGTAAATCGTTTTTAGTGAGGCCGAGGTGGAAAACGTCAGACTGAGACATAGGGGACTCCTCATGGATCTTGTTTATGGGAGGAACAAAAAAACACTCTACTGAAAATCGCCATCAAATTTCGTGATGGCAATCACTATGAATATAGAAACAGAGCACAACCTACATTATTTTTGTGACTCAAATCACAAAAATTAGCGACGAACATCACGGATCGGGACGAGTCTAGTCAAGGATCCTTTTACCAGCACCACCCGCCAGCCTATAACCAGTCAAAACTGACCATAACACGACAAATCAGCAGTAAAAATGCTGCCAAGCCAGATAATTAGCCATTTTTTGCCAACTTGGGCAAAAATGCGCCACGCGGTGCCAATACGCGGTAATCTTGCCTATAGTTAAGCTCAGCCGCGCTTTTTTCTCTATCGCATGGAGCCCGCAATGAAAACAGAACAAGAAATAACGCTAAAACAGGCGAAAGGGGGATTCACCCCGGCCATAGTCCCGTTGGCCACCTCAACCATCCTGACCGATGAACATGACATTCATGTTGGGGAAACCACCATCCCTTCCCAAGGGGACGATCTGCCAGCCTACATCGCCAAACCGGCCAATCATCAGGGGCCGTTCCCGGTCATCCTGGTGGTACAGGAAATCTTTGGCGTACATGAGCACATTCAGGATCTGTGCCGTCGTCTGGCAAAACAAGGTTATCTGGCCATTGCTCCAGAACTCTATTTCCGCCAGGGCGATGCCAAAGATTACAGCGAGATCGGCGAACTGATACAAAAACTGGTCAGCAAAGTCCCTGATAGTCAGGTACTGGCTGATCTGGATCACGCCGCACATTGGGCTACACGCCACGGTGGCGATGCCAGCAAGCTGGCGATCACCGGCTTCTGCTGGGGGGGACGCATCACCTGGCTGTATGCCGCACACAACCCACAGCTGAAAGCCGCCGTTGCCTGGTATGGCAAGCTGGTGGGAGAAAAAACGCTGAACTCACCGAAGCACCCGGTCGATATTGCCACCCATCTTTCGGCGCCGGTGCTTGGCTTGTACGGTGGCCAGGATAGCAGTATTCCGCTGGAGACGGTGGAAACCATGCGCCAGGCGATCCGCGCAGCCAACGCCGATGCGGAAATCGTGGTCTATCCAGAAGCGGGTCACGCATTCCACGCCGACTACCGCCCAAGCTATAACGCGGAGGCTTCCGCCGACGGATGGCAGCGGATGTTAGAATGGTTCAGCCAGCATGGTGTGAAATAGAGGGACGCATCCCTACATGCCAAGTTGGGTGAGGAATATCAGCAGTTTCAGGGGCAGCAAGTGCCCCTGATGCTTGTCATCATTATCCCCTCACCCCAACCCTCTCCCGATGTAAAGACCGGGGCTTCTTGAACACGGGGGCGGGGAGAGGGAGCCAGTCCGGAGCCGATTCAGGTGCTGGTGGTAATCTGTAGCAGGATTGATGCCGAGAACGAAAACCATAACCAAATTGTGGCACTTTCGGTCCCCTCCCGATGTCAAGACCAGGACTTCTTGAATACGGGGTCAGAGAGAGGGAGCCAGTCCGGAGCCGATTCAGGTGCTGGTGGTAATCTGTAGCAGGATTGATGCCGAGGACGAAAACCATAATCAAATTGTGGCACTTTCGGTCCCCTTCCGATGTCAAGACCAGGACTTCTTGAACACGGGGTCAGAGAGAGGGAGCCCGTCTGGAGCCGGGTTCTGGTGCTGGTGGTAATCTGTAGCAGGATTGATGCCGAGAACGAAAACCATAACCAAATTGTGGCACTTTCGGTCCCCTTCCGATGTCAAGACCAGGACTTCTTGAACACGGGGTCAGAGAGAGGGAGCCCGTCCGGAGCCGGGTTCTGGTGCTGGTGGCAATCTGTAGCAGGATTGATGCCGAGAACGAAAACCATAACCAAATTGTGGCACTTTCGATCCCCTCTCCCTATGGGAGAGGGCTAGGGTGAAGGGTATCTTCTCTTAGCTCAGTGACAGAGTGCCCGTCCGGAGCCGGGTTCAGGTGCCGGTGGTAATCTGTAGCAGGATTGATGTCGAGGACGAAAACCATAATCAAATTGTGGCGCTTTCGGTCCCCTCTCCCTATGGGAGAGGGCTAGGGTGAGGGGCATCTTCTCTTAGCTCAGTGACAAAGTGCCAAACGCACCGTGCCAATCGTGCTCGAACTTCTCTACCGCCGCCTGCACCGCCGGCGCGCTGATAAACTGCTCTGCCACGTCCAGCGGCAACGTGATAGCTTCACAACCGGCTAACAGACAGTCCAACGCCTGGCGCGGCGTTTTAAAGCTGGCAGCCAACACCTTGGCCTGCGGTGCATGCTGCGCCAAAAGTTGTTGTAACTGCTGCACGGTAGCAATTCCACTGCCACCTTGCGCATCCACTCGATTAACATAAGGCGCAACGTATTGTGCACCGGCCAGCGCAGAAAGCAGCCCTTGAGCCGCCCCATACACCGCGGTCCCCAGCGTCGGAATACCCATGCCACGCAGTATCTTGATTGCTGCCAATCCTTCTGCCGTGACCGGCACTTTCACCACCAGGCCGAACACCCGCTGGTTGAGAAGAACGGCTTCCTCTACCATCTTATCGGCCGTAGCGGCCAACACCTGGGCAAACAGTTTACCTTCCCCACCCAGTGCATCACGCAGTGCAGGCAACACCTCCCATAGTGACGTACGTGACGCGGCGACGATACTCGGGTTAGTGGTCACGCCCTGTAACGGCAACACGCGCGCCAGGCGTTTCACCGCATGAATGTCGGCAGTATCCAGATAGAGTTCCATGATTGCTCCTCAACGCTAAAATGAAGGCGCCGCAGCGCCCAGTAATGGATTACAGTTCAAGCTCTTGTTTCAACAAGGCTTCCACCTGTTGAGCAGAGGCCGCATTTACCAGAGCATCGCGGAAACCTTCGTGCATAATGCGCCGCGCCAGCTTGGAGAAAATACGCATATGCTGATCCCCGGCAGCATGTTTATTAAGGGTTAGCATGATGACAAACTGCGCCTCTTCATCGCCCCAGGTTACCGGCTGGGCCAGTTTGGCCACGCTGATGGTGGACTGTTCAATATGTTCAGATTTGGTGTGCGGGATGGCAAAACCAAATCCCAGCCCGGTGGAGAAGACGGCTTCACGCGCCCACAGATCGGCCGCCAGCTTACGTGGATAACGGCAACGACCGGCCAGCAGCAGGTTATCTACCATGCCCTTGATCACTTCTTCTTTGCTGCGCCAATCCGCACCCAGGGCAATACACTCAGGAGTAATCAGCGGTGCATCGCTTTGTTCCATACGGAACTGCGCCAGCAGATGTTCAACTTCCAATGAGGTGCGGCAGGCCATAGCGCGATTCAGCAATAAACGACATTCGCGGCTGTCCAGCCTGGCCAAACGGGTTTTAGTGGCCGCAATGGCTGGCGCACTCATGCTGATCTCATCCAGCCCCATCCCTACCAGCAACGGCAGCACTGACCCCTTGGCCCCCAGTTCGCCGCACAGGCCGATCCATTTGCCATGACGATGCACCTCGCGCACTGCGTGATCCAGGCTGCGCAGAAAAGCCGGATTGAGGCTGTTGTAGTGTTTGATCACCTTGGCATTATCACGATCGACCGCCAGCAGGTATTGCGTCAGGTCGTTGCTGCCGATACTGAAGAAATCAATCTCTTCGCAGCATTGGTCGATAATAAACAACACCGAAGGCACCTCCAGCATGATGCCGAGCGGAATTTTTTCGTCGAAGGGGATCTGCCCGGCACGCAATGATTGCTTCACTTCCGCCAGTTGATCTTTCACCCACAGGATCTCTTCCATCGATGAGATCATCGGGATCATGATCTTCAACGGGCCATGTGCTGAAGCGCGCAGGATCGCGCGAAGTTGGGTGCGGAACAGCGGCAGAAACTCCTGATAGATACGTACCGCCCGGTAGCCCAGAAACGGGTTGTTCTCTGCCGGAATGTTCAGATAATCCACCGGCTTGTCGCCACCAATATCCATGGTGCGTACGATGATCGTCTTGCCCACAGCCGCCTCTACCCCCTGGCAATAGATGTTATAAAGCTCATCTTCATCCGGGGCGGTGACGCGATCCATATACAGCATTTCGGTACGGAACAGCCCCACAGCTTCGGCACCATTGCTGAATGCCGCCTCCGCTTCTACCGCATGGGCAATATTGGCGGCGACCTCCATACGCACCCCATCCGCCGTGCGCCCTGGCTGATCCAGATAGGCACTTTGCTGGCTGCGGATTTGCTCACTCAGCCATTGCTCCTGCTGGTAATAGCGCCGAACCGGTTCACTGAGGTCGCAGGCCACCAGCCCAAGATCGCCGTCAATTTGTACCTGTTGATTCAGATACGGCAGTAGGGCTGCGGCATCGACCCCGACCAAGGTGGGAATATTGAATGAACGAGCCAGGATCACCGTATGTGAAGTACTGCCACCACTGCCCAGCAGCAAACCCTTCAGGTAGCGCTTGTCCAACTCCAGGAACTGACTGGGGGTAAGTTCATCGGTAATGCAGATGCTGTTGGCGTTGAGCGCCTGTTGTGCCGGGTAGCGCTGTTCACCATAAATGTGCTGTAACAGCTGAAAACTGACATCGCGAATATCCAGCTCACGTTCACGCAGATAAGCACTGGCAGACTGTTTCAGTTGCTGGCTGAAGTGGGCTGCGGTGGCCACAATGGCGGCGGCACAGCTTTCCCCGGCCAGCACCCCCTCCAGCAGGTGCTGGCGGAATGCGCCGTCACGCAGCAAGGAGCGATGCGCTTCCAGCACCGCCGTAGTAGTACCATTACCGTCCATAAGTTGCAGATCCAACGCCTTGCCAAATCGCGCCAGGCCTTCCGCCAGCTGTTTTTGCTCCTGCTCGATCCCCTTGGCGGGGGGGAAATCCAACGTGTTCAAATCCACTCGAGCAAGATGTACCAATTTACCGCTTGCCGTCCCCTGACTCACTGAGCGCGCACGCAGCAACGTTGGATGCAGATTGGCCAGAGACTGTGGGATAGGCTCCTGTTCCGCCAGCTCATCAAGCTGAGGCAGCGCGTCGTCGCAGTGTGGAAATTCGTGCTGAATAAACTGGCTCAGCCGCTCGAATGCCGCCTGTTCATCCTGCCCTTCGATCGTTACCCGGCATTCATCCCCCAGCAGGATATCGGTACCGATCAGCGACAGCACACTTTTGCCATCACCGCTGAGGCCGCTACGTAAATTGTGCCATTCAAAGCGGGAATGAAAACCGTTGCACAGGGTTTCAATATGGCTGGCTGGGCGGGCATGTACCCCATTAGGCAGCACGCAGGTAAACGTCACAATTTTCGCCATCACTCTTTCCTCATCGCAAAGCAGCGGTGAACAACACCGGTTTGCCACAAGGATAAAAGCGCAGCGCGGAGTGCGGCTATCGGATAAAAATGCCAAACACTGGACAAATGTATTCTTAAGGCATAAATGCGATATTGCTCACAAAGCCTGTTTTCTTAATCTCGCTTTATTTTGCTGCACACTTTGAGATTGATCCCACTTTCATCCTGACATTACAAAAATCCAGTAAATGGCAATTTTATCCACTATTGATACTGCGGGCAGATGCCTATTGTGATAGCCAACCACTTTTCTCCATCAGGGCGATTTCTCTGGTGGTTTTTATCCTCAGAAGCACGCTGGTTGCGGCCAGGGAGTGAAAGATGAAAGATCTGATCAGCATACTAAGAAATACGCGCCAGCATTTAATGACCGGCGTCTCCCATATGATCCCGTTTGTGGTTGCCGGTGGCATATTGCTGGCCATTTCCGTGATGTTATACGGCAAAGGTGCCGTACCCGATGCGGCTACCGATCCTAACCTGAAAAAACTGTTCGATATCGGCGTGGCCGGTTTGACACTGATGGTGCCCTTCCTGGCAGCTTATATTGGTTACTCCATCTCCGATCGTTCCGCGCTTGCGCCTTCGGCCATTGGGGCCTGGGTTGGTGCATCATTCGGGGCTGGCTTCTTTGGTGCGATTATCGCGGGCCTGCTGGGCGGCATTATCGTGTTCTATCTTAAGAAGATCCCGGTGCCCAAGATCCTGCGTTCGGTGATGCCGATCTTTGTGATCCCGATCGTCGGCACCCTACTCACCGCAGGCATCATGATGTGGGGGCTGGGCGAGCCGGTTGGCGCACTGACCAACGGCCTGACCCAGTGGCTGCAAGGCATGCAACAGGGCAGCATTGTCGTGCTGGCCATTATCATGGGCCTGATGCTGGCTTTTGACATGGGTGGCCCGGTCAATAAAGTCGCCTACGCCTTTATGCTGATCTGCGTCGCTCAGGGCGTTTATTCAGTGGTGGCCATCGCTGCGGTGGCCATCGCTATCCCACCACTCGGCCTGGGATTCGCCACGCTGATTGGCCGTAAATACTACACCGTTGAAGAGCGGGAAGCGGGCAAAGCAGCGCTGCTGATGGGCTGTGTAGGCGTCACCGAAGGGGCAATCCCGTTTGCCGCCGCCGACCCGCTACGCGTCATCCCTTCCATCATGGTGGGTTCTGCCTGCGGTGCCGTCACTGCTGCCTTGGTCGGCGCACAGTGCTACGCCGGCTGGGGTGGCCTGATTGTGCTGCCCGTGGTCGAAGGCAAGTTGGGCTTTGTGGCGGCATTGCTGGTTGGCATGGTGGTCACCGCCCTGCTGGTTAACCTGCTGAAAAGCTTCGCCGCCAGGAAACAGGCCGCCAAAACCGAGCAGGAAAGCGATCTGGACCTGGATTTCGAAATTAACTGAACAATGACGATGCCAAGTTGCTGCCCATCATGGCAAGACTTGAAGAACGATGCTTATAAATAAGGAAAGATCTATGACAACAATCATCGCTGTTACCGCTTGCCCCTCAGGCGTAGCCCACACCTATATGGCGGCCGAAGCCATTGAGCGTTCCGCCAAAGCCAAAGGTTGGCAGTGCAAGGTTGAAACCCAGGGCTCTATCGGTCTGGAAAACGAATTAACGGCCGAGGATGTGGCGGCCGCCGACATGGTGATCCTGACCAAAGATATCGGCATCAAGTTTGAAGAGCGCTTTAAAGGGAAAACCGTGGTGCGTGTCGCCATCAGCGACGCAGTAAAGCGTGCCGATGCCATCATGGAGAAGATTGCCAACCATTTGGCACAACAGGCCTAACCACACAACCCGGCACGGAGTGCCGGGCTTCCCCGCTCACCCGACTGCACAGAAGGAAAATGTGATGACCACCCGGATCGAACGCCTGAAAGCCGCTTTGTTCTCTGCCCCGCGTGAAATTTCGCTGGAGCGTGCGCTGCTCTATACCGCCAGCCACCGGCAGACCGAAGGGGAACCCACCCTGATTCGCCGTGCCAAAGCCACCGCGTACATTCTGGATCATGTGGAAATCTCCCTGCGGGAGGATGAGCTGATAGCCGGTAATCGCACGGTGAAACCGCGTGCCGGGATCATGTCGCCAGAGATGGATCCTTACTGGTTGCTGAAAGAGTTAGACGCCTTCCCTACGCGCCCACAGGATCGCTTCGCCATTTCAGAAGCCGATAAGCAGGTTTACCGTGAACAGCTTTACCCCTACTGGGAAAAACGCTCGATGAAGGATTTCATCAATAGCCAAATGCCAGAGGAAGTGAAAGCGGCCACGCAAACCCAGATTTTTAGCGTCAACCAGACCGATAAAGGTCAAGGGCATATCATCATTGATTACCCGCGCCTGCTTAATAACGGGCTGGATAAGCTGTTAACCGAGCTGCAACGCCATGTGGAACAACAGCCAGATAACGCGTTTTACTCTGCAGCGCTGCTGCTGTTACAGGCTTCACAGCGCCATATTCTGCGCTATGCCAGCCTGGCGCGCCGCATGGCGGCAGAGTGCAGCGATAAGGTACGCAGCGCCGAGTTACTGCGTATCGCCAGCGTTTCCGCCCAAATCGCCCACCACAAGCCCCAGGACTTCTATCAGGCCTGCCAGCTATTCTGGTACATGAACATCATTCTGCAGTATGAATCCAACGCCAGCTCGTTGTCGCTGGGCCGCTTCGATCAGTACATGCTGCCGTTTTATCAGGCCTCGCTCAACCAGGGGGAAGATCCCGCCCTCTTGCGGGAACTGCTGGAAAGCCTGTGGGTAAAATGCAACGACATCGTGTTGCTGCGATCGACCTCCAGCGCCCGTTACTTCGCGGGCTTCCCGACCGGCTATACCATTTTGCTGGGGGGATTAACGGAAACCGGCCGCAGTGCGGTCAATGTACTGTCGTTCCTGTGCCTGGATGCCTACCAGAATATCCGCTTGCCGCAGCCCAATCTGGGCGTGCGAGTCAATGAATTTATCGACCGGCCTTTCCTGCTGAAAACCGCCGAAACCATCCGTCTCGGTACCGGCATTCCACAAATTTTCAACGATGAGGTGGTGGTACCGGCGTTTCTTAACCGAGGCGTTTCGCTGGAAGATGCGCGTGACTATGCGGTGGTGGGCTGTGTTGAGCTATCGATCCCAGGGCGTACCTATGGGCTGCACGACATCGCCATGTTCAACCTGCTGAAAGTGATGGAACTGACGCTGTTAGACAATGAGGGCAACAACGACCTCACTTATCCTCAGTTGCTGGAGCAAATCCGGGAAAAGATCCGCCACTACGTCCGACTGATGGCACAGGGCAGTAATATCTGTGATATCGGTCACCGCGATTGGGCTCCGGTGCCGCTACTGTCTTCCTTTATCGAGGATTGCCTGCAGAATGGCAAAGATATCACTGAAGGTGGCGCTCGCTATAACTTCTCTGGCGTTCAAGGCATTGGTATCGCCAACCTGAGCGATTCACTGTATGCCCTGAAAGGGCTGGTGTTCGACCAACAGCGTCTGAGCTTTGACCAGCTACTGACGACGCTGAAAGCCAATTTTGCCACACCGGAAGGGGAAAAGATCCGCGCACGGTTGATCAACCGTTTCGACAAATATGGCAATGACATCGACGAAGTTGACCTGATCAGCGCCGATCTGCTGCGATTCTACTGTAAAGAAGTGGAACAATATCGTAACCCGCGCGGCGGTCAGTTTACACCGGGTTCTTATACCGTTTCTGCCCATGTCCCTTTGGGCGCGGTGGTGGGGGCCACGCCAGACGGACGCTATGCCGGGGAACAGTTGGCGGATGGCGGCCTGTCGCCGATGCTCGGCCAGGATGCCCAGGGCCCCACGGCGGTGCTGAAATCGGTGAGTAAATTGGATAACTACCTGCTCTCCAACGGCACGTTGCTGAACGTGAAGTTCACGCCAAGCACGCTGGAAGGCCAGCAAGGCCTGAATAAACTGGCAGACTTTATCGGTGCCTTTACCAAGCTCAAGCTGCAGCATGTGCAGTTCAACGTAGTGAATGCCGAAACGCTGCGTGAAGCCCAGGCCAGGCCACAAGACTTCGCCGGATTGGTGGTGCGTGTTGCCGGTTACAGTGCGTTCTTCGTGGAGTTGTCGAAGGAGATCCAGGATGACATCATCCGCCGTACAGCGCATCAATTGTAACCTTATTGCGCCCGGGTTCACCCGGGCCACATCGACTACAGCGCAGGGGCGTATCTTCAACATTCAGCGCTATTCGCTGAACGACGGCCAGGGCATTCGCACTGTGGTGTTTTTCAAAGGCTGTCCGCATACCTGTCCATGGTGCGCCAACCCGGAATCGATGTCGGGCAAGATCCACCGCGTACGGCGCAAGGCCAAATGCCTACACTGCCAGCCCTGCCTGAACGATGCACAGGAGTGCCCAAGCGGCGCGATGGAGCTGATCGGCCAGAACGTGACGCTGGAGGCATTGCTGCAAAAAATTCTGAAGGATGAGGTGTTTTACCGTACCTCCGGCGGCGGTGTGACGCTTTCCGGCGGAGAGGTACTGATGCAGGCCGATTTTGCCAGTCAGCTGTTACAACGCCTGCAAGCATTGGGCATCAATACGGCGATAGAAACCGCCGGAGATGCACCGTTAGCCCATCTACTGGCGTTGGCGGAACACTGCGATCAGGTGCTGTTCGATTTAAAAATCATGGATACAGAAACTGCCAAATGGCTGTTAAACATCAATCAGCCACGGGTATTGGCAAACTTTACGGCGTTGGCGCAGCGCGGTATTAACCTGCTCCCTCGCCTGCCGCTGATACCTGGCTACACCTTGAGCAGAGAGAATTTGGCACAGGTGCTGGCCTTTCTTGCTCCTTTTGGGCTACAAGAGATCCACCTGCTACCCTTTCATCAGTATGGCGAGGCGAAATACGCCTTGCTGGGGCGTGAATATCTCTTGCACGATGTGGTGCCGCCCACCGAGCAGGAAATCGCCCCACTGCAGACCATGGCGCAACAGGCAGGTTTTCGGGTCGTGATTGGTGGTTAAACAGAGGTAAGGGGGCAGGTATGACGATAAAACTCGTGGCGGTAACGGCCTGTATCAGCGGAGTCGCCCATACCTACATGGCCGCCGAAAGGCTGGAAAAACTCTGTGCCCAGGAGAAATGGCCAGTCAAAGTTGAAACCCAGGGCGCGTTAGGGATTGAAAACTCACTGACGCCGGACGACTTGGCCCAGGCTGACGTGGTGCTGCTGATCAGCGACATTCTGCTGGCGGAAAGTGAGCGTTTTGAACATCACCGCTGCGTGCAGATCGGCATCAACACCTTCCTGCGTACGCCGGAAAAAGCGCTCAGTGCGGTACGCAAAGCCGCCGCATCTCCCCAGGAAACGCATATCCGCGTGGTTTAATGCTGTGTTAGCCCCTCACCCTAACCCTCTCCCCAAGGAGAGGGGACCGTTCGAGTATCTCTGAAATTATAGTTATCCACCTTGGATGAGGGGACCGTTCGAACATCTCTGAAATTATAGCTATCCACCTTGGATGAGGGGACCGTTCGAGTATCTCTGAAATTATAGTTTTCCACCTTGGATGAGGGGACTGTTCGAGCATCTCTGAAATTATAGTTATCCACCTTGGATGAGGGGACCGTTCGAGCATCTCTGAAATTATAGTTATCCACCTTGGATGAGGGGACGATTGCGTTTGCTGAGAGGGCCTCTTTACTTGCAAAAGAACAGGGGCTATCAGCTCCCTCTCACTAAAGGAGAGGGTTGGGGTGAGGGGCTTAGCTCGCTGTGATACTGGCCGCGATACTCCGACGGGGAACGTTCGGTGTTTTTACGGAACAGGCGGCAGAAATAGTTACTGTCGACAAAACCACAGGCGTGCGCCACCTCTTTCACCTTCATGTCATAACGTTTGAGCAGGTGTTTTGCCTGCTCCAACCGCACGTGGTTCAGATACTCATTAAACCCCACGCCGCCTGCTTTCTGGAACAGATGCGAAAGGTAATTGGGCGAGATATAAAACGCCTGCGCTACCGACTCACGGGTGAGCGGTTCGCGGTAATGCTCCTCTAAATGACTACGTACCGCATCAAACAGCGCCTGGCTCCGCGAGGCGGTTTTTACCGAGGAGCCAAACAGATCGAGCGCATGGCTTAGCAGCCCTTTCACCAGGAAACGGGCGGTGGGTTGATCGCTCTGATGCCAGGCCAGTTCGTTGAGCGCCTGCAACATAAAGGAGCCCACCCTGGGGCCTCGGCGAGCCACATTATCTTTACCCAGTGGCTGGGTATTTTCACTGTCCCAGCACAGCAGGCTATAACCCAACTGCTGTTTGCCAAACAACAGGCTGAGCGTGGTCACCGGCCGTTGCCAGCGCGGGCTGTTCCAGCCTTGTGCTGGCACAAATAACACATCTCCCGGCTGAAGCAATTGCTGTTGCCGTGATCCCTGACTGCCTTCCCACTCCATCTCCTGTTCACCCTCGATGACCAGCTCAAGGCGCGGAAAGTTCACCTGATAAGCCAGCTCCGGCGCCGGGTGCTGGTTGCCTGCGAAATAGACCTGCCGGATCCCCTGCGCATCATCGAGGATGGCCGCGAGTACGGCAGCAAGTGGGTGTTTCATCAACAACAATCCTTCAAACCGGGTGAAAAGAGATACCTGATAATAACCAATCGCGGTTGGGAAAACGCCCGGACAAAACAATAAATGGCACTGGCAGCCTTTTACCTCAGAGGAAATTGACAAAAAAGGCGCCGAAGCGCCCTTGGGGAGTCGTTGAAAATCAGGCTTGCTGCTCACGCAGACGTTGAGCGGCCAGCACCATGTTCGCCAGCGACTGGCGGGTTTCCGGCCAGCCACGGGTTTTCAGGCCACAATCCGGATTAACCCACAGGCGCTCAGCGGGGATGTTCTGCGCCGCTTTGCGCAACAGTGCTTCAATCCATTCCACGCTTGGCACGTTCGGCGAGTGGATGTCGTACACGCCCGGCCCAATTTCGTTCGGGTATCTGAACTCTTTGAATGCTTCCAGCAGATCCATATCAGAGCGAGAGGTTTCGATGGTGATCACATCAGCATCCAGCGCTGCGATAGATTCCATGATGTCGTTGAACTCGCAATAACACATGTGGGTGTGGATCTGCGTGTCATCCTGCGCCACCGCTGCGTTCAGTTTGAAGGCATCCACCGCCCAGTCGAGGTATGCGGCCCAATCGGACTGGCGCAACGGCAAGCCTTCGCGCAGTGCAGGCTCGTCGATCTGGATGATACCGATACCGGCCTTCTCCAAGTCTTCCACTTCGTCACGCAGTGCCAGCGCAATCTGCTTGGCAATCACTTCACGCGTCACGTCTTCACGTGGGAATGACCAGCAAAGAATGGTCACCGGGCCGGTCAACATGCCTTTTACCGGCTTGTCGGTCAGCGATTGAGCAAATTTGGCCCACTCTACGGTGATGGCTTGCGGGCGGCTGATATCGCCAATAATCACCGGTGGTTTCACGCAGCGGGAACCGTAGCTCTGTACCCAACCATTTTGGGTAAACACGAAGCCATCAAGGTTTTCACCGAAGTACTCCACCATATCGTTACGCTCGGCTTCGCCGTGTACCAAAACGTCCAGCCCCAGGCGTTCCTGCTCGGCGATAGCCTGCTTGATGTGCTCGCCAATGCTGATGCGATAGTTGTTGCCATCCAGGCGCCCTTGCTTGAAGTCCAGACGCAGGCCACGGATTTCGGTGGTCTGCGGGAAGGAGCCGATGGTGGTGGTGGGCCAGGCAGGCAGATTGAAGCGATCGCGCTGAGCCTGAGCACGCTGTTCATAAGGGCGCTGACGCTCGCTGTCTTTGGCTGTGATGGCCGCCAGGCGCTGTTCAACCTGCGCATTATGCACGCGGCTAGATTGGCGACGGGCACGAATAGGCGCGCTATATGCATCCAGTTCAGCCTGCTTGGCTGCGCCCGGTGCATTCAGCGCGCTGCTCAGCAGCGACAGTTCGGCACACTTCTGCAACGCAAAGGCGAACCAGCTCTTCACCTCTTCGTCCAGGCGGCTTTCCACGCTCAAATCGATCGGGCTGTGCAGCAGTGAACAGGAAGTCCCAACCCACAACGGACGGCTACCGAGTAGCGGCTGCAGGCGCTCGAACCAACGGCTCAGATCGGCACGCCAAACGTTACGGCCATTGATCGCCCCCAGAGACAAGACCCACGCTTTCGGCAACGCGTTATTCAATGCGGCAACGTCGTCTTTGCCCGCCACCAGATCCACATGCAGGCCTTGCACAGGCAGAGCACGGATCGTATCCAGGTTATGGCCAATGCTGTCGAAATAGGTGGTCAGCAACAGTTTTACCTGCCCTTGCAGCGCGGCATATGCCGGTTTGTAAGCGTCCAGCCAGGCCTGCGGCAGTTCCAGCACCAGTGCTGGTTCGTCGATCTGCACCCACTCGATCCCCCGTTTGGCCAGTTCCGCCAGCACTTGCTGATAAACCGGCAGAATATCTTGCAGCAGCGACAGGCGATCGAACGGCTCGCCCTTCACCTTGCCCAACCACAGATAGGTGACAGGGCCCAACAACACTGGCTTGATTTTGTGCCCAAGGGCGAGCGCTTCGTCAACCTCATCCAACAGTTGCGTCCAACCCAGTTTGAACTGCTGGCCCTGAGTGAATTCAGGTACCATGTAGTGATAGTTGGTATTAAACCATTTGGTCATTTCCGCCGCAGCCGCCGGTTCGCCGCTCGGTGCCCGACCACGGCCGATACGGAATAGCGTATCAAGATCGATTGAGCCATCTCTATTCTGGTGACGCGCTGGAACATTGCCCAGCAGCAGGCTGGTGGTCAGCACGTGATCGTACCAGGCGAAGTCACCCACCGGCACCAAATCCACCCCGGCTTGTTGTTGCTGTTGCCAATGGCGAGCGCGCAGCTCGCGGCCAACCGCCAGCAATTCTTCCTGCGTTGAATGGCCCGCCCAGTAACTTTCCTGCGCTTTTTTCAGTTCACGACGCAGACCAACGCGTGGAAAACCCAGTGTGTGATTCAAGATTGTCATCGTCATATTTCCCATTTAGCCGTCCAGATGTTTACACATCCATAATCCGCAGGTACTGTATGATCCACAAGCGCAATATTTTCACCGTCACTGTGAAGGACTCTCATGATCGAACTGAAACACTTAAGGACCCTGCAGGCACTGCGTAATACCGGCTCACTGGCAGCCGCGGCTGCGCAACTCCATCAGACACAATCTGCTCTGTCGCATCAGTTCAGCGATCTGGAACAGCGCCTGGGCTTCAAACTGTTCGTTCGTAAAAGCCAGCCGCTGCGCTTTACCGCGCAGGGAGAGATCCTGTTACAGTTGGCAGAGCAGGTGTTGCCGCAAATCCAACAGGCGCTGCAGGCCTGCCACGAGCCGCATCAGGCGACATTGCGTATCGCTATCGAGTGTCACAGCTGTATCCAGTGGCTGACCCCGGCATTGGACAATTTCCGCACGCATTTCCCGCAGGTGGTGATGGACTTCAAATCCGGCGTGACGTTCGATCCACAACCGGCTTTGCAGCAGGGCGAGCTGGATGTGGTGCTGACTTCAGACATCCTGCCGCGAAGCGGGCTGCACTACTCGCCAATGTTCGATTTTGAGGTGCGGTTGATCCTGGCGCCAGACCATCCGTTGGCCAGCAAACAACACATTGAACCCGAAGATTTGAGCGACGAAACGCTGATGATCTATCCGGTACAGCGCCAACGGCTGGATATCTGGCGCCATTTTCTGCAGCCTGCCGGGGTCAGCCCGGCATTGAAAAACGTTGATAACACGCTGTTATTGATCCAGATGGTATCGGCGCGGATGGGGATTGCTGCGTTACCGCACTGGGTGGTGGAAAGCTTCGAGCGCCAGGGGCTGGTGGTCACCAAAACGCTCGGTGATGGGCTATGGAGCCGGTTATATGCGGCAACCCGCGAGGGTGAACAGCGCCAGGCAGTGACCGAGGCCTTTATCCGCTCAGCGCGCCGGCATGCCTGCGATTATCTGCCGTTCGTGCGTGATGCCGCGCATCCCAGAGCCAGCATTAAACCGCTGGCCTCGCAAATTTAGCCCCTGCGCGGCGGTGATTCGCGCAGGGATTGACCGATCACGCGCTGGCTTTGGGTGCCACCCAACGACGGTGTACCCACAGCGAGGCCACAATCACCGCGCCGCCGATAATAAAGCTGGCCCAATGCGGTTGCTGATGCCAGATGAGCAAATTAACCAGCAAGCCAGCAGGCACATGCATGTTATTCATGATGCCCAAAGTGCCTGCATCCACCTGCGTCGCACCGTAATTCCACATAAAGTAACCCAGCCCGGAAGCCACCACGCCCAACCAGACCAGAATCCCCCATTGCAGATGCGTGGTTGGCAGTTGATTCGGATTACCCCACAGGAACCAGGCGACGATCGCCACCGCCGCAGCCCCCAGATAGAACCAGGAAAACGCGGTATGCTGGGGTAACGGATGCACTTCCATCAGGCGTTTATAACCCACCATGCCGATAGCGAAGCTGATATTGGCCGCCTGTACCAAAAACAGCCCCCACCAGAAGTGATCACTCAATTGGTGATAACGGATGATCGCCGCGCCCAACACCGCCAACAACGCACTGAACAGATAGCCCCAGCGCAGGCGGCGACCGCTGATCAGATCATAAATCAACGTGATATACAGCGGCGTCAGCACGGTAAACAGCAGGAATTCCGGCACGGTCAGATACATAAAAGCACGGAAGCTTATCAGGTACATGATGCCAAGCTGGCAAGCCCCCACCACCATATACAGCAGGATCACTTTCAGCCTGATGTTGCGCCAGCGCAGAAACGGCAGAAACACCAAGGCCGCCAACCCGACGCGCATCAGCACCGAAAACCAGCTATCGACATGGCCTGCCAGATATTCGCCGATCAGGCTAAAAGAAAAAGCCCATAAAATGGTGGTAATAACCAGAAGCAGCACGTCAAATTCACCCTAAACGATTCGAAAAGGCGATTGTAGCCGAAGGCAACCAACAATGCGGCGGAAAGGGAGTTTACGTCTGAATAAAAAATATGCTTACGACATCATGTCCGCTTCTTTTCTCCCTGTCATTAGCAGAACAACCGCTGCAGGCCGCTCCTCGACAACTTTTCTTTGCCCCCTAGGCGTTGAGGCTGTGGCTCAAGATGCCAATCATGGCATTCACATTACCCTGCCGATATTGATCGACCTCTTTATCAAACAGTTCTATTTGCTCGTCACTTTCCTCTGGCACTACCAAGATAAAGCGACACCCCTGACGAATCGCATTTTTCTTGCAGGTCTTGATCTGCATATGAGAAAAATCATTAGTAATACTTAATTGTGGGAAAGCGGTTCTCAAGATACGCCCAACCGATAGGGCATGGTGTTTCGCCACCGTGTTACGGGGAATAATCACCACATCGACCAGGCGTTGTTTCAGCATATTTTCATGGGTGAGCTGTAACAAGCGCATAATCGGATCCAGCATAAAAGCAAAACCACAGGCGAAAACCGGCTTGCCCAGCTGACGGCTGGCATTGGTATCATACCGCCCACCGCGACAGAGCAGGGTATCGTTTTCCAGCTTCTCCGCATGCCATTCAAAAATGGTATGACAATAGTCGTTGGCCGGATAAAGATCCGCATCCACCATAAAGGGAATACCCATCTGATTCAGCGCCTGAATCAGCGACTCGAAGCGCTGCCGGGCAGCCGGTGAGATAAACGCCTCACGCTTGGGGGCCTTGACCTGCAAAAGCTTCAGTAACGGATCGGACTCCTGCAACAACTTCTCCGGCGTATGCTGCAACCAATTGGCCCACTCGTCGTTGAACAAAGTAGTAAACGGTTGATAATAAAGACGCAGTGCCTCACGAAATCGGCTGAACTCTTCACCGCTCGCCAGCGTATTGATTTTGAGCTCGACATGCGACTTTAATTGCAGTGATTGGAAGAAGTCGTATTGCAGCATGATATGCTCCAACTCGATATCAATATGCTGATAGCCAAATGCCTCAACGCCCACCTGCTGATATTGTTCGATGTTAGTTCCACTGTTGGAACGAAACATCGTGCCAAGATACCAAAGCCGGCTGGTAGCCTGCAGATGTTGATGCTGGGCTATGGCCCGCAGGCTCCCCATGGTACCGTCACCGCGCAAGAGAGCCTGATGGTTACAGATAAAATCATTATCCAAGGCCCGATCGTGACGGAAAGCAAAAACATTGTCAGCGCGCTCTTCACCCCATTTTTCCAATAACGGCAAGCGAATTTCCTGATAGCTGTAGCGTTGTAACAATCGCGAAGCCTGATTTTCCAACCATACCCAATCAGACACCTGATTATGATAATGCTTACGTGGGCGGCCACAGTGGCGCGGCCTGACATAGCGATGAACCAACGCCTCTACCTGCTGACAATACTTGGGCGTACCCAATACACAGTTCTGATTCAGACAGTTTTGGATCCGTGCTTGAATAGCCAGACTGAGCGATGCCTGAATAAAACGCCGATAGTGGATAGCCTGCTGCGTGGCGGTATCACCAAGCTTCAGATACTCGGCATGAGGGGTAATTCGCTCCAGCGCAGCCTCACCGATGTTATGGCTGTAGCTACACCATGCGGGATTGAGCCCCTGCCAGTCTGCCTGCAACTTTTCATAAGTATCAACGAATTGTTGCGTCAGTAATAAATAGGCACCGGGTTCGATCGGACAGCTGTTATAGCGGCCTTCCCATAATGAGCCACTGCGGTGATATTTGTTATTGTAATAAGGTACATAGCTACGGCCAACCTGTTGGATTAAACGGCTGAGCGACTCTTTACTCGGTGGCGTTAACAACAGCAACAATTTATGTGGCAACAGTGTGTATGCATGCAACTGACAAGAATAATGTGTTAGTGCGTTATCCAGAAAGTTAAAGAATGATTGATAATCCTCATCATCAATAAATAACCTATCATTATTATGGCCCTTTAGCTGAATAAGCTGAGGTAATCCCGGTATATAAATTCGCTCTCTTCTTGACATATTTTTCTACTATTTTTAATTGTTGATTTATCATTATTTTTCTAGAAATCACTTTAAAAGACCTACTGATAGACTCGGTGTCAGAGCCACTTAAATACTTGATTACTTACTATGTCATTGTCAACGAAATTATCGTTACAAACCGAGATTGATGATTAATCAATGTTTTGTGATAAACATGTTTTAATAATGTTATTACTAACGCGAGTATATTATCAAGCGATAAAAATTCATTAAAAAGGCAAATAAAAAATGGGACAGAGTGCTTTTTAATATTTTAGAAAAAAAAAGAACGTAATTTGCACAGATTAAAAACGTCACGCCCATTTAGTGTGATCTGCGTCACATTACGAGACCATTTAGTTCTTAGAATCCCCCCTGTCTTGGTGATACATCACCCGTATTCACTTCATTGTAATGCTTACTTATAGGACATTTAATATGGGATCAGTAAGTGCAAGTTCAGCCCACAAAATGGGGGTTGTAGCACTTACACTTGTCACTGCATCGAATATGATGGGGTCAGGTGTATTTATGCTACCAACCAATCTCGCCGGTGTTGGCTATATATCATTGTGGGGATGGTTATTAACCATTATTGGCGTTATTGCTCTGGCTTTGGTTTTTGCAAAAACCAGCCTGATTACGCCACGCAATGGTGGGATTGTCGCTTATGCCAGTGATGCATTCGGCCCATTCATCGGTTTCCAGACCACCATGTGCTACTGGATCAGTGCCTGGGTAGGTAACGTTGCCCTGTTGGTGGCTGGCGTGGGTTATCTCAGCTATTTCTTCCCTCAACTGCGTGATCCCACCATCGGCAGCATTGTGGCCATTGCCATTCTATGGGGCTTTATTCTTCTTGCCAGCTTTGGTGCCCGAGTGGCTGGCCGCGCGCAATCTTTTACCGCAGGCTGCATGCTGGTTGTCGTTCTCGGAGTGGGCGTTGTCGGCTGGTTCTGGTTTGACCCTCATATGTTCACCCAAGTGTATAACGGTACGGGAAAAAGCGACTCCTCCGCGATTATCACTGCTGCCTCGATCGCACTATGGGGTTTCCTGGGGGTAGAATCTGCCGTTGTTTCCAGCGGGCAGGTTGAAAAGCCGGAATATACCGTACCAAGAGCGACAGTTTATGGCTTACTGATTGCCTCAGTGTGCTATGTGGGCAGTTGTTCGGTCATTATGGGTCTGGTTCCTCATAGTGAATTGGTCAACTCAGCCGCTCCTTTTGCCGACGCCGCACGCTATATGTTTGGCGAAACCGCCGGTAATATCGCCTCCGCGCTCAGTATCATTGCCTGTTTCGGTTCCATTTCTGGCTGGTTGATCCTGCAGTCTGAAGGGCCACGAGCGGGCGCCCAACAGGGGCTGTTCCCGCAGTTCTTCGCCGATGCGAATAAAAATGATGTGCCGATGAAGAGCCTGATTTTTACCGGCGTACTGATGAGTGCCGTATTGCTGATGACGGCGTCGCCAAACCTGGCGAAGCAGTTTGAAGTGGTCATCCTGATGTCAGTCTTCGCATCGTTGTTACCCTACATGTATGCACTGATTTCCCTCCCCATCATCATGGTTTCCAAGAAAATGAACCGTGGCCGCACCTTTATGTTTTATAGCGTGATGGTCGTTATTGGGATGGTCTATAGCATATTTGCCCTGCTGGGTTCGGGTTCGGATTCCATGTTCTGGGGCATTGTCATGATGATGTTGACCATTCCACTCTTCTGCTTTGTCGCCGCTGGGCGAAGTAAAAAAGGAGCCGACGTACTTTATCTTGATAAAAAGTCTTGAGTGACATTGTTTAAAAAATCATCAAACAGAGAGATTAAAAATGACATTATCAATTGCCGATCAAAATAAACTTGATGCATTCTGGTCTTATTGTGTAAAAAACCAATATTTCAATATTGGCTATCCTGAATCAGCAGATTTTGATTATACTCTACTGGAACGCTTTATGCGCTTCTCTATTAATAACTGTGGCGACTGGAGTGAATATTGCAACTATCTTTTAAACTCTTTTGAGTTTGAAAAAGAGGTTATGGTGTATTTCTCCGAACTATTCAAAATCCCCTTTGAAGAAAGCTGGGGATACGTTACAAACGGGGGGACCGAAAGTAATATGTTCGGTTGTTATCTAGGCCGCGAGATATTTCCTGATGGCACTCTCTACTACTCTAAAGACACACACTATTCCGTGGCAAAAATTGTCAAACTGTTACGAATTAAATCACAGGTTGTAGAATCATTGCCCAACGGTGAAGTCGATTACGACGATTTAATGGCCAAAATTGCCAAAGACAATGAAAAGCATCCGATTATCTTTGCCAATATCGGTACAACCGTTCGGGGTGCTATCGACGATATTCACCTTATTCAGCAACGTCTGAAAGAGGCTGGCTTCAAACGTGAAGATTACTATCTGCACGCGGATGCGGCATTAAGCGGCATGATTTTGCCGTTTGTTGATGAGCCGCAAGGCTTCACGTTTGCCGATGGCATCGATTCAATAGGCGTTTCTGGTCACAAAATGATTGGTTCCCCGATCCCTTGCGGGATTGTCGTCGCCAAGAAAAAAAATGTCGATCGCATCTCGGTGGAGATTGATTACATCTCCGCACACGATAAAACGATTACCGGCTCTCGCAACGGCCATACGCCGATGATGATGTGGGAGGCGATCAAAAGCCACAGCACTGCAGATTGGCGGCGCCGTATCGAACGCAGCTTGCATATGGCGCAATATGCGGTTGATCGTATGCAAAAAGCCGGAATTAACGCCTGGCGTAACAAAAACTCCATTACTGTCGTTTTCCCCTGCCCATCCGAAGCGGTATGGAAAAAGCACTGTCTGGCAACCTCAAACGAGGTCGCACACCTCATCACAACGGCTCATCATCTGGACACCAGCCAGATTGACGCCTTGATTGATGACATCATTGCCGACAGTCGCGCCCACGCGGCATAAAAAAGGCAGTGAGAACCTCTCACTGCCCCTTTCTTACTTCCGTTGCCGGCACTGACGCCAATCACACCGGCAACGCCTATTAACTTAAACAGATCGATCAAATGATGCAATAACAGACTGGCAGGCAACTCTACCTTCGGTGGGCTTTATGCCATGCATCTTTGGCCGCTGTAGACACCTCAGTGAAGATAAAATGACATGGGTTCAAACCGCCAAACCACCCAGCGTATGGGGCTTACAGCTCTAACCATAATGACGGCGTCCAACATGATGGGAAGTGGTGTTTTTATGCTGCCCAGCTCATTGGCCCAAATTGGCTCAATTTCCGTTTGGGGATGGGCGTTAACGTTTTGTGGCGTACTCGCACTTGCCCTGGTATTTGCCAAAGTCAGCGAACTGGCCCCTTGCAAAGGCGGCGTCATCGCAAATATCGGCAACGCTTTTGGTCCGTTTATCGGGCTGCAGACTACGCTGTTTTACTGGCTTTCTACCTGGATAGGCAATTGTGCCCTGTTGGTTTCCGGTGTGGGCTATCTCTCCTATTTCTTCCCTACGCTGCACCAGCCTCTCCATGCCGCTTTAGCCTGTATCGCAATTCTATGGATCTTTGTCGCTCTAGGGTTACAGGGGGCCAGGATCGTTGGTTATGCGCAGATTTTTACCGGGACATGTATGCTGCTTGTCGTGCTTGGTATCGGCACGTTAGGCTGGTTCCACTTCGATTATCGCCTGTACACGCATGCCTATAACGTCACGGGGCAAAGTAATACGCATGCCATCCTGACCGCAGCGCTCATCTCACTATGGGGATTTCTGGGCCTTGAGTCCGCCTCGGTTTCAGAAGCGCAGATTATTAACCCCAAACGCAATATTCCACTGGCGACGATCTGCGGTTTAGGGATTGCCGCACTCTGTTACGTCTGCTCCAGTAATGTCATTATGGGGATCCTGCCTCACCAACAGCTGATCGCCTCAACGTCGCCCTTTGCCGATACGGCCAGGTTGTTATGGGGAACCGCTGCGGGCGACTGTATTTCGGCCATGGCGATTATCGCTTGCCTGGGAGCCATGCCTGGCTGGCAAATTCTGCAAACTGAAGTGCCGCGATCGGCCGCGCAAGCAGGTTTATTCCCATCGATGTTTGCCGCGACCAATCGCCATGGGGTCGCCTACAAGGGACTGATTTGTACGGCCTGTCTGATGACTGGCGTCATCTTGCTCACCATTTCCCCCCATCTGGAACAGCAGTTCAGGACCATCATTATTCTGGCCATCTCTGCCTGCCTGATCCCCTATGCCTTTGCCGCCATTTCTCTGCCCGTCATGATGGTGACGCAAAAATTCAGACGAGGCCGACAATTTGCCATTTATAGCGCCCTGAGCCTGCTCGGGCTGGCATTTGTTGCCGCCGCGCTGACAGGGGCCGGTACGCAACCGCTCTTCTGGGGAATCATTTTGCAGATGGTAACGATACCGTTGTATCTGCTGTTCATTATGCGGCAACAAGCCTCATCAAAGTTTACCGAAGGTTCAGCGATCAGCGCGCTACGTTCAGAACGACGCTTGGGGCATGAGCCTTCTGCGCCGATATCTGCTGGCAACACCGGTAGCAGATACCTTATTGAAACGGTGTACAAGGAGCAACAATAGTGAAGATTCAATCAATTAGAGGAATGCGAGACATTCTTCCAGAAGAAACGCCCCTCTGGCAGTGGTTGGAAAGCAAGGTTCGGGATATCACCTATCGCTATGGTTATCAGGAGGTGCGCCTGCCGCTTCTGGAACCCGTTGCGCTGTTCGAACGTGCAGTAGGGGAGTCTACCGACATAGTCTCAAAAGAGATGTATAACTTCCGGGATAAGAATGGCGAACATATTACGTTACGCCCAGAAGGAACCAGTGGTTGCGTACGCGCCGTTATCGAAAACAACATGTGCTACAACACGACACAACGCCTCTGGTATCAAGGCCCGATGTTCCGTTATGAGCGCCCACAAAAGGGCAGGCTGCGCCAGTTCACGCAATTTGGCGTAGAGACATTCGGTATGCCGGGAGCGGATATCGACGCAGAATTAATCTATATGGTCAAAGATCTCTTCAAGGCGCTGGGGGTAGATCGCTACATACGCCTGGAGATTAACTCACTTGGCACGCTACCGGAGCGAAAAGAACACCGGCGTGAACTGATTGCGTATTTCCTGCAACACAAGGCGTTGCTTGATGAAGACAGTTTGAACCGCCTGGAAACCAACCCATTGCGGATCCTGGACAGTAAAAACCCGGATATGCAAGAGATGCTTGAAAACGCACCGCGGCTGCTGGATTTTCTCGGCGAAGAATCTCGGCAACATTTTGCCGAGCTGTGCCAGCTGTTGGATCAGGCAGGCATTGAGTATGTCGTCAACCCACGTCTGGTTAGAGGTTTGGATTACTACACGCGTACGGTGTTTGAGTGGATCACCGACGAATTAGGTTCTCAGGGCACGGTTTGTGGCGGCGGCCGCTATGATGGATTGGTGGAACTCTTTAGCAACAAAGGGTTACCCGCCTCCGGTTT
This sequence comes from Serratia fonticola, assembly GCF_006715025.1. Lineage (NCBI taxonomy): Bacteria > Pseudomonadati > Pseudomonadota > Gammaproteobacteria > Enterobacterales > Yersiniaceae > Serratia > Serratia fonticola. The sequence goes on from NZ_VFMK01000001.1 coordinate 51,981, forward strand.
CGCTATCGGCATTGAACGCCTGTTGTTATTGATTCAAACGGTAGACAGCAGCAAGAACATCACCAACAAACCCGACATTGTCGTAACCTATGAGGAGGCAACGGCTAATATCGCCGCGTTGGTCTTAGCCAATCGTATCCGCCAACATCTGCCACAGCTGAAATTGCTCAGTGACTTTAGTGGCTCAAAGCTAAAACGCCAACACAGCAACGCATTGAAAACCGGCTGTCGCTATATCGTTACGCTCAACGCAGACGGCAAGATTGGCCTGTGGGATTTAATTAAAGACCGTAGCGAAATTGTGGCGGAGGAGGATATTTGGGCAATAATAGAAGCTGAGTCAAAATAAAAGACGACAAACATCTCCGCACTCAACGGATGCTTTCATCCCGCGGCCCTGAGTTTCTGGGCCGCAAACACCGTTCAAAGACGGGGGATAACCGGAGTAAATCTCATGCATTATCAGCCGATGTTCGCCTTACTGTTGCTGCCTTGGTTAGCGGTGGCCGCAAACGGTGTTACCCCTCTCAGCCAGCAGCAGCCGTTTCTTAACCACGGTGACCAACAGTGGCAGCAACAGCGCATACTGAACAATCAGCAGATGGAGCAACGCCGTCAACAGCAAGGCTATGAGCTCAAGATGAACCAACCCAAAATGCTGTCAGATAATCCGGGAAACAACCCGATGAGACCAATGAATACGAACAGCAAGACTCTGCTGCAAAATGGGGGCGTTGCGCGCAACCCATTTAACAACACGGCCCCCGTGGTGCCACAAGTGCCACTCCCGGCTACACCCTCAAGCCCATAATGGTGAGGATCAACGGGGTCGTGATCGCCGCCAGCACCGTTGACATCACCAGGCTGGTGGCGGCCGGGCCGGTAAGTACATTGAACTGCCTTGACATCAGATAGACGTTCACCCCCACAGCCATTGAGCCCAACAGTACCACTACGCGAGTTTCCATTGGCGGCAGATCCATCGACCAAGCCAGCAACCACACCACCATAGGCTGTACAATCAACTTGAGGAAACAGATGGCACTGCTTAGCTGCCAACCTTCGCGGATACGGTATTCCGCCAGCCCCATACCCAGCACCACCAGCGACAACGGCACCGCCACCTGGCCAAGCATGCTGACGGGTTGATCGACAAATGTCGGTAGCGGTAATCCGGTCAGGCTGAACAACGTGCCGGACAGAATGCCGATAATCAACGGGTTGGTCAGTACGCTGCGCACCGTTTTGATAAAACCTTGCAGCGTCGGCGAGCCGTTACGTGCCCATTCAATGGAGATCGTTACTAACGTCCACAAAATCAAACCGTTGAACACCAGCACCAAGGCCACCGATGGAATAGCTTCCTCCCCTAACATCACGGTAGCGATCGGTAGTCCGAGCATCACGTTATTGGAAAATATGCCACCCAGCGCGAACACCGAACCAGAGACACCGTCCAGCTTGAATAATCGTTTGGCGGCAATGCGACCGATAACAAACACAATCAGGCAACTGCCGAAGAAGGCGATCAGCAATCTGGCGTCTACCGCTGGACGCTGGGAGAAATCGCACATCATACGAAACAGCATGGCAGGCAGTGCGAGAGAAAAGACGAATCGGGTCAGCGCATCGGTGATGGTTGCAGGCCATTTTCCCCAGCGGATAAGACCATATCCCAGCACGATGAGTACAAATAAGGGCAAAGACAGCACGATTTGGTGCCACAGCGAAACAATAAAGGCAGGCATCACATCCCTTCCGATAACGCGGCGGCAAGGGGCTGTCGTCGCTATGTTCTGGTCTGGTAAAAGTGAATTGCCCCTCACCCTAACCCTCTCCCACAGGGAGAGGGAACCGATCGAGCTCGCTGATACTCTGGAGAAACTCAGGTTAATCCAGTGTACAGACACACTCCCTCGCCCCTAGGGAGAGAAACGATCGGACTCGCTGATAGCCCATAAAAAATTCGGGCTAACACAGTGCACGGACTGGCTCCCTCTCCCTTAGGGAGGAAACCGATCTAGCTCGCTGATAGCCCATAAAAACTCGGGCTAACACAGTGCACGGACTGGCTCCCTCTCCCTTAGGGAGGGAACCGATCGAGCTCTATGATACCCCATAAAGAATTCGGGCTAACACAGTGCATGGACTAACTCCCTCACCCCTAGGGAGGAAACCGATCTAGCTCGCTGATAGCCCATAAAAAATTCGGGCTAACACAGTGCACGGACTATCTCCCTCTCCCTGTGGGAGAGGGTCGGGGTGAGGGGTTATCTTTATCTAAAAATTAACCGGTTAAAAATCCGGGCCGATTAAATCTATCCGGTCGGTGCAAATACAGTCAACACCCCAGTTCAGTAATAAACGCGCCCGCTCCGGTTGATTGACGGTATACACCAGAATACGCAATCCGGCTTCCTTCAGTGCCGTAACCCGTTCGGCGGTCAGTTCATGGTGATTAATATGCAGTGACACACAGCCGAGGCGTGCGGTCAGCTCACGCCAGTTGTCATCCCACTCGTCCAACAGCAGGCCGCGCGGCAGCTCCGGCACGGTACGCTGGGCGGCAGCCAGGGCCTCGACAGAGAATGAAGACAGCAGCGGATCGGTTTGTCCTTGCCACAGCAGGCGCGCCGCCAATGCAACCACCCGACCGGTTTCATCCTCACAGCCTGTCGTGGGCTTGATTTCAATATTGGCCATCATGCCATGCTGTTTACAGCGTTCCGCCACTTCGGAAAGCAACGGCAGGCGCTCACCTTTAAAGGCCGAGCTGTACCAGTTCCCCGCATCCAGTTGCACCAGCTTATCCCAGGGCAGTTCGCCCGCCACGCCCCAGCCGTTGCTGGTACGATCGAGCGTATCGTCATGCAGCAGGAAAATTTGTCCGTCTTGCGCCAGCTTGGCATCAAATTCAATCATCTTGTGCCCATGACGTGCACCGACGTCAATAGCAGCCAAGGTATTTTCCGGAGCCAGAGAACCGCCGCCACGATGGGCGACAATATGAGGATAAGGCCAGGCTGTGGTCATCATTCCATCCGTAACCCACTGTGGGTATCAAAAAAGTGCAGCGCCTGTGCAGGCAACTGTAAATATAAGGTACTGCCCGCGGACGGCAGGATTTCATGACTCAGGCGCACGATCACCCCCGACTCTCCCCACTGCCCATGAGCCAGATTATCCGCACCGAGCAACTCGAGCGTTTGCAGTTCCAATGGAATACCGCCCTGCTCAGGTGTACTCAATTGAATATGCTCCGGTCGAATACCCAACGTCAACTCACGCCCGCCCCATTTTGGCTGCGGTTCTGGCAAATCCAGCACCGCGCCACCGGCAAGGTGTAATTGCCCGCCATCCGCACTCAGCGTGCCGGGTAGCAGATTCATCGCCGGGGAGCCGATAAAACTGGCGACAAACAGCGAAGCCGGACGTTGGTAGACCTCACTCGGCGTACCGATTTGTTCCGCCACGCCTTTATTCATCACGATCACCCGCTGAGCCAGCGTCATCGCCTCAACCTGATCGTGGGTGACGTACAGACTGGTGGTTTTCAGGCGGCGGTGCAGTTGCTGTAATTCCAGCCGCATCTGCACGCGCAATTTGGCATCCAGGTTAGATAAAGGCTCATCAAACAGGAACACCGCCGGTTCACGTACAATGGCACGCCCCATCGCCACCCGTTGGCGCTGGCCACCGGAAAGCTCACGCGGTTTACGCTGCAATAGCGGCGCCAACTCCAGAATGCGTGCCGCCTCTTCTACCCGCTGGCGAATGTGCTGTTTGCCAAAACCACGGATTTTCAGGCCATAAGCCATGTTATCGTACACGCTCATATGCGGGTACAGCGCGTAGTTCTGAAACACCATCGCAATACCGCGGTCTTTCGGCTCCAGATCGGTCACGCGTTGCGTGTCGATATAAATATCCCCGCTGGTGGTCCGCTCTAACCCGGCCACCATACGCAATAGCGTCGATTTTCCGCAACCGGATGGGCCGACCATCACAATAAATTCGCCATCAGCCACATCAAGATCGATCTGCTTGATCACCGGCGTTTTGCCGTCATAAGACTTGGTGACCGCCTGTAGTTTTAAACCAGCCATCTAAAGAGTATTCCTTACTTCTCGCTATCAACCAGGCCGCGCACAAACCAGCGCTGCATCAGAAGAACCACCGCCAACGGCGGGATCAAAGTCAATATCATTGCCGCCATTACCTGATTCCACTGGGTTGGTGCGCCAGAAGTGGAAATCATGCTGCGAATACCCGCCACCGCCGTCCCCATCGAAGCATCGCTGGTGATCAGGAGCGGCCACAGATATTGGTTCCAGCCGTAGATAAAAGTGATGACAAACAGCGCTGCCAGATTGGTCTTCGACAGCGGCAAGACAATGTCCCAAAAGAAACGCATCGGTCCGGCACCGTCGATCCGTGCCGCCTCAAGCAATTCATCCGGTAAGGTCATAAAGAATTGACGCAGCAGGAAGGTTGCGGTAGCTGAAGCCATCAGCGGTAACGTCAGGCCGGTGTAACTGTCCAGCAGATTGAGGTTAGAAATCACCTCAACCGTCGGGAAGATACGTACTTCGACCGGCAACATCAGCGTCATGAAAATCAGCCAGAAGAACAGGCTGCGCAATGGGAAACGGAAATAGACGATGGCATAGGCGGAAAGCACCGAGACCACAATCTTGCCGCAGGTGATCGCCAACGCCATGATCACGCTATTAAGCAGCAACAGCGAAAACGGCACTTTTAAGGTGCCCACCCCACCCTGCCAGATATGGCGAACGTTGTCCCACAGGTGCCCGCCAGGGATCAGCGTCATCGGCACGTCGAACACCTGGCGATCGTCCAGCGTGGCGGCAACGAAGGCCACATACAGCGGAAACAGCACCACCAGCACGCCAATAATCAGCATGGTATGACTGAAGATATCCAGCCCGCGTCGGTTCTCAATCATTGGTAACGCACCTTACGTTCAACAAAGCGGAACTGGATCACCGTCAGGCCAATCACCAGCAGCATCAATACCACCGACTGCGCGGCAGAGCTGGAAAGATCCAGGCCGGCAAAGCCTTCACGATAAATCTTGTAAACCAGCGTGGTGGTGGATTGCACCGGCCCACCGCCAGTGGCGGCATCGATCACCGGGAAGGTGTCGAAAAAGGCGTAAACCAGGTTCACCACCAACAGGAAGAAGCTCACTGGCGTAATCAGTGGCAATACCAGATTGAAGAAGCGTCGCACCGGCCCCGCACCATCGATCGCCGCCGCCTCTACCAGAGAACGAGGGATGGATTGCAACGCGGCCAGAAAAAACAGGAAGTTATAGCTGATCTGCTGCCACACCGAAGCCAGCACCACCAGGAACATCGCCTGGCCGCTGTTTTGCGCGTGGTTCCAGTCATAACCAAGACCGGCAAGAAAATGTGTAATCAGGCCCATACCGGGGCTGAACAGGAAAATCCACAGCACCGCCGCCACCGCAGGCGCCACCGCATAAGGCAGGATCATCAGCGTCTGATAGAAACGACTGCCGCGCAGGACATAATCCACCAGCGCTGCAAAGAATAGCGACACCAACAGACCGATGCCGGCAACCAGGAAGCTGAACAGCAACGTGGTGTAGAAAGAATCCAGATAATACGGATCCTGGAACAACTGCTTAAAGTTATCCAAGCCGGCAAACTGGCTGGACAGGCCGAATGGATCGACGCTTTGTACCGAGTACCACAGCGCCTGACCGGCAGGCCACAGGAAGAAAATGACGGTGATCAGCAGCTGAGGCAGCACCAGAACATAGGGCAACCAACTACAGCCGAAACCGGGACGATGTGTACTCATAAACGAAGACTCATTGATACAAAAGACAGACGACGTGGAACAAGGTGTCGCGAGCAAAGCCACTCTGGGCGTGGACAGCGCACATCCCCCGGAGTAATAAGGAGAGCGAGCACTGCCCAATCCCAGAACGGCGAAGCGCAGTAGCCGTTATTTATTGGTTGAGGATTCGAAACGGCGTAACAGCAGATCCCCGCGCTGTACGGCGGCATCCAGTGCCTGTTGTGGGGTTTTCTTGCCGGTCCACACGCTTTCCAGCTCTTCATCCACCACGGTACGGATCTGTGGCATGTTGCCCAGACGCAGGCCTTTGGTGAACGGCAACGGTGGCTTGTTCAGCATTTGGCGGGTAGCAACATCAGCCCCTGGGTTTTTGTCATAGAAACCCTGCTGCTTGGTCAACTCATAAGCAGCGGTGGTGATCGGCAGATAACCGGTCTTCTGGTGCCATTCGGCTGCCATTTCCGGCTGGGCCAGAAATTGCAGGAACTCCGCCACGCCCTTATAGGTGGCGGCATCTTTGCCATTCATCACCCACAGGCTGGCGCCGCCGATGATCGCGTTCTGTGGTGCGTTTTTCGCATCAGCATCGTAAGGCATCATGCCCACGCCAAAATCAAATTTGGCGTACTTCCTGATGCTGGCCAAAGAGCCGGAAGAGGCGGTCGCCATGGCACAATCACCGTTATAGAACTTCTCGGTAGGTTCGTCCTTGCGGCCAAAGTAGGTGAAATCCCCTTTCTTGTTCATGTCTTGCAGAAACTGAATATGCTTCACCTGCAGCGGCTGGTTGAACGCCAGCTTGGCATTGGTACCACCAAAGCCATTGTTCTCGGTTGCAAATGGCACGCCATGCCAGGCGCTGAAGTTCTCCAGTTGGATCCAGCCCAGCCAACCGCTGGTGTAACCGCACTTCATGCCAGCTTCACGCAGCTTGGCGGCATCCGTTGCCAGTTCCTGCCAGGTTTTCGGTGGCTGATCGGGGTTCAGACCAGCCTTCTTGAAGGCATCTTTGTTGTAATACAGCACTGGCGTAGAGCTGTTGAAAGGCTGAGACAGCAAATGACCGCTCTTGTTGTCGCTGTAGTAACCGGCTACGGTCGGCACAAACACTGCCTCGTCGAAGTTAACGCCAGACTCCTGGAATACCTGATACACCGGTTTGATGGCCTTGCTCGCCATCATGGTCGCCGTACCCACTTCATAAACCTGCAGGATCGCCGGTGCCTTACCAGAACGATAGGCCGCAATCCCCGCCGCCAGGCTCTGTTCGTAGTTACCCTTATAGACCGGCACGATTTTTACATCGTGGTGAGATTGATTAAAGCGCTCCGCCAGAGAATCTACTTCTTTGCCCAGTTCCCCTTCCATCGAATGCCAGAAGGGAATTTCGGTCATCGCCATGGCATGGCTGCTGACCATCAGGGTCAACGCCACACACAGCGTGGTCTTTTTAATCGTTTGGGTAAACATGGCTAACTCCTGAAAAAAGCGGGTATAAAAACGCGTGAGCGAAAAGAAACAATTCTTATCCGGAAGTCTTTCCCTATTGCTTTCAAGATGCGGCAAGCTGGCGCATTCCCAGGTGCTTAGTTAGCTAAGTGACTGAGGTGTGTCAGAGCAACCAACAACACGACGGCTTGAAAGATGGCGGGGATAACATGCCACGCACGGATGACAGAAAAATAACGCTTGTGTGACAGTCAAGTGACGGCACGATGAAGGAGAGATGGCGATTTGATGTCGGCGGCAGGAGGGCCCATACCGCCGCAGAAGGGTTACAACGAACGGCGTAAGCGGGCGACAGCCTCTTGCATCTGTTGTTCAGTGGCGGTAGCAAACGACAGACGGAAGGTAGAGCGATCTGGCTTGTCGGAGAAGAAGTATTCGCCTGGCACGAAAACGACACCCTGCTCCAGCGTGGTTTTCAACCATTCGGTCGCATCAAACGGCTGGCGGAAACGCGCCCACAGGAACATACCGCCTTTCGGCTTATCAAAGCTGATGACATCGCCCAGTTCTTTTTCCACCAACCCGGCCAGGATCTCGCCTTTATGCTTGTAGGCTGCGCGGATCTTTTCAATCTGGGCAGGCAGACGATCCAACCCCAGATAGCATTCGACGATGCTTTGCGACAGCGCACTGGCATGCAAATCCGCCGCCTGCTTGATGATTGCCACTTTATGCAGCAGGAATGGCGGCAGGATAGCCCATCCCAAGCGCAGGCCCGGTGCCAGGATCTTGGAGAAGGTAGAGGTATAAATAATGTTCTCGGTATGACCCAGCACCTGCTGAGAAATCTGATACAGCGTAGCATTACGTTCGTCGGTGAAACGCAATTCGCCGTAAGGATCATCCTCTACAATCAGGAAGTTATGTTCAGCGGCCAGCTTAACCAACTGCTCACGGCGCGCAGCGCTCAGGGTAAGACCGCTTGGGTTGCCAAAGTTCGGCACCACATATACCCCTTTGATCTTCTGAGTTTTCAGCAGTTCAGCCAACTCATCAACCACCATGCCGTCGCTGTCAGAAGAGACGGACATGATGTTGGCTTCCGCCAGTTCGAGCGTTTGCAGCGCCGCCAGATAGGTCGGGCGCTCAACGACAAACACATCGCCGGGGTTAATCACCGCACGCATTACCAGATCAAGCGCCTGCTGCGAACCGGCTGTGACCACGATATCTTCCGCTTGGGCACGAACCCCACGTTGTACGCACAACTCACAGATACGCTCACGCAGTAAATAACTCCCTTCGGTCAGCCCATATTGAAACGCGCTTTTTGGCTGTTCGGTGATCGCCTGCTGGGTCGCAATGTTCAATCCTTCGAAATCAAACAACGCGTCAGAGGGAATGCCACCCGCCAGCGAAATGACATGCTCCATTTTGCTGTGCTTGAGCAATTCACGGATTGCCGAGCTTTTTACCTTTACGATGCGCTGCGCGAGTAGTCCTTCTGTCTTCATTGCTTATTCTCGTAATCGTTATAGTTTGAGATCAAATCACTCTGATGCCCGTTAAAAGTAAATACCCTATGTATTTCAAGTTATAGCCAGGCCTCATCCCCAGGAGCTTACTTTTCGTAAGTGACTGGGGTGGGATAGTGCAGGTAGCAACGCTGTAGCTTGAAAGACGACGAGTATTTTTAGCCGCCCAGGTAGGCTGAACGAACTGCTTCGTTTGCTAACAATGCGGCACCGGTATCTTCCAACACCACGCGGCCATTTTCCAGCACATAACCGCGATCGGCCAATTTTAGTGCCTGATTAGCGTTTTGCTCGACCAGGAAAATGGTCATCCCCTCTTCACGCAGCTGTTGGATGATGTCGAAAATCTGCTGGATGATGATCGGTGCCAGCCCCAGTGAGGGCTCGTCAAGCAACAGCAATTTTGGCTGGCTCATTAACGCGCGCCCAATCGCCAGCATTTGCTGTTCACCGCCGGACATGGTGCCAGAGCGTTGGCTGCGGCGTTCCAGCAGGCGTGGGAACAAAGTGAACACCCGCTGGATACGCTGCTGATATTGCTCACGATCGGCAAAAAAACCGCCCATCGCCAGATTCTCTTCCACCGTCATGCGTGAAAACACCCGACGCCCTTCCGGCACGATCGCCACCGCTTCACGCATGATCCGCGCGGTCTGCCACTGGGTAATATCCTGATCCAACAGAGTGACCGTCCCCTCGCTAGCCCGAGGTTCACCGCATAAGGTACCGAGCAAGGTGGTTTTACCGGCGCCGTTAGCGCCGATCAGGGTGACGATCTCACCCTGCTGAATATTCAGGCTTACCTGATGCAGTGCCTGAATTTTGCCGTAATGGGCGGAAACCTGATTAAATGACAGCATATTTTTACTTACCCATTATTCGCCCAGATAGGCCCGGATCACGTCCGGGTTATTGCGGATTTCTGCCGGAGTACCCTGCGCCAACGGCGTTCCCTGATTCACCACGTAGATGCGATCGGAAATCCCCATCACCAGCTTCATATCATGCTCAATCAACAACACCGATACCTTGTGCTGGTTGCGCAATTCCACGATCAGATGATCCAGCTCGTCCGTTTCTTTCGGGTTCAGACCTGCCGCCGGTTCATCCAGCATCAGCAACTCCGGGCGTGTCACCATGCAACGGGCAATTTCCAGCCGCCGCTGCTGACCATAGGCCAGGTTGCCTGCCGAACGGTTCGCCATTTCCAGCAGGCCAACGCGTTCAAGCCATACCGTAGCACGCTCCAACGCATCGGCCTCTGCACGGCGAAACGCCGGGGTTTTCAGCAAACCGGCAAACACGCCGCTTTTCAGATGCTGATGCTGGGCGACCAACAGGTTTTCAATCACCGTCATTTCACGGAACAACCGGACGTGCTGGAAGGTACGTACCACGCCCATACGGGCGATAGTCTGCCCGGACAACCCTTCCAGGTGGCGCTCTCGCAGTTTGATGGTGCCACTGGTCGGGCGATAGAACCCGGTCAGGCAGTTAAACACCGTCGTTTTTCCTGCACCGTTCGGACCAATCAATGAAACAATCTCACCCTCGTGCAGTTCAAGCGCAACGTTGTTCACCGCCAGCAGACCGCCGAAGCGCATCGAAAGCCCTTCTACCGCCAGTAAAGGTTGAGCACTCATGGTTGTTCTCCCTTCACGACATGAATATCCGCCGCTTTCAACTTCAACTGTGGGCGTTTCATCGGTAACAGCCCCTGTGGCCGCCAAATCATCATCAACACCATCAACGCACCCAGCAGCAGCATGCTGTATTCATTCAAATCACGCATGAGTTCACGGGATACCACCAGCAGAATCGCGGCCAGGATAACGGCAAACTGAGACCCCATCCCACCCAGCACCACAATGGCCAGGACAAAAGCCGACTCCACAAAGGTGAAGGATTCCGGACTGACGAAGCCCTGACGCGCAGCAAACAGCGTTCCGGCAAAGCCGGCAAAGGCTGCACTGATGGTGAAAGCTGTCAGTTTGATTTTGGTCGGGCTGAGGCCCAATGAGCGGCAGGCGATCTCATCTTCGCGCAGCGCTTCCCAGGCACGGCCGAGCGGCATACGCAGTAATCGGTTAATCACAAACAGTGTGAGTATCACCAACAACAACGCGACCAGATAGAGGAACACGATGCGGTCGCTGGGATCGTATTGCAGGCCAAAGAAATTATGGAAAGTATCCCAGCCGCCGTCACGTGCACTGCGGCTGAACTCCAGACCAAACAACGTCGGTTTCGGGATCTGGCTGATACCATTAGGCCCACCGGTGATCTCGGTATTGTTCAGCAGCAGGATACGGACGATCTCGCCAAATCCAAGGGTAACAATCGCCAGATAGTCTCCCCGCAGGCGCAGCACCGGGAACCCCAGCAGGAAGCCGAAGATAGCGGTCACAATCCCCGCCAACGGCAGGCTTTCCCAGAAGCCCAGGCCGTAGTAATGGTTCAGCAGCGCATACGTATAAGCACCAATGGCGTAGAAGCCGCCATACCCCAACACCAGCAGGCCGGACAGCCCAACCACCACGTTGAGCCCCAACCCCAGCATGACGTAGATCAGCGTCAGGGTGGCGATATCCACCGCGCCGCGCGAAACCAGAAACGGCCACGCCACGGCCGCGATAATGAGCGCCGCCGCCAGCAGTTTCTGGCGCGGGGTTGTGCCATCAAAGCTCGGCAAGACGAACGACGGGCCTGAGACTTTTTTCAGCCCTTGCTGCATCAGCGGACGCAGCAATTGAAAAAAGAACACCACCACACAACCAATGCCAATCCACATCCAGCGCACTTCGGCAGCACCATGCACCACCAGTTTGGTGCCATCCAGGCTCAGTTGCATCCCCATCAGGAACGAGGCCATCACAAACAGCACAACCGTGGCGATACAGGCGTTAAGCAAACCGAGTTTCATACTTTCTCAACCTCCGGACGCCCAAGGATGCCGGTTGGCATCACCAGCAACACCACAATCAGCAGCGCGAAAGACACCACATCTTTGTATTCGGTACTCAGATAGGCAGAGGTAAGCGCTTCTGCCACGCCCAGTACCAGGCCACCGATCATCGCGCCAGGAATACTGCCGATCCCTCCCAGCACTGCGGCAGTGAAGGCCTTCATCCCGGCCATAAAGCCGATATAGGGATTGATCACGCCGTAGAACTGGCCAAGCAACACACCGGCTACCGCCGCCATTACGGCACCGATCACGAAGGTGAGTGAAATCACCCGGTCGGTATTGATACCCAACAGGCTCGCCATCTTCAAATCTTCCGCACAGGCACGACAGGCGCGCCCCATACGCGAATAACGGATAAACATCGTCAGCGCCAGCATCGCCAGGAAGGTAACGATCCAGATGGTGAGCTGCATGGTGCTGATGGTGGCGGCAAAGCCGTTACTCTCACCTAACACCCATCGGCCGGTAACCAGGCTGGGTAGCGCCAGATCGCGCGAGCCCTGCGTCAGGCTGACGTAGTTCTGCAGGAATATCGACATCCCGATGGCGGAAATCAGCGCGATCAGGCGTTTGGAATTGCGCACCGGCTTGTAAGCCACGCGCTCGATGCTCCAGCCATAGGCGCTGGCAATCACAATTGAGACCAGAAAGGCCGCGCCGATCAGCAACCAGCCGACGTCGATCCCCATCATCATCAGAGCGGCGATAACGATAAATGAGACATAACTGCCGATCATATACACCTCGCCGTGGGCGAAGTTGATCATGCCGATAATGCCGTAGACCATGGTGTAACCAATGGCAATCAATGCATAGGTGCTGCCCAACGTAACGCCGTTGAACATCTGCTGCAGAAAATAGAGAAACTGCTCTGACATACTCAGACCCTTGGCTGCATTTTATTGCAGCCTGGAATAAAAAAATCAGGAACGATGCTTATGCCCAATGAATTTCACGCTGCAGCCCACAACGCGGCAACGTGAAAAACAAAGGGTATACCCTAAATCATTGGCGTTGCATCAAGGCGTCAAGGCCGTAGGCACGGACAAAGCCAACACAGATGCAGCGTCAAGTATGACGGGTATACTATTTGATAGGTGTGGATGAACCATCCGCATGCCACTCAAATACCCCGAACTCGAAACCTTTCAAATCACCTTTTTCATCCCAGGTCAGTGGCCCCATCACGGTTTCCACCGGCTGGCCGGTTTTCAGGTTTTTGACGATATCTGCCGGTTCCTGGCTCCCGCTACGTTCCATCCCGGTGACCAGAGATTGCAATGCAGCGTAAGTGGTCCAGACAAACGGCCCGGTCGGATCCTGCTTCTTGGCTTTCAGCGCATCCACAATCGGCTGGTTGGCTGGCACCTGATCGTAACGTTTTGGCAGCGTCACCAGCATGCCTTCAGAAGCAGCACCGGCGATGTTGGACAGGGAGGAGTTACCCACGCCTTCCGGCCCCATAAAGCGGGTAGTCAGACCGGCCTGCTTGGCCTGGCGCAGGATCTGGCCCATCTCTGGGTAGTAACCACCGAAGTAAACGAAATCCACGTTTTCTTTCTTCAGGCGCGCCACCAGGGTAGAGAAGTCTTTGTCACCGGCAGTGATACCTTCAAACATCACCACATCGGTTCCCTGTTTTTTCAGGCTGTCACGCACTGAACGCGCCAGGCCTTCGCCATACTGTTGTTTGTCATGAACGACGGCAATACGCTTCGGTTTGATTTCGTTGAGGATATATTTGGCCGCCGTTGGGCCCTGATCGGAATCCAGGCCGGTGGTACGCAAAATCATCTTGTAACCGCGGGTGGTCAGATCGGCGTTGGTCGCCGCCGGGGTAATCATGATCACGCCTTCATCTTCATAGATATCGGAAGCCGGTTGGGTAGAAGACGAACACAGGTGGCCGATCACATAACGAATGCCATCATTGATAACCTTGTTGGCGACCGCTACCGCCTGTTTCGGGTCACAGGCATCGTCATACTCCACCGCGACCAGCTTATCGCCATTAATCCCGCCTTTGGCGTTGATATCGGCAATCGCCTGACGCGCACCGGTGAATTCCATGTCACCATACTGCGCTACCGGGCCAGACATCGCCCCCACAACCGCTACCTTGATGTCTTTTGCCATCGCCGCATGGCTGATAGCCATGGCGATACAGCCCGCCAACAGCGCTTTACCCTTTGTTAATTTCATCCGTCTATTCCCCATCTGTCGTTGTGAGTTCGTCTGTTGTGTTTGCCGTACCTAATCATTGTTTCTCTCCCGAAGATTGCAAGTTACCGCCTACGGGCTGCCACCTTGAAAAGCAGCGAGATAAAACTTTTATCTATAAGTAATAATGATTTAGGCTTTTTTACGGCAATATTTTCTAATAAGACTTTATTTTTCATATCATTAAACAGGAATTTTATTCTGCAAATCAACTCACATGGTCAGAAACAAGCGGTGTAAACAGGATAAAATCCGGATTAAATCTGCGCCATTTAGCGCCAGGAACAGCGCGTCGTGCTGGTTAACATGGCATTAACTAATTTTTTACTCGGAAAATGCCTGCTGCAAAAAACATTTTGCGCAGTAATCGTACAGAAAAACTTACACAACGCGCTGCGCAAGATCTATTACACTGTCGGCATCATTTATTGGTGCGGAAATCCGGCATGAAACTGACCATTGAGCGTTTAACCCAGTTGTCCCCGCAAGACGTTATCGACCTTGGCAAAATCTGGCCGCAACAGCAGCCGGCACAGTGGCAAGCCTGGCTGGAAGAGGGCAACGTTCTATTCGGCGCGCGCTTTAACGAACGGCTATTGGGCGCGGTGAAAATTGAGTTGCGGGGTGATACAGCCCAGCTACACGACCTGATGGTGCGCGAGGTGACACGCCGCCGCGGGGTTGGGCTGTATCTGGTGCAAGATGCCCAACGCCAATTGCCGCAGGCGCTGCATTGGCAGTTGACCACTGCGGGGCTGACACCGCGTGAGCGTGGTGAAGTCGATAACTTTATGCGTGCCTGCGGTTTCCAGGCACGGGGCGATCTCTGGCATAAATGAAACGTTGGCTAACCCTGGCAGCGTTATTGCTGCTGATGTTGGCAGCCTGGATTGCTGGCCGCCAACAGGCGCTGAATCTTCATCATCCCTGGGATCAGCAGGTTTATATTTGGCAACGGGTCTGGACACAACAACATGCTGCCGCCCTGGCTGACAGCCGTGGGCTGTTTTCCACCCTGCGCGTTCTCGGTTTGCAGGTACACCCGCGAGAAGGCTACCGGGAGATTCAGGTTAACACCGCCCTGCTTAAGCGGGATGGCCGCCCAATCTGGCTGGTGGTGCGTCTGGACGGGCAACTGGCGCAGTTGGATGAATCAACGGTATCGCAGCGCCTGCTAAAACAGCTTCAGCGCTGGCAAACGGCAGGGCTGCCCGTGATCGGTGTGGAAATCGATCACGATGCTGCCACCGCCCGTCTACCGGAGTACCAGCATTTCCTGCGGCAACTGCGCCAACAGCTCCCGGCGTCATTACAGCTTGGCATTACGGCGCTACCGGCCTGGCTCGCTTCTCCGGCACTGCCCGGCGTTCTGCGGCAAGTCGACAGCTCGGTGTTGCAGGTACATGCGGTATTATCACCACAACAAGGTTTGTTTGATGGCGCTTTAGCGTTACGCTGGATTCACCAATATGCCTACATCAGCACTACGCCCTTTCGCGTAGCGTTACCGGCCTACGGCATGGGGTTGGTCGGATTTGATCCCCAGGGCGCACTGGTCGAAAGCGAAGCCTCTCTGCGCGTAGCAGGTGGCGTACAAGAACTCACCGTGGCACCACAGCAGGTCGTCGACTTCTTGCAGCAACTCTCCCGGCTCTCCCCTGCGCATCTGCGCGGTATTATCTGGTTCCGTCTGCCGCTGGCAGACGATCGCCGAGCCTGGTCTTTGGCCACGCTTAAGGCCGTGATTGAAGAGCAGCCATTAGCCGTCAACTGGCAGGTAGAATTTTTGCCACCGCAGCAGCAAAATGGGCTCTACGATCTGATCATTAAGAACAACGGCCCGGTAGATGCCCCATTACCTCGCGAAATCCACATTAAGGCAGAGGGCTGCCTGGCCGCTGATGCGGTGGGCAATTACCAGTTGGAAACGACGTCGGAACAACAACGCTTTATCCGCATTCGCAGCGATCAGCTACGCGCCGGGCAATCACGCCCCTTGGGCTGGCTGCGCTGCCAACAGATCACGCCAGGAGGCACTTATGTCATACCTTAATATCCCCTTCGCCTTTCGAGCTGTAACATTGTTGGCTGCACGCATATACCCTAGCCACTTATTCGGTATAAGCGCCAGGGGATTATTGAGTCTCATTCCTGAGACTCAGCCCTTCGGGCCAGCGTTGTTCAACTCTGCTCCCGACAGATTTGTTACGCACTTGCCGCCTGGTTGCAACTTGAAACCCACTGGGGATATAAAGAGATGTCATCGATACCTGCCCCTGGCTTCACTGATCGCAGCGGTATTGATGACCCCACTGAGTGCTCAAGCCTGTGGTCCGGATTTCCCCAACCGCCTGCTACTCGACCGTAACGGCACCCTGCTGTCGATGCCGGAAGGCAGCTTCGCTTTCGAAGCGAGCCGTCTGGTCCCCGTGGACAAACAGTTACCCCTCTGGAAAGAACCCGCACCGGTAACACCACCAAAGCCAATGCCACTGTCGCCTGAACAACAGGCGATTGCTCAGATGCGAGCCACTCAAACCGTGGAAGAAGCCGATGCGGTAAATACCCAAGGGCTGTCTAACGCCGCTCGCCTGTACACGCTGGGTGCAGTGGCCTTTGCCGCACAAGATCCGCGCGCGTCGACATATTTTCAGCAGGTTCTGGCACTGCCTGCCGCCGAACAAGGAGATTGGGGTTTACGGGCACAATACTCGCTGGGCCGTGTCTTGATGGACGATCATGGCACGCCAGAGTCTGAAACCCGTTCTCCTGCGTTGTCGGTAAAGCATTCGGACAAAGCGCTGCTTGAGCAAGCCCAGGCCGCCTTCCAGCAGGTGATCGACAAGGTAAAAGGCGGTGTAGCCGACCCCGATCAATTAGCGCTGAGCAGCCTTGGCCAGCAGGCCCGTATCCATTTATGGCTCGGGGAGATTGTTCCGGCGACACAGCTGTATGCTCAACAGGCCGCCCAAGGGGATACCAACGGTGGGCTTTCGCTGCAGTATATCTCCAGCTATCTGATCAACCCGCAGCATGTGGACGCGTTGAAACAGGCTATTCACGATCCGCTGGTGCAGCAATTGGTCACTATCGAACTGTTTGCCCGCAGCAGCAATCTGCAGATATCCGACACCAATAGCTCCGGCACAGGCGCAAAGCAGATCATCAACTCGACCCTGACGTTACTGAACGACTCGGTAAAAAGCGGCTTCACCGGCAGCGATCGATTGGCCGCGCTGGCCTATCGTTCCGGACAATATGCCATGGCGGCCAGCTTGCTTAAAAACGCCGGTGATGGCGGATTGGCCTGGTGGTTACGCGCCAAGATGGCCCTGCGTGAGGGCGATGTTAAAACCGCCACCGCCGCCTATGCCAAAGCAGCAGCCGCCTTCCCTTCTGACGAGAGCTGGGGTGAGCAACGCAACGAAAATTTCGCGTCAGAAATGATTACGCCGGATTGCCGGGTAGCGGGTGAACAGGCGATTCTGGCTTTAAACCGCGGCGATTATCTGCAAGCGATGGACCTGATGTATCGCGGCAAAGAGAATTATTGGGCAGACGTGGCAGATATCGCCGAACGGGTGCTGACCGTTGATGAACTTAAGGGTTTTGTGGATAAGCATGCTCCTGCGCCAACCACACCGCTGAAGCCGGTAAACCCGGATGAATACAATGGCCAGCAAATCACGCAGGAAGTTCAACTGCGCGAACTGCTGGCGCGGCGAATGATGCGTGCAGGCCGCTATCAGGAAGCAGTGAATTACTTTGCTATCCCCAACTACCGCCAGGCAGCGCAGGATTTTGCCGATCTGTTGAAAACGGCACAGGATAAAACTGCGGACAAGAACGCGCGTGCCAAAGCTTATTATCAGGCAGCTGTGCTATTGCGCTCACAGGGGCTGGCGTTCACTGGCTACGAAATGACACCGGATTACGCCATTTATGGCGCCAGTTACTCCTATCTGGGGGATGCTTTCAACAACAAGGAGTTACAGCACAAAAGCTGGATCAGCGCGGCGGAAGCAACGCGCGCCGCCAAATCGTTGCCAGCAGCGGATAATCGTTTCCTGCACTACCGCTGGCAGGCGGTGGATTTGGCGCAGAAAGCGGCCGATTTGCTGCCGCCAAAGAGCCAGCCTTATGCCGCCGTATTGTGCAATGCCGCAGGCTGGGTGATTGCACGCGACGCCAAAACTGGCCGGGCGCTGTATCAACGCTATATCAAGAACGGCACCCAGTTTGAGTGGGGAGCCAAGTTTGGCTACAACTGTCCGGCACCGGAGTTTGATACCGCAACCAACCAGTGAACTACCCCCTAACCCCTCTCCCAAAGTGAGAGGGGGACCGTCCACGTCCTCAGTTATCCCTTGCATCTAACTGAGGCTTCGGGCTCGCTCCCTCTCGCCAAACAAGTGTTTATCACGCCCTCGGGCATACAGTGGGAGAGGGCTGGGGGAGGGGTAATAATACTAAGCGGGCGCGGCATGCAGCGCACCTACCTATGTAGCGAGCAGGTAGTAAGCCGTGTGATAAAAACAGAAAAGCCCGGCAAGCCGGGCTTTTCGAGCGTTAAGCACTATCAGTATCAGGCTTCGATCGCCATTTTCAGTTTCTTCATGGCGTTCTTTTCAAGCTGGCGTACACGCTCGGCAGAAACGCCGTACTGATCGGCCAGTTCTTGCAGCGTGGACTTGTTGTCATCGTCCAGCCAGCGGGCACGGATGATATGCTGGCTGCGCTCGTCCAGACCTTCCAGCGCATAAGCCAGTTTATCTGCGGCGTTGCTTTCCCAGTTATCTTCTTCGATCCCTTCGGCGAAGTCGGAGCTTTTATCTTGCAGATACAGCATCGGCGCCATCGCATGGCCATCACGCCCTTCATCTTCCGGCGTGGGATCAAAGGTCATGTCCTGCGCTGCCATGCGCGATTCCATCTCACGGACGTCTTTGCTGGTCACACCCAGCTCGCGCGCAACCAGTTCGACTTCATCCTGATTGAACCACCCAAGGCGCTGCTTGGTTTTACGCAGGTTAAAGAACAGCTTGCGCTGTGCCTTGGTGGTAGCCACCTTGACGATACGCCAGTTGCGCAGCACGTATTCATGAATTTCTGCCTTGATCCAATGCACTGCAAAGGAAACCAGACGCACGCCAACCTCTGGGTTAAAGCGGCGAACGGCTTTCATCAGGCCGATATTACCTTCCTGGATCAGGTCTGCCTGTGGCAAACCGTACCCTGAATAATTGCGGGCAATATGAGCGACAAAGCGCAGGTGAGACAGGATGAGCTGTTTAGCTGCCTCCAGATCGCCCTGATAATGCAGCCGTTCAGCCAGCTCCCGCTCTTCCTCTGCCGTCAGCATCGGATAGGTGTTGGCTGCCCGCAGGTAGGCTTCCAAGCTGCCCTGTGGGACTAAGGCTAAAGTTTGCATTTCTTTGGTCATTCAAACCCTCTCTTGATAAAACAGGTCATGCAGGTGACTTCACGGCGGGGAGCGATGGTTCTTACTGTTGTTGCAAAAGCGGTTCCACACGCCGGGTACCTGAACATTTTGCTGCAGATTTTGACCGCATTCCAGCCTAAAAGTTCACTGTTTTTTCGCACGCAATATCCACGACAATACGCCACGAAAGTTCAGTTTGATAGGGAATTTGTGCGTTTTAGAAGAGGCCAACGGCTTGAAGGCTCTTCTCCCGCAGCACGATCGAAGCAGCAGGAGAAGAGTATATCAAAAAATCATTATTGTGGTGTAAATCGACGTAAATGTTGCACGGTGGCCAACCAGGCGGCAATCCAGCCAATCATGGCGGAAATCAGCAACAACAGCAGCGCTTCATCCCAGCCCAGCCCGTGCAGGGTGAACGTGGTACCGAATACTTTCGCCACGTTGGTCACCACCGACTCCAGTTTCCACACCAACGCACCGGACAGGATCAACGACAGCAACGCCCCGAAGAAGCCGAGCATGGCTCCCCCGTTGAGGAATGGCCGCAGGATAAACCCGTCGGTGGCGCCGATCAGCTTCATGACGTTGATGGTATCACGGCGGCTGAAGATGCTCAGACGCACGCTGTTGCCGATCACCAGGAATACCGCCACAACCATCAGCACACCGATAATCAAAGCCACCTGCCCCACCAGCCCGGTCAGCGCCGCCAAGCGGGCAAACCAGCTGTCATCCATGCGCACTTCATCCACGCCCTGCACCGCCGCCACGCGATCGCGTAACGTATTGAGCGTTTCAGAACTCTGGAAACTCAGTTGCGGCGTGATGATCGCCACGGCTGGTAACGGGTTTTCTTCCAGCATATCCAGCGCACCACCAAAACCAGACCAGTTGCGGAATTCCCCCCGCGCTTCTTCACGCGACAGGTAGTTCACCTTCTCCACGCCGGCTTCCGCTTTGATGGCATCCAGCACTTTCACTGCGGCGTCATCGTCGAGAGACTTATCCAGATACACCGTCAGTTGTGGCGTCGGATACCATTGGCTGGCAGCGGTACTGACGTTCTTCCACACGATGTAACAAACGCTAGGCAGCGTCAGGGAGATGGCAATCACCATGACGGTCAACAGCGTAGCCAGCGGCTGGCGCAGCATATCGGCGATGGCATTCATCCAGGCATAACGCCACTGCTCCCGCCAGCCCCCACGCAGAGCCTTGCTCTTGGCCGTTTTTGCATTATTCGACATAGTGCGCGCCTCCAGCCATACGGCCCTGGCTCAGCGTCAGGATGCGGTAATTCCGCCGGGCGATAAGCCCGGTATCGTGGGTAGCCATCAGCACGGTCACCCCGACGCGGTTAAACTCTTCAAACAGACGCAGAATACCTTCCGACAAGGCGTCGTCCAGGTTACCGGTCGGTTCATCCGCCAGCAGCACCGCCGGTTTGTTCACTACCGCACGGGCAATACCAACGCGCTGCTGCTCACCACCGGAAAGTTGGATAGGCAAGTTCTTCGCTTTATCCAGCAGACCAACCTTGTCCAGCGCCGCCGACACGCGACGGCGGATATCTTCGGTACTGGCTCCGGCAATGATCAGCGGCATTGCCACATTGTCATACACCGTGCGATCCATCAGCAGATGGTGATCCTGAAAAATCATGCCAATCTGGCGGCGCAGGAAAGGCACTTCGCGATTCTTCAACCGGCTGATGTCATGCCCACTGAACCAGATATGACCGGCACTCGGCCGCTCGATACCACAAATCAGTTTCAGCAGGGTACTTTTCCCCGCACCGGAATGGCCGGTAAGAAACGCCATCTCCGCCGGGCGCAGATGGAAATCTACCCCCTGCAGGGCCTGACGTCCGCCCAGATAAGCTTTACTGACCTGTTCAAAGCGAATCATCCGTATTAATCCTCTCGGGCAAAAAGTGCCTCAATAAAATCGTCAGCCTTAAACGGCCGCAAATCTTCGATGCCTTCACCAACGCCGATATAACGAATCGGGATAGTAAACTGATCGGCGATGGAGAAAATCACGCCGCCTTTGGCAGTACCGTCCAGTTTAGTCAGCGTTATGCCGGTCAAGCCTACGGCTTCATTAAATAATTTCGCCTGACTTACCGCATTTTGTCCGGTGCTGGCATCCAGAGTCAGCATAACCTCATGGGGGGCCTGCTCGTCCAGTTTTTTCATGACGCGCACGATCTTCTTCAGCTCTTCCATCAGGTGCGCCTTGTTCTGCAGGCGACCTGCGGTGTCGGCAATCAGCACATCGATGTTACGGGCCTTGGCCGCCTGCACGGCGTCAAAAATCACCGAAGCAGAGTCAGCGCCGGTATGCTGCGCGACCACAGGAATGCGGTTACGCTCCCCCCAGACCTGCAACTGCTCAACGGCAGCGGCACGGAAGGTGTCCCCCGCAGCCAGCATCACCGATTTACCCTCGGCCTGGAACTGGCGCGCCAATTTACCGATGGTGGTGGTTTTACCTACCCCGTTAACGCCCACCATCAAGATGACAAACGGTGTTTTACCGCTAACATCCAGCGGTTGATCCACCTTGGCCAGAATGTCTGACATCTCTTCTTTCAGCTTGCCATACAGCGCTTCGGCATCTTTCAACTGTTTCCGGCTGGCGTGCAAAGTGAGGGAATCAATGATTTTTCGGGTGGTTTCGACACCAACGTCGGCGATCAGTAGCTGCTCTTCCAGTTCATCGAACAGATCGTCGTCAATCTTCTTGCCACGGAACAGACCAATAAAACCAGAACCCAGGTTCTGTTTGGTCTTCAGTAGACTGCGCTTGAGGCGAGCAAAGAAGCCTTCTTTCGTCGGGCGCTCCTGCTCTTGCGTTACCGCCGGTGCCTGCAATTCAGACTGTTCAGGTTCCGCTTCCCGTTCTGGCTCGATAACCTCTTCAATCAGCTCTGGCTCAGGTTCGATAATCTCGGCAGGCGCTTCGATTACCGCTTCAACCACCTCTGGCTCAGGCTCGATAACTTCAGCAGGCGCTTCGATTACCGCTTCAATCACCTCTGGTTCAGGCTCGATAACTTCAGCAGGCGCTTCGATTACCGCTTCAATCACCTCTGGTTCTTCTGCTTGCAGCTCAGGCTGTTGCGCTACGGTAACTTCTTCGATCGCCACCGGTTCAGCGTGGTGCTCGTCCAGCGGCAGGATATTTTCGGTGATAGGCTCGCCACTCAGGCTGCTATCCCACTCCCCTGGGGTATCTTTGGTGGCGGCTGGAGCAGATTCCAGGGCAGGAAGCTTATCGTCCAGTTTGGGGGCAGCCGGGGTTTCTGCGGCCTGCTGTTCCGCCTGTTCTGCGGCAGATTCAGGTTGTTGCTGCTCTTCTTCCTTCTGGCCGAAGCCCAGCCAGGAGAAAAACCCACGTTTTTTATCTTTTGCCATGTTCTGACCCTACTCCGTACCAATGGCTTGCAAATGCGAAAAATTAATTCGCCGAGTCTATCACTTTCCCTGGCACAGCAACACGCATCGGCAATGCTTTCATAGAGGTAGTTTTACTGCCCCCTCTACCTGTACTGCGCCCTATCGCCTCCAGGCTGCAACTTATTAACGATTGGGTATAGAATAGCGATAACTTTTCGTTAACCTCGCAACTTATTAAGACTATTTATGGCAAAACTCTCACCGCGCGGCGCGCTTAAAAAACCGCAGTCGGCGTCTGCTGGTCAGATCCGCATCATTGGTGGCCAATGGCGCGGACGTAAACTGCCGGTTCCCAACAGCGAAGGGTTAAGGCCGACGACCGATCGCGTGCGTGAAACCCTGTTTAACTGGTTGGCCCCGGTGATTCGTGGCGCCCGTTGCCTGGACTGCTTTGCTGGCAGCGGGGCTCTGGGGTTGGAAGCGCTGTCCCGTTACGCCGAAAGCGCCACGCTGCTGGAATACGAGCGTCCTGTCGCTCAGCAACTGAGTAAAAACCTGGCGCTGCTACAGGGCAACGGCGAGGTCATCCATACCAACGCCCTGACCTGGTTGGCTGGCAGCGGACACCCCTTTGACGTGGTGTTTCTCGATCCTCCGTTCCGTAAAGGGCTGCTGGCCGACAGCGTGACGCTATTGGAGCAACAAGGTTGGCTCGCGGATGAAGCCTGGATTTACGTCGAAGCAGAGGCCGAAAGCGCCGCCACAGACGTCCCGGCGACTTGGACATTACACCGTGAAAAAGTTGCTGGTCAGGTGGCCTACCGCCTTTACACCCGTTCCAAAGAAGAGAAAACCGAACATGCTGATTAATCTGGGCCGTTTGCTGATGCTGTGCGTATGGGGCTTTCTGCTTACCAACCTGTTTCACCCGTTCCCCAAGCCGCTGAAGTATTTTATCGACGTCGCGCTGTTCTTTATGGTGGTTATGCACGGGTTGCAGTTGGTGCTTCTGAAATCGACCCAGCCGAAAGATCAGCCCATCAGCCGCTGGCAGGAAAGCAAAATTTTTATTTTCGGTGTCTTTGAGCTGTTGGCCTGGCAGAAAAAGCAGCCGCCGCTGAAGAAAAAATAACCTTTTAGCGGGCGCAGCTTACCGCGTCCCGTTGCTAGCCGGGAAATCCTTTAAACGTAAGGAACGGATGATGGCATTATTGGGATTCGTTAATGAACAGGAGTGTCGGCGCTGGCAAGGCGCGCCCCCTTATCTTCCCGCCTTCAGCTTTTATGAGAAACATCAGTCTCATCCCATTGATGCCTCGCCTGAAGCCATTACCCAGGCGGTGCTCGCTTTGGATATGGAGGAAGATCCCTTCATCCGACGCTTGCTGATGCTGCGTCAATTGCCCGGCAGGTTACGCCAACGCTACTTCGGCACCAGGCAAACTCCTCCGGCAACCTTTGGTTTCGACACCTTTACCCTGCTGCAGCAAAATAGCCATGAAGTTTCTTTTGGATTGGCTGGTCGATTCTGGCGGCCGGAATTGGGCGTGCACAAGCTGGAAAGTGCCGACGAGTTTCACCATTTTACCGATCCCGCGGCCGCCAAGCTGGTGCTGCGTTTTATGGTCATACAAGACAACGCTGGACATACCCGGCTGCGAACAGAAACCTTCGTCTGGTGCCCTACGCCACGGGTCAAAGCGCTATTTGCCTGCTACTGGGCGCTTATTCGGCCCGCTAGCGGCTGGATAAGACGCCGTACCCTGCTCTCAGTGCAACGCAAGCTGTCAGCAACCAGCAATTAACGCCCCTACGATTTCTGCGCCGTGAAGGAGATAAAACGGGTGCCCTGTAGGCTCAGCGTACCCTGAGCGCCTTTATCTATCTGATTATATTGCTGCTGCGGCAACGGTATTTTGATCTCGCTGCCGCCCGTCAACGGACGGAAAAACACTTCGTAACGCATATCTTCCACCACGATGTTTTCCCGCTGCCGCGAACGCCGATTTGGCGAAGGGAACTCCCGTTTGGCACTGACTTCCACCAGCAGCGAACGCACTGGAGAGCGATCGTTTTCGGCGTCCTGACGACGCTTGTTAAGGTATTGGCGGGTCGCCAGCACGGCAATCAGGACCATCACGGCAACGAAAAACAACGGTGGCTTGCTCATCTTCTCTCCTTTGTGCGGCGCAACGCCCTCGCACCTGAAATCGCGTAAACATAGCATTCTGAAGAAAGCATTGTCGAACGTAGGCGCGCTGCTTACACTGAGAAAGTGACAACCTGGAGCCGGTTCCCCCTGCTCCCATAATGAATAAGGAAGACATAATGAGTTGGCCGTTCCTTGCCGTATTTTTTTCCGGTTGGTTGTTCGTCGATGCCTCCTACCGTGGCCCTCGCTGGCAGCGTTGGGTGTTTAAACCCGTCACCCTGTTGCTGTTGCTATTACTGGCCTGGCAAGCACCGGTGCTGGGTGCTGCAGGCTACCTGATCGTTTTGGGTCTGTTGGCGACGCTGGTCGGCGATGGGCTGCTATTGCTGCCGCGTGAACGGGTACTGTACGCCATTGGCGCATTCTTTCTCTCACACCTGCTGTATACCTTGAGTTTTGCCAGCCAGATGACCTTCAGCCTGTTCTGGCCGTTGCCGCTGGCCTTGTTGATCATTGGCGCATTGTTGCTGGCCACCATTTGGAGCCGACTGGAAGAGATGCGTTGGCCTATCGCCACCTTGGTTGCCATGACGCTGCTGATGGTCTGGCTGGCAGGGGAACAATATTTCCTGCGCAGCACCGATCTTGGTTTCTCACTGCTGGCAGGCACCTCGCTGCTGCTGCTGGCTAACATTGTCTGGTTACTGAACCGCTATCGGTTCAGCTTCCGTGCGGCTGACGCCGTGGTGGCCTTCTGCTATTTCGTCGGGCATTTCCTGATCGTTCGCTCCCTGTATCTTTAAATCAAGGCGGCGGGTTTAACAAACCAAACCCGCCTCCCCCTTCAATTAGCAATAATTCTCATGCAGCACTTGACTCTGGAGTCAGCTCCAAGGTGTAGAGTTCCCGATACTGAATATACCGATGGACGTCGAGTTACAGCCAGAGATAGCGCTCGGTATATCGCATCATTGCCTGAAGGGGGCCCTATGCACACTCATAAAGAACATACTCATCAAGAACACGATCACGGCTGCGGCTGTGGTCATGACCACGCAAAAACGCAGCATGGCTGCTGCAGTGAAAAGAGCACGGCAGGTGAGAACCTCTCGCACTCCCATGAGGCTAGCCATGATCATGGCGCTAGCTGTTGCAGTAGCGATGGCCCCGACGATCCCGATGAGGAAAGCGACAGACTCGCTGCCGCTCCCCCTTCCGGCAGCCAGCGTTTCAGTTGGAAAGTCACCGGCATGGATTGCCCCAGTTGTGCCAAAAAAATCGAAAATGCCGTTACGACTATTCCTGGTGTCGATAGCGCTCGCGTACTGTTCGCCACGGAAAAACTGGTGGTGGACGCGCAATTCGATATCAGCTTGCGAGTACAGGATGCGGTAAAACAGGCTGGCTTCACCTTGCTGGGATCAAACCCGGTAGCCAAAACCGCAGACACCAAAGCCTCGCGTCTTGGCGAGTTCGGCCCCTTGCTGCTGCTCTCGGTACTGATGGTGGTCAGTTGGCTCCTGAACACCATTAACCCGCAGTTCGGTGAGATCGCCTTTATTGCCACCACGCTGGTCGGTCTGGTGCCAATTGCAGGCAAAGCCCTGCGCCTTATCCGCTCAGGTACGCCGTTTGCTATCGAAACCCTGATGAGCGTTGCCGCCATCGGTGCACTGTTTATCGGCGCCACCGCCGAAGCCGCCATGGTGCTATTACTGTTTATGGTGGGGGAGTTACTGGAATCTTACGCGGCCAATCGCGCACGCCGTGGGGTAAAAGCCCTGATGGCGCTGGTGCCGGAAGACGCTTTGCTGCTGCAGGGTAACGAACGCAAACGCGTTGCGGTCGCCAGCCTGCGTCCTGGGGATGTGATAGAGATTGCACCTGGTGGCCGCCTGCCTGCCGATGCCGCGTTGCTAAATCCGTTCGCCAGCTTTGATGAGAGCGCCTTAACCGGGGAGTCCGTACCGGTTGAGCGCCAGCAAGGGGAGAAAGTGGCCGCGGGCAGTTTGTCTGTCGATCAGGCAGCACAGATGAAGGTCATTTCCGAACCGGGCAATAACGCCATCGATCGTATTCTGCAACTGATTGAAGAAGCCGAAGAACGCCGGGCACCGATTGAACGTTTCCTTGACCGCTTCAGCCGCTACTACACGCCCGCGATTATGCTGTTGGCTATCGCCGTGATCCTGGTGCCGCCGCTGATGTTTGCCGAGCCTTGGGAAATGTGGATCTATCGGGGTCTGACACTGTTATTGATCGGTTGCCCCTGTGCGTTGGTTATCTCTACCCCCGCCGCCATTACTTCCGGCCTGGCAGCAGCCACCCGCCGTGGTGCGCTGATTAAAGGGGGGGCAGCACTGGAGCAATTAGGCCAGGTACAAACCATCGCGTTCGACAAAACCGGTACGCTGACTGAGGGAAAACCCACGGTAACCGACGTACTGCCTGCCAAAGGCATCAGCGAACAGGAACTACTCGCCCTGGCGGCTGCCGTGGAAACGGGGTCTCATCACCCGTTAGCGCAGGCAATCATTAGCCGGGCTGCAGAAAACGGCACGGGACTGCCGCTGGCAGAAGGCCGCCGAGCACTGGCAGGTATCGGCGTTGAAGGGGTTGTCGCGGGGAAAACCATCCTGATCAGTGCCCCAGGAAAGCTGACGGAAAACCAGCTGGACAGTGAATGGCGCAAACAGGTAAACACCTTGGAAACGGCAGGAAAAACGGTGGTTATCGTGTTGGCAGAAGGGGTTTCTATCGGCCTGATCGCGCTGCGTGATACGTTACGCAACGATGCCAGACAGGCAATCGCTGAACTGAGCCAACTGGGGATCCGCGGCGTCATGCTCACCGGGGATAACCCCCGCGCCGCCGCGGCCATTGCCAACGAACTGGGGATCGATTACCGCGCCGGGTTAATGCCGGAAGACAAAGTGAAGGCGATAACCGAGCTGAACAAGCAACAGCGGACAGCGATGATTGGCGACGGCATCAACGATGCTCCGGCGATGAAAGCCGCCAGTATCGGCATTGCGATGGGCAGCGGCACCGACGTGGCGTTGGAAACTGCGGATGCCGCCCTGACGCACAACCGGCTGGTTGGGGTCGCGGAAATGATCCGCATTTCCCGCGCCACTCACGCCAATATCCGCCAGAACATTACCATTGCGCTGGGATTGAAAGGGATCTTCCTGATCACCACCCTGCTAGGAATAACCGGCCTGTGGCTGGCGGTACTGGCGGACTCTGGCGCTACCGCGCTGGTCACGGCCAACGCTTTGCGACTGCTGAAAAAACGCCAGTAAGTCATCTTTACGTCAGGGCACCCACACCGGTGCCCTGACGCATTTACCCGAAAAATAGCACTGCCAAGACGCACTTAATGCCCCTATAAACCACAGTATTTTATTATATTCTCCAAGCACCTTTACATTACATACCTATAAGTCAAATTGAACTTACTAGGGTAATGGTCTGAATAATGAATAAAATTCATCATAAAATCCTAAGTCTGTTTATCGCTACTTTCATTCCTTCTCTGGCTCTGGCGCAACAGCCTGATGCCGCTACAGCACAGCTCATCGATGAAGCAGAACACCCACCGTTCACCCAAAATGCAACGATGCCAACCGCCCAACTCAATGCGCCTGCGGCTGAACGCCAACCTGAACATCGTATGCTGCCGATCTGGGGGGATGAGGCCCGAGCCCGCGGCTATGCGTTGCCGGAACCGTTCGGTATTGGCGTCAACTACATGAATATGCGGCAGAATATCAATGTCGACAGTATCAACTTTTCCGGGTTAGGTCTGGGTTCACTCGCTATTCCATCGGATTTGTTCAATATCGGCGTTGGCAAAACCCGTGAAAAGAGCAAAACGGAAACCGTACGTCTGGATACCTGGTTGTTTCCGTTCCTCAACGTTTATGGCATTGTGGGCCACACCAAAGGCAGTTCGTTATCCCAAGTCTCTGTCGATGCCGATCCCAGTCAATACAAAGGGTTGAACCGTATCATCGCTTCTGCAGTACACAGCCTGAACAAAAGCGGGCAACTACGCGATCTGGATTTCCAACTCGACTTTAAAGGCACCACTTACGGCGCAGGTGTCACGCTGGCCGGAGGCTATGAGAACTGGTTTACCACGCTCGATACCAACTATACCCGCACCAGTTTTAATATCCTGGATGGCCAGATTTCCGCACTGACGGTGACCCCCCGCGTCGGCTACCGCTTCCAGGTGCCCGGTATCAATGGGCAGAGCAACCTGAATCTGTGGGTCGGCAGTATGTACCAGGATGTGCAACAGGAATTCAGAGGCAGCCTCGCTGATTTGCAGATGCCCGCAGCACTTCAGCCCCTGATCGCCATCGCCAATCAGAAAGGCGAAGGTCGCTTCGATGTGAAACAGCACCTGCAATCACCGTGGAATGTGCTGCTTGGGGCGCAATATGAAATCACGCAGCACTTCAATCTGCTGACCGAATTTGGCTTTAGCCAACGCAACAGCTTTATGGTCTCAGGTGAATATCGTTTCTGATGGCACTATCGCTCCGCAGCCTGTCGTTAACCCTGCTTGTTCTGCTGCCCTGCGCCCATGCTGCTTTGTTGTCTCGCCAGCAAGTTGATAGGCTGCTGGCCCCTTTAGGTTCAGACAACCATTTTGACAACAGTAAAGCCATCGATTGGGGCGTGCTGCCTGGCCCGTTTTATACGCCAGAATTGGGTCTTGGCATCGGCACTGCCGTCGTGGGCATGTACCGACCAGACCACCACGATGCGGTCAGCCAAAACTCAACGCTGGCACTGAAGGGCTTTTTCAGCAGCACCGGTGCTTTTGGGGTGGGCTTTGAAAACCACAGCTTTTTTGCTGAAGACCAATGGCGCTTCTTTGCCAACGGGTCGTTGAATAATATGCCAACCTATTTCTGGGGTAGCGGATATCAGGCCGGTCGTCACGACAGCAACAAAGAGAAATATACCCAGCAATCGTTCCGGATAGCGCCACAGTTGTTGTATCGTCTTGTGGATGCCACCTATGCGGGTGTTGGCTGGGATTTCTCTTCAACGCACGCCAGCGATCCTGAACGGGGCGATAACAGCCTATTCAAGGACCAAAACGCGGGTACCTCGTCGATCAGTTCGGGGATCAGTGGCACCTTGAGTTACGATACGCGTGATTTCGTTTCTAATGCCAGTCGCGGTCAGTTTATCAGCCTAAGTGATACCTATTTTGCACCAGCATTGGGTAGCGACAGTCGCTTCAATACCCTTGAGGGCCAATACAACGCCTACCATAGCCTGACAGAGAAAAGCGTGCTGGCATTGGATATCTACAGCCGCCTGACCTCAGGCAAAGTCCCCTGGGACAGATTATCCGAACTGGGTGACGACAAACGTATGCGAGGCTATTACCAAGGGCGTTATCGTGACAGAAACATGTTCAGCGGCCAGCTCGAATACCGCCGGAAATTAAACTGGCGGCACGGTTATGTCCTTTGGGCAGGAGCGGGTACCCTCAGCCGCAAAACCGGCGATCTGGGCCAAGGCCCCTGGTTGCCAACGGTGGGTGCGGGTTACCGCTTTGAATTTAAACCGCGGATGAACGTCCGGCTCGATTTTGGGGTTGGACGAGAAAGTAGCGGATTCTATTTTCAGGTTGGAGAAGCTTTTTAAATGCGTTTTATCACGCTGGTATTGTTGCTGCTTAGCCCCATGCTGCCCGCCAAGGCCTTGGAAACGCTGATAACCTCACTACCTACCCGTGAGAGTCCCCTTGCCTGGCCGGTGACAGACCCACTCTCACCACCGGATGGTTTGCGGCCTTGTTGCGCCTTTGGTTATAACCTCAAGGCGCAGGCATTAGGCATTCCCGTACCGTTTTATCAACTGGGTAACGTCGTTGACGCCGATCGGCTTGGCGCGCATCACTATAACGACAGTGCGTTTAATGCCATCAGCAACTTGCTGGGATTGGGCAGCGAACAATTGGGGTTGATCTACACCCATCGAGGTGGATTTATTGACATCGCTCACGTACGCGATACCGCCGATAATACCCTGTTTCTGTTCAGCCAACTGTTACCCAGGCTAGGTCAGCAGTGGCAAATTGACCTTAGCCCGGAGTTAGCCCAACGGCGTATACAACTGAATGCCTTTACTCCACCTCAGAATGCAGCAAAGCGCTACACGCTAGCGGCGTACCTGGCCGGGGAGCTCGCGTTTCAAATGGCCGCGTGGCATGAGATTGCACAATGGTATGGCTACCAGTCAGTACCAGGCTTTCCAGAAGAGATTTCGGCATTTTCGCCGGAGGATCTGTATGCCAACCTGCTGGGCGCCCGAGTGGCGATCGACGCAATTTTGCAAGGAGGGGCGGTATCCGTCACCGCCTACAACAGCGCCATGGAGACACTGCTACCCGCAGCTTTACACCAGCTTGGCGCCGTGTCGATCAAGGAAACTCAGCGGCAATTTGACGGCATTGATGGCGACTGGTGGGACAGCAGCCGCCGGGTACCGGAGAAATTTCTGGTGCTTAAGCGGGATTACACCACCGACAGTAATCGCCTGCCGAATCAGCCCCCCTTCGAATACGCCGCGCCACAACGCCTGACCTTGCCACGACAGGTTGAGGGGTACTCGCTGGCGACACTGGGGGAGCTACAGCTCTGGCCAGGGGATAATATGCATGCGCTGCCAACACCGGCGCATTATTATCGCCCAAAAGATTTTAATGGCTTGGCATTACATGCACGGGCCGTGGATGCTCAGCAGATACTGCAGAAGCGTTAGGCAACGGCTCAGTGATTAACGCTCAAGCCCTTTGCGCAACAGATAGCGATAAGGGGCCTTGTCGGTTTCCTGTGCCACCAAGGTGTGTTCCATAAAGCGACAAAAACCTGGAATGTCGCGGGTTGTGGCCGGATCGTCAGCGATGATCAGTAATGTTTTACCGTTGTCCATATGGCGCACGGCTTTGCGCACCATCATTACCGGCTCCGGGCAGCGCAATCCCAGCGCGTCGAGCGTCTGGTCTGCCTGGGCAAAAATGTCAGTCATATCTCTCTCTCGATCAAAAACGATCGGCAGTATCCCATTGTCTTCCAAACCGCTGCCTGTTGCCTGATCGCAATTTGAAATCCATCGGGTGCATACTTACCGAATCTGATTAGCGCTAGTTTACGCCAGTCGTTTTTCTGCGCAAGGAGGTTAACGTTTGCGTTGTAACGGGCTACGTGTCCCTCTTGCATTGGTTGCGCAAACGCGTATCATGCCCCGCGCAGTTAAAAATGGGTTCCCTCACCCCATAACCTAAAAAGGCTACATTATGTATTCGTTTACCGCTCAGCAACGCTCACGTGCGTTGGTTTGGCTATCGCTATTCCATATCGCCATCATTACCTCCAGCAACTATCTGGTGCAGTTGCCGATCAACATCTTCGGTTTTCACACCACCTGGGGCGCTTTTACCTTCCCGTTCATTTTCCTGGCCACGGATTTAACCGTGCGGATCTTCGGCGCGCCACTGGCTCGCAGGATCATCCTTTCCGTGATGGTTCCCGCGCTGTTTATCTCTTATGTTATCTCTACCGTCACCTTCCAGGGTGAATGGCAGGGGTTCAGCGCCTTGACCAGCTTTAACCTGTTTGTGGCGCGTATCGCCGTCGCCAGCTTTATGGCGTATGTGCTGGGCCAGATCCTGGATGTGCACGTTTTCAACCGCCTGCGCCAACGCAGCGCCTGGTGGGTTGCCCCCGCCGCCGCGATGTTCCTTGGCAACATCAGCGATACGCTGGCCTTCTTCTTCATCGCGTTCTACAAAAGCAGTGATGCTTTTATGGCCGCCAACTGGGTGGAGATTGCGCTGGTGGATTACAGCTTCAAGGTCATGATCTGTCTGCTGTTTTTCCTGCCAATGTACGGTGTTCTGCTCAATATGTTGCTCAAACGTCTGGCTTCACGCCAGCCGGAGGGTCGGCTACAACTGAGTTAATCCGCCTTTTTCGGTTATGATGGGCAGCTATACGCTGATACCGAGGCTGCCCATGCTCGTCACCACCCGCCAGGCAACGCTTGAAGAAATCCATCACCTCTACTGCTGCATTCCCGAATTTAGTGGTTTCCACAACCTGGACGATTTGCGACAACGCGTCGCGGATAGCACGATGCTTGGATTGATCGCTGAAATTGATGGCCAGCCAGCCGGTTTCAAACTTGGCTATCAGACACAGCCAGGCGAGTTTTACAGCTGGTTGGGGGCGGTGTTACCCGCGTTTCGCCGCCAAGGGGTGGCGCAGGCCATGCTCACAGCACAAGAGCAATGGGCAAAAGCGCAAGGTTATCGGCGCCTATGGGTAAAAACCCGCAACGCGTTTCGTGGCATGTTGATAATGCTCATCAGCAACGACTATCAGATTTTCTCTCTGGAAAAGAAAGGTAAAGTCGACGACTATCGTCTATTACTTGAAAAAGCCTTGTGACATCTTCTGTCTTGCATTAGAACGTGGAATACGTTGCCATACGGCAGAAAACTCTCCCTGTAAGGAATAAGGAATCCCGATGCGTAAAGTAACAAAATTGATGGGTATCAGCCTTTTAGTCCTTGGCCTCGCGGCCTGTGACGGCGCAACCAAAGACACCAACGCGCCAGCGGGTAACGCGGCCGCCAGCGCACCAAGCGGGCAACAGGTGAGCTTACTGGAGGGTAAACTGGCCTTCACCCTGCCAGACGGCATGGCCGATCAGAGCGGTAAGCTGGGCAGCCAGGCAAATAATATGCACGTCTATGCCGACAGCACGGGTCAACGCGCGCTGATCGTGATCGTCGGGGACAACGTGCCAGACAGTCTGGAAACCCTGACGCAGCGCCTTGAGGAACAGCAACGAACCCGCGATGCCAACCTGCAGGTGATCACCAATAAGGCCATCGAGGTTAACGGCGTCCCATTGCGTCAGTTGGACACCATCATCACCAGCGGTGGCCAAAAGGCGTATTCTTCGGTGGTTCTTGGCTCGCTGAATGGCAAGTTGTTAACCTTGCAGATCACACTGCCCGCGGATAACCAGCAACAGGCACAAAGCGAAGCCGAAGGCATTATCAGTACGCTCAAGCTAAGCAAATAACACCCAAGCGAGTTCCTCCTGAAGGAACTCGCTCTCAGGGCACAGCACGCTGTGCCCTATGCCAATGCCTGTGCCAGCAGCGTGATGGGGTGTTCACAGCGTTTGCTGGTCGACATTTCTATCTGCCATTTGCAGGTTTCACAATCGGTGATCACCATATCCACGCCGCTTGCTTCAATCTGGCGGAACAGCGAGGCACCAATACCTTGCGAGGTTTCATAGTTTTCTGATTTGAAGCCGTACGTCCCGGCAATGCCGCAGCATTGCGAATCCAGCACCACCAGCTCCAGCCCGGGGATCTGTCGCAACAGCTCCAGCGTATAGGCCGTCCAGCCCATTTTTTCCATATGACACGGCGTATGATAGGCCACCCGCAACGGCGTTTGTTTCAGCGGGAGTGTACGGCCCTGGCTGAGCAAACGGTAGAGATAGCGCGTCGCCAGTTCCACCCGATCACGCACCGTCGAGGTGTCTACCCCCAACAAATGCGGATACTCATCACGCAGGGTGAAAGTACAGCTGGAAGAGGTGGCAACCACCGGGATCCCCTGCGTCAGCACCGCCTCCTGCAGGGATTCAGCATTCACTTTGGCCTGTTTTTTTGCCTGATCGATAAAACCATTGGCAATCAGCGGTACCCCACAGCACTTCTCGCGTTTCAGCAGTTGGACACCAATATCCATGGCGTTA
This sequence comes from Serratia fonticola, assembly GCF_006715025.1. Lineage (NCBI taxonomy): Bacteria > Pseudomonadati > Pseudomonadota > Gammaproteobacteria > Enterobacterales > Yersiniaceae > Serratia > Serratia fonticola. The sequence goes on from NZ_VFMK01000001.1 coordinate 86,818, forward strand.
AACACCTTAATCAGGTCTTTACCCAGCTGTGAATGGTTGTAATTGACATAACAACCGTGGAAAAACGCCACCTGTTCAGCATAGCGTTGTTGTTGTTGCGCCTGCTGGCGATACCAACGGCGGAATGTACCAAACGAGTATTTCGGCAGCTCGCGCCGATGGTCGATCTTCAGCGCCTTATCCAACAGTTTACGCACCGGTTTGAGACCGGTGGTGGCGTTAACGATCGGTGCAAACGGCGTCGATAACGACCCCATAATATCGGTATGGCTGAGAATAGCGTCACGCAACGTCGGTTTTTGCTGGCTGAAATTGGCGCGAGCACGCTGAATGATGTCACCGATTTTAACGTCGGAAGGGCAAGCCACTTCGCAGCGCTTACAGTTAGTACAATACTTCAGCGCTTCATCATAGAGTGCCGGATCCTTCAGCCGCAGACGCTCACCATCCGGCCCGGCCTGCTTTGGTCCGGGATAGAGTGGGTTCGCCTTGGCGACCGGGCAGTAAGTGGTACAGACGGTGCATTTAATGCAGTTCTCGAAGCTGCTGTCTTTTAACAGACTCATACTTATCTCTCCTGTGCCACGATCTGCTGTGCGACATGCAGTGCGCCAATCAGTGAAACCCCGGCACCACAGCCTTGCTGTAGCGGGTCATAACCGCCAGCGACGGAGCCAATGGCATACAGGTTAGCAATCGCCTCTCCCTGCTTTAACGCACGCAGGTTATTATCCGTTTGCACCCCGAATTGCAGATAGGGCTGTGGGGCGAATAAATCTGGGTGGCACCAGTCAGCACGCTCACGCTGACTGAAAACGTCCAGACCAAACACCGGCTCGCGAACGCCATCAAAACCGGCCACCAGACCATTGCTGAAGAAACTGCCGCTGGCCAGTACCACCTGCTGTGCGCGTAACGGAATGTCGGTATGGTTGCGCGTATACAGGCCGGTAATGCGTTGCCCATCAAAATGGGCCTGCAACACGGTGTCCCCCGGCATAAATACGCCGCCCAGTTGCTGCAATCGCTGGCGCAGCGCCTGGTGCAAACGCATCCCAAGCACCGACGGAGGCAGCGTTGGCAACAGGAATACCGGTTTACCCATCGCTTTACGCAGCGCCATCAACGGTTCATCACTCTCCAGCCCCAGGCAGGCTGGCAGGAAGATCGCTTCGGCCTCACCCGCCTGGCGTTTTACCTCTTCAGCCAAGGCCACCATGTGCTCTGGCAGATCCAACACGCGGGCAATGTTGACCGCACGAAACTCACTCGGGTTATTACGCAGACGATCCAGCATCGGCAAATGTAAAAACGCCACTTCGGCGGTAATCCCCTGCTCCTCAATCAAAGAGCTGGCAGCCATCTGTGGTTGAAAATCCAGGAAACCTTCTATCCCCAATACGGCAATATTTTGCCAGGGCAATTTGCCTTCGAGGGGTAAGACAGGGATCGCCTCTGGGCTGAGCCATGTCGCACGGCAAGTGCCCAATGGCGTAACACGTAAATGGTTCTGCGCACTTTCCCCCTGCATTTGCACACCACAACGCTGCAGTAATTGTTCCGCTTCGGCAGCCAACGTGGCAACCTGAGCCGCACCCAGCAGGCTATAAGGATGCTGGGGTGCCTGTTGCGCCAGAGCGGGTAACGCAGCGAGCGGCGACGCCACCGGCGTACCGTCAGGCAAATGGGCCAATAGATCGAGCGAGCCGGAAGAAAAATAGAGCGCGCTCTGGCCAGAACTGACCACCGCACAGCGTTTGCCAAGCTCTGATAAACGAATCGCACAGCTCAGCCCCGCCAATCCTCCACCAATCACCACCACATCAAATTGCATCATCCGCCTCCTGCTTGCCGTCACCTCGGGCATCGAGCCCGCATAACCCTTGATAAACCCAGCTGGTGAACTCGCTTTCCCGCAGGGCATCGCCCCAGGCAATAGGGCGCACGCCTTTCCAGCGCTCATTCAGGAAGTGAGAGAGTTGGGCAATGGATTGCTGCGGCGTCGTGACATTAAAGCGCGTCAACAAGCCAGCGGCACGGCAGGCACACAGTTCTCCCTGGCAGGTCCCCATACCGACCCGGGTACGGCGGCGGAGATCGACCAGATTATTAACGGTGAGGGTATTCACCGCATAACGCACCTCTCCGGCAGTGACAGCTTCACACTCGCAGACCAGGCTGTTATCCAGCCGATTACCGGATGGCACCAGGCTGGCGCGATCGCCATGACGATACACCGCCGAACCACGAATACTGGCCGGCAAAGAAACCACGCTACGCACCGTTTCCTCTGCAGACTGACGTGAACCCGGCAGGGCGTCTTCTGCGGTGGTGCAAGGGGTGGTGACACCCAGTTTGGCGCACACTTTATCGGTAGCCCATTGCGCCATCAGTCGGTAAGTCATCAGCTTACCACCGGTAATGGTGATGAAGCCTTCCAACCCGTCCCGCGCCGCATGATCCAACAGGACAATGCCGCGGCTCACGTTACGCCCGGAAGGATCGTCATCACTGGCGACCAGTGGCCGCACGCCTGCGTAGGCGCGCAGAATACGAGTTTGCGCCAATTCAGGGGCCAAGAGCGAACCTTCACGGATCAACACGTCCACCTCTTGCGGCGTGACGATCATGTTATCGATTTGGTCGTAATCGATATGCGTTGAGGTGGTACCGATCAGCGAAATGGTATCGCCCGGCACCAGAATGTCAGCATCTGCAGGTTTGCGGCAACGGTTTATCACCATGTTGTTGATTCGGTGGCCCAGGATCAACAGAGCCCCTTTGGCCGGGAACATGCGAACACGCAGATCGGCATACTCGGCAATCTGCTGGCCCCAGATCCCGGCGGCATTGACCACCACCTGCGCATGAATGTCGTATTGTTGCGCCGCCTGGTGGTCGAAAACGCGCACGCCGGTCACGCGATCGCCCACACGTAGCAGGCCAGTCACCTGATGATAAGTGAGGATCTGCGCCCCATGCTCACGGGCATCCAACATGTTGGCAGCCGTCAGACGGAAAGGATCGACCGTGCCATCCGGCACGCGTACCGCGCCAATCAACGTAGGGTTGGCTGCAGGTTCCAGCCGCAATGCGAGTTTGGGATCGATAGCTTCGGCATCAATTCCCGCATTGCGGCAGGCGATAATAAACTGCTGCTGATAGTCCAGGGAATCCTGCGGCAAGGTAATAAACAAGCCGTCGGTAGGTTCGATACAGTGATGAGCAATGCGCTTGAGAATGCGGTTTTCTTCGATACATTCGCGAGCTGATTCATCGTCGGTCACCGCGTAGCGGGCACCGCTGTGCAACAAGCCATGATTGCGGCCAGTAGCTCCAGTGGCAATATCATGCCGTTCCAACAAAACACAGCGCAGACCACGCCGCGCACAGTCACGAGCAATCCCTGCGCCGGTGGCGCCGCCACCAATAATGATCACATCCGTTTCGGTCACTGGTGAGTTGTTGCTCATCACGCCCCCTAAGCCCTGTGGTTATATCTTTATTTAGCCACAGTTATTGGGGTTTTTGTTTGATAAGGAGCAAGAACGAACAAAAAACGAAAGCAAAATGTCCTTTAAAAACCATGATTGTGATCAATGTCACGCGCTTTTTGCGATTCCCTATTTCATAACATTAACCAATCGCTCAGAATCCGCCACAGATTCATAAAAGTGTAACAAATGTGTCATTCATCACAGAGGCTCATGTTGCTTTTCACTAGGATGGCGCTCGTTATAGAACAGTTTTGACCACACTTCTGGGATACGCCCGACCATCTTCAGGACATCCGTTTCCTGTAGGTGTAATAAATAACTGATAAAGCCATCGGAGGCGCTCAATGCTGAGTATTTTTAAACCAGCCGCACACATTTCCCGTGTGCCGGTCGATAAGGTAGACCCGCTCTACCGTAAGCTGCGCTGGCAAATTTTTATGGGGATATTTTTCGGCTATGCGGCTTACTATCTGGTGCGTAAGAACTTTACGCTGGCGATGCCGTATCTGATCGATCAAGGATTCAGCCGGGGCGATCTGGGCTTTGCGCTATCAGGGATTTCTATCGCCTACGGTTTCTCGAAGTTCATTATGGGGTCGGTGTCTGACCGTTCAAACCCACGCGTCTTCCTGCCTGCCGGGCTGATCCTGGCAGCGGCCGTGATGCTGTTTATGGGCTTTGTGCCATGGGCGACGTCCAGCATCGCCGTGATGTTCGTGCTGCTGTTCCTGTGTGGCTGGTTCCAGGGTATGGGTTGGCCACCCTGTGGTCGTACCATGGTGCACTGGTGGTCGCAGAAAGAGCGCGGCGGTATCGTTTCGGTGTGGAACTGTGCCCATAACGTGGGCGGGGGCTTGCCGCCGTTGCTGTTCTTGTTGGGGATGGCCTGGTTCAACGACTGGCATGCTGCGCTGTATATGCCCGCTTTCGGTGCGATCCTGGTGGCGCTGATCGCCTTCGCTTTAATGCGTGACACCCCTCAATCCTGTGGGCTGCCGCCGATCGAAGAGTATAAAAACGACTACCCGGATGATTACACTGAAAAAGCGGAAGAAGAGCTGACCGCCAAGCAGATCTTCATGCAGTACGTCCTGCCAAACAAACTGCTGTGGTACATCGCCATTGCCAACGTGTTCGTGTATCTGCTGCGTTACGGCATCCTGGACTGGTCACCGACCTACCTGAAAGAAGTGAAGCACTTCGCGCTTGATAAGTCCTCTTGGGCCTATTTCCTGTATGAATATGCTGGTATCCCAGGCACTCTGCTGTGCGGCTGGATGTCAGACAAAGTGTTCAGAGGTAACCGTGGTGCCACCGGGGTGTTCTTCATGACGCTGGTCACTATCGCGACGATCGTTTACTGGCTGAACCCAGTAGGCAACCCAGGTATCGATATGGCCTGTATGATCACCATCGGCTTCCTGATCTACGGTCCGGTCATGTTGATTGGTCTGCATGCTCTGGAACTGGCACCGAAAAAAGCGGCAGGAACGGCGGCGGGCTTCACCGGCCTGTTCGGTTATCTGGGCGGTTCGGTCGCCGCGAGCGCCATCGTCGGCTATACCGTTGACTTCTTCGGATGGGACGGCGGCTTTATGGTGATGATCGGCGGTAGCATCGGCGCAGTGCTTCTGTTGTTGCTGACCATGTTCAGTGAGAAGAAACATCACGCAGAAATCGCGGCCAAACGCGGTTAATCGTCACGACGTTTTGACATGATCTTTACCCACTGGATTTCAGGTTGTAGCCAGACAACAAGCTTACTCATCCCCAGGCACTTACGAGAGTAAGTGGCTGAGGGGGAAACGCAGATAACGACGCTACAGCTTGAAAGACGACGGGCAAAAAGGCCGCCTGGCGGCCTTTTTCTTCCCCTCTGCCTACCACAAGGAGCATCACAGAATGCGGACTCAAATCAAAACTCTACTCGCCGGGATCATTCTTGCGACCTCAATGGCCAGCGTCGCACAGGCTGCGGACAAAGTGGTTATTGCTCACCGCGGTGCCAGCGGTTATCTGCCAGAACATACGCTGCCGGCCAAGGCAATGGCCTATGCGCAGGGTGCCGATTATCTTGAGCAAGATCTGGTGATGACCAAAGATAACGAACTGGTGGTGCTGCACGATCACTATCTGGATCGCGTGACCGATGTCGCCCAACGCTTCCCGGATCGGGCGCGTAAAGATGGCCGCTACTACGCCATCGACTTTACGCTGCCGGAGATCAAATCGCTGAAGTTCACCGAAGGCTTTGATATCAAAGATGGCAAACAGGTGCAAAGCTACCCTGGGCGCTTCCCTATGGGCAAGTCCGACTTCCGCGTACACACCTTCCAGGAAGAAATTGAATTTGTTCAGGGTTTGAACCATTCCACCGGCAAGAATATTGGTATCTACCCGGAAATCAAAGCGCCGTGGTTCCATCAGCAAGAGGGCAAAGACATTTCCACCAAAGTGCTGGAAGTGCTCAAGCAATATGGCTACACCAGCAAGAGCGACAACGTCTATCTGCAATGCTTTGATGCCAACGAGTTGCAGCGTATCAAAGAGCAGTTGCAACCCAAAATGGGGATGGACCTGAAGCTGATCCAGCTGATTGCCTACACCGACTGGAATGAAACCTACGAACAGAAGGCCGATGGCAAGTGGGTGAACTATGACTACGACTGGATGTTCAAGCCTGGCGCGATGAAAAAAATCGCCCAGTATGCCGACGGCATCGGGCCGGACTATCACATGCTGATCGTGGAAGAAAAATCACAGCCAAACCAGATCGTGCTGACCGACATGGTAAAAGAGGCTCATGCCAGTAATATGGCGGTGCACCCTTACACCATTCGTGCCGATAAGCTGCCGAAATACGTCACCGACGTCAACCAACTGTTTGATGCGATTTACAATCAGGCTGGCGTTGACGGGGTGTTTACCGACTTCCCAGACAAAGGCGTACAGTTCCTGCAAAAGCAGGGGCAACATAAGTAACGCCACAACCTGCCCCACCGGGTTCTCCGGTGGGGCTCAGAACCAAACCTGCCGTAACAACAAAGCCCCCACATAAATGCCGATGCCAAACGAGGCATGGGCGATCAGGCTACGCTGACGGGCAACATTGGGTTGCGGCGTTTTGGCAGCCGCGAAACCAAAGCCGAAACCAGGCTGCATCAGGAAGAATGGCGCGACCACGCTGATAATCCCCATCGCCAATGCAGGCAGGAAGGTTGGCTGTTCGAGCCAGCCTGACCCCATAATCATGAGAAATAGCCAGGTAAATACGATACCGATCAGGTAATGCGCCCCCCATCCCATCAATGCTTCACCTTTGACCGGCCTTGCCTGCACAATGGTGTGGTGAACCCACTTCCCCCTTGGCATATGCCCTATCCAGCGCCCAACTAGCCGATAGTTGAGTGAAGGGATATTGAACAGACGTTTCTGTCCCATTGCCCAGAGATCCATGACCAGGGTCGCAGTGATCCCCAATACGGTGGCGTGTAATAGCATATCCATCAAGCGGTCCTTTTATGCTGGCTAGCGCCAGCCAGTTTTGATATCCTAACATTCAATTAATAAATTGAATGATGATTTAACGAGGACCGCATGTCAACACTCAGTGATGATAGCCAACGCCTGGTGTTTAATGAGTTTGCCGAAATCACCCGATCACTGGGAAATGCGCATCGCCTGATGCTGCTTGAACATATTGCTCAAGGAGAAAGGCCGGTGGAAAGGCTGGCCGAACTGGCCGGACTGACGATAGCCAACGCCTCCCAACATCTGCAGCACCTCAAACGCGCCAATTTTGTGCAATCACGCCGGGAGGGAAAGCACGTTTACTACCGCTTGGGAGATGGGCCTGTACAACCCCTGCTGGCCGCTATCCGCCAGTTTATGGAGTTCCGTCATAATGAGATCGGCAACTTTGTCGCCGACACCCTCAACCAACGCGAGCGTCTCGAATCAATTTCCCGCACTGAGTTACTGCGCCGACTTAACGATGGCGATGTCACGTTGCTGGATGTGCGTCCAGCAGAAGAGTTCGCCTCTGGCCATCTGCCCAACGCAATTAACATTCCGTTGGAAGAGCTGGCAAGCCGACTGCCTGAGTTACGCAAACAGCAAGAGGTGGTGGCCTATTGCCGTGGGCCTTATTGTGCGCTGTCTGTTAATGCCATGAAGACGTTACGCGCCAACGGATTTACCGCTCGCTGTCTTGAAGATGGTTTTCCAGAATGGAAAGCGGCCGGATTGGAAGTGCGAAACGACGGGTAGAGCGTTGATTTGCCACACCGGCAATAATGAGCCTCTTCCTTGATTATTACGGTGCGTGATGAAAGGATACGGCCGTCGGCGATTGATAAGGAAAACAAATCGTGGAACGTTCAGATTATCTTCACTTGCCGCCGCTTTATTCTGCCGTCTGGAACAGGATATCGAGCTGATCCAGGATACCCCGGACGGCAAATTATCTTCGTCCGATTTGGTCTGCAAGGTACAAGAATAATACCTCACAGCTGCCCATGTAATCTGGCACGGAACGACGGTGCCAGCAGGTAATCCCGACACCAGCGGCTGACCTTACCCATGCCATCACAGCGGGCGGCAAAGAAAATCTGCGTCGCATGCTTATGTTCCTGCATCGGTTTTTTGACCAATGTCCCCGCATTCAGCAGCGGTAGCGCCAGATGATGTGGCACATAACCGATAGCGACGTTACGCTGGATCAGCGCAATGGCCGTCGCAAAATCGGGTACAAACATCGGCTTTTGTCCTTCCAGCAGCCAAGCCTGCTGTGGCACAAAATTCACTGCAGTATCACGAATGCAAATCGCCGGATACTGGCGTAACTCGGTGTTTTGCAGCGGTTGAATCTGGATCGCCAACGGATGCTGCGGCCCGACGACAAAGTCCCACTCCAGGTGGCCAATAGACTCGCTGATGATCCCCTCTGTACTGGGTACCGCATGCGGTGCGCCGATCACCAGGTTGGCCCGTTTACCGTACAGTGCATCCCAACAACCGTTATACACCTCGGTATCTATGGTCAGGCGGGTTGAGGGAAATACCTGCTCGAAATCGCAGATAAACTCAACGATAGCCGAACGCGGGATGATGTTATTTACGGCAATCGTCAGCTCCTGCTCCACACCACTATGGATCAGTGCAGTATTGCGCCGTAGGGCATCCAGATCGTTGAGGATGGTTTTGCTGTGTTGAATGAAATACTCGCCCGCCGGGGTGAGTTCGATATAGCGGCCTTTGCGCAAGAACAGCTCAACACCAAAACTCTCCTCGAGCTTTTTCACCGTATAGCTGATCGCGGAAGGGACTTTGTTCAGGTGCTCGGCGGCAGTGGTAATGCTCTGGTATTTGGCAACCAGATGAACAACGCGTAAAGCTTCGTCGGAGATAAACATAATGATTCCCTGGGAGCATGCCACCGGCAAGGCTATCAGCTAAAAGGCTGGCAGCCCGTTCATTATGCTCAATTATATACCTTATGAATTTCGAGTTGCAGCTAGATGACCAGCTTACTCATCCCCAGCCACTTACTTTTAGTCAGTGACTGGGGTGACAAATCTGTCGGGAACAGGTTTGAACGCTGTACACAGTGGCCCCGTAAGGGGTAAGGCCCACGGATGGGCCGATAACAACGCTGCTGCTTGAAAGACTACGGGTTATTTTTACCGACCGATCCTGCTTAGTAATGCATAACCCACGCAAGCCACCAGAATGGAGTCCACAGAAGGAATGGTGGTCAGCGTGAACATGCCTTTGACGGTCATAAAACCGACTGCGGAACCGGCGACCCAAGCGACGAAAGTCAGCAGTTTGATCTGTGGCTCAGCGGCCAGCACGTCTTCCTGATAGCCGTGACGACGATAAAGGAAAAAGTCGGCAATATAGATACCGGCCACCGGCGGCGTGGCGATGCCCAGGAACAGCAGGAACGGAATAAACCAGCCCATGATATCCATGCTGCCAACAATGGCTGAAAGGATACCCAATGCCAGAGTGATCTGCCATTTAGGGAAGCGAGTCAGCAGGGTTGAAACCACCAATGTCCCCTGGAACATATTGCCCGCGTTTCCGGTGATACAGGCGAAAATCAGCAACAGCGCCGCTGGCAATACCGAGCCAAATGCCGCCATCGCCGCCAGCAGAGAGCCTTGGCCGCTCAGAGCACTCGGCGTTGCCCCCACCCAGTACAGCAAAGGATAAGCGACCAGGAAAGTGATGGATGCCGCGATCAGCGCATGTTTGCGGTTATGCACAAAGCTGCCAAAGTCCGGCAACGTGGCCACCAGCACAATAATCGTCCCAACCACGGTAGAGACCGCCACGCCGATCTCCATACTGCCCACGCTCTGCACCAGCTCAGCCTGGCCGTGCGTCGCCACATACAGGATATAGCACAGCACCAGCGCAATAATCGGCACGGCAATTTGCGCCACTTTGCCTAACACCGCAAAACCAAAGGCTGTGGAAGCAACGAAAATACAGCACCCAGCGGCGACCAGCAGCGGCGTTGGCAAGTTCATGCCATGCTGTGCCAGCAGATCGTGAACCGAATGGCCGAACATATTGGCCGTTACGGCAATCCAGCCAAACAGGCTGATCGCCATCAGGATATTGATGGCAATCGCCCCACGCTCACCGAACGGATACTTCACGATGCCGTAAGTCGGCAGACGGGCCTTTTCACCCACGCTGATAGTAATTGCCGCCAAAATCGTCAGGATCAGGCCACCTAATGCCACAACGGTGATCAAACCCGAACGGGATAGCTGGCTACCCAGGCTGGAAGAAGACAGCAGCACCGGGGTAACCGCAATCCCCAGTAGAATCATCGCGATATGAAAACCAGAGGCGGTATTGATGTTTTCGTCTGTTTTACGCATACATTACTCCTTGTGAGTCAATGTCTTGAACACTGCGAAACTCAACCGGTAAAGGCTTCTCCGGTATACTGGCGCCAACCGCCGTGCTCGGTGATTTCCTTTTGCCCAGCCACCAGCCAGGGTTCCGCCAGTACGCCCAACACTTCACTGCCGTCGAGCAATTTCACCTTGCCGATCGCCAACCCTGCCGGTTCACTCAGTAACAAAGTGGCAAACGACGCCATAGGCAGTTGCCAAAGTTCCAATGCGACAGAAACGCCGCCTTCCATCACCCGAATCATGCCAGGGTGACGATCGTTAATACTCCACAGCCGGTAATGGGCATCGGTCTGGTCTTCACGGATAAAAACGCCGCCCGCTGCAATCATGTTGCCGTTCAGTTCCAGACCGCGCATCAAGGTGCCATTAACGGCGACCAATGTTGTCAAACTCATGTGTTGTTCCCTTTTTTGTTATCGCTAAGAGCCTAATCGGATTAGCGGGTAATCCAGGTGCCGGTCTGGTGATTCAGTGCGGCTTTAATGGCCTGCGGGCGGGTGATCAACCCCTGACCGTTTTTTCCCTGTTGCTTGCTGTTGATGACAAACCGCAGGATGGCTTCGATTTTCGGCTGCATGCTGCCTGCGCCAAACTGCCCCTGCAGCAGTAAATCCTGCGCCTGTTCAATACTTAAGGTATCCAGCCACTGCTGCTGCGGCGTGCCAAAATTAATCGCAACCTGTTCAACACCGGTCGGGATCATCAACAGATCCGCGCCCAGTTGTTCTGCCAACAGGGCGGAAGCCAGATCCTTGTCGATCACCGCTTCCACGCCTCGTAGCTGTTGATGTTCATCCTGTACGACCGGGATCCCACCGCCGCCACAGGCGATCACGATGCAGCCCTGCGCCAACAGTTGAGCAATGACTTCCCGTTCCATGATCTCCAGTGGCTCAGGCGACGGTACCGTACGCCGCCAGCCACGCCCCGCATCCTCCATCACTGTCCAACCCAGCTTCTGTTGGCGCTCCAGCGCCGTCTGGCGATCGAAGAAAGCGCCTACCGGTTTGCTTGGATGCTGGAAGGCCGCATCATCTGCGCTGACCCGGGTTTGGGTCACCAATGCCACGACGATCCGCTGAATACCCCGGCGCTGCAGTTCGTTATGCAAAGCCTTCTGGAACATGTAGCCAATCGCACCCTGTGTATCGCCCACGGCATAGTCGAGCGGGACCGGTGCCACCTCTTCTGCCGCCAGTTCCGAACGACGCAGGATAAAACCGACCTGCGGGCCGTTGCCGTGCGTCAGTACCAGATCCCAGCCCGCTTCAACCATCTCGGCAATATGTTGCACGGTCTCCATCACCGCCTGATACTGATCCGGGATGCTGTTATGCCGATCGTTCTGGATCAGCGCATTGCCCCCCACGGCAACCACCGCTAAAGGTCTGCTCATGTTGGCTCTCCTGTGGGTAGCGACTGGGCCAGGGCCTGGATCGCCTCAACAAAACAAGGCATCGGTGCGGTAGTAATACCGGCGCCAATCTGCCCGACGCCGGCCTGCTTATGGGCAATACCGGTATTAATCACCGGCAGTATCTGGCGATCGGCCACTTTACGGGCATCGATCCCCGCCGCCGTTGGCGCAAAGTTCAGTGCGGGCAAGGTAAACGCCGGGTTGGCCCCCACGGTGATCGCCTGCATACGACGGCTGTTGTTGGTGGCATCGGCCGGTGTTCCACCGACAAATTTCACGATGGCCGGTGAGGACGCCATGGCAAAGCCGCCCACGCCAGCGGTTTCGGTGATAGCGCTGTCCCCCAGATCCGCTGCGGCATCGTCAACGCCGTAGCCCGGGAAGAACAACCCTTCAACCGCGTTGGCGGGTGCCTGGAACCAACGATCGCCGGTGCCGGACAAACGAATACCGAAATTGACCCCGTTGCGCGCCATCACCGTGACCATCGAACTGTATGGCACGCCGGTAGCGGCATCCATCATGGCTTTACACGCCGCCATCGACAGATTGAGGAAGAAGTGATCGTTACCCGTAATAAACGCCACCGCACGCTGTAGCGTTTCCAGCGGCAGGTTGCAGGCCAGCAAGGCGGGCACCAGACGTTTAATCAACAGCCCCGTTGCCGCAGAATTACGGTTGTGGACCTCATCCCCCATGTGCAACGCCTGCGCCATCAGCGGTTTCAGCTCCAGCTCCCCAATCTGACGCACCGCCGCTTTCAATGCGGGAGCCAGCTCTTGCTTCATCCAGTGCAGGCGTTGCAAGACTTCTTCATTGTTGGCTCCGAAGCGCAGTACCTTGCCCAACCCTTCGTTGAAATTGCTGAACGCCCGCTGGCCGTTGGTTTTATTCTCAATCACCCACACTGGCATCGACGGGCTGATGATCCCGGCCATCGGCCCAACCGCCTGATGATGATGGCAAGGTTCCAGTGCAACCAGGCCGTCGACGATCAGGCGCTCGGCGGCTTGATGGTCATTTGCCCAACCTTCGAACAGGATCGCACCAATGATTGCGCCCTTCACCGGACCACACATTTCTGGCCAGGCAATCGGCGGCCCAGAGTGCAGGATCAGCTTGCGTTGAGCCATGGCAGCGATGGCTTCCCCCGCGCTCATCACATCGATAAGCACCGGCTGTGCGCTCAGGTAACGTTCAAACGCGATCTGATTGGCTTGTTCCACCAACGGGTGGCGGATCAACGCCGCCAGATCCAGTCCAGCCTGGACGTTACCCATCGCGGGCGGTTGCCAGTGCAGAGCGACAACGTCGCCCAGCGCCTGTTGCAAGTTATCGGCAAATCCGGCCAACCCGGCGTTAACCACTTTCAGTGGCTGCTGAAATAATGGGTTCATGCTGTTTCTCCGTTTTTCTCAGCCTGAATATGAGCAACCTGGCTGGCCCACAGCGCCGCCTGGGCGTTGCAACCCGCAACCAGTACGCCAGCCTGACGCAAGGCCGCAACCTGGCGTGAACGTTGTTGCGGATCGGCTTCAGTACCACAGACATGGGCAATCAACACCGGCCCATTCTGGTTGTCGTGCTGACTCAGCAGCGCCAGCAATTCGGTCGCAGGCTCAGCGGCTGCGCCATACCCCAGTACCAGATCAAACAGCACCACGGCGGTATCGGCATCGTTCAACTCAGCCACAATGCGCTGGTTACGCAGGGTGGGATCAATCATCGGGTGTGGTCGGCCACGGGTAAAATCATCGTCGCCCATGTCAATCAGCGTGTGCCCTTGGCTACGCCAGATATCGGCCAGTTTGGCGTTGCCGGCGACCGGCGTATTGGATGCGGCGCTGAACCCTTGCTGTTGGCATAACAACTGCCCTTCATAGCAGAAGGTGCCTCCCGCAAAAACGCCTCGAATGGCCCGGCGTGTGGCGGGCAACCGCACACTGGCTTGCTGTAGCATCTGCACATCCTGGGGCGGGATGATGGTCACCGGATCGGCTACTACATTGCCCTTAACCTGCGCTACCGCAATCTCGGCGGCATCGGCCAAGGTAGCCGCAGCGGTGATCCCTGGGCGAGTGATCGCTTCAGGAGCCGCCCCCAGGAAGTTGACCACCACCGGTTTGCCACAGGCCTGCGCCCGTTCAAGAATACGCTCTGCCACCGGGCGCGCCGGGGGTTTGGAAATCAATACAATCACCTGAGTGGCGGGATCGGCAGCCAACGCCTGCAACCCGTGCAGCATGGAAATCCCGCCTATCGCTTCATGCAGATCGTGTCCACCAGTGCCCAATGCCTGCGAAATCCCGGCACCAAGCTGGTCAATGCGGCAGCTCACTTCCTGCAGACCGGTCCCCGAGGCCCCCACAATGCCAATCGAACCTCTGTTCACCACGTTGGCAAACCCTAATGGCAAGCCATTGATAATGGCAGTACCACAATCCGGCCCCATCACCAGGCGGTTTTTACGTTGAGCCAGTTGCTTGATCTGCTTTTCCTGCTCCAGGCTGACGTTGTCGCTGAACAACATCACGTTCATGTCCAACTGCAGAGCCTTGATGGCCTCTGCCGCCGCATAATCTCCCGGCACGGAAATCAGTGCCAGATTGAGGTCGGGCTGTTGCTCGACAGCCATCTCCAGGCTCACCAGTTGTGGGGTTCGCGGGCCATCGGAAGCGCTTTCCTGCGGTTTGCTGTTGAGCCGCTGGTGCGCTATCTCCAGCGCCTCGCTGCAGGCCGTGGCCTCGCCCCGGACGGCAATAATCAGATCGTTCGGCCCCGCTTTACAGCCATCGTCCAAACCGGCATCGCGCAGTTGAGCGAGGTTAGTCGCCGTTCCCATTACCACCGAGGCCTGTTCGATACCAGGCAGTTGGCCGATCTGCGCCGAAATCTGCATCAGCGAAACCGAGTCCTGATAGAGATTGGCAAAAACTTTATGCATTACACTCATCGTATTTACCTGTTCGATATTTACCCAAAACCAGGATCTGGGCAAAAGGGTTTCATGCTAAAAATCATTCATTTTCAGCATGTTAAATCATCGTTCTCATTGAGTTCCGGATCAGAGCGAACTTCGCAGCGTTCTCAAGCCATGTAATATCCCGGCTAAACAATCCACACCGGACGAAGCGCCAAACTGCATCACTTCCAGCGCCGCAGCCTGCACCTGTGTGGTGGAGGTCGCGGAACCCAACACTGACATCAGTTGGTCGATCGGGGCCGAGAAGTGGCCCTCTAAGGCGCGTGCCAGATAATGCCGACTGATATCGTTGGTGCAGGCCAGTTGGCTGCCGATAAGACGACGCATGACGCTGTCATGGCTGGCAATAGCAGGAAGCTTCCGCCACGGCCACAGTGCCGCCATATAGCCCAAGAGATAGTCATCACCATCTGGCGTCAGCCCACGCCCATAACCAATCAGGGCGTTCACTTCTCCTGCCAACTGCTCTGGGCTATCTGTCAGCCCAAGCGTTACGATCCGTGGCGGCGGGTAGCGTAATGCACCGCTTTGCACCATGCCGGGCAACAACTGCACATCGCTTTCGCTGTGATGCTGGTGGCAATACTGACCGAGTTGCCACGCCAGCGTGGCGTAATGGCTCAACGTATCCAGCAAAGCAAGGGGGTTTGCTTCCGGCAGGCGCTGCGCAGGCTGCCAGCGGGGGGCAAGCCCCAGTGCAATGCACCAGCCCCCCCCTTGCAACGTACCCTGCTGAAAAGTGGCCAGCTGTCCAATCTGGGCATGATGGCGCCAATCCCACTCGCCACTGACCGGGATGCGAATAGCATCCGGCAAATCTTGAAAATCCCCACTCAGTAGCGGCAACAGATAGCCATCAGGGTGACGCAGATTTAACGAACGCTGAAAGCAGCTGTGCACCTGGAGCCGGTCATGGTTCGCTAACCTGCTGGCCGCCAGATAACCCACAGAAAGTGCCGAAAACGCCGTGACTGCCATTTGCCTACTCCTGAAAACTCTGCCATTCCGGGGGAGACATCTTGGCTCCGTGCTATGCCCCTCACCCTAACCCTCTCCCCCTGGAGAGGGCACCGATCGCGTTCACTGATGTTCCTGCGTAATACCTTTACCCCTCACTTTCCGAAGCCGTACGGACTCATCAAGCGCTCCGACCCTAACCCTCTCCCCCTGGAGAGGGAACCGATCGCGTTCACTGATGTTCCTGCGTAATACCTTTACCCCTACTTTCCGAAGCCGTACGGACTCATCAAGCGCTCCGGCCCGCTCCCTCTCCCTGTGGGAGAGGGAGCGGGTGAGGGCATCAGTCCTGCAAACCCGCCACAATGGCACTCGCATCACTGACCCAGCCAAAAATCGCGCCCTGGGCTTTGATCATCTCCAGCGCATACTTCTGGAATTCAGGGAAGTAAGAGCCGACGCAGTCCTGTGGGATAATGCATTCATAGCCACGGTCGTTGGCTTCACGCACCGTGGTGTTCACACACACTTCGGTGGTCACGCCACAAACAATCAGCGTCTTGATGCCGTGGTTTTGCAGGATCAGATGCAGATCGGTCTGGTAGAACGCACCTTTTCCTGGCTTATCGATCACCGGTTCGCCAGCCTGCGGATAGAGCTCGGGAATAATGTCGTGGCCAGCTTCGCCTCGTACCAGAATGCGCCCCATCGGCCCATGGGTACCGATAAAGGTCTGTCCACCACGGGTTAATTTGGCCGGAGGGCAGTCGCTAAGGTCGTCACGATGGCCTTCACGGGTGTGGATCACCAGCAATCCCTGACCACGAGCGGCATCCAGCACCCGCTTGCAAGGTTCAATGGCACTGCGAACCAAAGAAACGTCATTACCCAGTGCTTCACCAAAGCCACCCGGTTCAACAAAATCTTTCTGCATATCAATCATCACCAGTGCAGTGCTGGCAGTATCGAACGGTAAAGCGAAGGGTTCTGCGTGAAAAGTTTTCTGTGTCATGGCGCATCTCCTGCATCGTTATTTTGCGGCCTGAAGGCCGGGAATTCTGGGGTCTGATTCGAGTATAAGGGGCTGTAGCAGACATAACAGATAAACGATTTCGCGTGCAGCAACGAAAATTTTGCAGCAAACAAATACCCAGACGAAAAGTGTGAGATTGCCGATGTATGACTTTTTAACTGCAAATAATTTGATGAAAGGCGGGAGTTGGAATCGAAAAAATCGTTGATGGAATGTGAGCCAGGTCGCTCGGCCAGCATTAAAAAATCAGGGGGGCAGCGGGCGGATATGGCCCCCCTTGCCGATTTATGCCAGGAACATTTTGCGCAGGTAGTGAGGCACAGCGTCGTCGACGTTGGAGCCAATCACTTCCAGATCCGGCAGTTTGTCTTTCAGACGCTGGTGGGCATCACGCATGATGCAGCCTTTCCCCGCCATCGACAGCATTTCCAGATCGTTCATACCGTCACCAAAGGCGATGCACTCTTTGAGCGAATAGCCGAAGATCTTGGCCACTTCCTCCAGCGCATGGCCTTTCGATACGCCACCGGCCATCACTTCCAGACAGGTAGGGAACGAGAAGCTGACGTTAACCCGATCGCCCCAGCGTGCGTTGATGGCATCCTCCAGCGGCAGTAATTTATCGTGATCGTCACAGGTGAAATACACCTTGCACACGCCGTCGGTTTCCAGCAGGCCCGGCTCAAACAGCTGGTATTTAAAGATCGATTCCCGGAAGAACTCTTCCTGTTCCGGGCTTTCACGGTTCATGAACCAATCGTCGTTGCGATAAACGTTGGTCAGGATATCCTGATTATCATGCATCATGCTGTACAGATCGCGGGCAATATCTTCATCCAGGTTGTGGCTGAAGATCAGCTCGCCTGCGGTGTTGTGCACCCGCGCACCGTTGGAGGTGATCATAAAGGCGCTGATGCCGAGATTATCGCGGATCTGGGAAACGTCGATATGGTGGCGACCCGTTGCGAAAACAAAGTGCACACCACGCTGTGTCAGCAACTTCAGCGTTTCTTTGGCATAGGGCGTCAGGGTATGATCGGGGGATAGCAATGTGCCATCTAAATCGGAAGCAACGACGTGATACATAACGATATGTTTTAACCTCTGATGGAGTTGTCGGCAGCAACAGTGCCACCTAAATACTGAGCAAAGAAACGCAGGATTGCGTCCAGTGCCTCGGCGCGCATCGTGTCCCGCTCGAACAGGATCTCATGGCGAGCGCCTTTGATAACCCGCGGTACGCCCCCTTCACAAGGGTGCCCCGCGTCTGACAGTGCCTGACAAAAAGCCCAATGGGAACGGTTGTCGACGACCCGATCCTCACCGGCCTGCAATAATAAAATCGGTGTCACTATTTTAGCGGCTTGCGCAATGATCTGCTGCCCAGCCTGAATACTTTCCCGCACCCAATGATACGTGGGCCCGCCTACCTGCAGTTCGGGGGAGTCGGCATAATAACGCAGGCTGCGTCGATAACGCTCACGGCTATGGGTCAGCACATTCACCACGTAGGGTAATGGCCGCCATTGCCCGGTCCCGACGGCATAATAGTCTCGTAGCGTCGGGCGCTTCTCCGTCCAGTTTAGAATATGGTTAGCCATCCAGCCCGGCATCGGCAGATAAATACCAAACATCGGGGCACATAAGGCCGCCGCCGCAAACGCCTGCGGCTCGCGTGCCAGAAACTGGGCAAGAATTGCGCCGCCCATGGAGTGCGCCAGCGCGACATGCTGCCGATACCCCAGCGGTAAAACGTGTTGATGGTAGAACTGAGCGAAATCGTCGACGTAATCGGCGAAGTCTACCACATGACCACGGTGCGGATCTGCCAGCATGCGGCCAGAACGTCCTTGGCCACGGTGATCGATGATCATCACGTCATAACCGCGATGAAACAGATCGTAAGCCACTTCCGGATATTTGATATAGCTTTCGATGCGCCCTGGGCTCACCACCACCACACGCTGATGCTGTGGTGAACTAAAGCGCACAAAACGGATTGGCACCCCACCGACACCCACGAATTCGCTTTCCTCTCGCTGCCGCCAGAAATCCAGCAACGGCCCGGTAGCAAAAGCAGAAAACTGCTTTTCACGGTTTAACCAGTCATCGGAACTGAGAGTGAACGATGTCATCAAATGCCTTTTCTGGGATATCCAGAGATACAAATGTGATCTCTGGCACAAGAAATAATACTAGCGTATTGTGATCCGATTCTGACAAAAACAGGTTTATTGTCGCACATATTGAACCTTACAGGGAGCCTTACGATGACCTTAGACTGGTGGTTAACCTATCTGCTGACAACGCTAATCCTCAGTCTTTCTCCCGGTTCAGGCGCCATCAACACCATGAGTACCGCCATAAGTCATGGCTACCGTGGGGCGGCTGCGTCAATCGCTGGATTACAGTCAGGACTGAGCATCCATATCGTGCTGGTGGGAATGGGTCTGGGAGCCGTGATCTCTCAGTCGCTGCTGGCCTTTGAACTGCTGAAATGGTTTGGGGCCGCCTATCTGGTATGGCTAGGCATTCAGCAATGGCGCGCCGCTGGCGCGTTGGATTTGCATACGCTGGCAGGTACCCTGCCACGCCGCCACTTATTCCGCCGTGCCGTGTTGGTCAATCTGACCAACCCCAAAAGCATCGTATTCCTGGCAGCACTGTTCCCGCAGTTTATCATGCCCAACCAGCCGCAGGCTGAGCAGTATGTCATTCTCGGCGTCACCACGGTGGTGGTAGATATCATTGTGATGATTGGCTATGCCACGCTGGCAACGCGTATTGCCGGTTGGCTGAAAACACCGCGCCAGATGCAGTTACTGAACCGCGTTTTTGGCTCGCTGTTTATTCTGGTGGCGGGATTGTTGGCGACGGCAAGAAAGGCGTGAGAATGTGATCCCAGGCGTTACGTCGCAGGCTGTTTGGACACGGCCAGCGCACAGGACCCGCAGCGTACTTTGAAGTACGTGAGGAGTCCGAGCTCTGCCCGGGTTCAAAATGACAGGTAAAATAGCCTAGCGGGTAAAAATCAAATGCAGGCCAAAACCGGTGAACAGTACCCCCGCCAGGCCGTCAATCCATTTTGCCATCCGCTGATAGCCCCGGCGCATGGCGGGTAACGCAAACACCACCGCAACCAGGCTAAACCAGATGAACGTTTCGCCGGTGATCAAGGCAAATAACCCCCAACGCGCACCGGCGCCCACATCCTCGCCGACAAACAACGAGAACACGCTACCGAAGTAAATCACCGCTTTGGGGTTGGAAAGGTTGGTTAACAAGCCGCGGATAAAGCTGCGCCCCGGCTTTGGCAACGCCACTTGCACGTCTTCTGCCGACGCAGTTTGCGCATTCTGGCTACGGGCAGAGCGCAACAGTTGCCACCCCATCCAGCACAGATACAGGCCCCCGCCCACCATGATAATCTGATGCAACCAGGCCATTTTCTGCAGGATAAGATTCAGCCCCAGCAGCGCCACCCCGGCCCAGACCATGACGCCAAGGGAGATCCCCACTACGCCCATCATCGCTTCACGCCGTGAACGGCTGACTGCCGTTTGTGAAACAAAAAAGAAATCCGGCCCTGGGCTCATCAATGCAATCAGATGTACCAGCGCTACGGTCAAAAACAACATCAGCATGATTGTCCGTCCTTATTCGTCGTCATTGTCGAGATGATCGCGGATCATTGCCATAAATGGCGCACCAAAACGTTCCAGCTTACGTTGGCCAACGCCGTTAACACTCAACAGATCGCTGGCTCTGACAGGCATCTGTTCAGCCATCTCCAGCAGCGTGGCGTCGTTGAACACCACGTAAGGAGGAATGTTCTCTTCATCGGCAATGGATTTACGCAGCTTGCGCAGTTTGGCAAACAGCTTGCGATCGTAATTACCACCGTAGGACTTCTGATTGGCACTGCTGCGCACTTTGAAGCTCTGAATACGCGGCACCGCCAGTTGTAACGCCACCTCGCCACGCAGCACCGGGCGGGCGGCTTCGGTCAGTTGCAGCGCAGAATGCAGCGCAATGTTCTGAGTGATAAACCCCAGGTGAATCAATTGGCGCAATACGCTGGTCCAGTGCTCGGTAGTGTGATCGCGACCAATACCGTATACCGGCAGTTTGTCGTGGCCAAATTCACGGATACGCTGATTATTGGCACCGCGCAGCACTTCAACCACATAGCCAATACCAAAGCGCTGCCCGACACGACCAATCGCCGACAGGGCCTTGCGAGCATCTTCCAGGCCGTCGTAACGCTTGGGAGGATCGAGGCAGATATCGCAGTTGCCACAGGCCTGCTGCTTACCCTCACCGAAATAGTTCAACAGGACCAAGCGACGACAGGTCTGGGCTTCGGCAAATGCGCCCATGGCATTCAGCTTATGCCGTTCAATATCCAACTGCTGCCCTGCCGGTTTTTCTTCCAGGCAACGGCGCAACCACGCCATATCGGCCGGGTCATACAGCAATATCGCTTCCGCTGGCAGACCATCACGCCCGGCACGACCGGTTTCCTGATAATAAGACTCTATGTTGCGCGGAATATCGAAGTGGACCACAAAACGCACGTTGGGTTTATTGATCCCCATTCCAAAAGCAACGGTGGCGACCACCACCTGCAAATCATCACGCTGGAAGGCCTCCTGCACTTGAGAACGGCGATCGTTGTCCAGGCCAGCGTGATAGGCCGCCACACTCAACCCGCGGCTTTGCAGGCGTGCGGTGGTGTCTTCCACTTTGGCGCGGCTATTACAATAAATAATGCCGCTTTTACCACGCTGGTCTTGTACAAAACGCCACAGTTGATCGAGCGGCTTGAACTTCTCCACCAGCGTGTAGCGGATATTGGGGCGATCGAAACTGCTGATCTGAATCAGCGGATCTTGCAACGCCAACAGGCGGACAATATCCCCGCGCGTGGCTTCATCTGCCGTGGCGGTCAGCGCCACGACCGGCATGGTGGGGAAGCGCTGCTTCAACTGACCAAGCGCGCGGTACTCTGGCCGGAAGTCATGACCCCATTGTGAGATGCAGTGCGCTTCATCGACCGCCAGCAACACGGGCGGACAGTGGTCCAGCAAATCAAGGAAGCTGTCCATCATCAGTCGTTCTGGCGCGATATACAGCATTTTGATTTTGCCGCTACGGCAACCCGCCATCACCTCCAGTTGCTGCTCTCGCGTTTGCGTCGAGTTATAGCAGGCGGCGGAAACGCCATAGGCAAGCAGTTGATCGACCTGATCTTTCATCAAAGAAATCAGTGGGGAGACGACCAGCGTCAAGCCATCCATCACCAGCGCCGGGATTTGATAGCACAACGATTTCCCCCCGCCGGTCGGCATCACTACCAGACAATCCTGGCCGCCAATGGCTGCGTTGATAATCGTTTGTTGACCCGGACGGAACTGCTGGTAGCCGAAGGTATCTCGCAATACCTGTTCTGCCAGCAACTCTCTGTTTATCACTGCTGCGGTTGACACACACTTCCCCATTTTTACACGACAACGTTGCCTGGTTGGCTCCGCGCTATACCCTATGGATTTCTCGTTGGCCGCTCATGTGCATTCATGCACTCGCGGAATTTGCCCATCCCAGGACAGGGCAGCCAGATGCCTAATTCAGTCATCCCCAGGCGTTTACGTCGGTAAGTGACTAGGGTAACAAATCTGAAACGCGTCTTGCTGCGGCCCTTCGGATAACGACACTGCGGCTTGAAAGACCACGGGTATCAAGATTACATAATATCGTTAAGCATGACACCAACGCCAAGCCGTGTCTGCCTGAAGTTGTAATCAATCATCGATTCACCGTAGCCGCTGAACAGTTGCGTATAGAAACGCACGTGGCTAGTGATTGGATAGCTCCAGCCCAGTTCCCCGCCACCAAAACCGGTATTCCAGTTGTAATGGCCATCAACGCTGAACACGCTTTCGCCCAAGGCATACCCCACCTTCAGACGGTAATAGCCCATGTATTTGGTGATATCCGGGTTATCGTCGTTGCTGGCACTTTCAGAAAAGCGGAACCAGGGTTTCACTTCGACCTGCCAGCCCCCGTTTTGCGCCATCAGACGCGCATAACCCCGATTCCAACTGCGTGAGGTCGGATCTTCACGGCCGTTGGATTCATGGTTCAGACCCACTTCGATATCACGCAACGTCCAACCGGCAAACTGATACGCCGTTGCCCAGCCAACGAAAATCTGCGGCTCATAGTTGGTTTCACGGAATGGTGAAGATTCTGAGTGGTTTGAGAACTGCCACCAGGAACGCTGGGTGTAGGAAGCTCCTAAAACCGAGTTCTCACCGGCAATTCCACGCCAGATTGGGAAGGCCAGGCTGAGCTGGAATTTCACCTCATCCTTGCGCGCATTTTCCGCCCAGCTATAGGACTTGATCGCCTCTTTGTTCAGATCGCTGGTGTCGGTGTAAATCAGGTAGTTGGGCTCGTAAGGGTAGAGTGTGAACGGGTTATCATAATGCTGCAGCATATTACCGATGATACTGCCACGAACCGCCGGTTTATTCAGATTCTTTTGCTCGGTGACTTCATCAGCCTGCACCACTATTGGCGCAAACAGCATCGCCATCACAACCCCAGACAGAACGCGCATGGTTTGCTCACTCCAGAAATATTAGGAAAACAGCAGAAATAAAAGCAGGCCATTTTACACACAAAGCAGGATTTACAGCACTAGGGAATACATTTATTGAACGGCCCTGGAAAGCAACAAAAAATAAGCATAAAATCCACAATCAGTTAACCTGGACTGACCAGTCATTCGAATCCCCAAACTCAAATGAAGAAAGGAACTATGTCGCACACCCTAATGACCCTGGACGCAGCCCGTCAGAAAATAGGCGAAATCTTCGTCTATCACATGCCGTTTAACCGTGAACTGGGGCTGGAGCTGCGCCGTTTTGAAGACGACTACGTGGAATTGACTTTTACCAATCAGCGCAAGTTAGTTGGCAATGCCGCGCAGAACATCCTTCACGGCGGTGTGATTGCTTCCGTGCTAGACGTCGCTGCCGGGTTAGCGTGCGTGGGCAGCGTGCTGATGCGCCAGGATCCGTTGATTGAAGAAGAACTGACGGCTCGCCTTTCACGTATGGGGACGATAGATCTGCGTGTCGACTATCTGCGCCCTGGCCGTGGCGAGCATTTCGTGGCTGCCGCCAGCGTACTGCGCAGTGGTAATAAAGTCGCCGTGGCGCGCGTTGAGCTGCATAACCACGACGGTCTGCATATCGCCAGCGCCACTGCCACCTATCTGGTGGGGTAACGAGGGTCGTAGGCTGTCTCGCACAATGACGCGACACAGCCTGTTATCTTCAGTAAAATCACCGTATCTCCTCTTCCCATCCGGTAACCGTCATGGACGCAAAACAGACGCGGCAGGGCATTTTCTTTGCCCTGGCCGCTTATTTTATTTGGGGTATCGCCCCCGCCTATTTCAAATTGATCCAGCAAGTACCCGCTGACGAGATCCTCACCCACCGGGTAATCTGGTCGTTCTTCTTTATGTTGGGATTGGTGTCACTGGGGCGAAATTGGCCTAAAGTCCGTGCCGCATGTCAAAACCGTAAACGGCTACTGCTGCTGGCCGTGACTGCGCTGTTGGTCGGAGGCAACTGGCTGCTGTTTATCTGGGCGGTGAATAACCACCATATGTTGGAGGCCAGCCTTGGCTATTTCATCAATCCACTGGTGAATGTCTTGCTGGGCATGCTGTTTTTGGGTGAGCGCTTCCGCCGTATGCAGTGGGTTGCGGTGGCGCTGGCGTTTACCGGGGTACTGGTACAACTGTGGCAATTCGGCTCCTTGCCCATCATCGGGCTCGGCCTGGCCTTCAGCTTTGCCTTTTATGGCCTGCTGCGCAAAAAGATTGCCATTGATGCGCAAACCGGCATGCTGATCGAAACCCTGTGGCTGTTACCGGTAGCCGCGATCTACCTGTTCCTGATCGCCGACAGCCCAACCAGCCATCTGAGTGCTAACCCCTGGTCACTGAACCTGCTGCTGATTGCTGCCGGGATTGTGACAACGGTTCCGCTGCTGTTTTTCACCGCTGCGGCAACCCGTCTTCGCCTCTCTACGCTAGGCTTCTTCCAATACCTCGGGCCAACGCTGATGTTCCTGTTGGCCGTCACTTTCTATGGCGAAACTATCGGCCAGGATAAACTGGTGACCTTTGGTTTTATCTGGGGGGCGTTAGGGGTATTCACTCTCGATGCGCTGTACCAGCAACGTAAGCTACGTTGATTGCGCGGGTGTGGCGTGGTTAGAGATAAATCTGGCCATCGCCGGGCCCGTCAGCAAAATAGTAAACAGACGCAGGGTCTGCATCGCCATCACGAAGGTGATGTCGACCCGGCTACCTGCTGCAATGATCGCCACGGTATCCAGGCCGCCCGGGCTGGTTGCCAGGTAGGCCGTTAACAAATCGACCGGCAGGAACTGAGTCAGCATCCACCCTAATCCCCCGCAAAACAGCATCAACGCCACAATAGAGATCACCATCTGCGGCAAGGTACGTAACGCCAACAGGAATATCGGCCGGGTGAAACGCAGCCCGACGCTCCAGCCAATCAGGGCATAGGCTAACGCCAGCAACCATTCCGGCACCTGCAACGTCATGGTCCCGGTAGAATGTAATAGCGCCCCCAGGATCATCGGCAGCATCAGCGCGCCAGATGGAATACGCAAACGTTGCCCCAGCCAGGCGCCGACAACCGCAAGGCCTACAGTGCCAAGGAAACGCCAGTCCAGCGCGGGGAACCATACCAAGGCAGCGCTACCCTGCCCGGCGTCATCCCCCAGGCCGATACGTGCCACCACCGCGGCGGCCGTAGCGACAAACAGCACGCGCAGATACTGCATAAATGCTACCAACCGCACATCCGCACCAAAATCGCCCGCCATTGCCACCATTGCCGAGGCTCCGCCAGGAGAAGAGCCCCATGCGCCGGTTGGCCCTGGTAATCCACTGAAGCGTACCAGGCACCAGCCAGAGACCCCGCTCGCGAGCAGCGTAGCTATCAGGACTAACAGCACCAGCGGCCAGTCATCAAGCAAAGGGGTGAGGATATCGGGAGAAAGGCTTTGGGCAATCATGCAGCCCAACACCGCTTGCGCAGCGATAAAATAGGGGGCGGGAATACGAACCGAAGCGCCAAACAAACCCATCGCTACGCCAACGATCATCGGCCCCAGCAACAGCGCGGCAGGAACATGGAAGATCTGCAAAACTCCCCCCAGCACCAGCGAGGTCAACAACAGGATCGTCCATTGGATGAGGCGGGGGAAACTCTCCATCAAAGTTCATGCCTTACGAACCGATAATCAGAGGCGATATTCTACCTCCATTTAGCGGTAGAACGGGGAGTGATTGATGAAAAAGAGGGCGGTGATATAAACCACCGCCCGAAGCGAATATGAGCCGTTTTTAAAGCCAGTTTTTGCGTTTGAAATAGAGGTAAGGCGCCAGCCCTGCCACAAGCATCAAGCAAATAGCACCAGGGTAGCCGAAGGACCAGCGCAGCTCTGGCATAAACTCAAAGTTCATCCCGTAGCTCGACGCCACCAGCGTTGGCGGCAGGAAAACCACCGAGACCACCGAGAAGATCTTGATGATGCGGTTCTGTTCGATGTTGATAAAGCCCATCGCTGCCTGCATCAGGAAGTTGACCTTCTGGAACAGGGATTCGTTGTGTGGCAACAGGGATTCGATATCACGCAATATCTCACGCGCCTGCTCCAACTGGCTAGTAGGCAAACGGGCCTTACGCACCAGGAAATTCAACGCACGCTGAGTATCCATCAGACACAGCCGAACCTTCCAGCCCACGTCTTCCAGCTCTGCCAGTGTGGACAGCGCTTCGTCATACTCATCGCCCTGATGGCCTTCCATAATCACCCGACTGAGCTTTTCCAGATCGCTGTAGATGTTCTCGATCTCATCGGCCAACTGTTCGATCTTGGTTTCAAACAGGTCCAGCAACAGCTCGTAAGCGTTGCCATCCACCATTTTCATGTTACGCGCACGCATCCGGTAAAGACGGAAAGCGGGCAGTTCGCGTTCACGCAAGGTATACAGGCGGCCATCGCGGATAGTAAAGGCGACGGTTGAGTTGCCGGCATGATCTTCTGCATCTTCGAAGTAGAAAAAGGAGTGGATATGCAGGCCGTCATCGTCTTCAAAGAAACGGGCAGAGGCTTCGATATCATCCAATTCCGGGCGTGTTGCCAGGCTCTGACCCAATTCATTTTGCACGCGCTCGCGTTCGCCTTCCTCCGGCTCAACCAGATCCACCCACAGCGACGAGGTTAAATCATCTGAATCATCCAACTCCAGACGGGATAAGCGACTGTTATCTAATTTGAAAGCGCTTAGCATGTGCCAGAAACTCCCTAATGGTGACAGGGTAGACAACGCGTTGAAGCACAGAAATCGAGGGGGGATATAAAAACCTGCTCGTTCCAGACCATAAGGAGATCTGACTCAGAGCGACACTTAAGAGGGTCGCCGACAACCACGAAGGGTATCAGCTCAATGGGATAGCCTTAGAAGTTATACCTGCTTTCCAGGTCTGTGAGCCAGTATCTACTGGGTGTGTCCAAGGCGTATGTCCTCATTGATAATCGTGCGCGCATGTTACGCCGAGAAGAAAAAGCCTGTCAACCGGTTAGGCCGCATAATCGCGCAACAATTCATCATGGTCGCGACAGCTTGGTCATGCAGTTGTAACAAAGCGATAAAGCACAGAAAAACACGTAGCAATCCCTGAAGCTCCGCCGGATAATTGCTAAAATTAGCGCACAAAAATATTGCGGATTGACGAAATGAAACAGATTACCGCCCACGACCTGACAACGATGAGCGAACAAGCTACCAAAGTGCCGCGTTTACGCGCTCATCGTACGTTGCATGAAGAACTGAGCGATCCGGTACAACGCCTGGCTATCGCCATGGAACCAGGCACTTACATTCGCCCGCATCGCCACCCGCAGACCTGGGAGTTGCTCACTGCGCTGCGTGGCCGTTTCGTGGTACTGCAGTTCAACGACGCAGGCGAGGTCACCCAGCGAACCTTACTGGGCGAAGAAACCAAAGTGCTGGAGATGCCCGCGCTCACCTGGCATGCCGTGCTGTCTGTCGATCCCGGTGGTGTGGTATTTGAAGTGAAACAGGGCCCATATCAGGCACTCACCGAAGAAGATTGCATGCAATGGGCACCACCGGAGGGTGGTGAGGGGATTGAAGCGGTAATGCGCTGGTATGCCACCGCGAAAGTGGGCGACCGTTTCGCTCACTGAGCCCCTCATCCTACCCCTCTTCCACTGGGAGAGGGTACCGATCGAGATGACCTGAAAGAACGGTGATACATCATGTGATTTTGTTGGCTCACCTTAGACGAAGGGAAGCTCAAGTCTTGCTGAGATTATCTTCCTCTTCCAACGGAACAGAGACTACCAGCTCCCTCTCCCTGCGGGAGAGGGTACCGATCGAGATGGCCTGAAAGAACGGTGATACATCATGTGATTTTGTTGACTCACCTTAGACGAAGGGAAGCTCAAGTCTTGCTGAGATTATCTTCTTTCTTCCAACGGAGCAGAGACTACCAGCTCCCTCTCCCTGCGGGAGAGGGTACCGATCGAGATAGCCTGAAAGAACGGTGATACATCATGTGATTCTGTTGGCTCACCTTAGACGAAGGGAAGCTCAAGTCTTGCTGAGATTATCTTCCTCTTCCAACGGAGCAGAGACTACCAGCTCCCTCTCCCTGTGGGAGAGGGTTGGGGTGAGGGGACGCTACACCGTCTCCAGCTTGGCATAGGCTGCCACCAGCCACTTGATACCTTCCCCCTGAAACGCGATTTGCAAGCGGCTGTGTTCACCGCTGCCTTCCAGGTTGACAATGGTTCCTTCGCCAAACTTGGCATGGCGCACGCGCTGCCCGAGCTTATAGCCCGTATCATTTTCACTGATCGGCGTCCCCATCCGACGGTGGCTCACCGAGCGTGATACGCTGGCCCGCAGGCGTACCTCTTCCACGCACTCTTCCGGGATCTCACCGATAAAACGTGAGGGGCGGTGATACACTTCTTTTCCATACAGACGGCGGGTTTCCGCATAGGTCAGCGTCAGTTTCTGCATCGCACGGGTCAGGCCAACGTAGGCCAGACGGCGCTCTTCCTCCAGACGGCCGCCTTCATCCAGTGACATCTGGCTTGGGAACATGCCCTCTTCCATACCCACGATAAACACCTGACGGAACTCCAGCCCCTTGGCCGAGTGCAGCGTCATCAGCTGTACCGCGTCCTGATAGGCGTCGGCTTGCCCTTCTCCCGCTTCCAGTGCGGCATGGGACAGGAAGGCCTGCAGCGGCATCAGGTCCTGATCTTCATCCTGATAACTGTATTGGCGAGTGGCCGTCACCAGTTCCTCAAGGTTCTCAATTCGCGCCTGACCCTTCTCGCCTTTTTCCTGCTCATACATGATAAACAGCCCGGAATCGCGTATCACCCGGTCAGTCTGCACATGCAGCGGCATGTCTGCCGTTTCGTGGGCCAATGAATCGACCAACTCAAGAAAGCGCTGCAGGGAAGACGCCGCGCGGCCAGCCAGTACTTTATCTTGCAGCAGTGCGCGCGTTGCTTGCCATAACGTCAATTGACGATCGCGCGCGGTCTGGCGCACCACGTCAAGCGTACGATCGCCAATCCCCCGCGTTGGGGTATTCACCACGCGCTCAAAGGCGGCATCATCGTTACGGTTGGCGATCAGGCGCAGGTAAGCCAACGCATCCTTGATCTCCTGACGCTCGAAGAAGCGCATTCCGCCGTAGATACGGTAAGGCATAGCCGTTTGCAGCAAAGCCTCTTCCAGCACGCGCGACTGGGCATTACTGCGGTACAAAATGGCGCAGTCATTTAACGCACCGCCGTTGTCTTGCCAGGCCTTGATGCGATTTACCACAAAGCGTGCTTCATCCAGTTCGTTGAATGCACAATAAATTGAGATCGGTTCGCCCTCGGCCCCTTCGGTCCACAGGTTTTTCCCCATACGCCCGTCGTTATTGGCAATCAGGGTATTCGCCGCCTTCAGGATATTGCTGGTCGAACGGTAATTCTGTTCCAGGCGAACCGTTTCTGCCCCTGGGAAATCCTTCAGGAAGCGCTGAATATTTTCTACCTGCGCTCCGCGCCAGCCGTAAATAGACTGATCGTCATCACCCACGATCATCACGTTGGCCTTATCGCCTGCCAACAGGCGGATCCAGGCATATTGAATACGGTTGGTATCCTGGAATTCGTCCACCAGAATATTGGTGAAGCGTTCGCGATAATGATTGAGGATATGCGGCTTGTTCAGCCACAGTTCATGGGCGCGCAGCAGTAATTCGGCAAAGTCCACCAGCCCGGCGCGATCGCAGGCTTCCTGATAAGCCTGATAGATCCGCAGCCAGGTGGCTTCTACCGGATTGCCGTAGCTTTCAATATGCTGCGGGCGCAGGCCGTCGTCTTTTTTGCCGTTGATGTACCACATCGCCTGACGCGGCGGCCATTGCTTCTCATCAATGTTCAATGCCCGCACGATGCGTTTAAGCAGACGCAGTTGATCTTCGCTGTCGAGGATCTGGAAATCCTGCGGCAGGTTGGCGTCCATATGGTGAGCGCGCAGCAAGCGATGAGCCAGGCCGTGGAAAGTACCGATCCACATGCCGCCCTGGCTGGTGCCAATCAGGTGTTCAATACGGTGGCGCATTTCCGCCGCCGCCTTGTTGGTGAAGGTCACGGCCATGATGGAGTAAGGCGAGCAGTTCTCTACCGCCAAGAGCCAGGCAATGCGATGCACCAGCACCCGGGTCTTTCCGCTGCCTGCACCGGCCAGCACCAACAGGTTGCTGCGTGGCGCAGCCACGGCTTCGCGTTGTTTATCATTCATGCTGTCGAGCAGATCGGAAACGTCCATAGGCACCACTAATTGGTAAAGGGAAAACCCGTCTTCCGCGCGCTTTCCACTGGGGATTTATACAGATTCAGACAGGGATTATACCCGAAATAATTGAAGTTGCAGCAAGGCGGCAAGCGCTGGCCCGCAAGGTGAACCTCATTGATGAGGTTCATCATCCTCAGGAGCTTACTCCAGTAAGTGCCAGTAAGTGACTGAGGTGAACACACGTAGCCAACACCGCTGCGGCTTCAAGTATGAAGGGGATTATAATAATGCTGTCAACGATGCCAACTGAGCGATCTCAATATGTGGCAGCAGACGGCTGTCATCAACCTGCATCAAACTACGTTGGCGGTCGTTGATCCAGCAGGCTTGCAGGCCAGAGCGCAGCGCGCCAGCAACGTCGGTAGTCAGGTCATCCCCCACATGCAGAATATGCTCGGGTGCAATACCCAGCCTTTGCGCAGCCAATTGATACATATCCTGATACGGCTTGGCACGGCCATCGGGGCCGGAACGCAACACAAACTGGAAATAGTCCTCCAGCCCGCACTGGGCCGGATCGGCATTGCCGTTGGTGATCGCCACCAGCGGATAGCGTTGCCCCAGTGCCTGTAAGGTCGTATGGGTAGCTTGCGGCACATCGATACGGCTGCGCCACAAGGCAAAGTTCTGCATGGCGGCGTCGGCACCAATGGCTGCTTCCGCGTCGCGTAATCCCTGACGGCTCAGCGCCAGATGAACAGCACGCCATCGCCATTGGGTAACGTCGTGGTAAATCTCGGGGTCCTGCTCACGCAGTTCCTGACGCAAGCGGTGAAAATCCGCCGACTGAAACTGGCTCAGCCCAGGATGGTAGCGCTGTAAAAAGGCTACCGACTGCTGTTCGGTCTGTTTAATGACCGGGCGATTGTCATACAACGTATCGTCCAGATCGAAAGTGAACGCTGCCAGCCGACGCAGCGGGCGATAAAAACGCATCAGGATTTCCCCCGTTTGGCACGTGGATGGGCCGCATCATACACATTCGCCAGATGTTGAAAGTCGAGGTGGGTATAGATTTGCGTAGTGGTCAGGTTGGCATGGCCCAATAATTCCTGCACAGCGCGCAGATCGCCACTCGATTCCAGCATATGGGTAGCAAAAGAGTGGCGCAGTTTGTGCGGGTGGATATGGCTGTTGACGCCCTGTTTCACCCCCCACTCGGCAAAACGCTTCTGCACGTTACGCGCTGAGATGCGTTTCCCCTGGTTGGAGAGAAACATCGCATCATCCTGCGGCGCAAACAGATCGCGCAGCGCCAACCAGTGCGCTAACCAGATCGCTGCCGTGCGGCCAATCGGCAATTTACGCTCTTTGCTGCCTTTCCCCATGACCCAGATTTCACCCGCAGCCAAATCGACGTGGCGGCAATCCAAACCAACCAGTTCGGCAAGACGCAACCCGGCACCGTACATCACTTCAAGCATGGCGCGATCGCGTACCGCCAGCGGATCGTTGAGATCGATATCCAGCAGTTGGTTCATTTCGTCGACGTCGAGATTCTTTGGCAAATGGCGGCCACTGCGTGGCGTGCGGATCCCTTTAGCGGGGTTGGCATTTAATACCCCCTGGCTGACCAGCCAGTCCAGAAAGCTACGCAGCGCCGAGAGGCGCAACGCCAGACTGGAAGATTGCAACCCGGCACGCTTACTGCGGGCGGCCAGTTGACGCACTCTGGCCGCATCCAGCATCGGCCATTCGCTGACGCCCAGATCGGCAGCCATCGTTATCAAGGCCTGCAACTGGCGTGAGTAGCTGGTCTGCGTCAGCGGGCTAAGCTGGCGCTCCACTTTCAGATAACGCAGGAAAGCGTCCACCGGCTGCTGCAGGCTGGCCGCTGAGGAAGTCATGCGCGCTCTATCCAGCGTTCCAACAGTGTTGGCAGCATCAGCGCCAGTTGGCCGAGCATCACCGTGCCCATTCCCTGCTGATAGTGTTGTGTGTCACGACTGCTGAATATCACCATACCAAGATCGCCCTGTGGCCCCAGCAATGACAGCGCCACAGATCCCACCTGCTTGGCCTGAGGCAACAACAGCAACAGTTCAGGGCCATTGAGGTTGCCGAGATAATGGTGGCTATCGCCCAGGCGTTGAATGCGCAGCGGTTCAAATGCTGAACGCGTCAGGCCAAGATGGGTAAAGTCCGACGGTGCGCCAATATTCCAGCGATCGCTGAACAGACGGATATTTGCCCCTGCCAGGCCAAATCCGCGCGCCCAACGCTGCAAGCGGTTCAGCATATCCTGCAAACTGCTGGCGGTAGCCAGATCGGCCTGCAGATGCAGTAATCTGGCAAACAGCGTTTCGTTGGCGCTGGCTTGCTCCATCAGCAACGTGATCTCTTCTTCCAGCCGGTTGATGTGATTACGCTGACGTGCCAGATGCCACTCCACCAACGACACGGTGCCGCGTACCGGATGAGGTACACGCATCTGTTCAACCAGCCGTGCATTGCGGATAAAGAAATCCGGATTCTGCAACAGGTATTGCATCACCGTATCATCATCAAGTTCAATCGCCGTCACTGCCGGTTCTTCAAGGCTCTTCATAGATGAATAAATCCGTCATAGACATGGGTTGCCGGGCCGGTCATAAACAGCGGATTTCCTGGCCCTTTCCAGCGTATATGCAGGCTGCCGCCAGGCAGCTCTACATGAACCTCTTCTGACAACAATTCTTGTTGGATCCCCACTGCCACTGCGGCACAGGCACCACTACCACAGGCCTGCGTCTCACCGGCTCCGCGCTCGTAAACCCGCAGTTTGATGTGCTCACGACTGACCACTTGCATAAAGCCGATGTTGGCACGTTCCGGGAAGCGCTCATGCCCTTCCAGCACCGGCCCCAGCAGTTCTACCTTGGCGGTTTTTACATCATCCACCTGTAAAACACAGTGCGGGTTACCCATGGAAACCACACCGCACAGCACGGTATGTTCGGCCGCGCGCATGATGTAGGTTTTTTCCGCTTTGGTGGCACGGAACGGCACAATCTGCGGGTCGAAATTCGGCTCACCCATGTTCACGCAAACCAGATCGTCATCCGTCACACTCAACACCATGCGCCCGGTCTGCGTACTGACGCGGATATCACGTTTATTGGTCAGGCCTTTTAACCGTACAAAACGGGCAAAGCAGCGGGCACCATTGCCACATTGCGCCACTTCGCTGCCATCCGAATTGAAAATACGATAATGGAAATCGAGCTCGGGATCGTAAGGCGGCTCTACCACTAACATCTGATCAAAACCCACTCCCAAGTGCCGATCGGCCAAACGGCGGATCAGTTCGGGTGAAAAATAGACATTCTGTGTGATGGCATCGACCACCATAAAGTCGTTGCCCAAACCGTGCATTTTGGAGAACTGCATATCATACTCCGCTATCTGGACGCGCTATCCGTCTGATATTCATGGTGGCATGAGTCACCATGAATTTATCTTTACTGGTTGCTCATCGACGGTTGTTGCTGAGTGCCAGCGGGTTCTTGTTGGTTCTTGCTTACATTATCAGTATTTGTCATCGGTGGCTTTGTCGGCTTGTCGTCCGGCGGAAAATATAGCGGGCCTTTCAGACCACAGCCTGAGAGTCCGGCCAGCAAGACGGCCATCAGCGCATAGCGTAGGTGTTTTTTCATTTGCATTAATGCCTGTAATTCGTGCGTCCAAGGTTACTATAATCGCAGGTGGATCATGAAAAGCAATAGGAATCGATTATGAACGATAGCGAGTTTCACCAGTTGGCCGACCAGCTGATGCTGAATATTGAAGAGACATTGGACGATTTTGCCGGTGATGCGGATATCGATTACGAGACCAATGGTGGCGTCATGACGCTGAGCTTCGAAAACGGCAGCAAGATTGTGATCAACCGCCAGGAGCCCCTACATCAGGTGTGGTTGGCCACCAAAGCTGGCGGCTACCACTTTAATTACCGTGATGGTTCCTGGTTTTGCGATCGGAGCGGGCAAGCGTTCTACACATTACTCAGCGAAGCGGTGAGTACACAAGCCGGGGAAGCGGTCAGCTTCGGTTAAGTTGCTGCGAAGGGGGCAGATGACCACGCCCCTTACGCTTTTAATGCAGTTGAAATTGTTGCTTGAGGGGCTGCGAGACACTGCCATCAGAAACGGAAACGCAAAGGCTCGACAGTGCATTACTGCGGAACGGGATCACTTGGGTGCGGTCATCGAGCTGCACAATCTGGTAAAACTGCGGCAGGTTGAAGTTGATAAAGCTGGAGCCATAGGTAAAGCGATCGTGCGAGGACGAATAGAAACGGCTGACGTCGCGCACCAGTTCTTCTTTACTGCCCTCACAGTGGTGATAAACCTCAACTCGGTTCGACTCATCCAGAATATAGATGTTGAAACCTTTCTCATCCTTGGTGTCTTCAAAGAAGAACTGGATTATCCCTTCGCTGGCAAAGCCATCAACCACCGGCGGCAGATGCACCTGATCGGTTTCGACTTTGATCGACAGGCCATGCAGTTTGTTGTTGGAAATCGCCCCATAGAACTCCACCGCGTTTTCCAGCTTCTGTACCGATACGCTCAGGCGTTCAAAGAACAGCCCCCAGGTTTGCCCGGCAACGCGCACCGCTTTAAACCGGCCCGGCTCAAGACGCGTGCTGGAAAGGCGCAGCTCAATACACTCGGAAACCAGTTGCTGAATGCGGGTACGGATCAGGCCACGCAGATGCTGGCTGTAGCAGAACACCTCCACCGATTCTGGGGGAGCCGCGTCCTGATGCATCTTGCCAAGAATCGTTTTCAACGCCTCAAGTACGGACTGCTCTCCGCTGAAGTGCAGGGTTCGGACTTCGTTCCACGAGTTGCGGTACAACAGATCGATACTGCCAACCAGGCATTGCTGCTGCTGGCCAAAGCTGAACACATCCAGTTTGCGGAAATCGAAATGCACAACCTGATTACGGAAGGCCGCCGTCGGATCGTTTTCCAGATTGACGATAATCGCCAGGTGGCGTATCTCACAAGGGCTGTAGAGCGCTTTGGGTGTCGGTGACGCCAGGCGCAACGGGAAGTGGTGCGACACATCGGTCACCAGTTCCTGCAGTTTAGCGGTATCGCAGAGATTGCCACTCTTGATATGCAACCGGGTTCGCGACGTTAACAGACCGTTGAAATAAGCCCAGGCCACCAGCTTGTTCAGATAGCGGTTATATTCCAGCGGTTGATGGCTGACAATCGAACTCATCTCGGGCGCCTGATTGTACAGATACCAACCGGTGCGGTTAGCGCGGCCAATCGGGACGTGAATAAAGGTCAAGTCGTTCTCTGACAGATCTGGCGAAATCTGCGGGTTCACCAGCGTCACTTTCCCCGGCAGCGCTTCAAAAGCGGCATACAGTTTACGGGTCAATACCCCAATATCCTGCGGGCTGGCACTGACGCTAAGATTGTTACGCCGGGCAAAACGGATCAGGTTGCGATAGCTTTGCATCATCGCGTCCAACAGTTCGTTATGTGCTTCACGCACACGCTCGATCTTCCAGTTGGCTCGGTTATCAAGGATTTCCAGTCGCTCCTCGCTCCAGCCCCACTCGCTGACCAGTTGGCTGAGAATTTCACGCCGCCAGCCAATACTGGCGTTATTGGACAGTGAGAGCTTCTCGCAGACTTTCAGATAAAAACAGCGGCGGACAAGATCGAGGCGGGTGGTGTCGTTGATTGCGGTCAGATAGTGGGTAACGCGCTCAAGCATCATACAATAGGCATCAAGGCCAAAGCAGACGATCTCCCCTTGGTGCAGACGATGTTTAATGCCCATCGCCAACAACTGTGTGTTGGGGTATTCCCACGAATAGGCTTCGAGCAGCAAGGTTTTCAGCACCGCCTTGTAGGGCGAGTCGATACTCTTGTACAACTGCCACAGGCTGGCACCGAAGTACTCTTCCGCAGACAGCGTGCTCAACCCACCCAGATCCAGCCATTCATTCGGGGTTAATGCGCCTTGTGCATACAGTGAGAGCACATACTCATCGTAATGCGCTTCTTCTTCACCCGGCACCATATTCCACAGGATGCGTTTCCCCGCCAGACGGACCGCCGTGCGGTAGAACTCATCAAGTAACAGAATATGCTGGGTAGAACCGCAGTCTTCACCGCCCAGGCTGCCGCTTTCGTTATGGCGGAAACGGTTTTCGTCGATCAGGAAGAAGCTGACTTCTACCCCCATCGAGGCCGCCCATTTTTCCAGCAGGCTACATTTCTGTTGCAGGCGGTTACGTTCTTCGTTATCGAGCCAGGATTGGTGACACACCCAAATATCCAGATCCGAGGTACAGCTCTGGCCGATCGAGGAGGTGCTGCCCATGGAGTAGAGGCCGGTAATCGGCAACTCACCCGAGGCCATCTTTTCAAACGGGCTGCCCCATTTGTCTTCTAAATCATTGAGGTAATCTTGTTGGGTTTCATCGGGCGTGTAGAAGCAGATGCCATGGGGAACGTTACCGTTCAGGTAGCCTGGCATTAGTGGGTGATGGTGATGCAACAAGGTAGGCAGCAGATTATACACCCGTTGGAACGCGGGCTTCATGGCCGCCAGGGCACGATCGACACGGAGTTGGTTGATCGCATCCAGTCTTTGTTTCAGTGTCTCGATGTAGAGGTACAAGACGTCTCGCCTGATTATCCCGATGCTTGAAAAAATACCCGTATTCCATCAGCGTCTTTAGTTTAGAAGAATATTTGACGACTTATTGCTGGAAACGTGATCAATCTAACACCTTGCTGATTGACCGTAAAGGAGGTAAAGCGACACACTTACTATCGCATTCCTCTAAACGATTTACCTTGCAGCCTTTGACTGCCCAGATCTCCTCCATGTCCCATTGATTCCGTTATCCTTTCTTCGCCTATGGCTTCTTGCACTGACAGTTTTCGTACTCAGTGGTAGGATGGACGGCGAATTATAAAAACGGTAACAAGCATGTTAGACAAAATTGTTCGAATTGCCACCCGTCAGAGCCCGCTTGCCCTTTGGCAAGCGCACTATGTTCAGCAACGATTGCTGGCGAGCCACCCAGGGCTGCAGGTTGAACTGGTGCCGATGGTGACGCGCGGCGACATTATTCTGGATACGCCGCTGGCCAAGGTCGGTGGTAAAGGTCTGTTCGTGAAAGAACTGGAACTGGCGCTGTTGGAAGGGCGGGCGGATATCGCCGTACACTCGATGAAAGACGTCCCTGTCGATTTTCCTGCGGGTCTGGGGCTGGTGACCATTTGTGAGCGCGACGATCCGCGCGATGCTTTTGTTTCCAATCGCTTTGCCGCAATCGACCAACTGCCGCCCGGCAGCGTGGTGGGCACTTCAAGCCTGCGCCGCCAATGCCAGCTGCGTCAACGCCGTCCGGATCTGATCGTACGCGATCTGCGTGGCAACGTAGGCACCCGCCTGGCTAAACTGGATAACGGCGACTACGACGCCATTATCCTGGCCGTGGCCGGATTAAAACGCCTGGGGCTGGAACAACGCATCCGTAACCCGATGAGCGCAGAGGAATCCCTGCCAGCGGTGGGTCAGGGTGCTGTGGGTATCGAATGCCGTCTGGATGACGACATTACCCGTGCCTTGTTGGCCCCCCTCAATCATCGCGAAACCGAAATTCGCGTCCGGGCTGAACGGGCAATGAATACCCGGTTGGAAGGCGGTTGTCAGGTCCCTATAGGCAGCTATGCTGAACTGGTGGGCGACGAACTCTGGTTGCGCGCACTGGTTGGCGCTCCAGACGGTAGCCTGATGGTGCGCGGCGAGCGCCGTGGCCCTGTCGCCAAGGCAGAACAGATGGGGGTGGAGCTGGCAGAAGAACTGTTGGCTGCCGGTGCCCGTGAGATCCTGCACGACGTTTACCAGGGGAATCCCCCAGCATGACCATTCTGGTAACCCGCCCATCCCCGGTAGGGGAACAATTGGTGAGCCGCCTGCGCGCACTTGGCCGGGTTGCCTATCATGCGCCCCTGATCGATTTTGCCCCCGGCACCGATCTGCCCAGGCTGCCACAGGCGCTGACGCAACTGCATGAGGGGGATCTGGTCTTTGCCCTCTCACAGCACGCCGTCAGCTATGCCAGCTCGGTGATTAATCGTGCCGGGCTTCAATGGCCCGCGCGCTTGTCCTATTATGCTATAGGCCGCACCACCGCGCTGGCGCTGCATCGCATCAGTAGTCTGCCGGTTGAATACCCTCGTGAACGTGAAATCAGCGAGAATCTGTTGCTGATGCCTGCGTTACAGAAGCTAACTGGCAAGCAGGCTCTGATCATGCGGGGTAATGGCGGACGTGAACTGCTTGGGGAGACCCTGGCTGAGCGTGGCGCTGCGGTAAGCTATTATGAATGCTATCAACGCAGCCCGGTTCACTATGATGGCAGCGAACAGAGTGCCCATTGGCAACGCGCTGGCATCGATACGCTGGTCATCACCAGCGGTGAAATGCTACAACAGCTCTATACTTTAGTGCCTGATTACTATCGTTCTTCCTGGCTATTACGTTGCCATCTGATAGTAGTCAGTGAACGCCTGGCTACCCTTGCCAAGGAATTGGGCTGGAGCTCGATTCGGGTAGCTGAAAACGCTGATAATGACGCGCTGATACGCGCGCTACAATAACCTGACTATGGGATGTGCCACTATGACGGAACAAAACACTCCATCCGCCCCGGTTGAAGAGCCAACCCCAGCGGTCGAGAGCCCCCAGCAGCCAGACGCTGACAACCGAAAAGGTAAAAATACCGGTCCGGTACTTGGCGCGATTGCTATCGTGCTGGTCATCGCACTGGGTGCTGGCGGCTATTACCACACGCACAAGCAGGCACAAACGCTGATTGCGGCCAATCAAGCCTTGCAACAACAGTTGGTCGAACTGAAGCAGCACCAACAGCAGGAAAAAACCGCGCTGGAAGGCTTGCTGCAACAGCAGGGTAAAACGCTGGACGCCACTGGCCGCGAGCAAACCACGCTGGCCCGCCAGTTAAACGCGTTGCAGGATAAAGTCGCAACGATTTCTGGTGGCGATGCCAAAACCTGGTTGCTGGCCCAGGCCGACTTCCTGGTGAAAATGGCAGGCCGCAAACTGTGGAGCGATCAGGACGTCACTACCGCTGCCACGTTGCTGAAAAGCGCCGACGCCAGCCTGGCGGAAATGAACGACCCGAGTCTGATTGATATCCGCCGGGCCATTACCGAAGATATCGGCTCGCTCTCTGCCGTAGCCCAGGTCGATTTTGACGGCATCATTCTGAGGGTCGACCAGTTGACCAATCAGGTTGATAACCTGCGCCTGGCAGATAACAACAGCGATGAACGGCCAATGGACCAAGACGACGGCGAGCTATCCAGTTCCCTGAGCGAATGGCGTCAGAACCTGACCAAGAGCTGGCACAACTTTATGGCAGACTTCATCACCATCCGCCGTCGCGATACCAGCGCCGAACCTCTGTTGGCACCAAACCAGGACATCTACCTGCGCGAGAATATCCGTTCCCGCCTGCTGATCGCCGCACAGGCGATCCCTCGCCATCAGAACGAGGTCTATAAACAGTCGCTGGAAACGGTTTCTACCTGGGTGCGTGCCTACTTCGATACCACCGATCCCGCCACCAAGGCGTTCCTGGAGGAGTTGGACGGTCTGAGCCAGCAATCGATCTCGATGGATGTGCCGGCTCAACTGAAAAGTCAGCCAATGCTGGAAAAACTGATGCAAACCCGGGTGCGTAACCTGTTAGCTCAGACGCCTGCCACTCACCAGGAGGGATAAGCCATGTTACGCGTGTTATTCCTGTTTCTGGTGCTGATTGCCAGCCTGGTGCTGGGGCCGATGCTGGCCGGGCACCAAGGCTATGTGCTGATCCAGACCGACAATTACAACGTCGAAACTAGCGTCACCGGTCTGGTGATTATGGCGGTGCTACTGTTCTTGGTGCTGTTTGTCATCGAATGGATCCTGCGCCGCCTCTTCCGTACCGGTGCGCGCACCCGTGGCTGGTTCCTTGGCCGCAAGCGCAGCCGCGCCCGTAAGCAAACCAAAGAGGCGCTGATCAAACTGGCGGAAGGGGATTACAAGCAGGTAGAGAAACTGCTGACCCGTAATGCCGATCATGCTGAGCAACCGGTCGTAAACTACCTGCTGGCGGCGGAAGCGGCCCAACAACGTGGGGATGATTTCCGTACCAATCAGTATCTGGAACGCGCCGCTGAGGCTGCCGATACCGACCAACTGCCGGTGGATATTACCCGCGTACGGATTCAATTGGCACAGGGAGAGGCCCATGCAGCACGCCACGGCGTTGACCGTTTACTGAACCAGGCACCGCGTCACCCTGAAGTGCTGCGCTTGGCAGAGCAGGCTTATCTGCGTACCGGCGCTTATGCCTCGCTGCTGGAGATCCTGCCGTCAATGAGCAAGATCAGTTTGCACAGCGAAGAAGAGATCCAAGCGCTGCAGCAGCAGGCCTATATCGGCCTGATGAATCAGGCCATGGCCGATGAAGGCAGTGAAGGGTTGAAGCGCTGGTGGAAAGATCAGAGCCGCAAGATTCGCCATGAAGTTCCGCTACAGGTGGCGATGGTTGAACATCTGATTGAATGTGATGACCACCAGTTGGCGCAAGACATCGTGCTGAGCAGCCTGAAACGGCAGTACGATGAACGCTTGGTATTACTGATCCCACGCATCAAGTCGGGTAACCCGGAGCAGTTGGAAAAAGCCTTACGCCATCAGATCAAACAACATGGTGCCACGCCGTTATTGAACAGCACGCTGGGCCAGTTGCTGATGAAACATGGCGAATGGCAGCAGGCGAGCGATGCATTCCGTGAAGCGCTGCAACAACGGCCAGACGCGTATGACTACGCCTGGTTGGCAGATGCCCTGGATAAGCTCCATCATACCGATGAGGCAACCCAAATGCGTCGTGAAGGGCTGTTGTTAACGTTGAAGCATAACGGCGAGTAACAGCGTCTCTAAACGTATCAGGGCTCAGCACGACGTGCTGGGCCCTTTTTTTACCTGCTGTTTTCCTCGGGGCAAAAAAAACACTTGCCGTGAGGCAAGTGTATAAAAAAGCAATCAGGTCTAGGACAACTGGGGCGGTGCCTCACTCAACGTTATGCCCGGAGTGTGATGAAGCCGTTGCAAGCAACCCTTTCATCGTTCTGGTGGGCAATAGGCACCCTAAAATCGGCTCTGCATCATTCCTGGGTTTATGAGGCCTAAGGCGAACATAAGAAGTGGAATGAGCATCTACAGTAGAGATATTGCACGTAGCGTGCCAACTTCTAACTATCGAGTATCATTAAGTGATAAAAAATTTATCCAATTGAATTTTAATCATTTATTTTTCATCACCACGCTTATTCCTGCGCGTGCTATCCGCCATGCGTTTTTTGGCACTACAGCTATTCTGTCGCCTTAAAACGACGAGATAATGGCAAGTCAAATTTATACATTAAAATCAATAGATTAAATGTCTCAAAGCGACGACAACCGCTCCCCTTGCGAATGCTAAAAGGAGACAGGTTGAAGAAATGCTTTTGCTGCGCTTACCGCATGGCGGTTTTCGCCCGGCAGATAGATTGATTAACCGGGCGTGGAAGCAATAAAACGAGTGGGCTTTGGAGCAAAAAAGATGAATCTTGTCCCTGCGCCAGTCACGGTTCGTTGTCTACGCCGCTCCCCTTCCTCACGATGAAGGTTAAAAAGCCAAAAATTAAAAATCCCGCTCATTACCGCACGTTTTCCCAAAATAGATCGATGAGACGCGAGGCTCAAACTCCAGACGTAAAAAAGCCCGCTTAAAAAGCGGGCTTTCTTGAATGTGGTCGGCGAGAGAGGATAACTCGCATCTTCGACGCTCGCCCTTCGGGCCGTTGCTAAAGCAACGTGGTCTCGCTTCGCTCGGCTCAAACCTCCTTCGGAGGTTCTCATCCTCTTAAACTCCAGACGTAAAAAAGCCCGCTTAAAAAGCGGGCTTTCTTGAATGTGGTCGGCGAGAGAGGATTCGAACCTCCGACCCACTGGTCCCAAACCAGTTGCGCTACCAAGCTGCGCTACTCGCCGATTTCTTGTTGCTGATACTACTGAATCTACAGGCTTATGTCTATGTAAATCTTAAAATTTATCAGACATTTTGTGTGGTGCGAAGAGAGGGACTTGAACCCTCACGTCCGTAAGAACACTAACACCTGAAGCTAGCGCGTCTACCAATTCCGCCACCTTCGCACTGTCACAAAATCGCTTTCAATTCTTTAATTTACCCGAGGTAAAGTGGGGTGGCTAATGGGACTCGAACCCACGACAACTGGAATCACAATCCAGGGCTCTACCAACTGAGCTATAGCCACCATTGCTTCTTTACATCACGCGGTAATCATACCACCGCAGCTCCTGCGCACAAAATTAATGGCGCGCCCGACAGGATTCGAACCTGAGACCTCTGCCTCCGGAGGGCAGCGCTCTATCCAGCTGAGCTACGGGCGCGTAGCGCCGTTGCGGGTGGGGATACTACGGTTTTAAACCCATCCTGTCTAGTGCTTTTTCTCAGAAATGTTGCGTTTGATTACGCTTTGCTCACTCCTGCGGCCAAAAGGGCCCAGGTGGGCCCTTTTGCCAGACTTATCGCTGACTTTCCACCCGCTTTTCAGGCTGATGATGTGTTTTATGCATCCCGAAAATGAAATAGCACAGGCTGACTGCCGCCAAGAAAATACCCCCCACCAACAATGAAATCCGCGTATCGGGATTAATCCCCATGCCAACCAGCACACACACCAGGAAAGCGATGGTCAGGTAGTTGACATAAGGGAACATCACCGATTTGAAGGCGTGCGTTTTCATCGCCTCTTTGTGGACACGGCGGAAATAAAGCTGGCTTATCAGTACCACAAACCACGGCACCATACCCGGCAACACGCTGGCGCTGTAAACATAGACAAAGACCTGCTGTGGATTGGGGATAATGTAATTAAGCGCGGATCCCACCAGCAGGCAGGCGATGGTGATGGCAATGCAGTTTACCGGCACCCCGCTGGCGGAGAGCCTGGTTAATGCTGCAGGCAGTTGGCGGTTTTTGGCCAGGGCATAAAGCATACGGCCACCGCTGTACATGCCACTGTTGCATCCCGAGAGCGCAGCGGTCAACACCACGAAATTGATAATCCCGGCGGCAGCCACGATGCCGATTTTTGCAAAGGTCAGGACAAACGGGCTGCCAGCAGTACCGATCCCGTTCCACGGGAAGATAGTGACGATCACAAAAATGGCCCCCACATAGAAAATCAGGATGCGCCACAAGATGTTATTAATCGCCCGCTTGAGCGTCACCTGCGGATTTCTGGCTTCCCCGGCGGTAATACCAACCAGTTCAACCCCCTGGTAAGACGCCACCACAATACACAGGGCAAACAGGAAACCTTTCCAGCCACCGGCAAAGAAGCCTCCGTGGGCCGTCAGGTTGGCAAACCCTGTCGGCTGCCCGCCGTTACCGAAACCAAAGAAGATCACGCCCAGGCCAACCAGAATCATCACGATGATAGTAGTCACTTTAATCATGGCAAACCAGAACTCCAGCTCGCCATACAGGCGCACTGCGGCCAGGTTAGCCAATGC
Source organism: Serratia fonticola (assembly GCF_006715025.1). Classification (NCBI taxonomy): domain Bacteria; kingdom Pseudomonadati; phylum Pseudomonadota; class Gammaproteobacteria; order Enterobacterales; family Yersiniaceae; genus Serratia; species Serratia fonticola. Next base: position 131,280 of record NZ_VFMK01000001.1, read on the forward strand.
GACCATGGCAACCGCAATCAGCGCGGGGAGCCATTGGGGGATCTCTGGGAACCAGAACTGCACGTAAACCCCGATTGCCGTAATTTCCGATATCCCGACGGCGATCCACATAAACCAATAGCCCCAGGCGGTGAGATAACCGAAATAGGGGTTCATATATTTGTGTGCGTACACGGCGAAGGAGCCCGCCACCGGCTCCAGGAATAACATCTCGCCCATTGAGCGCATGATGAAGAACACAAACAGGCCAGCAATAATATAGGCCAGCAGCACCGATGGCCCCGCCCATTTCAACGTACTGGCCGAGCCCATAAACAGGCCGACGCCAATGGTCCCACCTAATGCAATCAACTCGATATGCCGGGCTTCCAGCCCCCGGTGTAGTCCTTGTGGTTTTTCTCTACTTGCCATAAATCCTCAGTCATATTTTTTATGATTATGTTTGTGCGCCAGCTCAGGCCGGTCGTTATTATTTTAGTAAAAAGAGCATCATTCATCCCAAGTCAGGCGAGACGGAACCCGCCAGGCAAATCTGTGTGCTAAAGCGATTGCAGCGACCAGGGCAAATTTTGCGGGCAGTATCGTTTCGCATTTTGCGGCTATAAGCAAATGCAGGTTAAAACTTTATAGAATAAATGTATGAAACGTTGCACCCTGAGGGGATAGCGCGGAGAAAAACGTCGTCGATAGGAGAGTTTTTAGTACAAAACAGCCGCTGGGGCAACGCCATGCGCCCCAGCGCGAGGATTACATTTTACCTGTGTAATAATAACCGACAAATTTCAGCAGCCGGAGCTGACGGCGAATACGGCTTGGTTGGCTCAACAGGCGATACAGCCACTCCAGGCCCAGATTCTGCCACACCTTGGGCGCTCGCTTCACATGGCCGGTAAACACGTCATAGGTGCCTCCTACCCCCATATACAACGCCTGCGGATGCACCTTGCGGCAATCACGCATCAGGATCTCCTGCTTCGGCGACCCCATGGCGACGGTGACAATCGCGGCACCGCTGGCCCGGATACGTTCAAACAACGCTTCGCGCTGTTCCGGCTTGAAATAACCGTCCTGGCTACCCACCAGGTTCACGTTCCATTGGCTACGTAACTTCTGTTCGGTTTCTGCCAGCACCGCGGGTTTGCCGCCCACCAGAAAGACCGGCGTACCTTCCTGCCCGGCACGTTGCATCATGGCTTCCCACAAGTCAGCACCAGCCACGCGGGAGACCTGCGCCCCTGGATATTTGCGGCGGATCGAACGCACCATGCTGATGCCGTCTGCGTACTTGTATTCAGCTTCATCCAGCAGGGCATGCAATGCCGGATCGGTTTCCGCATTGAGGATTTTCTCGGCATTCATCGCCACCAGCGTGCCTTGTTTGACCCGGCCTGCGTCAAACAGAAAATCCATACACTGCGCCATATCACGAAAGCCCCACAGGCTGAAACCACGCAGCTCATACTTGGGAACCGAAATGTTTGCTTCCATTGTTACTCTTACCTTTGCAAAAGGGTGCGGGTAGCTGGTGCCGGTGCACGCTTGCGCATGATCCGTGCCTTAATTAATCCGGCAGCGTCGAACAGCCAGTACAGTAATTTTGCCAATACCAGACAGGCACCAAAAATGATGCAGAAGAACACCACGCGCGAAACAAATGAATCCACACCCTCACGCGCCAACACGATGATATTGAACACCGCACCAAAGCAGAACCCTTGCAAGATTGCCGCCTTATAGCGGTTCTGCTCGTTTTTACCCAGTTCATACAGCCAGTCAAACCACTTGATGATAAGCCCTACCACGATGGCACCCAGCGGGATAAACAACGCGCCGCCCATCACCACCAGCGAGCCAATCAACGTAGGGGAAATCGCCAACCCCGAGTGGTTATCCAGCACTTCCCAGGTGAAATAGTTCGCCGTATTCAGCACCAAATCCGGTCGCCCTGGCCACAGCCAGGCCGGGATAAATACGTAAAAATCACGCACGATCGGGGCTAATCCCTGGAAATCGATCTTGTCGTAATTCTGCAGCAATAACGCCAGGTTTTCCCACGGTGAGAAGGTATCCCGCGTCAGATACAGGAAAGTGTAGAACGCTTCCGGACCGCTCACATCCAGGCTGTAGCGCTTCAACGCCAGCCAGAACATACCGACAATGCCGAACACTCCGGCAGCCACCAGCATCCACAGCGAAATCCAGCCGCGCACAATACCGATAAACAGGAACAGCGAAAAAGCGATGATGATGTTAGCCCGAGTACCGCCCACGATCACGTAGGTCAGAATGCCGAACGCCACCGTTGCAGCCAGGAAGAAGAACCAGGCACGCACATCCTGTTTAAGGAAATACACCACCAGCATCGCCGGAATGAAGAAATAGAAGAAGCGTTTGAGTGCCACCCCCGACACATCGCTGGAGAAAATCTGACTATAGGAGTTCAGCTTGAACAACAGGAAACCGTTTTGCATAAAGAAAATACCAACGGTGCCTATCGCCACCAGCGCCAGCAGCCCCCAGGTCAGGTTGGTTTCCACCCGGTTCATGCTAAAAACCGGCTTATGCGGCTGATTGCTGCGCTTACGCAACCGCGTCTTGTAACTGACGTAGTAAATCGCATAGAAGCAGGTGGCAGAAAGAATGGCGTACAGCAGGAATTCAACGGGCACCACGGCCACATCAAACTGGAAAACCAACAGACAGGTCAGCGGAAAACCAAAATAGAACGTCAGCAGATAGAGCAGCGAGAAAAAGACGTTGAAGTTAAAGCGGACGCGCCGAAACTCCTGGTAGGTCAGGGTGAGGACAAACAGCGCGCCAATAAGGTAGACGACAAATAACCCGCCAAACTGCGCCAACGTCATGGGTTTTCTCCCGCCGCCAGGGCCAGTGCCTGCTGCCAGCCATCAACATAGTTGGGATTGAAAAAGGCGATGGACTGTTTATCCAGCGTCGCCAGTTGGCGTTGCGATTCTCGCACCACCGCCTCATCCAGAGAATCCCCATAAAACAGCACCGGCAAGTGCTGTTCAGCCAGATCCTGCCAGAACGGATTTTTGCGGCTGAGCACAAAGGGCACGCCAAACTGAATCAGCAGGCACAGTGTCCCCACGCCCTGTTGACGATCAAAAATAAAGTAGCCGAGATCGCACTCACGCAGGATATTCAGATAATCATTGAAGGCCACCTGCTGAGTCAGTAACTGCAGGTTTGGCTCAGCAAACAGTTTCAATCCGGCGGCACGCACCTGTTCGATATAGGCTTCGTTATTGGCCGGGTAGCCCATCGGTAAAATCACCCGCACATCGGCACCAAATTGCTGATGGATCGCCTGCAATGCTTCGATATGCCGGTTGGTCTTATCACCAGAATTACCCACCAGGATCGTCATTGGCCCTGCCAGGTTCTTTTCTACTTCGACCCCGGTCAGGGCCGGATCCATCCGCGTTGGGAAATAAAGCAGCGAAGCCGGAACCCGCGCATGACGCTGCTGATAGTGGATCAGGTCGCCGCGGGTTGCAAACACATGGCCAACTCGCCCTTGCGCGATACGGCGCAAGAGATAAAACAGGCGGAACTTCCAACTGGTGGCATTCTCATACAGATCGGCGCCCCAGATATGCCAGCTCACCTGCTGCGCTTTGATCTTGCCACTCAACAAAGCCAGCCACAGCGCCGCATTAAATTGTCCATGCAGGAAGAATCGGCTATCACGGTTGGCCTGAGCACGAGCAATCACCGCCTCGGCCAGGCTTTTCTTGCCAGGAAAAGCCTCAACCGTAAGCGCAGGGAATTGGCCCAGCGCCGCGATATCTTTGGCGGCCACCATAAAATGACACACCTGTTCAGAGGGCAGGCGTTCTGCCAGCACATCATTAAAGAAGCGCAGCACCGTCTGATTATGATGCGGGATATCAGATCCCAATACGTGAATCAGTGTGGTCATACTCGTCTACGATAAAGAATAAATACGCAGCTACAGAGCGCGAAATACACGATGTAGGTTGCCATATAGGCCTGTGCCGCCCCCAATGCGCCGTGCAGCGGGATCAGCCAGTGCGAGAACAGCGTCAGCAAAGCGAACTGGCTGACCTCTGTCAGAATATAAAAGCGTAGTGATGCTTTAGCGATCACCAGGTAGCCAAAAACATAAGCCCCTACTTTCAACACATCGCCCACCAACTGCCAGGCGAACAGATCGCGCATAGCCACGAATTTCTGTGAAAACAGCAGCCAGATGGCGAAATCACGCAGCAACCAGACGGTAAAACTCGCGGCGGCCACGGCAGGCAATACGAATTTCAGAGAACGCACAATTTCCTGTGAAATGGCGCTTTTCTCCTGCAGGCGCGACAGTGTCGGCAGCAGGTAAACGGTGAACGACGCGGTAATAAACTGCAGGTAAGCATCGGAGATGCTGCTCACCCCTTGCCAAATCCCCACTTCGTCCCAGCTATAATGCGCCGCCAGCAGGTTACGCATCATGACATAGGCGACTGGCAAGGTCACAGAGGTGATCAATGCCATAATGGTAAATTTGCCAAGATGGCTAGCCAGCGCTTTATCCCAGGCCAGCACCAGGTAGCACAATGGCAACACCTTGCGCCGCCACAGCAGGAAACCGGCAGGCAGCACGACCAGCGCAGGCACCAACGCCAACCCAGCGAGCGCCCCTTCATATCCCCCCAGCTTAAAGCACAGCGTGAAGGCCAGTACGCCTATCAGACTCCCCGCAATCACCGCCAGGGCATTCCCCATCGCGTCGCGATAGCCTTTGAGGATCGCCAGGAACAGGTTGGCGTAGGCAATCCCCATCTGGATAAACGCCACCGCCCGCACCACGTTCACATAATCACTGTGGCCGAACAACCCACGGCTGATCGGCTCTGCGGCAAACAGGAACACCAGCGCCAACAGGGTTGAGAAACCCAACACGATGCTGGAGGCCGTGCCTACCGCCATCCGCAGCCGTTGGGGATCCTGATGGTACTCCGCCACGTACTTGGTGATACCGTTAAAAATGCCGGCACCCGACAGCACACCCAACACGGTGATCAACTGGCGGAAGTTCCCCGCCTGGCCGACCCCGCTGGGGCCAAAGGCCACCGCTAACATTTTAACCACCAACAGCCCCACGCCAATTTTAATCAGCGTGGAGCCTGCGGTCCAAATCGATGCTTTTGCCAGCGACATATCAGGCGAGGAAGCTCAGGATGGTATTGATCACCGTGCGTTGGTTGACGTCTGACATGTTGTAGAACAGCGGCAGACGCACCAGGCGCTCGCTCTCTTTGGTGGTGAAACGATCCTCACCGGAAAAACGGCCAAACTTCTCACCCGCCGGACAGGCATGCAGGGGAATGTAATGGAACACCGTCATGATCTCGGCTTCTTTCAGGTAGTCGATAAACGCGGTACGATCCTGCACATCGTTCAGTTTTATATAGAACATATGAGCGTTATGCACGCAATTGGCCGGGATCACCGGCAAGGCAATGCGCCCCGCGTCGGCCAGTGGCTTAAAGGCATCGTAATAGTTCTGCCACAGCTTCAAACGACGCTGATTAATCCGATCGGCAGCTTCCAGTTGTGCCCACAGATAAGCGGCCTGCAGGTCTGACATCAGGTAGCTGGAACCGATATCACGCCAAGTGTATTTATCCACCTGCCCACGGAAGAACTGGCTACGGTTAGTGCCTTTCTCACGGATGACTTCCGCGCGGTCTATCAGGGCCGGATCGTTAATCAGCGTTGCGCCACCCTCACCGCCGGCGGTGTAGTTCTTGGTTTCATGGAAGCTGAAGCAGCCGATGTGGCCGATTGTCCCCAGAGCTTTACCTTTGTAAGTCGACATCACACCCTGCGCGGCATCTTCCACCACATACAGATTGTACTTCTTCGCCAGCGCCATGATGGTGTCCATTTCGCACGCCACACCCGCGTAATGAACCGGCACTATCGCGCGGGTTTTATCGGTGATCGCCGCTTCAATCTTGGTCTCATCGATGTTCATGGTGTCTGGGCGCAGATCGACAAACACCACTACCGCTCCCCGCAGCACAAAGGCGTTGGCGGTAGAGACAAAGGTATAGCTCGGCATGATCACTTCATCACCCGGCTGAATGTCCAGCAGGATCGCGGCCATTTCCAGTGAAGCGGTACAGGACGGGGTCAGCAACACCTTCGGACAACCGAAATGCTGCTCCATCCACTGCTGGCAGCGACGGGTAAAACCACCGTCACCACAGAGTTTGCCGCTGCCCATCGCAGCCTGCATATAATCGAGTTCAGTGCCAACAACCGGTGGTGCGTTAAATGGAATCATGTAAACCTCTATAGAACCAATACGCGGTGCTTTCTATGGTGGCACCGTGCCGTTGATAGAGCCGTAACGCGGCAATATTACTTATCTGGGTCGCAATCCGCAGACGCTGCAGCCGCTGCTGCTGGCACCAGGCGATCGCGGCAGCCATCAGCCGTGAGCCGGTCCCCTTTCCTTGTTGCTCCGGGAATGCCGCCAGCAGGCCGATACGCGCCTCTTGCTGACCAATATCCCGCAGGCTGACAAACCCTTCTGGCTCCCCATCGCTTCCCAGCACCAGCAGGCACTGATGGTCAAAGGTGCCTAGCACCGCTTTCTCAATCCAGGTGGCGTAGAAGCGCCCGCTGTCCTGTGGACCATACCAGGGGGCACGAAAACGGCTGGCGGCAAAGACGCTGGCGGCAACCTGACACAGCAGAGGAATATCTTCAGGTTGCGCGACGCGGACAGCCGGAAAAGATGAAGCACATTCCGTGCCAATCCCCAGCACAAAATCCACTTCACCTTCCACCAGTTGAAAACCCAGCCCCGCCAAACCGTCTGCCTGATCCAGACGCTGTGCCGGAATTTTGGCTTGAACCAGCGCAAACGCATCCAACTCGGCCTGGCCGATCACCGGCGCGGCCGCGTCAAAATGCAGCTTGGCGCTGTGGAGTTGGAAATATTCGCTTTCCCAGCTCAACGGCTCAATATTGGCGCGGACGGACATGCAGTAAATCCAGTAGATATTTGCCATAGCCGGTTTTGGCTAACGCCAGAGCGGCACGTTTTACACCGTCATCATCCAGCCAGCCATTACGCCAGGCAATCTCTTCCAGGCAGGCCACCTTGAATCCCTGACGCTTCTCAACCGTTTGTACGAAGGTACTGGCTTCAATCAGGCTGTCGTGAGTGCCGGTGTCGAGCCAGGCAAAGCCGCGGCCCAGCAGTTCAACGCTCAGTTCACCACGTTCCAGGTACATCTGATTGATGCTGGTAATTTCCAGTTCGCCGCGCGGGGAAGGCTTCACCTGTTTGGCAAAATCCACCACCTGGTTATCATAGAAATAGAGGCCGGTGACCGCCCAGTTGGACTTGGGCTTAAGCGGTTTTTCTTCTATCGACAGCGCACGGAAATGCTCGTCAAACTCGACGACCCCGAAACGCTCCGGATCCATTACCTGGTAGCCAAATACCGTGGCCCCATGCAGATTATTGACCACGCTTTTCAGTTTCGGGCTAAATCCCTGGCCGAAGTAGATGTTATCACCCAGCACCAGGCAGCTTGGTTCACCAGCAATAAATTCTTCACCGATCAGGAAAGCCTGTGCCAATCCGTCCGGCCGAGGCTGTTCGGCATAGCTGAGATTGATGCCGAACTCTTCACCATTGCCAAGCAACCGGCGGAAGGAGGGCAGATCTTCAGGCGTAGAGATAATCAAAATGTCCCGGATCCCGGCCAGCATCAGCACCGAGAGCGGATAGTAAATCATCGGCTTATCATAAATGGGCAGCAACTGCTTGGAGACACCGCGGGTAATCGGGTGCAAACGCGTCCCCGAACCACCGGCAAGAACAATACCTTTCATCTTCACTCCTGACTCACCTTCGCTACACGAAAGTTTTTCTGCCATAGGTTAAGTTGACATACCCCATCAAATTCAAGTGACAGCGTGGCAGCAAATACCTAAGTTCCCGCTCACTTACATGAATAAATGACCGGGGTTTACCTACGCAGCCAACAACACCGTAGCTTGAAAAATGAAGGGTATTACGGGTTCAACCCGAGGCGTTCGCCTGCATAAGAACCATCTTGTACCCGACGCCACCAGGTTTCATTGTTCAGATACCAGGACACCGTTTTGCGGATGCCGCTTTCAAAGGTTTCCTGTGGGCGCCAGCCCAGTTCACGTTCAATTTTGCCCGCGTCGATGGCATAGCGCATATCGTGACCAGGGCGATCTTTGACGTAAGTGATCAGATCGCGATAGTTCGCCACGCCCTGCGGCTTGTTCGGTGCCAACTCTTCCAGCAGATCGCAGATGGTCTGTACCACTTCGATGTTTTTGCGCTCGTTGTGGCCGCCGATGTTATAGGTCTCGCCAACCACGCCTTCCGTCACCACCTGATATAACGCCCGCGCATGGTCTTCCACATATAACCAGTCGCGCACCTGCGCTCCGTTGCCGTAGACCGGCAGCGGTTTACCCGAAATAGCATTCAGGATCACCAGCGGGATCAGTTTCTCCGGGAAGTGATAAGGACCGTAATTGTTGGAACAGTTGGTCACCACGGTTGGCAAACCGTAGGTCCGCAACCAGGCGCGCACCAGATGATCGCTCGATGCCTTGGAGGCAGAATATGGGCTGCTGGGAGCATAGGGTGTGGTTTCGGTGAACAGATCGTCCGTACCGTGCAGGTCGCCGTAGACCTCGTCGGTCGAGATATGGTGAAAACGGAAAGCCTGTTTTTTCTCTTGCGCCAACGCCTGCCAATAATGGCGGGCCGCCTCCAGCAGGGTATAAGTGCCAACCACGTTGGTTTCGATGAAGGCCGATGGGCCGTCGATAGAACGGTCCACGTGGCTTTCCGCCGCCAGGTGCATCACAAAATCCGGCTGATACTGGGCAAAAACCCGGTCCAATTCGGCACGATCGCAGATATCCACCTGTTCGAAGGCATAACGCTCACTGTCTACCACGCCAGCCAGCGACTCCAGATTACCGGCATAGGTCAGCTTATCGACCACCACCACGCTATCGCGGGTGCCTTCAATAATATGCCTTACTACGGCAGAGCCGATAAACCCGGCACCGCCGGTGACCAGAATACGTTTCAACGCCAAACCCCTTTGGTGTCTACAATCCAGGACTGTTTGATATCTTGCGGCTTGATCGCCTTGAATTCTTTGTGATCGACCAACATCACGATCACATCCGCCTGCTGCAACGCGTCGGCAAGGCTTTTCAACGTGACGTGGCCCGTCAATGACTTCGGCAGTTGCTCCACGTTAGGTTCCACCGCCAGAGTTTCCCCCACGTGCCAATCGGCAATCAGATGGGTCACTTCCACCGCCGGGCTTTCACGCAAATCATCAATGTTGGGTTTAAACGCCAAACCAAAACAGGCAATCTTCACTTCAGAAGCACGCTTGTTGGTCACCGCCAGGCAATCTGCTACGGCGGCCTTGACGCGATCGACTACCCAGAGCGGTTTGCCATCGTTAACCAGGCGTGCGGTATGGATCAGACGCGCCTGCTGTGGGTTTTGCGCAACGATGAACCAAGGGTCAACGGCAATACAGTGCCCACCTACCCCAGGCCCTGGTTGCAGAATGTTGACGCGCGGATGGCGGTTGGCCAGACGGATAAGCTCCCACACGTTGATGCCTTGCTCGGCACAAATCAGTGAAAGTTCGTTGGCAAACGCGATGTTGACGTCACGGAAGCTGTTTTCCGTCAGTTTGCACATCTCGGCGGTGCGTGAGTTGGTGATAACACACTCACCCTCAAGGAAAATCTTGTACAGTGCGCTGGCGCGTTCTGAACATTTCGGCGTCATACCACCGATAACGCGGTCATTCTGGATCAGCTCAACCATCACCTGCCCTGGCAACACGCGCTCAGGACAATAGGCAATATTCACATCGGCCTGTTCACCGGCATCCTGCGGGAAGCTCAGATCGCTGCGCGCTTCTGCCAGCCACAATGCCATCTGCTCTGTCGCTCCCACCGGTGAGGTGGATTCCAGGATCACCAGGTCGCCTTTTTTCAATACCGGAGCCAGTGATTTGGCGGCCGCTTCAACATAGGCCAGATCGGGTTCATGATCCCCTTTGAACGGCGTTGGCACAGCGATCAGGAACGCATCCGCCGCCAGCGGTTTGGTTACCGCCTGTAGGTAGCCACCCTCAACCGCTTCCTTCACCACGCGATCCAGATCCGGCTCTACGATATGAATGGCACCGCGGTTAATGGTATCCACCGCGTGCTGGTTAACATCTACACCCACCACTTTTTTCTTGCGGGAAGCAAACGCCGCCGCTGTTGGCAAGCCGATATAACCCAGGCCAATAACTGAAATAGTGTCAAAACTCATAGTGTCACCTGATGATTCTTTAAAGCTTCGAGGATACGTTGGCAGGCATGCCCGTCACCGTAGGGGTTATGCGCCCGGCTCATGGCGTGATATTCGTTTTCGTCTGTCAACAGCCGGGTAACTGCATCAACAATTTTAGCAACATCCGTTCCCACCAGCTGTACCGTACCGGCATCTACCGCTTCCGGGCGCTCTGTGGTGTCACGCATCACCAACACCGGTTTACCCAACGACGGGGCCTCTTCCTGAATACCACCAGAGTCGGTCAGGATCAGATAAGAGTGCGTCATCAGATAAACAAAGGGCAGGTAGTCCTGCGGATCGATCAGAATGATGTTATCAATCCCTTTCAGGATACGGTTGACCGGTTCACTGACGTTCGGGTTGAGGTGCACCGGGTACACCACCTGAACGTCTGGGTGCTGACGAGCAATTTCCGCCAGTGCGCTACAGATGCGCTCAAACCCGCCACCAAAGCTTTCACGGCGGTGGCCGGTCACCAGGATCAACTTCTTGTTGGCATCCAGGAAAGGATAACGCTGGTCAAGGCTGTTACGCAGCGCTTCATCGCTCATAACGCGATCGCGCACCCACAACAGCGCATCAATAACGGTATTGCCCGTCACAAAAATATGGTCATCCCGCAGTGATTCACGCAACAGGTTCTGACGCGAATTTTCGGTCGGCGCAAAATGGTACATCGCTAAATGACCGGTCAACTTGCGGTTGGCTTCTTCAGGCCATGGAGAATAAAGATTACCCGTACGCAGGCCTGCTTCTACATGCCCAACGGGAATACGCTGATAAAACGCGGCCAGGCTGGTTGCCATGGTGGTCGTTGTATCACCGTGAACCAGCACCACATCCGGTTTGAAATCCTCCAGCACCCCTTTCAATCCTTCCAGAATGCGGCAGGTGATCTCACTCAACCCCTGGCCTGGCTTCATGATGTTCAGGTCATAATCCGGTACGATTTCAAACAAACGCAATACCTGGTCCAACATCTCGCGATGCTGTGCCGTAACGCAGACTCTTGATTCAAAGGCTTCATCCTGAGCCAGGGCATGTACCAGAGGGGCCATTTTGATGGCTTCCGGTCTGGTGCCAAAAACTGTCAACACTTTCACAGCGAATCTCTTTTGGTCGATGAACCGCAGGCGAACCTGCAAAGTTGGGCACTTGGATGCCCATCAGCAAAATGATTTTGCCCGTTGTCCTTCAAGCTGCAGCTCGTTACGCCCTGGCGCCTGGCTGCAGCCTGAGGTCCCCAGGCTGAATATTATTTTAACCACGTGGCCGACGCGCCAAAGCAACACCTGCGCCAACCAATCCTCCAATCGCGCCCCACATAATCAACCAGAATACCCGGCGTGGGCTGTCACGTTTGACCGGCTCTTCTGGCGTACGCAGATAACGGTAAGTCTGGAATTTGGCGTCAAGCGTCGGCCCGACGTTCAAGGTTGCCAGCATTGCCCGATTCTGATCATAATCCAGATCATAAGTTGGGCCAGAAGCCTGTAAACCTTCCAGACGAGCCTGGAGCATCGGTTTGCCTAGCAGGAATAGCTCGGAATCCGGCAACTGCCCTGCCGGTGTATCGGTCTGAGTACGACCAATCCCCTGTTGCTCAGCGATTTTCAGCGCTTGCTGAACGGTTTTCAGTTCACGTTGATAAACCGCATCGGCTACCGCTTCCTGGCGCTTGACCTGCGCTTTCATCGACGTGGTACGTGCAGCCCACGCCCCCTGGATCTCTTCGTTCAGATGCTGCGCCGCGCGGTGGCTGGCAAAGGCAACATACTGGCGCAGCAGATGGTTGGAGTCCGGAGCCGTCTCTGCGGTCAGCTTCACGCTGTCGTTGAGCACTTTTTTATCGTCACGCGGCGTGAACTGAATATTATTGATCAGATCGTCAAGCAACGCGGCGTCGGCACGGGCATCCCCTTCCTGACGCTGTTTGTAGTAATCGCTTTGCAGCCAGAAGTCACGGCGCGTGTCATACGCCGCCAGTTGCATGATGAATTCATTATAAGCTTCATCAGCAATGCCGGGTTGATCGCCAGAAACCGCAGGCATCGTGCGCACATCAAGGTTACGCAGGAATTGCTGTTGAGAGTAGTAGCCTCCCAACGCGTTTACCGTTGGCTTATCGGTGATCGCCGTCGCACTCCACTCCTGTTTAACCAGGTAAGAAACAATCAGTGCCACAGCGGCAAACAGCACCGCGAAGCCAATAATCCATTTTTTACCGCGCCACAAGGTGCAGCACAGACCACGGATGTCGAGTTCATTATCGACTATCGGGGTACTCTTTTCAGACGTTGTCTCAGGAATCATCACTGCCCTAAAGCCTCAGGTTAAGGTACTTGCTTATTGTTACGAAGGCGACGCTTGATACGTTTGATGTAACGCGCTACACGCCACGCACGTTTAATGCAATAGCCATAGAAGAAGAATGCAAGCAAGAACAATGCCAACATAACCCATTCGGGAATAAAACTCAGGCGTTCGCCGATCACACCAATGGCAGCCAGGATCGCGGCAGCCAGCGTAATCAACACAAAGGCCTGACGCGGGGTAAAGCCCGCCCGCATAATCAGGTGATGGATGTGTTGACGATCTGGCGAGAACGGGCTCATGCCCTTACGCAGCCGACGATACATGATGGCGATCATGTCCATCAGCGGGATAGCAATAATCCACAGCGCGGTGACGGGTTTGATGGGATGATTTGGCCCTTGCGAGCTCTGCAACAACAGCCAGATGGCGGTAAAGCCAATCAGCGTACTGCCCGCATCCCCCATAAACACCTTATACCGACGGCCCAGGATGCCGAGGTTAAGCAGAATATAGGGAACAATGGCGGCCAGCATGGCGAAGCACCAGAAGGAGAGTTCGGTGTGACCACTTTGATATAGCAGCACGCCCATGGCACCAAACGACACACAGGAAAGACCGCCAAGCAAACCGTCAATGCCATCAACCATGTTAAAGGCGTTGATCGCCGCCCACACGGCAAACAACGTAACCAGGTAGCCAAACGGCCCCAGTAGCATTTCCCAGCCGCCAAACACATAACCGAAGCTGCGCAGATAGAGGCCAGCGAACACCATCATGGCGATGCCCACCAACGCCTGAATGGTGGCGCGGATCTTGACGCTGATATCGAAGCGATCGTCCAGCGCCCCAACGAAGACCAGGACACCGGCACAGGCGAGGTAAAGTTTGCCGTGCGCAATCGTTTGGTCAGAAATCAGGAAGGCAAAGCAAATACCCGCGTAAACGGAAATTCCCCCTACCAGCGGGATTAACCCCTGATGGCGTTTACGATAATTAGGCTTATCAACCAAACCGATAGGTTTTGCTACCTTGCGGGCAACAAATAAAAAAGCCAGAGAAAACAGAAAAACAAAAAGAATCTCAGTACTCATAGTGAGTAAGTTCACGGTTAACAAATCTCTGAAGAAGATGAGGCAGCTTATCATGAGCAAAAAACTACGCCACATGACCCAGCGACCTTTCAGTCATTTCCTATGACAACAGACATTCACGTTTACTTATGCCCATGTCGTTTCTTGCTTCAACGCATTAACGCGAAAATTGGCGTAAATAACATGAATTCTCAGTAAGCCGTAAGAATAACTTACTTTCCCTTTACTGTTACTTATCGTATCCGCCAAATGCAAAAAACGCCACGACTAGGCGTGGCGTTCCCTGAATTTTTTACTTAATTATGATCGTTTCATCATGTCGAAGAATTCATCATTGGTTTTGGTCATCGCCAACTTGTTAATGAGGAACTCCATAGCATCGATCTCGCCCATCGGGTGAATGATCTTGCGCAGGATCCACATTTTCTGCAGTTCTTCAGAGGTGGTGAGTAATTCTTCTTTACGGGTACCGGAGCGGTTGTAATCGATAGCAGGGAATACGCGCTTCTCGGCGATTTTACGCGCCAGATGCAATTCCATGTTGCCGGTACCTTTAAATTCTTCGTAAATGACTTCGTCCATTTTGGAACCGGTATCGACCAATGCCGTCGCAATAATGGTCAGGCTACCGCCTTCCTCAACGTTACGGGCCGCGCCGAAGAAACGCTTCGGACGGTGCAGGGCGTTAGCATCCACACCCCCGGTCAACACTTTACCCGAAGCAGGTACGACGGTGTTGTAGGCACGAGCCAGACGAGTAATGGAGTCCAGCAGGATGATCACGTCTTTTTTGTGTTCGACCAGGCGCTTGGCCTTCTCGATCACCATTTCGGCAACCTGTACGTGACGGGATGCGGGTTCGTCAAAGGTAGAAGCGATAACTTCGCCTTTTACCAGACGCTGCATCTCGGTCACTTCTTCTGGACGTTCGTCGATCAGCAACACCATCAGCACGCAGTCTGGATGGTTGTATGCGATGCTCTGCGCGATGTTTTGCAGCAGCATCGTTTTACCGGCTTTTGGCGGGGCCACAATCAGGCCACGCTGGCCACGACCGATTGGCGCTGCAAGATCCAGTACGCGTGCGGTCAGATCTTCGGTAGAGCCGTTGCCACGTTCCATGCGCAAACGAGAGTTGGCATGCAGAGGCGTCAAGTTTTCGAACAGGATCTTGTTACGGGCGTTTTCCGGTTTGTCGTAGTTGACTTCGTTGACTTTCAACAGGGCAAAATAACGCTCGCCTTCTTTTGGCGGACGAATCTTACCGGAAATGGTGTCACCTGTGCGGAGGTTAAAGCGGCGAATTTGGCTGGGAGAAACGTAGATATCATCGGGGCCTGCGAGGTAGGAACTGTCTCCGGAACGGAGGAATCCAAATCCATCCTGCAATATCTCCAGCACGCCATCGCCGAAGATATCTTCTCCGCTTTTCGCATGTTGCTTGAGTATAGAGAAAATAATGTCCTGTTTGCGCAGGCGGGCCAGGTTTTCCAGCCCCATATTTTCGCCGAGAGTAATCAGCTCAGAAACCGGCGTGTTCTTTAATTCGGTAAGATTCATAGTGGGGGTTCTTAAACTCGGGGTATGTCTCGAACTAGTATCGTGAATGGTATGGCAGCGTGTTATTCCCGTCGCCTTTCAAGCTGCAGCGTTGTTGTCTGCGGCCGTAACCCCAGTCACTTACCAAAGTAAGCGCTAAAGGATTCACGCCCTTGCTGCCTAGCAGCAACTTGAAATTCATTGGGTAAGCGTGCCTGTTACTGGACGTTCGATCGCCGAGGCACTGAGCGGTCACGGTAAGAAATGGCTTACTCGGGACGCACGCGCTGACGGTTTAAGATCGAAGGTGCCTTAAAACTGATTTTTGCAAAACCGCTTGATTGTCAAAGCATGGGCGGGATTCATATTTCTTTGCAACGCCGATGATTCAACACAGAGTAAAGCTTAGATTCAAACTCTTTAGATTTAATACTTAGGGCAAGTTCTATATGCAGTATGGTTAAACTTAACACGCTTCTTGGCAGGCGTCTAGCGGTGAATGAAACATCCCCCTCCAGACGCCCGTCACAGGGCTTCCCGCCCGATTACAGATTCGCGTTAAGGAAATCTTTGAGCTGGCCTTTAGACAACGCACCAACCTTGGTGGCTGCTACTTCACCGTTCTTGAACAGCAACAGCGTAGGGATGCCGCGGATACCGTATTTAGGTGCGGTAGCCGGGTTTTGGTCGATATTCAGCTTGGTGATGGTCAGCTTGCCTGCGAATTCTTCAGCAATCTCATCCAGAATCGGAGCAATCATCTTGCACGGACCACACCATTCAGCCCAGAAATCGACCAGGATTGGCCCTTCGGCTTTCAGCACATCGCTATCAAAGCTGTCGTCAGTCAGGTGAATAATTTTATCGCTCATATTCTACTCCACAGGATTATGTCTACCTTGTTGGTGTAGCATCAAACCAACTCAGGTGATTTTATTTCACCGCTTTTATTTCAACGGATATGCTTTCGTAAAGCAATAGTTAGCTGATATTCTACCACACTATGAGCAAAACACACTTGACCGAACAGAAGTTTTCCGACTTCGCCCTGCACCCGTTAGTCCTTGAAGCCCTTGAGAAAAAAGGGTTTCACAACTGCACGCCCATCCAGGCGTTAGCATTACCGCTCACGCTCTCAGGGCGTGACGTTGCAGGTCAGGCGCAAACCGGTACCGGAAAGACGCTGGCATTTTTAGCGTCTACTTTTCACTATTTACTGTCCCACCCGGCAAAAGAAGGTCGCCAGACCAACCAGCCGCGCGCCTTGATCATGGCGCCAACGCGTGAGTTGGCGGTGCAGATCCATTCCGATGCAGAGGCTCTGTCACACTCCACCGGACTGAAACTTGGCCTGGCCTATGGTGGCGACGGCTACGACAAACAGCTCAAAGTGCTGGAAAGTGGTGTCGATATCCTGGTCGGGACCACTGGCCGTTTAATCGACTACGCCAAACAGAACTATATCGATCTGGGAGCTATCCAGGTTGTGGTACTCGATGAAGCCGATCGGATGTATGACCTGGGCTTTATCAAAGATATCCGTTGGCTGTTCCGCCGCATGCCTGCGGTCGATCAGCGCCTGAACATGCTGTTCTCTGCCACTTTGTCCTATCGCGTGCGCGAATTGGCCTTCGAGCAGATGAACAATGCCGAATATGTGGAAGTCGAACCGGAACAGAAAACCGGCCACCGCATTAAAGAAGAGCTTTTCTACCCTTCTAACGAAGAAAAAATGCGCCTGTTGCAGACGCTGATCGAGGAAGAGTGGCCGGATCGCTGCATCATCTTCGCCAATACCAAGCACCGCTGTGAAGACATCTGGGGCCACCTGGCTGCCGACGGTCACCGCGTTGGCCTGCTGACCGGCGATGTGGCACAGAAAAAACGCCTGCGCATTCTGGACGACTTCACCAAAGGTAACCTGGACATTCTGGTCGCCACCGACGTCGCCGCCCGCGGCCTGCATATCCCGCTGGTGACGCACGTCTTCAACTACGATCTGCCTGACGACTGCGAAGACTACGTTCACCGTATTGGCCGTACTGGCCGCGCGGGTGAAAGTGGCCACTCCATCAGCCTGGCCTGCGAAGAGTATGCGCTTAACCTGCCGGCGATCGAAACCTACACCGGCCACAGTATTCCGGTGAGCAAGTACAACAGCGATGCGCTGCTGAGCGATCTGCCCGCACCGAAGCGCCTGGTGCGTCCACGAGGCAATAGCGGCCCACGCCGTAACTCTGCGCCACGCCGTGGCGGTGCGCCGCGTAACAACCGTAAACGTTCAGGCTGACAGATCATTATGCCCGGTTCCAGCACCCTCTATGCCGCCATCGATCTTGGCTCCAACAGCTTCCATATGTTGGTGGTACGCGAGGTGGCTGGCAGTATCCAGACCTTGGCGCGCATCAAGCGTAAAGTGCGCCTGGCGGCCGGATTGGATCAGCACAACCATCTGTCACAGGAAGCCATGCAGCGCGGATGGCAATGTCTGCGATTGTTCTCGGAGCGTCTGCAGGATATCCCACGCGAGCAGATCCGCGTAGTCGCTACCGCAACGTTACGTCTCGCCAGCAACGCCGATGCGTTCCTGCAAACCGCCGAAGCAATACTCGGCTGCCCCGTGCAGGTTATCAGCGGTGAAGAAGAAGCTCGCCTGATTTACCACGGTGTCGCTCACACCACCGGCGGGCCGGATCAACGTCTGGTAGTCGATATTGGTGGCGGCAGCACGGAGCTGGTTGCCGGTACGGGCGCACAGGCCGCCCTGCTTTACAGCCTGTCGATGGGGTGTGTCACCTGGCTTGAACGCTTTTTCAGCGATCGTAATCTGGAGCGGGATAACTTCGAAGCCGCCGAACAGGCAGCCCGTGAAATGGTGCGCCCCATTGCGCCACAGCTGCGTCAACATGGCTGGCAAATTTGTGTTGGCGCTTCTGGCACCGTGCAGGCGCTGCAGGAAATCATGGTGGCTCAGGGAATGGACGAACGCATTACCCTGCCCAAGCTTCGCCAGTTGAAACAGCGTGCGATACAATGCGGGAAACTGGAAGAGCTGGAGATTGAAGGGCTCACGCTAGAACGCGCTCTGGTGTTCCCTAGCGGCCTGTCGATACTGTTGGCTATTTTCCAAGAGTTGGGTATCGAGAGTATGACGCTGGCCGGTGGCGCGTTGCGTGAAGGGCTGGTGTACGGCATGTTGCATCTGCCGGTCGAACAGGATATCCGCAACAGGACGCTGCGCAACCTACAACGCCGTTATCTGCTGGATATCGAGCAGGCGGAGCGTGTCAGTCAGTTGGCCGCCAACTTTTGTTTGCAGACCACCAACGAATGGCAACTGGATGCGCGATGTCGTGAGCTACTGCATGCAGCCTGCCTGATCCACGAAATCGGCCTGAGCGTCGACTTCAAACAGGCCCCCCAACACGCCGCCTATCTGGTCCGCCATCTTGATCTGCCCGGTTTTACTCCAGCACAGAAAAAACTGTTGGCTACCCTGCTACAAAACCAGAGCAATGCGCTCGACTTGCCGCTATTGAGCCAACAGAATGCCGTGCCACCACGTATGGCGCAGCGCCTGTGCCGCATCCTGCGTCTGGCTATCATCTTTGCCAGCCGCCGCCGTGACGATACCTTGCCAGCAGTACGCCTGCGCGCCAATGATGAAGAGTTGCATGTGATTCTACCGCACGGCTGGTTGGAACAGCATCCGTTACGCGCAGAAGAGCTGGAACAGGAGAGCCATTGGCAGAGCTATGCACACTGGCCACTGTTTTTGGAAGAGCAGCACTGAACCCCTCACCCTAACCCTCTCCCAATGGGAGAGGGAACCGTACGCGCCACTGATTAGCTCCGGCACCTGACCGCAACTCACGGCTAGCCCCCTCTCCCCAAATGAGTGTTCATGGGGATCCCGATCAGTACATTAGGAGAGGGTGAGGGGCAAATTTCGACTCTGGTTTTAGCTACCGCCCTTGGCCTTGGCCAACATCGCCTTCACGCTGGCCAGATGGCTCTGGCCTTTCTCCATACGCTCCTGTGGACTAACCACCTTACGTTCCGTCTCCCAGGCCAAATCGTCCTGCGGCAGTTCCAACAGGAAACGGCTGGGCTCTGGCCGCACCAGCTCACCGTATTGGCGGCGTTCGCGACACAGTGTAAAAATCAGCTCTTTCTGGGCTCGCGTAATCCCGACATAGGCCAAACGCCGTTCTTCATCGACGTTATCCTCATCGATGCTGCTTTGATGGGGCAATAATCCCTCCTCCATCCCCACCAGGAACACATAAGGGAACTCCAGCCCCTTTGAAGCGTGCAGGGTCATCAGTTGGACCTGATCCAGCTCTTCATCACTTTCACCGCGTTCCATCATGTCACGCAGCGTAAAACGTGTGACCACCTGGGTCAGCGTCATTGGTTCATCCAATTCGCTGCCCTCTAGCATCTCGGTCATCCAGCCAAACAGCGTGTTGACGTTTTTCATGCGCATCTCAGCCGCTTTCGGACTGGGCGAGGTTTCAAACAGCCAGCTTTCGTAATCAACACCACGGATCAGATCGCGTACTGCCGCCACAGGCTCTCGCTCCACCATTTGGGCAATGCCGTCCAGCCAGTGGGTGAAGCGCTGCAAGGACTCCAGCCCTCGGCCAGTCAGGTGCTGGCCCAACCCCAAATCAAAACTGGCCCGGAACAGGCTCTTATTGCGTTGATTCGCCCATTCCCCCAATTTTTGCAGCGTTGCCGGGCCGATTTCACGCTTTGGCGTGTTAACGATACGCAGGAATGCGCTGTCATCGTCCGGATTGGTCAGCACGCGCAGGTAGGCCAGCAGATCCTTGATTTCCGGACGAGAGAAAAACGAAGTCCCACCAGAAATCTTGTAGGGAATACGGTTCTGCATCAGCATTTTTTCGAACAGCCGCGACTGGTGATTGCCGCGGTAAAGGATCGCATAATCGCTATAATTGGTTTTCTTCACAAAGTGATGAGCGATAAGCTCCCCCACCACCCGTTCGGCCTCATGATCTTCATTATTGGCCGTCACCACTTTCAGCTCTTCACCGTAGCCCAGCTCGGAGAACAACCGTTTTTCAAACACATGCGGATTGTTGGCAATCAGGATGTTGGCTGCTTTCAGAATGCGCTCGCTGGAACGATAGTTCTGCTCCAGCTTGATCACCTGCAATTGCGGGAAGTCTTCCTTCAATAACACGAGGTTCTGTGGCCGTGCACCACGCCAGGAGTAAATCGACTGATCGTCATCCCCCACCACGGTAAAGCGCGCGCGCTGCCCCACCAATAATTTCACCAGTTCGTACTGACTGGTGTTGGTATCCTGGTATTCATCCACCAACAGATAACGGATACGGTTCTGCCAACGTTCACGCACCTCTTCATTACGTTGCAGCAACAGGGTAGGCAACAGGATCAAATCATCAAAATCCAGTACGTTACAGGCCTTCATATGGGCATCGTACAACCCGTAGCAATGCGCAAACAGCTTGTCTCGTTCCGAACGCGCCAGCCCCATGGCGCCTGAAGGATCAACCAGATCGTTCTTCCAGTTGGAAATGGTGGAAATCAGCTGTGCCACCAACGTCTTATCGCTTTCCAACCATTTTTCGGTCAGCTCTTTCAATAGCGCAAGCTGGTCCTGATCGTCGAACAGCGAAAAATTGGATTTCATTCCCAGCGCGGCATACTCACGTTTGATCACCTCCAGGCCCAAGGTATGAAACGTCGAGATCATCAGGCCCCGCGCCTCTTTACGCCCCATGGTTTGCGCCACACGCTCTTTCATCTCGCGCGCTGCCTTGTTGGTAAAAGTGACGGCGGCGATATGCCGCGCCTGATACCCACACTGGTGGATCAGATGGGCAATTTTGTTGGTGATCACACGCGTTTTGCCGGAACCGGCACCGGCCAGCACCAGGCAGGGCCCGGTAACGAATTCGACGGCTTGTTGTTGGCTGGGATTTAATCGCATGGCGCTTTATTGCTCAATATGGGTGTACTGGGGAGAGGGATTGTAGCAGAAAGCACCGCTCAGATTTATACCCGTCGCCTTTCAAGCTGTAGCGTTGTTACCTGCGAGCGCAAACCCCGGTCACTTATCGAAAATAAGCTCTAGGGGATTTACGCTCTTGTCGCCTAGCTACAACTCGAAATTCATAGGGTAAAACAGGTATAATGGCGAAAAATTCTACACGACCTATTGGATTATAAAGATGGCAAAGACCGCTAGCGCGCTGCACATCCTGGTGGATAACGAAACATTGGCCAACGAGCTACTGGCCAAACTCAAGCGCGGCGTCAGCTTTGATACGCTGGCACGCAAATACTCAAGCTGCCCGTCCAAGCGCAACGGTGGCTCCCTGGGGGAGTTCAACAAGGGAACCATGGTGCCCGCTTTTGATAAGGCAGTCTTCAGCATCCCGTTGCTGAAACCCTATGGTCCGGTGAAAACCCAGTTCGGCTACCACATAATCAAGGTACTGTATCGCAACTAGCCCCCTCACCCTCTCCCACGGGGAGAGGGGATCGATCGAGTGAGCTATCAGCTACAGAGAATTACCTGGTCACAACACCAAACCAACTCTCTTTTACCTAAGGTACAGAGCTATCACAGCAACTGGCCACAATACCGCACCAACTCCCTTTTTAAGTAGGGAACGGAATGATCGCAGTATCCGACCACAACACCGGGCCAGCTCCCTCTCCCTGTGGGAGAGGGTTGGGGTGAGGGCCAATGATTACTGTGCGCCGGTTTCCGGTGCTGCGGTAGCCGCGTCCGCCGGTTTTGGCTCTTCACTCACCACCGCCGGTGCTGGCGACATGATACCGTTGTAGGTTTCCTGTAGCTGCTTCATATTCATCTCCGGTTCCCCCTTCGGCTGTAACAGCACCAAGGTAGCATCCTGCGAAAGTTGCAGCTTCAGCTCCTGATTCAGCGACGCCAACGTCAACGACGACAGGAACGCCTGGCGCAGCTTCTGGTACTGCTCCGGCGCAATATCTACTACGCCACTTTGTTGCGAACGCAGACGCTGGCTCATCAGCACATCCGTATCGGTACGCGCATAGGTGGCAAACAGTTTGCTCAGTTGATCGTTTTTCTGCGCCAGCAAGGCGTTGAGTTCATCCTCAGACAGGCCGTTGTTACGCACATTAGCCAACTCACGGGCGATAAACGACAGGCCGTTGTTCAGATTGTCGTTCGGTGAGTTCAGATGGATCGCACATTGGGCACGTTGATACTGCACCCGGCAATCGAAGCCAAGCTGAATATTTTTCTGGTCACTTTTCTGCAGTACCTGCTGGATATGCCAGAACAGTGCTTCGCGGGCAATATCGCTCCGCCAGTAACGGCTCAGGCTTTGCGAGTCACGAATAGGATGCCACGGCGTATCCCACATGATCGACAGCGTATCCTGTTTCACCTGCTCGCTGATCAAGCTGACCGGCTGCGGCGGTAACGGCGTCAAGGTTGGCATGGTTGCCGGTGTCTCACGCTTCCCTTTGAGCGGAGAGAAGGCCTTGTTGATCTGCTCACTCAGGCCACGGCTATCCACCTTACCCACGACGTACAGCGTCATGGCGTCTGGGGTATACCATTGCTCATAGAATTTCTTCAGTTGCTCGATATTGACCGGCCGCTTTACCGTCTGACCGGGATCGTGGGCCAGTAGCGTTGAGCCTTTCAAGCGATAACGCCACCAGGAATCCTTTGGATTCGGCGGGAAAGTCCCAATAGGATCAACATTAGCATTCATTACGCTATGCAGCGTATTCTCATCAATCGCCAGCTTGCCGGTCGTATCCGCCAGCCAGGCCAGCGCTTCTTTGAGCAGGTCTGGACGATTGTTGGGCAGGCTGAGATTGTAAATGGTGAAATCATAAGAGCTGATGGCTGGCGGCAAAGGCCGTTCACTGTCCACGCTCTGTTGCCACAGCGAACGTAGCTGCGGCCCGGTAAAACTTTCACTGCGCGTAATCGCGATACGCGGTAAAAGATGGGCAAAACCAATCTGCTGGGAGGATTCCACCAACGATCCGGTATTGACCATCAACCGCAGTTCAACGCGGTCGCTCGGACGTTGTGGCGTATCAAGGATCTGCCAAGAAAATCCGTTATCCAGTTGCCCCTGCTGCCAGGCAGGATCAGGTTGTAGTGCTTCAGCCTGCACGCTACCGTTGGCCGCAACCAACAGCAGCCCACCCACTAAAAGACGAATTCTGGTGCCCTGCATGTGAACCCCTACTTAATGACTATCCAATTTTTCTATGCAAATACGGATATTCCGTTCAATGGAATATTAGGCTTCTGCCAAACTGGTGTATGGCACAACCTACAATTACGCCCTGAGTTTCACGGTGGGGCGGAAAGCGGAAAGTGTACCATCCTGTTAGACCGCGTGCCTTTGCGGATGTCACTCATCAGAGTGAAAAATAATGCTTAGCAGAGTTTTATGGAGAAAAAATGTCTAAGAAGCAAGCAGAAATGAAATCGGCTGCGGATGCAGCCGATTTTTTGCCCGTCGCTTTTCACGCCACGGCGTAAAACTCATCGGGCATTGAAGAAGCCAATCACGCCGAAGGCAGCGTTTTATCAGATGGAACCGCTTCCGGTTTGTTATTCAGCACGTCTTTCAGCTGTTTCTCATCCAGTTGGTTACACCATTTGGCTACCACCACCGTCGCAACACCGTTACCCACCAGGTTTGTCAGCGCACGGGCCTCAGACATGAAGCGGTCGATCCCCAGAATCAGAGCCAGACCAGCCAAAGGCAGATGCCCTACCGCCGAGATTGTGGCTGCCAGCACGATAAAACCACTGCCGGTTACCCCCGCCGCCCCCTTGGAGGACAGCAACAGAACTACCAACAGCGTTATCTGATGCATGATATCCATATGGGTATTGGTTGCCTGGGCAATGAACACCGCCGCCATCGTCAGGTAGATCGAGGTGCCATCGAGGTTGAACGAATAGCCGGTAGGAATGACCAAACCCACCACCGATTTTTTGCAACCCAGTTTTTCCATCTTGTCGAGCATGCGCGGCAGCACAGACTCAGACGATGACGTCCCCAGCACGATCAGCAACTCTTCTTTGATGTAACGAATAAATTTGAAGATGTTGAAGCCGTTGTAGCGCGCAATCGAGCCAAGCACAATCACCACAAACAGCACACAGGTGATGTAGAAGCAGGCGATTAACTGCCCCAGTTGTACCAACGTTCCCACACCGTATTTACCGATAGTGAACGCCATGGCACCGAAAGCCCCCAGCGGAGCTAAACGCATAATCATATTGATGATGCCGAAAATCACGCGGGAGAAGCTTTCGATCACATTGAAGATCAATTGACCTTTCTCACCCAGGCGATGCAGGGCAAAACCAAACAGCACGGCAAACAACAGCACCTGCAGGATGTTGCCGCTGGCAAAGGCACCAATCACACTGCCAGGAATGATATCCAACAGGAATGGAACAATGCCCTGCTGCGATGCCTGCTCGGCATACACGGCCACCGCTTTGGCATCCAGCGTACCAGGATCCACGTTCATCCCGGCCCCCGGCTGCACCACGTTGACGATAACCAGACCAATCAGCAGCGCAATGGTACTGACAATTTCAAAGTACAGAAGGGCAATTGCCCCGGTACGGCCCACGGCCTTCATGCTCTCCATACCTGCGATGCCAGTCACCACGGTACAGAAGATCACGGGGGCAATGATCATTTTAATTAATTTAACAAATCCATCACCCAGTGGTTTCATCTGGGCGCCAAGGTCAGGGTAGAAATGGCCAAGCAGGATACCCAGCGTGATCGCTGTCAGTACCTGAAAATAAAGGCTCTTAAAGATAGTTGTTTTCATATGACATCCTTTGGGGAGACAACGCGGTCGGCAGACACTCACTCGTCTGTCTTGTTTCCCGCTTGCGCGGAAAATAACACCCGCATAACAACATGGAAATAATTTGTTGTACCCACAAAGGCTTATTGATGTGAATTTAAGAGCTGAAACGCGTCAGTCGCAATGCAAGACTGAAAGTATCCCTCCCTTCACTCAGAGTCAGGGACAGTAAAAAGACCATCATTTCTCAAGCGCAAGCTATGTTCCCGCACCACTGTAAATGGCACGGGAACAAAAAACTCAGCGCCAGACAAACCAGGCGAACAAGGTCACGACCAGGACACAAAGTATGTTAAGCCAGAAACCGATTCTGACCATTTCGCTCTGGCGTATCTCTCCTGTGCCATAAACAATCGCATTAGGCGGCGTCGCTACTGGCAACATAAAGGCACAAGAAGCCCCGATACCAATAACAATGGTCAACAGAGCAGAAGGCATTCCCAGCGCTTCAGCAACCGTGGCAAACACGGGGACCAACAACGCAGCACTGGCCGTATTGCTGGTAAACTCGGTCAAGAAAACAATAAAGGCGGCCACGGCCAGAATGATGATAAACCAGTGACTGGCACCGAAGAGTGACGCCATGCCCTCTGCCATCACGGCGCTGGCACCGGAGTCTTTCAAGATCACGCTCAACGTTAAGCCGCCGCCGAACAACATCAGCACTCCCCATTCGGTGTTCTCCTGGATCTGCGCCCAACTGGCAACCCCGCTGATACCGATCAATACCGCCGCCCCTACCGCTACCACGGTATCAAACTGCTTTATTCCCCCCAGAGCGGCACTGATGTGGCTACTGAAAATCCAGCAAATCACCGTAAGCAGGAAAATACCGAGCGTTACCTTACGTGCAGGATCCCAAGGAAAGCCTTCCAGTTTAATCTCAAACCGATGGTTCAAATTTGGCCGCAACATCAGATACAGGATCCCGACCATCAGCGGCAACAGAACGATCATCACCGGCACACCAAACTTCATCCACCCCATAAAATCCAGCCCGAGTTGAGCCGCCGCAATGGCATTCGGTGGGCTACCAACCATAGTGCCGAGACCGCCAATACTGGCACTGTAAGCAATACCCAATAACAGGAAGATATAAGTATTATGCTCACGCTCACGATCAAGATTACTGAGGATCCCCATTGCCAGCGGCAACATCATCGCAGCAGTTGCCGTGTTGCTTATCCACATGGAAAGCAAAGCGGTAGCGCCAAACAACATCAAGGCCGCAACCAGCATTCGCCCCTGAGCCAACAATAGCAAACGATTGGCTATCAGCCGGTCAATTTTCTGGATATGCAAGGCGGTGGCCAAGGCAAAACCACCAAAGAACAGGAAAATGGTAGGGTTGGCGAAAGAAGCAAGCGCTTTGTCCACATTCATCATGCCCATTGCAATTGCCATGATGGGAACCAATAGCGCCGTGATCGTGACGTGCACTGCTTCGGTAAGCCACAGGATGCCGATAAAAGCCAATAAGGCGAGGCCCATATTCTCCTGAGCACTAAACGGCAAGGTTTTCAGCAAAACCGCAAACAGCAGAAGATCCGCTACCAGAATATACAGCCCCCTTCGGGCAGCGGGGGAAGAAGTGGAAGGTTTAAGTGGTATATCAGCCATTGCGAAGGTCCCTCAGTTCTAAAATCCGGCATTTACATTTGCCACTGACTATGCGGGATAGAGTAAAGGGGATAGGGATTGGCGTTGAGCTAATAATATGATTTATGTGAACATTAACACATTAGAAACAAGTTTTAGTGCCTTTTTTCCACCAAGGTCACGCTTTGGTTACAGGAAAAAACTGCGCTTCAAACGCTTCACGAGGTAAAGGTTTGGCAAACAGGAAGCCCTGACCACGGTGAATACCATGCTGTAATAGCCAGTCGCGCTGTGCTTCGGTTTCCACCCCTTCGGCCATCACCGGCAGATGCAATACCTGAGAAATTGCACTGATGATACGCGCCATCGCATCATCCTCAGGCAAACCGCCAATAAAGCTCTTGTCGATTTTTATCAAATCGATCGGCAGACATTTAAGGCGATTGAGGTAATTCAAGCTGGCATAGCCCATACCAAAATCATCCAGAGCAATGGAGAGCCCCAGAGCATGCAGCTCACGCAGCAGAGCCAATGCCTGGTCAAGATCGTGGATACGCGCCGTCTCTGTGATTTCCAGTAACAATTTGCGCGGATCGATTCTGGGATCCTCCAGTAACCGTTTCAGGTGGGGAACAAAGTCTTTGTGCTGCATCTGCACCGCCGAAATGTTCACCGCCAGCGGCAACATAATACCCTGGGCTTGCCAATCGGCCAGGATGCGACAGGCCTCTTCCAGCACCCAGTTGCCGAGGGGCACAATAACGTCCAGTTCCTCCGCCAATGGGATCACGTCCACAGGCAGGATAATGCGGCCATCATGCAGTTGCCAACGCAACAAGGCTTCCGCGCCGGTGAGCTGGTTGGTCTGCATATCCCACTGAGGCTGCAAAAACAGCGCAAATTGACGCTGCTCGATAGCTAACAGAATCTCGCTTTCTTGTGTCAGACGCTTTTTTGTCTTTTCAGTCAGGCTAGGTTCAAAGAACAGGATCTGGTTTTTGCCTTCACGATGTGCCGACATCATCGCCGAGGTAGCACTGCGCAACAGCTGCTCCGCACTTTCCCCCGGATTAGGATAATGAGCGATGCCAATACTGGCACTGGGGCGCAACAGCATCTTCTGCTGTAAGTTCAGCGGCGCGTTAATCGCCGTCATAATGTTTCTGGCCAGTTGCATCGCATGCAGAGGCCGCTCGAGGTTTTTTGCCAGTATGGCGAATTCTGCATTGCTCAGTTGCGCCAGAATGCAATCTGTACCAATTACCTGACGCAGCTTTTTGGCCAACGTCAACAGCAAGGCTTCACGCATTGACGGGCCGAGCACGCCAGAAGCTTCATGCAGCGTTTCAATGCCAACCACCAGCAGATTAAAGCGCGCTGGTCGCATGCTCGAAGCAATATGCTGTTCAAGCAGCGCAGTGAACAGCACCGGATTAGGCAGTTCGGTAATCGGATTATGGGTACTCAGGCGGTTCATGGCAGTATGCGCCTTGGCCACCATTTGCTGGTTACGGTTGTAATTGCGTACCAGTTGTCCCAATTCGTCATCCTGATGCTGGGCAGGCAGCATCAGTTGATGGTACGACGCGTCATCCTGAGAGACATTTTCCAGCTCCCGGGCCATGGCGCGCAACGGGTATACCAGCAGCCGGTTCATGCACCAGGTCACGGCGATCGACAGGATCAGAGCCAACAGCAAATAAGTCGACAGCATGGTGGACAGCGTGCTGAGGATAAACTGATACATGCGGTACGAATCGGCCTGTAACACCAGATAAGCCAGCGGCTGAGGGTTGGCAGGCACCCGTTCCAGTGAATAGAGCGGCACCGAAATCTGCACCGGTAGCTCAAAGATGCGCGCCGCCAGGGCTGGCACCGGGCGTTCCGCCGGGAAGTTGGCATGCAGCGCCTGAAACTCATTGGGCAGGACGATATCCGCGCGAGTGAGGATCCCTATCGGCAGCAACGTGTTGAGTATCCGTTTGGTTTCTGGCACGTCCATACGCAGCACCGCCTGCGCCAAAGGCTGGCGTACGGAATGCGCAATATTCTCCAGTTGCTGGGCGTAGTCATCCCTGCGCTGATGCACAAAATGGAATAACTGAATCACGATAAAGATACCGATGGTCACTAATGCCACACCTGACACAACAGCCATCTGCTTAATCGTTAATGAACGCCTGACCCGCAAACCTGCTCTCCGCTAATTCGAGCTGAAACCAAAAAGGGCCGATAGCCGTCCCCATAACGTTCAAATTACCAACCGGAGATAACCCGAGTTACCGCGTGAGTTCCATAACGCTGTAGTTTGAAAGATAGAAGGCACAGTCTGCTCACCCTCGAACTGGCCTGATTATACTCGATTGCTTCGTGTCTTTGCCTTACCAACAATCTGGCTGGAGGAGGAAAAACGCGGGTTTCGGTATTATCCTAGCCACAGGGTAGCAAAACTACCCTGTGGGCGACACTCCGAATCAAGCAATTTCCTGTTACTTGAAGTCGGCGTAAGGGGTCAGTGGCTGCGGTGGCAAATCGAGGTCCCCCTGCCACCCGCCGAGCGAGTAACGCAGATAAATCAGCGCATGGCTAGGCGTGTAGTCTTTAGCCTGCTGAATATCGATGCCCGCCCCCAGCGTCCAGTGTGAACTGAGGCGGCGTTCGATAATTGCCCGCAGCGTATAACCCACCCCAGAAGAGGAGCCACCACTTTCCACTGCATACTTATCCGGCAGTGAATCCGGGATGAGCCCTTGCAGGGGATAGCGGTATTCATCCTTGGTTTTCGAGTGCGAAACGGACACCGAGCCCCCAACCTCCCATGACCAGTTTTCCGTGCGCTGCCGATAGTTGACCGGCACCGCCAGCGAGACATACTCCTGCGGGCTGTAATAGCCACCCTGCCCAAGAGAGTAACCGCTCAAGTCCTTTTGATAATGCCAGAGCATGGTGCTTAACCCAACGGTGGCGCGGCGGTTGTCCTCGTTAATCACTTTATAGTAATAACCGGCCATCAAACGCTGACGCTGGTTATCCTCAACATTTTTTCCCGTAAGCTGATGGGCACTGAGATCGGCCCATACGCCGTTAGCCTCTCCGCGATCGTAGCTGGCGCTCAGGTTGATACCGGTCGCACGCACACCTCCCCAGGTAATGCCGGTGTTTGGATCGCGCGTACCGCCAAAAGCCAGCAGCGAACTGCTCATTGGCCGCCGTGATGCCCCCAGCGTCCAGCCGATGTGGTTCCAGTCACCGCTATAAGCCACACCCCCTACCCAGTCCACCACCTCAAACCCCATTGGCGTAGTGCCGATATCGGTTTGCCAATGATCGTTAGCCCAACCTGCCGCTACGCTGGTGCCAGTGGACTTCTGCCCTTCGTCGCCACTGCACCCTACCGTATTACAGGTACCAAAAGTTTCATAATACTTGCTGCCATTGGTAGAAAACGTCCCCGCATTCAGTTGCACGGTATCGGTACGGAAGAACATGCGACCATCGTACAAGGGTATATCCACCTGCAACATGGTATCGTGCGCCTGTGAATCCGAGATCCCACCGGTGCCGCTCGAACGCCAGTAGTCATGGTCGAGCGTGACCCTGACATCCTGTTGACGATAGAGATCCGCCGCATCAGAGCGAATACCTCGTTTCAACCAGTCATCTGTCGGGTTATTGCGCGTCAGACGGGTATAACCGTCATTGTCCTCTGGCACCGTGGGAGCAATACCGCTGGCAACCATCGCCTGACGATAATCCTGCTCTGCCAGTGCCGGTTGCAACTGAGCCTGCTCAAGCCTTGCTGCATCACGATAGACCAACGCTTTCGCCTGACCTGGCGGCTCTTGCTGGGCAACCTTTTTCAGTTGCGTGAAGATATCCGTTGCATTCTGCGGCTCTCCCACTGCCAGCCAGGCATTGGCGATCCGGCGTTGACCGTTGATCGACTCATCCGGTTGCGGCGGAGTCGTTTGCAGTTGTTGGCGCGCCTCACTCAGTTTGCCCTCGGCAATATAGGCTTCCACTTCTCCCAGCCGCGCATCCGGGTTATTCGGCTCACGCGCCCGTACCCGCTGGTAATCCGCCAGTGCCTCGTGGTACTCCCCTCTTTCCAATGCCCAGTCGGCCAGGGTCAGATCGATACGTGTATCAGCTGGCTGCTGGCGCAGATAGGCGATCGCCGCGGGTTCGTCGCCACGCCCCCGGAGTTGCTCGGCGTGATCGAGCGTCGCCTGCATCTGCAGGCGCTGCGCCATTTCACGCATATCTGCATTCCACTGCGCTTTCGGCAGGGTATTCAGATGCGCCAACGCCTGGGGATCGCGATCGCTGCCAGACAGATATAACGCGTAGGCGTAGGTCTGCTGCGGATCGTGAGGGTGTTTCTGCACGAACTGGCTGAACAGCGCGTCAGCCTGTTGCGGTTGCCCGGCCTGGCGCAGCGTTTGCGCATAGTGATAGGTCAACCAGACATCGTCGGGAGCCTTCAGGTGCGCCTGACGATACTTTTCCGCCGCCTGCGGCCACTGCTGGTGCTGCGCCAGCTCATCAGCCTGTTGCTTGAGCATGTCCAATTGCAGGCCGTCGAGCGTACTGCGCATCTTGTTCTGCTGCCCACGAGACAGGCTGTTAAGGTACGTCAAAGCTTTCTGTGGCGACTGTCGCTGATAGATATTCACCAATCCCCGCACCGCACTGCCGCTGCTCGGATCAAGGCGCAAGGCCTGCTGATAATAACGCTCTGCAGCGGCATCATCTTTACCCGCCACGGCAACGTCGCCCAGGCCGATTAATGCATCGCTGTCACTGTTATCAATCTGTCGCGCCTGCTGATACTTTTGCTGGGCCAGCGGCAGATTATTGGCCTTCAACGCCTTATCGCCCGCATCGATCGCCAGCCAATAGCGAGTGCTTTGGATCAGGCTCTGCCATTTACCGCTGTCGTAGTTATCCTTGTCCGCTTTCTGCGCCTGCTGGAACAGGTTCAACGCCTGTTGCCGATTACCGGCGCGCGAATACGCCAGCCCAAGCGCGCCTAGCACTTGTGCATCATTGGGCGCACTTGATAACGCTTTTTTCAGTACCGGGATTGCGTCGCGTCCAGCGCCTTTATCCACCCGCGCCAGCCCGCTTACGCGGGCCTGATAGGCGGGATCGGCCAATAGCGTTCTTTGTCTGGCCAATTCCTGTTGAGCAATGAGGGCCTGTTCTCCATTTTCAAACACGCCCAGGAAGCGGTTCAACGCACTGACACTCTGCGGACTGACCGGCATCGCCTTAACTTTTTCCAACCACAAATCCGCCGCAGCGCTACGGCCACCAGGATCGGCAGCGACCCGCTGCAGTATGTCATACGCCTGAGCATCCCGATCCTGGCTGAACAGCATCTTCGCCAGCATCATACGCAGGTCTACATTGCCGGGATATTGTTTATCCAATGCCTGTAACTGCTTGATCGCGGCAGGTTCCTGGCCAGGTAAGCGCGCCACCAGCCGCCAATACTCCACGGCCAGGTCGAGCGTTGGCGGTTCGCCTTGAAATAATGCGTCGTACTGGGCTTTGGCTTCCGGCAAGCGGCCTGCGGCCGCCATCAGACGAGCCTGTTGCAACTTCTGACGGGTTTCCGGTTGCGTCAGTTGCATGTTCATTTCGGCCTGACGATACACCGGCGATTGCGGTGCTACTCCCTTCAGCTTATCCAACTGCTGTTGCGCCAATACCAGGTTGCCCTGGCGCAATGCCAGGCGCATTCGCGCCGAAATCACATCAGGATTGTTCGGATCCATCAGCTCAAGGCGGTAAAGCGACTGACGAATCAGTTCATCTTTATGGCTGGCCTCACCGATGCGTACCTGCTCCAATAGCCACTGCTCGGGAGCAACGGTGTCAGCACTCTGCGCCTGCGGCAGCATCGCCAGGCTTAATGGAAACAGGCTCAGCCAGCCTAGTCTGAAGTTGTGCATTGGCTGCCCCAGGAGGGTTGAAGTTCACCCTGACGATTAAAACGATAACGTTGCTGATCCCATCCCTGACCGAACAGTGTCAAAGAAGCGCTAAAATAGGCGTCATTACCCAACGGATTATCTTTAATACGTTGGCGCTGTACCGCCAAGGCATCGGGTTGCGTGGCTAACAGCGGCAACAGCGACGCAGAGAAGCCAACCGGGCCGGTACCGGTGGTTTTTCCACTGGCGGTATCGGTTTTCTCTGGGGGAACGCCGAGCTGCGCGGTGAGATGAACCATCGGCTGAAACTGTTTCACCAGTGCCGCCTTGTGGGGATCGTCATCCGCCAGCATACCGGCCCAGAGATAGACGCGGATAGCGTCATAACTACCGATATTGGGTTTGACCGGATCGGGTTGCCACCCCTTTCCCGCTTGCCAGGCCACCCAGTCTGGCGAGAAGCCCTGAGGTGCCGTTTCCAACCATAACCGCTGGCCGGTTTTCTGCATGGCTTTCCAGGGCCCATTCAGCGAGGCAAAACGTGCCAGTAACTGTGGGGGCAGATAACTGGGATTAAGCCGCCAGCGATCCTGTGCCACAAAACCGATCTTGCCCGGTAACAGCATCAATCCCAACCCTGGAATATCGGCGACCTCTTCACGGCCAATCCGTTGTAACAATAATGTGCCTAGCGTTTGATAGCGGCGGCTTTGCCATAGCCGCCCGGCTTCCAACAGGTCGTAAGCTATCCACAGATCGGAATCAGAAGCCGAATTACTGTCCAGCACTTTCCAATTGTTTTTATCGTCCTTGCCCCACAGCCAGGCTGGCAAATGCGCACTCAGATCGCCTGCAGACAGATTGTTCTCTGTCCACTCCAACAGCTTGTCGAAGGTGGGCCTGTCGTTGGCCACCAAGGCAAAGAACAGCCCGTAACTCTGTCCTTCGGAAGTGGTGATGCGGTTCGGACTGCTGGGATCGATCACTCGCCCTTCATCACTGATGTAAAACTGTTTGTACTGCTGCCAGGCAGGCCAATCACAGGCAGCTGCCGTGCTGAAAGCGCACAGCAGCAGGCCCGATAACAGGTGTTTCAGATAAGAGGCCGCCATGACAATTAATCCCGCTCTTCCGGTGACAGACGGCGGCGGCTAAAGGCCTTCAGACCGCGACGCAGCAACAGAGCCACCATAACGACCACCAGCGCAGCGATCACTCCCAGCACCACCGGGTGAGTCGATAGCGCATACCAGATACGCTCCCACCATGGCAAATGGCCAACATAGTAAATATCCCCCACGCGCAGGCTATCGACCCCTGACTCACGGATCACGGCAACGGAGCCAAACACCGCAGCGCGTTTGCCACTGTCTAACAATGCGTTGTTCAGCAGTGCGTAACCTCGTGGACTGTCCGCCAGCAAGGCAACGATACTGCGTTGATCGTGGAACGGTGACTGCACGCCGATAATTGCCGACATGGCCCCCTCGGAGCTGATGGTGGTTTTGCTGTCCGGGGTGGCATCATCTTGCTGCACCTCCATTTCCGGCAGCGGCAGTTGCCGTATCGGCTGTTTCACCCAGCTTAATGTCGCATCCACCAACAGGTTGATTTTCTTGTCATCACGCAGCTCAGGAGGGATGGTGCCAATGAGCAGGATATCGGCGTCTTTATCCTTGGCCTGCGACCAATCATCGGCCAACGTAAAGGCCAACGCCGGATAACCGGTTTGCGCCCCCACATTTCCCAACGCATTAAGTAGTGCGCTCACCTGGGCTGGCTGTGGCTGTTTATTCACCAGCACCAGCGTTTGCGACAGATCGGCCAAACGGCTGAAGGGGAAACCGGCATTCGCAAAGGCACGTAGATCGGGCATGGCAATAAAGTGGCGATAACCCGAGAAGTCGATGGTTGAACTGCCGTCGATCACCGCATGGTTAGGCGCCAGCGAGTAGGTCTCACAACGTCCTTCAGCCCCGCTGGCCAGCAGCGTCGTGTAATCGAAATCGAAACGCAGTTGGTTGGACGCCCCCAGTTTCAGCGCAGGAATGTTGACCGCCTTATCCGAATCAAGCAGCCCCTGGAGCAGCGGCAGGCGCAGCAGTTGCGTACCCTTTTCATTCTCTGGCACCAGAGAATAGGACTGCACAAACTGGTTGTTCAGGCTAATACTCAAACGCGAGCCATCCTGAATACGCGGCGAGGTATAGCGGTATTTCAACTGCATATCGATGCCGGTGCTGTGGATCAGGAACAGGTCCGGCGGCAGATTCATCGACAACATGATCGGCGCGGGCTCGACGCCATTGGTTTGCAACTGCTCTGCATATTGCTGCAGCTCACTGAAGCGCATTGCCCGATCGGTCCGTACCCAGTTAGGGGCGTCATACGGCTGACGGGGCGCCAATTGCTCCACCTTGTCTACGGTCAGATTCTGACCACGGAACAGAATATTACCCTGAGCGATACCTTTTACCGCCGTGATCAGGTCGTCGTCGTCACGCCCCTGCACCAGCAACAGTTTCACATAGGGGTTATCCGGATGGCTGATCATCTCCACCGTCGGCCCGTTGACGGGCGGATAGTCCTTCAGGAAGTCTGGGCGCTGCTTATTGGTCGCAAAAACGATAGCGTGCTGGTCAGGTAACCGGTTGAATAGCGTCGGGAATGACTGACCACGCCACTGCGCCTTGGTGCCAAACCAAGAGGCCAGGATCCCCGCCGCACGCTGTTGCGTCAGATCTGGCTGGCCTGCAAAGACCATCGGTAACGTTAATGGCCGATTGTCCCGGCTGTCGAAGAACGGCTCCGGGAAATGCGAAAGCTCATTTTTCAGCGGCAGCGTCTGGAAACGCAGGTTCAGCGAGCTGGATTTGCTGACATCCAGCCACAGCGTACTGTTGGCAGGGTTTTCGCAAATGTTCTGATAATGGCCGACAAACACCAGACGGATGCGGTTAAAATCGGTGATATAGCGTGGATCTATCGGCATCTGGATACGGCTGGCATTGCCCAACTGTTCCTTGGTGACCGTGGTGACACCCATCAGCTCATCGTTGAGATACACCTTAACGTGCGACTCCACCGGGATCAGCGAAGGAGAAGGCGTAAACTCCAGATCCAGCATCGCCTGTGAAACCACCTCATCACTGCGCACGCCAAACTCGACCTGCCCCTCCGGGCGAACCCCACGCAGAATAAAAGCCCCCGGTGGCGGCGCGACATCGGTAAACGAAAGTTGCACATCGCGCACCGGTGCATTGGGGATCTCAGGAGCAGGCGTGGGCATCGTAGCAACAGCGGGAGCCTCTGCCACGGTATTCGCTGGCGGCGTCACGATAGCGGTCGGCGCAGTAGCGGTTTCCGCCTGAGACAATGTACTGATGCCTAGGGCCAATGCAGTAAACCAGTTTATTTTTCTCGTCATCGTATCATCATCAATGTTAGAGCCGGTTCACCAGGCGAGTGAACCAGCAGTTTCGACACACAGCCTACGCCACTGTTTCTTGTTTTGCCGGAGTTGGGGCGCGATCTCTTCCTACACCATGCGGAATAAATGACAGGATCCAGGTTGCGAGCGTGGTAAAGCCGACAAGAATACTGCGCATCAGCGGCGGAGCGTAATCCGCCATGCGCCGGTAGCCATGGAAGCCCAGCATCAGAACATCACGCAGGCTATCCACCGGCCGGTCTTCCGGAAATCCGTCTTGCCACAGCGCCCAGGTATCGGCGCGCGCAAAGGTGCACTGAATAAATTCGATATGTTGGCGCTTAGAAAGCTCGTTCAGGCGGATCCCCACGTAACGACCATTCGCACGGGTCACTACACAAGGGAAACTGAACTCCTGCTGGCCACGTTTAAGCAGTAAGGCTAGCGCGTCATCCTCTTTCAACTGGTCCGGTATACGCATTTCCAAGCCAACCCCACCATCGGAGTAATCACGCAACGTACAGGGGAACAGATGGCCATCGGCGCGGGCCACCGCAGCAGGCATGGCAATCTCTACACGATGCGACTGACGCACCTGCCGGGCTTCCACCGCTACCGCCACGGCACCGCCGAGGATCGTCATGTTATAGACCACCCACACCAGGCTGATCACCACCGTCATCATTTCGTCCACCGGGCCATAGAAAAAGCGCCAGACACCAAAAACCAGACCGGCCAGATTGAGGATAACCAGGAACAGATAAGGCCGAGTAATCACCCAGTCGACATGTTCTTGCTCTATCAATCCCCCCTTGGCGGTGACGTTGAACTTGCCCTTGTGGGGATTAAACAACGCCACGGTGGTAGGCCGGGCGATATACCAGGCCAGCACGGTTTCGTAAATTTCACTCCAGAAGGAGTGGCGATATTTCCCCTGAATACGTGAGTTGGTCAAACTGGCGTGGATCATATGGGGCAGCACATACAGAGCGATGGCCAGTGCCGGGGCAAAGATGATGTAAGCATGCAGCAGCAGGAATGCCAGCGGTGCGGTCAGGAAGATCAGGCGCGGAATACCGGAAAGGAAGTGCAGCATGGCGTTGGCGTAGCACAACCGCTGGAAAAATTTGAGCCCTTTACCCAGCAACGGGTTATCCAGCCTGAAGATCTGTACCATGCCGCGCGCCCAGCGAATACGCTGGCCAATATGTGCAGACAGGCTTTCTGTCGCCAATCCGGCCGCCTGTGGTATACGGATATAGGCCGAGGTATGCCCACGGCGGTGCAGACGGAGGGAAGTATGCGCATCCTCGGTCACGGTTTCTACCGCAATACCACCGATTTCGTCCAGAGCGGTACGACGCAGGATGGCACAGGAACCACAGAAGAAAGTGGCATCCCACATGTCGTTTCCGTCCTGTACCAGGCCGTAGAACAGTGTGCCCTCGTTCGGCGTCTGGCGGAAGCGCCCCAGGTTGCGTTCAAACGGGTCCGGCGAGAAGAAATGGTGTGGTGTTTGCAGCATCGCCAACTTTTTATCTTTGAAAAACCAGCCCATGGTCAATTGCAGGAAAGAACGGGTGGGAACGTGGTCGCAGTCAAAGATGGTGACAAACTCACCGGTTGCGTGCTTCAGGGCGTTATTGATATTCCCTGCTTTGGCATGTTCATGCGTCGGTCGCGCAATGTATTGCACCCCCACCTCTTCGGCAAAGGCTTTAAACTCGGGTCGGTTGCCGTCATCCAGAATATAGATATTAATCTTGTCTTTTGGCCAATCGATACCCAACGCTGCATAGATAGTTGGCTTGACTACCGCCAGTTCTTCATTGTAGGTCGGCACCATCAGATCGACAGTCGGCCAGGTGCTGCTTTCACCGGGCATCGGCACCGGTTGGCGATGCAATGGCCAAACGGTCTGGAAGTAGCCCAGCACCAGTACCACCCAGGCATAGGTTTCCGCCACCAGCAACAGCAAACCGCAAATCAGGCTCAGCGGGTCGTCCCAGTTTAACGTGGAGGTATAACGCCACCAGAGATAACGGCAGGAGACGGTCAGTGAAAGCACAATCAGCATCAGGCCGGGTAAGCGCCCTGGAATACGGCGCACCACCATGGCAATGCACCACAGCAACAGCACAAAGACAAACTGGGCAGGAAGTTCAAAGGGTTGTGAGATACACAGTAACGCCAGTATACCCGCCAAAATCCCCACCACGATAAACAGCACCCGGCGCACACGTTTGTTCATCCGATTGAGGCGCTGTACCGAACGCTCCTCCATCCCCACGGCCTGCAAACGCTGCGGCAAGCTCTGTAACCAATTGACGTAACGCAGTTGCAACTTGTGCCAACCGGCAAAATGGTAGCGCCCCATGGGGGCCGGGCCGCTACGGGTCACCAGCAGCCATACCACCTGGAAGAAATAACGCACAATATCCGCCGGACGCGGGCGATGTGAGGAAATATGCGGGAACCAGTAGCTACGGCCTGCCAGCACCTTCCGCCAGGCAGGGGATTCAAAGCGTAAAAACAGCCAACCCAAAGCTACGAGCAGCGTCGTGAAAAAAGCAGTGAATGCCGAGGCCCCCACGCGACGATAACCCCGGTAGCGCTCTCGCACCACCCGGTGAACGGGCGGGATCAGAAACAGGCTCAGTACCCGGCTCATACCTCGGTTTCCTGCAGATTAAGCAGGCACCAATTGGCCAATGTCAGCACTTCATCAGCCGCCAGGCTTTCCGAACGATATTCCCCCAGTGGCTGTTTCACCGCTAGCGCTTCCGCCAGGGCCTCATCACGATGAATCATCACTGGCAACAGGTTCACCAGCGTTTGCAACCACAGTTGATGAAGATCTTGCTGCAATGAACTGGTCGAGGCGAAATTATTGATCAGGAAATGGCACCCTTCAGGCATGGGCTGCTGATGCAGGCGTGCATGGCAGTTGGCATCGGGGTTAAGCACCACGAAAACGCGGTCTGCCATAGCCAACTGTTGCTCTTGCAGCGGATCGCTACCCGCTGGAATATCCAGCAGGATCCAGCGATAGTGTCCAGAAGCGCGCAACCGAGCCAGAAAATCCGGCCAGCGTTCCGGTGTTTCACGGTTTTGTTGCTGTAACTCACGCTGTTCGGTCTGGGTTAAATGGCCAAACGGCAGAAAATCGAGCGTGTTGCAGTAACGCATCGCCCCCTGCTGCCAATCGGCGCCCTCCAACTGCGCCCTTGCCCAACCACGGTTCAGATCGAAAGGCGTATTAAAGTGCAAACGCAACAGGTTATCCGGCGAAAGATCGATCGCCAATACTGGCTCGCCCAGCTCTTGCAGTGCCCAAGCTAGCGCTGCCGTTATTGACGTTGCACCAATACCGCCACGTACCCCTTGCAGTGCAATGACTGGCATAACTCAAATACTCCCCGTTTTTTTCGCCAATTCCGCCACCAGCGGCCAACGAGTCATCATTTGCGTTAACCGTTCCTGACGCGAAATGTCGATATAGTTCAGTTGGGGCAAAGAAAAAGCATGGCTTAACGCCCGCAAGTCATCTTCAATTTCTAATGGCGCTTTCTCATTAAAGCGCTTCAACACATTATTATTCATCTTGCCGCCTTAAAAAATAGGCTAATGTTAAATGACTATAGCAACGATCAGAAAAATAGGGCCAATAAGATGAATCTTAACGGATATTATCACTTATGCAGTCAGATTTGCTATGATGCCCTTTTAGTTACCACCCTAATTTGACGGATTCTGGTTGGTCTGCGACATTTTCAACAAAAGTAGAACACATCCATGGCGCAATCTTTTTCATTAGGTATCCGACGCATTTGGCAAGAGCTGTCGGTCATGCAATCCCCAGGTTTTTATTGGGTTAATATCGATCGCCAGACCGATGCCAGCCTGTTTTGCCGCCAAATCATCGCCGCCCAGAGCGAA
This sequence comes from Serratia fonticola, assembly GCF_006715025.1. Taxonomy (NCBI): domain Bacteria; kingdom Pseudomonadati; phylum Pseudomonadota; class Gammaproteobacteria; order Enterobacterales; family Yersiniaceae; genus Serratia; species Serratia fonticola. Next base: position 171,477 of record NZ_VFMK01000001.1, read on the forward strand.
AGCAGCCAACTTGCCCTGATTTGTAGCGGTAGCCAGCCGGATCAATTACTGGCTGAACACCTTGATTCTGCGTTGAAAAAACTCCCGTTATATCTTCTGCCTGAAAAGAAGGCCGCGCTGTGGCATCTCAGTGACGATCTGATGAGGGCACTCCGCCCCAAAAACCGGTTGTTGATCCTGATGGCACACGCCAGCCTATGGCAGACCTTTACCCTTGAAGAATTACGCGCCTGGGCCAACCATATGGCTAAGTGGTTACGCCAGCAGCAGTGTACCCTGGTTATCCTCAGTCACGGCAGCGGCGTAAACAAGCTCAAAGGTCAACTCAGCGCCGAACACCGTATCCTCAACGGGCTGGCCAGCCTGCAATGGCAGCAGGACAGTGCCCAATACCTGGTCAACTGGTGGAGTACCGCCAGCGGCATCAATGCCAATCAGTTGCTCACCCTGTATACCAGTACGCAAGGCTGGCAAGGAGAGGATGACAGCAATAAGCCTTCCCCGACGGCAGAACGCAACGATGAGAGCTTGTGCCTGGCGGAACAACGCATTCTGGAGGGTGCGCCGCCACTATCGGCCAACTGGCAACTGTTTGAAAATAATACGCAACTGATGCAGCGTGGCATGCTGACGGTTGCCGCCACGCTGATTTTCGCCCTGTATCAGAGTGACGAAATTGATGAGTTGGCCCAGCAGATCCACACACTGCGTCGCAGCCGAGGTGAGGGGCTAAAAATTGTGGTGCGCGAGATGAGCGCCAGCCTGCGTTACAGCGACGAGCGGTTGCTGTTAGCCTGTGGTGCCAACCTGATCGTGCCCCATGTGGCACCACTTTCCAGTTTCCTGACTATGCTGGAAGGGATCCAGGGCCAACGCTATTCCCGTCACGTCCCGGCGGATCTCGATGTCCTGTTGGCCGGGCTGCGGCCTTTACAGTTGAAAGGCTACCTGCCAGTGGAGGAATTCAGCAAGGCGGTGGTGACATTGATAGAAAATACGCTTTTACCGGAGGATGGCAAAGGCGTGATGGTCGCCCTGCGCCCAGCCCCGGGGCTAAGTGCTCGCCAAGCAATAACGCTGTGCCACCTGCGTCGTTTTGGCGATATCATGACCGTGGCACAGAACCGCCTGTTCCTGTTTCTCTCGACCTGCCGGATTAACGATCTGGATACTGCGTTGAAATTTATCTTCCGCCTGCCCGTCAGTGAAGCATTCAGTAACCGCGTCGTCTGGCATCAGGATGTGGATATCTCAGATAAAATCAGGTTGTTGGCGCAGCATATCAAGTTTTCTTTACCGGCGGCGGGCCATGAACCCGGTGAGGCGAAAATGGCCGCAACGGTGACGGAGGAGCCGTCAGAGCGACGAGAACCCGTCCCCTTCACGCTCTTGAGCTACGGACTGGAGGAGAGAACATGATCAGCCTGGACGATATCATTCAGTTGGTGATCCTGTGCGCTATCATCTTCATTCCACTGGGATACGCGCTGCGTCGCCGTTTTCCACACTGGGTTCAAAGTTGGCAAAATTTATTCTTATCACCGCGCTATTTAAAGTCTGCAGGGCTATGGATGCGCGAAGGTTCCATCTCTCAGATTAAGCGTAAAAAATAACGATGACGGATAAAGACATCACGCCCCCCGGTACAACCTTGTGGCGCTACTGGCGCGGTCTTGGCGGTTGGAACTTCTACTTTTTGGCCAAATTTGGCCTACTGTGGTTTGGCTATCTGAACTTCCATGCTCTTCCCAACCTGGTATTTATGGCCTTCTTGCTGATGCCAATCCCATCACCACGTTGGCACCGCTGGCGGCACATTATTGCCATTCCCATTGGCCTTGGCCTGTTCTACCACGACACTTGGTTACCGGGTATTAACAGCATCCTCAGCCAGGGCTCGCAGCTTAGCGGTTTCAGCGCCGATTATCTGCTTGAGTTAGCCGATCGCTTTATCAACTGGCAGATGATTGGTGCCGCTTTTGTGTTGCTGATTGCCTATCTGTTCCTGGCACAATGGATTCGGGTAACGGTGTTTACCGTCGCAGCGTTGGTGTGGCTAAACGTGGTCAACATCGCTGGCCCGGCAGTGTCTCTGCTACCGGCTACCAGTACCACCGCGGCGGTACCGGATGCCCCTACAACCACGACGCCAGCAGCAACGGGCGATCAGCCTGCGGCTGAAGGTCCCCCTACCAGCGCCAATCTTACGGCCTACCTGGATAAGTTCTACGAACAGGAAAAAACCAGAGCGACCACCTTCCCTGCAGCCTTGCCCGCAGATGCTCAGCCATTTGATGTGCTGATCATCAACATCTGTTCACTGGCCTGGGCCGATATGGAAGCAGTCAATCTGGAGAATCACCCGCTGTGGAAGAAAATGGACATCATGTTCACCAACTTCAACTCGGCAACCGCCTACAGCGGCCCAGCGGCTATTCGTTTGCTGCGTGCCAGTTGTGGTCAGCCTTCGCACCACGATCTGTATCAACCGGTCAATCAGCAATGTTATCTGTTCGATAATCTGGCCAAGCTCGGCTTCAAGCAGCAACTGATGCTGGATCACTCGGGTAAATTCGGTAATTTCCTGCAAGAGCTACGTCAGCAAGGCGATATGCAGGCTCCGCTGATGTCACAAGCCGGCATCGGCAATGAGTTGGCCTCTTTCGACGGTGAGCCGATATACAACGATCTGGAACTGCTCAACCGCTGGCTGGAACAACAGAAAAAGGAAGGCGATGCCCGTACCGCCACCTTCTTCAATATCATTCCACTGCATGACGGCAACCGGTTTGTCGGTGGCAAAAAGACGGCCGATTACCAGCCACGGGCGCTAAAGCTGTTCGATCAATTGAACACTTTCTTGGATGAGCTGCAGAAGTCCGGGCGCAAAGTGATGGTAGTGGTGGTGCCAGAACACGGCGCTGCCTTGGTCGGAGACAAAATGCAGATGTCTGGCCTGCGTGACATTCCGAGCCCGAACATTACCCATACGCCAGTGGGCATCAAACTGATTGGTATGCAGACCCCACATCAGGGCAGCCCGTTGGAAATCAAGACCCCAAGCAGCTATCTGGCGTTGTCGGAACTGGTTTCCCGCCTGGTTGATGGCAAAGTTTTCACCGCCCCGAGCGTCGATTGGCAAGCGTTGACTCAGGGATTACCGCAGACTGCCGTGGTCTCGGAAAATGATAATGCCATCGTGATGCAATATCAGGGTAAGCCCTATATTCGCCTTAACGGCGGTGACTGGGTACCTTATCCACAATAAGCGGAGGGAGAGCCTTAGGTTTAGCGACTAGAGGCTCTTCCTTTGCTGTGGCAGTTGTAACTTTTATAGCGTAATTACATCCCACAAGCTCTTTCGAAGGGGGAGCAAAGCAAGAAGTCAGAGAAAAACACCCGCCTCTGTTATAATAACTGAGAATATGATTAAATCACTAGCTCATTTATAAAACTAACAAACGGAGTTGTTATGCAAACTGACATTGCCAAATTTTATTTAGATGAAACCACTGAAGATGGGCTCCCTTTGTGTTTGATAATATATAAAGATATAATTATCAATAAGATAGCAGAAGATGATATTGATGAGTATGTTAATAAAATTAACAGTAAAGCTATAACGGAAGGTTATCTTGAGTCAATGAGTAGCTTTTCGATTATATTCCCCTCGGAGGTAGGAGAAGTATCTTCTGAAATAAATAGTAAAGGTGTATCAATTGAACTCCCTGGTTATCCAGGAGTTTCGATACCTGACTTTAACTCCTTAGAAGAAAAGAATAAATTCATAACCAACTACTCCTCTATTTTAGAAAACCAAGGATTTTACAAAGAAAAAGGCAAAGCGCCTCGTGTAAGTGGCTCTATTTTTATATTCATCATCTCATTAATTCTTGCTGTAACATTTTCATTGATCGGCAAGTATGCTTTTAGCATCGCATATTATGCCAATATCATCCCCGCCATATTAGCGCTATGGGGATTAAAACGCCTAATCCTGCCAAATGACTGTATTTACATAAAAAAATTAAAACTTGAGCATATATAACAGAACCCAGATTCAACAATCCAATTTGGCTTAAGAGCGGAAACGAGCTTCTTTCAATGTTCTTTTGTCGCCGCGACTAGATTAGAGAGAGTCGGTACGTTTTAAATAAAAAACGCCGGTATGACTACCGGCGTCAGACTGCTGACAAAGTCAAATATGACAGGGGACGGCAATGACCCTTATGATCGCTTTCTCAGTATTTTCTCGTAATCACTAGAGGTTTCGGCCGCTATCCTCTTATTGTCTTATTGAACCCCGCTGACTGCGCCCGAGCAAAGGGTTCAAGGCGGAACCCTTTGCAATCCGCGCCTTCGCCAAATCAGGCGGCCGCTGCGCGCCTCCCCTCACTCCGCCACCGCGCATCACGGCCGGCTGCGATTCACGTCCCTGTTCATCTCGCCTAAAAACGCCCTCCCTGGCGTTTTTGCCTATGCGCCGCGTCTGCATTCGGCGCCTTCAATGGCTTCAACACCCGTGCTCATCTTACCAAGCGTGGAATGTGCAGCACGGTTATCGACACCAATGTAGAGATGGCCCGGTGCTAGCAGATTCGGGTCTTGACGTTGAGCGCATCATGACCTGCCGAACAAGGCAGTGTTGCCAGGGACAACCGGCCAGGGAAGGCCGGTTGAGGCGATATGAACAGGGAGGTGAATTGAGCCGGCCCGTCAGGCAACGCTGATGCAGAGAGGGTATCCGCGCAGCGGACAGGGCGTGTTAAGCGTAGGCGCGGGTGCAGGGCCCCGCCCTGGGCCCTGCAATTGCCGTTCACAGTGACTACAGAGAAAGAAGCTATTTTTACGGCAATTATCCTGACACTTTACTGACAGGGGAAAGAACACTTTGTCATCAATCTGACGCCGGTATCGCTACCGGCGTCGCATTAACTCGGTGAAAGGCATCACCTTAAGATCCGGTGGTTTCATCCTGATCGACAGCAAAGCAGGCCACCATCTGATCACCGTACTGCTTGAGTTGCGGTTGCAACTGGGTGCAGGTGCCAAAGGCACGGCGGCAGCGGGCGTTAAACGCACAGCCTGGTGGTGGGTTCATCGGGCTTGGCAGCTCACCGGTCAGTTTGATGCGCTCACGGCGCAGATCCGGGTTCAGGCGCGGCGTAGCGGATAACAGTGCCTGAGTGTACGGATGGCGCGGATTATTGAAGATAGCCTCTTTACTGCCCTTCTCTACGCAGCGCCCGAGGTACATCACCATAACTTCATCAGCGATGTGTTCCACCACCGACAGATCGTGGGAGATAAACACGTAAGACAGCCCCAGATCCTGTTGCAGGTCCATCATCAGATTCAGCACCTGCGCACGCACGGACACGTCCAGCGCGGAAACCGGTTCATCGGCAATCACCACGTCCGGGTTGAGCATCAGCCCGCGTGCAATGGCGATACGCTGACGCTGCCCACCCGAGAACATATGGGGATAACGATCGTAATGCTCGGTTTTCAGGCCCACTTTCGCCATCATCGCCAAGGCTTTTTCACGCCTTTCGGCACTGCTCAGCGAGGTATTGATCAGCAATGGCTCTTCGAGGATCTGCCCCACCTTCTTGCGTGGGTTCAGCGATCCGTAAGGATTCTGGAACACGATCTGGATCTTCTGGCGGCGCAATTTCTCCGCCGTGACGTCCGGCTTGAGCAGATCCTGCCCTTGATAATACAACTCACCGCCGGTCGGGACTTCGATCATGGTCAGCAAACGGCCCAACGTGGACTTGCCACAGCCGGACTCCCCTACCACCGCCAGCGTCTTGCCGCGTTCAAGGGTGAAGGAAACGCCATCCAGCGCTTTCACCAGCCGTTCCGGGGCAAACATCCCCTTCTTGACCGGGTAATGTTTTTTCAGGTCAATGGCCTGCAATAAAGGGTGGTTCTGGCTCATACGGTCGGCCTCCCCGCATCATCCAGCGGTGTGTGACATTTAACCTGACGGCCGGGAATAGTGCGCAGTTCCGGCTCTTCTACACGGCAACGTTCGTTGGCATACGGGCAACGTGGATTCAACAGACAACCTTCTGGCCGATCGTATTTGCCCGGTACCACGCCTGACAATGACGCCAAACGCGCCTTATCGGTAGCAAACTCCGGCAACGCACGCAGTAATGCCTGCGTATACGGGTGGCGCGGCGAGCGGAAAATCTCCGCCGCTTTGCCTGATTCCACCACCTGTCCGGCATACATCACGATGATGTGATGGGCTGCTTCGGCCACCAACGCCAGATCGTGGGTGATCAGCAACAGCGCCATGTTTTCACGCTGCTGCAGTTCAAGCAGCAGTTCGATGATCTGTGCCTGAATAGTCACATCGAGTGCGGTGGTGGGTTCATCGGCAATCAGCAGTTTTGGTCGACAGGCAATCGCCATGGCGATCATCACACGCTGACTCATCCCGCCGGAGAGTTGATGCGGGTAAACATCCAGCCGCGAAGCCGGATCGGGAATGCCTACCTGATTAAGCAGATCGATCGCACGCTGGCGACGGGTACGGCGATTACCGCCCTGATGCACCTTCAGTGCTTCCATAATCTGGTAGCCCACGGTGTAACAAGGATTCAGGCTGGTCATCGGATCCTGGAATATCATCGCCACTTCAGAACCCACCAATTGGCGGCGTTCCTTTTCAGAAATTTTCCGCAGGTCCTGGCCGTTAAACTCCAGTTTGTCAGCCATGACTTTGCCGGGGTAATCAATCAACCCCATGATCGCCAGCGAACTGACGGATTTACCCGAGCCCGATTCGCCGACGATGCCAACGACCTGCCCCTGTTCCACGCTGTAGCTGATTCGGTCTACCGCGCGGAACGGCGCGCCTTCGTCACCGAAGTGCACCGAAAGCTTATCTACATTCAATAACGCCATGTTCCGTTCCTCGTTACTGCTTGAGTTTGGGGTCGAGAGCATCACGCAGGCCGTCCCCCATCAGGTTAAATGCCAAAACCGTCAGCAGAATTGCCACCCCTGGGAAGGTCACAACCCACCAGGCGCTTTGTGCGAACTGCAGTACGTCGGAGAGCATGGTGCCCCACTCCGGCGTTGGCGGTTGCGCACCCATGCCCAGAAAGCCGAGAGCGGCCATATCCAGGATGGCATTCGAGAAACCAAGAGACGCCTGCACGATCAACGGTGCCAGGCAGTTTGGCAGAATATTGACGAACATCTGACGCACGGCTCCGGCCCCCGCCACGCGGGAAGCCGTGACGTAATCTCGGTTCACTTCCACCAGAACCGCGGCCCGGGTCAGACGGACATAGTGCGGGAGGGCGACAAAGGTCAGCGCCAGCGAGGCGTTAACGATCGACGGGCCAAACACCGCCACCAGCACCAGCGCCAACAGCAAGCTTGGCAACGCCAGCATGATATCGACCACGCGCATGATGATGGCATCCACCACACCACCGAAGTAACCGGCCAGCAGGCCGAAAATCACGCCCATAATCAGGGAAAGCACCACCACCAGGCAGCCAACCAACAGCGAAAGTCTGGCGCCGTACATCAGGCGCGACAACACATCGCGGCCCACATCGTCGGTTCCCAGCAGATACTGCCAACTGCCGCCTTCCTGCCAGACCGGGGGTTTGAGCAGGGCATCACGGAACTGTTCGGCGGGCGCATGGGGAGCCAGGAACCCGGCACCGAGTGCGATCACCAGCATGATAATGATATAAACCAGGCCAACGACGGCCCCTTTGTTACGCTTGAAATAGTGCCAAAACTCCTGGAACGGGGTCATCGGCTTCGGCGCACCTTTTACAACAGACTCGGTCATTTGAGACATCAGAGCGCCCCTTATTTCTTGTGGCGAATACGCGGGTTAACAACGCCGTAGAGCACATCTACCAACAGGTTAACCAGAATAATCATACAGGCGACCAGCAATACGCCGCCCTGAACGACCGGATAATCGCGGCGTTGCAGCGCATCCATCAGCCAGCGCCCCAGCCCCGGCCAGGAGAAGATGGTTTCGGTCAGGATCGCGCCGGCCAGCATGGTGCCCACCTGCAGACCGATCACCGTCACCACCGGCAACAGGGCGTTACGCAATGCATGCACCACGATCACCCGCATACGGCTCACCCCCTTGGCGCGCGCGGTACGGATATAATCTTCACCCAGCACTTCCAGCATGGAGGAGCGGGTCATACGCACGATAACCGCCAGCGGGATAGTGCCCAATACGATGGCAGGCAGGATCATGTGCATCACGGCATCCTTGAAGTCGCCTGGCTCGCCCCAAATCAGGGTGTCGATCAGCATAAAGCCGGTCAACGGCAGGCTATCGTCCAGGAAAACCGTATCGCTTATTCGCCCCGATACAGGGGTGAGATTAAGCTGCACCGACACCAGCATGATCAGCATCATGCCCCACCAGAAAATCGGCATCGAATAGCCGGTCAGCGAGATGCCCACGGCGGTGTGATCGAAAATCGAACCGCGCTTGACCGCCGCCAACACCCCCACCGGGATACCGACAATCACCGCGAAAATCATCGCGCAGATGCCCAGTTCCAGTGTGGCTTTAAAGCGTGGGACAAACTCATCCCAAACGGAAATACGGCTCTTGAGGGACGTACCCAGGTCGCCATGCAGCACGTTGGTTACGTAAGTGAAATATTGTTGATAGAGCGGTTTATTCAGCCCCATCTCTGCCATGAGTTGTGCATGGCGCTCTGCGGAGATCCCGCGTTCCCCGGCCATAATGGTCACCGGATCGCCGGGGATCATATGGACGAATGCAAAAGTCAGCAACGTTATGCCGATAAACGTTGGGATAACTAACCCCAAACGTCGGAGTATGAACTGCAACATATCCCGAACTCTCTGTATAAAATACCCGGCAGCTCATCGTCCGCCAGGTTTATTAAAACTCACACGCTTCACGACATTCTTCTGGAGACGGGAATACAGGAGCGCAACGTATTGCGCCCCTGCCAATTCATCCTACCCGTCCTTTAACCCACCTGATTCAGGCAGGCTTAGTCCAGAGAAACGTTCTCAAAGTGATGTTTACCGAGTGGATCCACCACATAGCCCTTCACTTCTTTACGCACTGGCTCATAAACGGTGGAGTGGGCCACAATCAGCGCCGGAGCCTGATCGTGCATCACTACCTGAGCCTGCTTGTAGAGTTCTACGCGTTTTTCGTGGTTCGATTCGGAACGAGCCGGTTGGATCAGATCCTCAAACGGCTTGTAACACCAGCGAGAGTAGTTGGAGCCATCTTTCGCGGCCGCACAGCTGAACAGCGTGGCGAAGAAGTTGTCCGGATCACCATTGTCACCGGTCCAGCCCATCATCACCGTCTGATGCTCACCATCTTTGGCACGCTTGAGGTATTCGCCCCACTCGTAGGAAACGATCTTGGCATTCACGCCAATCTTCGCCCAGTCGGACTGGATCATTTCAGCCATACGGCGAGCGTTCGGGTTATACGGGCGTTGTACCGGCATGGCCCACAGATCGATGGAGAAACCGTCTGGCAAGCCCGCTTCTTTCAGCAATTCTTTGGCCTTGGCCGGATCGTAGGCGTAATCCTGCACCGCATCGTTATAGCCCCACATGGTCGGCGGGATCAGGTTCTTGGCTGTCTGCCCCGCGCCCTGATAAACCGCATCAACGATGGCTTGCTTGTTCACCGCCATGGTCAGTGCCTGACGCACTTTCACGTTATCCAGCGGTTTTTTCTCAACGTTGAACGACAGGTAGCCGACATTCAGGCCAGGCTGCTCCATCAGGTTGATGGTTTTGTCCTGCTTCATGCGAGCGATGTCTGCCGGGTTCGGGTACGGCATGACCTGGCACTCGTTTTTCTGCAGTTTGGCATAACGCACAGAGGCGTCAGGCGTGATGGAGAACACCAGGCGATCGATCTTCGGCTTGGTGCCCCAGTAGCCGTCAAAGGCCTTGTAGAGGATTTTGGAGTCTTTCTGATACTGCAACAGCTGGAACGGCCCGGTACCCACTGGGTTCAGGTCTACTTTCTCCGGCGTACCGGCTTTCATCATCTTATCGGCGTATTCCGCAGACAGGATGGACGCAAAGTCCATACCCAAATCCGCCAGGAATGGCGCTTCCGGACGAGTCAGCGTGAAGCGCACGGTGTTGTCGTCCACTTTCTCAACTTTGCTGATCAGATCCTGCATGCCCATACCCTGGAAGTATTCATAGCTGCCGCCAGAAACCTTGTGGTAAGGATGGTTCGGATCAAGCTGACGCTGGAAGGAGTACAGCACGTCATCCGCATTGAAATCACGGGTAGGTTTAAAATCTTTGCTGTCTTGCCACTTCACGCCTTTGCGCAGGTGGAAGGTGTAGACTTTACCGTCTTCGCTAACGTCCCACTTCTCTGCCAGACCCGGCTCCAGTTCGGTGGTACCCAGTTTGAACTCAACCAGGCGGTTATAAATCGGTACTGAGCTGGCATCATAGGTGGTGCCGGAAGTAAACAACTGCGGGTTGAATCCCTCAGGAGAGCCTTCAGAACAGTAAACCAGTGTCTTTGCCTGTACGCTGGCGGCGACGGTCAGGGCAATCAGCCCAAGACCGAATTTCAGAATCCCTGATTTACCCAAGGAACTTGTCATCGCGAGTGCTCCGTATGTGATGTGATGTGTGTATTACCGCCAGTCCCTATATTTTTTATTACGCGGCCTGTGCAGTCGGTGCCCGAAGGCAAGAGGAATAACAGTGCGAGAGTGCCGGATGGAACGCATCACGGCAGGGTGCTTGAGCGCGTGGAATTCACTCATACACCTCTCGCTCTTATCCCTGAGGTTACCAAATTGCCAACTGTTTGGAGTGCCGTCAATATAACCAGTAGGGATTTACATAGACTGTGAGAAACAGCAAACAAACATAAAAAAAACCTTTCCGTAACAGTTGCAGCATTAAAACTTGTGCTACGCGCCGATTTTTAGTTCAAAGAACCGTGTAACAGAAAATAACCAGCGTTAAGCTCCAATAAAAAACTAAAAAAGTTTGTTACTGAATGATGAATATCTGAACGGTTATTTTTGTGATCAAGCCAAAAGACAGGAGGAAATGCTGGAGCGCCCCCCGAAAGAGTGAGGGTGATAGGCGGTTTTCAAGCGACGGTTAACCCCATTTTGTGTGGCGCAAAAAAACGCTCGCCGGTGAAAAAAGCCGGGAGCAAAACAATGCCCCCGGCAAACAATACCTGCCTGTTATTGGCCTATCGCCGAGTTGCCCAGACCGGCATTCATATTGTTGAGAATATCGCCGTTATCGGCGTCAATCTCCCAAGAGAACAACCCACCCAACTGCTTATCCAGTACATATTTACCTTTGGCCTGTATTGAGCGCGCATCATCGAAGGTGATCAAATCACCGGTCGAGGCTTTGAACACGTAAGGCGCCTCAGCCATGGCATCGTAGTTGTATTTCCAGTCACCGCTCATGTATTCATTGGCGATCTGGCGATAATCCACGATGCCGTTCTCCCAGGTGCCTTTCACTGGCCCGGTGGCCGTACCGCTAAACGGATTGTTGTTCTGGTAGCCGTTCACGCCGGTCCAGCCACGCCCGTACATGGCCGCGCCCACCACAATCTTGCCCGGCTTGACCCCTTGCGCCAACAGCGCATTCACTCCGTTACGGGTGGTATAAGCGGTATCGGGTTTCCAGGCTGGCGCATTCAGCGCCGTCTGGTGGCCCAGATTTTTCAGATCGAATGCCCCATAGAAGTCGTAGCTCATCAGGAAAATATGGTCCATCACGTTCTGCGCGGTGTTGTAATCCACCTTGTCGATCTTATCTTTACCCGCGCTGATAGCGGAGGTCAGTTCGTACTTGCGGCCAGTCTCCACTGAGAGCTGATCCAGCATGGCACGCAGGTCTTTCATCAATTGAACGTAGGTAGCACCATCCTGTGCACTGCCCAGATTCGGGTTGGCACCTTGGCCACCGGGGAACTCCCAATCAATATCCACGCCGTCAAAGAACTTCCAGGTTTGCAGGAACTCTTTCACCGAGGCGACAAAGCGATCGCGCTTAACCTTGTCACCCATAAAGTAGAAGGGATCGGAGAGTGTCCAACCGCCAATAGACGGCAGGATTTTCAGCTCTGGCCGCGCCTGCTTCAACGCCATCAATTGACCAAAGTTACCTTTATAGGGGTCATCCCAGGCGCTGACGCCTTTTTGACTTTTCTGCAGGGCGGCAAACGGATCGTGGATCGAGACTTTAAAATCTTCACGGCCCTGGCAAGAACGCTGCAACGCCTGGAAACTGCCCTCAATCTCTTTCAGACTGTCGTTGATACCATCACCCCCACAAATCGGGATAAAGCCGTACAGCAGGTGGGTCAGGTTTTGTGCCGGGATTTTATCGACCGTGAAGTTACGGCCATATACTCCCCATTCAACAAAATAAGAGCCTACCACTTTGCCGGAGTCCTGTTTATAAGGCCTGTTCTTTTCCAGCAAAGGTTCCGTTAACGGTGCCAGATGGCTGCCGTCGGTATCTGCAATAATAATTTCTTTGGCGTCGCTGGCCGTACAGCCATCGGTATTACATAATGCCACCTGCATCTGATAACGGCCGCCTTTATTCACAGTGAAATTGGCCGTACCGGCACTCCCCGTTGAGGCTCCGGACCAGACTTCTTTACCGCTTAATAAGACTTTTGCCGTTGTCCCTGCATCACCGTTCCATAAATTCCAAGAAACGGCCACGTCGGCGGCATTTTTTACCTTCACCAGATTATTATAAGCCGTTGCCGCCGGGTCGACCTCAATAATGGCGAACTTGGTCTCTCCCCAGGCAAGCGCAGGCTTACCAGGCGCGGCGGCCTGCGCCGCAGAACACAGCGCACTTCCGATCATCAGTGCTAACAGCGGTTTATTAAATTTGCGCATAACTGATTCCTTTAATTCCAAGAGGATGAAGATTAAAATTTTAATTACGCCGAAGATCGTTGCGGGTAAATAAACCCATAACATCCCGACGTGTTAAAAAGAATGAATTACCTATAAAGCCTTAGTTCACGGCGAGAATAGCCATTCCCATCCCGTGCATTCAGAATATAGAAAATAGACTCAACAATACAATAGCGCTATGAATCGAGTTTTATTGGCTAATCATGAAATTCATTTCAACTTAAAATTACAGCCCATACAGAATAAAGAAATTGAATATATTAATGCGTAAAGATGAATATATTTTGCGATATAATAATGTATCACTACGCTCGCCATCACATTGGCTTTTGCCAGCAGCCTGAACCTGCTTTCTTGAATGTGGTTAGTGAGAGAGGATTGACGCGTATCATCCTCTCAAACTCCAGACGTAAAAAAGCCCGCTTAAAAAGCGGGCTTTCTTGAATGTGGTCGGCGAGAGAGGATTCGAACCTCCGACCCACTGGTCCCAAACCAGTTGCGCTACCAAGCTGCGCTACTCGCCGATGCGGGGCGCATCTTACTGCTGGGGAATATACGCGTCAATCACTTTTTCAAACCACTCTGCCAAGTGATGGCAAAAGCGCCAGAAAGGGCGGTATCTAAGCGAATCCCCGCCTTCACAGCGCGCTACTGGCTGCCTTACTCTGAGGAATATGGCACCAGTTGTTCTTTTCCACAATCCCGCCGTCTGGCGAGGTATAGCCAAGACAACCGAGGATAGTGTCAAACAGCTCGACGTGGCGATGCGTCTTGCCAACCCGCTGCTGAGCCTGTAACCGCTCGAATGCGCTCAGATGCTGCGGATCCTCAAGATATTTGTCAGATGCCCACACGATCATCGGTACACGAAACTGCTCTGGTGGTGCCATTTCTCGCGGCGTACCGTGTAAATGCGAGTTCTCACCAATGGATTCACCATGATCGGCGGCGTAAAACACGATGGCTTTCTTATCCCGCACCTGGTCGATCACGCTATCGATAAAGGTATCGGTGTACAGCACCGAGTTGTCATAAGCGTTAATCAAACGTTCTTCGGAGCAGAACTCATCCACCCCCATACACTCCGGCTGGTAACGTGCAAAACTACGGGGATAACGCTGTGAATACAGGTAATGCGAGCCTTTGGTGTGCAGGATCACCAGATGCTTACCGTTTGGATGGCGCGCCAGCGACTCCTTCATCTCGTCAACCAGCAACATATCGTCTACCGATTTACCGTCGTTACGCTTCTCTGAAGCGATCATTTCGCGGAAAGAATAGTTATCCACGTCGGTATTATTGTAGAACCACACCTCACTTTGCATCGCGAACAATTCAGACGAGAATCCCAACCCGTTCAATACGGCAAAAATATTCTGTTCTTTCAGCGTACGCTGTGGGTTATCTGAAGTGCCCCCTTCGCGTACAAACATACAGCGTAATGAAAGCTTGGTTGACGTGTCACAAGATTCACCACGGAACGCCACCAGGTTCTTCTCCTGCGACAATTTCGGCGTGGTATCGCGCTCATAACCCAGCAGCCCCATATGATCCCAGCGTGTGGTTTCGCCGATGATAAATACCACATAGGTATCATCAATACCGGCAGGGGCAACATAGGTGAAGTTTTTACCCGGATCGAACATGTTGGCTTCGTCCTGGCTTTCATCATAACGGGTATAGGCAAACAGCCCCAGCGCCGAGAGCCAATTAGAAGGCAGATAAGAATGGGCCACCACACCACCGTAGCTGGGCAGATCGATATTGGTGATCTTCTCCTGCGCATTTTGCTCTTTGTCCAGCGTGCGTAAAGGCAGCCAGACCAACGCCACGACCGCCAGCAGGATCAGCAATGGCTTGATCCGATGCCCAGGGGTTTTCAGCTGTTCGATCAGGGTATCTTTCAGGTTATTGCGCCAGATACACAGCAACGGCAAGGCACTGACGACAATCATCCACAGCACAAAGTGCAGACCAACCACTTCTTTGGAAAGATCGATATCAGTGGTCATGACCGAAACGATAATCCCGTAACCAATCACGACGTTGAAGAACGTCATGTAATAGCTGGCAGCGACCGAGATCAGCACCAGTAAAGAAGCGACAATACGATAGAACAGCCGCCCCCCTAACGACACCAACCTCATAATAAAGAAGGTAAACAGGACAATGGCGATGACCTCAGTCACCGCAGAGACAACCTTAATCCCCTGGATGCCGTGCGCAAAAGAATCGAAACGACGATAGAAAACGGAAAGGTTTAAAAAGATGCCGATATAGATCGCTAACAATAACGATAAATTCTGCTGTGATAGCGATTTAACTTTGTTCATGTAACGCTGTAGCTCCGGGCTTACAAGTTCTGAGACCATCTGACAGTCGATGTGCCGTCAGGTTCAGCCGAAATGCTATATGCGCCACTCTCCCGGGCAGAATCGGGATAAATCTCAATAAATAGGCACTTTTTGCCGCTTTTTTGATAAAAATTGCAGGGAAGAAAGCACAGAAAATGGGGGAATGGAAGCCCCCATTTTTACTGATAATGGGCGGGATACATTACTTAACGTTAAGGGTTATATCGATATTGCCGCGCGTCGCGTTGGAGTATGGGCACACGACATGCGCTTTTTTCACCAGGTCCTCTGCGACGCTACGTTCTACACCCGGCAGGCTGATATCCAACTGAACCTCAATACCAAAACCGTTCGGTATCTCGCCAATACCGACAGTGCCTTCAATAGCCGCTGAAGATAACATCCGCAGAGCCAAACATTATCCTGATCCGGTTTTACCAGGCTGGTACTCTACGTTAATCAAATAGAGATCGGCGCGCCGATATTTCGGCTGATTCCCCCTCAGTCGCCCAGCTTGTTTTTTACCGCTAAGTGGAACAAGTACACTCTTATAGCCATCACTATTCACTTTACTGGCAAGAAAACGCGCCCGTGCCAGTGACAAACTCTGATTAGACTGCTCTTCACCGACATTGTCGGCGCTGCCGACAATCAGGAGCTGCGTGCTTCCCGAATCAGATTGGCCGACCTGTTGACGAATCACGGCAATATTCAGATCGGAAGACTGCGCACTACCCGTGGCAAAATAGATACTGCTGACATATCGCGCGCGAAGCGGTAGATAAGTTTGTAGCATGTACATATAAGCCGTCTGATCATCAGCCAGTGCCGCATTGCAGACGTCATTAATATGGTCAAGCAGTTGACGTTGAAAGCGTACAGCGGCAATCGCCTGGTTCGTTACCTTGGGACGCATGTGGCCATCATAATGCAATGGCTGGCTCAGGTGATGCCCCGGTTGACCAAGGGCAAGGAGCTCATTGTGCTCACAATCAATAACCGTTTGTTGCTCGTTGGCGCAAACATTGAAGCCTACGCTCGCCAACATGAATATCGCGACATAAACGTGTTTATTTTGCATTAACATTTTTGGTAGTAGACTCCTGCGACAAATAAAATGCAAAGCGCGCCTCTAACTCCTCAGAAAAATCACCATCAATCTCATCCAGAGCAATAGAACCCACATCGCGATACCACGTCGTCGCGCAATTAAAACGCGAGAATTTATTAATAGCGTCATTATCGGGGCCAACGATCACCAATTTGCTCGATTTTTTACTTCCATAAGCATTTTTTAACGTCGTGCAGAACTCGCGAATGCCCGGTAATTCCTCAGGCTCATTCTGATCCTCATGAGAGGTGATAAAAGCGAATACCACATCCCGTGACAATGTTGAAGACATGCCGTAAATAGTACGCCCAGCCCACAATAAACCTTCCAGAGAGTTAAGGTCCGGGGCACTGTAGTCGATAGCATTGAGAGCACTCCGTACGCTGGCTACTGAACTGAGGTTGTAGCTCACTTGAGAAGATGGGCAAGTATAGTTATCACCAAAGTACTGATTGCGCGTCACGGCCAGTGAACTTAATGATGTTGGCGCGCTATTCAGGTTCCCGGCCGCAGCCAGATAATTTTGTTTTGTGATAGCGTATATGCCACTGTTAGCGACAACATCATCATAATCAGCAAAATATTTATAGTTAGAATAACGTTTAGCGTAATGCTTAGCTAACGCCAGATAAAGCTCATACTGTTCAGTATCTTTTAATCCGTTGACCTGGTCTTGCTGCTTATCGACATTCTCCTGAGCGTAAACAATATTATCCTCAAGCTGCGGAATACGCGATTCCAAATCGCCAATCTCGCGGGTGAGTTGCTCGATCCTTTGCTGTAATTCCCGATACTCAACAGAATTGACGTCATATTCTTTCTGTTGGATCCTAAGCAGACTAATCTCACTATTTTTTGAAATAATCGATCCATTGGTATTACTGAGGCTGTTCTTGGCACTGGTCAAACTATTTTCTAATGAAACCAGCCTATCTTCAGCGAGGAAAAAATCCTCCCACCAACTAAAACTGAAACTGTCTCCACGCCCGATACTGGTATAGCACTTACCACCAACATTAACACGATAAGAATAAGGAATAACATTAATGCGTGTATCCCGTGCCTCCTCAACCAAACGCTGCAGTGCATTGTTCAATGGAGTAATTACACGCCCCATGCTGGCACGATTGGTTGTGCTACTTTCGATTGCCAGAATAACGTTCAGTGGACGAAATACCTTCACAGACTGATTTGGCGTTTTCAGCGATGCTGACGTCGCAATCCCCACGTTTTTATTCACCTCTTCGAAGGGAACATCCACGCTATGGTTATAGGTCATTTTCGCCGCCAAGGGTTCGACAAGGCGCGGCTCGTTTGATTGCGCATTCATATCCTCTACCGAGGCAGCACTCACTATCTGCGAAAACGACCGGCTACCTGAGGCCATACCAGCAGCCTCAACGAGTTGCTGCAAATGGCTGCTAGCCCCTCCATTCTCAATCAGCGATGCGCGGGAAAGCGAATTTGACAAATGAAGGTCCTGATATTTTTTCAGGAAAACCCATGAAAAATTCTCGACCCAAAAGATGGAAATAACAAGCAGTAACCCACCAATCGCCCAAAGTGGCGCTAAGCTGCCACGCTCAGAAAAGAGAGTTTTCCACAACGACATAATCACTCCACTTAATGATGTTGGCCGGGAAGAACGGTAATGCCCGAAACAATCATATTGCTACTGGAGAAAAAGGCTTCAGATATTTTTTTACACACCGACACCCGATAAAGTGAATTCTTCTTGCCAAATGATGTCTGTAGTCCAAGAGAATAGGACGATAAGCGTTTATTCAATACACATTGTGGGGTTTTAGCCTGAAGGCTTAATACATTATATGTCCCATTATGGTAACTGACCTCTTCGATATAAATATCAAAAACACTATTATCTTCTTTCAAAACTGGAATAAAACTTCGGATATTATTGATATCACTTTGTGAAAGCGTTGTATCAGAAAATAATACATTACGCTGGCTTATCAACGTAGCTATTTGCGATGAAAGCTTGCTCGCACTATAAGTCATGGTCATTACATAACTTTGTTGGAAGGTGTAGATCAACATTCCAACAAAAAAGAGTGACAAAATAGTCCCCTCAATACTGGCGGTACCTTTCTCGCAAAAAAAGTGTTTACTGATAATAGTCATTAACCGCTAAAACCTCGCGTTCGAGTGTTACCGGCAGACTGCTGATACTGCAAATCTGATCATTGGTAAACAGACGAGTTACCCGATAACTGATTTTGATAATTTTACTGCTGTTACTGCACTTATCCGGTTGTTGTGTGGATACGGATGCGTAACATTCAACCGCGATATCACTATAGCTTAAAGCGTTAAACCATCCCCCTGTAGAGCTTGATTTAAGCTGTGTCAGAAAATTGTCCCTCAGCTTGTCCGATTTACCGTCTAACAACGCCAAGTCTATTTTTTCAGATGCCAATGCTTCATTAATATAAATTAGAGATATATTACTTTGAAATTTCAGAAACTCATAAGTAAACATGATCATTAAAAATAGGATAAAAAAAACTAGCGCTGTTTCTATAGACGTTACGCCCTCATCGGAATTAACAGCGCTCAGTCGCCAACTCATAATTATATCCTCATCTGTTTAAGATCGTTTACAATGAGATTAGCATCATCAGTCGAATAGCGGGTCGAAAGTAATTCAAAAGCCCGTCCATAATCTCCTTCTTTAACCAAACTTAACACCAAATTAGAGAACATATTCGGCGTCTGATTCTCGTTATAGGCGTTATACAATAACCCAATTTTATCGACATTGCTCCCCTGCCGGGAGTGCGTCATCCAATTTGCCAACTGTATATTTTGCGCAACCCGTTCATCACCAGGAAGCAATTCTCTTGCTTTGTCGAGCCTATCGAGACATACCTCATATTTCCCTTTTTTGCACCAGGCTATGGCAAGATATAGCAGCCGATTACCTTGTTGCTCTGGGGTCAATACCTCATTGGCATGGTCAATCTGATCGTAAAGTTCAATAGTAAAGTCATAATCATTACGAAAAAGGCTGTTCCTCATCAGAGCGAGATTAAGAAGCCGCTCATCAGTTGAAGAACCGGAAACCAATGTCTTTATTACATTTAACTCGTTATTTTCCATATCATAACGTTTGAGACGATGATAAATATCCGCTAACTGAAAACGCCGTGAAGCATTATTGGGGTTCATTTGCGCTGCAGCCTTGGCTAATTCCAGCGCCTTGTCCAACGCCCCGACCTCCACAGCCAGAGATGAAGTATTATCCTGCTGCTTTAAGCCTCTGGGAGCGCTACAGGCACACAGCAAAAAAACCGAAAAAAGTACTATTCTTTTCATGACAGATTATCCATCGACATACCTTCCATAACCCGTAGTAACCCTGGTGCAATAATCTCTACAATAACGGGAAACATAATAAACAAAATCAATGGAATACCCATTCGTGCATTTACCATCCCGATTTTTTCTTCGGTTTCTATAAAGTGGAATTTACGGATTTCATTTGCTAACTCCTGTAAACTGGAGTGCATCCCGGCACCAAACTGCGCCGAGTTCTTAACGGTAGTGATAAATTCGTTAACTTCACTGATGGGAACATCGCGATACAGCTTATCGCATGCCTCTTCAAGAGATGCATATTTTATACTGCGATTAAAATTCTGTATTGAAGTACTCAGCAATCTCGAGAAGCGATAAAGCATATGTGACACTGCCTCCAGGGAGGCCGTCAGTGTCATCCCCGTCTGAATACAGGTCGACATCAGATCGAGGAAATAGACAAAGTTAGCACGATACTTCTTCAACTCACTCTTATGGCGTCTTTCCAGATAAATCTTTGTGCCCAAATAATAGAGCACGCTAAATATCGGCAGCATGGCAGGCTTTACTTTATCCACCCAGACGAGCAATAGCATTACGATCAGTGAGACCACATACAACGTCAGCAGGATGATATAGAATAGCGAACGCTCCTCCATACGATAAAATCCGCCATTGGTTACCAGATTATTGAATTCCGTATGGCCAAGATACTTCTCTGTAAGACGATAGACATTCTGCTGAAGACGATAGAACTCATCTTTGATACGATTCTTAAGATTAAGATACTCACTAATACTATCGTGTTTGGAGACTATAAAATAGAATCGATCGTAATATTCCTCTTCTTTTTTTTGCTTCCTCAGCACTGAAGCAAATATGATCACACCCACGATAAACAGACCAATAGAGAGTATATACATCAGAGTACAACCTTTTTAATCATATTCGCGATTAGAAAAAAACCAATACTCACACTGGTGACAACATAGATAACGACATAGCGTCCATACGTCGCCCCGAAAAGATAGAGAAAATTATCCTTATTAAAGAACCACATGACGACAAGCATCACGACTGGTAAAAATGCCAGGATAACTGCTGCACCTCGTGATTCCGATGTGAGAGCTCGGGTTTTCTTCTTGATAATCTGAGCCGAGATAAGATCGTCAGCAAGTGACAGTAAGGTATCACGCAAACTGCTTCCTTTTTGAAGAGAGACCTTTAAGTAGGAACTAAACACAAAATAACCTTTGTAAGGATAGATTGTTTCACCTTTATCAAGAATCTCTTCAAAGGAAACACCACTTTTTAATTGGCTTGATATACGCTTGAACTCTCGCTGCATAATGTCATTCAGGTTAATTGCCGCAGCATCAACAGAAGTGTAAATCGTCTGTCCCACCGCCAGATTGCGGCTAATCAGCCGCAGAGCATAAGGAAACTGAGATTCGAAATAGTTACTGAAAGCATTTTTATAACTTCCGTAAGTGACGATGGATGCTATCAGTATCACAAGAGCGCTACCGACCAAACAAGCCATCAACGGCAGGTCGATAGTGAAACAGAAAAACCAAACAAAACAGACATAGCCAAAAGTAATGACCGTGACCATCACAATACGTTTGAGACCATAGATAAGTACGAAGTCAGGTGTATAGAATTCATTAACGATATCAAAATGCTGTCGCCACCAACTCTTCTTAGCGATAGTACCAAACTCCGCCTCTTCATCCTTTTGGGGCCTATAATTTTCGCCCAAAGTCTGCATGAGCTTTTTATCCAACTGATGTGAACGCCAGCGTTGACTCGTGATATATAATGGTCCCCCCACAACCAGTAGGAATATCAGAAGGTTAATCATTCAACAGTTCCTTCAGCTCACGCTGAAGACCACAGAAAGCCGCCTTGCGATCGAGCAGGGAATAAGAAATAACTTTCTGATGGGCGTAATCCATTATCCCTTCGGCTGTTTTGCTACTGTTCAAAACAAAAACATCCTGGCTTTGGATAACGTTACCTTCAATACCACCAATTTCACAGATATTGGTAATTTTGCGCTCACCACTCGACAGGCGAGCACACTGTACGATGATATCTACCGCCTGCGAAATTTGCCCTTTCAACGTATGGGTTGGAATATTGGGGTTTGCCATCGACAACATACTTTCCAGTCGTACAAGGGCATCTTTGGGTGTATTGGCATGAATAGTAGAAAATGATCCCTCATGGCCCGTGTTCATCGCCTGCAGCATCTCGAATGCTTCTTCGCCACGACACTCACCGATAATAATGCGGTCAGGACGCATACGTAATGAGTTGATCACCAAATCACGAATAGAAACCTGCCCTCCACCATCCAAGCCTTTAGGGCGAGATTCAAGGCGTACGACATGCGCCTTCTGAATCTGTAATTCGGCAGCATCTTCGATCGTTACGATACGGTCACCGTCTTCTATTTCATTCGATATGGCATTCAGGAGCGTCGTCTTACCTGAACCTGTCCCTCCCGAGATAATAATATTGGCTTTAGCACGCACCATCAGGCTGAGATAATGGGCCATTTCCGGCGTCATAGAACCGAATCTGACCAGCTCGACGAGATCAAGTTTATCTTCCTTAAACTTACGAATCGAAATGGTACAACCGTCCAGCGCGACGGGAGGAATGATGATGTTAACACGGCTACCATCGGCCAAACGGGCATCAACCATAGGGGAGCTTTCATCAACTCGACGCCCAATAGGTGCAACAATACGTTGTGCAATGCGCATTATCTGGTCATTAGTACTAAATGGAAGTTCAACCTGTGTCAGCCTGCCAGCACGTTCCACGTACAATGATGAGGTTCCATTCACCATTATGTCGTTGACAGTTGGATCGTTAAGCAGATCCTGAAGCGGCCCTAAGCCGAAAATGTCATCAAAATAGGTCTTCGTCAGCTTTTCAATATTACGGCGTGTAACAATAATATTCTCTTTATCAAGGAGATGGCTTAAATGATGCTCAATGATCGCATAGGCCTCTTCCTTCGAGCTATAGCTCCCAGCCTCTACGTCAATGCGCTCTACCAGTAAGGTCCTCACTTTCTCATATTCATGGAAATTCATCTAATCACCTAAAAATAATATCAATAACGTTATCAGATACGCTTTTCTTCAAGCCATCGAAAATGCTTTTACGTTTCTGTAAGCTGGTTGAATAGTCAACTTTAATACCCAGCTTGGATTTTATTTCCAGATCCGTAATTCTAAATACCGAGAACTCATTGGGATCACGAATACAAATAAGTTTATCGGTATTTTTACTGTTTTCAGCCTTTTTGAATGCAATTTGGCTCTTTAAAAAATTAAGATTATAAATAGATTCGATCTGACCATTGGTGAACAATACACGAACATCACTGTTATTAAGCAAATTGACACCGCTGGGCGATGTCAGCATATAATAAGGAACATTAATAAAGATAAAGCCATAAATATCAGATACTGAATCAATAAAACTATCGATCCCTTTAATCAACTGCTCTGTATCTTTAATCTTGATGTTTTCCATAGCCAGATTGAAAGAAACATAATCAAAGTGTTCATCAAATGCAGAAATCAACTTACGTGAAGATACGGAATCCAGTTCATCATTATCCTTGGTGATATGCTCAATGATCTGAGAGTTAGCGCGAACGCCAAGTGCCGCATCATAGTAAATATTCGCGATATCACAATTAATAAATAATGCAGAGTAGGAGCGCATAAGTTGGCTCTTCTTCAAATCCTCAAACACCCGGTAACTGATATTGATATCTGCAGAGGTATTGCATAATCCAATGATACGGGATGTACGAGAGCGGATATAACCGCCACCTTTAAGCACACTGTTGATAAGATGCCGTGTGTCTGCCTGTGCGAGGAAATATTCAGAGTAACCCAACTCTTTTGCATGCCACGCAGCATCCAGGCTATTCACTTCGCCAACTAATACTGACTGAAAACGTCCACGTAACATCATGGCAAATTCGGCAATGTCTGTCTCTTTATAGCTTGCACTATCTACCAGGAACCATGTCTTGCCAGAACTTTTTTCATTGATTATATCCAGGGCTTCCGCAGGCGTAACAAGACTCACCTCTGTGCTGATGCCATATACGGTAAAAGCCTCGACAACCGTACTAAACTTTTCCTTGTTCGATGAAAATATATAAACACGATCTCTTTTCTTTGGTGAGTCAAACCGTTTTTTTAATTTATTCAGATACATGCTTACGCCTTTAGCGTTGAATCATTCTTATTTGTAGCGCAAACCTCGGAACGACTGTATTTTTCAATGTCCCGAGCAGTACTTTTATACCAATTGAAGTCATTGAGTGCATAATCGTAACAACTGTCACTCTGGTATTTTTCAAACTGAAGATAAAGTCGACTCTCTTTCTCAGTTAAATATACAGGAGGAGTGATCCCATAATTTTTTACGAAATAATTTTCCAGTTGTGTTGCCGATGGATATGATTCAGCACCTGAGTAAATTTGAACCGACGTAAAGCCCCGAGGTATCTTTTCCATCATGGCCTGTTCAATATGCTTAATGACCCGCTCATCCAACGGCGAATCAATCCGTATGACAACCACGTCATCCTTTTCATTATTATTCCCAAATGGATACTGGCAGCCAACAAGTGTTAACGCCATGAAAATCAATGGTAACATCTTATTCGATGACATAATCAGCATCCTTAATTAAAGACCTTGTTAAATTATTTTTAACGTTATTAATATCAAAAAAAACTTCCCAAGGGCTGGAGAAACGGGCGGTAGGAAGAGAAATTGCACTACGCTCAGTGGGTTTTACATATTCAACCGTCGCAAAAATAACTAACTCACTACGTCCTGAGGTAAATCCAGTAGATTTAAACAACGCGCCAATAAGAGGAATATCTGTAATCCCAGGGATTTTATTAATATATTGCGTCTGATTGTTATCAATCAGCCCTCCCAGTACAAAGCTTTCTCCATCGCTCATTCGCACTGATGTATTTACGTTGCGGGTGTTGATTGTCGGCAACTCGGTATTTTCATACTTATAATATCCACCAATTTGGGACGATTCTACGCCAACATCCATGCTGATGGACGAGTCAGAGTTTATCACGGGTGAAAACTGAAGTTTTACGCCGTAATCTTTCCACTCCACGCTAGAACCGTTCTCACTACGTTGAAAAATCGGGATCTGCCCACCGCCGTGAAAACTTGCTGTCTTACCATTCGTGACCGTCAGACTCGGTGTGGTCAAAACATTAGCAAGATTGTTTTTCGCCAAAGCATTAATCGCCACCCCCAGTGAACTGAAACTAAAACCTTTCACCATAGAACTATAGACGCCACCGGAGATAGTCAGCTCCCCCTCTCCTCCGCTAACGCTGCCTTTGCCCCAGTCTATGCCCAGACTTTCGGTCACATCTTTGGACACTTCGGCAACCGTTACCCTGATTTTAATCTGTTGATTTTTCTTGGTTACCAGAGAGTATTTAATCTGTTCCGGGCTAAAATGCTCCTCCACCAGATCTTTAATATAGTCAATATCTTCAGCAGAGTTTACGGCGCCGCTAATTAATAGCGAGTTACCCATATCAATCGCTTTTATTTCCTTAAAACCTTCGTCTGCCAGAATAGTATTAATGGTATTCGTCTGACCGCGAAAGTCATTTACTTCAATGGGAATACGCCTCACCTCACCATCTTTCCCATTAACGACAAGATTTGTCTGACCGCTGCGCTTACCGAAGATATAGATAACCTTATCGTCAACCACCCTGAAGTCTGCAATTTCCGGAGCACCAACCACGACAGATTTTATATCATAGTCGATACTGATCTCTTTAGTTTTGTTAATGTCTATAGAGAGTGCAAAACTCTTAGAAACACTCAGTAGCATTATCCCCATGAGTAGCAATAGCTTAGTTATTTTTAGACGCATTATTCGCTCCACGGATTTCTACTACTTTCGATTTTCTTTCTGCCAGCGGCGCACCCGAGACGATGTCCGCCGGTGTAACCTCTCGTGATCCAATAAATAGTTCCGAAATGTTTTCCGACAGTGTGGTAACGTTTGCTGGTGATACGAAAAAAGAACCAAGCACCTGAGCTTGAATCACCGTGTCAATATCTTCGCGCTTAAACCAGCCATAAATCATCTTACGTGATAACCCATCCTCGCGAAAACTCGACTTCTCGACGTTCTGCTCAATCACTTCTTTAGAATCGATTATCGATACTGTACTGCTTGATTTTTTTGCTGCCTGACTTGAGGGATCTTTAACAACCCATACGTTACTGGCGAATTTTTTTACGCGAGTATCTTTATACTCTTTTCCGCTGCTGCCTCGCTTATAGATATCCTCCCGATAGATTTTATTATCGTTTGAAATAAGATAGATATCGACAAAGCCAGCATTGCTGATTTTAGGATTTTGTACGCTTTCAAGACTTACGCTGAGCGGAATAGCAATCAATTCATTATCAATTTTAGCAGGTAGATTGGTTACCATTCCCTGGGACAATACGCTATCAAGCGTCATTTCCTGAAGCATGACACCATTGCCATTAAGTAAGTTGGCAAATTCTTGTTCTGAAATCGCTTTCTCTTGCCAATCAGGTATAGCCGTTTGATTCACCTCTAATGTTTTTTGGGTAAAATCAGTATCAGTCACGATCATGCCAGGACGTAATGCACGGTTGGCAACATAATAGTTAAGCTTGACCGTCACTGTCACGGGTTTAACAATGTCATTATTGCCATCAGAATCACTTTCACCACTGTAAATCCCCATGACACCGACTAACATAATAGCCAGTGCCAGCAAGGCGATATATTTATACCTCATTATTTAATCCACATAGTTAACTGACAAAGGTAAACAGGCACAACGTCAGCGCCACTGGGATGCCGTAGGGAACACCCTCACCAACTTTATCGATGAGTTTAATAAATTTCACATGTCGCAGTAAATAATGCCATATAATCCCCCACACACCACCAATAAATGTGACAAAATAGAGCATATCAACCTGAACGGATGCAGGGCTCAGTAATAATGCGATACATATCAATTTGATATCGCCCATACCAATCACATTCATGGCAGATAAGCCAAAACCGATAACAAACACGACAATAGGCAGGCTAATACCACCGGTAATGGTTGCTGCATGCTTGGAGGAAAGCAAAAAGCAGACCCCCACAACCAGCAATAAACCTAGTGCAATATTCGGTATGCGTCGAGCACTAATGTCATACCACATGATAGCTAATGAGATAAGTACAATAATTAAAAAATAGTACATAATTTTAACCGGCCACGATGGGTGGCCAGTCCTTCATTTTTGCTCTGGATTATGGAGTACCCAGAATATTACCTGAACTGGTAATGTTAGTGCCCATCGTACTCCAAGCCTTCTGCAAGGTGCTGAGGAAGTTGCCTTCATTAAATATGAAGTACAGCGCTGATGACATAGCTACGCCGATAATGGCATATTCAATAGCGGTAATACCTTTTTCATCAGCAAAACGAACAGCGACGTGACTATATGCTTTAATGATTAAATCGTTAAACATTTTCAACCCTTGATAATGTAGTTAATATTTTATTAAGAAAGAATATTGCCAGAGTTAGTAATGTTACTACCCATTTTCTTCCAGGCATTACTCAACGTCTGCAAGAAATTGCCGTCATTAAAGATATAATAAAGTGCAGAAGACATGGCTACGCCAATGATGGCATATTCAATAGCGGTAATACCTTTATCTTGATGAAAACGAGCAGAGACGGTACACCAAGCGCGGATAATAAGATTATTTAACATAGTTTATACCCTAACAAAACCCTTATAAGTTTATTAATTTAGTTTTATCACCAAGCACCATCACATCAAGAGTAATGCGTGTACTTGACGCTTATAATCTTAGGGTGGCCACTCACATCTGTCATATCAAAAAAGATAAAGCTACCATCTATTCATTTTTTACCATTAAATTTTATTTCAGCTAACGATCCTTACTCATAATAAACACCATCTTTTCAGGCTTATCACCGTACACTTCCTCTTCATCTACAATCAGCATCAATCGTCCATTAATATAATGAGCGCCAATAGGCAGCATTTTATATTGCTCAGGCCGTTCAGCACTATCTTGCCCCTCCTTCACGTCATGCCTGATACTGGCCATGATCAGGCTTTGATGCCATAAGGCTTTGGAGTTCAATTTTATATAACGAACGTCTGTTTTAGGTTCGCCACCCTCTAGATGATGCTGCACTTTGGCAAGTTTCAACCATGCGGAATCACTATCCATATCAAAGGAAAGGTTCGCTTTGATTATGATGTTATCTTGATGAGAAAGGTACGAACCATGATAACTATGACGGGCAATTTCCTTATCACGCCTCATCTCAAACCATTGAATACCCACCAAAACAAATAGACAAGCAGTTATGGTTAACAGATATCTAAACTTTTTTACGGCATGCTGTTTTATCTGTAATATACCGGTCCTTTTCATATGATATACCTTCAACTAACTCGCAGACAACGCGCTCTTCAGCAACTATGTACTCAACACGGTCTTCGTAAATATCAAATCGATTACCATCAACATAAACTGCACTCATGGTATTTTTATTCATGCTGGTAATTGCAGCGACACCGACCCCGATCCCACCAGCGCTGAAAAAGAGCGCGATCATAATGAATGCCCGTCGAGAATACTTTTGAAAGAAAAGACGAGGCCGTCTTCCTTCAGGTGCAAGAGGTTTATCAATAGCAGACGACACGTCATTGTCTACGGGATTGTCCACCATCAATACATCCGTTGATGGTGAAGTCACGTTAGTCTTCACACTATCACTAATTGCATAGCCTTTGCGTGGTACTGTTACAATGCATGTTTTATCAGTATCACCCATTTTCTTTCGCAGTAAATTTACCGTCTGATTTATTGTAAAATCACTGACATAACGCCCCTCCCAAACCTCATTACACAACACCTCTCGTGATACGTAATTCGGAGCATAACGTATTAATGTACTTAGTAAATCTTTCTCCTTTGCTCTCAGAGGGATTTCATCATTACCACGGAATAAAGTTTCTTTTGATGTGTCGTAATGTAACTCACCCATTTGCAGTTTGACTTCCCTTGCTGTTATTTTAACCCATGAAAATATAAAACCTCGCATAATGATATGCTTCAATAGTGTATATACTCGATGTAAGACATATAGAATACCAGCCACTAGATAGCTTCACAAGACATAATATTATTTAACTTTGTTTTATATTGATTACGATATATTTTCGAAAGCATTACTCATAAACTGATAGCGGCACTACCAGGAAAGCCCTATCACTAACAATTCGCGACATAATATATCGCAGCTAGAGGGGCATCATCATTACGATGAAAGTTTCCTGGCAATATAATATCTTAACCTAGCTAAAAAAAGACAGTTGCGCTGCATGAAATTGTGATCTTTCCCCCATCCATTCTACCCGGATTAATTAAGTTTATAGCACTAGTCTAGAGACCAAAACTATTAGCCGTGTATTATCCCGTACAGAGATGTACTACTCACATAACCGCCCATGAACTCGGTAAAAGCACAGCACTTTCAGGGATTGATTAAAAAGCAAGCGCTCGCGATACTTGCTGAAATTCTATACAGGATATTATTCAAAAATGAATAATTTGATAAGTAGCAATGTATATTTTATATATCAAACGCGATACAATTTGCTATTATATAAAATTAACATGCGAATCATTAACTAATTTAATTCTTAATTAAACCAAGAATAACCCTATTTAATCGCGCCATATTTACCAACATGTAAACAAGTTGCTATTATCCTCCCTTATGGAAAACGGAAAATTTAATCCCTGCAATTAATTACGCCATCCAGATAAATCCCTTTTTTCATCATATGGAGTCATGGATTGCTAATAAAACATAGCGAAAAAGGAATGTTTATGATGAAAAAATCAAAATGCTACCGGTGACCTCTTCAGAGGTCACCTGATTTTTTATGCTGAAATACCCTGATGTTGCAAGAAGCATCGCCAGTACCTATAAGGATATAAATCTATGCGTGCTCGTTTTTCCTCCTCTCTGCTATTCGCCTTTTTTATCCCTGTGGTTCAGGGGGCGGAAAATGTTCAGCTTTTTGAACAACAGATGAACCACCAGCAAGAGCAAGAAAAGGCGCGCTATAATCAGTTGGAGACGCAGGGCAAAGACGTGCGCGCCAGCGACAGCGGCAGCCAAAGCGCCAAGATTGCGTTCCCTCAGGAACCCAACTGTTTTGAGATCCGGCAGGTCATCCTCAATAAAGACGAGAAAATACCTCACTGGCTCCCTTTGCATAAGCTCACCAGCCAGGCCGAAGGGCGCTGCTTGGGCATCGAAGGCATCCGTACGCTGGCCACCGCGATACAAAATAAGTTAATCAGCCACGGCTATATCACCACGCGCGTGGTGATCCCCCGGCAAGATCTGAATGAAGGCGTGCTGACGCTCACCGTGCTGCCTGGCGTGATTGGCAATATCACGTTCAGTGAAACCAGCCATAAATACGCCAACCTGTACACCACCTTCCCCGGCCATAAAGGCGATATTCTGGATCTGCGTGCCATTGAACAAGGGCTGGAAAACATCCAACGTATCCCCGGTGCAGATGCCAACGTAATCCTTCGCCCAGGCGAAAACGCCGGTGGAACCGATATCGAGATCGACCGTACTCAGCCTTCGTTTTGGCGCGTTGGCGGCTGGTTCGACGATTCTGGCAGTAAATACACCGGGCGTTATCAAAGTGGTGTAGCGCTCTATCTGGATAACCCAACCTCGTTGAACGATCTGTTCTATGTTTCTGCTGGTCGTGATTTACATTTCCAGAACTGGCGCAACTCAAAGAATGGGTCGGTGTATTACTCGGTGCCCTATGGTTATTGGTCACTGGATATGTACGCCAGCCACAACGAATATCTGCAAAAGATCTCCGGTACCTGGGCAGATTTTCAATACCAAGGTAAAAGCAATAACCTGAGCCTTAAGGTGAACCGCCTGCTCTACCGCAATGCCAGCCAGAAAACCACGCTCAGCGTTCAGCTGTTAAAAAACAACTCACACTATTATCTGAACGATACGGAAATAAATAATCAGGAACGCGACGTTACCCAACTGATCACCCGGCTGAACCATCGTCATTACGTTGGCCAGTCGATCGTCGATGCCATGGTCAGCTACCAACGTAATACCTCATGGTTTGGCGCTCAACAGCAGGCTAGCGCCAGTGCGAAAAGCCGCATTGCCAATCTGGACCTGAGTGCATTGGTCCCCTTTACCCTGCTCGGGCAATCAATGAGCTATCAGCCGCGTTACCAACAACAGTACAGCCCCGATCGCCTCGCCACACAGGATCAGTTCAGCATCGGCAACCGCTGGACGGTACGCGGCTTTGACGGGGAGTACAACCTGTCGGCAAACAAAGGCTACTCTCTGCGTAATGACATTAACCTGAACCTGCCCAAGCTGAACCAGCAACTCTATGTGGGCATGGATTACGGTAAAGTGAGTGGCGGCAACAACAGTTTTGCCACCGGTCATCTGGCCGGTGGCGTGGTTGGTATCAGAGGCGGAGTCGGCAGGATCAGCTATGACGCCTTTGCTGGTGTGCCAATCTCCAAACCGGCGAGTTTCGAGACTAGCCCGGTGAGCTTGGGGTTCACCCTGCAATGGCAGTTTTGAGAAGATGCCAGCCGCATTTCGCGGAGGCAGCCAACGATCAGAACGTCACGACGGTTTTCAGGGCCGTCACCC
Organism: Serratia fonticola; assembly: GCF_006715025.1. Classification (NCBI taxonomy): domain Bacteria; kingdom Pseudomonadati; phylum Pseudomonadota; class Gammaproteobacteria; order Enterobacterales; family Yersiniaceae; genus Serratia; species Serratia fonticola. The sequence goes on from NZ_VFMK01000001.1 coordinate 203,076, forward strand.
AGGCATCTTGCGTTTCACTCACGCCCCCTGGGTTATGCCAGTATTGCAGGCCGGGTTGCAGCTTGCGATCCATAAAGCTACGGCTGAAAGTCAGCCAGCCCAGGCGGGTAATGGACTGCCCGCCATAGCTCTCCTGCGATAAATCGGTAGGATTGACCCGGGGATCCTGCAAACGATCGCGCGTCAGGTTATTGTCGTGGTTACGATTGACAATGTTGCCTTCAAGCGCTGCGTCGGGAATACCGGTCCACATTTCCAAGTCCTGGCTGAACGTCAACGAGAACTGAGCGATATACGATACCTGTTTATCGTGGTTGTAACCCCCGCCCGCGTTATAAGCAGTCTGGCTGAGATACCCCAGATTATAGTGAAAGTCATGCTCTTCCAGGATCGGTTGATGCCCAACATATCGCCCAATAGTCCGGCCTGTGGCGCTTTAAAACCTAACGCGACGCTCTGCCACTGCGGGGTGGGCTTCAACGTCTTTGCTGCTTTGCAAAACTTCAGCTCGGGCACTGACGCAAGCCAGCCAAAGTGCAGTCAAAAGAATGGATTTTTCCATAATGACCTAATTCTTCGTGCTGGACGCACGCAAATAGCCATCAGCCTGATTTTGGGCAACGGCAAGCCCTTGGGGATAATTCACCCAACATAAATGGCAATGTTTTATTAATGCCCGGCGGCTGCACCGGGCTATTTATTCGCGGTAATTACTGCGTTTTCAGGCTGCCGCCGTTGCTGTGGATCACATCGCGATACCAGTAGAAACTCTTTTTGCGGCGTCGCTCCAGGCTACCGTTACCGGCATCATCACGGTCGACATAAATAAAACCATAGCGTTTCGACATTTCCGCTTTGGAAGCACTGACCAGATCAATCGGCCCCCAACTGGTGTAGCCCATAACCTCAACCCCATCGTCGATCGCCTCGGCCACCTGTACCAAGTGATCGTTGATATAGTTGATACGGTAATCGTCGTTAATGTTGCCATCAGCATCGAGGCGATCTTTCGCTCCCAACCCATTTTCGACAATAAACAACGGCTTCTGGTAGCGGTCATACAACACATTAAGCAGATAGCGCAGCCCAACAGGATCAATCTGCCAGCCCCATTCCGAACTTGCCAGATGCGGGTTGGGTACCATGTTGAGGATGTTGGCGCGGGCCGTGTTGTTTTTCTCTTCGTCGGTGGTGACACACCCGCTCATGTAGTAGCTGAAGGAGATAAAGTCGATGGTTTCACGCAGTGCCTGTTTATCTTCCTCAGTGATGGTGACCTGGATACCGTTTTCACGGAAGAAACGCTTCATATAGCTTGGATAGGCTCCGCGAGCCTGTACGTCACCAAAGAACAGCCAGTCGCGGTTCTGGCGCTGGGTTTCCAGCACGTCATCCGGCTTGCAGCTCAACGGGTAAAGGATGCCCCCCAACAGCATATTGCCAATCTGTCCACCCGGAACAATCTCATGGCAGGCTTTGACCGCTTTGGCACTGGCGACCAGTTGATGGTGGATTGCCTGATAAATCTCACTCTTGCTGCTCTCTTCCGGTAAGCCTACCCCGGTGAACGGCGCATGCAGCGACATGTTGATCTCATTGAAGGTCAGCCAGTGCTTGACCTTGTGCTTGTAACGCTCAAATACCGTGCGGGCATAACGCTCAAAGAACTCAATGGTCTTGCGGTTACCCCAGCCACCATACTTCTGCGTCAGGGCATAGGGCATTTCATAATGCGACAGGGTGATCAGCGGTTGAATGCCGTATTTCGCCATCTCGTCAAACAGGCGATCGTAAAACGCCAACCCGGCCTCATTGGGCACCTCTTCATCCCCCTGCGGGAAGATGCGCGTCCAGGCAATTGAGGTACGCAGGCATTTAAAGCCCATCTCGGCAAACAACGCGATATCTTCGGGGTAACGGTGATAAAAATCGATCGCCACATCCTTGATACCGCTGTCACCGGGAACACGCGGAGTCAATGCACCAAAAATCCCCTTTGGCTGCAGATCGGACGTCGAAAGGCCCTTGCCCTCCTCCAGATAGGCCCCTTCCACCTGATTGGCTGCGACCGCGCCGCCCCATAGAAAATTCTCTGGAAATTTGCAACTCATCGCTTTCTCCTCAATGATCCTGATTAACGTAATAAAGTCAGCAGCGGTGCCTGCTCCTGCACCGGACTGTTGCCGTTCGCAAGCACGTCAACATAGTCGTCGCTATTGCTGACGATAATCGGCGTGGTGGTATCAAAGCCTGCGGCGTGAATGGCCTCCCTATCAAACTCGATCAGGAGATCGCCCTGTTTAACGCGATCGCCCTCTTTAATGTGAGCGGTAAAGTGCAGGCCATCGAGTTTGACGGTATCAATACCAACATGGATTAACAGTTCCGCCCCCTCATCCGATTCAATGCCGATGGCATGGCGGGTTTTGAACAAGGACACAATGCTACCGTTGACCGGCGCAACCACCCTTCCCTGATGCGGCACAATAGCGACACCTTTACCCAACAGGCCGCTGGCGAAGGTGGCATCTTTCACCTCTTCCAACGCAATGACATCCCCGGCAATCGGGCTGGAGATCAATTGCCGGCGGTTGAGCGGCGCATCCACCAACGGAGCGGCTTCGGCCTCGGGCTCTTGCTCTGCCGGTGGCACAATGCCAAACAGGTAGCTGGCAGTGGCAGCAAACAGGAACGAGACCAACGTACCGGCAATCGCCCCCACTACCGTGGCATCAAAGCCTGTGGGTGGGATAATCTGAGCAAAGGTGAAAATACTGACCAAACCAAATGAATAGGTCGAGGTGTGAAAATAGCCGATCACCGCACCACCTATTGCCCCACCAATACAACCAAAGATAAACGGCCGTTTATTCGGTAACGTCACCCCATACACTGCCGGTTCGGTAATACCGAATATCCCGGCAGTAACAGCAGAACCGGCCATTACACGCAGTTTGGCATCACGGGTACGTAACATGACGCCCAGCGTAGCCCCTACTTGCCCCATAACGGCGGGCAGTAACAAAGGTGACAGGGAGTCACGCCCCAGCACACTCATGTTGTTGAGCATCAACGGGATCAGCCCCCAATGCAGGCCGAATATCACGCAAACCTGCCAGACTGCGCCCATAAAGGCACCGGCGACAATCGGGTTAAAGGCATAAATGGCTTGATAGCCGTTAGCCAGCAGGTGGCTCAGCCAGGTTGCCGCCGGGCCAATCAGCAGGAAGGTCAGCGGTACAGTAATCACCAGGCACATCAGTGGCGTGACGAAATTACGTAACGCACTGTGCAAAATCCGATTGAACAAGGGCTCCAGACGGCAAGATACCCAAGCCGCGAAAATGATCGGAATCACCGACGAGCTGTAGTTGATAAAGGTAATAGGTATACCGAGAAAATATTCCGGTTGGGCTCCCGCCTGCTGAGCGGCGTCGAAGGCCCCCATCATCAGCGGATGCGTCAGCGCACCGCCGATCGCCATAGTGACAAAGGTGTTCCCACCAAATTTCTTGCCTGCGGTGTAACCAAGCATAATCGGTAAGAAATAGAACAATGCATCACTGGCCGCAAACAGCAGTTTGAACGTGCCGCTGCTCTCCAATAACCAGCCGCAAGCCAGGCTTAATGCCAGGAAACCTTTCAGGATCCCCGAGGCCGCCATCACCCCAAGCAACGGCGTAAAAATACCGGAAATAACGTCAATAAAACGACTGAGCAGGTTTTCTTTCTGGTCTTCACCTGCGGAGTCTGACGTCGTCACCGCCTCCCCCAATCCCGCTTGTGAATTCAGTGCGTTATAAACCTCACCAACGTGGTTGCCCACTACCACCTGAAACTGGCCGCCGCTTTCCACTACCATGATTACGCCTGGATTTTTCTTCAGCGCTTCCGCATCTGCCAGGCTGTGTTCACGCAGCTTAAAACGCAGACGGGTGGCGCAATGCACCAAGCTTTTCACATTGTCGCGGCCACCGACGCCGGCCAAGATCTCACTGGCTAATTCCTGATATTTCATCGCTGTATCCTTAATGCTTAGCTCTGCTGATCCCGATAAACGGCGATGGCCAATCGCCGTCAGGGAATTCAGCGCAAAAAAAAACCTAAACCTCGTTGCTTCTCGGTGCCCAAAACGGCGAGAGAAACACGAGGTTTAGGTTTTGCCTGCCAAAGCAGTGACAACCCTAAATCGGTTGAGCGCTGACATTAACATTCTGTTTTTCAGTACGACAAGGTTTTCCAGCGTAAAGTTGCTGAAGTGTGATCCGGGATACAAAATCGACGTTGTTCGAGACACATAAAATGAACGCTTCAGGCCACGCTGTCAGATATAGGAAAATATTAGCTACTCTAATTAAATATTGGAATGTGATTTAAGGTAAATATAGCTTTTTCTTAATACTCCGAAGATAAGGACATCAACAGAAATATAAATATATCAATGAATTATATTTTAATTTCCGCTTTTTAACTTTTTAATACCTCCCTCTCACCCTGCGATTCAAGTAAGAATATTCTTATCAAACTTCCCCTCTCATTCAAGAAGCGGCAGGATAAGTCTTGATTTTTTAGCCAAATACATCAGAAAAATTAACTAAAAAGTGGACAAAAATAACCAACAGTATTATTAATATGGCTCTGCAAATTAGATTTAGGGATAGCTGTAGCCATGGCATTACGTAGCGAACTTGGACGGGTTTTGATTACTGGTGCAGGTGGACGTGTGGCAACGGTATTCCGACAGTTTGTCGGCGAGCGCTATACTCTTCGTTTAGCGGAAAAAGAACTGGGCATGCTGCAAGGACTCCGGCCCGATGATCAGGCCTTGGCCTTTGATATCACTGATATTGATGCCTGTCGCGCAGCCTGTGCCAATATCGATACCGTGCTGCATCTGGCGGCCGATCCCTCCCCGAATGCAGATTTTTGCAGCTCATTAATGAACAACAATATCCTCGGCACATTCAATATTTTCCGGGCAGCAAAAGATGCCGGCTGCAAGCGCGTGGTTTTTGCCAGCAGCGCGCAAGCGGTGGAAGGCTATCCATTGGATTATCAGGTACGCCCGGAAGATGCACCGAAACCGAAGAATATGTACGGTGCCAGCAAGGCGTTCGGTGAAGGCATCGCGGCTTACTTCGCCCATCAGGAGGGGCTTTCAGCACTTTCTGTACGGATTGCCAACTTCACTACGCTGGAAGCGGGCCAACAGATCACCGCCCGGGATATGAGCGCCTTTCTTAGCCATCGCGATGCCGCCGACCTGCTCGATCGCTGTATCCGCATCACGGATGTACAGTATGCAGTGGTGCATGGTATCTCCAACAACCGTTATAAAAGGCTATCTTTGGAAGAAACCACGCGTTTGCTGGATTACTATCCCGAAGATGACGCATTTACCCTGCTCGGTTTTAACTGAAGACGCCTGCCGGGGTGGCGAAGGTATTAATACACCGACGCCCCCGCCAGACGCGCTTTACGCCGGAAAAAACTTATGGTTTTTCAGCAATCTTGCGCAGATATTCGTTATTTTTGAAGGCAATAATGATCATTTCAAAACAGACTCGGGTAAACACACCGCCGAGGATCATGCCCAATAGGCCGCGGAAAAACTCACCATAAACCATCGCGCCAATACCGCTGGCGAGAATGGCCAGCAGGCAAAGCCAATAAACGGCGGTGATGATTTTAGGCGTCAGCATCGCGTCAAAAAAGAAAATATTTTTCACTGTGTGTCCTTCCCTCATTAATGTTAACTATCCCAGAGAGCACAATTGCACCTCTCACTGACCAGCAGCGGATAAATATTAGGGAATTTTTCTGAAGTTTACAAAAAGTAAGTTATTATGTTTAAGCATTGTTTTAGTTCGCCGCCTACTTAATCTAAATCGGAGCCGGATGTAGCGCGCGTAAATGCGTGGCAACTCCCCAGTTTTGCAGTTGCAGCCTGCCATTCCCCACCTCAATCACCGAATAGCTACAGTTGGGGTGATCATATCGGCTGGTATCATCCATCCAATCGCCCCCCTGCAATTGCCAAATCAATGCCTGCAGCGCATGGCCATGCGTCACCACCCCGAAAGTACCGCGCAGAGAAGGGGGAAAACTTAAGAAAAAGGCCGACATCCGCTGCGCGACATCATGAGCCGATTCCCCTTCTGGCGCCGACGCAGTCGGTTCACCGGCAAAAATACGTGAGGTGAGTTCGCGATGGCTACGCATTGCCTGATGATAGGGTAACCCCTGTAAACAGCCGAAGTGCCGTTCATGTAGGCGAGCATCACTACTGACGGTACATTGATTAAGGGTCGCCAATGCCTGGGCGGTGGTCATGGCACGCCCTGAAGGTGAACTGAAAATTTGGCTAAACGGGGTATCCTTTAATGCCACCATCAACGCCGCAATTTGCCGCTGGCCATGGTGAGTCACCGGGCTGTCCAATTGCCCCTGAATGATCCCTTCCCGATTCCATTGTGATTCAGCATGCCTGATTACGATAAAGCGCATCGTGTTGCTCTCCATCCGTGACGAGGCCTTAACTATAGACTATGGCTAAGGTTTAGCGCAGGGAGTAGCGCAAAACACACCACAAGCGGGTAACGAATATGGGCTTGCCCATTGATTGGCGGGCGCCCAAAAGCGGCCACATAACATGTCAGCACAGGGTACCTACTGTCCTGATAAACATGAATGTGGCCCTCCTCAGACCTCACGCTTTTACAGTACGCGGCAATACGTCAATAAAGCGAAGCGGAACGATCACCACAGCTATAAGAGATAGTGTTATTTGAAAAAAAAAGGAAAATAGTAACCTCACCAGAAAGTTGCCTATGATTATTTACTCAAACTATTTAAGTCAATCACTCTATCAGCAGATGCAATTGTTGATGGACGATGCGCCACAATGATTCTGGTTATCTTCAGAGAGGAGATCGCTTTATTGATCATGGCCTCATTCTCCAAATCCAAATGGCTGGTTGCCTCATCCATAAAGAGAATGCTGGGACGTCGATACAACGCCCGCGCGATAAACAACCGCTGCTTTTGGCCGCCAGATATTCCAGTGCCTAGCTCACCGATCAGGCTTTCATAACCCATAGGTAACTGCATAATTTCATTATGTATATTGCTGTACATCGCACAGGCGACCATCAGTTCTTGGTTCTGGTTTGCTTCAAAGCCACAAATATTCTCCGCAATAGAGCCAGAAAAAAGCCGGTCGTCTTGTAGCACACAGGCGATGCTGCGGCGGAAATTGTTAATGCCTACTTTATGGATATCTATCCCGTCAACCAGGATCCGACCATGCGTTGGATAAAGCAAACCACACATCACCTTAAGTAAAGTGGTCTTACCCGCGCCGGAGGGGCCGACAACGGCAACACTCTCACCGGCCTCGATACTGAAGTTAATATCTGCAAAAATGGGTTTGGACAACGCATCATATTGATAGGTCAGCTCCTTAACGTCGACAGCGACCCCTTTTCCTGGTTGGAAAATCTCTCTGGCTTCAGCTTCATCCTCAGCCTGGGTAAAAACAATATCGGAAATTCGCTCGTTATGCAGAGACAACATACGCAGATTGATCGCTAAATCAATCAGGCTGGATGCGCGCTGGGAAAACTGCCCGCGATAGGCATTAAACGCCATAAACATCCCCAATGTCATGCCGTTCTCAATCACCATCATTGCCCCTAACCAGAGAATGATCACCTGATCCATTGTGGTAATCAACGTATTGATACCACCAAACAGCATATTGAAACGGGTGATTTTAATTCCAGTATTCGTAGCGTCGACATTAAGGTTCAACCAATAGTTTGAACGCTTGCTGTTAATGCCCAAGGCTTTGATGGTTGAGATGCCATACAATGTCTCCATAAAATGCGAATTGGCTTTGGCGGATTTGATAATCTGCTCTTCAGAAAACTGACGGTAGATCCGATAAGTCAGTAATCGCATCAGGGCATAACAGGCGGTAAAACCAAAAACGACCCATACCAACCAACCCCCGTACAGCATCATCATGGCAAACAGCCCGATGGTCATAATGCCATCAATAATGCCGCTGACGATACTGTTGGTAAAGGTTGTTCGAATCGCATCCAACGAGCCAAAACGCGACTGAATATCCCCGAGGTTCCTTTTTTCAAAGAACGCCAGCGGCAGTTTCATCAAATGATCAAACAGCGTGGTTTTCCATTGTATATCGGTCAAGGTTCCCAGCTGGATCGACGTCCATGCACGGATCACACTGACAAAGGCCCTAAACAGAGTGAACACGACCAATCCAAGACAGATCACCGCCAGCAGACTATGGTCATGCGCTTGAATCACATGGTCGGTAACTAATTGTGTTCCTACCGGTAGCAACAGATTGATTGATTCAATCACTATCGACAAAGAGAATATTTTTAATAGCGCCCCTGGCAAACCATCAATATTCTTCATCAGATCCAGTAAGCGTAATTTTGTCTTGACGGTCTCTTTATGAAAATCTTTATCTGGCCACAGTTCAAGCGCAACACCGGTGAAATGTTGAGACATTTCCTTCAGCCCGACCACGCGACGGCCAAAAGCTGGATCGTGGATCACAAATGAAGCATGACGTACCTTAACCAGAACCACGAAGTGATTCATATCCCAATGTAGGATACAGGGAGTTTTCAATTGCTTAACTTCATCAATCCCCAGAGACAGCGGTCGGGTTTTCAATTGGATTTGTGAAGCAATATTGGCGACCAGATTTAGCGTTGCGCCTTGCGTAGAAATGCCAAACTTTTGTCGCAAGTTAAACATATCCACGTTAAGGCCATAATAGCCGGCCACCATTGCCAAACAGGCCAAACCGCACTCCGAAGACTCGGTCTGTAAAATTCTTGGCACTTTCCTGGAATAGGAAAAATTCAACTTATTATTAATCAGATCAAACAATGATTTACTATTCACTGACAGGCCCCACCACACTGTTTTTTATATTATATAAAGGTGAAAACGCCCACTGATAAAGCGGCTTTTTATCTAAAAACACAATGACCTTGGCATGCAATCCACTGGAAATACTTAACATCTTCCCTTTATCACTAAACTCTTTATCTTTAATTGACACCATTACCTTATAATAGGAATCCATCTGCTGCTGAGCCTGTTTACTGCTGCTACTGTAGATAGCCATTTCTTGTGGTGAAGCCGGTATGGAAGAAATAGAGTTTATCTTTCCTGGAAATTGACCAAACTTATCTGATGGAAAAGCATCATAACGAATATTGACACCATCACCGACCTTGATATAAGGGAGACTATTATTGGGTAACCATAAAACAAGATAGTATTCAACATTATCGATTGGCTTGATTTGAGCTAAGCTTGCTCCACTTTCCACCATCTGGCCGCTGGTTACGCTTAATGATTCAACCATACCGTCAATTTTGGCACTGATAATAATGCTGTTGTTGGCGTCTGACTCTGCCAACTGGCGCTGAAAGTCACTCAGCTGTGATTCATTTTGCGAAATCTGATTGTCGAAGTCAGCCGCCCGGGTATTCTTATCACTGTAGAGTTGAGCCAGTTGGATCTCCTCTTGGATACTTTGGCTACTGACCCCCTGGTAAGAGCTTTGCTGTTGTTGAAATAACGAACGTTGATAATTCAACTGATCGCGGGTGATAAGCCCTCTCTTCAGATAGTCTTCATAGTTCTTCAGGGTATCTTCCACCGCTTTGACCCCTGTTTTTGCACTCTGCACCAACTTTATCGTCTCTTTATGCGCAGCCTCATAACTGTCGATCTGTTTTTGCAAAGCCTCAAGCGTGGATTTTTTATTGTCTTTCAGCTTCTCAATAATTGCGTTAACGTTATCCATCTGGTTTTTAATGGCAACCAGAGTCGTACTACTCACGTTACCGGAAGTCGTGATTCGGGCGACATCCAACTCATAAAGCGGATCCCCCTTTTTGACTCTATCCCCAACCTTGACGTAACTGTGAATAATATAACCCTGCTGTGGAGATAGGATATTTACTGAATGAGGCAAGGTGATAATTTCGCCATCCACGTCGATTCTTCGGGTATATTCAAAGTAAAACATGGAAAAAACGATGACAAAAATAAAGGCAAAACATAATGCCGCGACAACGGGGGCCGACAATCCTGAAAGTAACAATGCCTTGCCCACCCATTTTTGGCGTTGACCTTCAAGGGCCTCGGTGCGGAAAATACTTTTCTTATTCATTGTTTTTCTTTTGACTGACAAAAAAGAACCATGGAGATCCATGGTTCTTTAATAAAGACGTACTAACTAAATGTTCTACATTTAGATAGTTCCGTTAATAAGACCTTCAATTGCTTTCGATGAAAGATCCAGAGTAGTATCCCAACCCACGGTAATCGCAGCCACACCACCGCCGACAATACCAAAAACACCACCTGCCAGCATACCAACGCCTTGACCAATAGCGCCAAAGCCCAGCAAACCGCCGCCATCGCCACCGTGTTTCCCACCAATAACGGCGCCAGCCATACCACCTGCAGCTGCACCAAGCGTAGCAGAAACGGCGGCTTCCCCAATGTTAGAAACGAGACTGGTCACAGTACTTTGCAGGCTGCTGAAATCCCACCAATAAGCACCGGAAACTTCATTCATTTCGATTACGGAAAGTTCTTTCATCTTTAATAACTCCATTTATTATTTCTAACTCAAGGGCAAGGACAATAAAATAATTTTTTAATGCATTCCCAGAGTTGTTTTTAAGTTTAACCTTATAGATAGAAAACACTCGAATGTTCCCGAGTGAGAGATACCTTACCACTTTTCTTTTACAGGCAAACATGAATTATGTTTTTTGATATATGAATTATATCATTTGAGTTATGAATTAGTTTTGCGTGATAGTAAACGTCATTGCAGCATTTGCAGTACCCGGTGTGATATTATTACCCGTTTGTTTATAACGAGCGAACATAGGAATACTAACATTCAACTCTCCCGCACTATGATACATCGTAGGAGTAGCGAATTTAATAGGGGTCCTATTACTGTCTAAAACTTCGACTACCACACCCGTTGCTGCTCCTGTCTCTGTGGGAATATTAATCATACCATTACCGGGGGTAGTTCCTACCGGATCAAAAGATATCTGAATAGGGATATTATCGTTCTGGCACTCCAGTTCAATATTAAAATTGCGCTCAGATGAAGCAGCGCTGCTCCCTGGACCATTGAACTCACTTCTCCTGGGGCTGCCAAGATCGACCGTCTGACTCCTTGAGTTTAGAGATACCAGACAACTTTTTTGAATCACTTTCAGTCCAGCAAAATAGACATCCGCCACTGAAGATGAATCCAACGTAAATCGAGCAACCAGCGTATTTCCGATACTGCCTCCCGTGTTTATTGGCCCGGTTTTTACAAATGTGAACCGGAGGTTCTCTGTTACTTTCCAAGCGGTAATTGGGTTAGGAGAAATATTGGTGGTATAGGGGATATTCCGCGAAGGTCCAGACCAGAGATCGGAGAAGATAACACCAACGCCAGCGATCCCGGTTTCATATGCACCAGGAACCGTCGTACTTGCTGTCAGTAATGACAGGGAGCGATAATTTGTTGAACCACTGCAAATGGTGGTTAGCGTTTTACCGACCAGGTCACCATTGGTACGAACCACGAGCTCTTGACCTATTTCAATTCTGGGATCAACCGCCAAGGTCATTAGCCCTGTTCTAACCGTTTGCGGTATGAGACCACATCCCGCGTGAGCGAATGATGTTAACAATGAAGCAAACGCAAGCAGCGCCATCTCATGTATTTTAAAAATTTTTCTCATGTTATTTCTCACAAAAAAGTGAAGGTGTTATAGAGAACAACTAATGATTTAGTGACAATCTCCATTGATCACCTTGATGCCGCCTTGTGCGCCGTCCTGAGGCAGTTGGTAAGCCACACGGCACTGTTTATCGCTGTCCTTACCCCATTGCACCAACAAGGAGCCAACCGGGGCCAAACCATTGAGGTAAACCTGCCCATCATCACCAACAATACTGGCCTGTTTGTTCTGCTGTGACGGATCCGTCACGGTGGCTCCAAAAGGAATAGGTGAACCATTGCGAGTTAAGCGCATCATTACCCGGCTCCCCACCTGGGCAACAAAGCTGGCACGGACTATCGCGCCTCTGGTTGGGACCACGCTTTGTGTCGTCAAATCCAAATCGACGTCGTCTGGCAACGTTGTCGTATCCAGCGCCATGTCGGACCGACGGTAGGGTGCAACGTTAGGTACCACGGTATAACCACGGAAATCGGTTTTAACCCCGGTCTGGTTATACACCCCAACGCCAGCAGCGCCAGGTGCAGCAACCAAGGCGGCGGTGTCACCAAATGCCTGGCTGAAGGTAATACCATCGGCATGGGCCAGTACTCCCCCTTCCAGCCCATAGTTCAGGCGACGCACGTTGCGGTCATAGCCGTAACCAGCACTCACTTCACCATAAGTTCCACGATAGCCGCCATCAAGATGACCATTATTGCCTCCCCCCTGGCTGGTATATCCCTGTTGCATATTCCAGTAAAGGTTGTTATCAGGTAACGCCGTACCGCCAATGCCAACGCTGTTGGTGGTATTGCCTGGCTTGCTGCTACTGACGGTATAATTGGCCCAGGTATTTGAAAGCCAACGCTCTAATGGCACACTGATATTGAAGGACACAACCTGATCTTTATCATAAGAACGCCCACCCACCCAATTGCTTGAGTTACGGCTATAGCTGTAATTGAGGCTATAACTGATACTATTCCAACTATTGTTGTAACCGGCAGATATTGATTCCATCCTCTGTTGGCTACGCCAGTAATCCTCCCGTAGCAGACTCAGACTCAGGGATCCCAGTTTATCCGACAGGTTTTGGTTGAGCGTTAACTCGGTACGATTACGTGTTCTATAAGGCGTGTATCCAATTTGGTTGGAACGGTAACTATCCATGACTTCCGCTAGGGAATAGTAGTCACTGGTTGAATATCGATAACCCGCAATCGCAAAGTTAGTCCCTGTCTCTGCAAAGTTTTTGCTATACCGGACACGCCAGGATTGACCATTTTCCTTCATTTGGTCCTGAGGCTTTGACCAAGCTTGGGTGACGTCAGCAGAAAATGCGCCAAAATCGCCAAAGTTTTTACCCAACCCAAAGGCTAAAGACTGGTATTTTGATGCCGCCTGCACGCCGCCGTAGGCGGTCATATTGAAAGGTAAACCATAAATTCCGGTCAGTTGGCTGAACGAGGTCTTATCAACGTCACCATCATAGGAACGGTATTGGCCACTGGTAATGCTGTATTTAAACCGTCCCTCACGCTGCAGTACAGGCAATGACGCATAAGGAACGACAAAATTCTGCGAACTCCCATCGGCTTCATTGATTGTAACTTGCAGGTCACCACTCCCTCCTGTGGCGTACATATCAGTGATCTCAAAGCTGCCTGGAGCGACATAACTTTGGTAAATTATATAGCCATTCTGCCGGATAACGACCTGCGCATTACTGCGCGCGGTACCACGCACGATAGGGGCATATCCGCGTAAGCTTTCAGGCAGCATTTCATCATCAGAGGCAAGCTGGGCACCACGGAAAGGTACGCTATCAAAAATATCTGCCGGGGATGAGCTATCCCCTAATGTCAGTTGTCCTTTTAAAGACACTATATTTCTTTGTAGATAAGTATATACATTATCCCAACTGCCTTGCCCTGAACTATCGCGATTCCAAGTGGTGTAATTTCGCAAACGCCATGGACCAATGTTTAAACCAGGACGCAAGTTAAGGTACTGACTGTTACTATCTTGCGTATTGGCAGCCTGTGCGTAGTTATTTGCACCTGAAAAACGGTAGTTTAACAACAGGGCCGGAATGCCTTCATCATATTGATCTGGAGAAACATAGCCGCGAGCATTGGCTACCAAGGCAGCTTGAGGAAGACTGAGCAATAAGCGCTGGGTATTAAAATTAAATCGAGCCGCGGCTTGGGGTATAGCGCTGATGTTTACACACCCCTCTTTCTCCTGCAATGCTGGAAAAGACTCAGTACGGACACCGTAAGACTTTAATATGGCTAAGCTAATGCAGGGGGCAAGGGTATCATTTCCCTCATCATCCTTTTTACGGGAAAAATAGAGGTTTCTGGTTTCCACAAAAGCATTATTTAGCCAGATGTCAACACGATACTCACCAGCAGCCTGGCTGTTGCTATCTTCAAACGCAGAGAGATCGGGGGAAGACTCACTTCCCTCACCGCCAATCTGTAAAAATGCAGGGTTAAAAAACTCACGAGCTAACGCCTTGCTACCCGGAAAAATACAAGGTGTGATTATTGGAATTAATAAAATCCAGCCTAAATGACTGGGCCCAAACCTAGGATGAAAGAGAACTTTTTTTTTACTCATTTTACACTCCATTGCAAAAAACAAACAACTTATCTAACAGACCAACACCTTCGCTCTGATGAAAGTGAAATGTTAAAAAGCTGATTTATGAATTTCGCCTGTCCCGCCATAATCATTAATGATTTGCCACGTAACTTCTCTACCAGAAACCCCGGCAGGTAATGAGAAAGTAGCCGTTGACGACGGAGCAACATAGTTTGCATCAGGAACTCTTTTGCCATTAATTTTTACAAACATAAAATTCATATAGTATGGCGTTGGATTAGTTATCTGTAATTTATCACCAGTAGAGCGCCACTGTAGTTGTGAAGTTACATCCTCCGGAACGTTTCCCTTTAATGCATCAGGTCTAAAGATCAGCTTTAGACGCGAGCGCACTGCGATTTGCAATGTATTTTTATTATCAGAAACGGAGTTAGGAATTGATTTTATATTCAACCAGAATAAGGATTCTTTATTCTCTGGAAGATTGCCCCCGGCCCTGACGATACGCAGAACGTTTTGTTGATCTCCATCTAACCTGAACAGCGGAGGTGTAACAATAAAGGGTGCCTTATCATTGCTGTCAGTGGCATTTTCCACCCAGGACTGAATAAGGTACGGGGTTTTATCTAAATTACTGACACTGATTGATTCCTCTTTTTTATTTCCTTCATAAACCAGTCGACTTCCGCCGATACTGACACCAGCATGAGCTACTGCAACGTAAGATAGTAACAAAGAGAATGCTACCAAAGGGAATCTACGCATAATAAAACCTTAAAATATATTTTACAAATAGCAATAAAGCCACCCTAAATATAGGGTGGCGATTTTAAATTACTAATTAATAGTTTACGGTGAAAGTAGCGATTGAGTTCGCTTTACCAGCAGTAACGGCTGTTTCTTTCTGAATATAACGTGCGTAGAAATCCAATTGATTTTCAGTACCAGTACCCGTGGTCAGCGTATAAGC
Organism: Serratia fonticola; assembly: GCF_006715025.1. NCBI lineage: Bacteria > Pseudomonadati > Pseudomonadota > Gammaproteobacteria > Enterobacterales > Yersiniaceae > Serratia > Serratia fonticola. Next base: position 218,460 of record NZ_VFMK01000001.1, read on the forward strand.
ACTTGACTCAGTATACAGAGGCAACACCCCAGCCTTATCGGACAATTGGATACCAACACCAGTAGCTTTACCCGCTTCATCAGTCAAGGCCAGAACGGTATTATCACCTGAGTAGGCAATACCATCAAACTTTAACTTAGCCGTGGCTACGCTTGCTGGACAATCTTTCAGAACGATATTGAATTTTGTCGCACTTGCAGTACCACCTGCGGTTGAACCAACACCGCTAAACGCAGTGGTATGAACATCACCCATCATAACGTCCATGGTAGTTGCACCTGCACCATCCAGATCAACTACACAAGCGGAGTCAATGATATTACCTTTGAAATTAACAGTACCATCAGCGGCCGCAACCACATTTGAGATCCCACCGATCAAAGCAACAGAAACAAAAGCGGCCATCATAGTCTTTTTCATACGTTTATCCTTTGGTTCCTTTAAAGGCAAAAATTGTATTGATATCTTTAAACACAGTTGTATGAATGTAATGACTCATTGTCATCTCATTGTCATCTGTATCAGCTTCTGGCAATCCCATCCATCATTCCAGTTCCAGGCATTTTTCTTTCCAGTCACTAGCCAGCGGGATGAACAGTAAGCGATGAGTAAGATAACGATTTTATTTCAGCGTGAGTAATGAATTAAATCTCATGCAAGTTAAGATTCACACCAGACATCATATTCACATTTGCGTATAGCCGGTTCAAAAATATGAAAGCTTAATCATTCACACTTCTTGTTTGAGTCATCTGTTTATCGACAGGAACAGCACTGATTGAGGGCGTACTGGAAAAATTCATGTAGAGTATAACTCCACGCATTGTGTGAATTATATCAACATACATATCGCAAGCTGAATATATACCCATTCATTTATATTGATTTTTTCTGGGTTTTATTCATGTTTTCGTTTCCTTTAGCAAGTAATTAAATGTTCATCGTATCCCTTTACCATTTTATTCATAATGAGTTACCACCAGGACCGCCTCCGTAACGCGGAGTAATGTAATATCGATGTAGCAGAAAAGTATAACTTAACCTAAAAATAGTGCGATTCTAGTATCATGTGAGATGAGTAGCTACGCCTCCTTTTCCAGACAACAGACCAGATCAAATCTAACTGGCCAGTACGATTAGAGGTTATTTTCAGGGAAATTCAGGGAGATAAGTGAAAACCCTTCTCTTAACTCTTGGCGGAACAATCTTAATTATTACCTTCTCAGGTTAAACTCTTTGAAATTTCTCCTCGTATACTATAAACCTTCAAGAACTAAATAATTTTATCAACGGAGAGTAGCGATGGATTGCATTTATATATTTTCCATACCATTATTATTTACCACATCAATAATATCTTTCCTCTTACACGCTCAACATATTAATCGTAACAAACTTATTACACCGGCAAGAGGAGACAACATCAAACAAATGAGACTGACTTTTGACAGCCCAAGCAAGGTAAATGTTAAAAAGGGAAATCAGCATCATAATATCAGTTCTCTTTGTCGTTTTTGTCCTATTAGTCAGCGTCATACGTTTAAATAGATAGGTGCTACTATTCATTACCCATTAGCAGTTATACCTTACTGAAAGTGCATTAAAAAAATATTTATATAAAAAATCGAGATAGAAAGTTAAAGACAAGAAACTCTGAATGAAAAAAGGCATGCTGGCCAGAGGATCGGCAAAAAAAAAGCTGTGGGAAATACAGGCCGAAGCGGCACATCAGGCAAGATCAAAGCATGGTTGCCAATACCGGCGAAAGAAAATCTATTTGCGGCAGGTCGTCAGTCGCAGTTCGTTGGTATGTCGTAGTTTTGAGACGATGGCCTCACATTTGTGTATATGTGAGCTTAACGAAAAGGGTATCCACTGGGAAAGGTGCCTAAAAAACTATGTCCGTGATCTTACGCAATTGAGCTAAAACGGCTTGCTCTTCAGAAATTGCTGTTCATCCATTTATATAAAATATATCTCATAAAATGCACAACACAATACCATAATTTATTTCTAACAAAAATCACGAGTCATAATATTTACTCACGAAACAGATCGAGTTTTGCACATCGATACAAATAGAGATGAATTGCAGTTATCCAACGTAGATTTCACATGATTTATACTCAAAGATGAGCAAAATTGAGATTACAAAAAAAACAAACGTGGTATTTTCAAACAACAAAAAACAGCAATAAGACAGAGAGGCATTGCAATATTTTTCACGGCATGGACGTTCATACTCATGGAGAACACAAATGGAAAGAAAATATGCAATAATAACCAGTGATGAATATTTTTATTGTGGCATAGAATCAATAATAAAAGAAACAGATGAAAACAATGAGGTTATTAGGATACATTCGAAAGATATAAACAACGTGATATTATTAAAACAACTCGTCTTTGATTCATATGTTTTTATAATATATCTCCATACAGTCAGTGCAAATTTCATCACGCTAAGCCGACTAGAGGAAATGATGGCTGGCGTCATTCTTTTTTCAAAGGACAAAAGGATTACTGATTTTTGTCAATCTTATGGCGTTAACTGTGTTAACATACATTCTATTCATGAAGTCGATACTATACTCAAGCTTCCTAATTGGTTGGGGCACTTTACTAAGGGCTTACTTTCACTTAAAGAAAAACGTGTACTCATAAAACTGCTAAATGGTTGGTCAATAAGAAAGTTAGCAGTTGCAGACGGACTTTCATATAAAACAATTTCATCACACAAAAGAAATGGACTAACAAAACTAGGTATTAAAAATATAAACCTATTAGTTAACAGTGCAAGTTGTGACGTGCTAAAAGTACTATAAGCTAATCAAGATAAACACCCACATGAATATTATAATAATACCAAAATTCATTCTAAATGCTATAGCCTCCCAACGGGGCTATAGCAGATTCACATTTACTATTAACGCAAAAAAAACGTTATACATGCCACGCAGACAATTAGAACAAACAAAAAAATAATGTTTGCCAAGCTTACTTTTCTATTAGCGTAATATCTTATTTTTTTTACAACCCTATCACTAAAACTCAATTTAGGGCTCACTTGACTCGTTTCTGCTTTTACACCCTCATTTATTTTATCATTTACCTCTTGATTTTCTGTTAATGGAAAATTGTCCAACTCGGTACTGTCATCACCACACAGATACTTTCTAATTAAATCATTAACGTCAGAACTTTTACTCTTTTCAATACTGATTTTTTTGTTCAGCGCAAGCCCTCTTCTTGGAACAGTAAGAATAGCGTCTTTATCCAGCCCTGAACTACGAAGACTTTTCCGTAAAATTGAAATATTCTGGTAGTATGTATTTAAAGCAACAAATCGCCCAAACGACCTCCATACTTGTTCGATAAACTCGTCTCGAGACACTACATTGTACCTGCTATCGATCAGTAACATTAGGCACCTACTTGCAGGTATATTTAAACTCAAAACTTGTTTTTCACCATTATTGTCATATATCAATTTATGTATTTCGGGATAAAACCAAACTCTCTCATTTAAAATATAACAGACCTCATTTTTGGAACTATTCACCAGGTCGTTTTCCATAACATCATTCCTATACCTAATTTTCCTAAGTAATGTTCTATTTTTTGGGAGTTTAATTCACACTAGTAAGTAAAATAATTAACGAGAAAGAGGGTACTAATTTATAGCAATGTTATTATCAATAGCTAGGTGAGACACTATGATTTTTTAATAATACTACGATTCACATGATCGAATTTCATGCATAACGATGTCCCTCAAGATATCATTAAGACTGATAGGTCTAACGGGTACGTTTTGAGCGACATCAACTATAACAATGACTTATGAGAACCATAGCCTTGAATCAGGATGAACCAATAGTGGACTCCTGTTAGCCTTTTAACTTATGCAAGACATATGGTTTTCCATTCAAAAACAAGATGAATCCTGGAAAATACAAGGATAACTTCATATGATAGAAATTAAAATGAGATAAAACCTGTAATTATAATGGAATATTCTTAATGAATTAGTATGGATTCATATCTGGAAAGGAGCAACGAGACTAGAGGGGTACTTGTAAATCGGCGGTATATGAACGCTCATATTAAAACCCTTATCACGCTAACACCACATGCTATAGATATGTTCTCCTGCAGCAACGAAAAATTTGCTCTTTCATACCAGGTAGGTAACCTCGATGAACATAATCGAGCGAATGTTTGGTAACAAATCTTACTTACACCAATAACGTTGATGCTTAGTTTCTCTCAACCATGATTTTTAACCGTATAAGTCTATCCATTATGCCCTCCCTTCCCCCCGAGAATACAATATTATCATATATAAAAACATCTTAGTGATAACCTGCATTTTAGGCGCAAAAACTTTTAAAGTAACATAATGAATAATAAACTACTGTAAAGTACAAATAAATATAGGCAGAGATGCTGTTGTAAAAACCAAGCCATTTTTCCCTTGTTTATGAATCTCTATTCTAAACCCCCTATCTTTATAGAGATAAAAATCTGGAACAAGTGAATTCAAAATTTTAGCTTGTGACTCAGTCAGCAAAGATTGGGTTGATACCATCGTAAACTCATTCCCTATACGAGAATAGTTAAACGACAAGTCCTGAGTTATCACTCTAGGTTTTTGCCCTAACTCGCTGTATTCACCGATAGTTACCACTTCCCCAAAACTTCCCTGAAAAATATATTTAACCTGAACTAAATACTTTACATTATTCTTTTGGAAAGTTATTTTCCCCCGACAAGAAAAATTATTCTCGCGATGTTCAAGCCACGAATCCAATAAGAATGGCGTAGAGATAATTATTAGTAATAGAATAAAAAAAACTATTTTATTTTTCATCTTTTTGCTCAATGTAAAAATTTGAAAAGCACGATGCTGTATCTCTTTCGTTTTTATTACAAATATGCACAAACACCTTAACTCCACGAGTGTCCATTGCAATAAAAGCTTTTTGTTCTGGTTGGCAATAAATGTTTTTTTGCTTGAAATAATTCAAATAATCGTCATTCTCCCTTAAGCTATCACTACTCCTTTTAAATATAGCACATTGATTCACTTTACCAATCTCTTGGTAATCAGAAAAATAGTCATTATCTCTTTGAAACAAATTATATAAATGAAGAGAAAAGAACAGAAATGACGTCAATAAAAAGGTAAACATCAGTGACATTTTCTTGTTATCATAGATTAACTGCAGTATTTTGTTTACAAATAAAATTGTTAAAGATGTAAAACTCTCATTGGTAATAGCCTTAACATCTGAATCTGTCGATAATCCATGATCTGTAACAATAACACTATCTGTAGAAAATGAAGAATATGGAGTATTTAGAACTGTATTATCATCAGAAATATTACTATCATCTTCCAACAAGATTGCTGTACCTAAAAAACTGAAGCCTTCTCGAGGGACAGTATAAATAACATCTTCATCAAAACCAACGTTTCTAAAAGCCTTACGGATTAAAGAAATGTTCTGATATAAGGTATTCGTATTTGCATACTGCCCTTTATTTTCCCATACATGCAGGAAAAAATCTTCCTTTGTTACAATTTCCCCTTGTTTTTGGAGCAGTAAAAGCAAGCACCGGCTCGCAGGAGTATTTAGCGAAACGGTGTTATCCTCCCCAGAAACGGGCTGTAGAAGCTGCTTAGCTGGATGAAAATAGAGAGTGTTATTTATAAGAAATTTTATTTTCATTGTCAGTATGCTATCCACCAGTTCTCATGATGACCTATGTAATAGTCATAGTATAATTCAGGAATAAAGAAAATCATAATTTCTTAGCTAGCTCCATTTAAACTATGCTTTGCGGGTTACTTTTTTTGGATTTTCTATAGTATATTCAACAAATTACCCTATCGCACCAACCGAGAAAGCGTCAGCTTAATAGGACTTTACCCTAAAATAATAGTCCCAAATAATTTGACACTTAACATTGTAAAAAAATCTTTAGCAGTAAGAAAATAAATGATAGAGAATTTATAATCTGTAACAATCAAAAAGCCTTACAATTTATAGTTAAAAAATCACGAATTAATTATCACAATAATTTAAATAGTGAGAATGATAACCATATAATGAATAATTTTCATAGAGAATTAGGTTAATTAATATCGGCGGAAATATTTCTATCGCGATGACAGATAAAAACACTTCAAGAATGGCCATGGCCAATGTTCTAACAATAGCCATTATATTATTGGAATGTGATACAAGATATTATGGAAACACCGATAGATATGTCTACTTAAAGGAAAACATGTACATCCACTTTTACACCAGAGTTGCTGTTCACGTTAATCTTAAGCACATACACCGGGTTTACATTCTAGATCAGGAATGTAACGATAGAATTGCCCTTTTACCCGCCATTTTGATTTAATCACAACGCACTTGTCTAAAAAGTAAAGAGGAATGATGTAAAGCCATATCTCATCCAGACGAGCAATCTGGCCTCGTGTATTTAGCAAGAGCATTTATGTTAAGCCCAATATAATTCTGCCAATGTTATCTTAAATCATAGATAAGAAAACAATCGCGTTATGAAAAAAAGAAAAAGCAGATAATATGGAAACATTAAAACCGATAAAATAATCATTAAAATCAGACAGTTACCACCAGTCACCAATCTTAATTAAACATCTTATTTTTTCTTATCTATTTTTTTACGGACATTATAATTAATAAGAAAAAATTACTAAGAAGAATCTCAAGGTAACGGTAGTATATTCGCCTCATTCAATCCAGCAGAGTAATCTCTATGTATTTGCATTATATTTAAAAATATCAAAATGCGTTATAAAAACTGAAACATAATTAGATCATACAGGAAATATTAGTGATTATCATCAAATCAAACTATCCTTGCCCATTAAGTAATGTTAGTTTCAAGCAAATAATCGATGAGTTGAATACACAATGTAATCATCCATATAACGTAAATGATTGTCATATTGACTTTATAGATGGTGACTCAACAAAAATAAATTTCTTTGCGAAACAGGTATATCTGAAAAGAAAGAAAAACATGAATGTCTTTATGGTGACATTAGCATCTAAAATGGATAATTATTCACCTGTGATTAATCATCTTTCTGATATCGTGGTGAGTAAAAACGTTGACTATGACACGTTAAAAAAAGAAATTGAAAAAATGTTAAACGTCCCCCCAAAAGCGAGAGAGGATTTATTCTTTGGTGATATCTGGGGTGACATTTTGAACCAATCACAAAAAGAATATAAGGTTTTAGAGCTTTTATTTAAGGGATACTCACAAAACCAGATTGCTAAAATGCTAAACTTGTCAGTAAAAACCATAAGTGGTTATAAAGTTCGCGCGGTAAAAAGACATGGCCTAAGAAACTTTAATGAACTATATATGCGCAAATTCAATAATGAACTGAATAGACATATTATTCACGAGCATGATAGATAGAATAATAATATATAGCCATTTAAACATGAGCAAACGAGGTATACATTACTCTCTGAAGTTGTGGGAAAAACATGACAAATTAACCAAGCGTTTTAGTTGACGTCGGTTAAAGCTGGCAAAAAAATGGCTCGATGAACCTACACCCAGTTTTGTCAGCGCTTTATTTTTATAATTGCTTAGCTTCTTTATGTTTTTCCCACTTTTAGTACTTATTTTTTTGATGCATTTAAATTTTGAAATTTCCATTAGTATATTTTTTTCACTCTCAGATATAGTAGGTATTGTTTTACTTTTATTATCTTCAACATAAATCATATCCGTGAGCATATTAATTAGCAAACTCACATCATCATCCTTGTTATAAATATTCCCAGAATAAAAGTAGAGTATGTTTAATGGGAGGGTCCGTCTGTTAAATCTGTGGGTAAAGAGTATTTTAGGATATCTGCTATGAATTGAATTAAACTTATCCAACCAGATAAACACATCAAGCATTGAAAAATCAATACCATTAGCATCAATAATAATTACATCCCACCGCTGATCAGATGATGCATTTAACGCTGTTAATGAGAAAAAACTTTTCACTACCGTTTTTTCCCCATACGTACTTTCAAGTAAGCATTTAATTCCCATGCATGATAGTTTGTCTTCATCCAAAATAGCTATATTTAAACATTCCTTCGCATTAATATCGATATGAAAATTAGATAAAAAAATAGAAAGTGGTATGTTACTTCCTTCATTTTTATTATGGACGGAAAAATTCATAAGCTAACATCATCCTGTATATTGAAAAGGGTAATTTTTTCTTTAGCTGATATAAATTACATAGTCGGAATTAATACTACTTCGATAATACATACCCAACGGGATTGATATCACGCCTTATATATTAAAAGCGTGATATTCTTCTTGGCGACCCTCCATAAATAATGCTTATAGTTAAGTTCATCATTGGTATGAGAACGTTAAACTTGCCAATGCGTTTGCATTACCTACAGTAATATCTCCCGTTTGTACATATTTCGCCGTGAGTGGAACACTAACTGTGGTATCACCAACCTGGGTTTTAACCAGAATAACCTGCCCTGTTGTTCCCTTCAATGAGCTATCAGGACCCAAATACAAAGGATTCGAGCCACCATCCAAGAAGAACTGAACGCCAATACCTTTAGCTTGTGAATCTGACGTTAAACTTAAAATGTTCCCAGTGTTTGTTGTATCACTTTGATCGGTTAATACCATTCCAACTGTTACATTTGCATCACAATTTAGACTGACAGTTGCTGATACGCCAGCTGAATGGCTACCCACTCCCTTAAATTCCCTCTCGCTGATGTCTCCCATTGGGAAGTTCAAGATCGACTGATCGACATCACATCCATTCGCACTAATATTAATCGTTGTCGGTTTAATAATTATTTTTGATGTTGCACTATAACCACTTCCGCTTTCATAACCGGTCATTATCGCCGCACTGATCTCTGGGGTAGTGATAGTTCCGGTTACTAAACGACTGTTTGTCTTAATAAAATAGACTTGTACATTAAATCCTATCTGGTTTATTAAACCACTCCACGTTAGCGTCTCCTTATCAGTCAATGGAATAAATGTGGATGACTTTGTATCTTTTACTCCGATAATAAAGCCAACCCCAGGAACTCCGCTTTCATAAACACCATAGGTGATACCCCCCATAGTCACGGTGATACCAGAGGGTTGTATGCTACTATCCAGCTTTACACTTGCAGATGTGCATAGATAAAAAATATTACTGCAGGAAAAAACGTTATCAATACTTGCGGTTGTCGCACTATCCATCGGTTGCCCAAATACTGATGCATCTGCGTTTTGTGTGATGTTAATGGGCCTGGGCGAAAGTATCATTTGTGGTGTAGTTACCGTTATCGCCTGTACAGAAAGGCTGCAAAACAATATGGTAATGTGAAGTAGATTCTTGACTATTTGACGTAGCATAATTCATATTCCGTTTAAAACTGCCCCCTGCTATATCCGGTCAGATACCGAATAAAAATGAGAGCATTAATCCATAAATTTAATATATTGTTATGGAAATGAGACTGTGTAAGTTGCAATCGCATTAGCATCACCAGGAGTGACCAATCGCCCTGTGGGAACATATTGGGCATAAAATTGCAACTCAGCATCGTTGCCACCAGTAATTGGAAAATTTTTAGAAGAAACGTTCATAGGGATAATCGTTTTATCTTCATCCATAAGCTTGATTGCTACCCCCTTAGCGTCGCCTGAAGATATCCCTAATAACTGGTTATTATCCGCATCCAATTGCCCGGAAAACGTTACCGTAGCCCCTGTAACCGAGGCAGCACAATCCCGTAGTTGAATTTTAAAAGGAACTTCTGGCGTTTTAATTTCCGACATTGAAAATTGTGTGCGGTTTACTTCATGCATATCAACCTTGATCAGTTCAGATTCTGAATCAAGGGTGCAACCGCTCGCCATGATATTGCCGCTCACATTTATAAAAGTGTCATAACTCCAGGCCATGTTTACCCAAAACACACAATAAACAATGAATAATATTTTTCTAATCATCTTTATTGGCACCTCACCGTAGCGTTATAAATTCCGGTTGTCTCATTAGGTTTCAATCCACTGATATCATAGGCAATAGTACAAGATTGATGCTCTCTGCTTCCCCACTGGGCGACTAACTGGCCTTTCTGTGATAAGCCACTGATATAAACCATCCCAGTATCGTCAATAATCCCAGCGTTTGTATTACCGTTCGTCGTGGACACTATCGTACCAAATGGTAGCAATTTTCCCGCATCGCCTAATACTTTGAACATGGCCTTTTTACCGACACGAGCTTTAAATGATGCCCTAACCATTGCACCTTCTGTCGGTACTACCGTTTTGAACGCATCATCTAATTCAACATCCTGACCTAATGTGTCTATATTTAGCTGAACTCGGTTTTCGCGGTAAGCTGTCGCATAAGGAATGATTGCATATCCACGGTTATCCGTCTTGATACCGGTACCATTCACAACAGTGACACCAGATGCGCCTTCCGCATCAACAAGAATATTTGTATTACCCAGTTGCTGTCCTAACGTGAGCCCATTTTCATGTACAACCATCCCACCACTAACGCCATACTTTATGAATCGACTGTCGCTAGAGTAGCTATAACCCAGATCTGTATTGCCATAGCGCCCCTTATAATTCACAGAAGCATTACCACCATTAGACGAATTCCTTCGATAATACTGATTGATGCTATAGCTCAGTTCATTATCCTCAAAAGCATTTCCACTCAGACCAACACTTTCCATACGATCGCCATTGCTCGCATTCATCATGGAAGTATTAATCCTCACAGAGCTTACCGATGTTTTAGGCAATAGATTAGCCAGAGGTAACGACAGTGACATATTGAATACTTTATCAACTCCCGTAGCCCAGGGATTTTTATTCTCTGAGTAGGATAATGTATATGAAAGTGCCCCTTTATTTCCTGAGTAACCTATCTGTTTGTTAGTCGCAGATTTTTCTGTATTCCAGTAGTTCTGGTTATTAAAAGAGATATAAGCCGAACCATAATCACCCAAGCTTTGTGAGAGTAAAATTTGTGACATACTCTTTTTTGCATAGCGTAAGTTGTAGCTATTAGATACGTTGCTAACAGGTTTACCATTCTCATCAATGTTATATTCAACCTGTTCTCCTACCATACTCTTATACGCAGTATCACCAAGAGAATAAAAGCCTGCGGTTGAATAGCGATAGGTAGCAAAATTCAGGTTAGTACCAAAATCAGTAATTGATTTGGCATAGCGTAACAATATTGAGTTACCACTGTATTTTTCACCATCAGCCAACACGCTATCTGCATGGGTAATGTCAGTAGAGATAGCCCCCCATCTCCCCATATTACGAGCAGCCCCCATTGCGACTGCCTGGTATTTTTCCGCAAGCTGTGTACCACCATACAATGTCCAGCCAGCACCCACGCCCCAAAATAAAGAACCCTGGAAATATAGTGGGTTATCCTGCACATCATCATAGCCAGTACGGTATTCACCAGCGCTCACGGCATACTTCACATGCCCTTCTCTGACGAGATTAGGAACACTGGAATAAGGTACCATGTAACTTATGAGCTGTCCGTTTTCCTCTTCTATCTCAACCTGTAGATCGCCACTAGACGACGTTGGATAGAGATCATCAATCAAAAATGCGCCTGGTGGAACAAATGTCTGATAAATGACATTATTATTTTGTCTAATTGTGACTTTTGCGTTGCTTTTGGCAATACCTCTCACCGTTGGTGCAAACCCCTGCTGGCTATCGGGCAACATTGAATCTTGTGATTCAAGTTGTATCCCCCGCAGGCCTACGGAATCAAAAACGTTGAATGATGTGTTAGTATCACCTAGCGTAAGCTGGCTGCGTAAAAAAAGAATATTACGCTGTAAATAACTATTAATATAGCTCCACTTACCACCATTCTGGTTATTATAGTTCCAGTTTTGTTGATTTCTGAAACGCCACTCACCCCAATTGACCCCGCCATTCAAACCAAGAAAATAACTTTGGCGATTGGACGTATTTTCGTTTCGATAATGGTAATCACTACCATTAAACGTATAGTTAAGCATAGCAATGGGTAAACCGCTATCCCACATTTCGGGCGGAATATATCCCTTAGCACTTTTATCCATAAATACTTGAGGAATAGAGAAATAGACTATCATCGCTTGCTGATCAAAACGCACAGATAAATCAGGGATTTGGGCAAAATCAACACATTTCGCATCAGCTGGAATTTTCAAAGCATCCAACGCTGTTTTGCTAACTCCAAGTTCAGCAAGCTCCAGATATGACATACATGGCAATAATACAGCTTCTGTTTTCTCTTGTTTTACTTCAAATAACAGAGAGGATTTTTTAACGTGATTTTTATTAACATAAACTTCAACTTGATAGGTTCCCGGAAGCAACTCGAGACCTTGTTCAAACGAAGATAAATCTGCAATATTAGTGTTGTTTTCGTTAATAAAATCCGGGTTAAATTTATAAGCTGCTGCGTTACATTTACCTACACCAGAACCGGCCAGTAATGCAACCCCTACAACCCAAAAAAAATGATTGCATTTTTTTTCGTAATTTTCAATATCCATATTCATATAGTCCGAATACTTCCTGGTGAAAAGCATCAATAACACATTAATAATTAATAGTAATTAGCTTTGTTTGAGCGCCATAATCATTAATTGTCTGAAATTTAAATTGTCCGCCACCAGGCTTATTCAATTTTACATTGAGAATATCTTTGGGCGGAACCATAAGTGAGTCCATCTTTACGCCATTGATAGACACATTGACCAAAGTAAGATAGTAAGGAGAGGGGTTAGATAAGATAAGCTCCTCTCCTTTCGCTTTTGCAGTGAGCATGGCGGGCGCATCTTGTACCGCCGTAGATAAACCCTCTGGCCGGTAAAACACCTTTATTCTGTTTGCCGACGCCAGCTGCAATACGTTCTTCTTACCCTCTGCTTCACTTACAGGTGGAACAGCTTTGACCGTTAACCAAAAAAGAGTTTCCTTATCTTTTGACAACGTTGGTCCCGTATACATTACACGTAGTGAATTCTCATTTTTAGGTTTAAGAACTGACAACGGTGGAGTGATTGTAAAATCACTTGTCTTCTTCCCAAGGAAGTCTTCAGCCCAAGGCTGAATTAAAAATGCCAGCTTAGCATCTGTATTTCTTACAGAAACAGAAACTTGTTTTGCTTCTGAGGGGTAAACCAATCGAGTTACACCCAAACCAACACCGCCAGCAAAAGAAATACTCACCATCAATGAGTTTAAGATTACCCCGAAGGTTATTGGAAAAAACCATTTCTGAAACATTATTACCTCTAATCACGATAAATAACGATAACTTATTTATCCCTATTCGTTTTATTACTCATGGTTGAATAAGGGCATATTCATGCCCTTGATCTATATCAGAATGACTGCCTTAATGAGATATCCAGAATACTCACGGACATTTATTGCCAATGATTATGGATAAATCATTGTGAAGGTTGCAGTTGAGTTAGCCTCACCCGCCGTAGACTTGCCTAGTGCATAATACTTTGCAGTAAAATGAAGCGTATTTTCACCTGGAGACAAGGTTACCGCCGGCGTCAATTCTTCAAGATTAATTTCTGTATTTTGGCTATCATATAATTTGATGCCAACGTTGGTAGCAGCGTTAATATCACTACCTACAGCCAGTACGGTAGTGTCACCTGGAACGCTGGCTCCAGAAAAAATAACCTGAACAACTTTAGAGGTATCAGTATCACAGTCCTCTAAAACAATAGGTATATCGGTAGTATTGGATGTATCACCTGCAACCTTCAATATGGTCGTGCTTACCTGTCCCATGTCGATGGTCTGGTCAATACTTCCAGTAGCAACAGCACATCCTGCATCAACAACTTTACCATTAAACTGAATAGTACCGTCAGTCACTGGCGCCGCATAAGATACGGTTACACTGGCAAGCAAAGAAGACAACGCGATTAATGCGTGGACAGATGCTTTTTTGATCATACAGAAAATTCCTTTTTTGACAATTTAGATTTATACGCTATTCCATTCGTTAATCATCTGTTTTTTATAGATGATTAATCTCCTTTAAAACAGCAAGCACTTAGCTTTGTGAATACGTCTCATAAAACTATAGATTTATGAGGCGATTATCAAAATATAGAGAGCATTAATATCAAATAAATGCATTATAGATCTATTTATTGGGAGACTACCGTTTTGCAACTTGTGTCTTACCAAAAAAAATAAATTACTGATAAGGATCACTTACAAGGCTAAAAACTTCCTGCCCAATAGTGCCTCCGTTAAAATACTCTCTTATCATGATGTATGAATATTACATTCACATTCATTCAAATTAAATAGGATAAAGCCACCATAAAAAGAGATAAATCCTAAGTTATAGTGGGCGTTTAAAAAACTTAGCGTGTTGTTAATATGATGTTTTTTTCATTTAAAAACACTAGATTACGAAGTGAAATTGTTCTGCTAGCTTTGAAATAGCAGCATAGTCTCTTTACCTGAGATCTTGTTGGTAGCTCATGCAAAGATATCCCACCCCCGTAAATGAGTCCGCAACGAGCAGGCATGGATTGACCAGTGATCCTGATCCATTTTCCGTTCGTAACTCTGAGTACTACCCAAACGTCGATTGATGTGAATTGAATCCTATTGAGCTTTGAAGACAGAATCATGGCTTAAACCCAGCACACACGGGATTCTAGTTGAATTCAGGAGAGTTTGGGAAGCATCAAATGCTTCACAGGAGTCGCATTAGAGCATCAATGACATGATAAAAAAGGGTTTATTTAATATGGATAATTGAGTAACCCCCACAAGTACCCCCAATGCTTTTGCTTGCCACTTTCTGTATAAAAAACAAGCATGAAGTGGTTTGCGGGTCGTTCATACTTTACCCCTTTTCCGGTGCTGTAAACAGACTACCTCATCCCATCAAAATAAACCTTTTGGAGTCAACATGCTCGGTCAAAACCATAGGAAGCTTACTAACGCGACACTCTGATAGATGAACCTGTTAGCAAGACTTACTGGTTGCGCTTTGCTCGAACTCATCTTTTCCATAGATTGCCTTGATACTATTGACCTTCTCCCAAATTCAGTGCAAAGCTAAATCAGATATCGTCGTCTTTTTGACCCGCTCCCCGTATGTGATCCATTCATAATCAGGAATAACCGGCTTCGGTGAGTGAAAGCTGGAAAGCTTGTTTAATTAGTTCCTGGCGGCGTTGTTCTTTCTCCAGAGTTTTATCAATCGCGGGATCGTAACCATCTTTGATCTTTGCTCTGGCTTCTTCCTTTAACATGATGGCTTCGCTAATCGTGACAGCAGGGTATGTACCGAATGCCAGGCTCTTTTCCTTTCCGTCTATGCGGTACTTCAGACGCCAGTATTTTGAGCCCGTAGGCACTGCCCCTTACCGATAGAAAACTTATAGGGTTTACTACGGGTATCAAGTGACGCTATTGTTTGATTGTTAATGGTTTTTAGCTGTTTTGGTGGCATGTGATTTTACCCACAGTGGTCGGTTTGCCCAATAGTGCCCCAGGGGCATATTGATACCAGTAGACTCCTGTTGACTTCGGAATACAAGGAAGGCTTGATACACAAGAGATTAACGGGGGTTTAGTTGACGTAGGGAGAGCTCAGAATACATCGAATGGCGGAAGATCACAGGAGTCGAACCTGCCCAGGACCGCTGGCGGCCCCAACTGGATTTGAAGTCCAGCCGCCCCACCGGGGACGAGGATCTTCCTTTGGGAATCGGAAGCAAGAGGCGATTATAGCGCGAATCCCCCTTGGCGCTAAGGGGGAAATCGCGTTTCCGCGATCGCCTTCTTACACTTCACTTTCCGCCCCAAACTTGCGCTTTTTATCTGCTACCCTAGCCCAGCCCGGGTTATTAACCCGTCCATTGCTGGAGATGCTAATGACCAAGAAAGTTGCCGTCCTGCTAAGCGAAGGATTTGAAGAGGCCGAGGCGGTTATCGTGATCGACGTGTTACGTCGTTTGGAGATTGAGGTGGAGCTGCTGTCCTGTCAGGATCGGCTGGAACTCCGCAGCTATCACCAGATGCGTATGTTCGCCGATGCGCTGTTGGAACGCCGCATGGACCAACTGTACGACGCCGTGGTGATCCCCGGAGGGCCACAAGCAACCGTCGAGATGGCAGAAAACGAGCTGGCCGTGGAGTTTATCCGCCGCCATGACCGTGCTGCCAAACTGATCTGCCCACTGTGTTCCGCTGCCGCTCGCGTGTTGGCGACCAACGGGCTGTTGCAAGGCCGCCGTTACGTCTGTTCAGGCGATCTGCACCTGGAGATCGAAGATGGAACCTACGTGGCTGAAAGGGTTGTGGAAGATGGCAACCTGATCAGTGGTCAAGGTCTGGGGGCAGCGTTTGATTTTGCCCTGACCATTGCCTACCGTCTGACTGGCGATCGCGTCACTACGCAAGAGCAGGCTGCACATATCTATCACGAAAACTGGCAAGTCCCACAAGCAGTGCATTAATCAACACTGCTGCTAACTAGGCGCGGCGCAGTTAGCGCTTTCCGGTACAGCGCCGGGAGCGAAAATTGTTACCGCGCTTTCTGTATACATCTGGCGTTACCAACAGGGCCGTAAAATCACAATCCATCTTGCCACATACGGACAAAGAGAATACCGCGCCACTCCCCTATCCAATTCGACCAATCTCATGAGCAAACCAGAAAACGACAAAAATAATAAAGCACGATACCTAAATATAGGTAATATTGGCATGGCTTTGATATATATTTAAATATCAAAGAGATAATTAATTTCTCATAAAAATTTGTATAATTCTGGCTGATGAATAATCCGGTGCTATAATATTTATCGATAGTAAATTTCAGCTATCATACATATAACTTATTGTTCACGGAGCTTTCATGCTAAAGAAAATAGCTATTGGATTATTTTTATTGACCTCTGCCGTTTCTCTACCAGCATTGGCTGATGATGAAGTAGGCGATTTAGTGATTGACCTCGGTGATGGGGTTTGTAGTTTGGTCTCTGCGGATATCCACCTTCCAGGGCTTATCGGTATTGACCTGTGTAAGAAGTAATTTTCACATTTGCGACGCCCACAATAAAAATTATTAAATTCAGAGAGATATTATATGCAGCGCTATCCTTCCATTGATAGTATGCGTGGTATTACCGTGATACTTATGTTAATCGTAAATCATCCTGTGGATATGCGAATAACATTCCCGTTATTACGGCACTCCACCTGGCAGGGTTTGACCCTTGCCGATGTCATATTTCCCTGTTTTCTTTTTATTGTGGGCATTTCAATAACCCTCTCCTTCGCGGGGAACGGGCTCCAGTCAAAAACATTAAAAAAAATATTATTGCGGACGCTAATTATTTTCCTGTTAGGGATTTTCAGTAAAGTTGTCGTTTTCTTTTTATTTGATCGTCCAGATATCAAACTGATGGGTGTATTACAGCGTATTGCCATCTGCTATCTGGTGGTCGCACTGATGAGAAAATACACATCAAATAACACTATCGGGTTATCTCTTTTTGCAATTCTGGGGATATGGTGCGCGTTGTTAATAATATGGGGAGATTATCGGCCATTTTATAATCTTTCCGATACGGTCGATAACTGGATACTGCACAAACGTGCCAATGTTTACGATCCGGTCAGCGGGCGCTATGGTGACTATGAAGGCATATTAAGTACGCTGGGTGCCCTCGCTACTACCCTGCTAGGGGTGATAGCGGGTGAAATGTTGCTGGCCAGAAAACTCTCTCGTCTGTGGCTAAGCGGCCTGGCCTGCTTTATTGCCGGGATGTTGCTGGTGCAGTATGCGGATATTCCGGTTATCAAGAAAATATGGACACCGTCCTTTCTACTTATCTGTGCAGGCGGAGCATTCTGGTTTTGCGCACTCTGCCATTATTTATTCGATATCAAAAAGTTACCCGCAGTGACGCAATCTATTGGGCAACATGCCCTGCTGATTTATGTTGCTTCTACGCTGGCCTTTTATATCCTGCTGGCCAGCAGATTGTGGCTGCCCCTGTTCGCCTGGTCATACGCCCGCAGTGCCCCTTTCCTCCCCGCTCCTCATTGGGCCGCATTGCTGTTTTCACTCACGATTACGCTGTTATGGTGGTTGCTGGCCTACCAGCTTTGCCGCAACAAAATCCGGCTATCCATTTAGCAACAAGGATCAAAAGCGGGCAACGCCCGCCAAAAGTGTATTAATCAACACGGCTGCTCAACTGGCGCGGCACCGTTAGCACTTTCCAGCCCTATGCCAGAAGCGAAAAGGGTTGCCGCGCTTTCTGTTTTCTACGGTTGTTCTTCGTCATCCAGGTACAATGTCTCGATCCCGTTTTTAGTGCGTTTTGCGGCAACCAACGCATATAACGGGATGGTGAGCATCATCATCAATACCCCCCAGAACATGGCATTGCTGCCCGACCCAAACAGGGCAAACAGACTGTAGAGAATGCCGATAACCGCCAAGGTACAGTAAAAAATAAAACCGCCACCTTTGTTCAGGGATTTGGCTACCATGATGATCGGTAGCGCGACCAGCGCATAAATATAGGGCAGTAACGAAGCGAATACCGACATCAACACAATGACCTGAAACTGTTTTGCCAGGTTAGGCGACGCGGTGGTCAGTAATACCACCGTCATCAGCACGCCGGTAAAAATCAGCCCCTTCATCGGCACATCGTTTTTGTTCACCACGGCAAAGAATTGCGGGAATAACCCCTGCTTCGCTCCAGCCTTGGGGGCTTCAGACTGCAAAATCAGCCAACCGGAGATCGAGCCAAAGCAGGCGATAACGCTCAGGGCGGAAACCACTTCCCCTGCAAATTCACCGAACATATAACGGGCTGCATCGGCAAAAGGAGCGGCGGAATTCACCAATTCACTGTGCGGCACCAATCCCATGATCACCGAACAGCTGGTGACATAACACACCGCGGCAATCAGTAACCCCAACACCGTCGCCTTAGGCACGGTAGACTCCGGGTTTTCCACCTGCCCGCTGGAAACCACTGCAGACTCAACACCCAGAAACCCCCATAAAGCCAAAGAGGCGGCAGAGAGAATTGCCGAAGTATCACTGCCCTTGGTGCCATTATAAACCTCGGTGAACAGCGCGGGTTTGAACCAGAACCAGCCAATAAAACCGATGCCCAATACCACCACCAGCATGCAGCAGGCGGTAAATGACTGAGAGCGTCCGGCAACTTTAGCCCCTAAAGAAGCCAGAGCGACAAAGCCCCAAAGGATAACAATAGCGGTGATAGAACTGACCAGTGGATCTTTGAGAATGGGGAAGAAGTAACTCAGATAACCCACGCCCGCCACCAGCAGCGCCACGTTACCTACCCAAGCGCTGATCCAGTAACAGATAGTGGTCTGAAAACCGATAAATGGCCCAAACGCGTCGCTGGCATAGGCAATAATGCCGCCATCACGCGGCGTAACCATGCTGTTTTTGGCAAACACCAGCGCCAGAGCAATCACGCCAACAATCGTAATCACCCAGCCAAATAAAGAGATAGAACCGATGCCAGCCAGATTGGTTGGCAACATGAAGACGCCGGACCCCATCATGTTAGAGGCGGTCACCAATGTCAGGGCGACCAACCCCATTTTTTTCACGGAGGCTGTATTAACGGAAGCCATAGTATTTCCCATCATTATTGAGTTGATTCATATCTTGAATAGGGTGCATATCGCACCCATGGGGATAACGCGCAGGCCGATTAAAACATTGAATAAATAGGATTCTTGTCGGCGGGGTTCTTTTTCTTACTGGCAGGCGTTTCTTTGATGCACCGCACCCAATAAGTGCCGCTCTCATCCACTTCCACCCCCTGCAATTCATGTTCAAAGCCGGGGAAACGCTGGCCGAAAGCCTGCAAGGCCACCAGGTAATCGACGATAGCCCGTGACTCCGACGTCACCTGCTCACCTGGCATGATGAGCGGAATACCGGGTGGATAAGGGGTGATCATCACACCCAGTGTGCGGTTGCTGATCTCGGCAACCTTGACCAGCTCGGTTTGATCGGCGATCAGACATTGATAGGCCTGAGAGGGGGTAAGAACAGGGATGGCCTCTGCAGAACAGGCGAGTTCCAAAAGCTCGGCAATTTTCAGTTCGATATTTGCCTGATGGATCGACCGGCATAAATCACTGAGCCCCATGTTGCGGTAACCAGGGGAACTGGCCGCGACCTCCGGTAAAATCGACGCCAGCGGCGTATTATCATCATGATGATGTTTAAACATCATCAGCATATCGATCAGGGTATTCCATTTACCCTGGGTGGATCCCAGCGCGAAGAGCACCAGAATGGTGTAGTCGCCATTTCTGGCCGGGATA
This sequence comes from Serratia fonticola, assembly GCF_006715025.1. NCBI lineage: Bacteria > Pseudomonadati > Pseudomonadota > Gammaproteobacteria > Enterobacterales > Yersiniaceae > Serratia > Serratia fonticola. The sequence goes on from NZ_VFMK01000001.1 coordinate 238,947, forward strand.
ATACGCTGGGTATCCAGGAATTTTGCTACCACCGGCGCGGGGATACCAAAAGCACTCATCTCTCCTTGCGCGCTCAGCCCAGGGCAGGTAATGGTGACCTTGATGGGATCCAGCATCGCATAACCATCCGGTAAATCGCTGAAACCGTGCCATGCTTCCCCGGCTCGCAGCAGCCAGCAGTCAGGGTCGTTGGCTAGCACCTCGTCATCAACCTGCGTAAAGGGGACCTTTTTGCCTTCCTGCAGTAGCGTGCTTGGTTGCCAGACATCGAAGAACCACTCCGTGGAACTTTCCGCTTTGAGATTCTCCGCGACGGTAACCAGCGTCTTACGGAAGCTGATAGCATCGTGGATCGCTTCATCAACAAACGTATTACCGGCTTCCCCCTCCATCATGGCGGTCGCAACATCAATGGAGGCAATTATCGGATAGAACGGTGACGTGGTGCCGTGCATCATAAAAGCCTGGTTGAAAATGTCGTAATCCACCGGGGCTCGAGCAGAATTGCGGATGTGTATCATCGAAGCAGAAGAAAAAGCCGCCAGCATCTTGTGTGTCGATTGCACAGCGTACAACGTTGGCCCGTTCTCTTTATCTACAGGCACATCCATAGCGAAACGCCCCCGGTACAAGGGATGGAATTTGGCATAGGCATACCAGGCTTCATCAAATTTGATCCGTGGCACTGACTTGCCCAGCTTTTGGGTGATGGCGGTCACGTCATAAATCAAGCCATCGTAAGTGCAGTTAGTGATGATGGCGTAAGCGGGGAATTGGTCTTCTGCCTGATAAGCCAGCACGCTGTCATTGATTTTTTGCCGGATCGATCTGGCCTCAAACTGATCGGGCGAGATCAGGCCAATAATGCCGAGCCCATTACGCGAAGGCTGGAAATAGACGGGTTTAGCCTGGGAAATGGTCAACTCATGGTTGACGGACTTGTGGCAATTGCGGTCCACCAGGATGATTTTATCTTTTAGATCGATTGAGTGGCCCACTATCTGATTAGACTGAGAAGACCCCCCGGTCACATAGAAAGTTTTGTCGGCCCCAAAGAGTTTGGCAGCCCGCTTTTCCGATTCACCCGGCGCGCCCTTATGCTCAAGCCAGTCCCCCATTTCCGGCGTAGAGATACCGATGTCTGCCCGCATCAGGTTTTCGCCAAAATAATTGATAAACTCACGGCCTACCGGATGTTTAAGGTAAGCGACGCCCCCTTGATGCCCCGGACAATCCCAATAGTAAGGGCTGTCTAACGCGTAATTTTTCAATGCGGCGAAGTAAGGCGGCAGCAGGTTTTCAATATACTGGCGTATAGCCAGATGGATGCGGCCGGCAATAAACTTGGGCGTATCCTCGTTGATATTGATGTATTCATGGATTTCTTTAATCACCTCCGTCGATAAACGCCCCAACAGAGGCACGCTTGATGAAAAGAATATCGGCACCCGGCTATTTTTAGCCCGGATAATGCGAATAATATCCTTGATAAATGGAGAGCCAGAGCTCTGGCTCAACCCATCACACTCATTAATAATGATACAGCCGATACCCGATTCTTTTTTGGCCATCGACAAGGCCGTTTCATTGGTGTCCGCGTGGATAAAATGATAGTTATTTAATGCCAGCACCTCCTTAATCCTATGAAAAGGGTTATCGATCTGTACTTCATTATTATTGACAGAAATAATCAATATAGGGAAATTTAAATTGCTTGCATAACTCATTGTATGACCTCTTTTCATCCATGTCATTAAGATATCAACTGGGATACCAGATGATGAAAATGAGCATACTCGCGAAAAAACAGAAATAAACTGTACCAAAGGTACAGTTTTATAGTGGCAAGATTACCGAATTATATAACAAGGCTTGGAGAACAGTGGCGGAATATAGAACTGCCAATGCTGATGTCTGGCAAGGGATATAAACTCCCGTGTAGTTTCACAATGGACCTTCGCCAGTATATTACTTTTATGAAACTTGACCGTTCTCAACGTTCTGTTGAGAATATCGGCGATCTCTTTTTCCACCATGCCTTGCAACAATAGAAAAGCCACGACCCACTCCTTATCAGTGAAAATATCGGAGGGACAAACGGAGGTTAGCTTGCCGATGTCATCACCAGAAACAAAAAAACGCGGTGTAATTGAATTCAATGGTTTGATGTGGCTGATAATGCCAGAGAGCTTCGCCTGTTTGTCATAATAGGGCATACGCTCACAATAAAATACGCTAAATACACGATTGGCTTCAATTGGGAGGATTCCTATTGCCTCAATCTTTCTCATCTCATCAATAACACGCTGGTCATGGACAGCGATAAAAGGCTTAAAAGGAGCCAGTGCAGAAGGTTTGCCTTCTTTAACCGGTTTTAGTAATAAAGCATATCTGGCATTGGCATAAATGGGTATTTTATGTACATCCTTTAAACACCAGGCCTCATCGCTAGACTCCCACGCAATCAGAATCTCCAAAGGAATAGCCACAGTTAACGAATTTAATTTCGCAATAAGACTTTCGGTACTGACACGAGACATTTCCCCACCTTCAATCCTTGGTGCCATTATTCTTAGCTCAAATGGCGATAGAGTATAAAACGCCTAAAGCAGCCTACCAGAAAGCCAAGTTGAAGAAGTAGGATTGAAGGTAACGTTTTATTAAAACACGTACCTAAAAGTGCGCTTGACCTATATCTATGCTGTTCCATACTAAAAGAGCGTGAGGCAGTGATTTTTATTCATCACCATAATAAAAAAGCCTTCCCAAAATCAGGAGAAGGCTTATGAATAAAGTAGATTTTTACGGCTGCAGCAAGGCTTTCACCTCTAACAGAATAAACTCGTTATCGTCCGCCACGTTAGGTTGGCGGCTGGAAGAGAACGGGAAGTTATTGTCGTTGCCAACAATAATATGGCTGTCATCAACCACATCAACGTTCTCAATGGTGAAGAACGGGAAAGTCAGCACACCGTTATTTAACGGCTTACGCGCCAACTGTTGCGGATCCTGGATGTTCATCAAATCGATATAGGCCAGTTTCTCTACCGGTTTGCCAACGTTGGCGTCAGAAAACGCAATCTTGTACACCCGTTTGAACTTGGCAATCTGGTTGAAGCAGTTATCGGTGGCGGCCCCTGCCGCACAGGCTTTATCTGCCGTACCTTCACCATTGTCACGTTCAATGACCAAACCATGAGTCTCATCAATCATATTGAAGTCGCCAATGGCATGCTGGTTGTCTTCCAGCACGTATTGCCAGCTGCGCCCCGTCCATGCCTGCTGCTTAACATCAAACTCCAACAGGCGCAGATAGCGTTTGCCATTAACGTTCTCAAACTTTTCACCATCCCACAGCGCGCCTTCCAACAGTGGATACAGCTTGCTGCCATCCGCTGATAGCGCCATCCCTTCAAAGCCTTTCGAACGCGCCACCTGGAAGTTCTGCTTGGCGTCCGGTGCCCCTGGCAGGGTCAGCGTCGGGTTATCCGGCGACTTCACTACCTTGCCATCAACCCGGGTTTCGAACACGGTCTGTACCCTGCCGTTCAAATCCGCCTTAATCAGATAAGGGCCGAATTCATCGCCGATCCATAACGCATCGTCGGCAAACTGGAAGCTTTCCGGATCGAAATCACTGCCGGTCAGATAACGTTTTTCCGTGCTTTCATTCACGATGTGGAAAGGAACTTTTTTATCCGGGTCGTGCAGGAACAGGGTTTTTAGTGTCGTCACCGAGCCCGTTTTAAAATCGATACGGTAATGGCTCAGATACAGCATGGCGTCCGGTGAGTTCGCCTTGCTGCCAAAACCATTGTCGGTCAGTACCCAATAGGTGCCATCCGGCATGTGTTTAATACCTGAATGCCCCTGTAAGGGTTGACCGTTGATCGGCAGACCGTAACCGGTCAACCGATCGGCTGATTTGCCTGCCACGCTGCCCAACTCGGTGACGCGTTTGCCGCTAGTGTATTTACCGCTTTGTTGCAGATCGGCGGGCGCATCCGCAGGCGTTGCAATACTGGATGTGGTGGGTAGAACGGCGTGCCCCGCCAGCACGGCGGGAACCTGTTGCGCCTGAGCCCATAGCGTGGTGCTAATGGCCAGACAACTGACTAACAGCACCAGACGAGATAGTGTGCTTTGCATAGTACGTACTCCCTGATAGGGGTGATTGCCCAAAGGTAAAAAGCAACGTCACTATAGGGAGCCGCAATGACAGAAATATGATTTGCCTACCGGGTCAATAACCCACTTCTCCATAGCGATCGCGGCACTCTTTCGGAGTCATGTCATAGCCTTTCTTGAACACCGAATAAAAATACTGCAGCGAAGGGTAACCACACATCTGAGAAATCTCGTTGATGGAGAGCGAAGTGGCGGTGAGTAAATTGCGCGCGCGATCGAGCTTCTCTTCATGGATCACGTTATGAATGGTCTGGCCGGTTTCATCCTTGAAACGTTTTTCCAGATTGGAGCGGGATATCCCCACGGCATCCAGCACCTGCTCTACCTTGATCCCCTTGCAGGCGTGATAACGGATATAGTGCATAGCCTGGATCACCGCCGGATCGCGCAGCGAACGAAAATCGGTCGAACGGCGCTCAATCACTTTCACCGGCGGCACCAGAATGCGCTGTAACGGCAGCTCCCGCCGGTCAAGCAGTTGATGCAGCAGCTTGGCGGCACGGTAGCCCATCTGCCGCGTGCCCTGCGCCACAGAAGACAATGCCACGCGTGACAGGTAACGCGTCAGCTCTTCGTTATCAATGCCAATCACACAAAGTTTTTCCGGCACCGGAATATCCAGATGTTCACAAACCTGCAGCAGGTGACGCGCCCGCGCATCGGTGACGGCAATAATCCCGGTCTGCTGCGGTAAAGTCTGTACCCAGTCCGCCAGGCGGTTCTGCGCGTATTGCCAGTTCTCCGGCGCGGTTTCCATCCCTTGGTAAACCACCCCCTGATACTGCTCTGCCGCCACCAGTTGGCGAAAGGCATGCTCACGTTCCTGTGCCCAACGCTTTCCCCCCTCCTCCGGCAAACCATAGAAGGCAAAACGATGCAGCCCTTTTTCTTTCAGGTGCATAAACGCTGTTTCCACCAGCGCATGGTTATCGGTAGCAATGTAATGCACTGGCGGATAATCCTCTTCACGATGATAAGATCCCCCAACGCCAACCAACGGTACCTGGACGTTATGCAACAGTTGTTCAATATTCCGGTCGTCAAAATCGGCGATCACGCCGTCTCCCAACCAGTCTTTGATGTTATCGATACGGCAACGAAAATCCTCTTCGATAAAGATATCCCAGTCACTCTGCGATGCCTGTAAATACTCTCCAACACCTTCCACCACCTGGCGGTCATACACTTTATTGGCATTGAATAACAACGTAATACGGTAGCGCTTCTTGAACATGAGAGCTCCCTCTGAATGAACACTGCTCTCTGGATAGCACACCCCGCCAGAGAGCAGTAAAAAAGCCGTCACAATTGTGAAGCAGCCCTTATACCCGGCGTTTGGTCGCGGAATCCATCCACACCGCCAACAGCAGAATGGCGCCTTTGACGATGTACTGCCAGAACGTCGGCACGTCCAGCATGCTCATGCCGTTATCCAGCGAAGCCATAATAAATGCCCCCATCACCGCCCCCGCCACGCTGCCGATCCCCCCGGCCAGGCTGGTGCCACCAATCACGCAGGCAGCGATGGCGTCCAGTTCGGCAATGTTACCGGCAGAAGGTGAACCCGCACCCAGGCGCGAGCTGAGGATCAGCCCGGCAATCGCCACCATCAGGCCATTGATGGCAAACACCGCCAGTTTGGTACGCTCGACGTTTACGCCGGATAACCGTGCTGCATCAATATTGCCACCGATGGCATAAATACGGCGGCCAAAGGCGGTACGCGTTGCCATAAAGATCCCGGCCAGCATCAATGCCGTCAGGATCAGCACCGGAGTTGGCACGCCACGGTAATCATTCAGCAGATATATCGCCCCCAACACCAGGATCGCCATGATGCTCTGGCGGGTGACATCACCGCTTGCAGCCGCTACCGGCAAGCCCAGTAGCGCACGTTTACTGCGTCGCCGCCACTGCCAGGCGACAAACAGCATCAGGCCCACTGCCCCTATACCGAACCCCAGCCCGTTAGGCAGATAACTTTGGCCAATCTGCGACATGGCATTACTGGTGGGCGCTACGGTGGTGCCATTGGTAATGCCGATCAGAATGCCGCGAAACGCCAGCATGCCTGCCAAGGTAACAATAAACGAAGGCACCTTGCGATAGGCGACCCACCAGCCATTCCAGGCTCCCAGCAGCAGCCCCGCCACCAACGTGACCACGATGGTCAATGGCAGCGGCCAGCCGAGCCAGACGTCAAATATCGCTGCCGCCCCACCCAGCAACCCCATCATTGAACCGACGGATAGATCAATCTCCGCTGAAATAATCACAAACACCATGCCCACCGCCAGAATACCGGTGATCGCCGTCTGGCGCAGCAGGTTAGAGATATTCCGTGCGCTGAGATAGGCCCCTTCGGTGGTAAAGGTAAAAAACAGCATGATGGCAAGGATCGCCGCCAGCATGACGAACACCTGGAGATTGACGGTCTTTAGCCCGAACAACGGTTTTTTCTGCGCCTCTGGCGTTAGGCTGACTTCAGATTGCGTGCTTTTCGACATGTGTTTCACTCCTCAAGGCCGCTTCCATTACCTGTTCCTGTGTCAGATCACGGTTCACCAAATCGGCTTTGATCTGCCCTTGGTGCATCACCAGCACCCGATCGCTTAACCCCAACACTTCTGGCAGTTCGGAAGACACCACAATCACTGCGATCCCTTGCTGCACCAGTTCATTGATTAGTTTGTAAATTTCCTGCTTGGCACCGATATCAATCCCGCGCGTCGGCTCGTCCAGAATGAGGATTTTCGGGTTCAGTAACAGGCACTTCGCCAGGATGGCTTTCTGCTGGTTGCCGCCGCTCAAGCGGGCGATGGCCAGCTCGGCAGAAGAGGTTTTAACCCGTAAGCGCACCAGCGACTGCTGAATGGTGGCCTGTTCCTGCGCATCATCCAACACCGTTAACGCGCCGCTAAAGTCCCCCAACGCCGCCAAGGTCATGTTGGCCCCCACGCCCATCACCGGGACGATGCCATCACGCTTGCGATCTTCCGGCACCATGGCGATGCCGTAACGCATCGCTTGCCGACAGTGGGTAATGGTTACGGGTTGCCCGTCGATGATGATGTTGCCTTGCCAACGCCCCGGATAGGCTCCGAACAGGCACTGCATGGTTTCGGTACGTCCCGATCCCACCAGCCCGGCAACGCCGAGGATCTCGCCGCGTCGCAGGGTGAAAGACACATCATCCACCCGGCGGATGTGTCGGTTAACCGGGTGCCAGGCGGTAAGGTTTTCCACCTGCAGGATCACCTCGCCGACAGTATGGGGTTCCTGCGGATACAGTTCGGTCAGCTCACGGCCAACCATCATGGCGATAATGTCATCCTCACTCATCCCTGCTGCTGGCCGTGTGCCGATATGCTTGCCGTCGCGGATCACGCAGATAAAGTCCGAGATCGCTTTCACTTCATTAAGCTTGTGCGAGATGTAAATACAGGCAATTCCGTGATCACGCAGATCCTGGATGATCGCCAGCAATGTGGCGGTTTCACTTTCCGTCAGCGAGGCCGTGGGTTCATCCAGTACCAACAGGCGCACCTGTTTATTCAAGGCCTTGGCGATCTCCACCAGTTGCTGCTGCCCCAGGCCCAGTTCACTCACGCGAGTATTGGGGTCAACCTCCAGCTTGACCTGTGCCAGCATGCGTTGGCAGCGCAGGTACATATTGTCGTAATCCATCAGCCCAAAGCGGCCCCACTCGTTGCCGAGAAACAGGTTCTCCAACACCGTCATCTGCTTCACCAGTGCCAATTCCTGATGAATGATGGCAATGCCTTTTTGCTCGGTATCGCGAATGGTTTTCGCCGTGATGATATCGCCCGAAAAATAAATATCGCCCTGATAACTGCCGTGCGGATATATTCCGCACAGCACTTTCATCAAAGTGGATTTTCCTGAGCCGTTTTCACCACACAGGGATAATACCTGTCCGGCTTCTAATTGCAGGCTGACATTATCCACGGCTTTCACTGCACCGAATTGCTTGGTGATATTTCTCATTTCTAACAGGCAGGGCATGATTTATTCCCCTCAGAGGGCGTGTCAGGCATTAATTAAACCCGCCATACTTTAAGCTACAGGTATACTTGTTCACCCCAGCCACAGCGTTATCTATGCTGCTGGGGCGACCAGGTTTACCGCTTTGTTGTAACTTGGATTATTTAGAGTAAAGGTCGGATTTCTTATGGAAGCCATCGGCAATAATGGTGCTGTCGATATTCGATTTATCCACCTGTACCGGGGTTAATAACCAGGCCGACACCTCTTTACTGCCGTTATTTAATTTAGCGTTGGATTTAGGCGCTTCCCCTTTACCCAGTTGCACGGCGATATCTGCCGCTTCGTCGGCCAGCTTACTGATCGGTTTGTATACCGTCATGGTTTGGGTGCCCGCCACAATACGTTTTACCGCCGCCAGATCGGCATCCTGACCGGAGATCGCCACTTTGCCCGCCAGCCCTTGCGCCGCCAGCGCCTGAATGGCCCCACCGGCGGTAGCATCGTTAGAGGCAACAACCGCATCAATATGGTTATTGTTGGCCGTCAGGGCGTTTTCCATAATCTTCAGCGCGTTTTCCGGCAACCAACCATCGGCCCACTGATCGCCCACCACCTTGATCTTGCCGCTGTCGATCAAGGGTTGCAGCACCGTCATCTGCCCTTTGCGGAACAGCTTGGCGTTATTATCCACCGGCGAACCCCCCATCAAGAAGTAGTTGCCCTGCGGCACGCGCTGCACCAGGCTTTGAGCCTGCATTTCACCCACTTTTTCATTATCGAAGGAGATGTAGAAATCGATATCGGCGTTGTTGATCATACGGTCGTAGGCCAGCACTTTGATCCCCTCGCGCTTCGCCTCGCTAATAACATTGCTTAACACCTGGCCGTTATAAGGGATGATCACCAGCACATCGACGCCACGGTTGATCATATTCTCAATCTGCGCCATCTGGGTTTCTTCATTGCCATTGGCCGACTGGACAAATACATTGGCCCCCAGAGACTCGGCTTTTTTCACAAAGATATCGCGGTCTTTCTGCCAGCGCTCTAAACGCAGATCATCGATTGCCATGCCGATTTTAATCTCTTTACTGTATCCCGGTTGGCTGGCTAACAGCAGAAGTGCACAAGCAGAAAGAAGAAGTGGTTTGAATTTCATCTTATAACCCTTTTATTGTGTAGGGAAATAGTTACCCGGGCGCTTTCAAACGGCATAAATTGAAAGCTGACGGTATATACCCTGAATAATTCGGGTTGCAGGAAGGCAGCGACACAGCGGCTCCCCAGGCGCTTACGCCAGCTAAGTAACGGAGGTGCGCAAGGAAAACCACCGCACATGCAACTTGAAGTATGATGGGTATAAATTACGAAACTTCCAGCGGATTGTTATCGCTTATACGACATTCGGCAATTACAGATTTTTACCGGCGAATTATGATTTTTGGTTTAATGTTAATTTTATGATGGCGATCATGTTTTATAGCCGTAAATTTTCAATTTACAGCGTTGATAACTGCATTTATTCCTCTGTCACTGACCGAAGTAAGTGCCAGGGGATAAATAATTTTTTGCCTGGCCGTCACTTAAAGTACATTAGGTAAATAACAACAAAGCCAATTATGAGATCCCGCGCACATTTAATAATTCTGTGAATTTAAGTGTGAAATAACGTAATTGAGGATTCTCCGACTTACTCCGAAGATAAACGCATCCCGCACGCCGGGCACCGTTACCAAGGAGTCACTAATGCAATCCTATTTTGATCAGCTTGAGCAGGTTCGTTACGAAGGTACCCAGAGTACCAATCCGTTGGCATTCCGCCACTACAATCCCGATGAAATCATCCTTGGTAAACGCATGGCTGACCATCTGCGCTTTGCCGCGTGCTATTGGCACACCTTCTGCTGGAACGGTGCCGACATGTTCGGCGTGGGCGCATTTGATCGCCCCTGGCAGCAACCGGGCGATGCGCTGGCGCTCGCTAAACGCAAAGCCGATGTGGCATTTGAGTTTTTCCATAAATTGAATGTGCCTTACTACTGCTTCCACGATATCGATGTTTCTCCGGAAGGGGCCACGCTGAAAGAATACCTGAACAACTTTGCCATCATGGCCGACGTTCTGGCCGAGAAACAGCAAAGCAGCGGCGTGAAGCTGTTGTGGGGCACGGCTAACTGTTTCACCAACCCACGCTACGGCGCAGGAGCCGCCACCAACCCGGATCCGGAAGTCTTCAGCTGGGCAGCGACGCAAGTGTTCACCGCCATGAACGCTACCCACAAGCTGGGCGGTGAAAACTATGTGCTATGGGGTGGACGCGAAGGCTATGAAACTCTGCTCAATACCGACCTGCGTCAGGAGCGCGAACAGATTGGCCGCTTTATGCAAATGGTGGTTGAACACAAGCATAAAACCGGCTTCCAGGGTACGCTGCTGATCGAACCCAAGCCGCAGGAGCCAACCAAACATCAATATGATTATGATGTTGCGACCGTGTACGGCTTCCTCAAGCAGTTCGGCCTGGAGAAAGAGATCAAGGTCAACATCGAAGCCAACCACGCCACGCTGGCCGGGCATTCGTTCCATCATGAGATCGCCACCGCCATCGCACTGGGGATCTTTGGCTCGGTCGATGCCAACCGTGGTGATCCGCAACTGGGTTGGGACACCGATCAGTTCCCAAACAGCGTCGAAGAGAACGCGCTGGTGATGTTCGAAATCCTCAAAGCGGGAGGGTTTACTACCGGTGGCCTGAACTTTGACGCCAAAGTACGCCGCCAGAGCACCGATAAATATGACCTGTTCTACGGCCATATCGGCGCGATGGACACCATGGCATTGGCTCTGAAAGTGGCCGCCCGTATGGTTGAAGACGGCAAACTGCATCAACAGGTATCCAAACGGTATGCCGGTTGGAACGGTGAACTGGGCCAGCAGATTTTGCAAGGTAAGCTGTCGCTCGAAGCCCTGGCACAGTACGCTGAGCAACATTCACTGGCACCACAACATGCCAGCGGGCATCAGGAAAAACTGGAGAATCTGGTGAACCGCTACCTGTTCGGCTAACGCTCTACAGCGCGGTGGGTTCGCTCACCGCGCTTTAAAGGACTCGCGCTCATGTACATTGGTATCGATCTCGGCACGTCAGGCGTCAAAGCCATCCTGTTAGGTGAGCAAGGTCAGTTACTTGCCAGCCACGGTGAACCGCTGCCCATCTCACGCCCACATCCCTTATGGTCTGAACAATCCCCCCAGGATTGGTGGCATGCCACCGATCGCGCCATGCTGGCGCTGGCAAAACAACATAATCTGCAACAGGTAAAAGCCATCGGCCTGACCGGCCAGATGCATGGCGCCACCTTACTGGACAAACAGCAACGGGTATTGCGCCCGGCCATCCTATGGAACGATGGCCGCAGCTTTGCGCAATGCCAGTCCTTGGAACAAGCAGTCCCCAACTCGCGTGACATTACCGGCAACCTGATGATGCCCGGTTTTACTGCCCCCAAGCTGTTGTGGGTCAAAGAACACGAGCCACAGGTTTTCCGCCAGATCGACAAGGTGTTATTGCCAAAGGATTACCTGCGTTGGTGCATAACCGGTGAATTTGCCAGTGATATGTCTGACGCTGCAGGCACCCTGTGGCTGGACGTAGCGCAACGTGACTGGAGTGATGTCATGCTCAGCGCCTGCGGATTAACCCGCGAGCAGATGCCAGCGCTGTTTGAAGGCAACCAGATAACCGGTCAGGTACATACCGAACTGGCCAAACGCTGGGGGATCGCTCCGGTACCGGTGGTAGCGGGCGGTGGCGATAATGCCGCTGGCGCGATCGGCGTGGGGCTTTATCAGGCCGGGCAGGCGATGCTGTCACTCGGTACGTCTGGGGTTTATTTTGCCGTCAGCGATGGTTTCCTCAGCAATCCAACCAGCGCGGTACACAGCTTCTGCCATGCGTTGCCACAAACCTGGCACCTGATGTCGGTGATGCTCAGCGCGGCCTCTTGCCTGGACTGGGCTTGCCAACTGACCCACGTCGACAGCGTCGCTACCCTGCTGCGCAATGTCGAACAGGCAGAACCGGCCGAAATGCCGCTGTGGTTCTTGCCCTATCTCTCCGGCGAGCGTACCCCACATAACAACCCAAATGCCAAAGGGGCCTTCTGGGGCTTTACTCATCAGCACGGGCCAAACGATCTGGCTCGCGCGGTATTGGAAGGGGTTGGTTTTGCGCTGGCAGATGGTATGGACGTGCTGCATGCCAGCGGCCTGCAACCTTCGGCAATCACGCTGATTGGCGGGGGAGCCCGCAGCCCATTCTGGCGCCAGATGTTGGCAGACATCAGCGGCCAGCGGCTGGAATACCGCACCGGCGGTGACGTTGGCCCGGCGCTGGGGGCTGCACGCCTGGCACAGATTGCCTTAAATCCCGACCAACCATTGAGTGTGCTGCTGCCTGAATTACCGTTGGAACAGGTGCATCAACCGGATGCCGAGCGGCATCAATACTACACAGCCCAACGCAACACCTTCCGCGAGCTGTACCGCTGCCTGCAGCCACTGATGTAATTCACCTACACCGCTGCCAAGTACATACACATCCAACTCCTATGTATGTACTTGGCCGATCGCTTGCGCAGTTCCAAGCTTAAAACCCCTGTAACAAGGGGAACGCCTTCGTGCGTTCTTTGCTACATTTGCCGCTACAAAATCAATTTTGCCAGTAAAAAACCAAAAGGCACCGAGCAGATAATCGATAAGCATCCGGGTAAGAAGAACGGATGGTTAACAATCCTGGAACCATTCCATCGTTTGCTGAGGAATGACCCGGTATTATCCGTCGCAATAGCAAACGCCGTCGTCGGGTAAATATTGGTAATATAAAGCGCGCTCACGGCGACAAAACTGGCTAATATCGCCTCCGGACTAATCCCGATAGAGGCTGCAATGGGCATAAGCAGCGCGCTGGTTGCTCCTTGGCTGAACAACATCGCACTGGTGCAGAAAAACACGGCAGCCAACAACACCGGATAGGTACGTAAAATTTCGCTGGCTCCCGTTTTTATCTCTTCTAAATGAGCGCCAATAAGCGTGCTACTCAGCCAAACAATGCCTAACACCACAACCAGTGATTCAGCACCGGATTTAAACAACGGTGAATTTTTAATCTCCTTCATGTCCAGTTTACAATTAAAAATAATAATGGTGGATACGATAAACATCGTAATAATAATTAAGTCACGAGAGTTGATAGTATGTCCAATAAGCGATTTAAACAGCAGCATACAAACCACAAACATAACGCCGAGCAAGAATATCACTACGGAAGATTTCGCACCGCGTGGAATACTACGTTTGGCCTGTTTATTCTGGATGCTTTTATTCTCCTGCATGATCTTTTGACAGACCGGATCATCGACAAGTTTGATCCCCTGCCTACTGGCTATGAATGCTGCGACCAGCATGGCGAATAGTGCTGTGGGCAGAACTACCAACATGGCATCGCCGAAACTGACCCCCATCACCTCAACCGTGCCATACATAATCGCCGTTGCTGCAGAAATGGGTGATGCCGTAATCCCCAACTGAGAAGCGACCACGGCTGAACTCAACGGTTGACTGGGCCTGATGCCATTATCTTTAGCAACTTCCTGGATGACATTCATCACTGACATTGCGGTATAACCGGTCCCGGATAAAACCGTTAAAATAAAGGTTACGCTTGGGGCAAGAATATTAAGATAACCCGGATGGTTACGTAATAACTTTTCCGTCAAGACGACCAAATAATCCATTCCTCCGGCTTGCTGCATGGCAGATAAAGCAAGAATTGTTGATAGAATGATCAGCATCACATCAATAGGAGGGGCACCTGCCGGAACGCCAAGAATAAAAACAGCAATGGCTAATCCGATCCCACCTGCAAACCCGACGCCAATTCCACCCCATCTTGCTGCAAGCATGATGGTCCCCAGTAATAGAATAACATGTAATATCACCATATATTTACCCTGCCATTAGCTATAGTATAATTTTTATTTATCGGCAACGAGGGTGTAAGATAATGAATATTAAATATTCATTATCTGCATTTAAATCCATGTTGGTAAATAGAACGACTATGACGCGCTAGTTTCTGTTTGATAGCGTTTAATCGCTGCCGTACTCTTTTTTGGATCGGTCATGACCAGCGGATCAAGCAGATAATCAGCCTGTTCCGGCGTAAGCAATTTTTCCGACAAGACGACCTGCTTAACGCTGCATTTTTGTTCATAGGCCGCCTTGGCAATGCGCGAGCCCACCTGATAACCAAATAAGGTCGCCACGATCGTCGCCAGAGCAGTACTTTCCCGTGCGTAACGAACACTGACTTCTTCATTTATTGCAATATCGACTAAACACTTATCGACGAACAACGGTATCACTCGGGTCAGTAGCGAGCAGGATTCAAATAACGCTTTCAGCAACACGGGCTCCCAGACATTCAGGTCGAGCTCCCCCCCTTCAACAGCCATGGTAACCGTGAGATCGTTACCTATAACCTGATAGGCGATTTGATTAACCAACTCAGGCATCACCGGATTAATTTTGCCAGGCATAATGGACGAACCGGGTTGCACGGCAGGCACGCGAATTTCATTAAATCCCGCACGCGGCCCCGATCCTTGCAGACGGAAGTCTGTCGCCATTTTGGAGAGAAATACGGCAATCTTTTTGAGTTGAGAGGAGAATTCAATATAAAAATCACCATGTTGCAGACCATCAAAGAAATCCGCTTCCGGGCTGTATTTTTCTCCGGTAATAGTCTCAAGCCACTGATAAACTTCCGGGACATACCCTTCATGCGTTGATAGCCCCGTGCCAATTGCCGTCGCGCCAAGCGGTAAAAGCAACGCATCCTCATTCACCAGAATCAGTTTCTCTTTGAGCCTGTTGACCTGAGTGCGGTAAGCGCCAAACTGCTGACCAAACGTCATCGGCACCGCATCCTGCAAGCAGGTGCGGCCCAATTTCACTTTGTCTGCAAATAGGCGGCTTTTATTGGCTAATACCTCCTCCAGTTTTTCTAATTGCACGATCAACCGCTTTATATTCACACGGCTGGTCATTTTCATTGCCGCAGGGATCACGTCATTCGTTGATTGTCCCATATTGACGTGAGTATTAGGATGAACGCTGTCGTACCCACGAGCTCCTGTGAGCAGCTCATTTGCACGGTTGGCGACCACCTCATTCATATTCATATTTGTCGAGGTACCGCCGCCGCCCTGAAAAATATCGATAGGGAAATGGGCATCAAAATCTCCGGCCATCACCTCCTGCGAAGCCTTAACAATAGCCGCCGCTTTCTGATCGTCCAGAGCACCGATTCGCATATTCGCCTGCGCCGCTGCTTGTTTAATCGCGGCAATAGACCACAAAAAATAGGGTATATCCCCCGCCGTTCGTCCCGATACTGAAAAATTTAATACGGCCCGCTGAGTTTGAATACCGTAGTAAGCTTCATCGGGTACCATTAAAGTTCCTAATAGATCCTTTTCTTCTCGCATCTCTGACTCTCTTGCAGGATTAGGGTGTATAATCACCTTAACCTGCAGACTGAATGGATAATTTGACGTTGTTCAAAGAAAAAAACCATTGGGAAAATAAATAGTTACTATTAAATAAAATAATAGTCTGGGTGAAAATGAAAGATATCAGATTCGATTTTAAGCAGTTACAGGCTTTTTTAGCGGTCATAGAGACCGGTTCGTTTACGGCTGCCGCGAAGAAACTCGACGTTACGCAATCCTCCGTATCTCAGCAGATCGCTAACCTGGAGAACGGTTTAAATACTGAATTGATTAACCGCACCCAACGACCTATCCAGATGACATTCGCCGGACAAGCGCTTTATCCTTTGGGGAAAAAGATTATTGATAGCGGCATACACTTACAGGAGCATATCAACGCGATAAGTCATGGAAATATTTCACATTTGAAAATCGGCTTTGTCGATTCTATCGGCAAATCCATTGGGCTGGACATTCTTAAATTCCTGCAACCCCAGGTGAAAAATATTTATCAGGTTACCGGAACCGCATCAAGTTTATTATCCACGCTGAATATGGGTGGCATTAACCTGGCGATTACCATGCTGCATACCGAGATGCCGCCTAATGTGAGAATCTATCCGCTCATCGAAGAAGAGTTCTTGTGCGTTTGTCCCAAAGCGTGGCCTGAAACTCAACTGGATGAACTCTGTAAAAATCGGGATTACATCTCTTACACCAGCAATACGCCTACCGGGATGCAAACACTTAACTGGCTGAAATGGAATAACCTTTCTCCTGTCATTCAGTTCGAAATGGACAATGCCGATGATATTTTGAAGCTTATCTCCTGTGGCTATGGCTGGACACTTACGACACCACTTTTTATTACAACCATACCCTCGTTTTCTGACCAACTGAAAGTCATCAGCATTAACAACCGAAAAGAGAGACGTAAAATCGTTTTACTGTGCAAGGATGATGAACTCTCTGACTTCTATAAAGGGCTAGCGATTAAAGTCCGTTCAATACTGGAAGCGAAGTTGGAAGAGAGTTTTTATAGCAAACTTGTTGACGCCATTTAAACCACAGCCAAAGAGCATCGGCACTCACCAGAACATTTTGCCTTAACTCATCCATATTATAAACCCAGTCGGTGCTGGCGAACGATTGCGGTGTGCCATCGATAACCGCCCACAAATCTCATCCAGTCCGTTGCTGCCATCATGATGGCCGTTTTTGGCCTTCTTTCTTTCCTGTTGCAAGCACAATATGGTGCTGTACAAAATTAAGGGGGGCCGAAAATGTCACATAGCGCACTATTGATCATCGATGTTCAACAATCTTTTCAACACCGCCCGTTCTGGCAGGAAGACGACCTACCTGCGTTTCAACAGGCGCTGACACGCCTGATCGCGGGTTGCCAGCAGCAAGGGGTGCCGCTGGTCGACGTGTTCCATGTCTCGCCTGAAGGGCCGTTCTCTTTGGCGTCTGGCTACGTGAAACGCCTGCCGTTTCTGAGCCATCAGGCTGACGTTACGGTGCAAAAGCGAGTACACAACGCGCTGACTGAATCTGGCCTGGATGCCTGGCTACGTGAACGCCAGATCGACCATCTGATTATCAGCGGCATTCGCACTGAGCAATGCTGTGAAACCACCACCCGCGTCGCCTCGGATCTGGGCTATAAAGTGACGTTTGTGACCGAAGCTACGCTCACTTTCCCGATGCATCATCCGGACGGCAGCCTCTTTACCCCCGAGCAGCTTAAGCGGCATACTGAAACCGTGCTGGTCGACCGCTTTGCCACCATTGCCAGCGTCGATGAAGCATTGGCACAGCTTTCACAGGAATAATCATGCCCAAAGCCGTTTACTTTCTGATGCTCCCCAACGTGCTGTTACTGGATGTCAGCGGCCCGGCAGAGGTATTGCGGCTTGCCGGGCAGTACCAGTTGCACTACGTCAGCCCGGTGCCGCAAATTACCTGTTCCATCGGCATGACGATCGGCCAGCTAGCCCCCTTACAGCAACAGTGGAACGAAGGGGATATTCTGGTGATACCAGGGGTGGCGGACTCTGCGCATTACTTTGCTACTGAAGAAGCGGCTCTGGCGCGCAATTGGCTCCGGGCATTGCGCCCGGCTTTGGCCCAGCGGCAGATTGACCTGGTTTGCGTCTGTTCCGGTGCGCTATTGGCCGCCCAGGCAGGATTGCTCGACGGGTATCATTGCACCACTCACCACGCCGTGCTCGACCGTCTGCGCCAGCAGGCACCGGTCGCGCAGGTGAAGGAAAACCGTATTTTTGTTGAGGATCGTGGCGTGTTTACCAGTGCGGGTATCACCGCCGGTATCGATCTGGCCCTGCACCTGGTCAATCAACACTGTGGGGCTGACCGCGCGTTGGAGATTGCCCGTGAGATGGTGGTTTATTTCCGCCGCTCCGGCGACGATCCGCAGCTTTCCCCGTGGCTACGCTATCGCAATCATCTGCATCCTGCCGTGCACCGGGCGCAGGATGTCATGGCCGCCGAGCCGGAGGCCGAGTGGTCGGTCCCCCAAGTGGCGGAGAAAGCCCACGTCAGCAGCCGCCATCTGGCCCGGCTGTTCCGCCTGCATATCGGCCTCAGCGTACGGGAATATCATGAACAGTTGCGGCTGGCGGTCGCACAGCAACGGCTGCAACAGGGCTACGGTCTGGAAAAAGCCGCGCTAACCGCAGGCTTCTCCTCTGGCCGCCAACTGCGGCGGGCACAGCAGCGCTGGCAGGCTTAAGACACCAGCCGCCGGGTATCCAGTTTCTGTAACCCCATCGACAGCAGCAGGCTCAGACCAAGCGCCACGCCAAACACCCAGAAAATATCCAGCAGCGGGTGTGAGGAGAATACCCAATGCTGATTACGCATCAGGTTGACGATAATGGCATGGAAACCGTATATCGCCAGCGAGTGGCGGGAAACCACGCCTAACCAGCCTATCGGATCGGGCAGCACGTTTTTAAACCACACCAACAGTGACACCGCCGCCACAAACACCAGGGGACCGCTGTAAATATAAAAGGTATCCGCGAAGTTGCCGTTGATAAACAGCTGTTTTTTGGTGCCATTAATAATCAGTACCACGCTAAGCACAAAACCTAGCGCGGCCAAGCCGCTCACACCACGCCGCTCAGTTTCCATCATGCCGATCGCCCGCCCCGCCAGTGCATACAGCAGGTAATAGAAAGTATCGCCAACGATATACAGATTCACTGGCAGCAGGTGCACATTGCCCAACGTCAACTTGCTGGTGTTGGGGTTGGCGATAATCGCCAGAATGACAATCACCCCGGCAAGATAGCGGCCAGAGACCGGTTTGACGCAGATCAGCGGCGAAAGCAGGTAGATCACCGCAATCGCATAAAAGAACCACAGGTGATAAAACACCGGTTTTTGCAGCAAGGCGTACAGCGAAGGCCAGAAGCCGATGCGGGTAAAGCAGGCAATGTAAATCAGGGCAATCACGCTGTAGAAGACAATGCAGCAGGCAATACGGGTAAAATGTTTTTTATTGGCACTGCGTTCGCCAAAAAACAGCAGGCCGGAAATCATAAAAAACAGCGGTACACCCACGCGGGAAAGCGAGTTCAGGATATTGGCCATATCCCAGTTGTGCTCACCCACCACCATGCCGGTGGTGACGTAATAGGTTGTGGCATGAATCATCACCACCATCATGCATGCCACAGCACGCAGATTATCTACCCAGCCAATTTTATTACCCATCAGCGCCTTTCATTTTGTCTGTCATGGAGAAATGTTAATAAGAGGTTATAGCTCGCGTAGCTGGAGCACAACGTTTCGGCGCAATATCAGAATGTGCTTAAACATCACCTTATTATTGCTAAGGTGAACAATTGGCGGCAAAATAGCCGCCATAACTCGCTCAGATTGCGCTCCCCGCCCTGGCAGTTCCTTATTTCTTCTTTGCTATCAGTAAAATAAAATGAAAACATTATTACCCCCTGCGGCACGTTTGGGCCGGCAGGCGCTTTTATTCCCGCTTTGTCTGGTGCTGTTCGAGTTCGCAACCTATATCGCCAACGATATGATTCAGCCCGGCATGTTGGCCGTTGTGGCGGATTTCAACGCCAACGTAGAGTGGGTGCCAACCTCAATGACCGCCTATCTGGCTGGCGGAATTTTCCTGCAATGGCTGCTTGGCCCACTGTCGGACCGTCGTGGGCGCCGCCCGGTAATGCTGGCCGGAGTGGCCTTCTTTATCGTCACCAGCCTGGCTATTTTGTTGGTCACCAATATCGAACAATTTATCGTGATGCGCTTCTTGCAAGGGATTGGGCTGTGCTTTATCGGTGCGGTCGGCTATGCCACCATTCAGGAATCGTTCGAAGAATCGGTCTGTATCAAGATCACCGCGCTAATGGCCAACGTGGCGCTGATAGCCCCTCTGCTCGGGCCATTGGCGGGTGCGGCATGGGTTCACGTCGCCTCTTGGCAGAGCATGTTTGTGCTGTTTGCAGCCCTGGCCGCCATCGCTTTTGTCGGCCTGTGGAAAGCGATGCCGGAAACCGCCACGCTGCAAGGGGAAGCCTTCTCGGCGGCCAACCTGTGGCGTGACTATCGCCAGGTATTGGTTAACCGCCGCTTTATCTGCGGGTCGCTGGCCATCGGTTTTGCCAGCCTGCCGTTGCTGGCCTGGATTGCGCAGTCGCCGGTGATCCTGATTAACGGTGAATCTCTTTCCGCTCTGGAGTATGGCCTGTTGCAGATCCCGGTATTTGGTGCACTGATCCTTGGCAACCTGACGCTGGCTCGCGTGACCGGCAAACTCAGCATTGAGCGCCCGATTAAACTGGGTGCCTGGCCGATGCTGTTGGGCCTGTTGATTGCCGCGCTGGCCACGGTATTTTCCTCTCATGCCTATTTGTGGATGACCGCCGGGCTGAGCCTGTATGCATACGGCATCGGATTGGCGAACGCCGGTTTATACCGCCTGACGCTGTTTTCCAGCAACGTCAGTAAAGGCGCCGTATCGGCCGTGATGGGCATGTTGAGCATGTCGGTGTTCACCGTAGGTATCGAACTGGCCAAAGTGGCTTATGTCTGGGGCGGTAATGGGTTGTTCAGCCTGTTCAATCTGCTCAGTGGCCTGTGTTGGTTAACATTGGCCGCCTTGTTCCTGAGTAAACACCGTCGCGGGGCAACTCCCACGCCGAGTACAGCGCTATAACAGAATCAAGGGCTTTTGGGGATCCCCCCATGGCACCTTTAGCAGTATGGAAACACTCTGGCTTGCTTAACCAGCAGGCTTTTTACGGGGGGCAGGGAACGCCCTGATTTTGCACAAGCCCCCACATTTCGATGATGTATCCGTGTGAGGCTAGCTCTTATGCATCCTTTTCAGAAGACCCACCTGCCGCTGCAAGAACAGCGTCTTAATTTATTGGCGCAACAGTACCGTGACGCGATCGCGCAAAATGATTACGCCGCCGGTAAAGTCATCGCCGAAGTCACGCTTCGCCTGGTACCACGCAACCCTGATGTGCTGTCCAGCTATGCGCTGTGCCTGATGCGTACCGGCGAGTATGAGAAATCCTATAAAACCTACAAGAAGCTATTGCAAAGCCTGCCGCTGGAACAGTTGCCGGATACCATGATCGACGGTTTGGCGGAAGTTTGCGGCTGGTTGAACCGGCCTGACGAAGTGCGTCGTTTTGGCCTGCTCTCGCTGGAGCAAGGCGATAAAAAATACGGCGCAGGCCGTGCTTACCCGTTACCCACGCCGCACCCACCGGCGTTTAATCCACACAATCCACAAGAAAACGTCATCGCCTTCACCCTGTTTGGTGCGCTGGTACGTTACTGTGAAAGTGCCATCGTTAATGCCCGGGTCAGTAAAACGTTGTTCCCAGCCTGGCGCTGTCGTTTCTATCTGGATGACAGTGTGCCGCAGGAAGTACAGCAGCGGCTGCTGGCGGAAGGGGCCGACGTGATCAAGGTCGAAGGTGAACAGCATCAGAGTATCCCGCCGCTGATGTGGCGCTTTCTGGTGCTCGATGATCCCCAGGTCAAGCGCTATCTCATTCGTGATGCGGATTCGCTGCTCTCAGAACGGGAGCAGGCCGCGGTCGAATCCTGGTTGCAGAGCGATCGCTGGTACCACCATATGCGTGATTACTTCACCCATACCGAGCTATTGCTGGCAGGGATGTGGGGCGGATGTCGCAACGAGAACCTGCCCTCCCTGATTGAGCAGACGCGGGCTTATTTGAGCCAGCAGGAAGGCCACCGACGCTTTGTCGATCAGTATTTCCTGCGTCAGTACCTTTGGCCTACGATCAAACAAAGCCTGCTCAATCATGATGAGCTGTTTGGCTTCCATGATGCACAGCCCTATCCCACCCACCAACCGATCCGCTGGCAGACCGACAAATTCCATATCGGCAGCAATGCCAGTTATCAATTGGCCGGGATCCCCAGCCAGAAAAGCGACGGTGAGCTGCAACGCTGGGAAGTGCTTGATGAGCAAGGTAACCGGTTATGCCAGTATGCCAGCCCGGTGAAAAACCGCGAGTGGCGAGAACTGATCCCTTTCTTCCTGCTCGATCGGGTATTGGCGGGGGAATGGCAGTTACGTAACATCGATTGAGGTATTGGGGGGCTGCTCCGCCCCCCATGCGCTATTCGCGCTTAGAACAGGCCCATCGGCTTTTCGGAGTAACTCACCAACAGACATTTGGTCTGCTGATAGTGCTCCAACATCATTTTGTGGGTTTCACGCCCAATCCCCGACTGTTTATACCCCCCAAACGCCGCATGCGCCGGGTAAGCATGGTAGCAGTTGGTCCAGACGCGGCCCGCCTGAATGTTACGCCCCATATGGTAGGCAATATTACCGTTACGGCTCCACACCCCGGCCCCCAGGCCAAAATCGGTATCATTGGCCAGCGCCAGCGCTTCATCCATATCTTTGAAGGTCGTGACCGCCAACACCGGGCCAAAAATTTCCTCCTGAAACACCCGCATGCTGTTCTTGCCGAACAGAATGGTCGGTTCAAGGTAATATCCTTCCGCCAACCCGCCATCCAACGCCTTGCGTCGGCCACCGGTCAACACCTTGGCCCCTTCCTGCTTGCCGATCTCAATGTAATTGAGGATGGTCTTCATCTGCCCTTCAGAAACCTGCGCCCCCATTTGGGTGCTGGCGTCCAGCGGGTTGCCGCTACGGATGCGCTCCACCCGTTTGATCGCCCGCTCCATAAAGCGCTCGTAGATCGATTCCTGCACCAGCGCCCGGCTCGGACAGGTACAGACTTCCCCCTGGTTAAAGGCAAACAGCGCAAAGCCTTCCAGCGCCTTGTCGAAGAACGCATCCTCTTTATCCATCACGTCGGCAAAGAAGATGTTAGGCGACTTACCGCCCAGCTCAAGCGTGACCGGAATGATGTTCTGGGTGGCGTAGCCCATGATTTGGCGGCCCACTTCGGTCGAACCGGTAAAGGCCACTTTGGCGATACGTTTGGAAGTAGCGAGATATTCCCCGATCTCGCCGCCTGCACCGTTGACCACGTTGATCACTCCTGGCGGCAGGATATCCTGGATCAGTTCCATCAGCATCAGCACCGACAGCGGCGTCAGCTTGGCCGGTTTCAACACGATGCAGTTACCCGCCGCCAGCGCCGGAGCCATCTTCCAGCAGGCCATCAGCAGTGGGAAGTTCCAGGGGATAATTTGCGCCACTACCCCCAGCGGCTCATGGAAATGGTAAGCCACCGTCTCGGAATCGATCTCACTGATACCGCCCTCCTGTGCCCGCACGCAGGCAGCGAAGTAGCGAAAATGGTCAATCGCCAGCGGGACATCGGCGTTCATGGTTTCGCGGATCGGTTTACCGTTATCCCAGGTTTCCGCCGCCGCCAGCAGATCGATATTCTGCTCCATGCGGTCAGCCACCCGGTTCAGCAGGTTAGCCCGCGCCTGTACCGACATTTTGCCCCAGGCCCCTTTGGCATCGTGGGCCGCATCCAGCGCCAGCTCGACATCCTGTGCAGAAGAGCTGGCCACTTCGCATAGCGCCTGGCCGGTGATCGGCGTCAGGTTGGTAAAATATTCTCCCTGCACCGGCGGTACCCACGCCCCACCGATAAAGTTGTCGTAGCGTTTTTTCAGTTTGAGAGGGAAGCCGGTGTTTTCAGGCGTAACCTGATTTGCCGTAGTGGTATTCACCATTTTTATCTCCTTGTTACGTAGTAACTCCCCTACTACCCGCAGGCAGTAAGGTGATTTATGGCCAGTGTGCCGCCAATTCTGTGATTAAACGCAAGATGTAAAATCTGGGAAAATATCTCTACCCCAAAGATAGGTTAACGGGGCAGGGAATGGTGAAATAATAGTCATTCACGCGAGGAAGATCACAATTTTTTAAACTGGGTGCAACATCTTGCACCCACAGTTTCAACCACCAAACAGGCCGCTGTCCCGCAGCAGATGCTGATTTCCTTTGCGACGGGTAAAACCGCTGCGATCGAAGAATTCCAACACCTGGATCGCCAGCTTGCGGCCCACGCCGAGCCGATCGCGAAAATCCGCAGCATTAGTGCTTCCCTGTGTGGCATCCAGCTCACGGATCAGCGCCGCGAACTGCTCAATGCGTTGACTGAGGTAGTAACGATCCACGACCACCGCAATCACATGCCCCAATTGGGCGGCTTTACGTAAGGTGGCACGAACGTGGCTTTCCTCTTCACCTAATGACGCGGCCAGATCGCGAACCCACCAAGGCTCTGCGCCAAACAGCGGCTCAATACGTGCCCACAATGTCTGTTGTTCACTACTGAAGGCCAAACCGTGCTCGGGCAGATGCAGCCAACCGCGCGTATTACGCAGTAATCCCGCCGCCAGCAGCCGATCGATCATCATAAAGACCAATGACTCATCCAGTGTCGGTAACGCCATACGGCGCAGCCTGGCGCGCCCCAGGCCGAGCTGATCGCCATGCTGTTGATGGTAGTCGGCCAGCACCTGCAAAAGTTGCTGTTCTTTTTCCTGCACGTTGGCCGGGGCCAATGCCATTTCACCGGCAATCAGCAGCGCATAACCGGCCAACAGCGCCTGTAAACCTTCATCCGTCAATTGCCGCGCCCAGGCAAAAGCAGCCAGATCCAGCGCGCCACCCGGCAGACGTAAATCCAGCGCCTGCCCATCATTTTGTGCCTGCGCCAATGCCGCCAGCCAGGCCAGGTACGCCGGCTGACGTTTGCCCCGTTTCGGCGACGAGAGCACCAGCACGCGCGCGGCCCCCAACGTTTGGCGGGCGCTGATATCACGCAGCACCAACCGATCGTTCTCCACCAGCCATAACGGGCGATCGAGGATCAACTCCGCCAGATTGCCGGTGAGCAACGCAACGCGACCGGTGATATGGCTGGCCGCGTGATAAATATGCAGCGGCTGCCAGTGCTGCAACGGCCCGTCAGCGTCTATCTCCACCAGAATACGTTCCGCCGCCGCCGGGGGTTGTTGCTCCAGCAACCAGTCACCGCGGGTTAACTGCTCTTTGCTGACATCTCCGCTGATATTCAGCGCAATACGTTGCCCGGCGAACGCCTGCTCCACCGGCTCATTCTGTGCATGCAATCCGCGCACGCGTACCGGCACATCGGCCCCGGTCAGCCATAGCGTATCGCCGACCTCAACGCTGCCGCCCAGTGCCGTCCCGGTCACCACCAGCCCAGCGCCTTTTACGCTGAAAGCGCGATCGATCGCCAGACGAAAACGGCGGGTCTGCAGATGCTCACCCGGTTGCAGCGCCAAAAGATGCTGACGCAACTGATCAATACCTTCCCCTTGTGCTGCCGCCGTGACAAACATGGGCACATCGTGCCAGCCCTGCTGCGCCAATTCAGCCAGCACCTGGGTACGAACGTCGGCTACCCGCGCATTATCAACGCGGTCGGCTTTGGTCAGCGCGACGGTTAATTGTGCTTGCCCACTCAGGCGCAAGATCGCCAGATGTTCGCGGGTTTGCGCCATCACGCCATCGTCACAGGCCACCACCAGCAGCGCATGATCGATACCGCCAATACCGGCCAGCATATTGCCAAGGAACTTCTCATGACCGGGCACGTCGATAAAGCCCAATACCCGGCCATCGGGTTGCGGCCAATAAGCGTAGCCAAGATCGATGGTCATGCCACGGCGTTTCTCTTCCGGCAGGCGATCGGCATTAATGCCGGTTATCGCCTGCAGCAAGGTGGTTTTGCCATGGTCGACATGGCCTGCAGTGGCAATAATCATGCGCTCAGCGCCTCAACCAGAGCGCCCTCCTGTTCCAGGCAACGCAGATCGAGCCACAGCTTGCCATCGTTGATACGGCCAATCACCGGTTGCGGCAAGCTACGCCACCGTTGCGCCAGGCCTTCCAGGGTAGCGCCACGGCCATCAAGCGGGGCAAACGTCAGCGCATAGCTTGGCAGGCGATCGACCGGCAGTGAGCCACTGCCAATCTGCGACCAGCATGGTTCGCTACGCAGCTCGAAACGATCGGCAAACCGTGGGGCCAACTGACGCTGCAAACGTTCAGCACTGGCTTCCATCGCCTGCTGAGGACGGGTAAGCAAACGCAACGTTGGCAGATGTTCAGCCAGTAATTCCGGCTGCTGATACAGGCGCAGCGTGGCTTCCAACGCCGCCAGCGTGATTTTGCCAACGCGTAGGGCACGCTTGAGCGGATGTTGTTGTAATCGGGCAATCAGATCCTTTTTACCAACGATAATCCCGGCCTGCGGGCCTCCCAGCAGTTTATCCCCGGAGAACGTCACCAAATCGACACCCGCCGCGATTAAGCGTTGCGGCATCGGCTCAGCAGGCAGGCCGTATTGCACCATGTCAATCAGCGAGCCACTGCCCAGATCGGTTGCCACCGGAATAGCGTGTTCGCGGCCCAGCACGGCCAGTTCGCGCTCATCGACCGCGGCGGTAAACCCTTGAATACTGTAATTACTGGTATGTACCTTCATCAACAGGCCGGTCTGCTCGTTGATAGCGGCATGATAATCTTTCAGATGTGTGCGGTTGGTAGTGCCGACTTCCACCAGTTGGCAGCCCGCCTGGCGCATCACGTCGGGGATGCGGAATGCACCACCAATTTCTACCAGTTCGCCGCGCGACACCACCACCTGCTGGCCCGGCGCTATCGCCGCCAGCATCAACAGCACCGCCGCCGCGTTATTGTTGACGATGCAGGCATCTTCCGCCCCGGTAAGCTGGCACAACAGATCCGCTATTGCCCGATCGCGATGCCCCCGGCCAGCCCCATCCAGATCGTATTCCAGCGTCACGGCAGCCCCCATCGACCTCACCACCGCATCAATCGCCGGTTGGGCTAACAGGGCGCGCCCCAGATTGGTATGCAGCACGGTGCCGCTGAGATTAAACACCGACTGCAATGCCGGGCGTTGCTGTTGGTTCAGGCGGGCATACAACGCCTGCGGCCAATCCTGACACCAGGCAGGCAGTTGTTGCTGCGTCTTGATGGCTTCGCGCGCTTGCGCCTGCATCTGGCGCAACAGCTCACCGATCAGCGTCTGGCCGTGTTTGGCGACGGCGGGTTCAACGGCAGGATCGCGCAGCAGGCGGTCAATGGCAGGTAACTGGCTATAAAGTTGCTGGGATTCAGTGCTCATGCTCGCTCGGTTTTTAGTGTCCGGTTATACACGTTATCCATCAAGCAGCCTCTTTACTGGCTGCGATCGATGACAGGGCCCGCTGCAAGCAGCGTGCTCATCAGGTGGCTGCCCACGTCTATTCAGGCTGCGGAAACGGGCAACCTCAAGGCGGCATTGTACGGGCAAAGCTTTCTCGGGCGAACAATCGTTCCGCCAATTTGACCAGTTCAGGATGTTCAACGCACCAATTGGGAATAATACGCCGTAAATTCAGGTAACCCAACGCACAGCCAGTGGCAATATCTGCCAGTGTCAGCCGTTCGGCGTTAAGTAAGGTTTTTTCCTGTGCCAGCCGTTCTAACGCATCCAGCCCCTGTTGCACCTTTTTGCGCTGGCGGAGTATCCAGCTCTCATCCTGCTTTTCCGCCGGACGCTTGCTTTCACGGAACAGCGTAGCGGCAGCTTCCGTCACGCCATCCGCCAGCGTTTCAACCTGGCGAATGGCCAAAGCGGCGCGGCGGTCAGCGGGCAGAAACGCCGGGGAGACGGCCAACAGCTCCAGATATTCGGCAATCACCCGCGAGTCATAAAACACCTCACCGTCATCGGTAACCAGCACCGGGACTTTACCCAGTGGGTTACACTCCGCCACCCGGCTATCCGGTTCGTAGAGCGGGTCGTTCACAAACTCAAAGACGATCCCCTTCTCTAATAGCATGACCGAAATCTTGCGTACAAAAGGGCTGCTGTAAGTACCAATAAGCTTCATCGAACGTCCCCCTTTATCAGTCCAAAGCCCCTTTCCTTGAGGGGAAGTGGGCGTTACGTATTACGACGCGATATTATTTTATCTGCATGGTATCAATAATCCGCTGCACCAGCGCTTGATGCACCTCCGGTGTTTTCGCCGGGGATAGCATCTGCAATGTCACCACCCGCTTATTGAACACCGTCAACATAATGGTGGAAATCACTTTCTGCCCATTCACGCTCTGTTCGGTATCCAGCCGATGGAATTTCTGCTTACCTATAGTGAAATTCTCTTCTTTGGTTTTCTTGATGTTCTGATAGCGGTCAGACAGCTCGGTAATAATGCTTTGTGTCAGCTCTTTCAGCATCGCATCGCTGGTATTGAGCTTCATGCCTTCGGGTGGGATCACTTCTGAAGAGACGGTGCGCTGGCGCGACTTACCGTCAAGAAACAGCTGAATCGTCGATTTTTTGTCGTTAATGATACCGCTCAGCCTGGTTTGATCGCTGAAACCCGGTGGCAGTTCGAAGGTAATCTGGCCTTTCTGCAGTGAAACGTTCAAACCAGGTGGAGGAACCGGTTTGGCTTCTTCGGCAGGCGGCGGTGGGGCTGGCGTGACAGGTTGCGTGACGATGGGTTTGGGTGCGGGTTTCGGCACTTCCGGCTTTTTGGTGTCTTGATTATCACAGGCGACCAGCCCGGCAAGCAAAACGGCCAACGCCGTACATTTGGCAATGGTCTTCAACATCATCCCCTCCTTTCGTATTACGCGTCATGGCGTAACCGTAGCAACTCGTTCTTCTGTTTGCCAGATGAGAAGCTTGATATTAGCACCCCTCTCTCCAAAGGGAGAGAGGGAAACCGAACGCTATTGACGGGAGAGGGGTTATTCCCCTGGGAACAGGAACGGGTTGATACTGCTGCGGGCAAAGCCTTCGTCTTCCATTTTGGCATCGAGGATTAGCGAAGCCAGATCGTCGGCCACCGCTTCAACCTGCGGGTCCTTTTCCTGATAGAGGATCTTCAGGTAGGTGCCACAGTCGCCACAGCTTTCCGCTTTCACCGCAGCCTGCTCACTTTCCAATGACCAGTAGTTGAGATCGCGGGTTTGCTCGCAGTTACTGCATTTTACCCGCACCACATGCCATTCACTCTCGCACAGATTGCAATGCAGATATCGCAGGCCATTTACGGTACCAATGTGCACCACGCTGGAAACAGGCATGCTGCCGCAGACCGGGCAGAACTGGCGGTGTTCGCCGTATTCGGCACGCGCCTTACCCGGGATCTGGCTGGCCATCTGCGCCCAGTACAGCGACAGAGCGGCCCAGAGGAACGGCGCTTTATCGCTGCCCACTTTGGCAAACTCGCCGCTCAGCAGGGCACGCGCCATCAGCTCCAACTCATGGGCCGAGGATTTCTCCAGGTTCTCCAACACTGCCAGCACGTGCTCCGGTGCCTGTGGACGCAGTTCCGCAATTAACGATACCAGCAGCTTGTGCCAATGTTCGCTGCGCGGATAGACGTTCACATCCAGCGGAGGTTTGCCGCTGGCTGCGCTCTGGACCAGCGTTTCACTGAGATCCAGTTCCAACGGATTATCGTGGCACGCATTGTGTTGGGCCTGCGCAATACTGGCCGCAAAGTTGAGGTAATCGCCCAGCGGATGATCTGTCGCCAGTTGGCGCAGACGTTCAGCTCGGCGGGTATAAAGGCTTTTTAAGTTGGCGAAAAGTAACGGCGGAATGGTTTCCGCCGTTGTGGACTTCTCGCGCTGTGCCCCTAACTGCTCTTTAGGAACGATGCGGATACTCATCAGGGTTTGTCTTCCTGTTGTTTCTCGCGGACCTCACGGTACCAGCGCGGATGATGCTTTTTGGCCCAGGCAGCCGGCACCCAACCTTCCACCATCGCGGTAATGGTGCCTTTTACCCACAGAGCGGCATAAATGTGCACCATAATCACAATGATCAACCCCACTGCAGCCAGCGAATGCACCAACAGCGCAATGCGGATCAACGGGATAGGGAAAGACGGAGCGAAGTACGGCCGCCAGATAACGACACCACTGGCCAGTAACAGCACCAGACTGATAATCGCCGCCCAGAATACGCATTTCTGACCGAAATTATAGCGCCCGGTATCACCCACTTCCTCATTCATAGTGATTTTGTGGATGTTTTTCGCCCAGACGATATCTTCCCGGTTGATCAGGTTATGCTTCCAGTAGCGCAGGAACATCAGCAGGAACGCCACGAACATGATCACCCCGGTGAAAGGGTGAAGAATGCGTGCCAACTGCGGCGTGCCGAAGATATTCATCAACCAGTTAAAGGAGGGGAAAAGGAACCCCAGCCCGCTGATGGCGGCAAAAATAAAGCAGAACGCCACAATCCAGTGGTTAATCCGCTCCGGCGCACTGTAGCGCTGAATTGGCTTTTCCTTCCTCATTTGCGCGTCTCCTCATCATGCAAGTCGTCCTTCTCTTCCTCTTCAACGCGGTTTGGCCCCACGCCGACATAGTGGAAGATACTGGCCGCGAAGGTGGCCGCAAAGCCGATGGCGGCCAGCGGTTTCCAAACGCCTTTCCAGAAGGTGACCGCCGGGCTGATGGTCGGATTCTCCGGCAGACCGTGGTACAACTGCGGTTTGTCGGCGTGATGCAACACATACATCACATGAGTACCGCCCACACCCTCCGGATCGTACAGACCGGCATTCTGGAAACCACGGGTTTGCAATTCACCGACACGTTCCGCCGCGATGTTTTTCATCGCCTCTTTGGTGCCGAAGTGGATTGCCCCGGTCGGACAGGTTTTCACACAGGCCGGTTCCTGACCAACGCCAACGCGGTCGACACAGAGGGTGCACTTGTACACCCGGTTGTCTTCCTTGTTCATGCGCGGCACGTTGAATGGGCAGCCTGCGATACAGTAGCCACAGCCGATACAGTGCTCAGACTGGAAGTCGACGATGCCGTTGGCGTACTGGATGATCGCCCCTTCCGACGGACAGGCCTTCAGGCAGCCCGGATCGGCACAGTGCATGCAGCCATCCTTGCGGATCAGCCACTCCAGCTTGCCGTTCTCCTCCACTTCCGAGAAGCGCATTACCGTCCACGACTTGGCGGTCAGATCGGCGGGGTTATCGTAAACCCCGACGTTGTGCCCCACTTCATCGCGGATATCGTTCCATTCGGAACAGGCTACCTGGCAGGCTTTACAGCCGATACAGGTCGTGACATCAATCAGCTTGGCCACTTCTTCCTGGTGATCACGCGCACGCGGAGCCGGTGTGAAGCCGTTGGTCGCGGATTTACGAATGATGTCTTGAGATTGCATTGCCATAATTCGTCTCCGTTACACCTTTTCGACGTTAACCAGGAACGCCTTGAACTCCGGCGTTTGCGTGTTGGCGTCGCCAACGAACGGCGTCAGCGTGTTGGCGATAAAGCCTTTCTTCGCCACCCCTTCGTAACCCCAGTGGATCGGGATACCGATGGTGTCCACTTCCTGACCGTTCACCTGCAACGTGCGAATACGTTTGGTCACCACCGCCTTGGCTTTGATAAAGCCACGGTTGGAGCTGACTTTTACCGTATCGCCCTGTTTGATGCCTTTTTTCTCCGCCAGCTTCTCGCCAATTTCCACAAACTGTTCCGGCTGAGCGATCGCATTGAGCAATGCATGCTTGGTCCAGTAGTGGAAATGCTCGGTCAGGCGGTAGGTGGTGCCGACATACGGGAACTTGTCGGATTTACCCATCGCGGCCAGATCGTCTTTGAACACACGTGCAGCCGGGTTAGACACCACGTTCGGATGCAACGGGTTGGTGCCAAGCGGTGTTTCAAACGGCTCGTAATGTTCAGGGAACGGCCCTTCTGCCATTTTATCGATGGCGAACAGGCGGCCCATACCTTCCGGTTGCATAATGAACGGCCCAACGTCGCTGCCCGGTGCGGCGGCACTGTAGTCCGGGATATCCACCCCGCCCCACTTGGTACCATCCCACTCCAGCAACTGGCGTTTGGCATCCCACGGTTTACCCGCTGGATCGGCAGAAGCACGGTTATACAGAATGCGGCGGTTGAGCGGCCATGCCCAAGCCCAGTCCAGCGTATTACCCAGGCCAGAAGGATCGGCATTGTCGCGGCGTGCCATCTGGTTGCCCGCAGGCGTCCAACTACCGGCAAAGATCCAACAGCCACTCGCCGTGGTGCCGTCATCACGCAGGTGTGCAAAGGTGCTGAGCAATTCGCCCTTCTTCACCAATACTTTGCCGTCTGGATCGAGAATATCGGCCAACGCGCGGCCGTTGTTCTCCATCGCCACTTCTTCCGGCGCCGGGTTTTCTGGCGTCAGGTAATCCCAGGTCATGTTCAGTAGCTGTTCTGGCACGGCACCGCCGTCACGGCTGTACATCTCGCGCAGGCGCATCAGCACCCCCGCCAGGATTTCACCGTCGTTCAGTGCTTCCCCTGGGGCATCCGCGCCTTTCCAGTGCCATTGCAGCCAGCGGCCAGAGTTGACGATCGAGCCGTTCTCTTCGGCAAAGCAGGTGGACGGCAGGCGGAACACTTCGGTCTGAATCTCCGCCGGATTGACTTCGTTGAACTCACCGTGGTTCTGCCAGAAGTTGGAGGTTTCGGTGTTCAGCGGATCGATAGTCACCAGGAACTTCAGTTTGGCCAGCGAGGCCACCACCTTGTTCTTGTTCGGGAACGACGCCACCGGGTTAAAGCCCTGGCAGATATAACCGTTCACTTTGCCTTGTGACATCATCTCGAAGTACTGCAGGACGTCGTAACCTTTGTCCCACTTCGGCAACCAGTCAAAGCCCCAGCTGTTGTCTTTCTGCGCTTTATCACCGTAGAAACTCTTCATCATGCTGACGAAGAATTTCGGGTAGTTGCTCCAGTAGTTAACCTGCCCTGGCAACAACGCCTTCGGCGTGTTGGCTTTCAGGTAGCTGTCCAAGTCCGGCTGTTTCTCGGAAGGCAGCGTCAGGTATCCTGGCAGGCTTTGTGACAGCAGCCCCAGATCGGTCAGCCCCTGGATATTGGAGTGACCGCGCAAGGCGTTCACACCGCCACCCGCCATGCCCATGTTACCGAGCAGCAGCTGGATCATCGCCATGGTACGGATGTTCTGTGCCCCCACCGAGTGCTGTGTCCAGCCCAGGGCGTACAGGAACGAGGCCGTCTTGTCGTGAGCACTGGTCTCGGCGATATATTCACACACCTTCAGGAAGTCTTCGGTTGGCGTACCGCAAATATTGGTCACCACTTCTGGCGTGTAACGGCTGACATGCGCTTTCAGCATGTTCCACACGCAACGCGGGTCCGTGAGCGTGAGATCGCGCTTGGCAAAACCGTTCTCGTCGAGCTGGTAGTTCCAGGTGGTTTTATCGTACTTGCGATTTTCCGCGTCATAGCCACTGAACAAGCCATCATCAAAGGCGAAATCTTCCCGCACCAGCAGGCTGGCGTTGGTATAAGCGTTAACGTATTCGCGGTTGATCTTGTTGTTGGTGATCAGGTACAGCAAAACGCCCGACAGGAAAGCAATGTCGGTACCGGAACGAATTGGCGTATAGAAATCCGCCACAGATGCGGTACGGGTAAAGCGCGGATCGATGACGATCAGCTTGGCTTTATTATGAATTTTGGCTTCCATCGCCCAGCGGAATCCCACTGGATGCGCTTCTGCCGCATTCCCACCCATGACGATAATTAAGTCGGCGTTCTTGATATCAACCCAGTGGTTGGTCATCGCACCGCGACCAAATGTTGGAGCAAGACTTGCTACCGTTGGTCCGTGTCAGACACGCGCCTGGTTGTCTACGGCAAGCATGCCGAGAGCGCGACTAAATTTTTGTGTCAGGTAGCCGGTTTCGTTGCTGGAGGCTGAAGCGCACAGCATACCGGTAGTCAACCAACGGTTGACGGTGACGCCCTGTTCGTTGGTTTTGACAAAGTTGGCATCACGGTCTTCTTTCATCAGCTTGGCGATGCGGGTAAACGCGTCATCCCAACTGATCCGCTGCCATTTATCCGAACCCGGCGCACGATATTCTGGATATTTGAGCCGGCTTTCACTGTGGATGAAATCCACCAGACCCGCCCCTTTCGGGCAAAGGGCACCGCGGTTTACCGGATGGTCCGGATCCCCCTCGATATGGAAGATGCTCTCTTTGGCGTTTTTAGCGCCATCACCAAGGCTGTACATCAACAGCCCACAGCCGACGGAACAATAAGTACAGGTATTACGGGTTTCACGGGCGCGCAGCAGTTTATACTGCCGGGTTTCCGCTAACGCCACCGCCGGATTAAAGCCCAGCGCAGCGACCGTCGTCCCTGCCATACCGCCAGCACAGATCTTAAAGAACTGCCTTCTGCTGACCTGCATGGGAGTCTCCTTTCACTCTGGTTGTCACATTGTTTCAAATGACGCTTTCCCCCTGAAAGCGGGAAGCGCTAAAATCACTCATTCTTATGTTGGTTTGGCCCAGAAGGCCCTAACGACGCTGCGATAATACCATAGCGCAGGTGTGGTTGTTACAAACAGGTGCCAGTTAAGTGAACAAATTAGACCAAGAGCAACCTATAAATGAGAGCGAGCTCACAGGCTTGATCCAGGCCCCGGTTTATCAACGCGGGCAACTGACCACCACGCAGCAAGACTGGCTGGC
Source organism: Serratia fonticola (assembly GCF_006715025.1). Lineage (NCBI taxonomy): Bacteria > Pseudomonadati > Pseudomonadota > Gammaproteobacteria > Enterobacterales > Yersiniaceae > Serratia > Serratia fonticola. The sequence continues at coordinate 273,782 of NZ_VFMK01000001.1, forward strand.
GCAAGAGGTTCCGGTCGCGCTGGTTTATAACGGCATTTCTCATGTGGTGATGATGTGCACCCCCAAGGATCTGGAGGCTTTCGCCCTGGGTTTCTCCTTGTCGGAAGGTATTATCGACTCCCCGCGCGATATCTACAGTATAGATATTAATCCGACCTGCAACGGCCTGGAGGTGCAAATTGAGCTGTCCAGTCGCCGTTTTGCCGGTTTGAAAGCGCGTCGGCGCGCCATGGCTGGCCGCACCGGTTGCGGCGTTTGTGGCATTGAGCAGTTGGCAGATATCTTCCGCCCGGTCACGCCACTGCCCTTCACCCAGACCTTCTCACTGGCCAATCTCGATCGTGCCCTGGTCCAACTGCGCCAGGTACAAAACGTCGGCCAGCTCACGGGCTGTACTCACGCGGCAAGCTGGATCTCTCCGCAAGGGGAACTGCAGGGCGGGTGCGAAGACGTGGGCCGCCATGTGGCGCTGGACAAGATGCTTGGCATGCGCGCCCAACAGGGCTGGCAGCAAGGTGCCATTCTGGTTTCCAGCCGGGCCAGCTACGAGATGGTGCAAAAATCCGCCATGTGCGGCGCAGAGATTTTATTTGTGGTCTCTGCGGCCACCTCGCTGGCGGTGGAAATTGCCGAACGCAGCAACCTGACGCTGGTTGGCTTCAGCAAGCCCGGCCGGGCAACGGTGTTTACCCATCCACAGCGTCTGACCGATTAAGGTATAGCCCCACAATGAACAAGGCATTGATAATCATTTTCAATATCATTTAATTAATTATAATGCATCATGCTGTTTACGCGGTGCTCACTTCTACCCAATAGATTTCAAGTTGCAGCCAAGCAGCAAGCGCGTGAAGCCAACAACGCAGCGATTTGAAAGATGACGGGTATATTGTGCCGCCCAATCCCACTGGAGATGATGATTATGAGCTATTCACTGCCTTCCCTGCCTTACGCCTACGACGCACTGGAACCGCATTTCGACAAGCAGACGATGGAAATCCATCACACCAAACACCATCAGACCTACGTCAACAACGCCAACACCGTGCTGGAAGCTTACCCAGAGCTGGCTTCGCTGAGCGTAGAAGCACTGATCCAGGATCTGGATAAAGTCCCTGCTGACAAACGCACCTTCATGCGTAACAACGCCGGTGGGCACGCTAACCACAGCCTGTTTTGGAAAGGCCTGAAAACCGGCACCACGCTGGGTGGCGATCTGAAAGCCGCTATCGAGCGCGATTTCGGTAGCGTAGAGAAATTCCAGGAAGAATTCGAGAAAGCCGCGGCGACCCGTTTTGGTTCCGGCTGGGCCTGGCTGGTACTCAAAGGTGACAAGCTGGCGGTAGTTTCTACCGCTAACCAGGATAGCCCGCTGATGGGTGAGGCCGTTGCTGGCGCTTCAGGTTTCCCAATCGTGGGCCTGGACGTGTGGGAACACGCTTACTACCTGAAATTCCAGAACCGTCGTCCGGATTATATCAAGGCATTCTGGAACGTTGTGAACTGGGACGAAGCGGCAAAACGCTTCGCCGAAGCCAAGAAATAATTGGTTTGCCTCTGATGATGCCCGCTGATGCGGGCATTTTTTTGCCTGTTTCCCGCTAAAGTTTAACCAGCCTCTGTCGATAATTTGTTCACCAGACTAACGCCCATAGAAGGAAAATAGAATGGCGACACTGAAGACTTTGGCTGGAAAATTCGCCCATCTCACCGTAGGTAAAAAACTCGGGCTTGGATTTTTTCTAACGTTATTACTCACAGCGATAATCGCCAGCATTGGGACCACCTACCTCAACCTTATAGGGGCAAGTACCAACCGCATCAATTTCAGCTTTAATTTGACCGAAGAAATCAACCAGGCGAAGATCAGCAGGATAATGTTTGGCCAGACTTATCAGAAAGAGCATCTGCAAAAAAACCGTCTCCATATTGATAATGCGTCAAAACTGATCGCCAATGCCCATACGTTGGACTGGGACGCCGAAAGCCACAAAGATCTGGAACGTCTGGCCACCTTGATAGAGGAATACCGCCAGCAAGAGCTACTGCTCGGGAAAGCCGTTGCGGCGAAAAATGCCGTACGCGAAAGCTGGAATATGTCCGAAGTGCAGAGCACGCTGAACCAGGTTGAGCGCCAACTGACCGATGGTGATTTGCAGTTGGCTTTTAGTTATCTGAACCAAAAACTGATCTTCACCCGCTATAACGCACGTGGCCTGTTATTGAGTCTGAACCAAGAGGCCGAGACGACACTGATCAGATCTATTGAAGAGACAAAAAGCGCGGCAAATGCGATCTATCAGCGTTTAAACGACAGCCAACAAACGCAGCTGCGGCCGTTGCTCATTGCACTCGATGAGTATAAGTCGCGCATTGCCGCTTATCTGCCTGCTTATGAAAATGAGAAAAAGATCAACGTTCAGTTAGGCAGCATCGGTCTGGAAATTGACACTCTGGCCAATATCTTTATGAACAACGAAATGCAGGAGACACACGATAATATCAAGTCTGCGCAGTGGAGGATGGTCATCACGGCATTGATTGCTATCGTTGCCGGTGTGTTGGTCGCGTGGCGTATCAGCTTACAGATTACTCACCCCTTACACCACACACTGGAGTTGGCGCAACGCATCGCCACCGGAGACCTAAGCCAGACACCAACCAGTTCCCGGCGTGATGAAATGGGGCAGTTGCTGAATGCCGTGGCAACCATGAGCCAGAACCTGCGCGATATGATTGAGAAAATCCAGATGGGGGTCAGCCAGGTTTCTACCGCCGCCGGGGAAATTGCTGCAGGCAATACCGACCTCTCTTCACGTACCGAGCAGCAGGCCGCTGCCGTAGAGGAAACTGCGGCCAGCATGGAGCAGCTCACCGCCACGGTGAAGCAGAATGCCGACAACGCTCACCATGCCAATCAGTTGGCGACCGATGCCTCACAGACGGCACAGCAAGGGGGAAAATTGGTCAGTAACATGATCAACACTATGCGAGACATTTCCAGCAGTTCGCAGCGGATCGCCGAAATTACCACCTTAATCGACGGCATTGCCTTCCAGACGAATATCCTGGCCTTGAATGCCGCCGTGGAGGCCGCCCGTGCGGGTGAACAGGGGCGCGGCTTCTCGGTTGTCGCCAGCGAAGTGCGTAACCTGGCACAACGCAGCGCTCAGGCAGCAAAAGAAATCGAAGGGCTGATCACCGAGTCTGTCAGCCGAGTGCAAACGGGAACCGCACTGGTAGAAGATACCGGCAGTACCATGGAGCAGATCGTCCGCTCGGTCACTCACGTGCGCGATATCATGGCCGAGATTGCTGCCGCCTCTGATGAGCAAACCAGGGGCATCGCACAGATTGGTCAGGCTATTGTGGAAATGGACCACACCACTCAGCAAAACGCCGCACTGGTGGAAGAGTCTGCCGCTGCAGCCGACTCGCTGGAAGAGCAGGCCGAGATGCTGCTGCAAAGCGTGGCGGTATTCCGCCTGGCGGAGAACAGCGCCCCTGTCAGCGTGAAACCGCCTCAGGTTAAACAACCATCACGAGCCAAACAGCACACCTCCACTGACGAAGATAACTGGGCCACCTTCTAACGCCTCACCCGCTCGGTGTTTTCCGGGCGGGTTATTCTGTTCCTACCTGTAAACTCCGGCTATGCTAGGCGACACCATACTGTTTACCTGCTCTCAGTTCAGCCCATGAGGCAAGAATATATATCCTATGGATTTCAAGGCGCCAAGCTTGAAAGACGACAGGTATAGGAGACTAACATGCATCATCCAGAGCTTTATCTCGGTTCGATCCAACCCTATGCAGGCAGTCGGCCCAGCGCCATCGCCAAACGCCTGGTAGAAGGCGCGGTGAATCTCACCCAGCAAGGGCTTGAAGGGGACGAACAGGCTGAAAAAAGTTACCACGGCGGGCCCGATCGGGCGCTGTGCCACTACCCGCGCGAACATTACGATCACTGGCGCGAACAGTTTCCGGCCCAGGCGGAGCAGTTCTGCGCGCCCGCTTTTGGCGAAAATATTTCCACTCTCGGCCTGACTGAGCACAACGTGTTTATGGGCGATGTCTTCCGCTGGGGTGGCGCGCTGATTCAGGTTACCCAGCCGCGTTCGCCGTGTTTCAAGCTCAACTATCATTTCGATATCGACGACATTTCGGTATTAATGCAGCAAACCGGCCGGTGTGGTTGGCTGTATCGCGTAATTTCAACCGGCGCGGTCAGTGGCGAGCAACCGCTGGAGCTGGTCGCTCGCAACGGTGCAATCTCCGTTGCCGAAGCCATCAGCATTGCCTGGCACATGCCGTTCGACGAAGAGCAATACCGCCGGCTATTGGCCGTCGCGGGGCTTTCCGCCAGTTGGAGTAAAACTCTGCTGACACGGATTGCAACCGGCAAGATAGAAGACTTCAATCGCCGTCTGCTTGGTCGCTAATCGGCGCCAGGCAGAAGACATCTATCGACCTGGATTAGGGGGAGGCGTTATGGCTACATCACCTCATTCCATTCATCACGCGGCTGCGGCTGGCTATCAGGCCAATGCGGATCGCTACGTTTTAGGCCGCCCGGATTATCCGGCGGAGATCGCCGCGCCAACGGGTGGCAGAGGAAGAGGAGCTGCGGGGGAAGGAAACGCTCACGATGCCTTACCAGACCTGCGCGTTCTTTACGACCAAGGCCTGAGCATGCCCCTCACCCTAACCCTCTCCCACAGGGAGAGGGGACGGTCCGTGCCACCCGTTATTTTCTCCGCCAACCTAACCCCTGGCGAATGAAAAGATCGGTTTTACCCGTTAACTCCGTCATCAACCTGGACGCTGGTGAATGAAAAAACCGGTGTCACTCAGTTACGCCTGGCTAACCACTACACCGTACCAGCTCCCTCTCCCTGTGGGAGAGGGTTGGGGTGAGGGGAAATCAGAACGCTTTCTTGGCGTAGCCGGTAACCACTTTCAGGCCCATCTCGCGGCCAAGTGCGGTCATTGGGTGTACCACGATCAGGCCGCGTGCGCTTTTCTTCAATGCGCCCATATCCGCCTGCTCTTTCTTGGTGATCTCCCGGCTGAACGGCAGTTGGCTCAACTTTTGCGCTTCCGCACTCAGTTTCTCTACGCGCACGTTCTTCAAGCGCTCAATTTCCGTTGCCAACTTCTCTTTTTCTTTTTGGTGTTGCGCAATCAGATCGGGATTACCCTGCTGGATCACCACGGTATCTTTATGGTTCAGTGCATCCAGCAAATCGCTCAGGCGCTTAATCTCGGCTTTTTCTTTCTCTTTCATCGTCTCTGGCCTGTTTTGTTCTATGGCGTATAAAAATATTTCGCTAGTGTAGCAAAATGCACGGTAGGTTACTCCTTACCATGCGCAATTCCCGCAGGCACCTCGTCCCACACGGGTAATAGCGGGCAATCAACGATCTCTGGGCGTTAATACGCCATGCTCTGCGGTTAACCTGGAAATGCGGTTATTTGGCCGATTTGATGGCAGCAACCGCATTATGGCTGCTGTTTGACGAATGGCGAGCAGCCTTTGCTTAAGGCTTTTGTGCGCCGAGCGGAGAGAGCCGGGAAGGCTGTTTGGCACCGATCCCCGCCAACAGCTCAGTAATCGACAGTACCATGGTAGAACGTACCATCTGTTGGTAACGCTGGTGTTGCATGGCGATCAGCGATTCGTCCGCTTCACCAGGCTGTAAAAACGTTGGGACCGGCGGCAATGCGCTAACGCAATGCAGTTCACCAAAGGGTCCCAGTATTTCATCATCAATAAAGCGATATTCCGAACCGTCATGATTCAGCTCTTCGCGCATTGCCATCAGCAGTTCGGCATCTTCATATTCATGACGTGAAATTACCCCTAAGCCATACATCAGCTTCAGACGTACCGAAAGCTCACCCAACGGCCCTGCGCCTGACAACAGGGGTTCGACAGCATATTTCACCGCATAGTCGTCTTTACGAAATACCTGTACTACCAACACGTTAAGCGCTTCTGCCAACAGCTCGACCGCTGCAATCAGAAAACTGCGTACCGTCTTGCCGGCGTTCAGCTTTTCCAGAACCTTGTTTTCAAATGCCTGAGTCTCGATCATCGTCGCTTTTCGAATGGCGTGAGAGGTATTTTCGCCCGAACGGGGGGTCAAGATACCTTGCCCCCTCACCTGTCCCCTTATCCGTGGGGACAGAGCACGCTTTGGCTTATACGTATGTGCTATCACGGTGCTTACTGCAAGGCGTTATACACAGCTACCGCTTCTTCCACAACCCTGCTGTCAACCGGCAAACCGGAAATTTGCGCCAACGCCGCTTTTGGCCCCAGTTTTTCCAGCAATGTAACCAACTCCTTCGCCTGCGGATCCTGCTCACTGCGGTAGCTCATAGCCGCCGCAATCCCCTTGATCAGGTTGGCATGCGGCAAACCGTATTCTAGCGTTCCCATTAACGGCTTGATCAATCGATCGCCCGCACTCAGTTTACGCAATGGCTGACGACCCACACGTTCCACGTCATCATGCAGATACGGGTTTTCAAAACGGGACAGGATCTTTTTGATGTAGGCCGCGTGCTTGTCGGCATCGAAACCATAGCGCTTGATTAATACTGCGCCACTCTCTTCCATCGCTCCTGTTACCACACGGCGGATAACCGGATCGAGAATGGCATCGCGGATGGTCAGCAGTTTGGCTCGCTGCCCCAGGTAGGCCGTGATTGCGTGGCCAGTATTGAGGGTAAACAGCTTGCGCTCAACAAACGCCATCAGGTTGTCAGTCAGCTCCATCCCGGTGATAGCCGGAGGCTCACCTTTAAACTGCGTCTGATCGACAATCCACTCACTGAACGTTTCCACCGTCACTTCCAGCGGATCGTTGCTACCGGCTTCCGCTGGCGGCACGATACGGTCAACGGCCGAGTCAACAAACCCGATATGCTCCTCAACCCACGCCTGTTCATCCTGTGGCAGTACGTCGAAGACGTGCTGTTTGAGCTGGCTGGTACCACGCACCATGTTTTCGCAGGCGATGATGTTCAGCGGACGGATATTGCCTTGCTGGTGGCGCTTGATCAGGCCTTTGGCAATCGTCCCGGCGATCTTGGCGAGGATCTGCGGGCCAACCGCCGTCGTCACGATATCGGCTTCGGCAATCAGCGCCACCGCTTCCTCACTGCCGCTGTTAACCGCGCTCACGTTATTCACTTGCTCAACGCGCGCCTGTTCCCCCACGACATGTACCTGGTAGCTTTTGCGCTTGTTCAACGCATCCAGCACCGTCTGGTTAACGTCAGCAAAAGTCAGTTCGGCATGTGCATCAGCAAGCAGCTTGCCGATAAAGCCACGGCCGATATTCCCGGCTCCGAAGTGTAATGCTTTCATATTCCTACCTTTATTAATGTCGAAGGGTGCAGCAAGCTGCACCCTTTAAAATGATTCTGTTATCAGGCTTTCTTACCGCCAAGCAATGCCAGTACTTCGTCGACGCTGGTGGTATTCGCCAACCGCTCGATGACACTCTCATCATCCAACGCATTAGTCAGGCTGGTGATCACCTGGATATGTTCGTTGTTACGTGCGGCAATGCCGATGACCAGGCGCGCAACCTCATCCTCTTCGTCACCAAAACGGACGCCCTGCGGATACTGGCAGAACACCACCCCGGTGCGCAGTACACGGTCTTTTGCCTCGATGGTGCCATGTGGCACCGCAATCGACTCGCCCAGATAGGTGGAAGTCAGCTTCTCACGCTCCAGCATCGCTGGCACATACTCTGGCTCAACATAGCCGCCTTTTACCAGTTGCTCACCGGCAAAGCGAATCGCCTGCTCTTTATTGCTGGCCTGTAAGCCAAGGAACACGTTATTTTCACCCAGTTTGAACAGGTTCTGTTCGCTGGCATCAAAGCTGTCATCCAGCGTAGAGATCACCTTTTGCTCGATCTCGCTGGTTTTGTTGGCCGCAACCAGACGCGCAGTCAAATCGCTGTACAGCTGACTGTCCAGGAAGTTGGTCAGTGAGATGTGCTGAGCCTGCGGAGCATGACGCATGGCGCGCTCGGTCAGGTCACGATGAGTAATCACCAGATCCACATCTTCCGGCAGGCTGTTGATTGCACTGTTGGTTACGGAAATATTCTTCAGTCCGGCATCCGCGACTTTCTTGCGCAGAACACCGGCCCCCATGGCGCTGGACCCCATACCGGCATCACAGGCCACGATGATTTTACGCACGGTGCTCAGATCGCCATCCACCGCGGCGTTGGCTGCTTTACCACCTTTGGATTGCGCCTTCATATCCTCCATACGGCGGGTCGCTTCTTCCAGATCGTCTTCCTCTTTCACCTTCGAGGTTTTCAGCAGGAAGGCAGAAACCACGAAGGACACCAGGAAGGCCGCGAAGATTGCCGCCAGGTTGGCGAAGTAAGCCCCTTTTGGCGTCATTGCCAACACGGCCAGGATAGACCCCGGAGAGGCTGGAGACACCAGGCCGCCATTCAACACGGTCAGCGTGAACACACCGGTCATACCGCCCAGAATCACGGCCAGGATCAGGCGTGGATTCATCAGCACGTATGGGAAGTAAATTTCGTGGATGCCCCCCAGGAAGTGAATGATGGCGGCCCCCCCGGCAGACTGCTTGGCACTGCCACGGCCAAAGAACATATAGGCCATCAGTACGCCCATGCCTGGGCCTGGGTTGGCTTCGATCAGGAAGAAGATCGACTTACCGGCTTCAGTTGCCTGCTGGATACCCAGCGGCGAGAAGATACCGTGGTTGATGGCGTTGTTCAGGAACAGGATTTTTGCCGGTTCAACGAAGATCGAGGTCAACGGCAGCAGGTTGTTGACCACCATGACATGCACACCGGCGGCCAGGATCTTGGACAGCGCTTCGACCAGCGGCCCAATAGCCATAAAGGCCAGCATCGCCAACAGCATGCCGATGATGCCAGCAGAGAAGTTGTTGACCAACATCTCGAAGCCGCTTTTGATCTTACCATCGACCCAACGGTCAAAACGTTTAATTGCCCAGCCGCCCAACGGGCCTGCAATCATGGAGCCGAGGAACATCGGCATGTCCGCACCGACGATCACCCCCATGGTAGTGATGGCCCCCACTACGCCACCGCGATCGCCGCCCACCAGTTTACCGCCGGTATAACCGATCAGCAGTGGCAGCAGATAAGTGATCATCGGGCCGACCAGCTTGGCTAGCGTCTCGTTTGGCAGCCAGCCGGTAGGAATAAATAGCGCGGTGATAATACCCCAGGCGATGAATGCGCCAATGTTGGGCATCACCATATTACTCAGGAAGCGGCCAAAGTTTTGCACTTTGACCTTGATATCTGGTGAAAACATAAAACACACCCCTATTGTTTAACGCGCCGACAATAAGAGCGCGTGATAATTGTTGTAACGTTCCAGCCGTGTTCTTGCTGTTTGCAAAATGGACTCTATCACGCTCTTTTTACTACGCGAACCTCACGGAAGTATTGTGATCACGATCACCAATAACAGCCCTATACCCAGGCACTTTTAGTGATTCATATCACAAATATTCAGTGTAAAAAAAATACAGCAATACGATAACCGGGCAAAATGCCGCAAAAACATGATGCTGATCACAAATTTAATTGGCTTATTTGTTTTTAAATTGTGACGCAAATCACAATTTATTTTACATGCGACCCATCACGCATTAGCCTTAACTGACATCTTCCCTGTCATCCCCATTTCTCCGGGAAATAACCATGGGATGAGTGAAAGAAAACTACATTTAAAGAAGTGTGAATTGATTGAAGTGTAGTACAGAAGTGAGTGAGAAGAAGCGGACAGTCGCTTGAAAAACCGGAATTATTCATTTGCACATAGGCCACGCCTTTCCCCTTTTGGTCGCAGGTGCTGCCGTTGAGTTATAGCCAACAAGCAACCGACCTTGAGCAATGTCCCTCCAAGATGGATACTGATAGGTGTTCCAACAGTCTCGTCGATAATACAGCGAGCCAAAAAATCACTTTCCTTGTCTCAACCGGTCCTATCTACTCTGACAGCGCTGCTTTGATTCATTTCCTAAACATTTAACTCTCTTATACCGCCTATTATTTATAAATAACAAACAGTGACATCATGATTACTCCCAAGATAATTCCCAACGAAAAGCCAACATATTATCTTCACCATCCATAGCAGGAGTTAAAAAACAACCAATACAAAACACATCCAGAGTTAACGAGCAAAAAAACCCAGGCCTGTTTATTTCATGGCCTGGGATTAATATTAACTAATTAACTTATTTTTTACGACCAAAAATGCCGCCAAAGATTGAATTGAAAACATCAATCCCAGCTTCAACAACCAAACCGATGCCGTTACCCAGGTTGGCAGCCGCATCTTTAGCGCCTTTAACTCCAAAGTTTTCGATGATTGAACCAATGCCTTCCCCTAATGCCTTGGCCGCATCGGCAATCTGACCTGCACCAGAAACAGCCTGCATCTCTTCAGTATTTAATACTTTCATAATTCCCTCTATTTTATATCAATTAATTAACCATTTTGCATCCCAGAAAAAAGAAAACAGGCGCTCTGCTTTGATATAATCAAAACATGAAACCGTCTTTTTCTTCTTTAATTACTTTAACGATGCGATGAGATAATTCAATACAAAAACAGATAAATCGCACACTTTACGATCATCCTCATAAATTACTAAAAAATATCTTAGACTTAGAACCTTTTTTTATATTTAATACTTATCAAAGATATAAAAATCATCATGAGAGAAAATCACAAAAGTCATATTATCATAATGTGAAACTTATCATTTAAGTCAATAAAACAAGGCCATATAGATTCGCTACAATAGAATAGCCAGCTCTCCCTTAAGCATTAAAAACGCCTCAAGGCGAGCCGGAAAAAACGGGGGCGCAGAGCTTTTACAAAGACGATGGGCGCAATCTTTTGCACCCATCGATAAGGAGATTACTGCATAACACTTTGCACGGTCTTCTGTGCGTTCAACAAATTCTGTTGCTTGGCCACCAGATTGGACATCATGGTGTTGTACTGCGTCGCCTGCGCTTGAGTGCGGAACTGCACGCCCCCGTTGCTGAAACTCACCTGATTACCCTGCGCTTGCAGGAAATCCCCTACTTGCACCAGGTCTTGAACAAAACCTGCGGTGGTTGGGATGGCAGGCATCAGCGCATTGGCCGGGGCAGTGACAATCTTGTCATACGCCTGGTTATAGACGGCTTTCAGATCGTCTGGCTGTTTCAGCGCAGCACGCGCGGTATCCGCCTGTGATTTCGCCGACTGGATCTGCTGCCCCAGCAGGTTCAACGCCCCCACCGACTGCTGCAGAGTATCGCGCTTGCTCATGTAGTCTTGTGCGGTACGGATCTGATTAATCTGATCCAGTGCCGGCGTCAGGCTAGCCTCGACCGACTTGGTCAACTGTTGGGAAAAGCCCACCAGAATGGCGTAGTCACCCGCGTAGGCACCAAACTTCTGTTTCTGATCTTCGCTCAGCGTCGGAATATGCACGCCGCTGCGCATAACGGTGTTCTGTAAATAATCAACGAATGCCTTGCGCTGTTCCGGCTCTTTATCACCGCAGGCTGTCAGTTGCATAACCACCAACAATGCCAATACCGGTGCCAACCAACGCGCGAAACCTCTGCTCTGGATCCCTACCGCCATGTGACATAACTCCTGTTATAAACGTGCTGTTACCGGGCTCCGTGCCTTCTGCCGCACTCCATGCGCCTTTAAGAATAGATCAACTGCCTGCGATGCGATACGCGATTCCGCTTTCAGCCGCAGAATAACTGACCACCTGGCTGCCGTCTGCAGAGATGAAAAAGCGCCCGCAGGCGCTTTTTCATCGGTTTGATACCCTCACTGCAGAACAGAAATATCCGCTACCTGCAGGAACAGTTCACGCAATTTGCTCAACAGCGTCAGGCGGTTAACTCTCACGGCCTCATCTTCTGCCATCACCATCACGCCGTCGAAGAACGCGTCAACGGTTTCACGCAGTGCAGCCAGTTCTACCAGCGCTTCCTGGTAGCGGCCTTCGGCAAAGAACGGTTGCAGCTTATCGCGCAGCACCACCAAGTGGGTTGCCAACTTCAGCTCAGCCGGTTCTTTCAATACCGATGCGTGGACCTGGTCCAGCAACGTATCGCTGGACTTGGCCAGAATATTGGAAACGCGTTTGTTGGCCGCAGCCAGCGCAGCGGCTTCTTCCAGGGTACGGAAATGCGTCACCGCTTTCACCCGTGCATCGAAGTCAGCCGGTTTGGTTGGGCGGCGCGCCAATACGGCCTGGATAGTATCTACCGCATGGCCTTCTTCCTGATACCAGGCGCGGAAGCGCCCCAGCATAAAGTCGACGACGTCATCTACCACCTTGGCGTTGGTCAGCTTGCTGCCGTACAGGCGCACGGCTTCTTCGGTCAGGGTTTGCAGATCCAGCGGCAGGTTTTTCTCCACGATAATACGTAGCACACCCAAGGCGGCACGGCGCAGAGCAAACGGATCTTTATCGCCTTTTGGATGTTGACCAATGCCGAAGATACCGGCCAGGGTGTCCATCTTGTCGGCAATCGCCAGTGAGCAAGCGACTAACGACTGCGGCAGATCGTCACCGGCAAAACGTGGCTGATACTGCTCATTCAGCGCAACCGCAACGTCTTCAGCTTCACCATCATGGCGTGCATAGTGCATGCCCATTACGCCCTGGGTGTCGGTGAATTCGAACACCATGTTGGTCATCAGATCGCACTTCGACAGCAACCCGGCACGCGTCGCATGGTTGACATCAGCACCGATCTGACCCGCAATCCATCCGGCCATCGCCTGAATACGATCGGTCTTGTCACGCAGGGTACCCAGTTGCTGTTGGAACAGCACCGTTTCCAGACGTGGCAAATTATCTTCCAGGCGCTGCTTACGGTCGGTATTGAAGAAGAACTCGGCATCAGCCAGACGCGGGCGCACCACCTTCTCGTTACCGGAGATGATTTGCTGTGGATCTTTCGACTCGATATTCGCCACGAAGATAAAGTTCGGCAGCAGTTTGCCCGCAGCGTCGTACACCGGGAAATACTTCTGATCGCCCTTCATGGTGTACACCAGCGCTTCCGCCGGTACCGCCAGGAATTTTTCTTCGAATTTCGCCGTCAGCACTACTGGCCACTCGACCAGTGAAGCCACTTCTTCCAGCAGGCTCTCACTCAGATCGGCTTTACCGCCGATCTTCTGCGCCGCCAGTTCAGCATCACGCTTGATCAGCGCCTTGCGGGTTTCGTAATCGGCAACCACTTTACCGCGCTCCTGCAGAATCTGCGGGTATTGGTCGGCGTTATCGATGGTGAACTCGGGTTCGCCCATAAAGCGGTGGCCACGGAGAGTACGGGCAGAATCGATACCCAGCACGGTGCCCGGGATCAACTCTGCGCCCAGCAGCATCGTCACAGTATGCACCGGACGAACAAACTGGGTTTCTTTGTCACCCCAACGCATCAGTTTCGGGATTGGCAACCTGGACAGTGCCGTGCTCACCATACCGGCCAGCAGTTGCTGGGCAGACTGGCCTTTGACATGCGCACGGTACAGCAACCATTCGCCTTTATCGGTGACCAGGCGTTCAGCCTGATCGACGGTGATACCGCAACCGCGCGCCCAACCTTCAGCCGCTTTACTCGGATTGCCGTTGGCATCAAACGCCTGGGCAATCGCCGGACCGCGTTTTTCAACTTCGCGATCGGCCTGTGCGGCACTCAGTTTGGCCACTTTCAGTGCCAGACGGCGCGGCGCGGCAAACCATTTCACTTCGCCGTGTTCCAGGCCTGCGCTGTCCAGTTCTGCGGTAAAATTCGCGGCAAAGGCTTCTGCCAGTGAGCGAAGAGCCTTCGGCGGCAGCTCTTCCGTGCCGATTTCCACCAGGAAAGTCTGTTGTGTCATAGCTGCCTCTTACTTCTTATTACACATCGGGAAGCCCAGCGCTTCACGGGAAGCGTAGTAGGCCTCGGCAACGGCTTTGGTCAACGTGCGAATACGCAGAATATAACGCTGACGCTCGGTCACTGAGATCGCCTTGCGTGCATCCAGCAGGTTGAAGGTATGGGCAGCCTTGAGGATACGTTCGTAAGCAGGCAGTGGCAGCGGTTTTTCCAGTGCCAACAGCGTTTGCGCTTCCTTCTCGTACTGCTCGAAGCAGGAGAACAGGAAATCGACATCGGCATATTCGAAGTTATAGGTGGACTGCTCGACTTCATTCTGGTGGAACACATCCCCGTAGGTCGTGATCCCCAGAGGACCGTTGCTCCATACCAGATCGTAAACGCTGTCCACGCCCTGGATGTACATCGCCAGACGTTCCAGACCGTAGGTGATCTCACCGGTGACCGGTTTGCATTCCAAACCGCCAACCTGTTGGAAATAGGTGAACTGCGTAACTTCCATGCCGTTCAGCCATACTTCCCATCCCAGGCCCCAGGCGCCGAGCGTCGGGTTTTCCCAGTTATCTTCTACGAAGCGGATATCATGGATGGTCGGATCCATACCCAGCTCTTTCAACGAGCCCAGGTACAGTTCCTGAATGTTTTCTGGTGATGGCTTAATCACCACCTGGAATTGGTAATAGTGTTGCAGACGGTTTGGGTTTTCGCCGTAACGGCCATCCGTCGGGCGCCGTGAAGGTTGCACGTAGGCAGTCGCCATAGGCTCCGGGCCCAGTGCGCGCAGGCACGTCATAGGGTGAGAAGTCCCCGCGCCAACTTCCATGTCCAAGGGTTGAACGATGGTGCAGCCTTGGCGCGCCCAATAGTCCTGCAGTGTCAGGATCAGACCCTGAAAGGTCTTGGTATCAAACTTTTGCATGTTGAATTCGCACGCGATACAAGTGGATTTAATAGAATGGGCCAGTATACCCGTTGACCGTAAGATATACAGCCGGAATCCCGCAACAAGTGTCAATCTTCGCGAAAAAGTCCGGCCAATGCCTGCTTTTAATACTCTGGTCCCAGGCTCCCTCTCTTGACTTCAGCGCTGTCACAAACCTGACGACAGCCGCTCGCTCAGCCGCCTTTGAGAAACCCCACGCTTCATTTTGCCGCATTGGAGAGCACGGGCCGGATCAGTTGCAGCTCTACCCCAAGCCGGATGGCGTGTTTCGCGTTTGTGACGCCCAGTTTTTTTACCGCATTACCAATATGGTATTTGATTGTCGTCAGCTTCACGCCCAGGATAAGCGCAATTTCCTGATAGGATTTCCCCATGCTGGCCAGATAGAGCACATCGTTTTCACGATCGGAGAAAATTTCTTTGCCATTTATTTTCTCAAAATAACCAATGCTCTTCAGTTCCCGATAGTGCGCGATAAAAGCTTCATGCGTCGTCATTAATAACATTTGCAGTTTGCTTTTATCTTTTTCTATATTCTCCATGCGGCCAGCACTCTGGCTATCGAGAAAGAAAGACAATACCACCAGATTGTGATGCGGGTCATGAAGGACAAAGGTATAGCCATTAGCGATATTGTATTCTTTAGCGGCGTTAAACAGCTTTAAAAATTTCACTCCAGACTCAACGGTGATGTTTTCATCCCAGGGGAAAGGCGTCATGCGATTGGATGCTGTTATAAGGACAGGATCGGTAAACTGGAAGTTATTTTTCGTGTAAAACTCAACCCAGTCTATTCTGTTTGATATGACGGTAAAATTAGCCGGATTTCTCTTATTCATTATTGCATAGGCATATTTCACATCATTATACTTAATGAGTTTTCGTTCTAAAAATTTTTTAATTTTTTCATTGATAAATGCATTATCGAAAAATGAGTCAGACACGTACACGCCCCTTGAAAAAAACAAGGCGTAATATAGCACGTTCACGCCATGTCACGCTGATCTATTTTCACCTGATGCGCAAAGATAAAAAATTTAACAAAAACCCAGACACATCGAAATAACCAACCTGAAAGTCTTTTATCAACGGAAATGATATAACTGTATTTGAAATGCATATTCAGGTAACGCCTGTGCCTCTTCAAGGTTCAGGCTCTGACCCGAAATAAACATCCTGACGCTGTTATGGAAATATGCAGCTCGCCAGTAAGGAAAAGCAGAAACACGCATGGGGGATAGGCGGGATAAACGGTTGACAACAAAAATTGCTAAGACGCTATCCCTTTGATTAAAAATGATTCCCTGATGTTGGCTAATAAATGATAACGCGATTATATTTTTCTCTAACTGCCTATTTCATCGCAACAGGACGCCTTGGGCTGGCCCCCTACTAAAGTACAGCCGAACACTATACTTTTTCCTGTGGCATGTAAATAGCCGATGCCGTGAAGCTGTTGCTTCTTTGGCCAGAATTCCAAGAAAATTCCGTATCATGACGTCGTATCAAGACAAAAAGCCAACCAGAAAAATCAGCGAAGAATAAATTTATTTATCTGAAATATAATACTATTTTCATATTCCGCGCGCTGGATTTATCGCTCAATAAAAGGCTCGTGTTTTATGGCTGTTTTGTGATTTATGTCACGCAGGATACAGGATTAAACAGACAGAAGATGACGCAAGGCCTGGCGCTTTAAGCCCACCGGTCAAGGTGGATCAGAACCGGGGCGGCTCCGACGTGATGCATAACTTGCTGGTGTTCACACAACGCCAAATCCAGTGATGAAAAAAACCGCATACACTTGCCAAATTAACGGCTTCAAGCGATGATACCTGTAAATAAATACAGCATAAGGAACATCCGTATGGTCAGTGAACGTTGCGGTTGGGTCACAACCGATCCGTTGTATATTGAGTACCACGACAAGGAATGGGGGGTGCCAACCACCGACGCACGTGAGTTGTTCGAAATGCTGTGCCTGGAAGGCCAACAGGCGGGCCTTTCCTGGATCACCGTATTGAAAAAACGTGAAAACTACCGCCGCGCTTTCCACAATTTTGATCCGCAACGCGTCGCCGCCATGACGGAACAAGACGTAGAAACCCTGCTGCAAGACAGTGGGATCATCCGCCACCGTGGTAAAATCGAAGCCATTATCACCAATGCCAAAGCCTATCTGGCCATGGAGGCGGCGGGGGAAGACTTCGTCACTTTTATCTGGCAATTCGTCGAAGGCAAACCGCATTTGAACCACAGGCAAGCCCTGAGCGAGATCCCCGCCAAAACTGAGCTTTCAGATGCCATGTCCAAAGCACTGAAAAAACGCGGTTTTAAATTTATCGGTTCTACCATCTGCTATGCCTTTATGCAGGCCAGCGGTCTGGTAAACGATCACGTCACCGGCTGTTTTTGCTACCCAAAGCAGCGTCAGGCGTAATTCGCGCCGCCTGCCCGAGCGATCTTGACGCGCTGATGGCGCTATGGCTGGAAAACACCACCCGTGCCCATCCGTTCGTCAACGCTGACTATTGGCAACAAAGTGTTCAAGTGGTACGCGAAAGTTATCTGCCACGGGCTAAAACCTGGGTTTATCTGCATAACGGGCAGATAGTCGGGTTTATCAGCGTGCTGGATGCGCGCTTTATTGGCGCACTGTTTGTCGAACACCACTTCCACGGCAAGGGCGTCGGTGCGGCACTGATGACCTACGTGCAACAGCATTACCGTTGGTTAAGCCTTGAAGTGTATGAGCAGAATCAGCGAGCCTGCGCCTTCTACCGCAAGCACGGGTTCCATGAAATGCAGCGTCAGCTCAACTCAGAGACCCAAGCCTATACGCTGATCATGAACTGGGCGTCTGCCTGAGGGTATTATCCCGCAGCATAAGCCAGAGCGGCTGGGGGGGCTTTGTCATCCCCGCCCGCTTCTGGTACTTTGGCGGCCTACCTTGTCAACGGGATCCAGCATGTTTACCCATATCGCCTTATCCAAGCTCAACGGGCTCGAATTGATGGTGTATAACTATGTCATCAAGAATAAAGACAAGGTCATGTATATGACCATCCGTGAACTGGCCGATAGCGCCAAGGTTTCGACCACCACGGTTCTGCGCTTTTGTAAGAAAATGAATTTCAGCGGTTATTCGGAATTTCGCATTCGCTTTAAACTCTATCTGGAGCAAGAAGATAAATTACTGCTGACCTCTGGCGTCAGCGAGATTGTCAGTTTTTTCAAAAGTATTAATAATGACGAGTTCGAGCAATTAATTACCGCCGCTGCCGAGCATATTACTGCCGCAGAGAGGGTCATTTTTGTGGGCGCAGGGACGTCAGGAACAATGGGTAAATATGGCGCACGCTTTTTCTCTAACGTGGGGAAGTTCAGCAACTATATTGACGATCCTTATTACCCTATCAGTAGTGATATGTATAAAAACGCGGTAGCGATTATTTTATCCGTTTCTGGGGAAACACCCGAAATTCTCAAGCTAGCCAGCCAGTTCAGCCTGCATAACTGTAAGATCGTCAGTATTACCAGCAGCGAGGCCTCTTCCCTGGCCCGCATGGCAGACTTCAACCTCTCTTACCATATATCGCAAATCCGGATAGCCAGTGAGTATGATATTACCACGCAGGTACCGGTCATTTATATATTGGAGGCCATTGGTAAAAAGCTGGCCAAGAATCTCGGCCATTAATGATATATAACACCGTGTTTTTTTCATGTGACAATTCACATCAGCATCATTTCGTTATATCGTGACATTCCCTTTCTATTTGCTACTATCCGCCTAGAACTCACGTAATGTCTTACAAAGGCTGTAAATAAAGCCCTGTATTTCTGTGTCCTACAGATGGAGTTATGTTGATGGCAATTAATTATGCTGATTCGGCAAAAGAGATCGTGCGCCTGATTGGGGGTGACAATAATGTGATTAATGTCACACATTGTGCCACACGTTTGCGATTTGTTTTAAAAGATAATAGCCAAGCCGATAAAGACACCCTTAAGCGCGTCAAAGGCGTTATAACCGTGATCGAATCCGGTGGTCAATTACAGGTTGTCATAGGTAACCACGTCGGGGATGCCTATCGGGAAGTGCTGAAGCAGATCACTGTCGATGAGAACGCTGCGGTCAGCGCGCCGAATGTCGGTATCGTCAGCCGATTGATGGATATTATTTCCAGCATCTTCGCCCCTTTCCTCTATCCACTGGCCGCCTGTGGGGTATTACAAGGGCTAATTTCCCTGTTCGCTGCCCTGGGCTGGATGGATCCGGCCAGTGGTACCTACCGCATCCTGAACTTTGTTTCCTGGACCGGCTTCACCTTCCTGCCGGTCATGGTGGCCTTCACCGCAGCGAAAAAATTCAATGTTAATCCGTTCACTGCGGTAATTGCCGCCTGTGCATTGGTCTGCCCAGACTATATGAACATGCTCACCGCCAATAAAATCCTGCTGGTGAACTCCGCCGATCCGGCCATGCAGGCATTGATGCAGGAAGCCGTCAATAATCCACAGATTGCCAAAGTGCTGGCAGAGGTTGCGGGTATCCCGATTAACGCCGATCCCCTCACCTTCCTGGGTATGCCGGTGCAATACCTTAGCTATACGGCTTCGGTGATCCCGATTATCCTGATGGTCTGGATCATGTCTTATGTGCAGCGTTTCTTTGAACGCCTTTTGCCGCTGGTGATACGTAACCTGTTCACACCAATGTTCTGTATCGCAATTATGGTACCGCTGACGCTGCTGGCCTTTGGCCCGATCGGCAACATGATTGGCGGTGCAATTGGGGGCGTCTACAACACGTTGTACCACCTCAGCCCGTCCATCGCCGGTTTTGTGGTTGGCGCACTGTGGATGCCGCTGGTCACGTTGGGGGTGCACTGGGGGATCACCCCGGTCACCGTGGGCAACTACGCCACGCTGGGTTACGACACCTTTACCGGTCTGCAAGCCTCGCCGGTATTTGCCATGGCGGGTGCCGTGCTCGGCGTCTATCTGAAATCCAAAGATCCGGAAATGAAGCGCGTCGCGCTATCTGCAGGTATGACGGGCCTGTTTGGCATCACGGAGCCCGCTATCTATGGCGTGGCTCTGCGCTTGAAACGCCCCATGGTTTGCGGCTGTCTGGCCGGAGCAATCGGCGGTTCGATTGCCGGGGCCTTCAACGCGGTGTCATGGAGTTACTGCCTGCCGGGTATTGCCGTATTACCCGTGTTCTTTAAACAAGGGCATATGCCACAGTTTCTGGGTTTCCTGCTGTCGATCGGCGTGGCCTTTGTGCTGGGGGCGGTGTTTACCTACCTGGCAGGTTTCAAAGAAGATCTGCCGGCCCAGGCAACCCCGGTTGCCAAGCCTGAAATGGCATAAATTCGTTTATATAAGAGAAGCAACGTTATGAAAAAACAGTTACCAGATGATTTCCTGTGGGGCGGCGCCGTAGCGGCACATCAGGTCGAAGGCGGCTGGGATCAGGGGGGAAAAGGCCCAAGCATCGTCGATGTGCTGTCCAGCGGTGCCCACGGCGTGGATCGTGTCATTACCGACGGTATTCAGCCTGGATATCTCTATGCCAACCATGACGCGGTAGATTTCTATCACCGCTATAAAGGCGATATCGCGCTGTTTGCCGAAATGGGGTTCAAATGCTTCCGTACCTCCATTGCCTGGTCGCGCATTTTCCCGCAAGGGGATGAACTTGAGCCCAATGAAGAGGGGTTACAGTTCTATGATTGTCTGTTTGATGAATTACTGAAATACGGCATTGAGCCGGTTATTACGCTTTCTCACTTCGAAATGCCGTGGCATCTGGTGAAAAAGTATGGCGGTTGGAAGAACCGTAAAGTGGTCGATTTCTTTGTGCGCTTTAGCGAAGTGGTGATCAAACGCTATCAGCACAAAGTGAAGTACTGGATGACCTTCAACGAGATTAACAACCAGCGTAACTGGAAAACCCCGCTGTTCGGCTATTGCTGTTCAGGCGTGATCTTCACCCAGGAGCCTAATCCGGAAGAGTGCATGTATCAGGTGCTGCACCATCAGTTTGTCGCCAGTGCGCAGGTAGTCAAACTGGGGCATGCCATCAACCCGGCGCTGCAGATCGGCTGCATGATTGCCATGGTGCCACTGTACCCGTTCTCTTGTAATCCGGACGATGTGATGTATGCGCAAGAGGCGATGCGTGAACGCTTCCTGTTTGGCGATGTGCATATGCGCGGCTATTACCCTTCTTACATTGTTAACGAATGGCAACGCAAGGGGTATCACATCCAGATGCAACCGGAAGATGAGCAAATACTGCGTGAAGGCTGTGCCGACTATATCGGCCTGAGCTACTACATGAGCAATGCGGTGCAAGCCGATGCCATTGGTACAGGCACTGCCCTTGCCGGGTTCGAAGGCAGCGTCCCCAACCCGTATGTCAACGCGTCCGACTGGGGGTGGCAGATCGATCCGGTTGGGTTGCGCTATACGCTCAATATCTTGTATGAACGCTACCAGAAACCCCTGTTTATCGTTGAAAACGGCTTTGGCGCGGTGGATAAACCGGATGCCGAAGGCCAAATCCACGATGATTACCGCATTGCCTACCTGCGTTCGCACATTGAGCAGATGAAAAAGGCGGTGATTGACGACGGTGTGGAACTGATGGGTTACACCCCTTGGGGTTGTATTGACTGCGTTTCCTTCACTACCGGCCAATACAGCAAGCGCTACGGCTTTATCTACGTGGATAAACACGATGATGGCAGCGGCACTTTCGCTCGTTCAAAGAAACAGAGCTTCGACTGGTATCGCCGTGTCATCGCCAGCAACGGCGAAAACCTGGCCTAATCCCTCAGAACATTCCCCTCTCAGCCTTTGAGAGGGGCTATTCGTCAGAAAGATCAACCCTCCTGCCGATAATTCAGCTTACTCTGGTTTCTTTCCTGCCACATGCCCGTTAACTTGCCTTGCCGGAAGAATCGGTTTCTCCGGAACTGACGGTCAGAAAATACGTCCTATTAGTGCTGCATATTGGGCGCTCACTGTTGAATGCCGATAATTTAGCGCATCCATGTTGGATTAGCGCACGCAGATATCACTGCCATTGAAGGAAGAAAAAATGAAAAAACGCATTGCGATTATTGCGGGTGCGGTAGCCGTTGCCATGACGCTGTCGGCTTGTACCACCAACCCTTACACCGGGGAATCAGAAGCCGGTAAATCCGGTATTGGCGCTGGCGTTGGCGCAGCCCTGGGTGCCGGTGTCGGCATGCTCTCTTCATCGAAAAAAGACCGCGGTAAAGGTGCGCTGATCGGTGCTGCAGCCGGTGCCGCCCTTGGCGGCGGGGTCGGTTACTACATGGATGTGCAGGAAGCCAAACTGCGTGACAAAATGAGAGGTACTGGCGTCAGCGTCACCCGCCAGGGTGATAATATCGTGCTGAATATGCCCAATAACGTCACCTTCGATACCGACAGTAGCACGCTGAAGCCTGCAGGTGCCAATACCCTGACCGGTGTGGCAATGGTGTTGAAAGAGTACGAGAAAACTGCCGTCAACGTGGTGGGTTATACCGATAGCACCGGGGCCCGTGCGCATAACATGACGCTTTCACAACAACGCGCCGATGGCGTGGCCAGTTCCCTGATCACGCAAGGCGTTGCCGCCAACCGTATCCGCTCCATCGGTGCCGGTCCGGACAACCCGATTGCCTCTAACAGCACAACGGAAGGCAAAGCACAAAACCGCCGTGTTGAGATCACCCTCAGCCCGCTGCAGTAATCTCGTGCGGGGCCTTCCTGGCCCCGCCGCTTCGCATTTCCTCACCTCAACGCTCCCGCCTGTTCCACTCAATGTGCTACTCTCCCCCTGCATCCCAACGCCTTCATTTAGAGTGAAATATGTCCCTGAAAGCGATAGCCAAAGCATTAGGTCTCTCAGTTACTACCGTTAGCCGCGCGTTGAATGGCTATAGCGACGTGGCGCAAGATACCCGCCAGCGCGTGGAACAGGAGGCTGCGCGTTTGGGCTATCGCCCCAATACCCTGGCACGCCGGCTGAAAATGGGCAAGATCGATGCCATTGGGTTGGTTTTTCCGTTTAATACCGACTCATTAAGCAATTCCCCGCTGATGGAAATGATAGGCTGTATCAGCCACGAACTGGGGCGCAATGAGATCGATTTGCTGCTGGTCGCTGATAATGCGCCTTATCAAGCCTTTACCCGCCTGATTGCCAGCAAGCGCGTCGATGCGTTGATCGTGGCACATACATTGGATAACGATCCGCGTTTACAGGAACTTCAGCGGCTTGACTTCCCCTTTCTGGCACTGGGCCGAAGCCAATTGGGCAAAGATTATGCCTGGTTTGATTTTGACAACCACGCCGGTAGCCTGATGGCGGTTAATTATCTGGTATCACTCGGCCACCAGCGAATTGCCTACTTGGGTGAAAATAATCAGCAGTCATTCATCAGCCAGCGTCGGCAGGGTTATCTGGATGGATTGACCCACCATAAACTGCCGTTGCGGGATGATCACTTACACAGCATCACCCCTACTCGGCGTGCGGGTTATCTTGCTACGCAAGCACTCCTCGCCCTGGCCGAGCCCCCTACAGCAATCATTACCGACGGTAACGGCCATGGCGAAGGTGCCGCGATGGCGCTGCGTGATGCCGGTAAACTCGGCCCGCATGGCGTTTCCCTGGTGGTCTATGACGGATTACCGCCGGAGAGCCTGCTCGATCTGCCTGTGGCAGCCATTGTTCAGGCGACCCGCGCCGAAGTTGGCCAACAAATTGCTGAAATGACTCTGGATCTGATCCGTGGCGAACCTCTGCAAAAACTGCAGGTGCTATGGCAGCCAGTGCTGAAACCTAACCCCGAAGATCTGCCCCTGCATTCCTGATCCTTAAAAGTAACCTCGATTTTTTCTTGACCAGATCACAGATCCGAAACGTTTAGGTTTTAATCCGAAACGTTTCGGATTAATGATAATGCTACTGAATCAAGCAAAGAATCGTCAAGGAGCCAGAATATGGAACCCACCGTTGTGCGGCTAACCAGCGCCACTACCGACGTCATTGTACGTTGCCATCCGTTTGCCGAAATTCTCTATTGGGGCCCGCATTTACCCGAGTTTATACCTGAGGATCTCATCACCTTGGGCAGAGCGGTCCCCAACGGCCGGTTGGATGTAGATACGCCATTAACGCTGGCCGCAGAATCGGGTCGCGGTCTGTTTGGCTCTCCGGGTGTAGAAGGTCACCGCGATGGCGAAGATTGGTCACCAATCTTCACAACCCGGGAACTCACCCATCACGATAATCAAATGGTGATCCTGGCAGAGGATCCACAAGCCGGATTGCAGCTGCGCAGTGAACTGGTGTTGGATGAGGCCAGCGGCGTGCTGAAAATGCGCCATACGCTGATCAATCTTCAATCTGCACGCTACTGGGTTAACCGCTTGGCGCTGACGCTGCCGTTGCCAGAGCGCGCGAGTGAAGTGATGGCATTCCATGGCCGCTGGATACGGGAATTCCAACCTCATCGTATTACGTTGGAACATGGCGGCTACCTGCAGGAAAATCGACGGGGCCGCACTTCCCATGAATATTTCCCCGGCATGAAGGTCGGTAGCAGCGGCTTCAGCGAGCAACAGGGCGAGGTGTGGGGTGTGCACCTGGGATGGAGCGGTAACCACCGCCTTCGCGCCGATGTAAAAACCGATGGTCGCCGCCTGTTACAGGCCGAAGCGTTATACCTGCCCGGTGAGCAAGTGCTTGAAGGCGGAGCCAGCCTCAGCACGCCTTGGCTGTATGCCGCCCATTCCGGCAGTGGCCTGAATGCACTTAGTCAACAATTCCACCGCTATGTCCGTCAGAATATCCTGCAGTTCCCTGACAATAAGCCACGTCCGGTGCATCTCAATACGTGGGAAGGGATCTACTTCGACCACGATCCAGACTACATCATGCAAATGGCCAGCCAGTCGGCCGAGTTGGGCGTAGAACGCTTTATCATCGATGACGGCTGGTTCCGTGGCCGTGACCACGATCGCGCTGCCCTTGGCGATTGGTATCTGGACAAGAAAAAGTACCCCAACGGCTTGGCTCCGGTGATCGAACACGTCAAACACTTGGGCATGGAATTTGGTATCTGGGTTGAACCAGAGATGATCAACCCAGACTCCGATTTATTCCGGGCACACCCGGAATGGGTATTAGGTTTACCAGGTTATCAACAACCCACAGGGCGTTTCCAATACGTGCTCGATCTGTGTCATCCACAGGTGTTCGACTACCTGCTGGAGCGGATGAACTGGCTGCTGAGCAATCACGATATCGACTACATCAAGTGGGACATGAACCGTGAAATCGTCCAGCCAGCCCATCTTGGCCGCGCCTCGCTAACCGCGCAGACCGAACAGTTCTATCGTTTGCTTGATACGCTGAGAGAACGTTTCCCGCAGGTGGAATTCGAATCCTGCGCCTCCGGTGGTGGCCGTATCGATTTTGAGGTTCTGAAACGCTGTCATCGCTTCTGGGCTTCCGATAATAACGATGCCCTGGAGCGTCAGACCATTCAACGCGGGATGAGCTACTTCTTCCCACCGGAGGTGATGGGCGCGCATATCGGCAACCGGCAATGCCACGCCACCGAACGCCAGCACAGCATCAGTTTCCGTGGCCTGACGGCGTTATTCGGCCATATGGGCATCGAACTCGATCCGGTCAAGGAAGGTGAAGCCGAGCAGCAAGGCTTTGCCCGTTATGTGGCCTTGCACAAGACGCTGCGGCCACTGCTACACAGCGGCAATGTCATCCGCATTGACCATCACGATCCGAGTACACAAATTAATGGCGTGATTGCCGAAGGGCAGGAGCGCGCGGTTATTCTGATCAGCCAACTGGCCATGCCGGATTACTCGCTACCAGGCAACCTGCGGATCCCTGGCCTGAAGGCCGATGGGCGTTACCTCATCACCTTGCTGGATACCCCACCGTTGATTCATCAGCAGCAAGGGGGGCATACCATGCGTCAATTACCCGGCTGGATGAAACAACCTTGCGAAGTCAGTGGGGGATGGTTGGCACAGGTTGGGCTGGCATTACCGGTGCTAGATCCTGAAAGCGCCATACTGATCGGCCTGGAACAACGCTAAGTATCCCATAGATTTGCAGGTGCAGTGCGCGACTAACCGCACTGCACACCCCAAGCTCGTCGTGGAAGGACAATCACCATGAACGCCACCGTCTGTACCTATAAAAACAACCGTAACTTCTGGATATTTGGCGCTTTCTTTTTCCTCTACTTTTTCATTATGGCGACCTGTTTTCCTTTTCTGCCTATCTGGCTTTCGGAAATCATCGGTCTGAATAAAACGGAAACTGGCCTGGTTTTTTCCTGCCTTTCGCTGTTTGCCATTCTGTTCCAGCCTATTTTCGGCATTATTTCCGATAAGCTGGGATTGAAAAAACACCTGCTGTGGGTGATCACAATATTATTGTTTTTCTTTGCCCCCTTCTTCCTCTATGTCTTTGCGCCACTGTTAAAAATAAATGTGTTACTCGGCGCGCTGGTCGGGGGAGCCTATATCGGCTTTGCTTTCTCGGGGGGCGCAGGCGCCGTTGAGGCTTATATCGAACGGGTAAGCCGCAAAAGTGCCTTCGAATATGGCAAGGCGCGGATGTTCGGCTGTTTCGGTTGGGGAATTTGCGCCTCGACCGTCGGCATTTTGTTCAACATCAATCCGGATATCGTATTCTGGATGGGCTCGGGGGCTGCATTACTGTTAATGCTACTGCTGATACTGGCCAAACCGAATGAAAACCCCAATGCCATTGTGATGGATAAGCTCGGTGCCAATCAGCAACAGTTCAACGTGAAGATGGTCACTGAACTGTTCAAGATGCCCAAAATGTGGATGTTCATCCTGTATGTGGTCGGTGTGGCCTGCGTGTATGACGTGTTCGATCAACAGTTTGCGAATTTCTTCAAAACCTTTTTCAGTTCTCCCCAACGCGGTACGGAAGTTTTTGGCTACGTCACCACCGCAGGAGAGTTGGCTAATGCGTTAATCATGTTCTGTTCTCCGTGGATAATTAACCGAATTGGCGCGAAAAACACCTTATTGCTAGCGGGCACGATCATGTCTGTCCGCATTATTGGCTCTGCCTTTGCGACCACGGCGCTGGAGGTGATCATGCTGAAAATGCTCCATGCGCTGGAAGTGCCTTTCCTGCTGGTGGGCACCTTCAAATACATTACGGCCATTTTTGATACTCGCCTTTCTGCCACTATCTATCTGATTGGTTTCCAATTTGCCAAACAAGGTGCTGCCATCTTCCTCTCGGCGTTTGCTGGTAATATGTATGACCGGATCGGTTTCACTGACACTTACATGATCCTCGGCAGCCTGGCGCTAGGGGTAACGCTGATTTCTGCCTTTACCCTCAGTGGCACCGCCAAAAAAATCCAGCAGCCAGCCAATGCGTTGGGAACCACATCCTGATAAGTGTCATTCCCGGCTTTACGCCGGGTGTGTTAGTCTCCTTGGCAATGAAACACAGGGGAGATCGGCGGTGAGCAATGAGAAAACAGCGCGCGCTTCAGGGCGCGCGACCATCAGCGATGTCGCAAGGCATGCCCAAACCGGCAAAACCAGCGTGTCACGTTATCTCAATGGTGAACAACATTTGCTCTCCGACGCGCTAAAACAACGCATCGAAACGGCCATCCAACAGCTCGACTATCGTCCAAGCCAAATGGCACGCAGCCTTAAAGGAGGACAAACGCGGCTGATTGGCCTGATTATTGCCGATATCACCAATCCCTATTCCGTCGATGTGATGAGAGGCATCGAAGCTGCCTGCCGCCTGCACGGCTTTACCCTGCTGGTCTGTAACACCAATAACGAAGTCAACCAGGAACAGCATTACCTGCAATTACTCAGTAGTTACCGTGTGGAAGGCATTGTGGTGAATGCCGTGGGTATGCGTGAGGATGCGTTATCCATGTTGCAGCAATCCATGCTGCCCATGGTGTTAATCGACCGTAAAATCCCCGATTTTGCCTGCGACGTGGTCGGCCTGAATAATCGCGAGGCAGCCACTCTCGCTACGCAGCACTTATTAGAGCAGGGCTTTGAAGCCATCTTGTTCCTCAGTGAACCTATTGGCACCGTCAACACCCGTCTCGAACGTCTGCATGCCTTTCGCCAAACCATGGCCAAATATCCCGACTTATCCGCTGAGCAGGCCGAAACCCCGCTTAACGACGGTAAAAAATTGGACGAGGTGTTGCAGACCTTCAGTACACACCACCGCGGTATGCGTAAGGCGGTGATATCCGCCAATGGTGCGCTGACGCTGCAAATCGCTCGGGCCATGCGCCGCCTGGGTATGCAGTGGGGTAACGACATCGGCCTGTTGGGATTTGATGAACTGGAGTGGGCTGAACTGGCTGGCGTGGGCATTACCACGCTGAAACAACCGACTTATCAGATGGGTCACGCTGCCTTGGAGCAGCTGGTACAACGCATCCAGGGAATGAATGCGCCCGTTAGCGAGCAGGTTTTCTCCGGTGAACTGATCGTGCGTGGTTCCACCCAGCGATAGCGCTTTCCTCAAAGAGGGGTATCCCTAACCTCAATTGGCTATTTTTCACCCAGGTTCGTGATTGCGATCATACTTCTTCATTTTGCTGCTTTTCAATGGAACCGGTTCCATTTAACGTAAATACATCAACAGCGGTGGTGATATGCCACCCCAGGAGCCAATATGAAGAAAGAAATTATCGTCGTGACCAGCGCCTATGGCACCGAAAAAGTTCAACAATCAGGTGGCCAGGCTGCGCTGTTACCCCTTATCGCCAAAGCGGGGGCTGACGGGGTTGAAATCCGTCGCGAACTGCTTTCCCCTCAGGAACTCGATAGCCTGCCAGCCCTGGCACAGGCGCTTGAGCAACAGCAACTCAGTGCCGTTTATTCCGCACCAGAGGCGCTGTTTACGCCACAGCACACCCTGAACCCTAACCTGTCCGCCTTGTTGGCTGAGGCACAAATTCTGCGGGCTCGCCGCCTCAAACTCTCTTTGGGCCATTACCAGCCAGGATTCGATTTCACCGAGCTGAAAAGCATTCTGGGGCAATCCCCCACTCAACTGATGGTCGAGAACGATCAAACCGCAGAGTGCGGCATTCTGTCGCCGCTGTGCGCTTTTTTCCATGCCATCGAAGAGAGGCAACTGCCGGTCTGCATGACGTTTGATATGGCTAACTGGCATTGGGTGGGGCAAGACGCTCTGGCTGCCGCCGATAAGCTGACACATCACGTCGGTTATATTCATGTGAAAGCCGCAACCCAAGGCCCCCGAGGCTGGCGAGCCGTTGCCCTGGATGATAGCGATGGCAGTTGGCGTTCCCTGTTGGCTCGTTTGCCACATGACGTGCCCTGCGGTATCGAATTCCCGCTGCAGGGCGATAATCTGGAGGCGGTCACCCGCCACTACGTCGATCTTTTACGTGCGGAGCAACCATGATGACAACACAATCCCCTCTGGACGTGGTGACGCTGGGCGAAGCTATGGCGATGTTTGTCGCGGCAGAAACCGGCGATCTGGCCCACGTCGAATCTTTTACCAAGCGCATTGCCGGTGCTGAGCTGAACGTGGCGATCGGGTTGGCCCGCCTGGGCCTGAACGTCGGTTGGGTGAGCCGGGTAGGTAATGATTCCTTTGGCCGTTTTACACTGCAACAGTTGAAAAAAGAAGGCATTAACGCAGGCCAGGTCACCGTCGACAACCATTACCCGACCGGTTTTCAGCTCAAATCTAAAAACACCGATGGAACCGATCCCATTGTGGAGTACTTTCGCAAGGGTTCTGCCGCCAGCCACCTTTCCACCGCCGATTTTGATCGTGCCTATTTCGCCTCCGCACGCCACCTGCATCTGAGCGGTGTCGCTGCGGCCCTCTCTGCACAATCGCTGGCACTGTGTCATTTCGCCGCGCAAGAGATGCGCGCGATGGGTAAGACCATCTCCTTTGATCCCAACCTGCGCCCGGTACTGTGGCCTAGCCAACAGGTGATGATCGAGCAGCTTAACAAGCTGGCCTGTGCCGCCGATTGGGTTCTGCCAGGGTTGAAGGAAGGACAGATCCTGACCGGACAGTCCAGCGCGGAAGGCATTGCCGATTACTACCTGGAGCGCGGCGTACAGGCAGTAATTATCAAAACCGGGGCAGAGGGTGCCTGGTTTAAAACCGCGGCAGGCGATCGGGCGACAGTGCCCGCGGTTAAAGTGTCCAACGTTGTCGATACCGTTGGGGCTGGAGATGGCTTTGCGGTCGGAACCCTGAGCGCGCTGCTGGAAGGCAAAACGCTGAAACAGGCCGTGCAGCGCGGTAATAAAATCGGCTCGCTGGCCATCCAGGCTATCGGTGACAGCGAAGGGTTACCCACCCGGGCCGCATTAGCAGAATAAATATAATCGATTTCTCCGCGCGCACCTCTGACCCTACAATCAGATCCGCCAGGAGAGCCTATATCCACTGACTTTCAGGCTACAGCCAACAACACTGCAGCTTGCAAGGCAAAGGGTAAACGACACCACTGAAGGAACCTGAACATGCATACAGCAACTGTTGCGGCAAAACGCTGGTGGTACATCATGCCCATCGTGTTTATCACCTACAGCCTGGCCTATCTGGATCGTGCCAACTTCAGCTTTGCCTCCGCCGCCGGTATCAACGACGATCTCGGCATCACCAAAGGAATGTCTTCTCTGTTGGGAGCCCTGTTTTTTCTGGGCTATTTCTTCTTTCAAATCCCAGGAGCCATTTACGCTGAGCGCCGCAGCGTAAAAAAACTGATTTTCTGGTGCCTGATCCTGTGGGGCGGCTGCGCCTCGCTGACCGGCATGGTAAGCAATATCCCGATGCTGGCAGCCATCCGTTTTATCCTTGGCGTGGTCGAGGCGGCGGTAATGCCCGCCATGCTGATTTATATCAGCAACTGGTTTACCAAGTCTGAGCGTTCCCGCGCCAATACCTTCCTGATCCTCGGCAACCCGGTGACAGTACTGTGGATGTCGGTGGTTTCCGGTTATCTGATCCACGCCTTTGGCTGGCGCGAAATGTTTATCATCGAAGGGGTTCCTGCAATACTCTGGGCGTTCTGCTGGTGGGTGCTGGTAAAAGATAAACCGTCACAGGTCGGTTGGCTGAGTGAACAAGAAAAACGTGCGCTGCAGCAACAGCTGGAAGAAGAACAGAAAGGCATCAAGGCGGTACGTAACTATGGCGAAGCCTTCCGCTCCCGCAACGTGATCCTGCTGTGTATGCAGTATTTTGCCTGGAGCATCGGTGTGTATGGTTTTGTGCTGTGGCTGCCTTCTATTTTGCGTAGCGGCATGCAGATGGGTATGGTGGAGGCAGGTTGGCTTTCGTCGGTGCCTTATCTGGCCGCCACGATTGCGATGATTGTCGTTTCCTGGGCATCGGATAAGATGCAGAATCGCAAACTGTTTGTCTGGCCGCTGCTGCTGATCGGTGCATTGGCGTTCTTTGGTTCTTATGCCGTTGGTCCGAATCACTTCTGGATCTCTTACGGCCTGCTGGTGGTTGCCGGTGCAGCAATGTATGCCCCCTATGGCCCCTTCTTCGCCATCATTCCGGAAATGCTGCCGAAAAACGTCGCTGGCGGCGCCATGGCATTGATCAACAGCATGGGCGCGCTAGGCTCATTCTTCGGTTCCTGGTTTGTCGGTTACCTGAACGGTGCCACCGGTAGCCCGTCGGCGTCCTATATGTTTATGGCGATTGCGTTGCTGGCCGCGGTAGGGCTGACGTTGATCGTCAAACCCGCATGCAATGAGGCCCAGCCACAAATTGCCTGACCTCGTTATACTTGGTGTTCTATTAAATACAATGCCCCATGGATTTCAAGCTGCAGCCAACAGCGCTGCAGCTTGAAAGATGAAGGGGATTCTGGAGTGTGTGATGAAACCATCCATTGTGTTGTACAAAACGATCCCCGACGACCTGCGTGAACGGTTGGAGCAGCACTTCACCGTGCACGCCTTTGACGGCCTGCACCCGGATAACCCGGCAGCGCTGGATCAGGCGTTGCAGCAGGCCGAGGGGATCCTCGGTTCCGGCGGCAAGATTGATGAAGCCTTTCTGCAACGGGCGCCTAAACTGCGTGCGGCTTCAACCATCTCCGTCGGTTACGACAACTTTGACGTCGAGGCACTCAACGCCCACAACGTGCTGTTAATGCATACCCCAACCGTGCTGACCGAAACCGTGGCTGATACTCTGATGAGCCTGGTGCTGACCACCGCACGTCGGGTGGTCGAAGTGGCTGAACGGGTGAAAGCGGGTGAATGGCAAGGCAGCATCGGGCCGGATTGGTATGGGGTTGATGTGCACCATAAAACCCTCGGTATCCTCGGTATGGGCCGTATCGGTCTGGCGTTGGCACAGCGCGCGCACTTCGGCTTTAGCATGCCGGTGCTGTATAACGCACGTCGCACTCATGAAGAGGCAGAGCAACGCTTCAACGCCCGCCGCTGCGATCTCGATACGCTGCTGGCCGAATCTGATTTTATCTGTATTACACTACCGTTGACCGAGCAAACCTTCCATATGATTGGCCGCGAGCAGTTGGCGAAGATGAAAAAGAGCGGCATTCTGATCAACGCGGGCCGTGGCCCGGTCGTGGACGAGCAGGCGCTGATCGAAGCCTTGCAGAACGGAACAATTCACGCCGCGGGCCTGGATGTGTTTGAGAAAGAACCGCTACCGGTCAACTCTCCACTGCTGAAATTGCCCAACGTGGTCGCGCTACCGCATATCGGCTCAGCTACTCATGAAACCCGTTATGGCATGGCCGCATGTGCGGTGGATAATCTGATTGCCGCACTGACTGGCACGGTGAAGGAAAACTGCGTTAACCCGCAGTTGCTGAACCCGTAACCTTTCTCAGGTGCCAGTTTTTACCGGCTGGCATCTACCTGCGTTTTTCCGGCGAGTGCCTTTGGGTAAGAAATACGCTAATAATATGTATTTCATTATTTTTACCCCTACAAAGGATTGTACAGGTTAAAAAAACAGCGCTTCAAAGTCGACACTCTCCCCCTTCCTCCTCCGCCCCCAAATTGTTGCCCTGGGATGAGGCGTTTTTTCCGCCATTAAGCAAACTAGGCATAACCCTACAATAAAAACGCTTCCTGAAACGAGTAAGGAGAGCCATGAAACGTCTGACCCTTCCCCTACTGATGTTGCTTTCACCCGCTGCGCTGGCGAACTGGACACTGCAAAGCTTCCCGGCCTTCAGCGAATCCACCAGCGGTCTGTTTACCAGCCAGGCTACCCTGACAAAAGGCCAACTGCCGCTGCGGTTGTATCAGAACACGCAGTGCTGGCAGCCGGTCGGCGCGGTAAAGCTGAACCAAACCCTGTCGTTACAGCCCTGTAGTGATGATACTCCCGCTACCTGGCGGCTTTTCCGAGACGGTGACTATCAGGTACGTATCGATACCCGCAGCGGCACCCCAACCTTACAGCTCAGCCTGCAAGCCGAGCCAGAAAAAACCGTGGCCGCCGTCGCAAAAACCTGCCAACGCTGGGACGGTCAACCGATCACAGTAACGGTGAAAGGCACGTTTGCCGAAGGCGAAACGGTACGTGATTTTTACTCTGGCCAGACCGCCACGGTCATTCAGGGCCAAATCCAGCTGCAACCCGCCGCCAACAGCGGTGGGCTGTTATTGTTGGAGTCTGCCACCACACCACCACAGGCTGCCTTCAACTGGCATAATGCGACGGTGTATTTCGTGCTGACCGACCGTTTTGAAAACGGTAATCCCGCCAACGATCATAGCTATGGCCGTCGCAGCGACGGCATGCAGGAGATCGGCACCTTCCACGGAGGCGATCTGGCCGGATTGACACAAAAGCTGGATTATCTGCAACAGTTGGGGGTCAATGCGCTGTGGATCAGTTCCCCTCTGGAACAAATCCACGGTTGGGTCGGCGGCGGCACCAAAGGTGATTTCCCACATTATGCCTACCACGGTTACTACCATCAGGACTGGACCAAGCTTGATGCCAATATGGGCAACGAGCAGGAACTGCGTAATCTGGTGGAACAGGCGCACCAGCGTGGGATCCGTATTCTGTTTGACGTCGTGGTCAATCACGTCGGCTATGCCACACTGGCGGATATGCAGCAGTTTCAGTTCGGTTCGCTGTACCTGAAGGGCAACGAAATAGAAAAAACCCTGGGTAAAAACTGGGGAGATTGGCAGCCCGGAGCAGGCCAGAACTGGCATAGCTTCAATGATTATATCAACTTCAGTGATAAAGCGGGCTGGAGCGCGTGGTGGGGGAAAAACTGGATCCGCACCGACATCGGCGATTATGACTCGCCAGGTTTTGACGATCTGACCATGTCGCTCGCCTTCTTGCCAGACATAAAAACCGAAGCGCCCGGCGCCAGCGGTCTGCCGCTGTTCTACCACCATAAGCCCGATACCGCCGCGCGTGAAATCCCTGGAGCCACGACCCGTGACTATCTCACCCATTGGCTCAGCCAGTGGGTGCGCGACTATGGCATCGATGGTTTCCGTGTCGATACTGCCAAACATGTTGATAAACCCACATTGGCTCTGCTAAAGCAACGTGCAGCCAAGGCGTTGGCGGAATGGAAAGCGGCCAATCCCCAACAGGCCCTGGATAACTCACCGTTTTGGATGACGGGCGAAGCCTGGGGCCATGGCGTAATGGAAAGCGATTATTACCAGAACGGCTTCGATGCGATGATTAACTTCGATTTTCAGGATCAGGCCGCGCAGGCTCTGGGATGTTTCTCGAATATCGATGCAACTTATCAGCAAATGGCCGACAAACTGCAAGGCTTCAACGTACTGAGCTATATTTCCTCGCACGATACGCGCCTGTTCTTTGCCAGCGATGCCAAGGGTTCGCTGCCGTTGCAGCAACGTGCGGCAGACCTGCTGTTATTGGCGCCGGGTGCGGTGCAAATATACTACGGCGATGAAAGTGGCCGTCCACTTGGCCCAACCGGCTCCGATCCTCTGCAGGGAACGCGCTCTGATATGAACTGGGGTGAACTGCAAGGGGCCAAGGCACCGTTGCTGGCGCATTGGCAGGTGTTAGGCCAGTTCCGCGCCCGTCACTCAGCCATCGGTGCCGGTACGCAGCAATCACAGCAGACCTCACATTACTATGCTTTCAGCCGCCAGCATGAAGGCGACAGGGTGATGGTGGTGTGGGCTGGCACCCGGTCACAATAACTCAACGTATTATGCTGAAAAAGTAACGCCGGGCGATATCTATCACCGGCGGATGAAATAGTCGCCGCATTGCACCCGCTTTTATCTGGCGGTATGGTGGGCCCCTACCTGCTAATAACAATACTGTTGCGCCTATACCCAAAATACGTGGAGTTGCAGATAGGCCGCAACAGAGCGAGTCCCGAATCACTTACTTAAGTAAGTGATTCGGGTAAGCGAGAGCAGCCAACACCCCTGCAGCTTCAAGTATGAATGGTTATATGACTTTTTCACTTTTCGGCGATAAATTTACCCGTTACGCGGGCATCACCCGCTTAATGGACGATCTGAACGAAGGCCTGCGAACGCCAGGGGCCATCATGCTCGGCGGCGGTAATCCAGCGCAAATCCCCGAGATGGAAAGCTACTTCAGGCAGCTTTGTCAGGAGATGCTCGATCAGGGCAAACTGACCGAGGCGTTATGCAACTATGATGGTCCACAGGGTAAAGATGCTCTGCTGAAAGCACTGGCTAAACTGCTACAAGAAGAACTTGGCTGGCAGATCGAACCACAGAATATTGCGCTGACAAACGGCAGCCAAAGCGCGTTTTTCTACTTGTTTAACCTGTTCGCTGGCCGCTATGCCGACGGCCGCCGCCGCCGCGTTCTGTTCCCGCTGGCGCCAGAGTACATCGGCTATGCCGATTCCGGGTTGGATGAAGGGCTGTTTGTCTCAGCCAAACCCAACATCGAACTGCTGCCAGACGGCCAGTTCAAGTATCACGTCGATTTTGAACATCTGAATATCGGCGAAGATATCGGCATGATCTGCGTCTCACGCCCGACCAACCCAACCGGTAACGTGATCACCGACGAAGAGCTGATGAAACTTGATCTGCTGGCGCAGCAGCGTGATATCCCGCTGGTAATCGATAACGCTTATGGCGTGCCGTTTCCCGGAATTATCTTCAGTGAAGCCACACCATTGTGGAATCCGAACATCATTCTGTGCATGAGCCTCTCCAAACTCGGCCTGCCGGGATCGCGCTGCGGCATCGTTATTGCCGACGAAAAAGTCATCACGGCGCTGACCAATATGAATGGCATTATCAGTCTGTCGCCAGGCAGCATCGGCCCTGCCTTGGCTACACAGATGATTGAACGCGGCGATCTGCTGCGCTTGTCTAACGAAGTGATTCGGCCGTTCTACCAACAACGTGTCGAGCAGACCATCGCTATTATCCGCCGTTATCTGTCACCCGAGCGCTGCCTGATCCACAAACCGGAAGGTGCCATCTTCCTCTGGCTGTGGTTCAAGGATTTACCGATCACCACCGAACTGCTGTACCAGCGCTTGAAGAAACGTGGGGTGCTGATGGTTCCAGGCCATTACTTCTTCCCAGGATTGGAGCATGAATGGCCGCACACGCATCAATGTATGCGCATGAACTATGTGCCGAATCCGGAAGATATTGAGCGAGGGGTGATGATCCTGGCAGAAGAGATTGAACGTGCCCATCAGGACGCCGGGTAAACCTCAGGGGCTCTGCTGGCAGAGCCCCTGTTTTGTCACTACATCGCCCAGAACAGTACGGCCAGCAACTGCGGTGACATAATGCGCAGGAACATCGCCAACGGATAGACCGTAGCGTAGGACAGCGCGGCTGCACCACTGGAAGGATGCAGACCGTTGGCAAAGGCCAACGCCGGTGGATCGGTCATCGAACCGGCCAGCATACCGGAGAGCGTCAGATAGTTCATCTTGCCCACCACTCTGGCCAGAATCCCCACGGTGATCAGCGGGATCGCGGTAATCAGCACACCATAGCCAATCCATGCCAACCCTTCACCATGGATCAGGGTATCGATAAAATTGCCCCCGGACTTCAAACCCACCACCGCCAGGAACAGCACGATGCCCAACTCACGCAATGCCAGGTTGGCACTCGGCGGCATAAACCAGTAAAGCTTACCGATGCTGCCGATACGCCCCAGGATCAACGCCACCACCAGCGGACCACCGGCCAACCCCAGCCGCAACGCCGCCGGGAAACCAGGAATAAACAGTGGGATGGAGCCCAGCAACACCCCAAGGCCGATACCGATAAACACCGGTAGCATCTGCACCTGTTGCAACTTCTGTTTGGCGTTGCCGACGATAGCCGCCACCGCCTCAATGGATTCCGGCCGCCCCACCAGATTGAGGATATCCCCGAACTGCAGCGTAACATTGCTACCGGCCACCAGTTCCACCCCGGAACGATTGAGGCGCGAAATCACCACATCGTATTTCTGCTTCAGATTCAGATCGCGGATTTTTTTGCCCAGCACCTTTTCGTTGGTCACCACCGCACGCACCACCTGCAGTGCTGTCCCACGCGTGGAGAGCGAAACGTCCACTTCTTCACCGATCACCAAGCGGGCATTTTCCAGTTTTTCACGTTTGCCGACCAGATGCAGAAAGTCTCCCAGCTCCAGCTTTTCGTGCGGGGCAGGCACCATCAGTAAATCACCGCGTTTCAGGCGCGAACAGATGATGTCATCGCTGTTGAGCAATGGTACGCTTCTGATTGCCATGCCCTGCAGGTTAGGGTTACGTACCGCTACGTTCATGGTTTGCAGCAGCTCACGATTGTTACCCAGGCTGTTTTCAAAGGCTTGTGCTTCCTGCTCGATGTTAATGCGGAAGAACAGCCGGATCAGCCACATCACCAACAGGATGCCGCAGATACCGAACGGATAGGCCATGGCATAGCCCATCCCCATGCGGTTGACCAACGCAGGATCGGAGCCCAGATCGGTGAGTATCTGTTGCCCGGCACCAAGCGCCGGCGTATTGGTGACCGCACCGGAGAACACGCCGAGAATAATCGGCAACGGTACGGCAAACAGCTTGTGAACAATTGCTGCTACCAGGCCGCCAATCAGCACCAGCAAAATGGCAAAGCCATTGAGCTTAAGGCCGGAAACACGCAGGGACGAGAAGAAACCAGGACCAACCTGAATACCGATGGTGTAAACAAACAGGATCAGACCAAACTCCTGAATAAAGTGCAGCATGTCGCCGTTGAGACTGACTTGGTAAGTCTGTGCAAAGTGCCCGACGATGATGCCGCCGAACAAGACGCCGCCTATCCCTAAACCCACGCCATACACTTTCCAGTTGCCGATCCATAACCCGAGAATAGCCACCAACGCCAACATGCTGACGGTCAGGGCGATATCACTCATACGTCACATCCTTACCAGAAGTTTAACAATCGGTATGCGCTATACCCGTCGTCTTTCAACCTACAGCGTGGTTACAGGCCGTTGTAACCCACGTTCACATCTGCTCCCGACAGATTTGCCCCCAGCCCTAAGTCAGCTTAGGAGATGAATGAACGGGATGCCGGGCTGTTACTTGAAATCCATAGGATATAAATACACGCAATTAGTAAGGATTCTGACATAAGGTGCAGGGGGGTAATGTGGGGTGTACCACAGAATGCAACGGGGGAGGCCCGAAAGGACCTCCCCCGTGAGTTTTTCTTTTTTTTCAGCCGGTTATTTTGATTCCAGCTCCGGCATACTACCGATACTGATGCGCTGAGGCTGCAAGGCTTCGGGAACATGACGCACCAGGTCAATATGCAGCAGGCCGTTTTCAAATTTGGCTTCAGAAACCTGCAGGTGTTCTGCCAGGGTAAATGTCAGGGTGAACTCTTTGCACACCAATCCCTGATGCAGATACTCCACCTGTTTTTCTGGCGGGGTAGGTTTGCCACGCACGGTCAGACGCGGGCCTTCCACCTCAATATCCAGTTCGCTTTGTTTGAACCCGGCCAGAGCCAGGGAAATGCGATAGTGGTTGTCGTCGCTTTTCTCAATATTGTAAGGCGGGAACCCTTGAGGCTCCTGGCCCCCCATTGAGCTGGCCAGTTTATCAAAACCGATCCATTGACGCAGAAGTGGGGATAAATCGTAATTACGCATAGTATAAACTCCTTCAAAGAAGCGAGATTTTTACCCGTCGCCTTTCAAACCACAGCGTTGTTATCTGCACTTGCTCACCCCAGTCACTTATTTCCTGGGGATGAGCAAGCTGGTCGCCTAGCTGCGGCTTGAAATTCATAGGGTAAATCAAACATTGCCCCCTAACGGCAGGCACGGTGATACAACAACAATTACTTAATTTCGATCCGACGCGGCTTTAATGTTTCCGGCACGATGCGTTCCAGATCGATATACAGCAAACCGTTTTCCAGTTTGGCACCTTTAATTTGAATGTGTTCGGCCAGTTGGAATTTGCGCTCAAAATTGCGCTCGGCAATGCCTTGGTATAAATAGGTTTTCTCGGCAGGCTCATTATTGTGGGCCCCACGTACAATCAACAGATTATCGTGTGTAGTGATATCCAACTCCTGCTCGGCAAAGCCAGCAACCGCGATGGCAATGCGATAATGATTTTCGTCCACCAGCTCAACATTATAAGGAGGATAACCACCGTTCCCCTGGCTTTGCCCAGCTTCAAGTGCGTTAAACAGACGATCAAAGCCAATCGCAGAACGGTATAGCGGAGAAAGATCAAAATTGCGCATAACACAGCCTCCTAAGGCACATCAGCGAGGTTAAATTCAGCCTTCCATCATGGACAGGCTATATGGCCAGAACTCCCTTACGGCAAATTCTTAATTTGGCCTTGTAAAGAAAATGGGGTTTGATTTCCTCATTTCAACTGGGGATGATGAAAAAATTGCCAATCGGAACGGCGAAAATTTGTTTATCACGTACAATAAAGTGAGATGGCTGCCACAGAGCTTGGTTTTCCTCCTTCTCACTCGTTCATTGGATGTTATAAATCGACAAATTTCAGAGGAACTGAGCCTCAGGATGGATTAATGAAACCAGTAAAAATACTCGCAACCCGTTGCCTGCTGTTGAGTGCGCTGGGTGCTACAGGTTGCTCCAGCGTGATGAGCCATACCGGCGCCGACCAGGGTTATTATCCCGGCACGCGCGCCAACGTAAACATGATGAAAAACGATGATACCAGTTGGGCAATGATGCCGCTGCTGGCGATCGATCTGCCCTTTTCTGCAGTGATGGATACCGTCTTGCTGCCTTATGATTACCTGCGCTCAGATAAAGACAAAACGGTGGATTCGCCTAAAGCACGCATTCAACATGATGAAGAACAAAACCTGGCCGCCAGTGGCAATCCAGGGCAGGGCATGCCAACCACGCCAGCACAATAATACCGGCCAGAGTGCCAGTAAGCGTCGCTAAACCGCCGCCACAAAAATCTGACTGAAACCGGCTATCTCACGCATAAACGCCACCTGTTTACCATCGGGTGAAAATACAACCGCGTCACCTAATGGTGGCTGTGGTGTGCGTTTGGTCAGGCGCCGCATCTGGCCACTGCGCATATCACACAGCATCACACTGTTATCGCAAACCAAGGCCATCTGACCGCCCTGCGGATGCCAGCTGAACGCCGACTGAATCCCCTGCTCCACCTGTGACACCTGACGTGGCTCACCGCCATTAGGGGAAACCGTCCACAATTGCACGATGCCCCGATCGTCCTTCATCAGAAAAGCGATCGCACTGCCGTCTGGCGCGCTACGCAACCAATGACGCGGCGTGGTCACTACCCCCGGATAACGACGCTCGCTGGTATGGGTCAGCCTTCGCTGCAGGATGCCTCGCGGGGGGGCTGGCAAGGTACTTTCGGTTCCCTGTAAAGGAGCGCTACCGGCTTTGGCATAATCGGCATCGTTATCAGGCAGGTCAACCACAAACACTTCAGGCAGTTTTTCCCCTTTGACGGAGAGCGTATCGCCAATAAACGCCAGTGCCCAACGCTGGCGGCGGCCATCGGGTTTTCCATAGCCTTGCAGGCCAATCCAGCCTTCTTCATAAGCCCGGTTGATCTGATCGCTGCCTGGCTGCGGCGTTGGCGTCGTGGTACTGACCAACACACAATAGTGGCTGCCATCGTATTCACGCGGATGCTGTTTGGGCGGGTTTACGCCGTGTAATGGCACAGCAATCCCGACATTGCGCAAGTCCAGCGCAGGATCGCGCTCATGCATCACGTGATCGTTATAGGTAAAGCTCAGGCGGCTGCCGTCCGGACTAAATACGTGGACGTGGCTCCCCCCACGCAAAGCGCCAGGGGTATAGGGCGGGGTGATATCCATCGCATCGAGCGTGATCGCCAATTCACGATCGGGCTCACTGACAATCACGCCACGGCGATGGTGAAAATCGTAATGCCAAACGCTGTCTGGATGCTCAGGACCATGGATGAACACGTAGCGCGCAGGGGCGTCAGGGCTGACCGTCACCACACCAACATGAGCACCGTGCTGTGCCCGATAAACGACCTCTACCTGCCCGGTGGCAATATTGACGCGTTCAATGGTCAACCCGGTAAAGGAAGCCCCGCTCGGGCGAACGTCATACGCCAACCATTGGCTGCACGGTGTCCAGACGTTAATGTTAGTGAGCTGATGCCCGCGTGGATCGAAAGTCAGTTGTTGTTCATGGTAACGCATGGCGGCTCCTGTACACGGAATAGCATATACGCGAAATAATTCGAGTTGTATGACAAAAACGCAATGCGTGTGCTGGCCTCGTTGGGCCGAATCACTGAGCGCTGTCAACACACTGGCTACGTGAAGTATGACGAGTATACGCCGCCATAATACCCGATCAGCCTACCCGTTTCACATCACCAACCAACAGCAGATAAGACAACGCGCCTAACGGGGCAACGACCGAAATATAAATCAGAGAAGGTGCAAAACCGTAATCCTGCGCCAGATACCCTACCACCAGCGGCACGGTAATGCCCCCTAAACCCCCCACAAAGTTAAATACCCCGCCGGTCAGGCCTATCAGACGTACCGGAGCCAGTGAGGACACCAACGACTTGAATATACTCCGCGCGATTGACGCCTTCGCTTTTACACGGCGGCTGATAGACAAAGTGCCCTGAAGTATATAATCCTACAGCCGAAACACGCGTTTAAAATCAAAACGCGAATACATGCGTTCACCTACTGCGATCGGTATATACGTCAGCGCTGCGAGACAAGGATAATATGCAGCCTGCTCAGCCAACACGGGCTCCTCAATAAACAACGGGCGATAAGCGGTATCGGGCGCGCGACGGTTTATAACTATCTAAAGAAAATGAAGGGATCAGTATGAGCAACTTATTTGATGAGATCGTTTCTGCCCACCAACAGTTACGCCCACAGGTGCGTGTTACTCCGTTGGAGCGTAGCGTATTGCTTTCACAGCATTTGGGCTGCGAACTGTATTTAAAGTGCGACCATCTGCAGCATACTGGTTCATTTAAATTCCGCGGGGCAAGCAACAAACTGCGTTTGCTCAGTGACCCACAACGTCAGCAAGGGGTGATTGCCGCTTCTACCGGCAATCACGGCCAGGCAGTAGCGCTTGCCGGTAAGTTGATGGGCGTCCACGTCACCGTCTATGCCCCTGAAAACGCAGCGGCCATTAAGCTTGAGACCATTCGTGCGTTGGGAGGTGAGGTCATACAGGTGCCGGGTGATGCATTAAATGCAGAGCTGGCCGGGGAAAAAGCCGCCCGCGCACAGCATAAAGTCTATATCTCCCCCTATAACGACGCTGAAGTGGTGGCTGGGCAAGGCACCTGCGGCATGGAGATAGTTGAACAACAACCCGACCTGGACGCGGTGTTCGTTGCCGTCGGTGGCGGTGGCTATATTGCCGGTATCGGCACCGTACTGAAGCGATTATCGTCGAAAACGCAGATTATTGCCTGTTGGCCAGAGAATGCCACCAGCATGTACAGTGCGTTGGAAGCAGGACATATTTACCCGGTGGAAGAACAGGATACGTTGTCCGACGGGACTGCGGGGGGTGTTGAACCCGGCGCTATCACCTTCCCACTTTGCCAGCAGGTGATCGACCGTAAAGTGTTAGTCAGCGAAAATGAAATCAAGCAGGCAATGCGTCTGATCGCCGCCAGCGATCGGTGGATTATTGAAGGCGCGGCCGGGGTCGCCTTGGCTGCCGCCTGCAAGCTGGCACCCGAATTTCAGGGTAAAAAAGTGGCCGTGGTGCTATGCGGTAAAAATATTGTGCTGGAAAAATACCTGAAGGCCATTAGCCAGCCATAAAAAATGCCACTGAGCACACGGCCAGGTAGCGCCCTCTTCC
The DNA here is from genome assembly GCF_006715025.1 of Serratia fonticola. Taxonomy (NCBI): domain Bacteria; kingdom Pseudomonadati; phylum Pseudomonadota; class Gammaproteobacteria; order Enterobacterales; family Yersiniaceae; genus Serratia; species Serratia fonticola. The sequence goes on from NZ_VFMK01000001.1 coordinate 317,187, forward strand.
TAAAGGAGAGGGCGTTGGCAGCTAACATCAAACGTTCAACACGAACTTCTCAATCGCACGGGCTACACCATCTTCGGTATTGTTGGTGGTGACAAACTGGGCAATCGCTTTCAGCTCTGGAATAGCATTGCCCATCGCCACGCCGACGCCGGCATACTTGACCATCGCCATATCATTACCCTGATCGCCCAGCGCCATGACGTTTTCCTGTTTAATACCCAGATGATCGGCCAGCATTTTCACTCCGGCACCTTTATCGACTTTCTTGTGCAGGATTTCCAGATAATAGGGAGCGCTTTTCATGATGGTGTACCGCTCCAGCGCTTCCGCTGGCAGACGGGCAATGACGCTGTCCAGTAACTCAGGCTCATCAATCATCATCACCTTCGGGAAGCGGATTGCACGATCCATCTCTTCTACACTGCGGTATTTTAATGGGATACCGGTCATTTCAGATTCATGGACGGTATATTTGCCAATGTCTTTGTTAGGTGTGTAGAGGGTATCGAAGTCAAACGCCTGATAATGAACGCCAAATTCCCGCGCCAGGCGTTCAAAATAGAGGTAATCCTCAAAACCGAGCGTTTCTTGCAAAATACAGGTGCCGTCTGTCGCTTTAAGTACCAGAGCACCGTTATAGGTAATGCAGAAATCGCCCTCTCCCTGAATATCCAATTGACGCAGATAGTCCTGCACACCAATGTAGGGCCGCCCGGTAGCCAGCACGACATGCACCCCCCGATTGCGCGCGGCGGTAATGGCCTGCCTCACCGCTGGCGTAATCTGGTGCTGCGGATTTAGCAGCGTGCCATCCATATCAATTGCAATCAGTTCAATAGCCATTCGAGCTTCTCCCAGGGGTTTTCCTCATGCTATACCCGTCATACTTCGAGTTGCAGGTGCGTTGGCTTTCCTCACTCACCCCAGTCACATAGTGATCTATGCTCTTGGGGATTCGCGGTGTCGCCGCCTTCCTGCAACTCGAATTATTTTGGGTAAAACGCGTTTCAGCATGCCATGTTAATGCTAAAAACGGCATAAAAAAATCCGCGCGAGTTACCCGGCGCGGATTTTTATTCGCTCATTAACGCGTTAGATATCGATATTCGCTGCTTTCAGGGCGTTTTCTTCGATAAAGGCACGACGTGGCTCTACGGCATCCCCCATCAAGGTCGTAAACAGCTGATCGGCTGCAATCGCGTCTTTCACCGTCACACGCAACATACGGCGTTGCTCTGGATCCATGGTGGTTTCCCACAGCTGTTCCGGGTTCATTTCACCCAGACCTTTATAACGCTGTACCGAAAGACCACGACGAGACTCTTTCACCAACCACTCTAGCGCCTGTTCGAAGCTGCTTACTGGCTGACGACGTTCGCCACGTTCGATGAATGCATCCTCTTCGAGCAGGCCGCGCAGTTTTTCGCCCAGCGAACAGATCTTGCGGTATTCACCACCGTGGATGAAATCGAAGTCTAGCGGATAATCGGTATCTACCCCGTGCGTACGAATGCGCAGTACCGGCTCAAACATTTGACGTTCACGGTTTTCATTGATCACGAAATCATAGCTGCTGCCATGCTGCTCGTTATCGTTGAGCAATTTCACCAGTGATTCAATCCAGGTTTGCACTTTGGCCTGATCGCTCAGATCGTCTTCGTTCAAGGTCGGTTGGTAAATCAGGTTGTTCAGCAACGCGCGCGGATAGCGGCGCTCCATACGCCCAATCAGCTTCTGCACGCTGTAATGCTCAGCCACCATTTTCTCCAGCGGTTCACCCGCCAATGCAGGTGCTGCACCATTGGTGTGCAGGGTCGCACCGTCGAGAGCGATCGCGATCTGATACTGATCCATCGCTTCGTCGTCTTTGATGTACTGTTCCTGCTTACCCTTTTTCACCTTGTACAACGGCGGCTGTGCGATAAACACGTGACCACGCTCGATGATTTCCGGCATCTGACGATAGAAGAAGGTCAACAGCAGCGTACGGATGTGCGAGCCGTCGACGTCGGCATCGGTCATGATGATGATGCTGTGGTAACGCAGTTTGTCTGGGTTGTACTCATCACGGCCAATGCCACAGCCCAACGCGGTGATCAGCGTGGCGACTTCCTGTGAGGACAGCATCTTGTCGAAACGCGCCTTCTCAACGTTGAGGATTTTACCTTTCAACGGCAGGATCGCCTGGTTCTTGCGGTTACGCCCCTGCTTGGCAGAGCCGCCCGCGGAGTCCCCTTCCACCAGGTACAGTTCGGACAGTGCCGGGTCACGCTCCTGGCAGTCCGCCAGCTTTCCTGGCAAGCCAGCCAGATCCAGCGCACCTTTACGGCGCGTCATTTCACGCGCTTTACGTGCCGCTTCACGAGCACGGGCCGCATCGATGATTTTACCGACGACGATTTTGGCGTCTGCTGGGTTCTCCATCAGATAATCCACCAGCTTTTCGTTCATCAGCGATTCGACCGCGGTTTTCACTTCAGAAGACACCAGCTTGTCTTTAGTCTGTGAAGAGAACTTCGGATCGGGTACTTTCACCGAGACCACAGCAATCAGACCTTCACGCGCATCGTCACCGGTTGCGCTGATCTTGGACTTCTTGCTATAGCCTTCTTTATCCATGTAGTTGTTCAGGGTACGGGTCATCGCGGCACGGAAACCAGCCAGGTGAGTCCCCCCATCACGCTGCGGGATGTTGTTGGTGAAGCAGTAGATGTTTTCCTGGAAACCATCGTTCCACTGCAACGCCACTTCCACACCGATATCGTCTTTCACGGTTGAGAAATAGAACACCGTTGGGTGGATCGGCGTTTTGTTCTTGTTCAGATATTCAACGAACGCCTTGATACCCCCTTCGTAATGGAAGTGGTCTTCTTTATCGTTACGTTTGTCTTTCAGACGAATGGATACGCCGGAGTTAAGGAACGACAGTTCACGCAGGCGTTTGGCCAGGATGTCGTACTCAAATTCGGTGTTATTGGTAAAGGTCTGGTAGCTAGGCCAGAAGCGTACGGTGGTCCCGGTCTGCTCGGTTTCGCCCACCACTTTCAATGGCCCTTGCGGTTCACCGTGTTTGTAGGTTTGCTCATGTACCTTGCCTTCACGGCGGATCACCAGTTCTAGTTTCTCTGACAAGGCGTTAACAACGGAAACCCCTACGCCGTGCAGGCCGCCGGAAACTTTATAAGAGTTGTCATCAAACTTACCGCCGGCATGCAGAACGGTCATAATAACCTGCGCCGCAGAGACACCTTCTTCTTCGTGGATACCGGTTGGGATCCCACGGCCATCATCCTGCACCGAAACGGAGTTATCGGCGTGGATAGTCACCTGAATGTCGCTACAGTGGCCAGCGAGTGCTTCGTCGATAGCGTTGTCCACGACCTCGAATACCATGTGGTGCAGACCGGTGCCGTCATCAGTATCACCGATATACATGCCCGGACGCTTGCGCACCGCATCCAGCCCTTTTAATACCTTGATACTTGAGGAGTCATAAGAATTCGACATCAACGTTTCTCGCTCATTTTAGTCCTGTGGTTGAACCTCTATTTTACCTTGTTCCACGCGGAACATCTTGCCCTTTTCACCCATCATGTCGGTTACTTGTTCAGCACTTACCGCGCTGACAAAAACCTGAGCCTGGGTGGCTTTCAGGCGATCGGCCAGCAACCGGCGACGGCCGGTGTCCAGCTCGGAGGCAAAATCATCAATCAGATACAGGCAACGCCGCCCGCTCTGCCGGGTAAGAAACTCACCCTGCGCTAAGCGCAATGCGCACATCAGCAGTTTAAGCTGACCGCGCGATAACAAATCCTCTACCGGCGTGCCCTCGGCACGGATACGGAAATCCGCTTTATGCGGCCCGAGCGCGGTATAGGTCAACGCCCTGTCACGCTCAAACTGGCGTTCCAGGAGCTCTCCGTAGTCGCTCTCTTTGTCCCAGCCACGCTGGAAAGAGAAACTCAGGGCAAATTCGGGCAAAAACTGCGCGCAAGTCGCGGTGATATCCGCGGCAATTGCGTCGCTGTAGGCTGCCCGCCACTCGCTGATACGCTCGGCCAATGGGATCAGTTCCTGATCCCAGGCGCGGATTTGCGCATAGCGACTGACCTGGCGCAGCGCGGCATTGCGCTGCTTCAGCAACCTTTTCAGGTTACTCCAGGCGGTGAAAAAACCAGGTTCGTTATGAAAACATCCCCAGTCCAGGAAAGCACGCCGATATTTCGGCCCGCCATTTAGCAGGGTAAAACCTTCGGGGGTGATCAACTGCATGGGCAATAGCTGAGCAAGTTCGGCCACTTTATGGCCGTCGCTGCCATCGATGCGCACTTTGCTGTCACCCTGACGGCTTTTGCTGAGTCCTACCGATAATTCACGCTCTGCACCTTCGATCCGGCCATGCAGCACAAACTCCGGCTGATCGTGACGGATCACCCTACCGGCCTGCAGGCTGCGAAACGCACGCCCATGGCCAAGGGTATAAACCGCCTCCAGTACGCTGGTTTTTCCGCTGCCGTTGGCTCCCACCAGGAAATTGAACCCCGGCACGGGTGCCAGATCGGCCGCTTCGATATTACGAAAATCTTTAATCAGTAAGCGCGTCAGAGCCATGCAATCTCTTTACCGATTCCGGTAAGTTATTCAACCTTACTATACCCTATGGATTTCAAGTTGCAGCTAGGCGGCCAGCCAGCTTATCCCCAGGAGCTTACTGAAGTAAGTGACTGGGGTAAGCTGGTGCAGCCAACAACGCTGCAGCTTGAAAGACGACGGGTATATATAAATTCTACAACCTCATTGGCATGACGACATAGGCGGCTGACCTACTGGCTCCGTCCTCGATCTGCACGCTGGAGACCGAATCGGTCAGCAGCAGGCGCACATCTTCACACTTAAGCGCATTCAGCACATCCAGCACATAGCTGACGTTGAAACCAATCTCCATCTCGGTGCCGTCATAGCTGACATCAAGGATCTCTTCCGCTTCTTCCTGTTCCGGGTTATTGGCGGTGATCTTGAGCTGGTTCTGGCTGACGTACAGACGCACACCGCGAAACTTCTCGTTCGACAGGATAGCGGCTCGGGCAAACGCCTGCTTGAGCAGATCGCAACCCGCTTCCAGCGTCTTGTCCGGATTTTTCGGCAACACGCGGCGATAATCAGGGAAACGGCCATCAACCAGCTTGGAGGTAAAGATAAAATCCCCCACATGGGCACGAATATTGTTACTGCCGATCTGCACCCGTAACGGGGTATCACCACCGTCTAGCAGACGCACCAGCTCCATCACCCCTTTACGCGGCACGATCACCGAATGAGAGGGCAACGGCTGGCCAATCGGCATTGAGCACACCGCCAGGCGGTGACCATCGGTGGCGACCGTGCGTAGCTCTTCCCCTTCGGTTTCAAACAGCATACCGTTCAGGTAATAACGCACATCCTGATGGGCCATCGAAAACTGGGTGGCCTCGATCAGACGCTTCAGCGTCGCCTGCGGCAAGGTGAACTCCACCTCGCTCTGCCAGTCATCCAGGTTAGGGAAATCTACCGCCGGCAATGTCGACAGCGAGAAGCGGCTGCGGCCAGAACGCACCAGCATACGTTCGCTTTCGAGCGTTACGGCGATCTCTGCACCTTCCGGCAGACCACGGCAGATATCAAAGAATTTACGCGCGGGGACGGTCGTCGCGCCCGCTTCATGGGGCTGAGACAAGGCAACGCGTGCCACCATCTCCATCTCCAGATCGGTTCCTGTCAGCAGCAGGGAACCTTCCGTCACCTGCAACAGCAGGTTACCCAGAATGGGCAACGTCGGGCGACCGCCCAGTGGGCTGCTCACCTGTTGCAGCGGTTTTAGCAGATGCTCACGTTCAACGATAAATTTCATATGCGCTATGACGACAATGTTCTGATTAAATTGGAGAAATCTTCTTTGATGTCGTGACTTTCCTCACGCAACTGCTCAATCTTCCGGCAGGCGTGCAACACCGTGGTATGGTCGCGGCCACCAAACGCATCGCCGATTTCTGGCAGGCTGTGGTTGGTGAGCTCTTTTGCCAATGCCATCGCCATCTGGCGCGGGCGGGCAACGGAGCGCGAACGCCGTTTAGACAGCAGATCCGCGACTTTGATTTTATAGTACTCTGCCACCGTCTTCTGGATATTGTCGATGGTGACCAGCTTTTCCTGCAGCGCCAGCAGATCGCGTAGCGCTTCACGCACGAAATCGATGGTAATGGCACGGCCTGTAAAGTTTGCGTTGGCGATAACGCGGTTCAGTGCCCCTTCGAGCTCACGCACGTTGGAACGCAGACGCTTGGCGATAAAGAACGCCACTTCGCCCGGCAGACGGATATCGTTCTCGTCGGCCTTTTTCATCAGGATCGCCACACGGGTTTCCAGCTCCGGCGGCTCGATCGCCACCGTCAGGCCCCAGCCAAAACGGGATTTTAAACGATCTTCCACCCCGTTGATCTCTTTTGGGTAACGATCCGACGTCAGAATGATCTGTTGATTGCCTTCCAACAGGGCGTTAAAGGTATGGAAAAACTCTTCCTGCGAACGCTCTTTGTTGGCAAAAAACTGAATGTCATCGATCAGCAACGCGTCTACCGAACGGTAGTAGCGTTTGAATTCTTCAATCGCGTTATTCTGCAACGCCTTGACCATGTCCTGCACAAAGCGTTCTGAATGCATGTAAACCACTTTGGCATTGGCTTTGCGCGCCATGATGCCGTTACCTACCGCATGCAACAGGTGAGTCTTACCCAGGCCGGTACCGCCATACAGGAACAGTGGGTTATAAGCCCCCCCTGGATTATCCGCCACCTGCCGGGCCGCAGCACGAGCCAGTTGGTTGGACTTACCCTCAACGAAGTTATCGAAAGTGTGCTTGGGATTAACGTTGGAGCGATAGGAAAGCTCCGGGGGTGGCGCCGCATTGTCCCAGCTTGGGCGGGACGGAGCAGCCGTACGCACCACAGGGGCGACCGGCGCACTGCTGACGCTGGCCATGACGGTCTGGCTGATGGTCTGAGTCAGTGGCTTGCTGCCCACCTCAAAACGCAACAAAGGCGCATCGGTACCACAGAAGTCATTCAGCAGGCCATTGATATTGTTTAAGTACTTATCGCGAACCCAATCCAGCACAAAACGATTGGGCGCATACAGCGCCAGGGTGTTGTCACTCAGTTCCGCCTGCAATGGGCGTATCCACATACTAAATTCTGTGGCAGGTAACTCATCCTGCAATCGGGCAAGACACTGCTGCCAAAGCGAAAGTGACACGGCGGACTCCACTCGAACAAGATCAATAAAAAGAAAAGAATCAGGCTACTTTTTTATAACTCATGATTTTTGACACACGCCCGGCATCGGTTGAAAAACCCTAGAGCATGCGAACCGCCTTTCACGGTTTACCCATCGTCTTTCGTGTTGCAGCGTTACTACCGGCACTTCCTCAGCCAAGTTACTGACTTCAGTAAGTTCCAGAAGATGAGTGAGCGGTTCACCTGGCTGCAACTGGAAATTCATCGGGTTTATGTCCCTGACGATCCCGCTTTAGGATCGTGATCGGAATGACGGATCATAGCGCAATCCGAGGAAGAGATCCTCCCCTTCATCACAGATTAGATCCATTTTATCCACAGCCCCGCTTCCATGGCGCTTTTTTACACAAAATCCTGTCAGCGCCGATGAGATCTAAGCCTGTAGCACAGGGTTTTTACACAACTTTCAAGTTATACCTTGTTATCCACGAGGATCCTCGCATAAAACACCCAGGATCGTACCGGGATCCTTGCGATTTACCCCTGAGTCCGTATAATCCTTGCCCTACGTGTGATACCTGGTTCCTTAATGGTGCGTCATTAGCCAGACAGGATTCTGCGGTGAGCACGGGCCAACGGCGGATTTTACGCCGTCATTGGCAGACAACCAGGTAGGCTGCACCCAATAGATTTCGCGTTGCAGGCTGGCGGCAACTGAGCCCATCCTGAATCCTTTACATGGGTAAAAGATTCAGGTGAACGACAGCGGCCAACACCCACTGCAGTGTGAAAGATGAAGGGTTCGCGTGATGTGAATTGACTCAGGACTGTACAATTATTACAATCCCGCCTCTTTATGTATTGCGATTGAGGCGTCGGTCATCTTCACGCCGAGTAGCCAAACGCGTTTACTGATCAGTAATTATTTTAAGTTTAGGTAGAAATCGCCATGAAACGCACTTTCCAACCGTCCGTATTGAAGCGCAACCGTAGCCACGGTTTCCGTGCTCGTATGGCCACCAAGAATGGTCGTCAAGTTCTGGCCCGCCGTCGTGCGAAAGGCCGTACTCGTCTGACTGTTTCTAAGTAATAAAAGCTAACCCGCTGAGTGGTTAAGCTCGCTTTTCCTAGGGAGTTACGTTTGTTAACTCCCACTCATTTCACTTTCGTCTTCCAGCAGCCACAACGGGCTGGCACGCCGCAAATCACCATCCTCGGCCGCCTGAACCAGCTGGGGCATCCCCGCATCGGTCTTACCGTCGCCAAAAAACACGTCAAACGTGCGCATGAACGCAATCGGATCAAACGCCTAACCCGCGAAAGCTTCCGTTTACGCCAGCACGAATTACCGGCGATGGATTTTGTCGTGGTAGCCAAAAAAGGGATCGCGGATTTGGATAACCGTGCACTGACGGAAGCTTTGGAAAAATTATGGCGTCGCCACTGTCGCCAGGCTCCCGCATCCTGATAGGGCTGGTTCGGGCGTATCAGCTCGTACTCAGTCCGCTGCTTGGGCCGCGCTGTCGCTTCCAGCCGACATGTTCTCATTACGCAATTGAGGCATTACGCAGGTTTGGCATGTTAAAAGGCAGTTGGTTGACATTGAAACGCGTATTAAAATGCCACCCTTTGAACCCAGGTGGCGATGATCCCGTGCCGCCGAAAACCGACGATAACAGAGAACACTAACGATGGATTCGCAACGCAATCTTCTCCTCATCGCTCTGCTGTTCGTGTCTTTCATGATCTGGCAGGCCTGGCAAACGGACAACGCTCCGCAACCAGCCGCCCAGACCACGCAACAGACAGCGAACGCAGCAACCGGTGATGCCGCAAGCCAGGCTGTGCCAGCCAGTGGCCAGGGTAAATTGATCACCGTCAACACTGATGTGCTTTCGTTGACCATCAATACCCGTGGTGGCGACATCGAGCAGGCTAAACTGTTGGCCTACCCGGAAACCCTGGGTTCATCGACTCCATTCCAATTGCTGGAAACTACACCGGCGTTCGTCTACCAGGCGCAAAGCGGCCTGACAGGCAGAGATGGCCCGGATAATCCGGCAAACGGCGACCGTCCTCTGTTCGAAGCGGCACAGGATACCTTCACACTGGCAGATGGCCAGGATGAACTGCGGATACCGCTGACCTTTACCGGCAAAGACGGTTCGGTCTTCACCAAGACCTTCGTGCTTAAACGTAGCCATTATGCCGTTGGCGTGGATTACTCCATCGTCAACAAAAGCGCTTCACCGCTGGAACTGATGCTGTTCGGTCAGTTGAAGCAAAGCACCGAGTTGCCTAAGCACCGTGATACCGGCAGCAGCAACTTTGCCCTGCACACTTTCCGCGGCGCGGCTTACTCTTCCAGTGACAACAAATACCAGAAGTATGCGTTCGACAAGGATGAGAACCTGAATATCACCACTCAGGGCGGCTGGGTTGCCATGCTGCAGCAGTATTTTGCAACTGCGTGGGTACCAGACACCAAAGGTGATAACACGTTCTATACCGCTAAACCTGGCGATAACCTGTCCGCTATCGGCTTCAAATCAACGCCGGTCATCGTACAGCCGGGTGCCGAGCAACAGTTGAACGCGACCCTGTGGGTTGGCCCGGAACTGCAGGATCAGATGGCCCAACTGGCACCGCATCTGGACCTGACCGTGGATTACGGCTGGCTGTGGTTCATCTCCCAGCCGCTGTTTAAACTGCTGAAGTTCATTCACGGTTTCATCGGCAACTGGGGCTTCTCCATCATCATTATCACCTTCATCGTGCGTGGCATCATGTACCCGCTGACCAAAGCGCAGTACACCTCGATGGCCAAAATGCGCATGCTGCAGCCCAAGCTGCAGGCGATGCGTGAGCGCATCGGTGATGACAAGCAGCGTATGAGCCAGGAAATGATGGCGTTGTACAAAGCTGAGAAGGTGAACCCACTGGGTGGTTGCTTGCCGCTGATCATCCAGATGCCAATCTTCCTGGCGTTGTACTACATGCTGATGGGCTCGGTTGAACTGCGTCATGCTCCGTTTATCTTGTGGATCCATGACCTGTCAGCGCAGGACCCATACTACATCCTGCCAGTGTTGATGGGTGTGACCATGTACTTCATCCAGAAGATGTCACCGACCACCGTCACTGACCCGATGCAGCAGAAAATCATGACCTTTATGCCGGTGATCTTCACAGTGTTCTTCCTGTGGTTCCCATCTGGTCTGGTGCTGTACTATATCGTCAGTAACCTGGTAACCATCATCCAGCAGCAACTGATTTACCGCGGGCTGGAAAAACGTGGTCTGCACAGCCGCGACAAGAAAAAAAGCTAAGCGTATTGCAGGGGGCGGCGCGCCAGCCCCCTGGTCAGTACCCCAAGAGGCGGTCATTAGACCGCCTTTTTGCATATTGAATTGTCAGAGAGAACCGCGTTACCCAACAGCATTAAAGCTTGCAGGTAAGCGACAATTGAACATATCCCCGAGAACCTGGTAAAACCGGTGCCCGAGGTAAGAGAAGGCAGCCCTGCTGCAACTTGAAGGATAAAGGGTATATGAGTACCACCGATACCATCGCAGCTGTTGCTACACCGCCCGGACGTGGCGGGGTCGGCATACTGCGTATTTCTGGCCGGCAGGCAAAAGACGTCGCTCAAGCCGTGCTCGGCAAACTGCCCAAACCACGCCATGCCGATTACCTTCCGTTCCGCGATGCCAAAGGCGCCACGTTGGATCAAGGTATTGCACTTTGGTTCCCTGGCCCCAATTCCTTTACCGGTGAGGATGTGCTGGAACTGCAAGGCCATGGTGGGCCGGTTATCCTCGATCTGTTGCTGCAGCGCGTGCTGTCTCTGCCAAACGTGCGAATTGCCCGCCCAGGCGAGTTTTCGGAGCGGGCCTTCCTCAATGACAAACTGGATCTGGCTCAGGCAGAGGCTATCGCCGACCTGATTGATGCCAGCTCGGTGCAGGCGGCTCGTTCAGCCATGAACTCGTTGCAGGGGGCTTTTTCTACCCGTATCCACCAGCTTGTGGAAGCACTTACTCACTTGCGTATCTATGTAGAAGCGGCGATCGATTTCCCAGACGAGGAAATCGACTTCCTTTCAGACGGTAAAATCGAAGCGCAGCTGAATGGCGTGATGGCCGACCTGGATAATGTGCGTGCCGAAGCACGCCAGGGCAGCCTGTTGCGTGAAGGGATGAAAGTCGTGATTGCCGGGCGGCCAAACGCCGGAAAATCCAGCCTGCTAAATGCGTTGGCAGGGCGTGAAGCGGCGATCGTCACCGATATTGCCGGAACGACCCGCGATGTCCTGCGCGAGCATATTCATATTGATGGCATGCCATTACACATTATTGATACCGCCGGTCTGCGGGAAGCCAGTGATGAAGTTGAGCGTATCGGCATCGAGCGTGCCTGGAATGAGATAGAACAGGCAGATCGTGTGCTGTTTATGGTAGATGGTACTACCACCTCCGAAACGGAGCCCGCGGAGATCTGGCCGGAGTTTATGGCACGCCTGCCCAGCACTTTACCGATCACGGTAGTACGCAACAAAGCGGATATCACGGGTGAAACATTGGGCATAACCGAAGTAAATGGTCACTCACTTATTCGCCTGTCGGCCCGTACCGGTGAAGGGATTGACCCACTGCGTGAACATCTGAAACAGAGTATGGGCTTCACCAGCAATATGGAAGGGGGTTTCCTGGCGCGTCGCCGTCACTTGCAGGCGCTAGAGCTGGCTGCTCAGCATCTGATACAGGGTAAAGAACAGTTAGTGAGTGCTTACGCTGGAGAATTGCTGGCCGAGGAGCTGCGGCTAGCACAGCAGGCATTGAGCGAAATCACCGGGGAATTCACCTCTGATGACCTGCTCGGGCGCATCTTCTCCAGCTTCTGTATTGGTAAATAACGCCCAAAAAAATAAAACCCCGCATTAAATTACTGTAAATACGGGGTTTTATTCTATTTCATTAAGATAGCCGATTACGAAAGGTTGGCGTTGTCCTCGTTCTAGCGGATACGCTCCGCGATTGTTCCCTCTACGCGTATCCACTGCTCGAAAACCTCTCGGTGACATGTACGGCATAACTTTTCTATTGCGCTGCTGCGTTGCATTCAATAAACAAATAAATAAGATAAAACTCATGCTGTTTTTTAATGAAAATTCCTAACGTTATGCATACTCTACTACTCCAGATCCTTATAAGCCTCGGTCATGGAGTGAACAATGGCTTGTCATTTTATCCGCTGGGATACCGCAACAGAGATATTGAATACTCACCGGTTACCCAACTATGTGATTGAACAAACCGTTAGCTACTCCGCTAAGCGCCGCCGCCGCTTTTTACAAGGCCGCATCCTGCTGGCCGAAATGATGTTTTATCTTTATGGCATCCCTCTGCTTCCTCCCATCGCCACGACGCCAACCGGGCGCCCCTGCTTTGCCGATAACCATCTCCCCAACTTCAGTCTTGCCTATGCCGGGAATACCATCGGGGTATTGCTGAGCCAGGAAGGTAAGGTCGGGTTGGATATCGAGGTCATGCGCGCCCGCGGCCACAACGCGCTGCGTCAGTATCTCTCATCGACAGAAAATACCTGGATTGCAGCACAGCACGACCGGTTGGAAGCCGAAACGCAATTGGGGTGTATTCGTCAATCGGTGCTGAAACTGTGCGGTTTGGGTAATAGCGGCCAGAGCACTTTACATCTGCACCCTTTTTCTGGCCATTTACGCTGCCAAATCGCTCCTAAAGTGCAAGTCATGAGCGATGCGGAAGAGTACCTCTGCTGGGCTTGTGCGCATGAACTCGGCTTAAATCGCCTGATTTGCTGGCAATATGATGAAAACGAGGGGTTACAAAAATGTCGTGAGATCTCCTCACAAAATCCGTTGCCCTCAACACACTTTTTGAAACTGACCAGCCTTGCTACTGCTACATGCTAAAAATGCCGACAAAATATCTATCCACAGCGAAATACCTAAGATAAAAAATCTTAAAAACATCAATTCCTGCATGAAATTGTAAAAACAGATAAATGATTAGGATTAATCTGTTATCTGTTGAATTTTTACCCTACTATCTATCGGCTGTTGTAAGCTGAATCTGTTCATCAGAAAGGGAGTCTCACCATGTCAGACCAAGCATTAAAAGTTGTCACGTTACTCGGTAGTCTGCGTAAGGGTTCTTACAACGCGATGGTCGCCCGTTCGCTACCTAAATTAGCCCCCCATGGAATGACTATCGAAGCGCTTCCTTCTATCCGCGATATTCCTCTTTACGATGCCGATCTACAGCAGGAAGACGGTTTCCCGGCCGCAGTAGAGGCTATAGCACAACAAATTCGTCAGGCTGATGGTGTGATCATCGTTACACCTGAATACAACTACTCGGTTCCTGGTGGTCTGAAAAATGCCATTGACTGGCTTTCCCGTTTACCTAATCAGCCTTTGGCAGGTAAGCCCGTCGCGATCCAGACCTCTTCCATGGGGCCGATTGGCGGCGCACGTTGCCAGTATCATCTGCGCCAGATCCTGGTGTTCCTTGATGCGATGGTCATGAACAAACCTGAATTTATGGGCGGAGTGATCCAGAGCAAGGTCGATGAGCAAACAGGAGAATTGGTAGAACAGGGTACGCTGGATTTCCTGAGCGGCCAGCTGTCTGCCTTTGGTGACTACATTCGTCGAGTGAAATAAAACGGCTTTCAGGCGTCTTTACACAGAAAACGGAAGACGCCTGAAACTTAATAGTTTTATCTTTAAATATTCTTAATAAACAAATTGTTATAATTATGCGTTTTTTTATTTTAGCCATTTTAATGGTTTTTACCACCAGTCCATTGTTTGCTGCAGAAATGCAGTATCCTGCCGGAGAAGAGCCGGTGGAACTTCCTATTCATAGACCGCTGAATGCACAAGTACCGCGTTCGGTTTATAGCCAGGAAGATAAAAAGACCGAGGCCATGTCGTTATATCTGACGCTGATGCGCGAAGATGCACGCAACGTCTGGGCACCGTTTCAACTGGCTGCCTCTTCAGCGGAAAGGGGCCAGACTGAACTGGCAGAACGCTATCTGCAGCTCAGCGCCAAACGCGGGTTATGGTATTACTACAATCTGCTGGAAGACAGCGCATTCAACAGCATACAGCAAAGTGATACCTACCGTTCTATCCTGGCTGAAACCAAAGCCCGTTATCAGCAACATGCTTCTCAGTTTGAAGGCAAAGCCCGCTTTGCGGTTCCCAATGGCGAACCACCAGCCGAGGGTTGGCCAACCATCGTCTACCTGCATCCTTATGGTAAAGCCGCCACCATTACCCCAGAAGATCGGATACTGTTTGCTGAAGCCGATGTCGCCTATATTGAGTTAAATGGGACTCAGATGCTGGCCGAGGACAGTTTCCGCTGGTCTAATTACAATGAAGAAAGCACCCAAAGTGCCATTCAACGCGCACTGCAGGAATTAACACCGCGATTGAAGCTCAATCCTCGCCAGGTCTACCTGACGGCTCGCGGGCAAGGCGCATTGCACGGTGCCAATCTGATGGCCAAATATCCGCAGTTTTATGCCGGCGCCCTGCTGATTGCCCCACAAGGGGGAATCAAACCCGCCCCTTATTCCCTGGCAAAAGATAAACGGATTATGATTGCCTATTACGATCGACAAAACTTCAACGATCAGGCGTTAGCACTCCATTTTGCCAACTTGTTTAACGGCAATAATCAGGTAGAAACCAAGCATTTTGATCAGGGAGAAGATGCGATAGGGGGCTGGCAAGCACGTTTTAACCAGCCATTACGCTGGGTAATGGGCAAGACTGCGGATGCCTCACCGGGTGCCTGATAACAAAAGGGCGGTCCATTTAGGACCGCCCTTTTTGGATTAATGCCCGTCAACAAACACGATTTTGAGCACAAACAGCAGCGCCACCACGATCACACAGGGGCTGATTTCACGCCAGCGGCCAGTACCGAGCTTCATGACACAATAAGAGATAAAGCCCAGGGCTATCCCTTCGGTAATCGAGAAGCTGAAAGGCATCATGGCCGCCGTAACAAAGGCGGGAACCGCTTCTGTCATGTCCTCCCATTTGACACGCGCCAAACTGGAGGTCATCAGTACCCCGACGTAGATCAGCGCTCCAGCAGCGGCATAGGCCGGAACCATCCCCGCCAACGGCGACAGGAAGATCACCAGCAGAAACAGAATACCCACCACCACAGCGGTCAGACCGGTACGCCCACCGATAGAAACCCCAGAAGAGCTTTCAATATAGGCGGTCACCGAAGAGGTACCGATAAATGCACCGGCCACCGAGCTGATACTGTCAACGTATAGCGCCTGCTTCATACGCGGGAATTTGCCGTTTTCATCCGTCAGGCCAGCTTTATCGGTCACCCCAATCAGCGTCCCCGAGGAGTCAAACAGGTTGACCAACATAAAGGAGAAAATCACCCCAGCCAGGCCAATATTCAGCGCACCGGCAATATCCACTTGGCCAACAACGGACGTCACATCAGGAGGCATTGAGAATACGCCGCCATATTTCACATCGCCCAATGCCCAGCCGATCAGCGTCGTAACCACGATGGAAACCAGCACCGCAGCATGGATATTACGCGACGCCAGCACCGCAATAATAAAGAAGCCTAATGCCCCCAGCAGCACGCTGTGCGAGGTCAGGTTTCCTACCGCAACCAGCGTATCCGGGTTAGCCACCACGATACCGGCATTCTTCAGCCCCATCATGGCGATAAACAAGCCGATACCGCTGGTGATACCCACGCGCAGGCTCAGAGGAATATTGGCAATCATCCAATAACGGATACGGAACACGGTCAGTAAAAGGAAACCGATTGCTCCCCAGAAAATAGCACCCATGCCAACCTGCCATGAAATGCCCATCGCGCCGACCACCACGAACGCAAAGAATGCGTTCAGGCCCATCGCTGGCGCCAAAGCCACCGGCAAATTAGCCAGCAAGCCCATAAAGATACTGCCAAAAGCGGCAATCAGGCAGGTCGTGACAAACACCGCCTGCGTATCCATGCCCGCAGCACCCAGGATCTGGGGGTTAACGAATACGATATACACCATGGTTAAAAAGGTGGTAAACCCGGCAATCGTTTCCGTACGCACCGAAGTGCCATGCTGCTTGAGTTTAAACACACGCTCAAGCAAGCCTTGCTTTGCATCAAGGCTGATGTCTTGTTTGCTCATTATCAGAATTCCGAAGAGGAGGAATGGGCTGTCAAAAGGCTGTGTCCCTTCATTGACTATGGCGCCATCGCAGAACCCAAAGCCCGTCAATGCAGAGGACAGAACACAGCCCAGCTATCCTATAACAAAAAGTCCGGGTTTTGACCTCACTCACAGGTTTTTTTCGCCATCTTTACGGCTAATGTTTTCAACAGATTGTATTTATTGATATTCATCGTCATATAGGGATTAAAAGGTCGCAATCCTGTGCGTTCCGGTTAAAGTGACAACAAAACGGCTTAACCGAGGGCGCTTACCCCAATGAATCAGATTGAATGTGTTTTATTTGATTGTGACGGCACACTGGTAGACAGCGAAGTCTTGTGCAGCAAGGCTTATGTACACATGTTTGCCCATTACGGCATCACACTTTCGCTGGAAGAAGTCTTCAAAAAATACAAAGGGGTAAAGCTCTACGAAATCATTGAACAGGTCAATGCCGAGCAAGGGATGAATTTACCGACCAGTGAACTGGAAACGGTCTATCGCCAGGAAGTGGCCCGCCTGTTTGATGCCGAACTGCAACCTATTGCCGGTGCGCGTGAGCTGCTGGCACAGATGACAGCTCCGATATGCACCGTATCCAACGGCCCGGTGAGCAAAATGCAGCATTCACTGGGGCTGACCGGCATGCTGTCCTATTTTGATGATCGGTTGTTCAGTGGCTACGATATTCAACGTTGGAAACCCGATCCCGCAATCGTATTCCATGCTGCCCAGCAAATGCAGGTGCCCGTTGATCGTTGCATTCTGGTAGACGATTCCGCCGCGGGCGCCCATGCGGGAATCGCTGCCGGGATCCCGGTGTTCTACTTCTGTGCCGATCCGCACAATAAACCGATCGACCACCCGTTGGTGACGACGTTTGACGATTTAGCGCAGTTACCTGTGCTCTGGAAACAGCGAGGCTGGCAGCTTACCCGTTAACGCTGTCGCCATGGCCGGTTCTGCCCACAGCCAATCATGAAAATACCGCACACGGGGTAACTCCTGCTTGCCAGGGGGACCTCCAGCCAATAGCCGTTGGCGCTTTTCAATGCCAACGGCGAAAGCAACATCAGCAGACCACTGTGTAGTTCATTACGGATCATCATTTTATCCAGCACCGCATCCCCCTCTCCGGTAACCTAGACGTTGATCACCTGATCCTGCGTACTGAATTCCAATCCATCACTTTCCCGCTCTTCTGTAAGACCAGGCGCAGCGAGTCAGGGACAAATCATCTTGGGGGTCAGTATTCAGCCCGCTGGCACGAGGTTTGTTAAGTTGCGATTTCGATTCTGTGCGTAACAAAACCGATTTCTTCACGCAGGAAATGTATGCTGATGCCACTTCGCTTAACGTTGCACAGTTGGTTAGCCTGGTGGCTCAACAGTGCGAAGCACCAACCGTACAGCTCGCCCAAACCTGGGTCATCCCTCCTGGAGTTGACTGTATGCTGGTGGGTGCCGACTCAGTCCAGCAGATCGACAGTGCCTTAGCCGCACCGGATACCCGGCTCAGCAAAGATGAACGCTATAAACTGGAGCACAACCATACCCCTTGCGATGTGATTAACGACGGCACCGCAGGCAAACGGATTACGCGTGAGAGCCGTGCTGCACGCGGCTTTTTCACAGTAGATAACCTAAAGACAAGGAATATCGCATGACGGCTTATTCTTCATTGTTGCGTACAGGTTGGTACTGCAACGGGAGCTGGCAAACAACAGCCAGCACTTATTCGGTCAATAACCCAGCCAACGGCGAAAAGGTGGCCGATGTTGCACAGGCAGGCCGCACAGAGACTGAAGCGGCCATCGCAGCGGCAGCCACCGCACTCCCAGCCTGGCGAGCGCTCACCGCCAAAGCACGGGCAGAAATTTTGCAACGCTGGTTCCATCTGATCATGCAACATCAGAAAGAGCTGGCAGAGTTGATGGTGACCGAACAGGGCAAAGTACTGAGCGAAGCCATTGGCGAAGTGGCCTACGCTGCCAGCTTTATCGAATGGTTTGCCGAAGAGGCCAAACGGGCCTATGGCAAAACCATCCCAGCGACGAAAAATGGCAACCAGATTTTTACCTTTAAGGAACCTGTCGGCGTCATTGCCGCCATCACGCCATGGAATTTCCCTATGGCGATGCTGACGCGCAAGCTCGGTCCAGCACTGGCTGCCGGCTGTACCGCTGTGATAAAACCGGCCAATGAAACCCCGCTCTCCGCTTTTGCATTAATTGTTCTGGCTGAGCAGGCAGGGGTGCCTGCCGGGGTGATTAATGCCGTTTCCGGAGATACCGCCGCCATTGGTGAAACACTGATGGCAAGCCCAATCGTGCGTAAAATCTCCTTTACCGGCTCAACCCCAATCGGCAAATTATTGATGCGCCAGGCGGCAGATACGGTGAAAAAATTGTCGCTGGAGCTGGGTGGCAATGCGCCCTTTATCGTGTTTGACGATGCCGATCTTGACGCTGCGGTGGCCGGGGCACTGGCAGCCAAATTCCGCAACAGTGGGCAGACCTGTGTCTGCGTTAACCGCTTCTATGTCCAGGATGGTATCTATGACCGTTTTGTAGAGAAGCTCACCGACGCGGTAAAAGCGTTAAAAGTAGCACCAGGTATGACGCCAGGCGCACAGCAAGGGCCGCTGATCCATGAAAAAGCAGCAGAGAAAGTAGCTGCGCACGTGCAAGATGCCCTGAAGCTGGGCGCGAAGCTAATGTGTGGTGGCGAACGTCATGCACTAGGCGGCTCATTCTTCCAGCCTACCGTGTTGGCGGAGGCAAATGAGCAGATGAAGTTGGCACAGGAAGAAACCTTTGGTCCACTGGCGGCCTGCTTCCGTTTTAGCGATGAGCAAGAAGCCATCACCCGGGCCAACGCCACACCGTTTGGCTTGGCGGCCTATCTGTATACCGGCGATTTGGCCCGCGCCTTCCGCGTAACCAAAGCATTGGAAAGCGGTATGGTTGGCGTGAATGAAGGGATCATTTCTACCGAAGTGGCCCCCTTCGGCGGCGTGAAAGAATCTGGGCTGGGCCGCGAAGGGGCAGATATTGGTCTGGATGAGTATATGGAAACCAAATACGTCAATATGGGGCAATTACTGTAACCCCAGGATTCCTGGTTTAACTGGCCGGTAACGGTGGCCGATTGCGCCACCAGCGCCAGCTGCGTTTCAGCGCTTTGGTCTGTGGGCTAAAGCGCTTATTCAGCCCGTTAGCCAGCACGTCCAGCGTCAGGCAAAAAATGAAATAAACCAACGCGACGAACAGGAACACTTCCATCGGGTAAACCATACTGCGGTTATTCACCTGCGTCGCCAGGAAAGTCAGCTCCCCCACTCCGACGATATAGGCCAGTGAAGTGTCTTTGATCAGTGATATCCATTGGTTGATAAACGAAGGCACCATCATGCGCAGCGCCTGCGGCAAGACAATCATCCGCAGTACCTGCCAGCGGTTTAAACCGAGCGAGAGCCCCGCCTGCCATTGTCCGGCACCGATCGCGACAATCCCCGCTTTTACCGCATGCGCCAGATAGGCAGAAGCAATTAACGCCAAGGCGCAAACCACGGTGGTAATTTCGGGAATATCCACACCGAAGACTATCGGTAGCAGGAAGTAGGTCCAGAAAATCAGCATGATCACTGGAATAGCCCGGAAGAACCCCAGCACGGCGGCTAATAATCCCGCCAGTACGCCACGCGACATCGCCAACGCGATCCCCAACAGCGTTCCTAAAATCGCCGATGCCAATCCGGCCACCAGGCTGATCGCCAGCGTCAACGCTGCGCCACCTAATGGACCATCCGGGAAGGTTCCCCATAGCAAGTAGCCCAGGTTTTCCTGGATAACGGTAAAATCCATCTTAGTGCCCCCCCAGAGGTTTACGCTGTTGGCGCCACATGCCCCAACCTTCCAACAGGGCAATAATGGCGATATACAACACCGTTGCCACGCCAAAAGCCTGGAAGGTCCGCAGGGTTTCGGTTTCTACCTGGCGCGAAGCGTAAGACAGTTCCGCTACGCCGATAGCCATCGTCAGCGAGGAGTTTTTAATCACGTTCATGTACTGTCCCAGTAGCGGTGGGAAAGCAATTTTCAGCGCCTGCGGCAATACCACATAACGCATCGACTGCCAGCCGGTCAGCCCTAACGCATTGGCCGCATGCTTTTGCCCATGGGCAACGCCGCGAATCCCCGATCGGATCTCTTCAGCAATAAATGCGGTGGAATAGAGCGTCAGACCAAAGAAGCCCGCGAGAAATTCAAAGGAGGGCCAGTTGAGAAAACCTAGCTGGTGGGACGTATTCAGCCATTGCATCACAAAGGAGGGCAATATTTGCCCCGCGGCGAAATACCAGAAGAACAGTTGCACCAGCAATGGGGTATTGCGAAATAGTGCGCTGTAGGCCACCGCCAGCCAGCTTAACGGGCGCAGGCTGCTGTCCCGCATCGCCGCCAGACCAAAACCCAGCAGCGTTGCCGCCAGCCCGGCACAGGCCGACAGCCATAAGGTCATTAAGAAGCCATTCCATAGCCAGCTCAGATACTGCGGCGCCAGCAACCAATCTGAGAGTTGTTGCAGATTCATACGAGGTACTTCCCCTCACCCCAACCCTCTCCGCCACTATATAAAACCGGGGGAGAGGGAGAAGGGAGATTAGGCTTTAGGTTGCTGATCCAACGGGCCAATCTTGAAGTCGCCACGCGGTTGGGCAGACTTGGTTTCCGGGCCAAACCAGCGGTCGTAAATCTTCACCGCTTCGCCATCTTGTTCCAGTTTGATCAAGGTATCGTTGATGGTGGCCGTCAGACGTTCTTCGCCTTTAGGGATCCCCACCCCCTGATACTCTTTGGTGATGCTGAACGGAGAGATTTCAAAATCGGCTTTTTGCGCCGCTGGCAGGTTGCCAAGCAGGCCAACCAGCTTGGCGTCGTCCTGAGTAATAGCCTGAACGTTGCCATTACGCAGTGCGACGAACGCCAGTGGGGTATCGTCGTAAGAGATCACTTTGGCCGTTGGATAGTGCTCACGCAGGGTAATTTCCTGGACCGTGCCTTTATCCGCACCAATACGCAACTTTTTGATATCTTCCGGCGTTTTCAGCACGCCTTTATGAGCGATGAATTTCTGGCCGGTAGCAAAATACGGCACGCTGAAATTCACTTCTTTGGCACGTTCGTCGGTGATGGTGAAGTTGGCCGCGATCAGATCAACCTTTTTGGACACCAGCAGAGGAATGCGGTTAGCCGGGTTGGTGGCACGCAATTCAACCTTAACGCCCAGAGCTTTACCAATGGCATCCGCCACATCCACATCGTAACCCACCAGCTTTTTGCTTTGTGGATCAACATAACCAAAAGGTGGGTTACTATCGAAAACCGCAATACGCACCACGCCGGCTTTTTTAATATCGTCAAGTTTGTCGGCATGTGCCACACCGGTGGCAAGGCTGGCTAACAACGTTAAGGCTAGAACGCGCTGTTTCATAAAAGGCTCCCAAGTGATTGATGTCCTGCTGGCGGATAAACTAGCAAGCTCCACTTAGGTCAGGAAATAATATTAAAAGCTATATTTATAACCTTTTTAACTTTACGGTTTTCAAATGGCATAAAGGCGCTGTAAACAGCGCCTTTAACGGTAATCCGTTGGTGAAATTATGCTTTTTTCTCGTCTTTACCGTCTGACAGCAACTTGTCCAGCGCATCACCACCAATATGGCGGAAATCCTGCCCCTTGACGAAATAGAAGATGAATTCACAAATGTTCTGGCAGCGATCGCCGATGCGTTCGATAGAGCGGGCGCAAAACAGCGCTGTCAGCACGCTTGGGATGGTACGTGAGTCTTCCATCATGTAAGTCATCAGTTGACGAACAATGCCTTCATACTCCTGATCGACCTTCTTGTCTTCACGATAAATACGGATTGCTTCATCCAGATCCATGCGTGCAAAGGCATCCAGAACATCATGCAGCATCTGGACGGTGTGGCGGCCAAGTGACTCCAGGCTCACCAGCAACGGTTGATGCTGGTGGGAGAATTTCTCCAGCGCGGTACGACAGATTTTATCTGCCACGTCGCCGATACGTTCCAGTTCGGAAATGGTTTTGATAATCGCCATCACCAGGCGCAGATCGCTGGCGGTAGGCTGACGCTTGGCAATGATACGCACGCAGGCTTCATCGATCGCCACTTCCATCATGTTGACCTTGGCATCACCCTCGATCACGCGCTTGGCCAACTCACCGTCCTGGTTATGCATCGCAGTGATGGCGTCGGTCAGCTGTTGTTCTACCAGCCCACCCATCGTCAGCACCTGAGTACGGATATGCTCAAGTTCTGCATTGAACTGGCCGGAAATGTGTTTGTTTAAATTCAGGTTATCCATGATGCATCCTAATCAACCATAACGGCCAGTAATGTAATCTTCAGTCTGCTTTTTCTGCGGTGCGGTGAACAGAGTGTCAGTATCACTGAACTCGATCAACTCACCCAGATACATAAATGCGGTTGAATCAGAACAGCGCGCCGCCTGCTGCATATTGTGGGTCACGATCACCACGGTATAGTCGGACTTCAACTCGCTGATCAACTCTTCAATTTTACCGGTAGAAATCGGATCGAGCGCGGAACAAGGTTCATCAAGCAACAGCACTTCCGGGCGGATGGCGATGCCGCGCGCAATACACAGGCGCTGCTGTTGGCCACCGGACAGGCTGTATCCACTCTGATGCAGCTTATCTTTGGTTTCATTCCACAGTGCCGCTTTGGTTAGCGCCCACTGAACGCGCTCGTCCATATCTGCACGGGACAGCTTCTCAAACAGACGCACGCCAAAGGCAATGTTGTCGTAAATCGACATCGGAAACGGCGTTGGCTTTTGGAACACCATCCCCACCTTGGCCCGTAGCAGAGCGATATCCTGGTTATCGGTCAGGATGTTTTGCCCATCCAGCAGGATACCGCCTTCGGCACGCTGCTCCGGGTATAGCTGGTACATCTTGTTGAAGGTCCGCAACAGCGTCGATTTACCGCAGCCAGACGGGCCGATAAACGCGGTCACTTTGTTCTTGGCGATATCCAGCGTGATGTTTTTCAGCGCATGGAATTTACCGTAGTAAAAGTTCAGATCGCGTACCTGAATTTTGCTGCTGGAAGTGGAGTCAACCATACTCATCAAGACTTCTCTCTTTTTACAGCGCCGCCCAGGCGGCACTTAAATTTTTATGAATGCTTTTTCTTGGCGAAAATCACACGCGCCAGGATATTCAGTAACAGTACGCACAGGGTGATCAACAGCACCCCGGCCCAAGCCAACTGTTGCCATTCAGCAAACGGGCTCATGGCAAATTTGAAAATGGTGACCGGCAGGTTGGCGATCGGCTGCATCAGGTCGGTGCTCCAGAACTGATTAGACAGCGAAGTAAACAGCAGTGGCGCGGTTTCACCAGCAATACGCGCAATCGCCAGCAGCACACCGGTAATAATGCCGGACACAGAAGCCTTCAGCGTGATGGCGGAAATCATGCGCCATTTAGGCGTACCCAACGCATAGGCCGCTTCACGCAGTGTATCAGGGACCAGTTTGAGCATGTTTTCGGTGGTACGGATCACAATCGGGATTTGCAGCAAGGCCAGTGCAATAATCCCGGCCCAACCGGAGAAGTGTTCCATTTTCGCCACCACCACGGTGTAAACGAACAGGCCCACGACGATCGACGGTGCGGATAACAGAATATCGTTAATAAAGCGGATCACTTCCGCCAGCCAGGATTTACGACCATATTCCGCCAGATAAATCCCCGCCATAATCCCCAGCGGCGTACCGAAGATAGTTGCCCACAGGATCAACAAACCACTCCCGGCAATGGCGTTTGCCAGCCCACCCCCAGCGGTATTCGGCGGTGGCGTCATTTCAGTGAACAACGCCAGTGACATACCATCAATACCTTTGGTGATGGTAGATAACAGGATCCATACCAACCAGAACAGGCCAAAAGCCATGGTCGCCATGGAGAGAAACAGGGCAATACGGTTTTTCTGACGGCGCCAGGCCTGCATTTTGCGGCGGCTTTCCGCAATATCTGTCGGGTTTTGCATATCCATCGTTGCCACGTTAGCGTCCCTCATTCTTGGCCAGGCGCATGACCATTAATTTGGACAGCGCCAGGACGATAAAGGTGATCACAAACAGGATCAGCCCCAACTGCATCAACGCAGAGGTATGCAGCCCGGATTCCGCTTCAGCAAATTCGTTAGCCAACGCCGAGGTGATACTGTTGCCGGGCATAAACAGTGAGAAACTGTCGAGCTGGTAGGTGTTACCGATAATGAAGGTCACCGCCATGGTTTCCCCCAGAGCACGGCCCAGACCGAGCATAATCCCGCCAATCACCCCGTTTTTAGTAAACGGCAATACAATCCGCGAGATCACTTCCCAAGTGGTGCAGCCAATACCGTAAGCCGACTCTTTCATCATCACCGGGGTTTGTTCGAACACATCGCGCATTACCGCCGCAATGTAAGGAATAATCATGATAGCCAGGATCACCCCGGCAGCCAGAATACCGATACCAAACGCCGGGCCAGAGAACAGCTCGCCGACAATCGGGATGCCGGACAATACATGCCCCACCGGGGTCTGGAAATATTGTGCGAACAGCGGGGCAAACACGAACAGGCCCCACATGCCGTAAACAATACTCGGGATTGCCGCCAGTAACTCAATGGCAACCCCTAACGGGCGCTTGAGCCAGTTGGGAGCCAGTTCGGTCAGAAACAGGGCGATACCAAAACTGACGGGTACGGCGATAATCAGCGCGATCAATGAGGTCACTACCGTGCCGTAGATCGGTACCAGTGCACCAAACTGTTCGGCTGGCGCATCCCACTCTTTCGTCCACAGGAAGGCAAAACCAAACTTCTGCATGCTTGGCCAGGAGGCAATAATCAATGAAACAATAATGCCACCCAACAACAATAAGGTAATCAACGCCGCCAGTTTCACCAGCGCGCTGAAGAGGATGTCACCGTTTTTACCCGGTGATTTGATGGTCGGCTTGTACCCAGCCATAGATTACTCTTCTGTTTAAAGCTTGGAGGGCCCAAGCATCGGGCCCTGACACATCAGGCTGAGGCGCGGTTTGCCGCACCCCCTGCGCTCTTAGAATAAGGCTTTACCGGAACTGTCTTTGATATTGGTCTTCCAGGCAGCGCGAATTTGCTCAACCACTTCAGTCGGCAATGTGGCGTAATCAAGATCATTGGCCTGTTTAGCACCGGTCTTATATGCCCAATCAAAGAACTTCAGCACTTCTGCACCTTGCTCAGGTTTCTTCTGCTCTTTGTGAACCAGGATGAAAGTGGTAGACGTGATTGGCCAGACATTGTCGCCTTTCTGGTTGGTCAGATCCTGAGCAAAAGTTTTGCTCCAATCTGCGCCTTTCGCCGCAGCGCTGAAGCTTTCTTCCGTTGGGCTCACCGGTTTACCATCAGCAGAGATCAACTTAGTGTAGGCCAGGTTGTTCTGCTTGGCATAAGCATACTCAACATAGCCGATAGAACCTGGCAGACGCTGAACGAACGCGGCAATGCCATCGTTCCCCTTACCACCCAGACCGGTTGGCCAGTTAACGGTTGAACCTGCACCAATTTTCTCTTTCCACTGCGTATTAGCCTTGGACAGATAGCTGGTGAAGACGAAGGAAGTACCAGAACCGTCAGCACGACGTACCACAGCAATGTTCTGATCTGGCAGTTTGACGCCAGGGTTCAGTTTAACGATCGCCGGGTCATTCCATTTTTTGACGTTGCCCAGGTAGATGTCACCCAGAGTTTGGCCATCGAGAGTCAGCTCGCCGGATTTGATGCCAGGGATGTTCACGGCCAGTACCACACCACCGATCACGGTAGGGAACTGGAACAGGCCGTCAGCAGCCAGTTTGTCGTCAGACAGCGGGGCGTCAGAGGCACCAAAGTCAACGGTGTTAGCGAGGATTTGCTTCACGCCGCCAGAGGAACCAATCCCCTGATAGTTAACCTTGTTGCCGGTTTCTTTCTGATAAGAATCTGCCCACTTGGCATAAACCGGAGCGGGGAATGTCGCACCTGCACCGGTCAGGCTAGCAGCAGCGAACGCGGACACAGAGGCCAAAGAGAAAGTCGCTGCCACAATACTGGCGACGGCGGTACGCATCAGTTTCATAATCCCTCCTAATGGGATATTTAAAAATCGACTTCAAGTCGTTTTCATCAGAGTAAGTATTGTTGCAGGAGGGAAAATAGGACAGTTTGGTGACAGTAAAATGTACGAAATATGACAGTTATATTACAGTATTTAATACACTGATTTTAAAGGGTTAATTATCAGCATTTAACTAGACAGGAACGTTGGCAACAACAGAAATGACGAAAAAACCGCTTCATGACAATCTTTAACAGTCTGAATTTCGATACTTTTTCATTAATGTTAAAGCACAATGTCACGAGGCTGGCCCGCCTGCGGCAGCTTTCCATGCAGTAATTGCCATAAGGGTTTTGCCACGATGTCCGTTGACGAGAAAACATACTGCTCACCATAACGTTGCCGCGCCTGTTGCTGAATTGCCAGGATCTGCTTGTCCTGGCGGAATAGCAGATTCATAAACGGCTTTAACAGGGCAAAACGCAAGCTATCCGGCAGCACGCGCGAACGCGGTAGATAGACTCGTACCAGCATACCGGTACGCTCAGACTGATGTGGGATTAAATACAGCAAAGTTTTAAACACCAGCCGCTGCTGCTGATAATAATCCAACTCAATCATGCCTGGCAGCGTAAAGCGGGCCAGGTTACGATCGATACCGCGATCAAATAACCGATTAATCCAGCCATTTTGCCGTTGATGCAGGGCATAATCTGTTATCACCCTTTCGCTATCAACCTGTTGAGTGATATGCATGCTCTGTTCCCCTGATTGCCGCAACAGGTTGCGATGGATATACGGAGTATGGCAAGGATCGAGAAAATTCTCGGCCGTATGGAACATGCCACAGTCAACGTGACGATATTCCTGCCGATAAGACATACCGTTAATTTCCGGCATTGCAACCAACGGAGCACTTCCTTCATCATCTTGCAGCCTGACCCAGATTAAGCCTTGAAACTCCTGAACCGCAAAACGCCGAAGTCGGGCACGACAAGCGGGCTGCTTACTGCCAGGCGTATGCTGCAATTCGCCCTGCTCATCAAATTGCCAACCATGATAACGACACTGCAAACGCCCCTGTTCCACCTGCCCTAAAGACAGTGGCACCCGACGATGAGGGCAACTATCGAGAAAACAACAAACCTTCCCAGACAAACGTACCAGAACAAGATGACGATCCAGCAGTTGAAAGGCATGAGGCCGGTTGCCCAGTTGATTTTGCGATAGCACCGGATACCAGTAACGCTGTAAATGCGGATAGCAGAAAGAGGTTTGGGTCATAACTTATAGTGCCTTAATAACGGCTGGTAGACCTTACGGGAAAGCCAGGAAATCACCGCCCAGACGCCACGCTGATAACGGTTCAAATGCCGGACATAAACCATGCTGTATTCAATCACCGGTTGGCAACCGCGCAGCCGTTTAAAATCTGGCGCACCGGAGCTCAAATTGAGAAACAACTTTCCCTCCATGGCATAGCGTAACGCGAAGGCAATTAATCGGCGGTATAAGGCCAATGCCTCGGGTAACGCGGTGTTATAGCCGACGATGGGTACCGTTACCGTCTGTTCCAACTGAACCATTCCCACCACGCCAACCATCGCCTGTTGGTGAAACAGCCCATACAACGCCAGCAAACCCAGTTGCGAGGCTTGCGATAAATAATCGGCGGTAAATTGAACATTCTGGCGGCTGTATTTTTCCAGATAGAGTTGGTTATACAGCCGTTCGGCACACGCCATTTGTGCGGGATTATTGGCAGATAACAATCGGATCTCCCATCCCTCCTGCCCCAGCAACTTATCATCACGACGCGCGTTGATCTTACACCACCAGCGAGAGGGATCGGCCAGGCAATACACCTGGCGGCTGACGATAGGTAACCAACCCTGCTGAGATAACCGCGTCAATAATTCAGGGGTCTGCTGTTCATTGAGCGAGCGGATCATCAATACATGCCGAGGATGACGTTGTAATGCCTGTTGCCGTAATGCCTCGGTATCCAGAAATTGCCAGTAGCTGCTGGTCATGTTGGTGGAAAGACACTGGTTATTCAGCACCTGGATCCGATCCACCTGTGCCAGTGATAAAGGAAATTCCAGTAATCGCGTTAACCCGTTGCACAGCGCTCGCAGCAAGCCGTTATCAATTTTGATAATCTCATCTCGCGCATAATCGATGATAAGCGCCCGCGGGGACACCACGTAACAGTTGCCTGGCACATAATCATTCACCGTCGCCGGTATCAAGACGCCATCCTGTTGATATTCTGTCAATGACGTCTGGAGGTTAGCGATCGTACCAGGCCGTTGCAAAAGGGTCCGTTGCAAGCAGTGCCAATGATTCACCTTCTCCATGCTAACCATCCCATTCGATGTCGAAGGTGCTGGCATCGGTGAGTGGGCGTCGATAGCGTAAGCTGCGATATACCATTTCCGACAGGGCGGCCCACTGTGCGCCAGCGCCTATCGGCAAACGATGATCAATCAGCAAATTGGGCGTTTGACGAAAATCTCGCCATAGCAGCGAAAATTGTTTATTTCGCCAAGCCTGCCAGGCAAAAAACAACAACACGACCACACCCATATGTCCTGCTTTGGGCGGGGCGGGTTGGTAACGCACTTGCCCATCGTCGCTGATGGACATTTGGGTACCCAACAAATGCAAGCCACTGGTGGCCCGAGGGTTGCATTCAATAACAAATATCACCCCGTCCTGTTCGATAAAATCGAATGCCACCTGACCATGAAACGCGGTTTTTTCACCAAACTGGCGGACAAAATCGTCCAGTCGGCAGTCCTGATGAGGAACAAAGTAACTGCCTGCCGCCTGATTAAAACAATATTTGGGTTGATAAGCCTGATGAGCGATTAGCCGGCCATGATCAAACACAGCGTAGTTACACAGAGCCACACCGTTTAATTTTTGCTGCTGCACCCAGGGAATGTGTTCGTTGAGTTGCCGCTTGTCCAACACGCCAGGCTTTGGTGTGCGGATAACTTGGCGCCCAAAACGTGAGTAAACCGGTTTCAAAATGGTCTGTGGATCGTCGGCAATCTGTGCACAGGAGGTTAATAACCGGGTCGCCGGAGTACGTACCTCGCCCAATCCCGTTAACAGAGCCAAACTTTGAGATTTATGATGCAGTTCAAATAACAACTGCCGCTCGGGCAACAGCCACTTGGTTGGCCCTCGATAGGCGGCAAATACCTCGGAAAGATAGAAGATCTCTTCACAGGTGGGGATCAGCAACGCAATATGATGTTTATCGAGGCTGTCTAGCAACGCCTGCTGATAACAAGCCATGTCCTGGCGCGGCGAGGGAAGCCGAAGATAGCCTTCAATCCCTTGCAAAAAACGGCCCAGCGGCCAATACAGGCTATCTGCCAACCAAACGCGATGCCCACTGCGTAACGCAATACGCGCCCATTCAATCGCTACTGGCGCTCGCGCGCCCGTAATCAAGATATTCATGCCGACGCTTTCCCTTCCCTGCGCTATATCCGCCAATCATAGCGTCATTAGCAAAAATGCTGATAAAAAAATACCGCGTTTTGTTGCAAAACGCGGTATTCACTTCAGGGATATGACAGATTATTCAACGGTAACAGATTTCGCCAGGTTACGAGGCTGATCCACATCGGTGCCTTTAATCAACGCCACGTAGTACGACAACAGTTGCAACGGCACGGTATAGAAGATCGGGGCAACAATCTCTTCAACGTGTGGCAATGGAATGATAGTCATGCCTTCGCTGCTGACAAAACCGGCATCCTGATCGGCAAACACATACAGTTGGCCACCGCGCGCGCGCACTTCTTCAATGTTGGATTTCAGTTTTTCCAGCAGTTCGTTGTTTGGCGCAACCACGATCACCGGCATATCGGCGTCAATCAGCGCTAACGGACCGTGCTTCAATTCACCGGCAGCATAAGCCTCAGCGTGAATATAGGAGATCTCTTTCAGCTTCAGCGCCCCTTCCATCGCGATCGGGTATTGATCGCCACGGCCAAGGAACAACGCGTGATGCTTGTCAGAGAAGCCTTCCGCCAGCGCTTCAATGCTCTTATCCAACGACAGCATCTGTTCAATACGCGCAGGCAACGCCTGCAGGCCATGCACGATGTCATGCTCTACGCTTTCCGCCATCCCTTTCAGACGGCCCAGACGCGCCACCAGCATCAACAACACGGCAAGCTGGGTAGTGAAGGCTTTGGTTGAGGCCACGCCGATTTCGGTACCGGCTTTAGTCATCAGCGCCAGATCGGATTCACGCACCAGGGAAGATCCCGGCACGTTACATACTGCCAAAGACCCCAGATAGCCCAGTTCTTTAGACAGACGCAGTGCCGCCAGCGTATCGGCAGTTTCACCAGACTGGGACAGTGTGATGATCAGGCTACCTGGCCGTACCGCAGATTTACGGTAACGGAATTCAGACGCGATTTCGACATCACAAGGCACACCGGCCAGCGACTCGAACCAGTAACGAGCCACCATACCGGAATGGTAAGAGGTGCCACAGGCAATGATCTGAACGTGTTGGACTTTGGCCAGAATTTCATCGGCACGAGGCCCTAATTCGCTTAGGTTGACCTGACCATGGCTGAAACGCCCTTCAAGGGTGTTTTTCAACGCCATGGGCTGTTCAAAAATCTCTTTCTGCATGTAATGGCGGTACGCGCCTTTATCACCAGCGTCGTATTGCACCTGAGATTCAATCTCCGGGCGCTCAATCGCATTACCCTGCTTATCAAAAATACTGACGGTGCGGCGAGTCACTTCCACTACATCACCTTCCTCCAGGAAGATAAAGCGGCGGGTGACGGGTAACAGCGCCAGTTGGTCAGAGGCGATAAAGTTTTCACCCACGCCACGGCCAATCACCAGCGGACTGCCTGAACGGGCAGCTACCAATACGCTAGGATCGCGGCTGTCCATCACCACGGTGCCATAAGCGCCACGCAGCTGAGGGATCACTCGCTGAACGACTTCAAGCAGTGTACCGCCCTGTTTCTGCTCCCAATGCACCAGGTGAGCAATGACCTCAGTGTCGGTTTCTGAACTGAAGTGATAACCGCGTTCAATCAACAGCTCGCGCAGCGGTTCGTGGTTTTCGATAATGCCGTTATGTACCACGGTGATGTAATCTGAAACATGAGGATGCGCATTCGCTTCGGTAGGTTCACCGTGCGTTGCCCAGCGGGTATGAGCAATACCGGTTCCACCATGCAGATCCTGCTGTTCCGCCGCTTCGGCCAGTTTTTGTACTTTGCCGACACGACGCAAACGGCTGACGTGACCTTCGTTATCCACCACGGCCAGACCGGCCGAGTCATAACCCCGGTATTCAAGACGACGTAAACCTTCCAACAGGATTTCTGCAATATCACGTTGCGCTACTGCGCCTACAATTCCACACATCTGTTGTATTCCTAATTAAACGCCTTTCGGGGCGTTTTCGATGCCTTGACCTGATTTTTGCCGGTTGCCCGTGCTTCCCCGAGCCTGTAGAGAATGGGGATTATTATGTTTTGTATTGGGTTCCTAAAAAAACCAATACAAAACACACTATTTCACCTGCACTAATTTACCCAATAGATTTCGAGTTGCAGCTAGGCGGTAAGCGCCTGAATCCCCAAGAGCTTACCGAGGTAAGTGACTGGGGTTCAGGCGTGAAACCAACAACGCTGTGGCTCGAAAGATGAAGGGGAAATTATTTTCTCTTCACCGGGCGCTGCCAACCTTGAATATGCACCTGCTTGACGCGACTCAGCACCAGTTCATCATCTGCGATATTGCGGGTAACGGTCGTACCCGCGGCGATGGTCGCCCCTTTGCCCACTGAAACCGGTGCCACCAGCTGCGTATCCGAACCGACAAATACGCCGTCGCCAATGATGGTTTTATGCTTGTTGGCACCGTCGTAGTTGCAGGTAATGGTGCCCGCGCCGATGTTTACATCATCGCCAATCTCGGCATCCCCCAGATAGCTCAGGTGGCCGGCTTTAGAACCTTTGCCCAAGCGCGCTTTTTTTATCTCGACGAAGTTGCCGACATGGGCGCCTTCCGCCAGTTCGGCACCAGGGCGCAGACGGGCAAACGGACCAACGGTACAGGCCGCTTCCAACTGAGCATCTTCCAGCACGCTGTAAGGACTGATCTCGCAGTCGTCACCGATCACGCAATTTTTCAGCACGCAGCCAGCACCGATTTTCACCCGGTTGCCCAGCTTGACCTTCCCTTCAACAATCACGTTGGCATCAATGGAAATATCGCGACCATGCTCCAGTTCACCGCGAAGATCGAAACGCGCCGGATCCAATAACATCACGCCAGCCAGCAAGAGTTTTTCCGCCTGCTCCGCCTGATAAACTCGCTCAAGTTGCGACAGTTGCAGACGGTTATTCACGCCTTCAACCTCGCTCAGACGAGCCGGATGTACCGCTTCAATCTGCTTACCGTCTGCGTGTGCCAGGGCAATGATATCGGTGATATAAAACTCACCCTGCGCATTATTGTTGTTCAACATGCCTAACCAGCGCTTCAGATCGCGGCCGTTAGCCACCAGAATGCCGGTATTGATCTCATTAATCTGCCGTTGTTCATCACTGGCATCTTTATGCTCAACAATGCCAACCACTTCGCCGTTTTCACGCACGATGCGGCCATAACCGCTAGGATCTTGCAACTTCACCGTCAGCAGACCAATGCCCCCCTGCGGTTTAGCGGCCAGCAGGCGCGTCAGTGTCTCGACGGCAATCAATGGCACATCGCCATACAACATCAACACGTCTTCATCATCGGCAAAGTGTGGGGCAGCCTGCTGCATCGCATGGCCGGTTCCCAGCTGTTCTGCCTGCAATACCCAGTTTAGTGCCTCGTTCTTCAAGGTGCTTTTCAGCAGCTCACCGCCGTGGCCATAGACCAGATGAACGTTTTTAGCCCCTAACTTCATGGCAGCATCAATGACGTGCTGCACCATAGGCTTACCCGCCAACGGGTGTAACACCTTGGGAAGGTCGGAATACATGCGTGTACCCTTGCCCGCGGCGAGGATAACCACGCTCATTGCGCTGTTAGACATAAGCAACCTGATAACTCCATTTTTATGGACGAAAGTAAAACCGTTTGACGACAGAATTACTACATATTTCTCTACACGAATCCGGCACAGGCCGCATGGCTCTAGGCATGCCGTTAACCGGAACATTCCCACTAAGCCATGGAAAAAACTGTCGGCGATCGGCGACGTTTAATTCCACCAGCCGCGCTAATACAGCACAATACCCGCCGGGTTGAAACGCTTATTTTAAAGCAAAAAAAAAGCGACCACAGGGGTCGCTTTCTTATTTCCACACGCTAAATGCCGCGCAAGGAGATTACATCGCTTTTCTGGTGAGCTCGATGACGCGCAATTTCGCGATCGCTTTCGCCAGTTCAGCGGATGCCTGAGCATAGTCGACATCGCCATGAGAGCTACGGATGTGCTCTTCAGCTTTACGCTTAGCTTCCAGCGCTCTCGCTTCGTCGAGGTCCGTTCCACGGATGGCAGTGTCCGCCAACACGGTTACCACGCTCGGTTGTACCTCAAGGATACCGCCGGACAGGTAGATGAACTCTTCTTCACCGTGCTGTTTAACAATACGCACCATGCCAGGCTTGATGGCAGTCAGCAGCGGCGCATGGCCAGGGAAAATCCCCAGTTCGCCTTCGCTGCCTGTCACCTGGATCTTCTGTACCAGGCCGGAAAACATCTGTTTTTCCGCGCTGACAACATCCAGATGGTAAGTCATAGCCATATCACCCTCCTCTCAAGGCGTTACAGTTTCTTGGCTTTTTCCACTGCTTCTTCAATGGTGCCAACCATGTAGAACGCCTGCTCCGGCAGGTGGTCATAGTCGCCGTCCATAATGCCTTTGAAACCACGGATGGTATCTTTCAGCGATACGAACTTGCCCGGTGAACCGGTAAAGACTTCTGCCACGAAGAACGGCTGAGACAGGAAACGTTGGATTTTACGCGCACGGGATACCACCAGCTTGTCGTCTTCTGACAGCTCGTCCATACCCAGGATCGCAATGATATCCTTCAGTTCCTGATAGCGTTGCAGAATAGACTGCACGCCACGTGCTACGTCGTAGTGCTCCTGGCCAACTACCAGCGGATCCAGCTGACGGCTGGTGGAGTCCAGCGGGTCAACGGCCGGGTAGATACCCAGAGAAGCGATGTTACGGCTCAGTACCACGGTTGCGTCCAAGTGCGCAAAGGTGGTGGCTGGTGATGGGTCAGTCAAGTCATCCGCTGGAACGTAAACGGCCTGAACGGACGTAATAGAACCCGTCTTGGTAGAGGTGATACGTTCTTGCAGAACCCCCATCTCTTCCGCCAGCGTTGGCTGATAACCTACCGCCGATGGCATACGGCCCAAAAGTGCAGACACTTCGGTACCGGCCAGGGTATAACGATAGATGTTATCCACGAACAGCAGAACGTCACGACCTTCGTCACGGAATTTTTCAGCCATGGTCAGACCGGTCAGCGCAACGCGCAGACGGTTACCTGGTGGCTCGTTCATCTGGCCGTAAACCAGAGAAACTTTGTCCAGTACGTTGGAATCGGTCATTTCGTGGTAGAAGTCGTTACCCTCACGAGTACGCTCACCCACACCGGCAAACACGGAATAACCGGAGTGCTCGATCGCGATGTTACGGATCAGCTCCATCATGTTTACGGTTTTACCTACACCCGCACCACCGAACAGACCCACTTTACCGCCCTTGGCGAACGGACAGATCAGGTCCATAACTTTGATACCGGTTTCCAGCAGATCCTGGGAGTTGGACAGCTCTTCGTAGCTTGGCGCTGCGCGGTGAATCGCCCAACGTTCTTCTTCGCCGATGTCACCTTTCATGTCGATTGGTTGACCCAATACGTTCATGATACGGCCCAGGGTAGCTTTACCTACCGGTACTTCAATTGGGTGCTGCAGGTCGGTTACGGCCAGACCACGACGCAGACCGTCTGAGGTCCCCATTGCGATACAGCGAACCACGCCGCCACCCAGCTGTTGCTGAACTTCCAGCACCAATTTCTCGGAGCCGTTTGCAACCTCAAGAGCGTCGTACACTTTTGGTACGGCATCCTGAGGGAACTCGACGTCCACCACGGCGCCGATTACCTGGATAATCTTTCCAGTAGCCATCTTGAATCCTCTACGTAATTCGTTTACCCGTCATATTTCAAATTGCTGGCGCGTTGACTGCTTTATCTCACCCCAGTTGCTTACTCTGGTAAGCGCCTAGGGACTCGCTCAGTTGTCGCCTTCCCACAATCTGAACTATTTAGGGTAATAACCTGGTTAAACCGCGGAGGCTCCCGAAACGATCTCGGTGAGTTCCTGAGTGATGCTGGCCTGACGCGCCTTGTTGTATACCAACTGCAGCTCTTTGATCAGGCTACCGCCGTTATCGGTTGCGGCTTTCATCGCGACCATTCGTGCGGCCTGCTCGCTGGCCAGGTTTTCCACGACACCCTGATAAACCTGCGATTCCACATAGCGGCGCAGCAAGGTATCAAGCAGCACTTTTGGATCGGGCTCATACAGGTAATCCCAGGATTTTCTCTTCAGCTCACTGTCATCAGAAGGTGGCAATGGCAGAAGTTGCAGTAACTGCGGCTCCTGGGACATCGTATTAACAAACTTGTTGCTGACGATGTACAGCTTGTCCAAACGACCTTCGTCGTAGGCTTGCAGCATCACTTTCACAGGCCCAATCAGGTCCGACAGGGAAGGGTTATCCCCCATGCCTGTGACCTGGGCAACGACGTTGCCACCCACGGAGCCAAAGAAAGAGGCTGCTTTTGAGCCAATCAGCGCCAAATCAGCTTCGACGCCTTTTTCAGACCAGCTTTTCATCTCTGCCAGCAGTTTCTTGAACAGGTTGATGTTCAAGCCACCGCAGAGACCACGGTCAGTAGACACCACCAGATACCCAACGCGCTTGACGTCACGCTCATCCAGGTACGGGTGCTTATATTCCAGATTCCCTAACGCCAGGTGACCAATCACCTCGCGCATGGTTTCTGCATAAGGACGGCTGGCCGCCATGCGATCCTGCGATTTACGCATTTTGGAGGCGGCGACCATCTCCATCGCTTTAGTGATCTTCTGCGTGTTTTGCACGCTTGCGATCTTACTACGTATCTCTTTTGCGCCGGCCATCTCTGCTTCTCCTCATTGCCAGCGGCCTGCTGTTTTTCAACGGCAGGCCACTATGCGTTACCAGGACTGGGTTGCCTTGAAGGTATCGAGGATGCCTTTCAGCTTGCCTTCGATCTCATCGTTATAAGCACCAGTTTGGTTGATGTGGTTCAGCAGTTCGGCATGCTCGCGATCCGCATAAGCGACCAGAGCGGCTTCGAAGCTCACGACTTTCGCGACTTCAACGTCGTTCAGGTAACCACGCTCAGCGGCAAACAGCACCAGAGACTGTTGTGCGACAGACATCGGCGCATACTGTTTCTGTTTCAGCAGCTCGGTCACTTTCTGACCATGGCTCAGCTGTTTGCGGGTTGCATCATCCAGATCGGATGCGAACTGAGAGAACGCAGCCAGTTCACGATACTGTGCCAACGCGGTACGGATACCACCGGACAGTTTTTTCATGATCTTGGTCTGTGCTGCACCACCCACACGGGATACGGAAATACCCGGGTTAACCGCCGGACGGATACCGGAGTTAAACAGGTTGGATTCCAGGAAGATCTGACCATCGGTAATCGAGATTACGTTGGTCGGAACGAACGCGGAAACGTCACCCGCCTGGGTTTCAATGATCGGCAATGCGGTCAGTGAACCGGTTTTCCCTTTGACTTCACCTTTGGTGAAGGCTTCAACGTATTCGGCGTTAACACGCGCAGCACGCTCCAGCAAACGTGAGTGGAGGTAGAATACGTCACCAGGATAAGCTTCACGGCCTGGTGGACGACGAAGCAGCAGAGAAATCTGACGGTAAGCAACGGCCTGTTTGGACAGGTCATCATAAACAATCAGTGCATCTTCACCACGGTCACGGAAGTATTCGCCCATTGCGCAACCGGCATAAGGCGCCAGGTATTGCAGCGCAGCAGATTCAGACGCGGTAGCCACAACCACGATGGTGTTGGCCAATGCGCCGTGTTCTTCCAGCTTACGCACCACGTTCGCGATGGTGGACGCTTTCTGGCCGATAGCCACGTAAACACATTTGATGCCGGAATCACGCTGGTTGATGATCGCATCGATCGCCAAAGCGGTTTTCCCGGTCTGACGGTCACCGATCACCAGCTCACGCTGGCCACGGCCGATTGGGATCATGGCGTCGACAGATTTGTAACCGGTCTGTACAGGCTGATCAACAGACTGACGTTCGATAACGCCAGGTGCGATGGTTTCAACCGGAGAGAAACCGTCATGTTCAACCGGGCCTTTACCATCGATAGGTGCGCCCAAGGTGTTGACCACGCGGCCCAGCAGGCCACGGCCAACCGGAACTTCCAGAATACGGCCGGTACATTTAACCTTCATGCCTTCGGCCAGATCCGCGTACGGACCCATAACCACAGCACCTACAGAGTCACGCTCCAGGTTCAATGCGATTGCATAACGGTTGCCTGGCAGTGCGATCATCTCGCCCTGCATAACGTCGGCCAGACCGTGTACGCGGATGATCCCGTCGCTGACGGAAACGATAGTACCTTCATTGTGAGCTTCGCTCACTACATTGAACTGAGCAATGCGCTGCTTGATCAGTTCGCTGATTTCGGTGGAATTCAGTTGCATGCTCCAGTCCCCTTAAGACTGCAAGACGTCTGCCAGGCGTTCCAGACGGCCGCGTACGCTGCCATCGATCACCAGATCACCGGCACGGATAATGACACCGGCCAGTACAGACTTGTCAATTTTGCAATTCAGCTTAACTTTGCGTGACAGACGTTTTTCCATCGCAGCGGCAATCTTGGCCTGCTGTTCATCGCTCAGTGCGCTCGAAGAGAGCACGTCGACTTCGACGGTGGATTCCAGCGCGGCACGCAGTTCGATGAACTGTTGCAGTACCGCGGGCAGGACCAGTAAACGTCCATTTTCGGCCATTACACGGATAAAGTTCTGGCCATGTTCGTCGAGCTCATCGCCACAAACCGCAATAAACGTGTTGGACAGCGTTTCTGGTGCGACTGCACCTGAAAGCAATTCCGCCATCTGTTCATTGCGGGTGACAACAGCAGTAAACGCCAGCATTTGCTGCCAGCGCTCTACGCTTTGGTTCTCAACGGCAAAGTCAAAAGCTGCTTTGGCGTAGGGGCGAGCTACAGTGATAAATTCAGACATCAGCCCCTCCCTCCTTACAGTTCAGCGACCAGTTTATCAACGATGTCGCTGTTAGCAGCTTCATCCACGGAACGTTCGATGATCTTCTCGGCGCCGGCAATTGCCAGCATCGCGACTTGCTTACGCAACTCTTCACGAGCGCGCTTACGTTCGGCTTCGATCTCAGCCTGAGCCTGCGCCACGATTTTGTTACGTTCCTGCTCGGCTTCCGCTTTCGCTTCGTCCATGATCTGAGCTTTGCGTTTGTTTGCTTGCTCGATGATCACCTGAGCTTCTGCTTTGGCAGTTTTCAGCTGGTCGGTCGCATTGGCTTGCGCTAAGTCCAAATCTTTTTTGGCACGTTCTGCAGAAGCGAGACCATCAGCAATTTCTTTCTGACGCTTCTCGATGGCAGCCATAATTGGCGGCCATACATACTTCATACAGAACCAGACAAACAGGATGAACGCGATAGCCTGGCCGAGGATTGTTGCGTTAAGATTCACAGCACAATGCCTCTATAAAAGTTAATAATGTGGTTTCTTTGCAGAGCGTGAGCCCTACTTACGCGACAGCAAACATCACGTACAGCCCCAGACCAACAGCGATCATCGGGATGGCGTCAACCAGACCCATAACGATAAAGAACTGTGTACGCAGCAGAGGAATCAGGTCAGGCTGACGTGCAGCGCCTTCCAAGAATTTACCACCCAGGATGCCGATACCGATCGCAGCACCGATTGCCGCTAAACCCATCATCACAGCGGCAGCCATGTACAGCAGATCCATACTCAGGTTTTCCATGACAGTCTCCAGTTTGTTTCAGTTTATAAAGTGCTAGTGTTTTAAGAAAATCAGTGCTCTTCAGATGCCATCGACAGATAGACAATCGTCAGAACCATGAAAATAAAGGCTTGAAGCGTAATGATCAGGATGTGGAAGATTGCCCAAGGCAAACTCAGGATCCACTGTGACCACCACGGCAACAGGCCGGCAATCAGGATGAAGATCAACTCACCCGCATACATGTTGCCGAACAGTCGCAGACCCAGAGAAACAGGTTTGGACAGCAGGCTGACACCTTCAAGAATCAGGTTGATTGGAATGAACACCGGGTGGTTGAACGGCTGCATGGTTAACTCTTTAACGAACCCACCAACGCCTTTCATTTTGATGCTATAGAACAGAATCAGGACAAATACGGCCAATGCCATCGACAACGTGATATTCACATCCGCGGTTGGTACCACGCGCAATGCAGGCAGGCCGAGATAACGCTCACCAATGGTTGGCAGGAAATCCACCGGGATCAGGTCCATCAGGTTCATCAGAAACACCCAGACGAACACGGTCAGCGCCAGCGGAGCAATCACCTTGCTCTTGCCGTGATACATATCCTTGACGCTGTTATCGACGAAGCCAACAATCAGCTCAACGGCGGTTTGCAACTTCCCTGGCACACCACTGGTGGCATTTTTGGCAACTTTGCGGAAAATCGCCAGAAAAACAACCCCGAGGACAATGGAGAAAAACATCGAGTCGACGTTAATCGACCAGAACCCCGTCCCGACCTGAAGCTGCGTCAGGTGGTGACCGATATACTCCTGTGGAGTCAAGACTTCTCCTGCAGACATGATGCCTCTTACCCTTATTTAGTTAAGTTCGGTAACTGTTTATCACGGCTGGTGCCACTATCTGCACAATCAACACCGCTAAATAGGTCAGGCCAAGCGGTATAAACGCCGCTTTGAACACCCCAAGCGCCACGATCAACAACACGATGGTGATCACGACCTTCAGCCCCTCGCCAATGGCGAACGACCAGGCAACCCGACCGGGCGCCGGCGTCTGCGCCTGATGACGCAAGGCAAACAGCATAAACATGGCGTTCGGTAACCAGGCTGCAAGACCGCCTGCGAATGCCGAGCCGCTCCACTCCAGACTTTTCAGCCAAAAAGCAGCGCTGATCAAAACAAAAGTCATTAACTGCAGGAACAGCAGTTTGCGTGCAACTTTTCCGCTGTAAAGGGACACAGACATGACGTTTGTTCTCTCCGTACCCTTTAGGGGTATGCTGAGTGACGTATAAAACTGCCTTTGCCGTTCAGAGTCAAGCAGCAAAAAACGTGCAAATTATACGGGCCACTCCAACGAATTCAATCGATAAGTAGCGAAAAGGTGAACAATTATTTAAATTTCCCCTTTTGGGGCTATTTTCACAAGAAAACGGTCGGAATACTCGTTCTCATTTATTTGTCTGATTATTCCAATGTTGCGCAGAGAAACGTGCAACCGATCACAATAATGATTCTTTCTGATTTATAGCCCAGGTTAACAGTTGGCGTCTTTAGCTAATTGAGCGATTAAAAAATATTATAAATCAAAATATTATAACGTAACCAATCAAAAACAATCCTTATACCCCGTAAAAACCTTCTATTGACATTTACATGAGTAATATCGCAACAGCAGATTAACACCAACAGCAAAAGAGAATCTTTCCCATATCGTTGCTAACGTGACTATTACGCTTTGCAATGACTGGTTTATGGCGTTTTCTATGTTAATAAAACGTTAATTACCTAAAAACCTCTCAGTTCATTAGCCTGCTTATTTTTAGCTTACGTGTCTTGCTCTAATTCCTGAGAGTTTGATTCTGAGCAAACTTAATTTCGCTTGAGAACCACCAAATGCCGTTCACCTTCCAATTCCGGCACCTGTAAACGGATCACCGACTCCAGAGAAACCCCCTCCGGCAACTGTGCCAACTCGTCCTCAGGGCAAACCCCTTTCAGCGCATAGAAACGCCCCTGCCCTTGCGTAGGCAGATGGTGGCACCAGGACAACATATCTTGCAGCGAAGCAAAAGCGCGGCTGATTACGCCATCAAAAGGCGGCTCTGCCGGAAACGCTTCTACACGGCTTTGTACAGGTTCAATATTTTTCAGCCCCAACTCATGCTGCACCTGCCGCAGAAAGCGTACGCGCTTACCCAAGCTGTCCAGTAGGGTGAAATGCGCATCGGGACGTACGATCGCCAAAGGAATGCCAGGCAGACCAGGGCCCGTCCCTACATCGATAAAGCGTGTCCCCTCCAGGTGTGGATTAACCACAATGCTATCCAATATATGACGCACCAGCATTTGCAGAGGATCGCGAACTGAAGTGAGGTTGTAAGCCTTGTTCCACTTGTCGAGCATACCGACATAACCCAACAATTGCTGTTTTTGTTGATCGGGAAGCGCAATTCCAGCTGCTGAAAGCAACGAATCTAATTTTTTTTGCACAACAGAGTCCTCTGACAGGCGCGGAACAGCGGGCCAACCCGGAGCTGCTCCCTATAAGGCAACCAATGATAATTCAGGCTTGGAGAGATGTCAGTGGCCGTTTGCACAACAGATAGGCAAACGACCACTCGGACAGAGATTTAGGCGCTACGGCGCAGCAACCCCTGTTTTTTCAGCCAGATCAGCAGAATAGAAATCGCAGCTGGCGTGATGCCAGAAATGCGTGATGCCTGGCCGATCGAGTTAGGTTTGTGATCGTTGAGTTTGGCGATCACTTCATTCGATAACCCGGAAACCTGACGGTAATCAAGATCCAGCGGTAGCACGGTGTTTTCGTTGCGTTGCTGTTTTTCGATCTCATCTTGCTGGCGAGCGATATAACCTTCGTATTTCACCTGGATTTCCACTTGCTCAGCGGCTTGGGTATCCTCTAGGGCAGGAGAAAAAGCAGCAACCGCCGTCAGTTGGGCATAGTCCATTTCAGGACGACGTAACAGTTCTTCACCGTTGACTTCACGTGACAGCGGAGCCTTTAGCAAGACGTTAACCTGATCGACATTTTCCGAGTGCGGGTGTACCCAGATATCCCGTAAGCGCTGACGTTCCTGTTCGATGTGCTCGAGCTTCTCGCAGTAACGTGCCCAACGCTCATCATCCACCAAGCCAAGTTCACGCCCTTTTTCTGTCAAGCGAAGATCTGCATTGTCTTCACGCAGCATCAGACGATATTCAGCTCTGGAGGTAAACATGCGATAGGGTTCTTTAGTGCCCAAGGTACTGAGATCGTCTACCAGCACGCCCAGATAAGCCTGATCGCGGCGTGGTGACCAACCTTCGTCTTCCGAGGCATAACGACCCGCATTTAACCCAGCCAACAGACCTTGTGCCGCGGCCTCTTCATAGCCAGTAGTGCCATTGATCTGGCCAGCAAAGAACAGACCCTGGATGAATTTGCTTTCCAGCGTCGGTTTCAGATCGCGCGGATCGAAGAAATCATATTCGATGGCATAACCTGGGCGCACAATGCGCGCATTCTGCATCCCTTCCATCGAACGCACAATTTGCATCTGGACATCGAATGGCAGGCTGGTGGAAATGCCGTTCGGGTAAATTTCATTGCTGGTCAATCCTTCCGGTTCAAGGAAGATCTGATGAGCATTACGATCGGCAAAACGCATCACTTTGTCTTCGATCGACGGGCAATAA
Organism: Serratia fonticola; assembly: GCF_006715025.1. Classification (NCBI taxonomy): domain Bacteria; kingdom Pseudomonadati; phylum Pseudomonadota; class Gammaproteobacteria; order Enterobacterales; family Yersiniaceae; genus Serratia; species Serratia fonticola. Next base: position 360,741 of record NZ_VFMK01000001.1, read on the forward strand.
CGTGGTCCGATCCCTTCAATGATCCCGGCATACATCGGGCTACGATCGAGGTTGTTGCGGATCACCTCGTGGGTTTTTTCATTGGTGTGTGTGATGTAGCACGGAACTTGCTGCGGATGCTGGCTGGCATTACCCAGGAAAGAAAACACCGGGATAGGCGTATCACCATGCTGTTCTGCCAGAACACTGAAATCAATAGTCCGAGCATCAATACGCGGTGGTGTCCCTGTTTTCAGACGATTGACACGCAGCGGTAACTCACGCAGACGTCGTGATAGAGAGATCGACGGAGGATCTCCAGCACGACCGCCGCTGTAATTCTCGAGACCAATATGGATCTTGCCATCCAAGAAAGTCCCCACGGTGAGTACTACCGCTTTAGCTCGGAATTTGAGGCCCATTTGGGTAACGGCGCCCACTACGCGATCGTTTTCCACAATAAGATCTTCAACCGCCTGTTGGAAGATCATCAGGTTTGGTTGGTTCTCTAATGCGGTACGAACGGCTTGCCGATACAAGACACGATCGGCCTGAGCCCGGGTTGCTCGAACGGCAGGGCCTTTGCTGGCGTTTAGTATCCTAAACTGAATGCCTGCATGGTCGATCGCCTTGGCCATCAGTCCACCGAGTGCATCAATTTCCTTAACCAGATGCCCTTTACCAATACCACCAATCGCCGGATTACAGGACATTTGTCCCAGCGTGTCGATATTGTGTGTCAGTAATAACGTTTGACGTCCCATACGCGCAGCAGCCATTGCCGCTTCGGTACCGGCATGACCCCCACCGATGATAATGACGTCAAATTGATCTGGATAAAACATGGAACTGCACCTCGAAGTACTAGCGGACGATCGTTGTTTGCCCAAGGCTGGGGATTCTACTCAAGTTTAGACGATCGACCAAGCGGTCAGGATCGTAGGTAATTAAAAGAAGATCTTTTTTATTTAAAGATCTCTTTACTAGATCTCTTATTAGGATCGCGATCCTCTGTGGATAAGTGATTATTCACGATGAAGATCATGGTATTAACGAGGATCGTTTGCTGTGAATGATCGGTGATCCTGGCTCGTATAAGCTGGGATCTAAATGGCATGTTATACACAGCCTGAAAAGCGTACGACGGTTGTTATTGGGATAACTACGGGTTTTACCCTGCTTATAAGCGTAGTTATCCACAATCGTTCGCGCGATCTTTAACCGAATTAGAGTAAATTAATCCAATTTCTTACCCATTCTTCTGCCGGATCCTCGGGAATTTCATGTTGGGTCACGTCGATCTCGAGACGATCGCCGATCCTTTTCGCTCCTCGAGCCTGGAAAAGATCGTCGATCTGTTTGATCGCGCCACAGAAGGTGTCGTACTCAGAACTGCCTAGGCCAACAGCGCCAAACGTTACCTGGGATAAATCAGGTTGCTGTTCTTCTACCTGTTCCAACAGCGGTTGCAGATTATCCGGTAGATCGCCTGCGCCATGTGTGGAGGAAACCACCAGCCACAGCCCGGACAGCGTTAGCTCTTCCAATTCAGGGCCATGCAGCATCTCTGTAGAAAAACCGGCTTCTTCAAGCTTTTCAGCCAAATGTTCAGCCACGTATTCAGCACTGCCAAGCGTACTGCCACTGATCAGAGTAATGTCTGCCATGAATGATCCCAACTTTTCCGAAGAGGCGCTATTGTACGCTGTGAATGAGCTGGGATCTACCTGTGGATAATATGGGTATATCTCCGTCGTCTTTCAAGTTACAGCGTTGTTGGCTGCGCTTACTGACCCCAGTCACTTACCGGTGTAAGCTCCTGGGGATAAGTAAGCTGGCCGCCTAACTGCAACTTGAAATCCATAGGGGAGTAAAATAGGTAGGTAATTTAAGGCGTAATGGTACGCATAATCGGGTTCTGCAGCGAGATCAGGGTCTCTGTTGACTGGATCTCGTCGATAGTCTGGATCTTGTTGATAAGTACCTGTTGCAGCGCATCGATCGAGCGGCACATCACCTTGATGAACACGCTGTAGTGGCCAGTGGTGTAATAGGCTTCTACCACTTCCTCCAGGCTTTCGAGTTTTTTCAGTGCTGAAGGATAGTCTTTGGCGCTCTTTAATATAATGCCAATAAAACAGCAGACGTCATAACCCAGCTGTTTTGGATTCACATCCACCCTTGCACCGGTAATGATCCCGGCCTGCTTCATCTTCTCTACCCGCACGTGAATCGTGCCAGGGCTAACGGCGAAGTTCTTGGCCAGTTCGGCGTAAGGCGTACGGGCATTTTCCATTAAGGCGTTAAGGATGCCGCGATCGAGATTATCGATCTGATAAATTTCCGCCATTAAATCCCCCATTAATTGCTGATTGTTGAATTATCACCGCTTAAAAATGACCGATTAAAAGTGAAAAGGCAATATTGATTGTTGGATATTGAATTGTGGTGCCATTTTGTTGCTTAATCATCGGCAATGAGACAGGTTATTTAAGAGATACGGCAATGAAAAAGCAGTTTATCCAAAAACAACAACAAATCAGCTTTGTGAAATCTTTCTTCTCCCGCCAGCTAGAGCAACAGTTGGGTTTGATTGAGGTCCAGGCACCGATCCTCAGCCGCTTGGGTGATGGTACCCAAGATAACCTTTCTGGTAGTGAGAAAGCCGTTCAGGTGAAAGTAAAAAGCTTGCCGGAATCGACCTTTGAAGTGGTGCATTCGCTGGCAAAATGGAAACGTAAAACTCTTGGCTGTTACGATTTTAGCGCGGGTGAAGGTTTGTATACCCACATGAAAGCGTTACGCCCGGATGAAGATCGCCTGACGCCGATCCACTCGGTGTATGTTGATCAATGGGACTGGGAAAGGGTAATGGGAGATGGCGAACGTAGCCCGGCTTACCTGCAGGATACCGTTAAGCGGATTTATGACGCTATAAAAGAAACGGAAGCGGCGGTAAGCCGTGAATTTGGTCTGGCACCGTTCCTGCCAGAGCAGATTCATTTTATTCACAGCGAAACCCTGTTACAGCGTTACCCAGATTTAGATGCCAAAGGCCGCGAGCGTGCCATCGCTAAAGAATTGGGCGCGGTATTCCTGATTGGCATCGGCGGTAAATTGTCCCATGGCAAATCCCATGATGTGCGTGCGCCGGATTATGATGACTGGACGACACCGGGTGCCGAAGGACAGAAAGGTCTCAACGGCGACATTGTGGTGTGGAACCCGGTATTGCAGGATGCGTTCGAGCTTTCTTCCATGGGGATCCGTGTTGATGCTGCGGCATTGCAACATCAGCTGACGCTGACGGATGACCTGGATCGCCTGAAGTTGGAATGGCATCAGTCGCTGTTGCGCGGTGAAATGCCGCAGACGATTGGCGGCGGCATTGGGCAATCACGACTGGTGATGTTGTTGCTGCAACTGTCGCATATTGGCCAGGTACAGTGCGGCGTGTGGGCACCGGAAGTGCGCGAGTCTATAGAAGGGTTGCTGTAACGTTAGCGCCGCCAGCGGCGCATTAAACGGCTTTTTAACCCGGTATCAAAGCGCCAGATATGATCGAAGATGCGCATGATACCGGGTTTACCATAAGCCGACATCGCCACCGCATGAAAGCGTTGTTGGTGACTTTGCTGCTGTTGTTTTACTTTCTTTATCACCTCATCCGGCAATCGCTGAGCAATAAAGTCGGAAATAATCACCGCATCGGCATCAAACCAATCGCTTTCTGCCATTTTTGTCACCGTTGCGTTCAGGCAGGCCGCCAAATCGGTTCCCCCTCGAAAATGCTGGCCCAAAAAGCGCACTGCCTGTTCAATGCCGCTGGCTGCCGTCAATTCATAGTGCACAATCTGGTTGGCAAACAACATGATGTAACAACGGCGGTTGTCGGCCAACGCGATACGTAATAACGCCAGACAAAAGGCTTTGGCACATTGTTCATTAAAACCGCCCATCGAACCGGAAGTATCGACACAAACAATAAATGGCCCGCGAGGTTGCTGATCCTGTTGCTGATGGGTGACCTGGCGCATCAGGATCTGTTCCTGCCAGGCGTCGCCCTGCAAGCGGTAACTCAGCAGCCGCTTTTCCAGTAGCCGCCGGTAAAACTCGAATTCCAACTCTTCAATACCCAGCGTGGCCAGCTCTGGCGGTAATAACCGCAGAATATCGTCACTCTGGTGAATACCGCTGACTTCTTCTGGCTGAATGGCAGGAACCTGAACCATTACCCGAAACGGCTCAGGTTGTGCATCCTGTTGTGGCACGGCCTTGGCTTCATAGCTGCGCCCCAACTGCTGAGCCAGCTTTTGTAATTCGGGTTGTTGTTGCAGGAAGTTGCCATATTCCACCAGCCGTTGGTAGTCACCGCGTTGCAAGTGGCCTTTGCTCATATCCCATAATCGGCCTGCGGCGGTGTCATTCTCTGCCAGAACCGGCTCCAGTGCCCCGCTTAATGCCAATCGTTCCTGCAGTTCGGCCATTAACTGTTCTCGCTCCTGATCCAGCAACTGGTGGTGCAACATCGTGGCCTGTAATGTCAGGCTGATGCGCCAACGCTGTAAAAACAGGGTCTGGAAACTGCCATCAAGGGGATGGTTGGCCAGATCGGCGGTATCGACCAGTTTTCTCGCCTGCTCATAAAACGGCGAAATCAGTTGGCGTAGTAAGTCGAGCGTATCGTTGAGATTATGGAAGAACTGAGAGGGGGTTTCCAACTGGCATTGCTGGTAACGGTAAAACTCCTGTGCCAACGCCGGGGGCACCATGGCCTGGTGAACCCGCTCTTTTAGTTGCCGTTTCCAACGGGGAAGATCGTGGTTCAGCGCCCGGCGTATTGCCGGGAATTTATTGAAATACACCATTAGCTGTGGGGCGGCTAACATGCCAATGATCATCTCTTCGATCAGTTCCCCTTCGGCGATCGACAGCAGCAGATCGAGCGTTTCAAGGCTGAGCATATTTACTGGCCGCGCATCTGCTGATGCTGCTGTTTGATTTGTTCGGCAACCTGCAACAAGCTGGCTTCAATTTTCGCTAAACCGGTGGCGGGGGTGAACAGACAAGGCTGATGTTGGCTGAACAACCGCCGCTGTTCTGCCAGGCGTTGTCCCAGCGTTTCAATTTCATCCAGCAGTTCCTGAGGGACGGCCCCTGTGGGTTTACCCGGAAGGGAAAGCAAGGCTGGCTGGCGGCTGACATCCAGCACGGTCAGGTGCAGTTGTTCATCGACGTCCAGCTCGATCTGCTGGGCAAATCCAATACCGTTGAGCTTGGCACGGACATCACCCCCCTTTTGCAGCCAGTTTTCCAGCATACTGCTTTCGATACTCAGATGGTTAACCTGGATATCGTGCAGTTGCAGTGGTTTTTGTAGCAGTAGCGTCAAGGTGGTGCCGTTGAGGGGCTGTTCCAGCACGTATTGTGGCTTGCGGCTGAACATTCCGCCTTTTTTTACCAGAGTGATCGCCTGGCGATGACTTTGTTGCTGCTGATGCTGCATCCAGCGAGTGTGAAGTTGTTGCAACTGGATGAGTAACGTTTGTTGCTGATAGGCCTGCTCACACAACAGCTGATCAACCTGTTGCTGCAACAGCTTTAACGAGGTCAGATCGTGCCATAGGCAATCTTTCAACAGCATTAAATCCAGCGGTACGATGCTTTCGCGGCCGCTGAAAAATGCGCAAGCCTGCAGCAATCTCAATGATTTCTTCCAACGACGGTCGGAAACATAAGGTGCCTGATCCAACGCATCCAGCCGCTGGCGCAGCAAGAAGATCAGCTCAAAGCAGTTTTCCGGCAGTTTGACCTTATCAATCTGCGCTTGCCACTGGTGGAACTCTTCATCGCTGATACTCAGCGCCTCTGGCACCGTGTTTTCGCTCTCGTTCTGGCGGCTGACCAGCAGGGAACGGAAGTTCTGTTTATCCTGCACCTTATCCAGCCACAGACGGATCAGCATGCGATCGTAAAGCGCTTCCAGGCTGCTGTCAGCATCAGGTAATTCATTAGAAGCTGTTACCAGCAGGCGTAGCGGGATCCTCTCTTCACTGTTACCGTTGCGGAATCGGCGTTCGTTGATCGCCGTGAGTAGGGTATTGAGAATGGCCGGCCCGGCTTTCCAGATTTCATCAAGAAAAACGATCTCTGCTTCGGGCAGATAACCGGTGGTCAGGCGTTGGTAGCGGCCTTCATCTTTCAGGGCCTGGATCGACAGCGGGCCAAATACCTCTTCCGGCGTGGAAAAGCGCGTCATCAGGTATTCAAATGAACGGGCACTGCGGAAGGCAAACTTTAACCGGCGAGCAATCAGGCTCTTGGCAATACCCGGAGGGCCAAGCAGGAAAACGCTTTCGCCGCACAGCGCCGCCAGCAAGCAAAGCCTGATAGCTTCCTGTCGTTCATAGAGACCGCTCTCCAGCGCACTGCTGAGGCGGGAAATTCGTTCTGCCAGAAGTGATGATGACGCCATAAAATCGTTCGCGTTGTCCAGGAGTAAACGCCTGCCAAGCAGGCTGACAGCCAATCTTGATGGAGAATCCAATGATAAACCACCATTATTTTTAGCAGTATAGCTTGTTGATTAGTAAAATTTTTCTATTATCAAAAAGAGTGCCGGTTCACATTTTGTTTATTTTTTGGGGCAGATATAAGAGTAGGCAAGCACTATAAATGGTGCATACTGTGCGCCTTCTATCCCGTCGTATTTCAATATTACAGCGTTGTTGGCTGCACTTACTCTCCTCGGTCACTTACTTAAGTAAGCTCAAGGGGATGTCATGTGAAATACATAGGGCAGTGAGGGCGTAGCGGAATGTAGGGCCCATATCTTTGGCCTGATGCGGATGCGTCGGCTGGCAGATTATCTCGCAAAAGAAACAAATTATGAGTACAGAAAATAAACAGGCTTTGTCGGCGGTTACTCTGGCGGCGATTGGTGTCGTTTACGGTGATATTGGTACTAGTCCGCTTTATACCTTAAGAGAGTGTTTTTCCGGCCATTATGGCTTTGATGTCCGTCCGGATGTGGTCTTTGGTTTTCTTTCTCTGATCTTCTGGATGCTGATTGTTATCGTTTCCCTGAAGTACCTCACTTATGTGATGCGTGCAGATAACGCCGGTGAGGGGGGGATCTTGACGTTAATGTCCCTGGCTGGGCGCAATACATCGGCGCGGACAACCTCATTATTGGTGATCCTTGGCCTTATTGGCGGCAGTTTCTTTTATGGTGAGGTGGTTATCACCCCGGCCATATCGGTCATGTCGGCGATTGAAGGGCTGGAGATTGCGGCACCTTCCCTGGACCCCTATATCGTTCCCTTATCCATTCTGGTATTGACCTTATTATTTGTGATCCAGAAGCACGGTACCGGTAGCGTGGGTAAGCTGTTTGCTCCCGTCATGTTGCTGTGGTTTATCGTGTTGGCGGTATTGGGTGCGCGCAGCATCATTGCCAACCCGGAAGTGCTGCAAGCGCTGAACCCGAAATGGGCACTCAACTTCTTTGTGGAATATAAGAAGGTGTCGTTCTTTGCTCTGGGTGCGGTTGTACTGTCAATTACCGGTGTAGAAGCGCTCTATGCGGATATGGGCCATTTTGGTAAATTCCCGATTCGCTTGGCCTGGTTCTCCGTGGTATTGCCTTCGTTGGTACTCAATTACTTCGGTCAAGGGGCATTACTGCTGAAAAACCCAGAGGCTATCAAGAATCCGTTCTTCCTGCTGGCTCCCGATTGGGCATTGATACCGTTATTGATTTTGGCGACGCTGGCCACGGTTATCGCCTCGCAGGCGGTGATCTCCGGCGTATTCTCGTTGACTCGCCAGGCAGTTCGCCTGGGGTATCTGTCACCGATGCGTATCATTCATACCTCGGAAATGGAATCTGGTCAGATCTATATTCCGGTGATTAACTGGACGCTGTATCTCGCCGTGGTGTTGGTGATTGTCGGTTTCGAACACTCCAGCAATCTGGCCGCGGCCTACGGTATTGCGGTAACCGGTACCATGGTCCTGACCAGCATTCTGGTGACCTCGGTCGCGATCAAAAACTGGCATTGGAACCGTTTTCTGGCGGTCGGAATTCTGTTTATTCTGTTGATTATTGATGTACCGATGTTCTCAGCCAACGCCCTGAAACTGTTCTCTGGCGGCTGGTTGCCGCTGACGCTGGCCTTGGTGATGTTTATTATCATGACCACCTGGAAGAGCGAACGTTTCCGCCTGCTGCGGCGTATGCATGAGCACGGGAACTCCCTTGAGGCGCTGATTGCTTCGCTGGAAAAATCCCCGCCGGTGCGCGTGCCTGGCACCGCTGTGTTCATGTCGCGTGCTATCAACGTGATCCCGTTTGCGCTGTTGCATAACCTCAAGCACAACAAAGTGCTGCATGAGCGCGTGGTATTATTGACCCTGCGCACTGAAGATGCGCCTTATGTGCATAACGTCCGGCGGGTTACTATCGAACAGTTGTCACCGACCTTCTGGCGCGTGGTGGCCAGCTACGGCTGGCGTGAAACGCCAAACGTTGAGGAGGTTTTCCACCGTTGCGGGTTGGAAGGGTTGCCATGCCGGATGATGGAGACATCGTTCTTTATGTCGCATGAATCGCTGATTCTGACCAAACGGCCATGGTATCTGTTCCTGCGCGGTAAGCTGTTTATGGCCTTGAGCCGTAACGCACTGCGAGCTGCCGATCAGTTTGAGATCCCACCAAACCGGGTCATCGAGCTAGGAACCCAGGTCGAGATATAAATGAAGGCTCCGTATTACGGAGCCTTGAGGTTGATGAAAAAGAACCCGAGATACCTGGGGCTCGCGTTCCGGTGGCTTACGCCACGACGACCTCATCGGCACGTTTTCCCTAATATCTGACTTTGTCAGCCGTCTGAAGGCTCCGTATCTGCGGAGCCTTTTTGTTTTCTTGTCGAATGCGAGCGAAACGTTTCGATGGCGATCACATTTCGGTTACCGCGCTATTGCCTTTCCCTGATGTTTTTTTAAACTCCTTTAAGAGCGAAACGTTTCGCTGTTGGAGTGAAAATCATGAAAAAAGGCGTACTACTAAATTCTGAAGTTTCTGCGGTTATTTCCCGCCTCGGCCACACCGATCAGATCACCATTTGCGATGCGGGATTGCCGATCCCGGCAGTAACGCAGCGTATCGATCTGGCTCTGACTCAAGGCGTGCCGACATTCTTACAGGTGGTTGGGGTGGTCACGCAGGAAATGCAGGTAGAAAGCGCCATCCTGGCGGAAGAGATTGTTAAACAGAATCCGCCACTCCATGAAGCGTTGTTGGCTCAACTGACACAACTTGGTCAACTCCAGGGAAACACCATCAGCATACGCTATATCAGCCACAGCGCTTTCAAAGCGCAAACGGAACACAGCCGGGCCGTGATCCGCAGCGGAGAATGTTCGCCTTACGCGAATGTGATCCTTTGTGCCGGCGTAACTTTCTGAGGCATTTATGCAACCTTTACTGCAACTGAAAGGGATAGATAAAGCCTTTCCCGGCGTGAAGGCGCTTTCTGGTGCCGCTCTCAGCGTCTATCCCGGCAGGGTGATGGCACTGGTGGGGGAAAACGGTGCCGGAAAGTCCACCATGATGAAAGTACTGACGGGCATTTACAGTAAAGATGCTGGTAGTCAGTATTTTCTCGGTAAAGAAGTGGCCTTCAACGGGCCAAAGGATTCGCAGGAAGCAGGTATTGGTATTATCCACCAGGAACTGAACCTGATCCCGCAACTGACCATTGCCGAGAACATCTTTCTTGGCCGTGAGTTTGTTAACCGTTTTGGCCGTATCGATTGGAAACGCATGTATGCCGAAGCGGACAAACTGCTGGCGCGGCTGAATTTGCGTTACAGCAGCCACCGGTTAGTCGGGGAATTGTCGATTGGCGATCAGCAAATGGTGGAAATTGCCAAGGTGCTGAGCTTTGAATCCAAAGTCATCATTATGGATGAACCGACCGACGCGCTGACCGATACTGAAACTGCCTCGTTGTTTAAAGTGATCAACGAGTTGAAGGCCGAAGGCCGTGGCATCGTTTATATTTCGCATCGCCTGAAAGAGATCTTTGAAATCTGTGACGATGTGACCGTCTTCCGTGATGGACAGTTTATCGCCGAGCGTCCGGTTGCCGAGTTGCAGGAAGATACGCTGATTGAAATGATGGTTGGCCGTAAGCTGGAAGAACAGTATCCGCGTCTGAATCAGCCGCGTGGTGAAAAGCGTCTGCAGGTGAGCCATGTTTCTGGCCCTGGCGTACACGATGTCAGCTTTACTCTGTATCGCGGCGAGATTTTGGGGGTTGCGGGCCTGATGGGGGCTGGCCGCACTGAGTTAATGAAGATCCTTTACGGCGCGGCACCACGTAAAAGCGGCACGGTGAATCTGGATGGCCATGAAGTAGTAACGCATTCCCCTCAAGACGGTTTGGCAAACGGCATTGTCTATATTTCCGAAGATCGTAAGCGTGATGGTCTGGTATTGGGGATGTCAGTCAAAGAAAACATGTCTCTGACCGCATTGCGTTATTTCAGCCGCGCGGGTGGTAGCCTGAAACAGGCTGATGAAAAGCTGGCGGTGAGTGATTTCATTCGCTTGTTCAATATCAAAACGCCCTCAATGGAACAGCCTATTGGTCTGCTTTCCGGCGGGAATCAGCAGAAAGTGGCGATAGCCCGTGGTTTGATGACCCGGCCTAAGGTGTTGATCCTCGACGAACCGACACGTGGCGTCGACGTAGGGGCGAAGAAAGAGATCTATCAGTTAATCAACCAGTTCAAGCAGGAAGGGCTGAGCATCATTCTCGTGTCTTCGGAAATGCCGGAGGTGCTGGGAATGAGTGACCGTATCCTGGTGATGCATGAAGGGCATCTCAGCGGTGAATTCCCGATTGAACAGGCCACCCAGGAAGTGCTGATGGCAGCCGCCGTTGGCAAGCAATACGGCGTAAAGCAGGAGTAATCAGATATGAGTTCACAGACTATCGCGGCTAAGCGCTGGTTCAGTAAAGAGTGGCTGTTGGAGCAGAAATCGCTGATTGCTCTGCTGGTGCTGATTGCCGTGGTCTCTTCGATGAGCCCGAATTTCTTCACCCTCAACAACCTGTTCAACATTTTGCAGCAAACGTCAGTGAACGCCATTATGGCGGTCGGAATGACGTTGGTCATCCTCACCTCCGGCATCGATCTGTCAGTCGGATCGCTATTGGCGCTGACCGGTGCCGTCGCCGCTTCCATTGTGGGGTTTGAGGTCAACGCGGTGGTTGCCGTGGCTGCAGCACTGGCATTGGGGGCCGCGGTGGGGGCCTGTACCGGGGTTATCGTTGCCAAAGGCAAGGTTCAGGCGTTTATCGCCACGCTGGTGATGATGCTTTTATTGCGCGGTGTCACCATGGTGTACACCAACGGAAGCCCAATCAATACCGGTTTTACCGATGTTGCGGATGCGTTTGGTTGGTTCGGTATTGGCCGTCCACTGGGCGTTCCAACGCCGATCTGGATCATGGCTGTCGTGTTTATTGCTGCCTGGTATATGCTGCACCACACTCGCCTCGGCCGTTATATCTATGCACTAGGCGGGAATGAGGCCGCTACCCGCCTCTCCGGTATCAGCGTTGATAAAGTTAAAATCATTGTTTATTCCCTGTGTGGCCTGCTGGCCGCGCTGGCTGGCGTTATCGAAGTGGCGCGTTTGTCGTCTGCGCAACCTACCGCGGGCACTGGCTATGAGTTGGATGCAATCGCTGCGGTTGTTCTGGGTGGTACCAGCCTGGCCGGGGGTAAAGGGCGTATCGTCGGTACGTTGATCGGGGCGCTGATCCTTGGCTTCCTGAACAACGGATTGAATTTATTGGGTGTTTCTTCCTACTACCAAATGATCGTGAAAGCAGCCGTTATTCTGCTGGCGGTTCTGGTAGACAACAAAAGTAACAAGTAACTCTCCCCTACAGGAATCACGACCATGAAAATGAAAAAACTGGCAACCTTAGTTTCAGCCTTCGCGTTAACCGCTACCTTGAGTGCTAACGCTTTGGCAAAAGATACCATTGCGCTGGTGGTTTCTACCCTCAACAACCCGTTCTTTGTTTCCATGAAAGACGGTGCCCAGCAGGAAGCCAACAAACTGGGTTATAACCTGGTGGTATTGGATTCCCAGAACAACCCGGCAAAAGAGTTGGCTAACGTACAGGATCTGATGGTGCAGAGCCCGAAACTGTTGCTGATTAACCCAACCGATTCTGATGCGGTAGGTAATGCTATCAAGATGGCCAATCAGGCCAAGATCCCAGTCATTACGCTGGACCGTATGGCGGCTAAAGGGGACGTTGTCAGCCATATCGCATCTGACAACCGCGTTGGTGGCAAAATGGCCGGTGATTTTATCGCCAAGAAAGTCGGTGCCGATGCCAAGGTTATCCAATTAGAAGGTATTGCCGGGACGTCTGCCGCGCGCGAGCGTGGTGAAGGTTTCAAACAGTCACTGGATCAGAACAAGTTTACACTGCTGGCCAGCCAGCCTGCGGACTTTGATCGTACCAAGGGGCTGAACGTTATGCAGAACCTGCTGACAGCGCATCCAGGTGTGCAGGCGGTGTTTGCCCAGAATGATGAGATGGCGCTGGGCGCATTACGTGCGTTGCAAACGGCGGGTAAAACCGATGTTATCGTGGTCGGCTTTGATGGCACCGCTGATGGTGTGAAAGCGGTTGAAGGTGGCAAGCTGGCAGCAACAGTGGCACAGCGCCCGGATCAGATCGGTGTGATTGGGGTTGAAACCGCCGATAAGATCTTGAAAGGCGAGAAAGTGCCTGCGACTATCCCGGTTGATTTGAAACTGGTTACCAAGTAAGTCATCCCTGCGCCATCGGAGCGGGCGTTACGGTGGCGCACAATTTCAGGAATCAATGCGATGGAAACAGGAAAGCTGGTGGTTTTAGGCAGTATTAATGCCGACCATATCCTCAATATCAAACAGTTTCCCCAACCAGGCGAAACGGTGATCGGGAAGCAGTATAAGGTCGCTTTTGGTGGTAAAGGGGCTAACCAGGCGGTGGCCGCCGGACGCAGTGGCGCGGATATCACTTTTATTGCCTGTGTGGGTGCTGACGACATTGGTGAGCGTATTCGTCAGCAGCTTGCTACCGATCGCATTGATACTCAACCGATTGAAGCAATTGCTGATAGTACTACCGGCGTAGCGCTGATTTTTGTGAATGCTGAAGGTGAGAACGTGATTGGTATCGATGCCGGTGCTAATGCGGCCGTTACCCCGGACTATCTCAGTCGTTATCAGCAGAAAGTAATCGATGCTGATGCATTACTGATGCAGCTTGAATCCCCCTTAGAAACGGTGATTGCTGCCGCTAAATTGGCAAAAAAACATAATACGCAGGTGATCCTCAATCCGGCTCCGGCTTGTGAACTGCCAGATAATCTGTTGGCTATGATCGACATGATCACCCCGAATGAAACCGAAGCCCAGCGCTTGACAGGTATTGCGGTTAATAACGATGAGGATGCCGCCCGGGCCGCTAACGCACTGCATGATAAAGGTATTGGCCAAGTGATAATCACACTGGGTAGCCGAGGAGTGTGGTTAAGCGAAAACGGTAATGGCAAGCTGGTGCCAGGCTTTAAGGTTCAGGCCGTGGATACTATTGCCGCCGGAGATACCTTTAATGGCGCGCTGGTCACGGCTTTGCTGGAAGGCAAAGAAATGGATGACGCGGTGCGTTTTGCCCATGCGGCTGCGGCGATTGCCGTCACGCGGCCTGGTGCTCAGCCCTCCGTACCTTGGCGTGAAGAGATTGACGCCTTCCTGCAGCAACAGGGATAAACCTTTTGGCTACCATGAAAGATGTTGCCCGCCTGGCGGGCGTTTCAACCTCGACTGTGTCGCACGTGATCAATAACAATCGCTTTGTCAGCGACAGTGTGCGCGAAAAAGTCATGGTGGCCGTAGAACAACTTAACTATGCTCCTTCCGCCTTGGCTCGCAGCCTGAAACTTAACACCACGCGTACCATTGGTATGCTGGTGACCTCCAGTAACAACCCGTTTTATGCCGAAGTGGTGCGCGGTGTTGAACGTAGCTGCTATGAACGTGGTTACAGCCTGATCTTGTGCAATACCGAAGAAGATGTGGCACGTATGAATCGCAGTATGGAAACGCTGTTGCAAAAGCGTGTTGATGGCTTGCTGGTGATGTGTACTGAAAACCATCGCCCTTCTCAGGATGCGCTGAGTCGCTACCCCTCTTTACCTATTGTGATGATGGATTGGTCCCCGTTTGCTGGGGCCAACGACATCATTCAGGATAACTCGTTACTGGGTGGCGAAATGGCCACCGATCATCTGATCGCCCGGGGATACCGCCAAATTGCTTGTATTGCCGGGCCGCAGGATAAAACGACCGCGCGCCATCGTTTGGAAGGCTATCGTCGTGCCATGCATCGTGCGGGCTTGGAAATCCTGCCGGGGTATGAAGTACATTGCGATTTTGAGTTTGAGGGGGGAGTGCATGCCATGAAGCAGCTTTTGGCATTGGCAAAACCGCCGCATGCGGTGTTTGCGGGAAACGATGCCGTTGCCGTGGGAGTTTATCAGGCGCTGTATCAGGCCGGGCTGGTAGTGCCGAAGGATATGGCGGTGATGGGTTATGACGATATCGAACTGGCGAAATATCTCGCTCCACCGCTCAGCACCATTCATCAGCCTAAAGACTCGTTAGGAGAGTTGGCGATCGATGCGCTAATCAATCGCCTGCAAAACCCCGAACGAGATGCGCAGGTGCTGGTTCTAACGCCTGAACTGGTGGAGCGCGCCTCCGTTGGCTACCGCTAGCTGGTGGCTTTCGCTTCTTTGCGCTGTTTATCTTTGCCAGTTATCAGGTTATTGCCATCCTTTCTTTTTAACAGCGTAAAGACGAAGGCCGAGGCAATGGTCACTATTCCCATGGTAATAAAGGTGTAGTGGAAGTGATCGATCATAGAGCCTATCTCTATCGACTCATAGAATCTCAACACCGCTGCGCTGATCGCTACACCGAAGCTGATAGAAAGTTGCTGGGTAACGGCCAGTACGCTATTACCGGAGCTGGCGTTGCCATCATTCAGATCCGCCAGGCTGATGGTATTCATGGCGGTAAACTGTGTCGACATCGCCATTCCTAAAATAAACAACGGTAAAATCAGTAACCACAGTGGCATGCCTGGGCTTTGCAGGGAAAACTGGGCAATCAGTACGCCGATGATGATAGTAATCCCCACCAACGTCTTACGATAACCAAACCAGCGTAGTACCTGGGTTACGGTGGATTTTGCCATCAAAGAGCCCACCGCCGTAGGGGCCATCATGCAGCCAGCAACGATAGCGGAGTAACCAAATCCAACCTGCAGCATTAATGGCATCAGGAAAGGAACACAACCGGTCCCCAGGCGTGAGGCTACGTTGCCGGCAATGCCGACGGAGAAGGTGCGGGTTTTAAATAGATCCAGCCCAATCAGAGGTTGGGTATGTCGGCGTGCGTGAATGATATAACCGTACAGCATCACTAAGCCGCTGAGTAACACTCCGAGAGAAATATAGCTGGCCAGTATCTGTTCGCCAAACAGTTCCAAACCGGTTGAAACCAGCACTAAGCTAAGGCCAAACAAGATAAAGCCAATGTAATCAAACGGGCGTTTCGGCGTGGTGAAGTCAGGCATGTATTTACGGGCATACCAGATGCCGAGTAAACCAATCGGGATATTAATCAGGAAAATCCAGTGCCAGGTTGCATAGGTAACTAACCAGCCACCAAGCAGCGGCCCCATTATCGGCCCCACTAAACCGGGCATGGTGACAAAGTTCAGCACCGGTAACAGTTCACTGCGCGGATAGGCTCGCAAGAGTGCCAGACGTGCCACCGGCATCATCATTGCCCCACCGATCCCCTGAAGAATGCGCGAGATAACCAGGAAAATCAGGGTCGGTGAGAGTGCGCACAGTAACGAACCCAGGGTAAACAGCGAGACAGCCAGAATAAATATCCGTCGGGTACCAAAGCGATCTGCCAGCCAGCCACTCACCGGGATCAGCATTGCCACCGTTAAGGTATAACTTATTACCGCTGACTGCATTGCCAGAGGGGAACGTTCAAGGCTATGGGCAATCGCCGGTAGGGCGGTATTAAGGATGGTGGCATCCAGCGCCTGCATAAAAAACGCCATAGCGGCTATCCAAGGTAGCCCAGCCATGCTGCGTGCAGATTTTGTCATTGTTCTTCCTGGTTGGCGGTCTCTGATTTTTCTTCTATATATAAGCAAAAATGAGTTTACGTATTATCCTGCAGCAAAGTTTGGCATGCGGCGAGTGCTGCAGTGCTGTTTCCTGCGACCACCGCATCTACAATGGCCTGGTGATGTTGCAGCTTAATCACCTCATTGCCGGTGATCGCCCGAAAATAGTTCTGATAGACCGAACTGAACAGGTTGGCGAACGACGTCAGAAACGGATTGGCGCTGGCTTCATACAGCAACTGGTGGTATTGGCTATCGACCTCAATCCAGCGATCGCGGTCAAAATTAACGTGTAGGGTGCGCATCTCTGCCATTAAGGCGGTGAGTTGCGCTTTCTGCTGTGGAGTTGCTTTGGCGGCGGCCAGCGAGCAGGCTTGAGGTTCGAGCGAGGTGCGCAGGATCAGGAAGTGCTGCATGACTTGATCGAAGTTTTCTCTTGTCATCCACCAGGTCAGCAAATCCTGATCGAGGAAATTCCATTGGCTCTGTGGCATCACCCGAGTACCGATACGTGGACGTGGAAGTAGCATGCCTTTAGCTGCGAGTATTTTTACCGCTTCACGAACCGCAGTGCGGCTTACTCCGAACTGTTCCCCTAATTCCATCTCTCCAGGCAGGATACTGCCAGCCTGATATTCCCCCGCCAGAATTTGTTGGCCGAGTTTTTCTGCAAGCAGATAAGAAAGATTACGCTGTGCGGCCTGTTGTTGAGCATCAAATTGCATGGCTGCGGTTTCCTTTAACTGCATGAACATCTTTTATTTTACTCCAGGGGGAGCCAGCTATTACGGTTGTTTTCTGGAAAAAGTAGTAAAAACGCTGAACAAGACAGCGTTTTGCCGAAAAAAGCCGCGCTTGAAAAGTTTTTTGAATTTAGGGGTTGCGGCGTTCTCAGAACTCCCTATAATGCGCCTCCACTGACCGGGAACAACGACTTCTTTACAGCAAAGATTGTCGCCCAGCCAGGAAGATTCAACCCGGTGAAAACACCGAAAAAAAGGTTGACTCTTCAGCGGGAAAGCGTATTATCTGCCTCCCGCGTTACCGAGAAACATACCGGTAACCAACGCTCTTTAACAATTTATCAGACAATCTGTGTGGGCACTCACAAGACGATATCCAGCTGCTTCTGCAGCAAAAAAATATCAAGTCTTGAAGAGTGACTAACTGAAGTAAAATTCATGCAGTTAATTTTCGAGCATCGCTTCACGAGTTGAAGCAAATCAAGCTTTTAATTGAAGAGTTTGATCATGGCTCAGATTGAACGCTGGCGGCAGGCCTAACACATGCAAGTCGAGCGGTAACACAGGGAGCTTGCTCCCGGGTGACGAGCGGCGGACGGGTGAGTAATGTCTGGGAAACTGCCCGATGGAGGGGGATAACTACTGGAAACGGTAGCTAATACCGCATAACGTCTTCGGACCAAAGTGGGGGACCTTCGGGCCTCACACCATCGGATGTGCCCAGATGGGATTAGCTAGTAGGTGGGGTAATGGCTCACCTAGGCGACGATCCCTAGCTGGTCTGAGAGGATGACCAGCCACACTGGAACTGAGACACGGTCCAGACTCCTACGGGAGGCAGCAGTGGGGAATATTGCACAATGGGCGCAAGCCTGATGCAGCCATGCCGCGTGTGTGAAGAAGGCCTTCGGGTTGTAAAGCACTTTCAGCGAGGAGGAAGGGTTCAGTGTTAATAGCACTGTTCATTGACGTTACTCGCAGAAGAAGCACCGGCTAACTCCGTGCCAGCAGCCGCGGTAATACGGAGGGTGCAAGCGTTAATCGGAATTACTGGGCGTAAAGCGCACGCAGGCGGTTTGTTAAGTCAGATGTGAAATCCCCGAGCTTAACTTGGGAACTGCATTTGAAACTGGCAAGCTAGAGTCTTGTAGAGGGGGTAGAATTCCAGGTGTAGCGGTGAAATGCGTAGAGATCTGGAGGAATACCGGTGGCGAAGGCGGCCCCCTGGACAAAGACTGACGCTCAGGTGCGAAAGCGTGGGGAGCAAACAGGATTAGATACCCTGGTAGTCCACGCTGTAAACGATGTCGATTTGGAGGTTGTGCCCTTGAGGCGTGGCTTCCGGAGCTAACGCGTTAAATCGACCGCCTGGGGAGTACGGCCGCAAGGTTAAAACTCAAATGAATTGACGGGGGCCCGCACAAGCGGTGGAGCATGTGGTTTAATTCGATGCAACGCGAAGAACCTTACCTACTCTTGACATCCAGAGAACTTTCCAGAGATGGATTGGTGCCTTCGGGAACTCTGAGACAGGTGCTGCATGGCTGTCGTCAGCTCGTGTTGTGAAATGTTGGGTTAAGTCCCGCAACGAGCGCAACCCTTATCCTTTGTTGCCAGCGATTCGGTCGGGAACTCAAAGGAGACTGCCGGTGATAAACCGGAGGAAGGTGGGGATGACGTCAAGTCATCATGGCCCTTACGAGTAGGGCTACACACGTGCTACAATGGCGTATACAAAGAGAAGCGAACTCGCGAGAGCAAGCGGACCTCATAAAGTACGTCGTAGTCCGGATTGGAGTCTGCAACTCGACTCCATGAAGTCGGAATCGCTAGTAATCGTAGATCAGAATGCTACGGTGAATACGTTCCCGGGCCTTGTACACACCGCCCGTCACACCATGGGAGTGGGTTGCAAAAGAAGTAGGTAGCTTAACCTTCGGGAGGGCGCTTACCACTTTGTGATTCATGACTGGGGTGAAGTCGTAACAAGGTAACCGTAGGGGAACCTGCGGTTGGATCACCTCCTTACCTAAAGATATTGATTGAGTGCAGTGTCCACACAGATTGTCTGATGAAAAAGTAACGAGCAAAAGCGTCATAAAAGTACGGTGTCGTGTCCCCTTCGTCTAGAGGCCTAGGACACCGCCCTTTCACGGCGGTAACAGGGGTTCGAATCCCCTAGGGGACGCCAACTGCTTCCGACCTTCCCGGTGAAAGCGGCGGTCTTCAGTATCTGACGATACACTCAATATCTCAAAACTGACTCGTGAGTCATGTTTGAGATATTTGCTCTTTAACAATCTGGAACAAGCTGAAAATTGAAACCTGGCAGCTGAAACTTATCCCGCCGTAGAAGTACTGGGGTAAGGATTAACCTGTCAGAGAGTCTCTCAAATGTAGCAACACGACAGGGTTCTCCATGGTGTCAGTGTGAGCGAGAAGACACTCGGCAAGGCGTACCGCGCACAGCAACCGGAGTGAACTTGATGTTCATGAGGATTGCGCGCACGGAACAACGCAGCAGAGTGGGTTCGCAGCCACACCCATAATGAAGACACCTTCGGGTTGTGAGGTTAAGTGACTAAGCGTACACGGTGGATGCCTAGGCAGTCAGAGGCGATGAAGGGCGTGCTAATCTGCGAAAAGCGTCGGTAAGGTGATATGAACCGTTATAACCGGCGATACCCGAATGGGGAAACCCAGTGTGTTTCGACACACTATCATGTCATGAATACATAGTGGCATGAGGCGAACCGGGGGAACTGAAACATCTAAGTACCCCGAGGAAAAGAAATCAACCGAGATTCCCCCAGTAGCGGCGAGCGAACGGGGAGGAGCCCAGAACCTGAATCAGTTCTTGTGTTAGTGGAAGCGTCTGGAAAGTCGCGCAGCAAAGGGTGATAGCCCCGTACACTAAAATGCATTAACTGTGAGTTCGATGAGTAGGGCGGGACACGTGACATCCTGTCTGAATATGGGGGGACCATCCTCCAAGGCTAAATACTCCTGACTGACCGATAGTGAACCAGTACCGTGAGGGAAAGGCGAAAAGAACCCCGGCGAGGGGAGTGAAATAGAACCTGAAACCGTGTACGTACAAGCAGTGGGAGCACCTTCGTGGTGTGACTGCGTACCTTTTGTATAATGGGTCAGCGACTTATATTTTGTAGCAAGGTTAACCGTATAGGGGAGCCGTAGGGAAACCGAGTCTTAACTGGGCGACTAGTTGCAAGGTATAGACCCGAAACCCGGTGATCTAGCCATGGGCAGGTTGAAGGTTGGGTAACACTAACTGGAGGACCGAACCGACTAATGTTGAAAAATTAGCGGATGACTTGTGGCTGGGGGTGAAAGGCCAATCAAACCGGGAGATAGCTGGTTCTCCCCGAAAGCTATTTAGGTAGCGCCTCGTGAATTCATCTTCGGGGGTAGAGCACTGTTTCGGCTAGGGGGCCATCCCGGCTTACCAAACCGATGCAAACTCCGAATACCGAAGAATGTTATCACGGGAGACACACGGCGGGTGCTAACGTCCGTCGTGAAGAGGGAAACAACCCAGACCGCCAGCTAAGGTCCCAAAGTCATGGTTAAGTGGGAAACGATGTGGGAAGGCATAGACAGCCAGGATGTTGGCTTAGAAGCAGCCATCATTTAAAGAAAGCGTAATAGCTCACTGGTCGAGTCGGCCTGCGCGGAAGATGTAACGGGGCTAAACCATGCACCGAAGCTGCGGCAGCGACGCTTAGGCGTTGTTGGGTAGGGGAGCGTTCTGTAAGCCGTTGAAGGTGGACTGTGAGGTCTGCTGGAGGTATCAGAAGTGCGAATGCTGACATAAGTAACGATAAAGCGGGTGAAAAGCCCGCTCGCCGGAAGACCAAGGGTTCCTGTCCAACGTTAATCGGGGCAGGGTGAGTCGACCCCTAAGGCGAGGCTGAAAAGCGTAGTCGATGGGAAACAGGTTAATATTCCTGTACTTGGTGTTACTGCGAAGGGGGGACGGAGAAGGCTAGGCTAGCCGGGCGACGGTTGTCCCGGTTTAAGCGTGTAGGGGGTGTGACCCGGTAAATCCGGTTGCATATCAACCCTGAGGCGTGATGACGATGCACTACGGTGCAGAAGTAGTTGATGCCAAGCTTCCAGGAAAAGCCTCTAAGCATCAGGTAACATTGAATCGTACCCCAAACCGACACAGGTGGTCAGGTAGAGAATACTCAGGCGCTTGAGAGAACTCGGGTGAAGGAACTAGGCAAAATGGTGCCGTAACTTCGGGAGAAGGCACGCTGGCGCGTAGGTGAAGGGA
Source organism: Serratia fonticola (assembly GCF_006715025.1). Classification (NCBI taxonomy): domain Bacteria; kingdom Pseudomonadati; phylum Pseudomonadota; class Gammaproteobacteria; order Enterobacterales; family Yersiniaceae; genus Serratia; species Serratia fonticola. Next base: position 382,061 of record NZ_VFMK01000001.1, read on the forward strand.
TTTACTCCTGGAGCTGAAGCCAGTCGCAGATACCAGCTGGCTGCAACTGTTTAATAAAAACACAGCACTGTGCAAACACGAAAGTGGACGTATACGGTGTGACGCCTGCCCGGTGCTGGAAGGTTAATTGATGGGGTCAGCCGCAAGGCGAAGCTCTTGATCGAAGCCCCAGTAAACGGCGGCCGTAACTATAACGGTCCTAAGGTAGCGAAATTCCTTGTCGGGTAAGTTCCGACCTGCACGAATGGCGTAATGATGGCCAGGCTGTCTCCACCCGAGACTCAGTGAAATTGAACTCGCTGTGAAGATGCAGTGTACCCGCGGCAAGACGGAAAGACCCCGTGAACCTTTACTATAGCTTGACACTGAACATTGAGCCTTGATGTGTAGGATAGGTGGGAGGCTTTGAAGTGTGGACGCCAGTCTGCATGGAGCCAACCTTGAAATACCACCCTTTAATGTTTGATGTTCTAACTCGGCCCCATAATCTGGGGTGAGGACAGTGTCTGGTGGGTAGTTTGACTGGGGCGGTCTCCTCCCAAAGAGTAACGGAGGAGCACGAAGGTTAGCTAATCACGGTCGGACATCGTGAGGTTAGTGCAAAGGCATAAGCTAGCTTGACTGCGAGAGTGACGGCTCGAGCAGGTACGAAAGTAGGTCTTAGTGATCCGGTGGTTCTGAATGGAAGGGCCATCGCTCAACGGATAAAAGGTACTCCGGGGATAACAGGCTGATACCGCCCAAGAGTTCATATCGACGGCGGTGTTTGGCACCTCGATGTCGGCTCATCACATCCTGGGGCTGAAGTAGGTCCCAAGGGTATGGCTGTTCGCCATTTAAAGTGGTACGCGAGCTGGGTTTAGAACGTCGTGAGACAGTTCGGTCCCTATCTGCCGTGGGCGTTGGAAGATTGAGAGGGGTTGCTCCTAGTACGAGAGGACCGGAGTGAACGCACCACTGGTGTTCGGGTTGTCATGCCAATGGCACTGCCCGGTAGCTAAGTGCGGAAAAGATAAGCGCTGAAAGCATCTAAGCGCGAAACTTGCCTCGAGATGAGTCTTCCCTGGGCCTTTAAGGTCCCTGAAGGAACGTTTAAGACCAAGACGTTGATAGGCTGGGTGTGTAAGTGCAGCGATGCATTGAGCTAACCAGTACTAATGATCCGTGAGGCTTAACCTTACAACACCGAAGGTGTTTTAGAGCAGACGAAAATTTTCAGCGACGTTCCGAGATTGGTTTCAATGGCCCGAGTGGCGGTTGGAATGAAACAGATTTGCCTGGCGGCAATAGCGCGGTGGTCCCACCTGACCCCATGCCGAACTCAGAAGTGAAACGCCGTAGCGCCGATGGTAGTGTGGGGTCTCCCCATGCGAGAGTAGGACACTGCCAGGCATCAAATAAGTAGAAAGCCTCATGCGAAAGCATGGGGCTTTTTGCTATGGGTCGAAAGCAGAAAATGGCAGTGAAAGCCCCTCACCCCAGCCCTCTCCCACTGCAAGGTCCGAGAACATTCTGGGTATTCGTGCGAGGGATAGGGAGCAGTCCGGCATCGTGGATGAGCCTGTGCCGCTTCGGGAAGAGCGAACCTTTGATTAGCTCGTGTTACTTCGGGAAATGATGAGTAAGCAGAAAGATGGGATATTGCGCAGAAATGTCAGCGGACTCGATCGGTTCCCTCTCCTGGGGGAGAGGGTTAGGGTGAGGGGACTATGCCTTTGTCTGCTTCAGCCACTGAACAATAAACCCAGCGATCGTTTCAGGCTGATTGATATCTAAGAAAGGTGCAATGCCGTCAATCTTCTTGTCGCTGGCCACGGCAATGACGTGCTGATCCAACATATCTGCAAGGGGTTTACCGACCTCCTCACGATAAAGAACAATTTTGCTGATCTGCTCATGCTTGAACCCTTCTACCAGGATCAAATCCACCTTGCTGCGATCGAACCTGCTGGCCAGATATTGGAGATCTAAAGGCTGCTGCTCCGGTGTCTCAGTCATTAATGCCCAACGCCGATCGCTGGCAACCAGCGTTTGATCCGCACCAGCCTTGCGCAGCTCATAACTGTCCTTACCGGGCGTGTCTACATCCATGTCGTGATGAGTGTGCTTGATCAGTCCCACTCGGATTTGCCGTTCTTTCAGTCGCGGGATCAGTTGCTTAAGCAACGTTGTTTTACCGGTACCGCTGTAAGCTGCGATAGCCAGCAATGGAGGCAATGAATCCGTCATTGATGCTTCTCCCTTTCCTGTAGCCATTGCTGACAATCCTCCGGCGTATTCAAGTTACGAAAAGCTTCTTTTTGGCCGCTGAAAACCACCTGTTGGGCATTAACCGCTGCCATGAACAGCATCAACTTGCGCTCACCCCGAGCCAGATAGCGAGTGAGTTCTGCGGTCAGGCTACGATGTAGCAGTGCAAAGGTTGGGTGCTCACGTTCACCATCACTGGCATAGGCGGCCAGGGCATCTCCCTTGTGCAGCCATAACCGTTCAACCAGATTGTGAGGGACATTTGGCACGTCGCAAGGGGCACACACAATCCATTCTGTGCCAGCATTTGTGAGGCCTGACAAAATCCCGGCCAAGGGACCTGAATAATCTGCGGTCAGATCGGTGACTACCGGCAGACCGCTCTCCTGATAACATGATAAGTTGCGATTTGCGCTGATGATAATCTGACTAACCTGCGGTGCTAACCGGCTCAGAACATGTTGGTACAGCGATTTTTCACCTAGTTGAACCAGGCCTTTATCTTTGCCTCCCATGCGGCTAGAGCGCCCACCGGCTAGAATCACGCCGGTTATTTCTGCATGCATAATTATCATCCTACTTTATCGATAATACCCTGATTGTAACGCTAAAACCCTTTGGACATCAGGATTTACCTTTATTGACACGCTGGTTCTTTCACTGTGTGGACAAGCCTGCTACTTTGTGGGTTTATACCCGTCGCCTTTCAAGCCGCAACGCGGTTGGTGGCACTTACTCACCCATCGCTTACCTAAGTAAGCTTCCGGAGGCGAGTGGGATGGTCGCCCGGTTGCAACCTGAAACCAATAGGGTGACTTACTTTACTGGATAATACTGATATGAAAACGCATCGCGTAAACGAGTTGATTGAGCTGCTACACCCAGCCTGGCAACAGGATCCGGATCTCAATTTGATTCAGTTTTTGCAAAAGTTGGCGCAGGAAGCCGGCTTTCAGGGTGAGCTAGCCGATCTGAGCGATGATATCTTGATCTATCATCTTAAAATGCGCGGCAGTGCTGGTACTGAGCAGATCCCTGGCCTGAAGAAAGATTATGAAGAAGACTTTAAAACAGCGTTGCTACGTGCCCGCGGCGTAATAAAAGACTAGCATTATGCAATGCAGTCATCTGATGGCGATGATTGGTGCTACTCTTTCTCTCATTCTTGGCACGCTATTGTCATTTGGCGAACTGAACGGCTGTTATGAACAACTCAGCTTTTAATTTTGAAACCCTTTCTCCCGATCTGATTATGGATGCGTTGGAAGGGATTGGTCTGCGTGTTGATTCCGGGCTGACGGCGCTAAATAGCTATGAAAACCGCGTGTATCAGTTTATGGATGAAGACCGCAAACGATATGTGGTGAAGTTTTACCGGCCGGAGCGTTGGAGTGCAGAACAAATCGGTGAAGAACACCAGTTTGCTCTTGACCTGTTCCGGAACGAGATCCCGGTGGTGGCGCCACTACAGTTACAGGGAAAGACGCTGCATATCCACGCAGGATTCTTTTTTACCGTATTTCCGAGTGTTGGTGGCCGGCAATATGAGATAGATAATCTCGAACAACTGGAATGGGTTGGGCGTTTTCTTGGCCGTATCCACCAGGTGGGTAGTGAGAGCGCGTTTGTTGAGCGGCCAACGATTGGCGTTGAGGAATATCTCTTGGCACCGCGGCGGGTTCTGGCAAAGTGCGATTTAGTCCCCAAGGCGCAACGCGATACTTTCCTGCATGCGACAGATACGCTGATAGCGGCTATTAAACCGCATTGGCAGTTGGACTGGCAGCCATTGCGATTGCATGGTGACTGCCATCCGGGCAACATCTTGTGGCGTGATGGGCCATTATTTGTCGATCTTGATGATGCTCGTAATGGTCCTGCGATTCAGGATTTGTGGATGCTGTTGCACGGTGAACGCCGTGATCAACTGATGCAGTTGGATATTTTGTTGGAAGCCTACGGTGAATTTGCCGAATTCGACCAGCGTGAATTGGCATTGATTGAGCCATTGCGGGCCATGCGCATGGTGTATTACCTGGCATGGGTTGCTCGCCGTTGGCAGGATCCTGCATTTCCTAAAAGTTTTCCGTGGATGACGGAGTCTGATTTTTGGTTATCACAGACGGCGGCATTCACTGAGCAGGTCAAGCTGTTGCAGGAGCCTCCTCTGCAGCTAGTACCAATGTATTGAAGCTTTAACACAATGGAGAGTTTAGTTCTATGAAGAAAATCTGGTTGGCACTTGTTGGCATGGTAATGGCGTTTAGTGCCTCCGCCGCACAATTTAGCGACGGTACGCAATACGTCACGTTAGACAAACCGGTGACGGGGGAACCGCAGGTGCTGGAGTTTTTCTCTTTCTACTGCCCGCACTGCTATCAGTTTGAAGAGGTTTATCATGTGTCCGACGCGGTGAAAAAAGCACTGCCTGAAGGGACCAAGATGACCAAGTATCATGTGGAGTTCCTGGGTCCATTGGGTAAGCAGATGACCCAAGCCTGGGCGGTAGCAATGGCGCTGGGTGTTGAAGACAAAATTACCCAACCAATGTTTGAAGCTATTCAGAAGACTCAAACCGTGCAAACCCCAGATGACATCCGCAATGTATTTATCAAAGCCGGTGTTTCTGCAGAAGACTATGATTCAGCGTTAAATAGTTTTGTAGTGAAATCTCTGGTGGTTCAACAAGAGAAAGCGGCAGAAGATTTGCAACTGCGTGGTGTTCCAGCGATATTTGTTAATGGCAAATACATGGTTAAAAACGAAGGTCTGGATACCAGCTCAATGGAAGCTTATGTGAAACAATTCGCAGAAGTGGTTAAATTCCTGAGTGAGCAAAAGTAATCTGAACCAAGAGAAAAACGCCGGTTAACCCGGCGTTTTTTTGTATGCAGAAAACCCCCAGCTAGGCTGGGGGTTCCGTAAAGCTTTCAGCTTTGGGCCAGTTATAAAAACCCCTTTTGATTTGTTAAAACAGCTTGCGGTCTGGCAACTGCAACTATCCAACAAGAAATCAAAAGGGGGTCCCTATGAGGGACGAAAAGAGCTTAGCGCACACGCGATGGAACTGTAAATATCACAGAGTATTTGCGCCGAAGTACCGAAGACAGGTGTTCTACGGTGAAAAGCGCAAAGCGATTGGCAGTATCTTAAGAAAGCTGTGCGAATGGAAGAACGTGAATATTCTGGAGGCGGAATGTTGTGTGGATCATATCCATATGCTTCTGGAAATCCCCCCCAAGATGAGTGTGTCGGGCTTTATGGGATACCTGAAGGGAAAGAGCAGCCTGATGCTTTATGAGCAGTTTGGGGATTTGAAGTTCAAATATCGTAACAGGGAGTTTTGGTGTCGCGGGTATTACGTTGATACGGTTGGGAAAAATACAGCCAGGATACAAGAATACATAAAGCACCAACTGGAAGAGGATAAGATGGGTGAGCAGTTGTCGCTCCCCTATCCGGGTAGCCCGTTTACGGGCCGTAAGTAATCCATAGATGCAAATGTCAGATCGCGATGCGCCTGTTAGGGCGCGGCTGGCAACAGAGCCTTATAGGCGCATATGAAAAACCTCCGGCTATGCCGGAGGATATTTATTAACCATAATGACGTTTGAGCTTCTCAAGCAAATCATCTTTTTCCTGCCACAGCGTATTCAACCAAAGCTGGAATTTACGCTTAAACACTTTGTCATTGAAGTAATCCCCGCGCAGAGTGTTATCGATGGGCAAACATTCAATTCTGACGACAATGCGTTTCAGTCGCCCGCGCAACATGTCCATAAAAGGATGCTCATGGTTATCCGGGTAGAGCAGAGTAATATTCAAAACCTTATCAAATTGCTGGCCAAGTGCGTTGAGCGTAAAGGCGATGCCAGCCGCTTTAGGCGCCAGTAAATTGCGATAAGGGGAACCGCTTTTAATCTTTTTAGCTTCAGTAAAACGAGAACCCTCAACGAAATTGACGATGGTGGTCGGACGTAAGCGGAACTTCTCACAAGAGCGCCGCGTCGTTTCAATATCAAGCCCTCGCTTTTCCGGGTGTTTAAGCAGATAGGCGCGTGAATAACGTCTCATAAAAGGCATGTCCAAAGCCCAGCAGGCTAGCCCGACGAAGGGGACCCATGCCAACTGTTGCTTGAGAAAATACTTGTTCATTGGTATGTAGTTACGGAATAACACACAGAGCACCACAACATCCGCCCAGCTTTCATGATTGCTGATCAGCAGGTACCAATTCTTTTTCCCCAGTCCTTGCAGCCCTTTAATATCCCACTCTATACCACGGTTAATGCGCAATAACACCGTCAGACACTGGCACCAGCACCACATCATGAAATCAGCAAAGGCAGAGATGTATCTCCAAACGGCAGGGAGAGGGATCAATAATTTGAGGATCCCGGCCAGCGCAATAGGGATCGAACACAGTACCGTCACGACAAGGGCAAGCAGCGCAGAAAAGATAAAAATAACAGGGGATAACAAATTTGGCATGGGTTAGGTACTGATGGTTGATGGAAGCATCGTTACATACGCTAGTACGTACGAACAAAAAAATATTTTAACAGAATTCTGTGAAAGGTAACGTAGCTAAAACTCTGCCTTTTTATCTGCAGATAAATAGTCAGGCTGGGGGGACGCGTGCAAGTTTTTAATCCTGTGCTATGGTAATTGAGGCGTCAAAATTGATTAATTGTGCGATTAAAATCCGGCGCCAGTTATATCCACAAATTGCCTGAAAGGCGATAAATAGCCGCTGGTAAAACCGCTTCTTTTAACAGTGTGATTTAAATAAGAATTTTATAACCCGCTATAACAACATTTGCGTCGTTATAATTCGGTCTCTATTCTATGCACAAAGTTATCCACAGGCAGGATCTTGCGGATCGTCTCTCATAATCTCATCTAATTTCGTCATTATGCACGCTAAGATTCGTCACCAGCGGCTAGCTATGGCATGCTTACCCCAGTCCTTTTCACAAAGAAAAAGAAACGTTATGGCCCAGATTGCAGAAAACCCATTAATCCTGGTGGATGGCTCCTCTTACCTTTACCGCGCCTACCATGCCTTCCCACCGCTGACTAATTCGGCCGGTGAGCCAACTGGAGCGATGTACGGTGTATTGAACATGCTGCGTAGCCTGTTGCTGCAGTATACCCCCAGCCATGTTGCGGTGGTGTTTGATGCTAAAGGGAAAACCTTCCGTGATGACCTGTTTGCCGAATATAAATCACATCGGCCGCCAATGCCGGACGATCTGCGCGCGCAGATCGAACCGCTGCACCAGATGGTAAAAGCCATGGGGCTCCCGTTGTTGGTCACACCCGGCGTAGAAGCCGATGACGTCATCGGCACTCTGGCGCAAGAAGCGGAAAAAGCCGGTCATGCGGTGTTAATCAGTACCGGCGATAAGGATATGGCGCAGTTGGTAACGCCTAATATCACGCTGATCAACACGATGAACAATACTATCCTTGGCCCGCAGGAGGTTTGCGATAAGTATGGTATTCCACCGGAATTGATAATCGATTTCCTGGCGCTGATGGGCGATTCATCGGATAACATCCCTGGCGTGCCGGGGGTCGGTGAAAAGACGGCCCAGGCGTTGTTGCAGGGGCTTGGGGGGCTGGATACCCTTTATGCCAATCTGGACAGCATTGCTACGCTGAGTTTCCGTGGTGCTAAAACCATGGCGGCCAAGTTGGAGCAGAACAAAGAGGTCGCCTATCTCTCTTACAAACTGGCGACGATTAAAACCGACGTTGAGCTGGATCTGAGTTGCGCGGAATTGACGGTCAGTTCACCGGATGTTGACCAACTGCAAGCGTTGTTTAAACGCTACGAATTCAAGCGCTGGATGGCCGATGTTGAAGCGGGGACCTGGTTGGAAAACAAAGGGCCTGGCCGTAAGGCGAGCGCTGCAGCAAAACCTGCGGCACCCGCAGAAACGCCAAGGGCTGCCTCAGAAGCGACTTTATCGCAGGAAGGGTATGTCACTATTCTGGATGAAGAAACCTTTGCAGATTGGATACAACGCCTGAAAAAAGCCGAGGTTTTTGCTTTTGATACTGAAACCGATGGCCTCGATACCCTGACGGCAAACTTGATTGGCCTGTCTTTTGCCATTGAGCCAGGCGTCGCGGCCTATTTGCCTGTGGCGCACGATTATCTGGATGCGCCGCCACAGTTGGATCGCAACCATGTTCTAGCCACGCTAAAACCCCTGCTGGAAGATGAAAAAGCATTGAAGGTAGGGCAAAACCTGAAGTTCGATAAGAGCCTGCTGGCGCGCTATGACATCGATTTGCGCGGTATTGCCTACGACACCATGCTTGAGTCTTATGTTCTGGACAGCGTCAGTGGCCGCCATGACATGGATAGCTTGGCCGATCGTTATCTTGGGCACAAAACCATCACCTTTGAAGAGATCGCTGGCAAGGGCAAAAATCAGCTGACTTTTAACCAGATTGCCCTTGAGCAGGCGGCTCCTTATGCGGCGGAAGATGCCGATGTTACGCTGCAACTGCATTTGGCGATGTGGCCAAAGCTGAAAGAAAGCAAAGCGTTGCTGACGGTATTCAATGACATTGAAATGCCGTTGCTGCCAGTACTTTCGCATATTGAACGAACCGGTGTTCTGATTGATCCTAATATTTTGGCTGCACACTCCAAAGAGCTGACCAAACGCCTGGCGGAACTTGAGGTCCAGGCGCATGAGCTGGCTGAAGAGCCGTTTAATCTGGCCTCAACCAAGCAGCTGCAGGCTATTTTGTATGAAAAACAAAAGCTGCCGATACTGAAGAAAACTCCGGGCGGTGCTCCTTCAACCAACGAAGAGGTACTGGCCGAACTGGCCCTGGATTACCCATTGCCAAAAGTGATCCTGGAATACCGTGGTCTGGCGAAACTGAAAACCACCTATACCGATAAACTGCCGCTGATGATCAACCCGGTCAGTGGGCGGGTACACACTTCGTATCATCAGGCTGTAACGGCAACGGGCCGTCTTTCATCCAGCGATCCAAACCTGCAGAACATCCCAGTACGTAACGATGAGGGCCGCCGCATCCGTCAGGCATTCATCGCGCCGGAAGGTTATCGTATTGTTGCTGCGGACTATTCGCAGATTGAACTGCGTATTATGGCGCATTTATCACAGGATGAAGGGCTACTGAAGGCATTTGCCGAGGGCAAAGATATTCACCGGGCCACGGCGGCAGAAGTGTTTGGCTTGGCGTTGGACAAAGTCACCAACGAGCAACGTCGCAGCGCCAAGGCGATTAACTTTGGTCTGATCTATGGTATGAGTGCATTTGGCCTGGCGCGGCAGTTGGGGATCCCACGTGGTGAAGCGCAGCGTTATATGGATCTGTACTTCGAACGCTACCCCGGTGTGCTGGAATACATGGAGCGCACCCGGCAACAGGCAGCCGATCAAGGCTATGTCAGTACCTTGGACGGCCGCCGGTTGTACTTGCCGGATGTGCGTTCCAGTAATGGTATGCGCCGCAAGGCTGCCGAGCGCGCGGCGATTAATGCCCCAATGCAGGGGACAGCAGCGGATATCATCAAGCGCGCAATGATTGAGGTGGATGCCTGGCTACAAGGGCCGGAGAAGCCGTTGGTGCGCATGATTATGCAGGTACACGATGAACTGGTGTTTGAAATCCATGAGTCGGTCATTGATGCTGCCAGCCAGCGTATTCATGAGTTGATGGAAAACAGCATGACACTGGCGGTGCCATTAAAAGTGGATGTTGGCGTGGGTAAAAACTGGGATGAGGCTCACTGATTGCCCGCGAGGACGCGTTTTTCCTAACTGGCGATAACCTAAGCATTTTTAGTAATTGAGCAACATGACTTGGTGATTGTTTCCGCGAAACGGCCACTCTTACAGCGCTACCTATGTAAGTAAACTACAAAAAATTCTTTTGCAGCGTGAAAAAATGATGTAGAGTTACAGGCGTAGGGTACAGAGGTAAGATGTTCTATCTTTCAGACCTTTTACTTCACGTAATCGGATTTGGCTGAATATTTAGCCGCCCCAGTCAGTATTGGCTGGGGCGTTTTTTATTGTAAAAACAAAGGAAAACCATCGGTTTTTCTTATCGAAGCTCTGTTTTCCTCCGCCAAGAGAATGGCGGGATAGGCCCCTTTTTCAACATCGCCCGCCGCAAATTCATCATAAGTTCTTCTGATGGCTTTTGGTCAAAACTGTAATTAGATAACAAAATAAAGCATCAGATGGCGTAGCGTTGGCGTAAAAAAACCGATGCAAGAGCATCGGTTCAGATTGTTGGCTAGAGAACTATTCTTCGTTGCTCTCTTCTTCCGGCAAGACTTCTGGTGGGATCTCATTAAACCAGGTATTCAGCTTCTGACTGAGTTTGTCTACGCCGATCTTTTTCGGTGAAGAGAAGGCTTCTACCTGAATATCCCCCATAAACGGCAATACGGCTTCACGCACCATATTTAGCTGAGCCTTACGTGCGCCAGAGGCCAGTTTATCGGCCTTGGTCAAGAGAACCAGCACTGGGGTACCAACATCGACGGCCCACTGAATCATTTGCTGATCCAGATCTTTCAGCGGATGGCGGATATCCATTAACACCACCAGGCCTTTCAGGCAGTTACGCATCTGCAAGTATTCACCCAGCGCCCGCTGCCATTTCCGCTTCATCTCTTCCGGGACTTCGGCATAGCCATAACCCGGCAGGTCGACCAGACGAATACCTTCTTCCACTTCAAACAGGTTAATCAACTGAGTACGACCCGGTGTTTTACTGGTGCGTGCCAGGCTTTTCTGATTAGTCAGGGTATTCAGTGCGCTGGATTTACCGGCGTTGGAGCGGCCAGCGAACGCAACCTCAATACCTTCATCCCCCGGAAGGTGGCGAATATCGGGCGCACTGGTGACGAAATGGGTCACATGGTAATTGTAATTCTTGCTGGTCAAAATTTTCGTCTCCGTGAGGATGGCTATCTGGTGGGCGATTATAACTGCATCAGCGATAAAATGGTGTGTTTCTCGGTTTTTAAGCGCTTAACCACAATATTGATGTGGTAAAAAGGCGCCATCCGTGTGAGACATTGACCATTCGAATAAGGGGCAATGACGCTTTATTCGAAAGCGAATTTTATTCTTTTTATTATAAAACAATAGATTATGTTTTCATTGGTGAAGATATCGCTGTAAGCCCGTTGTAGGTACCTTGAGTGCAACCCATAAAAGCGTAAAGTAGGTTGCAACGCAGGACGCGAAGGAAACAGGAACATCCAGGAAGGGTGACAAATCTCAGGGAATACACAGGGTGTGTAATGAGTACCAGGATGATGTCAGAAGGAATTGAGACTATTTGTACCGGAGTGTATAAATAGCATATGGATGGTGAAGTAACTGCAATTTGGATGCACGCGGGAAGCGCACTCAGGAAGAGTGGTTGTGTAAGGATTGCGCCAAGGACGATTCTCCCTTCAGGATGAAGGACGTAGTTGCAGGGAATGCGGTTATAGCAGATGGAAAGACCGGGACGTTGAGTGTGCGCATGGAGCGCGTAGCAAGAATACCCTTCGACTGAAGGTGTGAAATAGGCGGCAGGTTTAACCTGCCGCCTTTTTTCTTTGTCTGCTTTCTGCTAGATTCCGCCGCAATCGTATAGCAACTCTATACCCAATGGATTTCAGGTTGCAGCTAGATGGTAAGGGTGTGAGTCCCCAGGAGCTTACTTAAGTAAGTGGCTGAGGGCAGAACACGTAAACAACAAGGCTGCTGCTTGAAAGGCGACGGGTATATACTGAAATGACATCCTTAAGAGTATAAGCCATGACCCAGCCATCAAAAGCACCTCGCGGCCCACGCAGCAGCGCGGCGAAGCCAAAAAGTAAAAAGAAAAGTCGTGTGGAGCTCGATCAAGAAGCTCGCGAGCGTAAGCGCCTCAAAAAACGCCGTGGCCATGCTTCCGGTTCACGCACCCAGGTTGAGTCCGCCAACCAGAAAAATAAAGCCGGGGTGCAACCCAAGGATCCTCGTATTGGGAGTAAGGTGCCGGTTGCGCTGGTGGTAGAAGCCAACGTTAAGGTTAAACCGCAGCCCAAACCCAAGGCAGAAAAACCACGTCTCTCTCCTGAAGAAGAACTGAGCAAGCTGGAAAACGATGAGCGCCTGGATGCCTTGCTCGATCGCCTTGATGAAGGTGCAACCCTGAGCGCTGAAGATCAGGCTTACGTTGATCAAACCCTGGACCGTATTGATGCACTAATGGAAAAACTGGGCATCGAACTGGGTGATGAAGACGACGACGAAGAACAAGAAGAGAAACAGGAAGACATCCTTAAACTGCTGAAAGGCGGTAACCCAAAAGACGTATTTTAACCGGTTATGTGGCTGATCCCAGCAATAGCCATACTGTTGACATGTTATCTACTGTGGTTATTCGGTAAACTATGGCGGCTGTCGAAGCGCAAGGCGCGTTTTCGCAGCGCTTCCGTGGCCAGACAACGTAGACAACTGCCCATTTCCCGGCCCGGTAGGAAAAAGAGACCCAAGCGATTTTAAGTTTCAGGTAGGCGGCAACAGAGCGCCTTTCAGGAGTTTGGTTAGCCCAGTGACAGGAGGCAGCCAACACCCTGCGGCTTAGAAAGATAAAGGGGAGATCGGAAGGAGTGAGCAAGCATGTCAGAACAGACCATTGTCTGGGATTTGGCCCTGATCCAAAAATATAACTATTCAGGCCCCCGTTATACCTCATACCCCACAGCGCTGGAGTTTAACCAGAGCTATGACGAAGCCGCGTTCCAACGTGCTGCGGCGCGTTATCCCGAGCGCCCGCTTTCGTTGTATGTCCACATTCCCTTCTGCCATAAGCTTTGCTATTTCTGTGGCTGTAATAAGCTGGTCACGCGCCAAACCCACAAGGCTGATGAATATCTGACCGTATTGGAGCAAGAGATTGTTGCGCGTGCGCCGCTGTTTGCCGGCCGCAAGGTCAGCCAACTGCATTGGGGCGGCGGTACGCCAACCTATCTGGATAAGCAACAGATCAGCCGCCTGGTTGCCATGCTACGTCAGCACTTTGATTTCCAGCCAGAGATGGAGATGTCGATCGAGGTTGACCCAAGGGAAATTGAGCTGGACGTGCTGGATCACTTGCGTGCGGAAGGTTTTAATCGCCTGAGTATGGGTGTACAGGACTTCAATAAAGAAGTGCAGCGCCTGGTTAACCGCGAACAGGATGAAGAGTTCATTTTTGCCCTGATCGCCCGGGCTAAAGCGTTAGGTTTCAACTCGACCAATATCGATCTGATTTACGGTCTGCCAAAGCAGACCCCAGAGAGTTTTGCCTTCACGCTGCAACGCGTGGCGGAGCTGAACCCGGATCGCCTGAGCGTATTTAACTACGCCCATATGCCGAACCTGTTTGCTGCCCAACGTAAAATCAAGGACGCTGACCTACCTAGTGCCCAGCAGAAGCTTGATATCCTGCAGCAAACCATCGCTTCGCTGACGGAATCAGGTTACCAGTTTATCGGTATGGACCATTTTGCCCGGCCAAACGATGAGTTGGCGATTGCTCAGCGCGAAGGCAAGTTGCACCGTAATTTCCAGGGTTACACTACGCAAGGGGATAGCGATTTGCTGGGACTGGGGGTTTCTGCAATCAGCATGCTTGGTGACAGCTACGCGCAGAACCAGAAAGAGCTGAAGGTGTATTACGCTAATGTGGAAGAGCGCGGTATTGCCCTGTGGCGTGGCTTGGCGATGACGGAAGATGATTGTCTGCGCCGTGATGTTATCAAAACGCTGATCTGTAATTTCCAGCTCGATTATCAACCCATTGAACAGCAGTATGGGATTACTTTTGCGGATTATTTTGCACCGGATCTGGCACTGTTGGCACCGTTTGAGCGCGACGGGCTGGTGGAGCGCGATGAGAATGGTATCCGTGTCACGCCACGTGGGCGCTTGCTGATCCGTAATATCTGTATGAACTTCGACATTTACCTGCGCAAACAGGCTCGAGCCCAGCAGTTCTCGCGGGTTATCTGACGCATAAAACAACAGCCGCAATTAGCGGCTGTTGTTTTAACTGAAGAAGTTCATCAGTGCGGCACACAATACGGCTGCAGCGGCTGCCTGTGGTGTGTGACTGACGGCAGCGCTGACGTCTGCGCCTTGGGTAATAAAGACGATGAATGAATCCAGCATCGAAAGCCTCCAAAGTTTGCGACTTGATCATACTGCTGCCGTTTGCCCTGTAAAGTCTCAATGTGCTGGTTTTTTGTGCGCTTGATTGTGTTTTTAATCATCAGGTTCCCCTCACCTCACCCCAACCCTTTCCCACAGGGTTAGGGTGAGGAGGAGTATTACTCCATGCCTAATTCTTTCAGCTTACGCGTTAAGGTATTTCTGCCCCATCCCAGCAAACGAGCGGCTTCCTGCTTGTGTCCTTGGGTATGCCTCAGTGCCGTAGTGAGCAGGGTTCGTTCCATTTCCGGCTGAGCTTCAGACAACAGGTTTTGATGACCGGAACGCAGGGCGCGATCGGCCCACTGTGCCAGCAGGGTCGCCCAACTGTCCGGCAAACTGTGGCTGCTGGACTCAGGGGGTACCGTTTCAAACAGTTCCGTCGGCAGATCCTGGATCAGCACCTCCTGACCGGCAGCCATCACGGTTAACCAGCGGCAGGTGTTTTCCAACTGGCGTACGTTGCCTGGCCATGGCAAGCGGGTGAGGGCGGTTTCCGTTTCCGGATGCAGATTTTTTGCTTCTACACCCAGTTCTTTCGCTGCTACCTGAAGGAAGTAGCGAGCCAGGCGCGGAATATCTTCGCGGCGTTCACGCAATGGTGGTAAATGCACTCGGATCACGTTCAGACGGTGGAACAAATCCTCACGAAACTTGCCTTCCTGAACGCGCAGTTCCAGGTTTTGGTGGGTCGCTGCGATGATGCGCACATCCACCTTGACCGGCGCGTAGCCCCCAACACGATAGAACTGGCCATCAGCGAGTACGCGCAACAAACGGGTTTGCACATCCAGTGGCATATCGCCGATTTCATCCAGAAACAGAGTGCCACCATCGGCCTGTTCAAAACGACCTTGGCGGATCTGATTAGCCCCGGTAAATGCCCCCTTCTCGTGGCCAAACAGTTCGGATTCGATCAGGTCTTTTGGGATCGCGGCCATATTCAGGGCAATAAACGGAGATTTCGCTCGCGGGCTATGGCGATGCAATGCATGAGCGACCAGTTCTTTCCCGGTGCCTGATTCACCGTTGATCAGTACGCTGATGGATGAGCGTGACAGACGGCCGATAATACGGAACACATCCTGCATTGCCGGAGCTTCGCCAATGATATCGGCGACGGGATCGCTGGCGGGCTGGCTACGAGCCGGTTGTTGTTGCTCCTGATAATGGCTGATTGCACGTTCAACCAGCGCGACGGCTTCATCTATATCAAAGGGTTTTGGCAGGTAATCAAAAGCCCCTTGCTGATAGGCGCTAACAGCGGCATCCAAGTCCGAATGTGCCGTCATTATGATGACCGGAAGCATCGGATGGCGCTGTTTTATTTGTTTGAGCAGGGCCAGACCATCCATACCCGGCATGCGAATATCAGACAGCAACACGTCGGGAGTTTGCGTCGCCAATGCGTCCAATACCGCGTTGCCGCTGTCGAAGGTGGTGCAGTTTACACCGGCACCAGTGAGTGCGCGTTCAAGCACCCAGCGGATGGAGCTATCGTCATCGACGATCCAGACTATCCCTCGTTGCATAGAGAACCTCACTGGCGAATAGGCAGGTAAACCGAAAATTCGGTATGTCCTGGCCAACTGTTGAATTCAATTTTTCCGCAATGCTGATCGATAAGGTTGCGGGCGATAGATAACCCCAGGCCCGTACCGCCTTCACGGCCGCTGACCATGGGGTAGAACAGGGTATCTTGCAGTTGTGCAGGTACGCCTGGGCCATCATCTTCAATATCGATACGTGCTGCCAGGCGGTAACGGGTGCCATGCAGAGTGATCTGAAACGCGGTGCGTGTGCGCAGCGTGATGGTGCCACCGGTTTCACTCAGCGCCTGCAGCGCGTTGCGGGTGATATTGAGCAATACCTGTTCTATTTGGTCCGGATCGTGTGCCAGTTCTGGCAGGCTGGGATCGTAATCACGGATCAGCGTAACGTTATCCGGTTTTTCCAGTGACACCAACTGGCTGACGCGTTCTGCCACCTGATGAATACTCTGGGTTATATGCTGGCCGGGACGCTGTGGCCCGAGCAGTCGATCGACCAGATTACGTAACCGGTCGGCCTGCTCGATGATCACTTTGGTGTATTCGGTCAATGCGGGATCCGGCAACGCTTTCGCCAGCAGCTGCGCGGCTCCACGCAGACCGCCAAGGGGATTTTTGATCTCATGGGCTAACCCACGGACCAGATCGCGAGCGGCGACCTGTTGGGCATGCTGCAATTGTTCCTGGCTAAGGCGGCGTTGGTTGTCCATTGGCGCCAGCTCTATCAGGATAAAGCCTTCAGGCAGCGCCTGAGCGGTCAAGGAGAGGATATGGGCACGACTGTCGACCACCAGGGTGACTTCGTTATCGGTAAAGCCCTGGCCTGCATTCAGGCTCTCACGCATCAGATCGATATTCAGCGAAAAATAGCCGAGAAGATCGGGGAGCGGCGTGCCAAAAAGCTTGCGCGAGCTCTGCGCCAACAGCTGTTGTGCCGCTGGATTGGCATAGTGAACCGCCAGCGTCTCATCCAACAGCAGAATACTGTTAATCAGAGAATTAAGGATCTGCCCAGCGTCGGGCAGCTTGCCAGTTGCCATATATGCCCTTCACCTTCCAAGGTACAGCGTTGTTGGCTGCCCTTGCTTACTCGATCACTTGGCTAACCAGGCTCTTGGGAATGTGCTTGGTTGCCGCCTGGCTGTGTCATGAAAACTATTGGCACAGCGGTTTGCTGCACCTTTTTGGTGCATCCATCCTACTCTATCCGTCACTATCGCGGTATGGAATAGTTCAGTAGAAAATACAGTGGAGAAAAAAGCCCATCCGAAGATGGGCTGAAAAGTTTCCACGGCAACAAAAAAAACGACAACTAAAATAAGGCGCGCCATCCGTAGACAGCGCGGATGTGACTTAAACGCTGTAGTACAGTTCGAACTCAACCGGGTGTGGCGTCATGCGAACGCGGTCCATCTCTTCTTTACGCAGTTCGATGTAAGCATCGATCGCGTCGTCAGTGAATACACCACCACGGGTCAGGAATTCACGGTCTTCGTTCAGTGCGGCCATCGCTTCGTCCAATGACCCGGCAACTTTTGGAATCTCAGCTTCTTCTTCCGGTGGCAGGTCATACAGGTTTTTGTCCATGGCATCGCCAGGGTGGATTTTGTTGATGATGCCGTCCAGGCCAGCCATCAACAGTGCGGCGAAGCACAGGTATGGGTTAGCCGCTGGATCCGGGAAGCGGGCTTCAATACGACGCGCTTTCGGGCTGGCAACCACTGGGATACGGATAGACGCAGAGCGGTTACGGGCAGAGTAAGCCAGCATAACCGGTGCTTCGTAACCAGGCACCAGACGCTTGTAAGAGTTGGTGGTCGGGTTGGCCAAGGCGTTGATCGCTTTCGCGTGCTTGATGATACCGCCAATGTAGAACAGTGCGGTTTCAGACAGGCCGCCGTATTTGTCGCCAGCGAACAGGTTGGTTCCGTTCTTGGACAGCGACATGTGGCAGTGCATACCTGAACCGTTATCACCGAACATTGGCTTCGGCATAAAGGTCGCGGTTTTGCCAAATGCGTGAGCCACGTTGTGAACCACGTATTTGTAGATTTGAATTTCGTCGGCTTTCTTGGTCATGGTGTTGAAGCGTGTAGCCACTTCGTTTTGACCCGCTGTTGCCACTTCATGGTGGTGCGCTTCAACCACCAGGCCCATTTCTTCCATGGTCAAACACATGGTAGAACGGATGTCCTGAGAAGAGTCGACCGGTGGTACTGGGAAGTAACCGCCTTTCACTGCTGGACGGTGGCCTTTGTTGCCGCCTTCGTATTTGGTGCTGGTGTTCCAGGCACCTTCGATGTCATCAATGCTGACGTGGGAGCCACGGATGCTGCTGCCAAAACGAACGTCATCAAACAGGAAGAACTCGGGTTCTGGCCCAAACAGCACGGTATCAGCGATACCGGAAGAACGCAGGAAGTCTTCAGCACGTTTTGAGATCGAACGAGGGTCACGATCGTAGCCCTGCATGGTGCCTGGTTCGAGGATGTCACAACGAATGATCAGGGTAGATTCTTCGAAGAAAGGATCCAGAACCGCCGTGCTGGCGTCTGGCATCAGTACCATGTCAGATTCGTTGATGCCCTTCCAACCACCGATTGAGGAGCCGTCAAACATTTTACCTTCTTCGAAGAAGTCGGCATTTACCTGATGAGCAGGGATGGTAACGTGTTGTTCTTTACCCTTGGTGTCAGTGAAACGCAAGTCTACGAATTTCACTTCATGCTCATTCAGCATCGTCAAAACGTGTTCAGCGGACATACTTAACTCTCCCGGATTTATCATTGTCGTCGTCGTGGAACGAATCTGGCTTGATTTCGCCTTGCATAGACTAAAGCGAAAACTGTGCCAACTTTTTAAAAGCGAAAAAATCGCCTGTTTGCGCGGGTTTTACTCAGGGGTAGTATGCACCAAGAATGACGCAATGCACTACCGTGGTGCAATAACCCCGTGTGGGAGCACTGTAATGGTGCAAAACGTGCGCGACTGCTGCTTTTTGCACCGTGAAAGGGATCACAAACTAGCCTGTACACAGTTGTTTATAAGAGAGTGTTGTGATCTTGTTTAGTCCCTCGCTTAATACGTGTACAATAGCGCGCTATTTCTAATGCCTGAGGCAAAGCTGTGATCGAAAATTTGCGTAACATCGCCATTATTGCCCACGTTGACCATGGTAAAACCACCCTGGTTGACAAGCTGCTGCAACAATCCGGTACCTTCGGAGAGCGTGCGGAAGCCACTGAACGTGTAATGGACTCCAACGATTTGGAGAAAGAGCGTGGGATTACCATCCTCGCAAAAAACACCGCCATTAATTGGAAAGACTACCGCATCAACATCGTAGATACCCCAGGACACGCCGACTTCGGCGGCGAGGTAGAGCGTGTGATGTCAATGGTTGACTCGGTGCTGCTGGTTGTGGATGCAATGGATGGCCCAATGCCGCAAACCCGTTTCGTGACCAAGAAAGCGTTCGCTAATGGTCTGAAACCGATCGTTGTAATCAACAAGGTTGACCGCCCTGGCGCGCGTCCTGACTGGGTTGTTGATCAGGTCTTTGACCTGTTCGTTAACCTGGACGCTTCTGACGAACAACTCGATTTCCCTATCATCTATGCATCAGCACTGATGGGTATCGCGGGTACCGACCATAACGATATGGCCGAAGACATGACCCCGCTGTATCAGGCGATCGTTGACCACGTATCTGCACCGAAAGTTGAGCTGGATGCCCCATTCCAGATGCAAATCTCTCAGCTGGACTACAACAACTACGTTGGCGTCATCGGTATCGGCCGCATCAAACGCGGTAAAGTGAAGCCTAACCAGCAAGTTACCATCATCGATAGCGAAGGTAAGACCCGTAACGGTAAAGTCGGTAAAGTGCTGACCCACATGGGGCTGGAACGTATCGAAGCCACCGTTGCTGAAGCGGGTGACATCATCGCCATCACCGGTCTGGGCGAACTGAACATCTCTGACACCATTTGTGATGTGAACGCGGTAGAAGCGTTGCCAGCACTGTCTGTTGATGAGCCAACCGTAAGCATGTTCTTTAACGTCAACACCTCTCCGTTCTGTGGTAAAGAAGGCAAGTACGTGACTTCACGTCAGATCCTTGAGCGCCTGAACAAAGAGCTGGTACACAACGTTGCGCTGCGTGTTGAAGAAACTGAAGATGCTGACGCATTCCGTGTTTCAGGCCGTGGTGAACTTCACCTGTCTGTTCTGATCGAGAACATGCGTCGTGAAGGCTTCGAACTGGCGGTTTCCCGTCCGAAAGTTATCTTCCGTGAAATTGATGGCCGCAAACAAGAGCCGTTCGAAAACGTCACGCTGGATATCGAAGAGCAGCATCAGGGTTCTGTGATGCAGGCGATGGGTGAGCGTAAAGCCGACCTGAAAAACATGGATCCAGATGGTAAAGGCCGTGTGCGTCTTGACTATGTGGTGCCAAGCCGTGGTCTGATTGGGTTCCGTAACGAATTCATGACGATGACCTCCGGTACCGGTCTGTTGTACTCCACCTTCAGCCACTACGACGATGTGCGTCCAGGTGAAGTGGGTCAGCGCCAGAACGGCGTACTGATCTCTAACGGTCAGGGTAAAGCGGTTGCGTTCGCGCTGTTCGGTCTGCAAGATCGCGGCAAGCTGTTCCTCGGCCACGGTGCTGAAGTGTATGAAGGCCAGATCATCGGTATTCACTCACGCTCCAACGACCTGACAGTAAACTGCCTGACCGGTAAAAAACTGACCAACATGCGTGCTTCTGGTACAGACGAAGCCACGACCCTGGTTCCGGCCATCAAAATGTCTCTGGAGCAGGCTCTGGAATTCATCGATGATGACGAACTGGTCGAAGTCACGCCAACCTCGATCCGTATCCGTAAGCGTCACCTGACGGAAAACGATCGTAAGCGTGCCAACCGCGGTCCTAAAGAAGCTTAATCAGCCGATTTAATCCGCAATGCTTAGGGCGTGTCACAGCGCCCTGAGTTTTTTCCTCTGCCTTTCCCCGTTTCTACGGCGCGCCATGCGCTTTTCGCTTTCCTTACTGTTCAGCCTCATCTTTTCCCGATACAGTGAAATCTCACTGGCCCATAAGGAGAGGACTATGCTGTATATCTTTGATTTAGGTAATGTGATCGTCGATATCGATTTCAAACGTGTACTCGGTGTGTGGAGCAACCTAAGTGGTACACCACTGGCGATGTTGTCCGATCGCTTTAGCATGGGCGAGGCCTTCCAACAGCACGAGCGCGGTGAGATCAGCGACGAGGCGTTTGCGGAAAAACTCTGTGATGAGATGGGAATTGCGCTCAGTTTCGAGCAGTTTGCCACTGGTTGGCAGGCGGTATTTGTTGCCCTGCGTCCGGAAGTGATCGATATCATGCATCGCCTGCGCGGTGAGGGACATCGTGTCGTGGTGTTATCAAACACCAACCGTCTGCACTGTAATTACTGGCCTCAGCATTACCCACAGGTGGCTGAAGCGGCCGATCATATGTACCTCTCGCAAGATATCGGCATGCGCAAACCCGATGCCAATATTTACCAGCATGTGCTGAACGCGGAAAATACTCCGGCAGAGCAGGCAGTATTTTTTGACGATGTGGCGGCTAATGTAGAAGCGGCACAAGCGCTGGGGATCAAAGCGGTACATGTCACCGATCGTCAGGTAGTTCCGGCTTATTTTGCTCAATGATCACCGTACGTTAAGCTTAAGGCGTACCCGTCGTCTTTCGAGCTGCAGCGTTGTTACCTTGTACTATCACACCCAGTCACTTACGAAAAGTAAGCTCCTGGGGATGAGATAGCTTGTCGCGCTGTGCTGTACTGGGATGTACAAATGCTGCGAGCGCATGGACGCGCAAGAGCGGCCAACTCGAAATCCATAGGGTAAAGACTGACATAAGAGGATTGAAGATATGTCGTTTTTCCGCCGTAAGAAGCTGCCATCGTCGATAAAACCTGGAATTACCTTTGGACGATTGTTGAT
Organism: Serratia fonticola; assembly: GCF_006715025.1. NCBI lineage: Bacteria > Pseudomonadati > Pseudomonadota > Gammaproteobacteria > Enterobacterales > Yersiniaceae > Serratia > Serratia fonticola. Next base: position 404,104 of record NZ_VFMK01000001.1, read on the forward strand.
TAAACGTATTGATGATGATGGCCTGACCATGTTGGCGGGCCATCTGGCATACGTTTCACTGCTTTCGCTGGTGCCGCTGATTACCGTGGTATTTGCGTTGTTTGCAGTCTTTCCCATGTTCGCCGACATCAGTGTTCAGCTGAAAAGCTTTATTTTCTCTAATTTTATGCCTGCTGCCGGTAACGTGATCCAACGTTACCTGGAACAGTTTGTGGCCAACTCCAACAAGATGACGGCCGTGGGGATCTGCGGTCTGATTGTCACCGCGCTGCTGCTGATATCCTCGGTGGATACGGTATTGAACACCATTTGGCGCAGCAAGAATAAACGGCCGATCGTGTTTTCCTTTGCTGTTTACTGGATGGTGCTGACCTTGGGCCCGCTGTTGGTCGGTGCCAGTATGGCGATCAGTTCTTACTTGCTCTCGCTGAACTGGCTAACGCAAACCGGTGTTAACAGCCTGATAGACCAAATCTTGCGTATTTTTCCGTTGCTGCTGTCATGGGTTTCCTTCTGGCTGTTATACAGCGTTGTGCCCACGGTACGTGTACCACCGAAGGATGCATTAGTTGGGGCATTGGTGGCGGGTGTGCTGTTTGAACTGGGCAAGAAGGGGTTTGCGCTGTATGTCACCATGTTCCCGTCATATCAGCTGATCTATGGCGTATTGGCGGTGATACCGATTTTATTCCTGTGGGTCTATTGGAGCTGGTGTATCGTATTACTCGGTGCTGAAATTACCGCCACTCTGGGGGAGTATCGTCTTTATCGGCAGCAAAAAGCAGAACAACAGCAACAACAGGAGCAAGAAGGGTCTTTATGATTGCGTTAATTCAACGGGTGTTAAATGCCAGCGTCACGGTGGAAGGCGAGATGGTAGGCAAAATTGGCCCGGGTTTGTTAGTGTTATTAGGTGTCGAGCAAGATGACAATGAACAGAAAGCCGAACGATTGTGTGAGCGAGTACTAGGATACCGTATCTTCGGCGATGAGAATGACAAGATGAACCTGAACGTCCAGCAGGCCGGTGGCAGCCTGCTGGTGGTGTCACAGTTCACCCTGGTGGCGGATACCCAAAAAGGCATGCGCCCGAGCTTTTCACGCGGGGCAGCGCCGAGCGAAGCCGATCGATTGTATCGTTATTTTGTTGGTCTGTGTCGTGAACGCGGTATTGAAACCCAGACCGGTGAGTTTGCTGCCGATATGAAGGTGGCGTTGGTGAACGATGGGCCAGTGACGTTCTGGCTACAAGTTTAGGAATCACTCAATAGGCTATCTTACTTTGCCATTTTTGGCCTGGACAACGCTCGGCTTCCTTACGTACTGCGTGCGCTTAGGGGCCAGTGCATTGTCCAAGCCTAAACTGGCTATGCCTATTGAATGGTTCCGCAGGTAACATGATTTTGAGAGAAGGTGCCTATGTATCACCTACGAGTACCCGTTACAGAGCAAGAACTGAAAGAGTATTACCAGTTTCGCTGGGAGATGCTGCGCAAGCCTTTGCACCAGCCGGTGGGGTCGGAGAAGGATGCCTACGACGCCATGGCACACCATCAAATGGTGGTGGATGAGAATGGTCGTATTGTGGCGATAGGTCGCCTGTATATCAATGCTGATAACGAAGCTGCTATCCGCTTCCTAGCGGTTGATCCTACGGTGCAGGACAAGGGCCTGGGGACGTTGGTTGCGATGACCCTGGAGTCGGTCGCGCGTCAGGAAGGAGTGAAGCGGGTGGTCTGTAGTGCGCGTGAGGATGCGGTGGATTTCTTCGCCAAGCTGGGGTTCATCAACCAGGGTGAAATCACCGCGCCACAAACGACGCCAATCCGCCATTACCTGATGATTAAGCCGGTGGCCACGTTGGACGATATTCTGCATCGCCCCGATTGGTGCGGGCAGTTACAGCAAGCCTGGTATGAGCATATCCCGCTCAGCGAAAAAATGGGGGTACGCATCAGCCAGTATACCGGCCAACGTTTTGTGACCACCATGCCGGAGGTTGGCAACCAGAACCCGCATCATACGCTGTTTGCAGGGAGCCTGTTCTCGCTGGCGACGTTAACCGCCTGGGGGCTGATCTGGCTGCTGCTGCGCGAGCGTCATCTTGGTGGAACGATTATTCTGGCAGACGCCCATATTCGTTACAGCAAGCCCATCACTGGCCGGCCGCGAGCGGTGGCCGATCTCAGCTCACTCAGCGGCGATCTTGCCCGCTTGGCGCGTGGCCGCCGGGCAAGGGTGCAGGCAGAGGTGTATCTGTTCGGTGACGATGATAAAGGCGCGGTGTTTGAGGGGACCTATATGGTGTTGCCTGCCGAGCCGGATGAGCCGCTGGACAAGGGAGGCTCGGAGGCGATACCGGAGTCAGAGTGACCATCAGGGACGCTAAGGATATGAGGCCCGGCATTGCCGGGCCCTTTTCGTTATGGCAACTGCTGTTCCAGCGTTTGTCCTTCTTTGCTGGTGGCTTGCAAATGGCCCTGTAGGGACGCTTTGAATGGCCCGTCGCCGTTGAGTAACCCTTTCAGTTGAAGCTGCAGGTTACCGTCGCCTTCCAACGGAATGTGCTGCCATCCCCATTGCTGCAAGGTATTCAAGGGGACCGAGCGACCGCTGAAGGCGAGTGTAAATGGCTTGCCGGGCAGCTGGTTGATGTTCACCTTGGCATCCAATAGGCCATCCGGCATAAAGGCGCTCAGTTCGGTGACATTAATCTGCTGGGCATCGGCATCCAGCGCCATAGAAGGGCGGCGCACATCGACCTTATTGAAGGTGGCATCGCTACCGTTCAGTTTCAGTGAACCAGACCATATTCCCCACTGATGATTGTTCGCCAGTAGCAGATTGCTGCCGTAGCCGTCCAGCGCCGTGATTTGGAACGGGAAGTCTGGGTTGATGTCGATAATCAGGTTACGGTTGGTGGTCACCTTGCCAACATATACCTCGGCCAGCCAGCTTGGCAGCGGTTGCAGCCACAGTGTGCGCCAGTTGATGGGTAACGTATATTCCAGCGCAGCAACCGCCACTTCATCCAGTTGCAAACGTTTATTGGCCCGTAGCCAGTTGCCCGAGGTTCGTAACAATCCGCCCTCCCAACGGGCGGTAAATTGCCCAATGGCAATACCGGCAGGGGAGAGTTGCATATTCATGATCGGGTCGATTAAATGGAAATTACCATTAATGAGATCGTCCGCGTTAAAGTTGAGCGATCCATCCTGGCTGTTCCAGCCACCTTGCTGAAAAGTGACATTTTGCAGCGTCAGATCGAGATCGTTAACCGCCCACGCTTTTCCTTCCAGACGCGCATCGAGAAGATCAAATCGTTTTACCGTGATCGGCGGCAATGCCGTGAAACGATCCCAAATCTGTTCCAGCGTCAACGCAGTTTGCAGGCGCACATTACTCAGGCGTAGGCGCTCAACTAACCAACTGCCGTCGGCTGCCCGGTTGGCAACCCCAGTCAGATCCCCTTGCGCCAGCCCGGCACCAAAATCGCGCAAGATCAGTTGGTTTTGTTTGATTTCCCCTTGTACCAATACCTGTGAGGCAGGGATCCCGTTCAACACCAATACACCGGCACTGAACTGGAACTGATTATTTTCACCGAGTAGGTGATCCGCTTTAGGTTGCCACGGGGTGATACCGGCATTCACTTTCTGGGCATTCAATTGCCAAGTATCATCATTGGATTGCAGTGCCATGTTGCTCAGTTGCAGCACATCGGCCTGGATTGGTAATGCCGTAGCCGGCTGAAGAGGGATGTTGAGGGTGCCGTCGCGCAAGGTTATGCTGTCGAAATAGCTGGGTTCGGTGATCTGTCGCAGGCTGAATGCCAGATCGACCTGTTTGGCGGCCAAGAGCTGCGGTTGATTGGTTTGGGCAAAAGCGACCCCTTCCAGGCTTATCTGCCCAGGCTTGCTCCATGAATGAGAGATTTTCTCCACCGACAGGCGATATTCACTGTTATCACTGATCCAACGGCTCAAGGCGCCTGCGGCCCAGCGTGTTTGCCCCATAACGTAGAGCAATATCACGGCCAGAACGAGCAACAGCAGTAATGTCAGCAACAGTTTGCCGATAAATTTCATCGTTTGAATCCGTAGCGGTCAGAAAAGATACCCTGTTTATGCCGCAATTAGCCCGCCAGCTCAAGTGCAATAGCCTGTATACCCTTCATATTTTCAGCCGCAGCGGTATTGGCTTCCCACACTTATCCCTCTAGTAAGCTCATGGGGGCAACTCAAAATCTATCATGTACAGACCATAAAAACGGCCGGGAGCGGTTTGCTGCCGGCCGTTTTGCCACTTGGGTTGACGCGCTTATTTCTCTGGTGGGAACAGCAGATTCAATACAATGGCTGTGATACCACCAGCGGCGATACCGGAAGAAAGTAGCGTTTTCAGCCAGTCCGGCGCAAATTGCAGGATCAGTGGCTGCTGGGAAACCCCCATGCCGACGGCCAGCGACAGTGCCATGATCATGATCGCGCGGCGGTTCAACGTTTCACGGGAAACGATGCGCACCCCGGAGGCAGCGATGGTGCCAAACATCACAATGGTCGCCCCCCCTAACACCGGCTCAGGGATATGCTGTACAAAACCGGCAACGGCCGGGAACAACCCCAGCACGATGAGCATTAGCGCGACAACAAAGCCCACATAACGGCTGGCAACGCCTGTCAGTTGGATCACCCCGTTGTTCTGACCGAAGCAGGAATTCGGGAAAGTATTGAATACCGCAGACAGCATTGAGTTCAGGCCATTAGCCAGCACGCCGCCCTTCAGGCGTTTCATATACAGCGGACCGCTGACCGGCTGTTCGGAAACGTCAGAGGTGGCGGTGATATCACCGATGGTTTCCAGCGACGTGACCATAAAGATCAGCATCAATGGTAGCAGCAGGTTCCAATCGAAGCCCAGACCATAATACAGCGGGGTAGGGATAGTGATGGCTGCTGTCTGGGTAGCGGGCTCGGTATCCGGCAACATACCCATTGCCCAGGCCAGCAGGTAACCCACGGCCATCGCAATGACCAAAGAAGCTACGCGCAGATAAGGGTTGCGTTGACGGTTAAGCAAAATAATGACCACCAGAACCGCGCCAGCCAGCAACAGGTTTTTGGGGGCACCGAAAGTATGATCGTTCATGGCTGCATAGCCACCACCGATAGACGTCAGCCCTACTTGAATCAACGACAGGCCAATGATCATCACCACAATGCCGGACACCAGTGGAGTAATAATGCGGCGTGCGAGATGCAGTACGCGTGACAGCAGGATTTCGGTGCATGAGGCGACCATCAGGGTGCCAAACAGTGCGGCCATCATGGTTGGTACGTCGGCACCGCCGTTTTTCAACGCCAATCCGCCCATAATCAGCGGAGAAACAAAGTTGAAGCTGGTGCCTTGAATGGACAGCAAGCCTGATCCCACCGGCCCCCAGGTTTTGATTTGCAGAATAGAGGCCAGACCGGAGGCAAACAGCGACATACTGATGATGTGCTGAGTATCCTGTGCAGGTAAACCAAGGGCCTGGCAGATCAGCAGAGCCGGGGTGATCACGGCAACAAACATCGCTAGCAGATGCTGACCCGCAGCAAACAAGGTTTGTGGTAATGGAGGACGATCTTCCAGGCGATAAATCAATTCACTGGTGCTTGTCGTGGCTGCGGATGCTTTTTGTGCAGCATCGAGCTCAGCAGATTGGATGGTCATGGTGTGGCATTCCCAGAGGCGGCAAAGAAGGCATTTTAATGATCCGCTTCACAAAAGCAAACGGTTGCGCATTAATATTTTTAACTAAACCCCTCGCTTTAATGTCGCATTTTCGTTCATTTTTTCTTGTGTTATTAGCCGTTTTTACTTTTAATCCCGCACTCATCAAGTTAAAAAGCTAAGTGAATTTTATAACTTATAATTCTGTTGGATGTTTTTTTACACGGAGTACCTGGATGTTTCATCTCGATACTTATGGCACGTTAGTCGCAGCCACGCTGGTTTTGCTCCTTGGGGGCAAATGTGTGCGCTCTATTCCTCTGCTTAGAAAATATACTATTCCGGCACCCGTTGCGGGCGGATTACTGGTGGCGTTATTGCTACTGATCATGAAGAAAACCGTCAACTGGGAAATCGGTTTTGATATGTCGCTGAAAGATCCCCTGATGCTGGCCTTTTTTGCCAGCATCGGCCTGAACGCCAACCTGGCGCGTTTGCGGGCTGGGGGAAAGGCGTTGGTGGTGTTTCTGTTTGTGGTTCTGGGTCTGCTGCTGGTGCAGAACGCCATTGGCATTGGGATGGCGAAAATGCTGGGCCTGGATCCGTTAATGGGCTTGATCGCAGGTTCAATCACGCTTTCCGGCGGACATGGCACCGGGGCGGCCTGGAGCAAAGTGTTCATTGAACGCTATGGCTTTGAGAATGCGACAGAAGTGGCTATGGCCTGCGCCACCTTTGGTCTGGTATTAGGCGGGTTGATTGGGGGCCCGGTGGCTCGCTACCTGGTGAGACACTCCTCAACGCCAGACGGAACGCCAGAGGACAGCGTTCAGCCGAGCGGTTTTGAAAAGCCGGAAAGTGGTCGTCTGATCACCTCATTGGTAATGGTAGAAACCATCGCCATGATAGCCATCTGTTTGAGTCTTGGTAACTTTATTGCCGGATTACTGAACGGAACGGCCTTCGAGCTACCGACTTTTGTCTGCGTATTGTTTGTTGGTGTGATCCTCAGTAACACGTTGTCGGCAACGGGTTTCTATACGATTTTCGAGAGGGCGGTTTCCGTATTGGGTAACGTCAGCCTCTCGTTGTTCCTGGCAATGGCTTTGATGAGTTTGCGCCTTTGGGAGTTGGCCTCACTGGCGTTGCCGATGTTGGCGATTCTGGCGGTACAAACGCTGGTTATGGCGTTGTATGCCATCTTTGTCACCTATCGTGTGATGGGTAAAAACTACGACGCTGCAGTGCTGGCTGCTGGCCATTGCGGTTTTGGCATGGGGGCAACGCCGACGGCGATCGCCAATATGCAGGCGATTACCGATCGTTTCGGCCCTTCTCATCTGGCATTTTTGGTAGTGCCGATGGTTGGCGCGTTCTTTATCGATATCGCCAACGCCATTGTGATTAAGCTGTACCTGATGCTGCCGGTATTCTAGGCGATCGGTTAAGGGCCTATCCCATTAGGGCTATCTCACTTGCCATTTTGGACCTGGGCAGTGCTCAAAATCCTCACGTACTGTGTGTACGCTCCGGTTTTTGCGCGCTGTCCGTGTCCAAACTGCCTGCGCCAATAACGTCTACTGGGATTGGCTTTAAGTGATGCTCCCGCCGCTTTGTTGCTGGAAGAGGGCAGATTGATTAGGCGTTGGAGTAACGGGCTGTTTCTGGTAGCCAACGCTCAATAAGGGCATGGGCATGTTGAGGATAGTGCTGGTGGATATGGCGCGCTACGCGCTGAACTTCCGGAATCATGGCCTGATCACGTAACAGATCGGCCACCTTAAACTCCGCACTGCCGGTTTGGCGGGTACCCAGTAGTTCACCCGGTCCACGGATCTCCAAATCCTGCTGAGCAATCACAAAACCGTCGTTGCTGTCGCGCAGCACTTGCAGGCGTTTCTGTGCGGTTTTGCTGAGTGGTGTTTTATACAACAGTACGCAATGCGAGGCTATCGCGCCACGGCCAACCCGGCCACGTAACTGGTGCAGTTGTGCCAGACCCAGTCTTTCCGGGTTCTCGATAATCATCAGGCTGGCATTCGGCACGTCGACACCCACTTCAATGACCGTGGTGGCCACTAACAACTGCAGTTCGCCCTGTTTGAAGGCCTGCATGACGGCCTGTTTCTCTTGCGCTTTCATGCGGCCATGCACCAGTGCCACTTTCAGTTCCGGTAAGGCAATTTTCAGCTCTTCCCAGGTTGCCTCGGCGGCCTGGGCTTCCAGCAGTTCTGACTCTTCGATCAGTGTGCAGACCCAATAGGCCTGACGACCTTCTTCGATACAGGCATTTTTTACCCGTTGAATGATATCAGCCCGACGAGTATCTGGGATTGCTACCGTTGTTACCGGTGTACGGCCCGGCGGCAGTTCGTCGATCACTGACGTATCCAGATCGGCGTAAGCGGTCATTGCCAACGTGCGAGGGATTGGCGTGGCGGTCATGATCAATTGATGGGCATGGAACCCTTGCTCTTCCCCTTTCTCCCACAGGGCTAGCCGTTGGTGTACGCCAAAACGGTGTTGCTCATCAATAATCACCAGTGCCAGGCCATTAAACTGCACCTGCTCCTGGAAAATGGCATGCGTCCCGACCACCATGGCTACCTGGCCGCTGGCAATCGCCTCTTGCTGGGCGAGGCGAGCCTTGCCTTTTTGTTTCCCGGCCAGCCAGCCTACCTCGATGCCTAACGGTTCAAACCACTGGCGGAAGTTGTTGGCGTGCTGTTCGGCTAACAGTTCGGTGGGGGCCATCAGCGCCACCTGCTTGCCATGGGCAATTGCCCGCAAGGCAGCGAGAGCGGCTACTAATGTCTTACCGGAACCGACGTCGCCTTGCACCAGGCGCATCATAGGGAAGCCTTTTTGCATATCAGCTTCAATGTCTGCCACGACCCGATTTTGTGCGCCGGTGGGTGAGAAAGGTAATTGGGCAAGGAAACGGGTTTTTAACCTATCATCTGGTGTGAGTGATAGCGCCTTATAGCTCTGCGCTCCGGCGCGCACGGCAAGCATGCTGAGGTTATGTGCCAGCAACTCCTCAAGGATCAGGCGTTTTTGCGCTGGGTGTTTGCCCTGCTCCAAATCGGCCAGTTGGATATCTGGCGGCGGGCGATGCAGAGTATGTAGCGCTTTGGGCAGGCTCATCAAACCGCCGCTCAGTTCTGGCGGCAACAGTTCGGCAATAGCGCAGGTATCCAGTAGTTCCAGCGCCTGATCGGTCAATTTACGCAGTGTAGCTTGCCGAATACCCTCTGTGGTGGGATAAACCGGCGTCAGCGCTTCCTGCAGCTCAACGTCACTGTTCTCTCCCTGAATACGGTATTCCGGATGAATGATTTCAGCACCGTGGGTACCGCGTTTGACTTCCCCGTAGGCCGTTACGCGGCGGCCGGTAGCCAGGCTGTTCTTCATGGCGGCATTGAAGTTGAAGAAGCGCATGGTCAGGATCCCGGTACCGTCGCTGATCTGACAGGTCAGCATACGGCGGCGGCCAAAGCTGATATCGCTGCGCAACACTTCCCCTTCCACCGTAGCAAAAATACCGGGTAACAGATCGTTGATTAGATAGAGGCGAGTGCGATCTTCATAGCGCAAAGGAAGATGCAGCAGCAGATCCTGAATGGTGTTCAAGCCGATTTTGGCGAGCTTTGCTGCCTGGCTGGCGCCAACGCCGGAGAGCGTTGTCAGAGGAATGGCATCCAGCAGGCGGCCTTTCATCGGCGTACCGTGGTTGCCTGCATGGTTGCCCACCATTCGGCGTCGGCAATCACCTGGCCCTGCTCATCAATATGGGGGCGCGGTAGCCCTTTGCGCTTGGCTACGTTGGCCAGCACTGGATAACCCCCCTCAAACAGCAGGCGCTGCTGTTCTTCTTCATCCAATGCGCTATTTTCGCGGCGGTACATCCCCGCGTTTTGGCGCTGGCGTTGGGCTTCATACAGTATCAGTGCGGAAGCAACAGAGACATTCAGCGACTGCACCATGCCGATCATTGGGATGATGATGTCCTGATCCGCCAGGGCTAATGCCTCTGCGGTAATGCCGGTTTTTTCCTGCCCCAGTAAGATACAGGTCGGGCGGGTATAGTCGATGTCACGGAAGTCGACCGCGCGGGCAGAAAGGTGAGTTGCCAGGATTTGCATCCCTTGGCCCTTCAGATGCGCTACCGCGTCGGTGATGGTTCGGTGAGTTTTTACGTTTACCCAGCTGTTACTGCCCGCTGCAGAGGAGACCAGTGTCCGCATGCGGGGTGTTGGCCACACGGCATGCACCTGATGTACGCCAACGGCGTCGGCAGTACGGATAATTGCGGAGACGTTATGCGGTTTATGAACCTGTTCCAGGCAAACCGTCAGATCGGGCTGCCGGGTGGCCAGCATTTCACAAATCCGCGCATAGCGTTCAGGGCTCATAAGCGCTAGTTTCGGTTACGGTTAACTTTAATCACATCCGGCATGATACGGATTTTACGCATAATATTTGCCAAGTGGATGCGATCGCGGGTGGTTAAACGAATAAAGGCGCTGTAAACCCGGCCATCTTTCTCTTCGGTATTCAGGCTTTGAATATTCGATTCGGCCGCATTGATGGCCGCCGTCAGGTTAGCCAATGCACCCTGATGGTTGAACATGTCGACCTTGATTTCTGCAATGAACTCTTGCTCGTGCTCGTTTTCCGTATCCCACTCTACCGCCATGAATTTCTCAGGCTCTTTCTGGTAGCCGCGAATATTACGGCAGGATTCATGATGGATCACTAATCCTTTACCTGGGCTGACGTGAGCGATAATCGGGTCACCAGGGATGGGGCGGCAGCACTTGGCAAAGGTGATCAACACACCATCTGCGCCTTTGATTGCCAGATTGCGCACGCCGGAAGAGGCTCCCAGGCTGGACTGATCGCCCAGCAGGTTTTTTGCCACCACCACGCTCATGGCATTACCAAGGCCGATTTCTGCCAACAGATCGTCCAGCGTGGCCAGTTTCATGCGATCCAACTCGTGCTGGATGTTTTCCTGTGGGACTTCAGAAAGTTTGCGGCTGCCACCAAGCGCATGGTTGAGCAAACGGCGGCCCAGGCTCACGGAGTCATCACGTTTGAGGTTCTTCAGCATCTGACGGATCTTGGCGCGCGCCTTTGAGCTCACGACAAAGTTCAGCCAGGCCGCATTTGGCCGTGCGCCAGGGGCGGTGATGATCTCAACCGTCTGACCGCTGCTGAGGGATTGCGACAACGGATACGGCTGGCGATCGACTCGCGCACCGACACAGGCGTGGCCGATATCGGTATGCACGGCATAGGCGAAATCGACCGGCGTGGCGCCAGCAGGCAGTTCAACGATACGGCCTTCCGGGGTGAAAACGTAAATTTCATCTGGGAACAGATCGGACTTCACGCTTTCAATAAATTCAAATGAGCTACCGGCGCTTTGTTGCAGCTCCAGCAGGCTTTGCATCCAGCGCTGCGCGCGGATTTGTGCGGTGGTGCCGGTGCTTTCACCCTGTTCCTTATAGGCCCAGTGTGCAGCAACCCCCATCTCTGCCATCTGATCCATATCTTCGGTACGGATCTGTACTTCAACCGGCACGCCATGCGGGCCGATAAGCGAAGTATGCAGCGATTGATAGCCGTTGGCCTTGGGGATGGCAATATAGTCTTTAACCCGACCCGGACGCGGCTTGTACAGGCTATGTGCCTGCCCCAGCACCCGGTAACAGGTATCCACTTCTTTCACGATCACCCGGAACGCGTAGATATCCATGATGGAATGAAAACGCTGTTCTTTCAGGTGCATCTTGCAATAGATGGAATAGAGGTGTTTTTCCCGCCCGCTGACGCGGCAGGGAATACCGGCTTCGGTCAGGCGTCCTTCGATCTCGGAGAGGATTTTCTGGATCATCTCCTTACGGTTACCCCGCGCGGCTTTCACCACTTCTTTGATGACGCGGTAGCGGTTCGGATAAAGCGCTTCAAAACCCAGCTCTTCCAGCTCGGTTTTCAGGTGGTGAATACCCAGACGATGGGCCAGTGGACTATAGATTTCCAGGGTTTCACGAGCAATACGCCGCCGTTTATCGGGACGCAGTGATCCCAGCGTGCGCATGTTGTGGGTGCGGTCGGCCAGCTTGATCAGCACGACACGGATATCCTGCACCATCGCCATGATCATCTTGCGGAAGTTCTCCGCCTGGGCTTCTTTTTTATCCTGAAATTTTAACTTGTCTAGCTTGGATACGCCTTCAACCAGTTCGGCAACGCTTTTGCCAAACAGTTGTTCCATATCCTGGTAGGTGGCCGGGGTGTCTTCAATGACGTCATGCAGCAGGGCTGCCATCAGCGTCTCGTGATCGAGACGCATTTCCGCCAGAATACAAGCCACGGCAACCGGGTGAGTAATGTAAGGCTCACCGCTGGAGCGTGTCTGTCCCTCGTGAGCATCACGTGCAACGAGGTATGCCTGTTTGAGGCGCTTAATCTGGTCCTCAGGCAAGTAACGTTGAATCAGCAGATTCAGGCTTTCAAACAGGTACAAGGCAGACTCGCAGTCTAATTAACGACGACCTTCAGCAATCGCGGTAACCGCCTGGATCTCTGCGGCTTCCTGCTCTTGCTGCTCCTGGCGCTCACGCACGTCGAGGATCTGGCTGTTGATCAAGCCTTCTTCGATTTCGCGCAGAGCGATAACGGTGTACTTATCATTCTCTTCAGGTACCAGTGCATCCTTACCACCGGTCTGGATTTGACGTGCCCGACGAGCAGCGACCAACACCAGGTCAAAACGGTTACCAATTTTCTCTACAGCGTCTTGAACAGTTACGCGTGCCATATTTGTGCTACTCCACAGGTGACGAAAAGACTGGGCATGATACTGAAACTGTCTTCAGTCTGCCAATAGTTTGCTGATTAAAGCATCATGCCGCAGCATTTGACGGCCCAAACGCAAGCGTTCGGCGCGAATAATGGTTTTCAAATCCGATAAAGCCAGATCGAAATCGTCATTCACGATTAAATAATCATACTCCGCGTAATGCGTCATTTCTGCAACGGCTTGCGCCATACGCCTGGCGATCACTTCATCGGCATCCTGGCCGCGGCCACGCAGACGGCGGCCAAGTTCTTCCTTCGACGGCGGCAGAATGAAGATGCTGCGCGCCTGAGGCATTTTGGCTCGGATCTGCTGCGCGCCCTGCCAGTCTATATCCAGAAAGACATCAACGCCGGTTGACAGAACCTGCTCAATGGCGGCGCGAGACGTGCCGTAATAGTTGCCGAAGACTTCTGCGTGCTCAAGAAATGCATCCTGCTCAATCATACGGCGGAATTCGTCTTTTGAGACGAAAAAATAATGTTCGCCGTGATTTTCACCTGGGCGGCTATCACGCGTGGTGTGTGAAACCGAAACCTGCGTGTCGTACAACGGTTGCGTTTTTAACAAAGCCTGAATCAGACTTGATTTCCCTGCGCCACTGGGGGCAGAGACAATATAAAGCGTGCCTTGAGCCATGATGTGTTCGTTGATAGCGGTTGATAAGCCAGTTACAGCAGATGTGTAAATTCTCCGCACAGTATACACGGCTAACGGGCGGTATGCAGCGTTAGCGCGCATTTTGGCCGCTGCTTTTTAGCAAAAACACGGGGAAATGGTCGATTTGCGCTACGTATTCGGAAATTTCTGTGGTTTTCAGCAAATACACATTCCTTTTGGAAACCACTTTGCATTTCATGATTTCACTGTTCGCCAACGTTGGCGAGAGGGTATTCACTAGCGTGCATCAAGGAGGTGCATGATGTGGGGATGCCGAAACCGGGGGAATCAGGTGCTGGTGGTGATAGGGATGTTTTGCGGTATAGCTTGGGCCGATACCTGCCCGGATTGGTCGCCAGAACGGCTGCGGTTGGAGATAAAGGCGCTGGACAGCCAGTTGGGGCGCTGGGATGAGGCTTATTTTCGGCAGGGCAGTGGCCTGATCGACGATGAGATATACGATGGCCTGTTGCAACAACTGCAGGATTGGCAACGCTGTGCGGGTGAGCATCATCCCGAAGGCCATAACAGCAAGTTGCCCATGGGCAAGCTTCAGCACCCTGTAGCCCAAACCGGGTTGCGTAAGCTGGCTGATCGCCTTGCTGTTGAGCAATGGATACAAGGGCGTCGTGATTTGTGGGTTCAGCCTAAAGTTGACGGTGTGGCGGTGACGCTGGTTTATCGCCAGGGGATCCTGGTCAGCGCCATCAGCCGGGGGAATGGTCAGCAGGGCGAAAACTGGTTGGCAAAGGTCAAAGCGATCCCTGCGGTTCCCAATGCATTACAGGGGGCTCCGGCCAATCTGGTTTTACAGGGGGAGTTGTTTCTGATGATGAACGATCATCAGCAGCAAGCTCAAGGCGGTCTGAATGCCCGCTCCAAAGTGGCTGGGATGCTGATGCGTAAGCCGCTCTCAGCGGAGCTTAAGCGGCTTGGTTTGTTTGTCTGGGCATGGCCGGACGGGCCAGCGACCATGGCTGAGCGTTTGCAGCAGCTTGCCGCAATGGGGTTTGAAATTTCTCAGCAATATTCAAGGCCGGTAAAAACGCTGGCGGAAGTGGAACAGTGGCGAGCAACTTGGTATCGCGCCCCCTTGCCGTTCGTGACCGATGGTATTGTTATTCATCAGGGGTTGGTGCCTCAGGGGCGCTACTGGCAAGCGAAACCGGGTGATTGGGCCGTCGCTTGGAAATATCCCCCAGCGCAACAAGTTGCCCGCGTTACGGACGTTGAGTTCGCGATAGGGCGTACCGGTAAAATTGCCGTGGTGCTGCGTTTGGTACCGGTGCGTATGGATGACAAGTGGATCCGACGTGTCAACGTGGGCTCGCTGGCGCTATGGCAGAGGTGGGATATCGTCCCTGGCGATCAAATTGCCATCAGCCTGATGGGGCACGGTATTCCACATATGAATCGCGTAGTCTGGCGTGCGCAGGAAAGAGTGGCGCCTATAGTGCCAAGACCAGAGAACTATCATCCGCTGAGCTGCTTTACCTTGCAGCCTGGTTGCCGCCAGCAATTTCTTGCGCGTTTGGTTTGGTTAAGCAGCGCCAATGGGTTGAATATCGTGGGGCTGAATAAAGCCGGGTGGCAGACGCTGATCGATCACGGGCTGGTGGATGGCTTGTTGGGGTGGCTGGATTTAACCCCGGAATTGCTTAATCGTGTACCCGGCCTGGGGGAGAGGCGTTCGCAGGCTCTTTACCGGCAATTTCGTCTTGCTCGGCAGCAACCTTTTGATCGGTGGTTGATCGCGCTAGGTATCCCGCTTTCGCCGAAGCAATCGGCGGCTTTACAAAGTTGGTCTCAGGTTGAACAAATGACGCCCGAACAATGGCGGGACATTGCAGGTATCGGCGTTAAAAAGAGCCAGCAGATACGGAGTTTCCTGCAAAACCCCGCATTTTTAGCACTGATCAGCCGCTTGCATGAGCACAATATCAGCGGTTTTGGCTCCGTTCCTGGTCACGCCGTGATTACCGCTCCGCCACAGCAGCCTACCGCGGATTAATGATCGGGGTGCTGGTAGTTAAACACCGGTAAACCAAGGCGGAAACGTAATGCGATCAGGCGGGCACTAAGGCCCGCAACCAGGGTGAGAATGACTACCATGTTATGCGGCAGGTTAAGATGTTGCAGGCCGATATAGAGCCAAGCGGCGGCAAAGGCGATCCCCGCGTAAATTTCTTTCTGGAAAACCAGTGGAATACGGTTACAGAACATATCCCGCAGCACACCGCCGAATACGCCGGTGATCACTGCGGCAATGGCTGCGATGAGAGGGGCATGGCCCATATCCAGAGCCACCTGCGCGCCGATGATGGAGAAGACAATCAGTCCGATAGCGTCCAACACCAGAAACAGGCGGCGCAGATGGCGCATCAAAGGAGCGAGCCAGGTAGTGATTATCGCCGCTATCGCGACGATAACAATGTACTCAGGGTGTTTGACCCAGCCTAGTGGGAAGTGTCCAAGCAGCATATCCCGTACTGAACCACCGCCAATAGCGGTCGCAGAGGCAATAAAAATCACACCAAATAGGTCCATTTGACGACGGCCCGCGGCTAAGGCACCGGTCATGGCTTCTGCGGTGATACCGATGATATAAAGAATGCTCAGTAACATAAGAGATACACAAGATAGGAAGGTAAGAGAGTTAGCGTTGGAAGGTAGCGCTCATCGCGTAAGTGTACCACTGAGTTTTTTAAATAGGTTGCTTTCGAATTACTTTATCTAATCTAAAATTGATGCATGCCACCTGTTATTGGCATTAGCTATTATTTTCGTTTTAAAATATGCATTAGATATTTATCGATAATTTTTCTTGTTGATTATACATTTTGCATTTTTTATGCCCGTTGTTCAGCCTGACTTCAGGCTTATCGTGATCATTAAGGAACTTGAAAAAAGATGAAAAGTACCCCGATTTGGGCGACGGCTGCTGTTGCCGTGACCTTGCTGTTGAGTGGTTGTGTTGCTCCAAACCAGAAAGCAGCATTGACGTGCAATACTGGTGAACCGATGACGCAGACCACACTCTATTTTGGATTGAATCGTCCGGCAGGGCCGGCAATCACTGCCGGTGAATGGCAAACTTTTGTCGATCAACAAGTCACACCGCGCTTTAAAGAAGGGCTATCGGTATTTGATGCTAAAGGACAATGGTTGGGTAACGATGGGAAATTAGCGCGCGAAAATAGCAAGGCGTTGATGCTTATCCATGTTCCTGGGGCGGAAAGCGAGCAAAACATTGAAGCTTTGCGTGCCCGCTATAAACAACAGTTTGCTCAAGACTCGGTAATGCGTGTTGATGCGCCGGTGTGCGTAGCGTTTTAATCAATCCCCGGCTTGCGGCTGATGCAGCAAACCGGGAGATTCGGTTACAGCATTAACCCGGCCACCGCAGCTGAAAGCAGGCTGACGAGCGTAGAACCATAAACCAACTTAAGACCGAAGCGGGAAACAACATTGCCCTGGCGCTCGTTTAATCCCTTGATGGCCCCGGCAACAATACCGATAGAAGCAAAGTTGGCGAAGGAAACCAGGAATACAGAGAGGATCCCTAACCCGCGTGGCGACATGTCCGCCGCGATTTTTTTAAGCTCGATCATCGCGACAAATTCATTGGCGACCAACTTGGTGGCCATGATGCTGCCAGCTTGAAGCGCATCATGCGCTGGAATACCGATCAGCCAAGCCAACGGGTAGAAAACATAGCCCAGGATCTGCTGGAAACTGATGCCAAAAATAGCGGCAAAAATGGCGTTCACCGCGGCGATCAAAGCAATAAAACCGATCAGCATGGCGGCAATAATCATCGCGATTTTGAAACCGGCCAGAATATATTCCCCCAGCATTTCAAAGAAGCTCTGATTTTCGTGCAGCTTATTGAGCTTCAATTCCGGCTCATCTTCTAGCTGATAAGGATTGATGATCGAGAGAATGATAAAGGTACTAAACATGTTGAGGATTAACGCGGCCACCACAAATTGGGCGTCGATCATCACCATATAAGCCCCCACGATCGACATGGAGACAGTCGACATTGCGGTGGCTGCCATGGTGTACATCCGGCGTGGTGAAATATCCGCAATGATGCCCTTATAAGCAATAAAGTTTTCCGATTGGCCCAACACCAGCGTGCTGACGGCGTTGAAGGACTCCAGCTTGCCCATGCCGTTAACTTTTGAAAGCAGAGTACCCACGGCGCGGATCACCAACGGTAAAATACGAAAATGCTGCAAAATTCCGATTAAAGCAGAGATAAAGATAATCGGGCACAAAACGCCGAGGAAGATAAAGGCCAATCCCTCTTTGCTCATCCCGCCGAAAACAAAATCTGAACCCTGTGCTGCAAAGGTTAGAAGGGTTTCGAAGAAACCGGCCACGTGCTTGATTACACCCAATCCGCTTTCTGAATGCAGGAAGAAATAGGCCAACGCGGCCTCAATCACCAGAAGCTGAATAATATAGCGTGGGCGGATTTTTTTGCGGTCATTACTGACCAATAACGCGAGGATGAGGATAACCACCAGGGCTAAAATAAATTGCAAAATTTGCGACATAAACAATCCGAACGGCGTGCAGTCTAGAAAAGAGGACATTTAGCCACAGTGAACCGCACCTTTCATTACCTTAGGTGATAATTAGAACAAAATACTTTTGGCAGGGGGGATGAGTGATGGATTGTTGCTAACCAATGATGGCTGGCAGTTTTTGATCATGAAAGTCTCCTTATTAACTATATGGTAATAAGGCGTCACTGAGTCTGCAGCAGAATGTTTCCTTGCAGGGAGCAGAGGAACGAAATAATGGTAAGCCTGCGAAGTAATATCGTAGAGTAGAGATAAGGGGAATTACCCCGTAACTAGCGTGGAGTGGAGATGGGGCAGATTCGATTTTCCTTGGCACAGATCGAAGCGTTCGCCAGCGTATGTGAAACCGGTAATCTGACGCAGGCGGCAAAACGGTTGGGAAAAGATCGCACCACGATCAGTGAATTGATCGACTATCTGGAATTGGATCTGGGATATGCCTTGTTTGATCGCACTACCCGACCATTGCAGTTAACCGAAGCGGGTCAGCATCTTTACCGACAGGCACGTCTTTTTTTGCAGGAGGCCGAGGCTTTCAGTCTGCTGGCACAAAACATTCCGCAGCAAGTACGTCAAAAGCTGACGCTCTGTTATGACCCTTTTACACCTCGGCAATTTTTAACGGAACTTGCGATTTGGCTTGGGAAACGAGGTATTCAGCTTGATTTACTGATGATGGAGCGAGCGCTTGCCGAACAAGAGTTGGAAAACGGTGTTGCTGATATCGGGCTTTATCAGGCGGTTAACCGTTCCATCAGTGAGAAATTCAGGTGGCGAGCCCTGGGGGCTATTGAGTTGGCTGTGTACGCCGCCGAGGGTTTTTTCCCCGCAGGCGGTTCAGTAACGCTATTGTCTCTGGCTTCCAGTATCCAGCTCATCCCATTTAATAACTTACCCGAACCTATGGCGAAACGTCTGCAAATTGCCGACCGTATTCAGGTTGTCAATGAGTTGGGTTTGTTGCAGTCGCTGCTAAATGCAGGCTTGGGGTGGGCTTTCCTACCCACCCATTTAAACATGCAGCATTTACCTCAGGTACACCGGCTTGATACAGAGCTGGGTAAACAAGGATTGATGCATCCGATGGTGGCACTGTGGAAACCCGGAGCCAATAGCGAATTGCTGAGTCTGATCGACAGCATGCAGCAGATCTTTGATGGTTCTGTGGTGGCTTGAGAAACAATTCGCCCCCTTATCTGGTGTCACGCTTGCCAGCTAAGGCGACTCATTTCCCCTTATCCAAGGTACGCCACCAAATTTTCAGACTCACTCGATCGGTCCCCTCTCCTTTTGGGAGAGGGTTAGGGTGAGGGGCATTACTGTTCGTCTTTCTGCTCTTCAGCCTCGACCTTACGGTACCAGCGGGGGTGATGCTTCTGCGCCCAGCGACGGCTGACTTTGCCTTCAATCATGCCTTTGATCGACCCTTTCACCCAGAATGCCATATACATATGGATCAGAATGGCATGGATCAAAACAATCGCTGCGGTTGCATGGATCAACAAAGAGTAACGCACCAGTTGGAGTGGGAAGTGTTGAGCAAAGTACGGACGCCAGATGATGATGCCGGTTATCAGCAGCACGAAAATCATGCTCATGATGCTCCAGAACATCATCTTCTGGCCGGCATTATATTTGCCGACGTCGGCGACCTTATGCTCATTGCCTTTCAGCACTTCCAAAATGCCTTTAACCCACGGCCAATCTTCTTTCTCGGGGATGTTATGCTTCACAAAGCGGAAGAACATAAACATCAGCGCGATAAAGATCAGCACGCCAAAGAAAGGATGCAGGATACGGCCCATCTGCGGCGTACCAAAGGTCTCGGTCAGCCATTGTAGCGTTGGGAAGAACAGCGCAATGCCGGACAGCGACACCAGGAAGAAGCAGATGACTACCGTCCAGTGACAGGCCCGGTCGATAAACTTGGTGCGAACGATCATTTTACTTTTGCTCATGATGGTCCTCCTCGTCTTCATCATCCACTTCCTTGTTCGGGCCAATGCCGATGTAGTGGTAAATCAAACCGGCAAAGGTGGCGATAAAGCCCGCCACGGATAAAGGTTTGAGCACGCTTTTCCACAGCCCGATCGACAGATCGATATGCGGGTCTTTTGGCAGATTGTGGTACAGCTCGGGGTTATCGGCATGGTGCAGTACATACATCACGTGGGTGCCGCCAACGCCTTGCGGGTTATACACGCCCGCATGCTCAAAGCCGCGTTTCTTCAGCTTTTCGACCCGCTCTTGTGCCACCTCCAGCATTTCTGCCTTGGTGCCAAAGTGGATAGCCCCGGTCGGGCAGGTTTTCACACAGGCCGGTTCCTGGCCCACGCTGACGCGATCAACGCACAGGGTACATTTGTAGGCCCGGTTGTCTTTCGGGTTCAGACGTGGAATGTTGAACGGACATCCAGAGATGCAATAACCACAGCCGATACAGTGTTCGGACTGAAAATCCACGATGCCGTTGGCATATTGGATAATCGCGCCAGCAGACGGGCAGGCCTTCAGGCAACCTGGATCTACGCAGTGCATGCAGCCATCCTTGCGGATCAGCCATTCCAGCTTGCCGTTCTGCTCCACTTCCGAAAAACGCATCAGCGTCCAGGATTTGGCACTCAGATCGGCGGGATTGTCATAAACCCCGACGCAGTGGCCCACTTCATCGCGAATGTCGTTCCATTCGGAACAGGCCACCTGACAGGCCTTGCAACCAATGCAGGTGGAAACGTCAATCAGCTTGGCGACCTCAACCTTGTAATCACGCGCTTGCGGAGGCGGTGTCAGGGTGTTGGTGGCCGAACGTTTGATAATGTCTTGGGATTGCATGGACATAAATTCGGCTCCTTACACCTTTTCCACGTTAACCAGAAACGCCTTGTATTCCGGCGTTTGCGAGTTGGCATCGCCGACAAACGGCGTCAGGGTGTTGGCCAGATAGCCTTTGCGGGCTGCCCCTTCAAAGCCCCAATGCAGTGGAATACCGATGGTGTCGACATCCTGCCCGTTAACCTTCAGGGTTTGCAGACGGCGGGTCACCACGGCTTTCGCCTTGATAAAGCCGCGTTTGCTGCTGACCTTGACGGTATCGCCTTGCTCAATCCCTTTCTCTTTTGCCAGACGTTCACTGATTTCCACGAACTGTTCCGGCTGCATGATCGCGTTAAGGCGCGCGTGCTTGGTCCAGGTGTGGAAATGCTCGGTCAGACGATAGGTGGTACCGACGTAAGGGAATTCGGATTTGTCACCCATGCGCTTGGCGTCGGACGGATAGAGACGGGCCGCCGGGTTCGATATCACCTTTGGATGCAGTGGGTTGGTACCCAACGGCGTTTCAAACGGCTCGTAGTGTTCCGGGAACGGCCCTTCGGCCATTTTGTCGAGCGCAAACAGCCTGCCAAGCCCTTCCGGTTGCATGATGAACGGCCCAACGCCGCTGCCCGGGGCGGCGGTGTTGTAGTCTGGAATATCATTCCCGACCCACTTGCTGCCGTTCCATTCAATCAGCATGCGCTGCGGATCCCAAGGTTTACCCATTGGATCGGCAGAGGCGCGGTTGTAAATAATGCGGCGGTTCAGCGGCCATGCCCAGGCCCAGCCCAGCGTGTTGCCCAACCCGGACGGATCGCTGTTATCACGGTTGGCCATCTGGTTGCCCTTGCTGGTCCAACTGCCGGTATAGATCCAGCAGGCTGAAGCCGTGCTACCGTCATCGCGCAGCATCGCGAAGGAATCCAGCAACTGGCCTTTTTTCGCCAGCAGATTACCGTTGGCGTCATACAGATCTTCCAGCGCGTAGCCGTTGCTGTCTTTGGCCACTTCCTCGGATTCAGGGTGGTCTGGTTGCTCATAGTGCCAGCCCATCTTCAGTAACGGTTCTACGCCTTTCCCCCCTTCGCGGTGGTACATCTGACGTAGACGATGGTACAGACCCGCCAGAATTTCACCGTCATTCAGGGCTTCACCTGGGGCATCTGCGCCTTTCCAGTGCCATTGCAACCAGCGTCCTGAGTTGGCAATAGAACCCTCTTCTTCGGCAAAACAGGTTGATGGCAGGCGGAACACTTCGGTCTGAATTGAAGCGGTATCGACATCGTTCATGTCGCCGTGGTTTTGCCAGAAATTGGAGGTTTCCGTTACCAGCGGATCGATGATCACCAAATACTTCAGTTTGGCCAATGAGGCGACGACCTGGTTTTTGTCCGGGAATGACGCGACCGGGTTAAAGCCTTGGCAGATATAACCATTGACCTTATTCTGATCCATCATCTGGAAGTATTTCATTACGTCGTAAGATTGATCCCACTTCGGCAACCAATCAAAGCCCCAGTTGTTGTCTTTTTGGGCGTCATCGCCGTAAAACGCCTTCATTAGGCTGACGAAGAATTTCGGGTAATTGCTCCAGTAGTTTACCTGACCCGGCAGGGTTGCCTTTGGCGTATTAGCGGTCAGATAGGTCGCCAGATCCGCCTGCTTGTCTGAAGGCAGCGTCAGGTAGCCTGGTAGGCTGGTGGACAGCAGGCCCAGATCGGTCAATCCCTGAATGTTGGAGTGACCACGCAGCGCGTTAACGCCACCGCCAGCCATACCCATATTACCTAACAACAATTGGATCATTGCCATGGTGCGGATATTTTGCGCACCAACAGTGTGCTGTGTCCAGCCCAAGGCATACAGGAAGGTTGTTGTGCGATCCGCTGCGCTGGTGGAGGCCAACACTTCACACACTTTGAGGAAGTCTTCCTGCGGGGTGCCGCAGATATTTTCCACCACTTCTGGCGTATAGCGGCTGACGTGTGCTTTCAGCAGGTTCCACACACAACGTGGATGCTGCAGAGTATCATCGCGTTTGGCATAGCCATTTTCATCGAACTGGTAGTTCCAGCTGGTTTTGTCGTACTGGCGTTTGCTTTCGTCATAGCCGCTGAACAGACCATCCTCAAACGTAAAGTCATCCCTTACCAGCAGGCTGGCATTGGTATAATGTTTCACGTATTCAGCGTTGATCTTGTTTTTGGAAATCAGGTACAGCAAGACACCCGACAGGAAAGTAATGTCGGTGCCAGAGCGGATTGGTGCATAGATATCAGCAACCGATGCCGTACGGGTAAAGCGTGGATCGACAACGATTAGCGTGGCATCGTTGTTGTTTTTGGCTTCCATCGCCCAGCGGAATCCCACCGGATGCGCTTCAGCGGCGTTGCCGCCCATCACCATCACAACGTTGGCGTTTTTGATATCAACCCAGTGGTTGGTCATCGCACCGCGACCAAATGTTGGAGCAAGACTTGCTACCGTTGGTCCGTGTCAGACGCGCGCCTGGTTATCGACTGCCAGCATGCCCAGTGAGCGAACAAATTTCTGCGTCAGCATACCGGTTTCGTTACTGGCCGCAGAGGCGCATAACATACCGGTCGTCAGCCAACGGTTTACCGTCACGCCTGCGTCGTTGGTGGTTTCGAAGTTGGCATCGCGGTCATTTTTCATCAATCTGGCAATGCGATCGAACGCATCATTCCAGCTGATACGCTGCCATTTGTCTGAGCCTGGCGCTCTGTATTCTGGATAACGCAGGCGGTTTTCGCTGTGGATATAATCCAGCAGGCCGGCGCCTTTCGGGCAGAGTGCACCACGGTTTACCGGGTGATCTGCATCGCCTTCGATATGGAAAATGGATGATTTGGCGTTTTTCGCCCCATCTCCCAGACTATACATCAATAAACCGCAGCCAACGGAGCAGTAGGTACAGGTGTTGCGGGTTTCTTTGGCGCGCAATAATTTATAGTTGCGTGTTTCCGCCAACGCCGCTTTAGGTGCGAAGCCTAAAGCGGCCACTGTTGTACCAGCCATTCCGCCAGCGCAGATTTTAAAAAACTGTCTGCGATTGACGTTCATTGCTTTCCCTAGTTCATCTGTGTGTTTTTTATGGTTGGCAAACTAACAGCAATAATCTGGAAGTTTTTGAGTAAAATCAAAAATACGCAAAGTTAGCGGAAAAATACTCCTTAATAAGTATCTTATTAGACTATTTTCTGATGCCGAATTTTTTGGATGCTAGACAGTGGCGTGAAATTGCTCAAAAAAGTAGGTATGTAGAAGTAATGAGAGAGGTGTTTCTTGTGTGATGGAAGTAAAAAATCCTAGTTCAGACGTTTATGGTCTTTGCAAATAGTACGCTCGTCGTTAAATAGCATCGTGTCTATGATGTAGAGACTATTTTTTATAATGTTGTTCATATATTAAGTTTGCGCGAATAGACTATCAAAAAAATAACGCACGTTATCATTATCTGCATAAGTATCATCAATAAGGGAGGTTTTTGGGCGTAAAATCGACATCAACAAGCCTGCTTAAGGTGTTTAAGATCTTTTAATATTAATGATTTTTTTCATAATCAATTGATTTTTATATTAAAAATAAAACATTGTGTTTTTTTTGTTCATGTTTGAAAAAATCGGTAATTTTATCCTCAATTAAGGAAAGATGATTTTTAACGCGTTCGAACAGGCTCTATACTGCTCAATATTAGATTTGCTAAGAATAATCTTGTTTACTTTAATGAGGTGATAATGTCAGGTACTGTTTTCTGTGAGTATTTAAATTCACGATAAAAAATTAATCGACATTCCTCAGTTTGGCGATTTTCATAATGTGATTAACTATTGCATTTTGGTATTTAGCCGGAGAAATAACTTTTTGATGCATATCAGAAAGGTTGGGTTTTTATTGACGCTTTTATGCGTTAATGAATCTATGGTTGCTCAATATATCTATGCTGAGTATCGCATAATATAAGAGCCTCTTGAAATTAAACTTTAGAACACTATCTATATAAGGATATATTTATTATGAAAAAGAATTTTGCAGCAGTTTTGATGGCAATGACACTGGCAACTACCGGTAGCGCGTTTGCTGCTGATGGCACCGTTGAGTTTACTGGTAAAATCACGGATACCGCTTGTACCATTGCTACGCCGAAAGTATTGGTACCGTTCGGTACTGTTGCATCATCCAGCTTTGCAAAAGTGGGTGATATGGCATCATCAAAAAGCTTCCAGATCAAGCTGGATGATTGCCCTGCTTCCACCGCTACTGTTCGCTTCGATGCGGTACAGGATGGCACCAACCCAGACTTGTTCTCTATCGGTAATGGGAGTAGCGCTGCAGGTGTGGGCATTAACCTGTTTGATGCGGATAACAACGTGATTCGTCCTAATAACGATTCCGGTAACTATACCCTGATTGCAGGTAGCAACACGCTGGATTTCGTTGCCAAATTGAAGTCAACGGAAGCCTCTGTGACCGTTGGTGATATTTTGGCCTCTGCTGACTTTACTATCGTTTACCAATAAGACTAGCTACTTATTTATACAAGTATCGTTTAAGCCCCAATAATTGACAGGGAGGTCAATTATTGTTTCAAAGGAACCCCACAATATGTTACGACTTATTTTATCCGCTATTCTCTTGTGTACGATGTCGTCATCATATGCATCTATTACTCTGGGAGCTACGCGCGTTATTTATGAGGGTGGGAAAAAGGAGGCTTCTATTAGCCTGGGTAATAAAGGTGACGAGATACCCTATCTCATTCAATCATGGGTAACTAAATTTGATGATACAAATAAAAATACCCCCTTTGTTATTACACCACCATTATTCAAGTTGCCTTCTGAAACAGAGAATCTGATTCGTATATCCTACGTCAGAGAGGTTTTGCCTCAGGATAGAGAGAGCTTATTTGCATTAAATATCAATGCGATACCTGCTATTGACAAGAAAGAGCAAAGCAGGATCCTCATCGCTACAAAAAGCGTCTTAAAACTAATCTATCGGCCGGCAGCGCTATCTAATAAAGAAGCGGCCACTGCCTATGAAAAGGTGACGGCGATGCGCACTAAAGATGCAATCAGGCTGCACAATCCAACGCCTTACTATATCAATATAGGAATGTTTAAAGTAGACGATAAGGCGTTGAAAAATGTCGGTTATATCGCCCCTTTCAGCGACAAAGTTATTACAGGTGCCAACAATAATGCACGAAATATCACTCTGAAGGCAATTAATGACTATGGCGGGCTGACCACAGGGAAAATAGTGAATATTCAGGGTTGATACTCACTAAAGGGAATTTCTAGGATGAAAATAAAAAATATCGTTGGTTTCATGATTTGTTGTTTTTCTTCGGGAGGCTATGCCGAGCTTTATTTCGATGCCAATGCGCTGAACCTCTCCGATGAAGAAAAGAAGCAACTTAACCTATCTGAGCTGATGCAACCAGAAGCTCAAATTCCCGGTGAATATTCCGTTGATATTTTAGTTAATGGCCAGGAAGCCTTAACCCAAAAAGTACGTTTCGCCTTGTGTGGCTCCCGGTTATGTCCCGAGCTGGACGTGTCATTGCTGACGCGTATTGGCGTAAAAACCGATGCTTTTCCGGCGTTGATGACGTTATCTCCTGCGCGCCCTGTCGCCAATCTGGCAGATTATATCCCAGGTGCATCGGCGGACTTCGATTTTAGCCATATGGCGCTGAAACTGAGCATTCCCCAGGCAGCAATGATTAATCAAGCCCGAGGGGATATACCACCGGAAAAGTGGCAGGACGGCTTGAATATGGCCTTTGTGAATTACAATCTGACAGGGGCGTACGATGCTGGAAAAACGGGACAGGGCGACAATCAATACCTGAATCTGCGCAGTGGCGTCAACGTAGGGCCCTGGCGCGCACGTCACTACGGCTATTACAACCGCAACAGCCAAACGGGTACGCATTGGAACTCACTGCAAAGCTTTATTGAGCGTGATATCCGGCAATTACGTTCGCGTCTGACCATTGGGGAATCGGCTACCCAGGGGTTAGTGTTCGATAGTTTCAGCTTCAAAGGGATGGGGTTAGCGACGGATAGCGAAATGCTGCCGGAAAGCCAGCGTGGCTTTGCCCCCGTTATTCGCGGTATTGCAATGAGTAATGCCCAGGTAGAAGTGTGGCAAAAAAATAATCTGATCTACCAGACATACGTTTCACCTGGCGAATTTGCGATTTCTGATCTCTATCCGACCTCAACCAGCGGTGACCTGAGAGTCATTATCCGCGAAGAAAATGGCAATGAGCGTACCTTTACCCAACCGTTTTCGGCCGCACCCACCATGATCAGGCAAGGGCAGATGCAATTTGCTATCACTGGGGGGGAATACGCCAGTGAATCTCCATCGGCCAAGCGTGCTCGCTTTGCGCAGGGCGAAGTGGTCTATGGGGTACTGAATGGAACGACGCTTTATGCGGGTGCTATTGGCGCTGAACACTACGCAGCGCTGGCGCTCGGGAGTGGGCAATCTTTGGGTACTTTGGGGGCACTTTCTTTTGATATTACCGCTGCCAAGGCGACATTGCAGGATGGGCAGGAAAAAAAGGGCCAGTCCTACCAGTTCCGATACAGTAAAAATATCACCGCCACCGACACCATTATGACGTTGGCTGGCTACCGTTATAGTACGGAGAATTACTACAGTTTTGAAGATGCCAGCGAGTACTGGCAACGTTCGGCGAATATGTTCAACGGTTCTCCCAAGAACCGTATGCAGCTCACGATGAGCCAGAGTCTCGGCAGTTATGGCAGTTTATCCTTTTCAGCCTATCAGCAGGATTATTGGCGTGGCAGTCAGGGCAAGAATCAATCATTGATGGCGAGCTATAACGTCAATGTCCGAGGCGTCTCGCTGAATGTTGGTTATAGCAATAACCGTAGTCGAAACAACCAAGAGAGCGATCGTGTCTGGTCAGTGAATGCCAGCATGCCATTAAGCCAATGGCTGTCGTCGGGCAATAACAGTATGCATCTCAGCCTCAATACGCTTCGCGCCGAGAATGGCCGTATGGCCAGTTCAGCAATGCTGTCCGGTTCCGCATTAGAAGACAGAAATCTGAGCTACAGCGTTTCACAAAGCGATACTCGTGGTGAGTCAGGGCAAGGTAGCCAGGCCAACAGTGCGGCAACGTTGCAGTATGTCGGATCACGGGTGACGGCCAACGCAGGTTATTCTAATAACAACGGCAGCAATCACCGGTTCAACTATGGTTTGCAAGGGGCGATCGTTGCGCATCCTTATGGTGTGACGCTGGGCCAAAATCTGAATGATGATGGTGGCAGCGCATTGGTACGTGCTCCAGGGGCCAGTCAGGTAAAAATCAGCAATGCTCAGGGCTTGTATACCGACTCGCGCGGTTACGCCATTGTGCCCTACCTGTCTCAGTATCGTAGCAATACGGTAGTGCTGGACTCTCAAACTCTGAAGGATGACGTAGACGTCAATAATCCGATTCGTCAGGTGGTTCCCAATAAGGGGGCGTTGGTGTTGGCGGACTACAAAACGAAGATTGGTCATCGGGTATTTCTCACTTTAACCCGCACTAATGGAAAGGTTCCCTTCGGTGCTGTCGTGAGTGCCGGCGATTCAGTGACAGGCATTGTCAATGAACAAGGGGAAGTTTTCCTGAACGGTGTGGAAGATCGCAGCCTGATTAAAGCCAGCTGGGGGGGAGGGCAAGGTTGCTCCGTGCCTCTGGATGTTTCCAACGTCAAAAAAGTTAATGGAATCGCATTGCTCACGCTGAAGTGTCAATAAGCCGCTTCTTCACAATCCGTTTACCCGTGAGAAAAGGAATATCATGTCTTTAACTATGATGAAAACCGCTTTATTACTGGCTGCATCCTTAGCGGCAAATGTGGCCCATTCAGCCTGCGAATTTCTGGGCGAGTTGACCATAGGTATTGCAACCATAACGATACCTGACCAAACCATTGGGGCAGGAACAGTGTCTGGTTCTGAGCTTTATACTTATAATTTTCCGCCTAGCCTTGCCGCCAGCAATACCGGAGTTGCTGCATCAGATTTTCTGCTGAAATGTACCGCGGGTGAAAGCCTGATCTGGGGAGATAGCGAATATGAGATGATCTCGGGAGGCAATGGTTATGGTTATCTGAAAACCGGCATTGATAATCTGTATATACGGGCATACACCGCAGGTGGGTCAACCTCTTCATTACGTTTTCCGACCGCCAGTGGGGGCGAGTTTTCACGTACGGTCAGTACCCTCAATAATGGTAACCCCCGCTGGGCGGATATTGGCAACATGAGATTTGTTTTGGAGAGAGTTGGGCCGGTCACCCAGGGGGGGATTATTCCAGCTAAAATATTGTCCTCCTGGCGTACCTCGGATGGTTCACCGTTACTGTTCATCAGAAATTCGGCGTTTACCGTTAACGTACAAGGATGCTCGGTGAGCACTAAAAATGTTAGCGTCCCGATGGGCACGGTACATCGCAGCAAGTTCAGAGGTGTCGGCAGTACTGCGGGCCACGGTGAGGGGAATATCGCTTTGCAGTGTGATGCGGCAGTCGCTCCCACAGTTACTTTCAGTGGAGCCCACGATCCTGAAACTTCAGCCGAGGTCTTGGCGCTTAACAATCTTGGGGACGCTAATGTCGCCAGCGGTGTTGGTATACAGATGTTGTATAAAAACACCCCCATTACATTGGATAGCCCTATCGCACTGGGTAAATTAAGCGGGCCAATGGCGGTCAATATTCCTTTCAGCGCCCGCTATTACCAAACGGCCTCCACCATCAAAGGCGGTGATGCCAACGCAACGGCATATTTCACGATTAACTATGAATAGAGGGGTTCTGACGGAAGTATGAACCGCAGAAATCTAGCGTTCTACCGACGGTAATCGCACCGGGTTGAATCTTTATGCTAGCGCATGTGACAACCAAAAAGCCCGCTGTTTGGCGGGCTATCTGATTTCTTGCGGATTGTTGACCCTTCCTGAATATTTACTCGATATTGAATCTGCTCATTGAGTGTCGGTCTGAAAGCCTTGTACTAAAAGAGTTTTAGATAATGCGTTTTTCGATTGTGTACACCCATGGGTACACACTAAAACGGAGTGCTACATCGAGCTGTATATTTTTTGCCCCGCTACGGTGGTGAGCTTCGAAGGGAAAAACTTTGACCGGCGATCTACGATTATTGACCTCCACAACGCTCTGCATAAACCTAATCAAAACTCATCTTTTCGCACCTCAACATTTCTCAACATATCGGTCAAGTGAAGCGCAGCTACAGGCAGGGGGAGCTCTCAATCTGTAGGGGTCGTTGCGTAGATCTACACAATATCGAACCCACAACACCATAATACATATACACTCAAAAACAGCGTTTCAATCGTTTCAGCGTTTCATCGGGCTGAGAGGTTCGCCCTATCTGGCTTTAGGAGAAACGACTAGTTGAACGACCTGTGTTTCGGGTCGTTTCATAGCTGAAAATTCTGTGTTTTTAGGGATGCATGGGTTGGTGTTGGCACAATATCATGTAGAACTTTGCAAGTTTCGTAAAAAAGCCTGCAAATCGTGAGAAGTGCAGGCTTGATGATTAAATCATATCTGTTCCTGGTGGCGGAGACTCTTCTTCCTCTTCAATGATCGGTACTAACATGAGCGCATAAGTTCGATGCTGGTGGCCATTAATCCGGGGGGTCAATGCCGTATACCCCTTCTTATCTTTTTTCCACAAAATACCTTCCTCATGCATTAGTTTTACGGCGTTAAGGGGCTCTTTACCCGGAATTACCTCTGCTTTAAGCACTCCAGGCAAAACGTAATAGACGTTTCGCCCATCCGGTGCACTGTTCGGCACCAACCATCCAGCACGCTTATTTTTGTCTGTTGTCCATGGGAGATCTTCAGATCCATAGATCAAATCAAAGCGGTTTTCATTCACCAGTAGGAAGTTTTCCACCATTTCCACAAGTTGAACCCGTTCTCGGTTCCCAACGCCGTAAATGCCCAACCAATTTTTGAAAGTATGCTCTATCGCAGCCTGGCAATCAGTCGCCTCCCATCCGGTCAACGGCAAGGAAAGCATCAGTGCAGCTTCCAGAATGGCAAAACAGTCTGCTACACGCCCGGCCTGTTCGCTGCCTTGTGCCGGAATTAGCGCCTTCCATCGCTGTTTGGCTATCGCTACGGCTTCCCGAGCCTGCTGAGGGCTTTCAGCTAGCATGCTTACCCACTTACGCCCCGCGGCCCCGTAATGACCCTGATATGCTGTTTTTAGCCCATCAGCATGAGCCTTACCGCCGGGCAGTGTGTGGTACTCACTGGCCTTCGTTAGTGGGATATTCAACAATCGCACCAACTGCCCGGCGTTTACAGTGCCTCCATCTTCACGGATGAAGCTCTCTAAGTCCGTTTCGCCTGTGCTGAGTGCTACAGTGGTATAGCGCAGCACTTCACGGTTGCCGCCATCCCGGCGCCCTTGCAGCTTACCCACGCCGTTGAACAGTGCATAAGCCGATTCAGCTACATCACGGCGGCGGGTGTTCTGACTGATCTCATCCAGTGACATAAACCCGTCATTATGCGCAGCCGCCTCGTTGACCATCCCCAGCGCTGTGCCGTACCAGGTCAGCTTTGTTTTATCCGGTGAACCATAAAGACTGGCTGCGGTGTTGGCTGTGGTAGTTTTACCCGCGCTGGATTGTTCATAGAAATGAATGCCGAAGCCATCAGCGCCTACTAGTGCCAGCATAGGGGCAGCGAACGCCGCCGCTACAGCCGTGACCATCGACGGGTTGCCAGCCACCAGCCTGGCGACGTTATCGCGCCAGCTCTCGGCAGTGCCTTTAACCGTATAGCCTTGCGCAGTAGCAGAGTGGCCACAAAAAATAACTGGTTTGGACGGTGTGCCGATGATCTCACCATCGGGCATGATGTAGGCACCATGTTGCCAACCTGTAGTTTTTGCCACATTCCAGCGGGTTGGGTCGCCATGCAGCTGGAGGTGATCACCCAGAACAGCTCGAAGGTTGCTTTTTGTCGTGACATTCAGCCCACCAGCTTTCATACGTCGCCAGCCGTCGCGCTCGCCAATTTCACAAAGTGGGATCGCCTCTATCACTTTGCGGCTATTACACACCCATGACAGGATCAGGTATTCCTCCGCACCGTCCGCACCGCGGCCAATAACCTCAAGCGGGGAGCATAACCAAGCGGCGGGTTCTTCTATCTCCCCCGTCAGCTTATTAACTCGTGGCGTCACGTGATACAGGCCATTATCCCTTGTTTCTACTCGCGGAAGTAATCGGGCAGTAGCGCGTTTTGTAGCCTCGTTCACCCAGCCTATATCCTGCGAAGCCGCGAAAATTCCCCGATAGCTGGAGCGCTCAGCGGAAAAGGTTTCCCATTTCTCCTCTGTGACGTCGGGATTGTTCGCTGGCGAACGGGCGCTGTACTCAAACCACAACGCTTTTGCATCATCCTCGTATTCAGTGTCTTTCAGTGAAGCAAGACGAATACCATTACCGATCCATGTCTCATAATCGTCGCTCGGGTTCTGCCATTTAGGAAAACTTAGCGCACTGCGTAGATCAGAAATTGTGTATTCATCTGGGGAACCGGCGTTGAGTGCGTCAAAATCATCTCCAATGCCCCTCGGTGCGGCTTTCTTTCCTTTTGTTTTGCTGGTCTTTCCGATATCTGGCGCAGCCAAAGGCAGGGGGAGATCATCGACGTCGATCACCTCACCTTCATAAAGTTTCCCTACAGCACCCTTGTGGGGGCAGTAATGGTAACTCTGTGCGCCATACACACTCCGGTCAAAAACTGCGTAATCGTCACCTTTCGTCCATTTGGCTTTTTCACCTTCAAGACTGGCCAGCGTGAAACCGGCTTCCAGCATCAGTAATGCTTCAACAGCCTCACCGACGGTGCGGCGTTCTGCTGGTGCTACCGGGCGGCAGTACTCTGGCACAATGCGCAGGCGTGGATTGGCAGGGGTATGGCTCGCCGTCTGGTATACCAACACGGAATAACGTTGCAGAACGGGAGTTAGCGCCTTGATTGCATCGGGAGTGCTATCGTCGATGTCAGCACTGCCAAAAGCGCAGGCGTCCATGTTCTCCACTTTGCGACGCACACCTTTAGAGCGGGTCGGCGGGGAGAACCAGAACAATTTTGCTTTTTCCTTGCGCCGTTCATCTTTGGTCATTTCCGGACTGATGGAAATATCTACACGTTTGGATAGAATGAAAGTGCTGAAATCTGCAAAATTGTTCGCTGTCCTAAGCTCAGGGGTAAGCCGTTGCCCCTGAGCGCACAAGAAGTTAACCGTCATTACTTATCACCCCCTTCAACATCACACATTTTTTTAGCTTCAATACCGAACTTCTTACGCAACATACGGCGGGTATGGCGATTTGTTGCGTATGTGCCTGTTGGCTCGTTGGGCAATAAAGTGGGGTGGCTGTCGGTTGTCTGTATATCCTCGCTGCCTACTCCTTTCTGGCGTTCCATCAATTGGATAAGATTTGTAGATGAGAGGTGTTTACGCATTTGCCTTCTCCCCTTGTTGGTGACTGCCATCTTTCAGATCGGCCATATAGTCGGCGTGGTCGCTGTAGAAGCCTGTAACCCTAGCCATCTGAGCAGTGTGTTTGAGGAAGTCTGCCAACGCTGGGAGATCGTGAACATGGTCGGTGTAGTTAGGGTTTTCACACGCCCATGAAGTGATATTGCCGATAGCCGTTAACCCGCGCAGATAGTCGTTCACCGCCAAGCGGCCCGCATCGGCAGCAATACGCAGATCGGCTTCGCTCAACTCTCTCTCTGTGCCTGTCATTGGTGCCGTCATCAGCGTGTACACGTTGAGATTACGCATTGTCAGCCTCCTTGTTTGTGGCGGCCAACGTATGTGATTTAGCCATTTCTTGAGCGTAAGCGATCAGATCAGCCGCCAGTTCTTTAGCGCTAGGGTCAAGCTGCAGAAACTGTACGGCCTCCAGGAACACTGCCAACGGGTGGATCACATCTTGGGGATGCGAATAAACGCGGGTGATATTGTTGTTATGCACGGCTCACCTCCACAACTTCGGCGGAAACCTCTTCGGTGGCGGTTACGCCATCTGGCCTACATACCCAGCGCATCCCCTGCGCGGCCTTCTCAGCACCGCGATAGGTTTTGTACCGGCGGCGACAGGTTTCTACCGTTGTTTTGCCGGTGCGGTGGTTCTTGGTGGTGACGATGATTTTAAACATGGCTCACCTCCAGGATCGGCAGGCGAGCAGCGAAAGAGAGGATGAAATGGGAGGCGAGAATTTGGCGTGCCTCCTGTTCGCTGGTGGCCTCAATGGACAGGCGGAGAGGTTTAACCTGACGTTCGGCACGGTTTATGGCCAGAAAGCGATACTGAAATTTAGGGTGAGTTTGGTTACACTGCGGCTTAGCCATAGCGTTAGTCTCCATAACGTTGCTGGTCAGACGCCCTGGTAGTGTTCCCGCACTCCGGGGCGTTGTTTTTGTAGATATCACCGTGTTAAGGTGTGTACCTATCGCAATTGATGCTAGTCCAATAGGTACACACATGTCAACAATAATACAGAGGGATAAACAGCCTAAAGGGGGAGGTAAAGCCCCTGCCTTCCAAGTACGGATTGCGCCCGAGCTAAAGGTACAATTCGAGGCTGCGGCTTCAGCCGCTGGTATGAGTTTGGCTAACTGGCTTAAAACTTTAGGACGCAAAGAACTTGAGCGTTTAGGGATAGAACCTAAGGCCTGATTACGCTGTGATCCCCCAGTTGGGGGAGATGCTACCCACCTAGCTCCCTTTGTTGGAGGTAGTTGACCAGTCATTACCGGGCAGGGGATGGTGACGGCACCTACCGGCGAGAATGCAGAATTAAGCATGTCTGCCCCCTTGCTTGCGGGACTCAAGCCACTGGCGAACGGCTGCCGCATCAAAGACCGTTGCTCTGTCAGACAGC
The DNA here is from genome assembly GCF_006715025.1 of Serratia fonticola. Taxonomy (NCBI): domain Bacteria; kingdom Pseudomonadati; phylum Pseudomonadota; class Gammaproteobacteria; order Enterobacterales; family Yersiniaceae; genus Serratia; species Serratia fonticola. The sequence continues at coordinate 438,768 of NZ_VFMK01000001.1, forward strand.
TTTACTGGTTTGGGGAAGCCTGGACGCTTGGCGTAACGCCAGACAGTGGCCTCGCTAACTGACAGGAAGCGAGCCACGGCAGCGGCACGGGCATTACCGCTGAGTGGGAATGTGAAATCTTGAGTGTTCATGCAGTTACCTTTTGCTTATTGAGTCGGTAACTGCAGGTTATGGCGGGGCGTTTTGGATTATTCTAATCCGCCGGAATATCGTGAATATTCCAAAGATAAAAACATCATTCCTCGGCTGCTACATCCACTTTTTCAAGGGATGGCAGAACCTCAATAACAATGCCTTTCAGATGGTTTTGTAACGCTCTTCCTCCAGGTACTTTGATACCTGCCTTGATAAAATCTTGGCTTATTTCGCTGGTGGGATCCTCCAGGTTTTTACGCAAATTCTCGACAACATCTGCACCGTAGTGAACCTGGATAAAGGCTTTAAGCGCAATCGCTAGGTTGTTGACGGTTTTAGACGATAAGGGTTTATCGTCGCCAGCTGTGGTGCCAGATGGCTGTGTCAGAAAGCGCCAGACCTTCACTAATTCATTGCCCGGAATACGTAGAGCATCCTCACCATATGTTAGGGAAAGAACAGCACTTAATCGTTGTCCGTTATCATCGTGAGCAGAATAATCTGGTGCTACTGGAACGAACAGTTTTCGTTCGCGGAACTCTTCTTGCGAACCGTATGTTTTCACACACAACTGAGCGTAAGAATCGGGAGGGTAATCAACCGACTCCCAAAACACATGAAGGCTTTCAGGTGTGACAGAAAGCAATACTTCCTTACCTCGTCCTGGCGCATCCACATCCTCACAAGCCACATAATCGGGCAGCGGCAAACAAAGTTCTATTTGTTCTGCGCGCCAAAGTGTTAGCAGATCATCGCCGTCACAATTCGCACCGTGAGTGCACAACATGCCTGCTGCTCGATCTAAGGAATAGCTCGGTAAAGGGGCTACAAAATCACTCATCACGTTCGCCTTACACGTAATCGCCTTGAGATAGGGCGAGGCAGGCAGCAAGGCGTAGCCGCTTTTCTCTCCGTCGAGATAGCCTCTATTGATGGATTTTGCTACAAGATTGTGGAATTGTACACTACCAGGGGCAACGACCGGGGAACAGCATCCCCAGTCGGTGCGCTAACAGATCTGTGTTCGAGGGAAGATTATGAACGGTCAAGCAATAATCATAATTCTGTTAGGGTTGGTTGTTGCCAAGCTTTACCCTGACTGGTGGGGGGCTGTGCTATTGAGCTTCGGCTGTGCCGCCATATTTTCAATCACTCACCACGGCTTAAAAAATACTACCACCTGGTTAACCACATTCCCTTTTAGAGAATCCATTAAGGTATTACCCGGATATCTTGCTGGGTTAACATTTGCTCTGGTTGTCTTGTTCTCTTCAGTTGCGATCCCGTTGAGATTGGCAACGATCGTTGGTTTGCCTTTTCAATTTGGGTTTGTGGTGGCCGTCGTAAGCATGTCGGCGTTTTTGGTATTCCTGTGGAAACGATAGCCATCCGTGGCTATATCTTATCTTTCGGTAGCCTCTTTCGCCGTTGATTGAATAAGTGGTGTTATCGCGCTCGATACATCACTGATTGCCCTATCGTATGCGGTGCTACCACGAGGGGTATTGGCGAGGCGAAGAAGAGCATTACGAGCAATATTTGACTCATAGGCCCGGGCTGACCCACCAGCCACCGCAGCGGTGGCCACAACCTTTGCAATAGCTGGGTTAAGCGTCGATGCAGCCCCTGCAAGTAAAGCCGTTGGGCTCGCCAATAACTGTCCATTTAAAGGACTCGCGGCAGCTTTTGCGGCTTCCCTTGTCGAATCCAGGTACCTAACAACCCCGTCAAGGCGTCTACCATGTTCGCCACGGAAAAAAGTATCGGCCTGCTTCCTTGTTCGGTGTAATTCATTGATAAATTTCTCAACGCTTACGTTGCCCGATGCGTCAGTCGCCTTATTGACCGCATTTTGCACAAGCCCGGCTCTCGCGTTCTGCCGCCCATTATCATCAAGAAGCCGGAATAGTTGTGAGCGATCCGCAGCTTTCTGGCTGAATATCAGCTTAGAGACATCCTCGGGATTCACCCTGCCAGTTTGTATGGCTTTTTGAACCCGGGTGTTACTCATCATGTCATTGAATCTGGCCCATGAGCGATCTGCACGATAAAGCTTGTTGGCCTCTTCCGGCCCTAATTTTTTGCTGACCGCCTTTGCCATGTCCTGAGTGTACGCCTTGTAAATCGGGTCCAGCGCTTTCTCAAGCACGTCTCGATCTACTTCATCCGGGGCGGCCATAAACCGTTTTCTGAGGTCAGTGCGGTTATCTCGCGCAAGGCGTAAATCGTTAACCCCACTTGTAATATCGTCTTTGTATTGCTTAAGCACATTAATCGCGGAACGGTCTTGCGATGCCCCCGGCCTGGTTAATATAGCTATCTGGTTATCAATGGCCCTTACGGTGCCGCGGATATCTACCGGGGTGTTTCCCATCGCATTAATTACACGGTCGTAGCGTTGCCCGGCTGCTTCGATAAATTGCTGTTGCCCCGCGCTGGCAGATCTATACAGAGCATCATCTGATATCCCGCCAACCTCATCGCTAAAAGTCTTCACAAGGCTTTCACGGGCCTCTTGCTGAACTTTCCTCTGTCCGCCAGTTCCAGCTACAGGAATGCGTTCTGTGAATGTTCTGACGTTTTGACCTACGTTTGTTTTTGGCGGCAATACGTCAGTGGTCATTAGGGGGAGATTGTTCTGCCTGGCAAAATCAACCGCGGCTTGTTTATCCGGCGCAATCGTACCGCGGGTGGCACGAGCAACAGCACTGATGCCACGTTCTACTGCCTTGCCTGCACCACCGATACCTGTAGAAAGTGCAGTTAGCGCAGGGTTAAACTGCTCGCCACCAGCTGATTGCACCACACCTTGCAGGGCAACATCTGTTGCCGCAGATTTACCCGCGGCCCCTAGGATGGACGCCCCGCGCCCGGCAGGGGTAAAGGCAAGTGCATTCGCCAAAAATGAAGTCACATCTTGTGGTGAAATCCCGGGCTTGTTTAACGCGTAATCCCCTGATGGTAGGGATACCACCACATTACCTTTTGAATCCTGGCTAAGCTGGCCACCCATATTTTGCAGGATCTGCATCTGCGAAGCATCTGAACCTAAAAGCTGCCCGATCCCGGCCTTGAAGGCATTCATGGATAGCTCGTTGAGCTCTGGTGCAGCGCCAACAGGTTGTAGCTCGCTAAGCTCTGGTGTCATTTGGCTTGCGCCTGTTGCAGCATCGATCACCCGCTCCCGAAAACCTTTTGCAGCCTGGGTATCAGCCTCACGGCTTTGTGCAAGCACTGCGTTAGTATCTGCCATACCCTGAGCATAAGAACTGATGGAGGGCTGCTGGTGGGCTGTCTGCGGCTGTTTTGGCAGGTACTCATCAGCTTGCTGATTATGCAGACTTTCAGCGTAAGCGGTGGCCGCTTCTGGCGAACTGAACATGCCGAGATGCCGACCGGTTTGCATGAAGTTATCGATGGCTTCATCATCGGACATAATCCTACCGTCGTCGCTGACCGTTGGGATTAACACCTCACGCCCGTCGATGTTCGTGGACATGCTGCGCACAGTGCTGATACTGCCATCAGGGTTTTTGACAACCGGTCGGTTGTGGATATCAATGTTGCCTGGCTCGACCATCCCCCCTGAGTTGGAAAGCGCGGGTACCTGTTGTTGTACCGGCTGTTCACTAAAATCCTCCTGTCGGGCAAGGCCACCAGCGATAGCTTTTCGCATTACCTCTGCTTTGGTGGCGGTATCAGGAACGTCGGTAATCACATTGCCGTTGGGCAGAGTTACATTCATGGTAATTCACCCCATGATTTTGTTGCCTGTTGAGCCTGGGCCTGAGTTTGTCCATATTGCCGTTTAGGTTGATAAGCAGGCAGAGATCCACTTGAATCAGCTACAGTTGCAGGAGCCTCAGTATTATTTGCCGCTGATGAGACAGTCAGGGCGTCGTATGCACGACCAGAAGCCCCGCGGAGTGACTTAAATTGGTTCTCCATGAGGTTTCGCTTTGTCTTAATCGTACCGTCAGTATCACCGATCTGTGGGAAGTATCTTTTGTAATAGCTTCTTTGTTCATCCAGTGGAATTGCAGCACCTGATTCCTGCCGCAATATGGCAGCGATTGAATCCCCAGCATAGGCAACGTATTGCTGCTCAGGGCCCGATAGATTCAAGTTTCCGATATTCCCTTCACCCAGGGCAGTGTTAATCACCGCGATGCGCTTTGGGTCCACCTTGAGGGTATCCATAGAATCCAGATTATTACGAACACGGTAAGCGAACCCTGCCGCTTTTTTTGCCCCTTCAGGAGCCTTCTCCATGATGATTTGCGCTTGCGGCAAACTGATAGGCTTTATGCCATCTGCGCTAATTGGTTGAAGTAGTTTTCCGGCCTCTTCAGATCCATCCGTATAGTATTTGGTAACCGTACCGTCATCGTTTTTTTCAACCTTCATCAGCTTTTTGGCGCTGGTATTAATACCCGCAGCGGCTGCGAATGCCGCCGCACCATCAGGATCTGATTTAAGCATTTGTGCATACTGTGAGTAGTTCTGCATGGCGGCCGTTGGTGCATAAGCTGACCGGATGGAGTTCTCGCGACTCACCGCAATTTGCTGCGCCTGTAACCCTTCGCCTGCCTGGTTATGCCGGACGGACTCAGCAAGCTGCCCGCGCCCTATTTCTCGGCCGGCCATCTTGTCCTGAACCTCGAACGCCTTTTCAGGGCCTAGGGAAAACATAGCCATATTTCCCGCGAGCTGGCGGAACCCGTCAGGGCTTTGCTGATACATGGTAGCCATATCCACAGGATTGAAACCCGCGCGCTGTAGCTCCGATGCATTTCCTTTTAACCAGGAATTAAATCCCTCTGGGCCTTGGGTTGCAGCTATTTGCGCCGAGGTTGCAAGGTTGCCAATTGTGTTGCGGTGATCGTCATCAATGAACCCCATTCCTTTCTGTACGGCCTCGAACTGCTCGGGGTACTGCGTAACCAAACTACGCATTGCGCCACGATCACCAGCCTGGAACGCAGTACCATATGCTTTCTGGAACTCACCTTGGCGCTGTTGCTGTTTCTGCTGCTGATACTGTTCCGCCACACCGGACAGGCCTTTTAATCCCGTTAGAACAACGTTATTACCCCCTAAGCGAGTAAACTCGTTGTTATCACGAATAAGTCCAAGAGTAGCGTTAACATCATTGGCTTGAGGGGCGTTCTCGTTCTGCCCGCCAATGCCGGCGAGTAACCCGCCGGAGTTTATATTCTGATCCCAAGTAGCCATTAGAAACGCAGCCCCCCTAATAATCCAAGGCCACCACCGATCGCAGCCCCCCATGGAGTTGATGCGCCCAATGCACTGGCAATACCTCCGCCAAGCAGGGCACCAGAAGCTCCGCCACCGATTGCGCTCTGTAATCCCGAAGGACGGTTAGCATTTGCTGCCGCCAGCCCAGCCTGCTGCTGATACAGCGATCCCATGTTGTTGGCATATGTCTGCCCAGCGTTAGCCTGGCCCTGCATAGCACCAAGACCAATATTGGCCAGGTTATTGAAGTTATTCATCTGCCCTGATAGCCAGTTCTGCCCCAGTTGCGGGGTGATAAATGCCAAGCCGTTGGCGGTGGCAGTAGAACCAAGACCACCTGTTGCCTCTGCTGATGCCAGTTGCTGATATCGTGCTTGGTTAGCAAGTTGTTTAAATTGCCCTGAATTGTAGTAATCGTTTAGCGCTGATTCTTGCCCGTCCAGAGTAGATAGTCCCTGCAACTGCCCAATGTACTGCTGCGCAAGTGGGGTAAAAGGCGCAAGGTTCCCCATTACCGTTTGCCACTGGTCGCGCTGCAGGTCGGTTTGCTTGTTGATGGCATCAGCTTGTGCCCCTGCGCCGTTATCGCCGCCGCCTTTTCCCCCTTTTTCGGGGTAAAGCGGTTCTTCCCGCAGCATGTATTTTCGGTTGAAGTTAAGTGCAAAGTTCATAGCGTGATTCCTACTGAGAGTGTTTGGAAAGGAACGCTGTTAGCTCTTCACGAGTGGCAGCGTAGAAAGTGACGTCGTCAACGCCCTTGAAATACTTCTTGATGGTGCCGACTCGCTGCAGACCGATCATGACGCAGTAAATTTGGCCATGGCGGAACTTACGAGCAGCGTATGAGGTAACGCACTGGACGTTTGTTTGAACCAGGATTAAGCGCCAGAACGCCAAGCCTATCTTCTTGCTGAAACCTCGGGCTTCTTTCAGGTACATGGCGTGACAGTCGAATGTTAGAGGCTGGATTTCGCTGTAGTAGACAATGCCGCCAAACTGGCCATGCACATGCACTTCGAAATAGCGGCATGTGGGGTTGTAGTCGTAACCATCCCCGTTATTACTGCCGGCGATGATATCGGAGTGGTTACCTACAGCCTCGATCAGGTCGATATTGCGTGTTGGAGCAAATGAAATCATCTGTCGATTACCCAGAGGGCCCTCATTTAATTGGTCATCTCAGTGCTTCGCCTCGCCATAGCCCATCGTGTCGATCCACCCAGCGATATAACCGACCAATGTTTGCCACATTGAAGCGCCGAACTCTGAAAGCAAACCGCTTTCTGTTATCCCCTTCTCCAGAACAGTGATGGTTGCCAATTGCCAAGAATCCCCATGCTCACGTTTCATGATCGGGAAGAAGTAAGCATCAATGAGTTCAGCTACATCGAGAGGGGTAAGTGGGGTTTCAACCTGGCGATTTTCGGGGGTGGTTATCAGCAAAGACTCTTGCCCGCTGTTCGCCAAGTTCTCTACGGCCACTGCGCACGCCATAGCGCGTAGAGCCAGGGCAACTTGATGATTAATCTTCACGCGGTTGCCATCAGTGCTGGTGGGCTCAGTGTTCCCGGTCATAGGGTCAACCTGCGACCATATTACTTAACGCGTTGCCGATCAGCTTTCGGGCGATCTCATGAATGCTGGGTGCTAAACCAAGGGCTGACTTGCTTCTTTCGGCCTCCTGGATCTGTCGGATAGCGTTCATCTGCTCTTTGCTGAGTAGTACTGGTCTCACGCCTTCACGTACTGTCATGGTCCCGTTCCTCCTATCGCTTTTTTCTTTCATCAGTATTTCATAAATTGCAACAAAAGCAATATTATTGCAATTTATGCAACGTAGATTATTATGATTAATGTCCGCTCTGTTCCATGTTCTCCAAAGGCCACACAGTTTCGCCTGCTGTGTGGCCTTTTTTTATCCTTCTAATTACGAACGTTCTGTCGGGTAGGTGAAGGTTAAGTAGGTGAGAGGAAGGGCATACGTTAGCGTCGTAGTTGTGCTAATTATCCTCATGAGGGTGCATAAATTTCTATCAATGTTGATCACGCGAAAAAATAGGAGTATAAAATCTCGTTATACGAAACATAAATAGCGCCTTGGAGTCAGTATCGTGAATGAGTCAAAAATCGCAGATTTGTTACTTGAAAATCTTCCACGCCAGCTTGTTCTCGGTCTCCGTGAAGCGCTTTTCGTAGGTGCTGAAAGAGCCTTTAAGGCAGCGGTAAGTAAGAATCGGGGCCATCGTGCAACCGCTTTGGGGTTTGAACGATATCTTCAGATGAACGAAACAACACATGAAGTGTTTGAGGCGAACGGTTGTGAGCCAGCAAAATTACGTGGGAACACTATAGTTGAAGGTAAAAGCGGTATCTTCAAAATCGCTCGTGAGAACTACAGTGATACAAGGTGGAAACGCCTTTTCCAGAGTAAAAGAAAGCAGACTCTGATTGAGGATAACGCGGCTATAGAGTCGATAGTTCAACCTGATCTTTTCGCTGAACCAGGTATCGTAACTCGAGCGTCAGTGTTCTTTGTTTCTCAATTTTCTGGCTCGTTGGATGTACAACCGGATGCACCTCTCTCCATTGAATTGGTTGTCCCGAGCTCTGACAGAAAGCTATGGCTTTTTCACGAACCAATTGATGTGTTCCTGACTCGTTATGATAAAGTTCAGGCACAAAAAGACACCGCCTTCTCTAAATTCAAAGCGGGGGTCATCAAACTTGATGGTAGTAAGGAAGGTCCAGAATGAGCCGTGGGATCAACGAATTCCAACCGGAGCGCTTAATACAGGTCTTGGCAGCAAGACGGCAAACCCAGACACAACTTGCAACTATGGTGGGGGTTTCTCCTGCCACGATTAGCAAGTGGCGTTCAGGTCAACAGGCACCGGAGGCTGAAGCCCTCAAACGTTTAGCGTCAGTAGTTAATGTGTCGCCGGAGTGGTTTACACGTCCAATGCCGCCAAAGATGTCGAGGCCGTTATTTCGCAGTAATGCGTCAGCTCACGTAGCTGCTAGAGCTATGCTTGAGGCGCGCCTTCAATGGGCAGAAGAGTTAGTTCTTGGGTTATCTGAGTTTGTTGATTTCCCTGGTCTATCCCTGCCTGTTTATAATTTCTCCAATCTTGATGAGATCGGAGATTCTGACATTGAAACTGCAGCTATAGAGTGTCGCAAACTTTGGGGCCTTGGCTCCGGTGTCATGCCCGACTTAGCTTTGGCGGTTGAGAGCAACGGTATCATTCTGGTACGAGAAGAAACAGGTGTTGCTCAAATCGAGGGTTTGTCTGCGTGGAGCGAAGCATTAGATCGTCCGCTAATTTTGTTGTCTTCTGATAAGGGGAATGCGTTTAGAAGTCGTTTTGACTTAGCACATGAACTTGGTCATTTAGTTCTGCATCGCTATGTTGATGACTCTCTGGACCCGGAACGTTATAAGCTTAAAGAAAGCCAGGCTCACCAATTTGCGGGGGCTTTGTTACTACCCGCAGAAAACTTTGCTGAGGAGATCCGTACGCCGGTGACTCTTGACAGCCTACTGCTGATTAAACAACGTTACGGTATTTCAGTTGCAGCCACGATCATGCGTTTACATGTCTTGGGTATTATTAACGACGAAGAAAAACAGAACCTGTATAAGCGCCGTTCCGCAAGGTGGGGGGTAAAATCTGAGCCTGGTGATGATAGCCGTGTTCCTGAGCAACCACGTTTACTTAAGCGCACTATTGAGCTGCTGATTTCTTCTGGAGTTATGGCTATTGACGCAGTATCAAATTACGTAGGGCAATCAGATAGAGATGTAGAGATGCTTGCCGGTCTTCCCGAAGGCTACTTAAATGGCACGAAGGCCGAGGTTGTCCACCTCGCGCGTTTGAAGTCCATGATCCAGCAGCATAAGCAAGAGAACGCTGGTGGCGACAATAATGGGTCGATAGTTCAGTTTTCACGGATACCAAAACGTTCAAACTCGTGATTGAAGAAAGCCGACGCAATGTCGGCTTTTTCATGCTCATCTAATCTATACTTTGCGGTTATTTTCTTCCCATTCCATTACATCAGACTGACGCCATCGGTTAGGAACTCCAGGGATTGTTGGGGCAGGGAAAGGGAGTAAGAAAGCCCTAGGCATCTTGTCCTTATCTCTCCACTTCCACAGCGTTTTCTCTGAAATCTGGTAACGCGCGAGTATATCTCTGGTAAAGATAACGGGGTTTTTGTGCATCATGATCTCCTAATTGGCATTTGTTGGTACCGATCGGAGTATCGAGGTTTCCGGGCAAAGGGGGTGAAACGACCTTATAAAAAGTCGTTTCAGCAGTCGTTTCATTCAATATTTTGATTTATATATAAATATTTATTAGTGAAACGTTGAAACAACTGAAACGACTATAATAATGCTCACACATACGCGCGGGGAGAGCTACTTCCTATTCGCTATGGATACAACGTTGTAATTTTCACCCTGTTCCAGCGCCACCAGCAGATCGGCCCACAACTCCAACGCTGCCCGGCGTTCCGCAAAGTACTGGTGTCGGTTATAGATACCCTCAACACCTTTGATGCGATGATTCAGGCAGCGTTCTGCAACAATCGGATCAACACCCAGCGCCGCTAAATGGGTACGGGCAGTGCGGCGGAAGTCATGAATAGTGAAGTTCAGCACCTCCGACATTTCGCGGCGTACTTTGCCCAATGCGACAGGGAGAGTACTTTCCTGAATATGGGGGATCATCCGGTGCTGCATTTTCCTGGCGGGGAGCACCCATTTGCTGTTGCTGGAAAAACTGTGCAACTCCCTGAGCCATGCAACAGCTGGTGGAGGTAAGGGAATATCGATAGCGTCGCCATTCTTTGCGCGCTCTGCGGGAAGGTGCCACACTGCTTCATCTAAATCGAATTCATCCCATGGAGCGCCGCACAGCTCCATTTTGCGGCAGCATAGCGTAAGGATCAGCTTCATGGTTAATTCGTTCTCGCGGCTGAAACCTTTTGCCATACGCATTGCCTGGAAAAACTGCATAAGTTCTTCGCGGGTTAGCCAACGTTCCCTGCTTTTCTCCTGGCCGCCAGCGTCGGAAATCTCAAAAGCTCCGGTGGGGTTAATTTCCAGCATGTGCCGTTTAATACCGTAGTCGAAAATACGGCGGGTCCAGCGTAGTACATCGTTGGCAATGGTTGGCGCTCCCCGAGCGACGATCTTCTGCAGCATATCGTCAATGTGTCTAGGGCGAACATCCTCAACTTTGAGATGGCCAATATTTGGGTTTATGTCCTTATCGATACGGCGGCGCAGAATATCGGGATGTTTCCATCTTCCAAGGATCTGCCGCTCGAAATACTCGGAGGCCAGTTCTGATACCCGGAGCGCGTTTTTCTCCTGCTCGATTTTCTCTAGCGCGTTAGCTTTGCGTTCCTGCTTCTCCCCGGCAACGTCATAACCCAGGGCAACACGGGCAGAAAGCTCTTTGGCGGTTTCCCTAGCTTTGGCTAACGATAGTTCGACATAGGAGCCAATAACCATAGCCCTCGTTTTACCCGCGAACTTATACCTGAAACGCCATACCGGGGATCTATCCACTTCTCTATAGCGCAAATAGAGCCCATTACCATCTGAGCGTCCTTCAAATCGTTCTCCCGCCTTAACCCATGCCCGTATCTGCATATCTGTGAGCTTTGCCATAATCCCGCCTGAGTTTTGAATCTATCGTGTACCCAAATTGACCCACCTTACTTCGCAATGGGTACATGCTTGGGTACACAGATAAGTTGCGATTTGATGAGAGTATATGCGATGACATGACATTAAAAAAGCCCGCTAATATGCGGGCTGTCTGGATTTTTGCGATTATGTGAGACGCTATGCAATGTTACTCAATGTTTTGAATCTGCTCACGCATTTGCTCAATCAACACCTTCAGCTCGATCGCTGAGGTGGTCACTTCCGCATTGATTGATTTGGAAGCCAGCGTATTCGATTCGCGGTTGAACTCCTGCATCATAAAGTCGAGGCGGCGGCCTACGGCTTCTTTCTTCTTCAGGATATTGTGCGTTTCTTTCACATGTGCTTCCAGGCGATCCAACTCTTCGGCGACGTCGATACGTTGCGCCATCAGCACCAGTTCCTGCTCCAGGCGAGTATTTTCCAACTGCACCTGCGCTTCTTCCAGTTTGCTTACCAGACGTTCACGTTGCCATTGCAGGATGTTTGGCATCTGCGCGCGCACTTTTGATACCTCGGCGCTCACGCCGTCGAGACGCTGTTCGATCAGAGCTTTCAAAGCGCTGCCTTCGCTTTCGCGTGCGGCAATGAAATCGTCCAGCGCGCCTTCCAGCGCCTGCATCAGTTCAGCACTGATAGCATCCAGATCCTGTTCCTGAGCGGACATTACGCCTGGCCAGCGCAACACGTCGATCGGGTCTATCTCCCCTTCGTCGCTTTGCATTTTGACCCAGTTGGCGGCTTCAACCAGTTGTTTAGCCAGTTTTTCGTTCAGGATCATTGAGCTTTGTGCGCTCGGATCGAGTTCGAAACGCAGGTTGCACTCCACTTTGCCACGCGTCAGGCGGCCACGGATACGCTCGCGGATCACTGGCTCAAGGCTGCGGAATTGCTCTGGCAGGCGGATGTATGTTTCTAAGTAGCGTTGGTTAACGGAACGCAGCTCCCAAGCTGCGCTGCCCCATTCACCCTTGATTTCACGCCGGGCGTAGGCGGTCATGCTGCGGATCATTGATGCGTACCCGTAATAGGAAAAGATGTACCGATTATAGCGTTGCGCCTGCGGCCAAGATAGGCATAACGTCACGAAGCCCGTATAATGCGCAGCCAATCGTTGATAAAGAAGCTGGAGAGAGCCCATGCGTCCTGCAGGCAGAGCACCACAACAAGTTCGCCCCCTGACATTGACCCGTCACTATACGAAACACGCTGAAGGTTCAGTGCTGGTTGAGTTTGGCGATACCAAAGTTTTGTGCACCGCCACGGTAGAAGAGGGCGTTCCGCGTTTTCTGAAAGGCCAGGGGCAAGGCTGGATCACCGCAGAATATGGCATGCTACCTCGCTCTACCCACAGCCGTAATGCCCGCGAAGCGGCCAAAGGCAAACAGGGTGGGCGCACGCTGGAAATCCAACGTCTGATTGCCCGCTCACTACGTGCGGCAGTAGATCTGAAAAAACTGGGTGAATTCACCATCACTCTGGACTGTGACGTGTTACAAGCGGATGGGGGTACCCGTACCGCTTCTATTACTGGTGCTTGTGTGGCGCTGGCCGATGCGCTTAATGCTTTGGTTGTTGCCGGTAAACTGAAAGCCAACCCGATGAAAGGATTGGTCGCTGCGGTTTCGGTTGGGATCGTGAATGGCGAAGCGCTGTGCGATCTGGAATATGTAGAAGATTCCGCTGCAGAAATCGATATGAACGTCGTGATGATGGAAGATGGCCGCATGATCGAAGTGCAGGGGACTGCCGAAGGTGAGCCGTTCAGCCATGATGAGTTGCTGGCGTTATTGGCACTGGCCCGAGGGGGCATCGAAACGATCTTCCAGGCGCAGAAAGCGGCGCTGGCAGACTGATTTTTCAAGGCGACTGAGAAGTCGCCTTTTTTACGCCCGGCATCTGGGTGGCAGTAGAATCAACTTTACAGGTAAGACGAGGAGAAGCAGTAATGAAAGCCTATCAGCGCCAGTTTATCGAGTTTGCGCTTAACAAGCAGGTATTGAAGTTCGGTGAGTTCACCCTGAAGTCCGGCCGTACCAGCCCCTATTTCTTCAATGCCGGTCTGTTTAATACCGGGCGTGACCTTGCACTGTTAGGGCGTTTCTATGCTGAGGCGCTGATGGATTCCGGCATCGATTTCGATTTGCTGTTTGGCCCGGCATACAAAGGTATCCCGATTGCCACCACGACCGCAGTCGCATTGGCGGAGCATCATGAGCGTGACGTGCCTTACTGCTTTAACCGTAAGGAAGCCAAGGATCATGGTGAAGGCGGTACCTTGGTGGGGAGCCCACTACAGGGGCGTGTGATGCTGGTGGATGATGTGATTACCGCAGGAACCGCCATCCGTGAGTCAATGGAAATCATCAGCGCCCAGGGTGCCAGCCTGGCTGGCGTACTGATTTCTCTTGATCGTCAGGAGCGTGGCCGTGCTGATATTTCCGCGATTCAGGAAGTGGAGCGGGATTATCACTGTAAGGTGATTTCCATCATTACGCTCAAAGATCTGATTGCTTATCTGGAAGAAAAGCCGGAAATGGCCGATCACTTGGCTGCGGTGCGCGCGTATCGCGAGCAGTACGGAGTATAAAAGAGTGATGCCGGTTTAACCCGGCATCACTTTATCTTTCAACCACAGAATTATTGCAACTGTGCCGCTAAAAGTGGCCAGCGTGCCTCGAAATCCTGCGTTGGGCGATAGCGGAATTCGGAGCGTATGTAGCGTGAAAGCATCCCTTCGCAGAAGGCCAACAGTTGGCTGGCCAGCAATGTCTCATCCACGATAAAGCCTTTGCCTTCACGTAGTTTTCGCTCTTTCAGTACCTGACGCAGTTGCGCTTCAATGCGTTCAAACAGCTGGTTGATTCTGCCCTGCAGGCGATCCTGTTCAAACATCAGTGCGTGCCCGGTCATAATCCTTGTCAGCCCTGGGTTGCGTTCTGCAAATCCGAGAACCAGCAAAATAATTAAGCGCAGGCGGTTGAACGTCTCTTTTTCGTCCTGAAGGATCAGGTTGATACGTGTTATCAGGCTGTCCTCAATAAACTCGATCAGGCTATCGAACATGCGTGTCTTGCTGGGAAAATGCCGGTAAAGGGCAGCTTCAGAGACACCAACGTTCGCGGCGAGCTTTGCTGTGGTAATACGCTGGCTGCCGTCGCTGGATTCCAGCATCTGGGCTAACGCCTGCAATATCTCCTCGCGCCGATTCCTTTTCGTATTTTCTTTTTCTGCCATGTTTGATTAGACCCTTGCTAAAACGGCTTATACCCTAAATTTTCAATCAGTTATTGCTTTGACACACTCAGATATAGATTCTCGAAAACCCGTGCACCGGCCGTTACAGAAAACATTCTGTGTGGCTTATATGATCGCTTTTGTACGGTGTTTGGGTCATTCCCGTCATCTTTCAAGCTACAGTGTTGTTATCTGCACTTAATTATTCGTCACACCCATGGGCCTTAGCCCTTAGGTGGCCGTTGTAGTCAGCATTCAAATCTATGAGAAACCCCACCCTTGTGATTTCCCTTTCGGGCTGCCGCATTGCGGCATTCCTATCGGTTTCCGACCGAGCTGTCCGGGCAGATTTGTTACTCCAGTCACTTACACCAGTAAGCCACTGAATGAACACGCCTGTCGCCTTGCTGTACAGGGATGTACCAATGCGCTAGAAGCGGCTAATGTGAAACCCTGAGGGCTCAGCCATTATTCTCCGTGCGTGCCGGGTAAGCCGTGCCGTATTGCAAGCGGCACGGCTTCAGGCAACATTCCCTGTTGACCATTTTGTTACGGGTAAACTCAATGGCGGCCTGAATGACCGAAGCCACCAGCACCGCGCTCGCTACTGTCGAAATCGCTCACCAGGTTGAATTCGGCCTGCACAACTGGCACAAACACCATTTGTGCGATGCGCTCACCGGGTTCAATGGTGAAAGATTTCTGGCTGCGATTCCACACGGACACCATTAACTGGCCCTGATAGTCGGAGTCGATCAGGCCAACCAGATTGCCCAGTACCACGCCATGTTTATGACCCAGACCGGAACGCGGCAGGATCACCGCAGCCAGGCCTGTATCGGCGATGTGAATGGCCAGGCCGGTAGGCAGCAAGGTGGTTTCACCCGGCGCCAGCTCGACAGCACTGTCCAGGCAGGCGCGCAGATCAAGACCGGCAGAGCCTGGAGTGGCGTAGGTCGGTAAGGGGAATTCTTGACCGATACGCGGGTCGAGGATCTTAACGTCGATTTTTTTCATCATAACGGCTGACTATCTCGTCTATTAAACGTTGGCCAAGGAGTGCCTTGTCGCTATGCGGAAGGCGTTTTTCTCCATCCTGCCAAAAAAGATGCAGGGCATTGGTATCACTGTTGAAACCGTGCTCTGCAAGCGATACATCATTAGCGCAGATCAAATCCAGTTTCTTCCGCGCCAGTTTTTGTCGCGCGTATTCTTCCACATTCTGGGTTTCGGCGGCAAACCCGACGACAAAAGGACGATTTTTGCTCATCGCGGCAACGTCAGCGACGATATCGGGGTTTTTTACCATCCTGAGGGTGATTTCATCACCCTGTTTTTTGATCTTCTCATCGGCAATCTGCACTGCGCGATAATCTGCCACGGCGGCACAAGAGATAAAAATGTGCTGTTGTGCTGCCTGCTGCTGTACGGCTTTCTCCATTTCCAATGCACTGGTGACATTAATGCGTTTCACCCGTGGCGGAGTCGATAAGCTGACCGGTCCGGCGACCAATGTCACTTGTGCGCCGCGCGCAGCTGCGGCATGCGCTATCGCAAACCCCATCTTGCCGGAACTGTGGTTGCTGATAAAACGTACCGGATCCAAGGCTTCCTGCGTCGGACCCGCAGTGATCATCATCTTTAAATGTTTCAGATCCTGTGGCACAGAAAAATAATTGTTGGCCAATTCAACAATCGCCAACGGATCCAGCATGCGCCCTGGCCCGACATCGCCACAGGCTTGGCTACCGCTGTCTGGACCCCATAGCAACAAACCACGCGCCAACAG
Organism: Serratia fonticola; assembly: GCF_006715025.1. Classification (NCBI taxonomy): domain Bacteria; kingdom Pseudomonadati; phylum Pseudomonadota; class Gammaproteobacteria; order Enterobacterales; family Yersiniaceae; genus Serratia; species Serratia fonticola. Next base: position 454,910 of record NZ_VFMK01000001.1, read on the forward strand.
GGTTTGAAGGTTTACCTGGGTGGCGGCAGCACGATACATCTGTTGGTTCATGGCCGGTGCTGCTGCAATAGGGGCATCGGTTGCCAGACAGACGGTGGTGAGCAGATCGTTGGCCATCCCGGCGGCCACTCTGGCCAGCAGATCGGCCGTTGCCGGTGCCAGGATCACCAAATCGGCCCATTTGCCCAACTCGATATGTCCCATAGCGGCTTCTGCCGCGGGATCCAGCAGATCGTCGGAAACCGGATAGCCAGAAACCGCTTGTAGCGTCAGTGGAGTAATAAATGCTTTGGCGGCGGTGGTCATGACCACTCTTACCTCAGCGCCTCTGTCACGCAGGCGGCGTACTAGCTCAGGGCATTTGTAAGCAGCAATACCGCCACTGACGCCAAGCACAATATGTTTGCCGGAAAGTCCCGTCATCATGATTGTCCGATTGAAAACCGAAAGAGGCGACATTTTAGCATAACCATTGGCAGGGTGAGCGATTCTGCTGTGTATGCAGCCAGTTGCAAGGTGTTTTTCGCAACACTTCGCAATGTTATCAAACACCTGTCGCGGTACGAAATTCCCCGTGGCATGCTCTGGGCTTACAAGGGAGATGGCAATGAGTCGTCAGGATATGTCGTTATGGCCGGGGGCGTTGGCCCCTAGAGAAAAATTGATGCGCGATGGCGCGGCAGCACTTTCCGATAGGGAATTACTGGCGATCTTTTTACGAACCGGTTTGCCAGGGGTTCATGTATCGCAACGAGCCGAACAGTTGCTGGGGCATTTTGGTTCCCTGTATCACCTTATCTCGGCGGATTATGAACAATTCTGCAGTCAGAAAGGACTTGGGATGGCGACCTATGCCCAGTTGCAGGCGATTTCTGAGTTGGCTTTCCGGTTGTTTTCTGGCCCTCATTTGCTGGAGAACGCACTCCTGAATCCGAAAATTACCCAGCATTATTTGCACAGTTTGTTGGTTCATCATGAGCGGGAGGTGTTTTTAGTGTTGTTTCTGGACAATCAGCACCGCGTTATTCGCCACCAGGAGATGTTTGCTGGTACCATTAACAGCGTCGTCGTACACCCAAGAGAAATTGTGCGTGAAGCGTTGAAGGCTAATGCAGCCGCCATCATTCTGGCGCATAATCATCCTTCGGGTAAGGCTGAACCCAGTCACGCCGACCGTTTGATAACCGAGCAAGTGGTCAATGCCTGCCGGTTATTGGAGATCCGAGTGCTCGATCATTTGGTGATAGGCCGGGGTGAATGTGTCTCTTTTGCCGAGCGCGGATGGCTTTAAGCAACTTTTTCGCGATCCTTGAGGGATCTTTAGCTGTTCGGGACTTGAGCACTTACGCTTCAGAGCGTATACTACGCCACCTTTGAGAATCTTGGGTTTGGCGTTAAGAGCCTATCTCAGCAGGTTTCCAACCTGATGTGAGGTTTCTGACCTGATGACGAGAGTCTCCTCAGTATGAAGTTTGCTGAGATGGGCTCTAAAAGCCTGACGAGGCGGCCATACCCTATACGAAGCTCGAGCTGATTTGATTTTTGGAGAATAGACATGTCCCGAGTCTGCCAAGTTACTGGCAAGCGCCCGGTGAGCGGTAACAACCGTTCCCACGCAATGAACGCGACCAAACGCCGTTTTCTGCCTAACCTGCACTCACACCGTTTTTGGGTTGAGGCTGAGAAGCGCTTTGTAACTCTGCGTGTATCTGCTAAAGGTATGCGTGTTATCGATAAGAAGGGTATTGAGACGGTCTTGGCCGATCTGCGTGCCCGTGGTGAGAAGTATTAAGGAACTGAATCATGGCTAAAGGTGTTCGCGAGAAGATCAAGCTGGTTTCTTCTGCTGGTACTGGTCACTTCTATACCACCACGAAGAACAAGCGTACTAAGCCGGAAAAATTGGAACTGAAGAAATTCGATCCAGTTGTCCGTCAACACGTGCTCTACAAAGAAGCTAAAATTAAATAATTTTAGTGGATTAATGAAAACCCGGCCTTGGCCGGGTTTTTTCGTTATAAAGGGTACCCGTGCCTTCCAAGCCGCAGCGTTGTTACCTGCGAGCCTGGCCGCGCCGTACAGGGATGCACCCATGCTGCGAGCGCACAGATGCGCAAGAGTAGTCCACCTTAAATTCATAGGGTTGATAGATAGCTGAGAGGGAGCCTGCCATGCCTGAATTACCAGAAGTTGAAACCAGCCGCCGCGGCATTGAGCCTTATCTGGTTGGCCATAACATTCAGTACGCGGTGGTGCGTAACGCTCGTCTGCGTTGGCCGGTCTCCGAACAGATCCTGTCGTTGAGCGATCGGCCAGTACGTAGCGTACAACGCCGAGCCAAATATCTGCTGATCGAGTTAGATCATGGCTGGATTATCGTGCACTTAGGGATGTCCGGCAGTTTGCGGATGCTGGCTGAAGAAACCGAAGCAGGCAAGCATGACCATGTCGATCTGGTGATGAGCAATGGCTTTACCCTGCGCTATACCGACCCACGCCGTTTTGGTGCCTGGCTGTGGTGTGAAGACCTCGCCACCAGCAATGTATTAGCCCACCTTGGCCCAGAGCCGTTGAGCGAGGGGTTTAATGGTGCCTACCTGTATGAAAAGTCACGTAACAAACGCACGCCGATTAAACCCTGGCTGATGGATAACAAACTGGTGGTTGGCGTAGGGAATATCTATGCCAGCGAATCACTCTTTACCGCCGGGATCCTGCCGGATCGTCAGGCAGGGTCATTGAGCCAGGATGAAGCGGAGTTACTGGCAGAAACCATTAAGGTTGTCTTGCTACGCTCGATTGAACAGGGGGGAACTACGTTGCGTGATTTTCTGCAGTCAGATGGTAAGCCTGGGTATTTTGCACAGGAACTGCAGGTTTATGGCCGGGCAGGAGAACCCTGCCGCGTATGTGGTACGCCGATTGAGAGTGCAAAGCATGGGCAGCGTAGCACCTTCTTTTGCCGCCGCTGCCAGCGCTGATTAGTTCTCAGCAAGCTTTTCCATCAGCGCCTTGGTGACGACATCCGGCAGGAACGGCGCAATATCGCCGCCATGGCGTGCGACTTCCTTCACCAATGAGGAAGAGATAAATGACCACTCTTCGGAAGGCATCAGGAATACGCTTTCCAGCGTTGGCATCAGATGGCGATTCATATTAGCCAGTTGCAATTCATATTCAAAATCTGACACCGCACGCAGGCCGCGTACCAGAATGTTGGCGTTCTGGTGGGCGGCAAAGTGTGCCATCAATTCACTGAAGCCGAGTACTTCCACATTATCCAGATGAGAGGTTACCTGCGTGGCTAAGGCAACGCGTTCTTCCAGCGAAAACAGTGGCTTTTTGCTCGAACTGGCGGCAATGGCCAGGATCACATGATCAAACATCAATGAGGCGCGGGTCACCAAATCCAGATGGCCGTTGGTCATCGGATCGAACGTTCCTGGGTAAATAGCTTTGCTGCTCATGATTCACTTCTCTGAATATACCCGTCATCCGCCAAGATGCGGCTGTAGACCTCCGTTGTCACCCGAGTCACTTGATTACTTTAGTTCCCAGGGTTTCAGTCGATAAGCGTCTACCCACATCTCGAACGTTATTGGGTAAAGTTACGGTCCAATGCCCACAATGCGGCATACTTATTGAAAGTATATTGCGCGTTGACCACGGCTAACAGCAAGCCTTGTTTACCATCGAGGAAACCGGCTCGTAGCAACCAGGTTTTGCAGAATGCTCCCAGCGTGTGGCTAAGAATAGACAGAAAACCGCAGCGTTTACCGGCCTGATGGCGTTGGCTCGCCCATTGTTCAGCGTAATGTAACTGTTTGCGCTGGAAGGCAAAAAAGTCACGGCAGGTCAGATGCAACAGATCGCCTTGCAATGGGATCACTCTTGCGCCGTTGGTATTGAGGGACTCATGGACCAAATCGTCGTTGTAGCGATAGCGCTGGTTGGCATATAGCCGGTTGACCCGATCGGGATACCAGCCGCTGTGGCGCATAAAGCGCCCCAGGAACAGATTGCGGCGGCCGAGGCTGTAGACGACATTGTCATCTGCAGTAGTCAGCGCTTGCTCGATCGATTGGCGCAATTGCGGCGTGACCCGCTCATCGGCATCGATCATCAAAACGTATTCTTGTGTGGCGTAGCTTTGCGCTTTCTGGCGCTGCTTGCCGAACCCTTGCCAGTCTGTGTGAGTAAACACCTTTGCTCCCAGGCTTTCTGCCAACGCGACAGAGCCATCGGTGCTACCGGAATCAAGTACGATGATTTCGTCTGCCCAAGCGACCGATTGCAGGCAATCGGTCAGCAATTCGGCTTCGTTTTTGGCGATCATCACCACCGACAGGCTTTTTCTGTTGCTCATCTAGTGGCTCCGTGGGGGCAGGTAGGGTTCCAGCAATTGCAGCAGGCGCTGCAGTGCGCCCTGATTCTGATAAAGCACTTCAACGGCGTGGCGACCGTAGTAGAGGCGATAGTCTTCGTCGGTCAGCAGCGTTTCCACTTCTTTTACCAGTGAGTTCACATCGCTGACGGTAATCAATCCGCCGGCTTCAGAGAGCTTGGCGCAGATATCTTTGAAGTTGAACGTATGTGGTCCCATCAGCACCGGAATGGCATGAGCGGCCGCTTCCAATGGGTTGTGACCCCCTCTTTCGACCAGGCTGCCGCCAACAAAGGCCAGGTCGGCAATACCGTACAGCAGCATCAGTTCACCCATGGTATCGCCGATAACCACTTGCGTACTGCCGGAAGGGATTTCGCCGCTGCTGCGGGTGGTGTAGCTGAAACCGGCTTTTTGCGTCAGTTCTTTGGCGGTTGGGAAGCGTTCAGGGTGGCGAGGCACCAGAATAAGCAATAAATCGGGGTGCTTTTCTAATAGCTTGCGGTGTGCTTCCAGCAAAATGGTTTCTTCACCTTCATGAGTGCTGGTGGCGATCCATACCGGACGACGCGGAGCCCATTGGCGGCGCAGCGTGATTGCTCGGGCTGCCAATTCTGGCGTCACGGAGATATCAAATTTCAGGCTACCGGTAACGGTCAATTGTGAACGTTTCAAGCCCAATTCGATAAAGCGCTCACCATCTTCTTGGTTCTGGGCGGCGATTAGCGTGATACGGCGCAGGATATCGCGGATAAATCCGCCGATTTTCTGATAACCGGCGGCTGAGCGGGCGGAAAGACGGGCATTGGCAATAACCAGAGGGATTTGGCGCTGGTGCAAGGCGTTAATCAGGTTAGGCCAGAGTTCGGTTTCCATGATGATCACCAGCTTGGGATTCACCTGATCGAGGAAACGTCGTATGGAGCCAGGCAGATCGTAAGGCAGGTAGACGTGATGCACATCGTTACCGAAAGCGGATTGCACACGTTCGGAACCCGTTGGTGTCATCGTGGTCACAGTAATCGGCAGATAAGGGTAACGGTGGCGCAGTGCACGTACCAAGGGAATAGCGGCCAGCGTTTCGCCAACGGAAACGGAATGCAGCATAATGCCACCTGGTACCACTTTTCCGGCGCAGAACCCATAGCGTTCTGCCCAGCGTTTACGGTAGGCTGGTGCTTTACGGCTGCGCAACAGTAAGCGGAGCCAGATCAGGGGTTGGATAAGGTAGAGTAGTACCTGATATAAACGGAGCAGCATTCTATCAATTTCATTTATATGGGTTATTCAGAATAGTAACATAACCGGAAGGGAAAGGCGCTAATTTGGTAACTCGAGGTCAGGTTGGGACAACAGGCGAGAGATTTCGCTGATGGGCTTGGAATGAAGAATATTTTAATTATCCGCCGTGACAATATTGGCGACCTCGTTTGTACTACTCCCCTGATTGAGGGGGTGAAAATAGCTTACCCTGATGCGAATCTTTATCTGCTAATCAATAAAGTCAGCCAGGATGTAGTAAAGCATAATCCCTATCTTACAAAGGTATTTGTCTATAAAAAGGCAAAACATAAAGCCAAGAATGAAACTACGCTAGGCGTTTATTTTGCGCGATTAATGATCTTTCTGCAGTTGAGGAAAATAAAGTTTGATGCTGTTATTCTTGCCAATCCGGTACCCTGTAAGTACAGCCTGCGCCTGGCAAAAATGGCTGGCGCCAAAAATATCATTGGCGCGGATTTAGGCAATGGCGAAATCCATCATCCTTTTAACGCGGGTGATTTTCATGGCAAACATCAGGTAGAACAAACTTACAGCTATTTGTCGGCGATTACCGATCAATCGATTCCGATCCCTCCAGTGCGGGTATTCCTTACTGCGCAAGAGCAACAGCAGGCAGCGCAGCGTTTGCATGGCTTATTGCCACCCGTTAGCCGAGTTTTTGCCGTGCATATCAGTAGCCGCAGCCCTAAACGACGTTGGCCGATCGAGCGCTACGCGGAAATTATCAACCGGTTAGTCGCTGAACCCGATACTGGCGTGCTGATCTTCTGGTCACCGCAGGGTACGCTAACACCCGATGACGTTGGCGATCAAAAGCGGGCAGAGCAACTGTTGGCGTCTTGTCAAAATGAGCGAGTCGCACTCTATCCAACCGCCTCGGTGCGCGAACTGCTGGCCGGTTTTGACATCTGCGACAGAGTGCTGTGCAGCGATGGCGGGCAGATGCATCTCGCCGCTGCGCTGAATAAGGACATGGTGGTATTTTTTGGTGATACGGATAAAGAATCTTGGCATCCGTGGTCTGGACGTTATCAAATACTGCAAACCGCATCGGGCGACAGCGTAGATGTTCCTATTGATGACGTATGGAAGAAAATACAGGAACTCAATTAGTTTAAAATAAGGCAGGATTACCCTGCCTTTATTTATTTCTTTAATGCCAGGTATTTTTCACAAATAGGCATCAGGCCATAATCTGATAGCTGCCGGTGATTAATTACCGGTGGATGTGCATAAATTTCTGCCATTTTCTCCGCCAGTGATTTTTTATTTAACTCTGCCAGAGCGTTATTCATTCCGGCCTTCTCCAGAATCTCCTCAGGACCTCCTGGGCAGCGGGTGCTAACCACAGGGGTACCACATAGCAATGCCTCAACCAGCACGTTACCGAACCCTTCACTGTCTGAACTCAGCACCAACATCTTTGCTTGCTTGATCAAGGGATAGGGATTGGCTTGAAAGCCGAGGAATAACACCCGATCACTCATATTTAACGCCTCGGCGAGACGTTTTATCTGGGCGATATGCTGTTCATTGCCTGTGCCTACCAGTACTAAAGGTGCCTGAATACCGGAAAGTGCATAGGCTTTCAGCAAGCGATCGTGGCGTTTATGCGGGTGAAAGCGGCCTACGTGAATCAGATAGTCTTTAACGGGTGATTCACAAGGCTCTGCCGCTTGTTGTTGGATAGCGGTGATATCGAACGGGTTGTTGATTGTGGCCAACTGGTTTGGCTCAATTCCTAGATTCTGCTGCAGGTCATTCCCCACCGCCCGTGAGACGGCCACGATATTCTGTTGCTGATAGACCCTGGCGACCTTGCGGCGTTTCAACCAGCGATCCAGGCCGGTACGGTGGCCAAGATAGGAAGTGGAAAGAATGCCATGAATACAGAACCACAGCCGATCGCGATCAACCGTTTTACTCTGGCTGACGATCCGATCGGTTTTGTGCAGGTTTGAGAAAACCAGGTCGTAACGCCCTTTTTGCCGTTCACTGGCGATGATCGCCTCATCCAACATTGCGGCACGGCGTGACAGTTCGGTCAGCTTGCGCCAAGGTGTTCGGCAACTGTCTTTGAGCACCTGATAATCAATACCGGCAGGAATTGGATAGTGGCAGACATCGCGCAGTGAAATCAGGCTAACGTCATGCCCTAATTGCTGCATGCCCTGGCATAGTGTTAGTACTACCTTTTCTGCACCGCCGCCTGGCAGGCCATCGATGATCATCAGAATACGCATAGTTAGTCCAGCAAGTGATTATAGAGCGAGATAAGCTGTTCTGAGAGATGTACCGGGGTGGCTGACATGATGCGCAACCTCGCTGCATCCCCCATGTTTGATCCTGGCGCTTGCTGCGGTAATGCGACAATAGCCTCACTGAGGGCGCGCACATCCAGGGCATCGCAGACAAAGCCATTTTGCCCAGAGGTAATAAACTCAGCGCCACCGCAAGTGGTACTGGTGATCACCGGTAACCCGCATGACATCGCTTCCAGGATCACATTGGGGAAGGGATCGTACAATGTAGGCAGCAGCAGTGCGTCTGCAGCCTGGTAAAATGGCAGCGTTTGTTTCTGGACGCCCATGAAGCGTATCCGCTCACCACAACCTAATGATTGCGCTAAAGATCGGTAGCGTTTCTCAGCTTTATCTTTACCGACGACCAACAGATAACTACCAGTTGTGGCGACGGCGCGGATGGCAGCCGCCAGTCCTTTACGTTCGAAGCCAGAGCCGACAAAGACGAGACAGTGAGCTTGCTGGGGAATTTGAAACTGTGTTCGTAACTGTAGCCTCTGTTGCTCACTTGCTGGTAAAAACGCCTGGTTATCGATGGCATTGTAAATCACTGCGATTTTATCCGCGGGTACACCAAAATCGGCGATGATCTCCTGTTTGATCATCTCTGCGTTGCAGATAACAGCTTTCAGTTCTGGTGCGGCGTACATGGCGCGTTCAGCACACATCACATAGCGGTGATAACGGTTTGAAAATAACCACTTACGCCGCCATTCCGGCAATAGACGTGCCCGTTGCAGCAACCAGCGGCGATGCACACCATCACCAGCGCGGTAGATATCACACCCCGGGATACGCTCATGGCTTTGTACCAGATCGAAACGCTCTTTCTGCCATAATGCCCTGGCCGCTTCGGCAAAACCGCGTTCACGGCTGATGCGGCCAAACTTAATGGGATTACATAAGTGGATATGCCAATTTGGATTGGTGTCACCTTGCCATTCGCGGGTAATGACGTTCAGATCCAGATCCTGTTGTTCCAGCGCTTCCAGAGCACGGGAAACGAAACGCTCAGCCCCACCGTCTGGGCGGTATTTTTGGCGAACAATCGCCAAACGAAATGCCTTCATGCAAGCGTACTCCGCGCGGCTGCAATCACCACGTCTGTAGGAATAAGGTCGAGGTAACGTTCATCGGTGCCAGTATCAATGGCATCGGGGTCAGGCAAGTTGCCATAGTCTCCGGCCCAAATCACTTGACCAATAACCTGCCAGGGGCGCCAGAAAGTTAATTTTGATGGCCCGAAAAGCGCCACACAGGGCGTCTGTAGCGCCGCAGCCATATGCATGGGAACGGAATCTACCCCGATGAACAGTTTTGCGTGGTCGATCAATGCTGCCAGTTGCCGTAGCGTCAACTGGCCTGCTAATGAAATTACCCCTTGCTGCGGGCATTGTTCCAGTATTTGCGCCACCATTCTCTGTTCTTTGGCATCAGGCCCGGAGGTGATCACCAACTGGTGTCCTTCTGCCTGTAATGCACTGATGGTGGCGGCCATTTTCCCTTCGCTCCAGCATTTAAAGAACCAACGTGAGGTGGGTTGTACCACGATATAGCTACCGGTGACGCCATTTTGTTGCAAAAGGTGGCTGCAGGTTTGCCAGTCTTGCGGGCTATAACTCATAGTGACTTGCAGGTTTTGGCGAGGTAAACCCAAGGGTTGCAGTAGCGAAAGGTTCTGTTCTACGGTATGCAGATGTTCATGCCCGGTCACGGGGACTAACTGAGTGTGGCAATGGCGCCACAGAAAACCACGGCGTTTGGGAAAGTCGAAACCCAGGCGGATACGAGCGCCCGTGAGGCGGGCGATCAGTGCGCTGCGCCACTGATCGGCAAGGTTGACCACCAGATCGTAGTGTTGAGCTTTCAATTGTCGAATCAGATGCAGTTCGTGGCCAAGATGCGCTTTGATACCCAGTTTTTTCCATTGGCGATCGATGACAAATATTTGCGACAGTGCAGGGTTGCTTGCCAGCATATCCTGAGTTTCTTTGTATAGAAGTATGTCGATCTGCGCGTCAGGGTAGTTCTGTCGTAGAGTATTGATGACCGGTGTGGTCAGCAACATGTCGCCATGATGGCGAAGTTTAACGATCAGAATACGTTGTATTGATGTGGCAGAAGCTAAGGCTGGCGCGTCGTTCATCATGAGTCGCTTTCAGGGAAACCAATGCTTGATTCTAAATGACCCGTTCGCATGTGGCTACTGTTGCTCGGTTTTCTTGCAGGTAACGAAAAAATAATCACCCTTGGAGACAAATGCGCAGCAATGTTGTCCAAACGAGGCAGCAAAGTCGTTTGCCCTAGGGAAACGGGCTGCGTAACATAATGAATACTGTTGATATCAGGCTTGAGACTCATGATGAAACCGGCATTTCTTATCACCATTGATACCGAGGGTGATAACCTTTGGCAAAAACACGATCGTATTTCGACCGAGAACACACGTTTTTTGCCACGCTTTCAGGCGTTGTGTGAGAAATATGCCTTTAAGCCGGTTTACCTGACCAACTATGAAATGGCGGTGGATGCGGAATATGTTGAATTTGCCCGACATGTGATTGCGCGCGGGACTGGGGAGGTAGGCATGCATCTGCATGCCTGGAACAGTCCACCGTTGATTCCGCTCACTGATGATGACTGGCGTCATAAGCCTTATCTGATCGAGTTTCCCGCCGATCAAATTCGCGCCAAGGTCGATCATATGACCAAGTTGCTGGAGGATACATTCCAGACCAAGATGCTTAGTCATCGCGCCGGACGCTGGGCGTTTAATGAGTTTTATGCCGCCTTATTGCTGGAATATGGTTATCAGGTCGATTGTTCTGTGACGCCGCGTGTCAACTGGCAATATTCCCCTGGTAATCCGCAGGGGAATGGGGGAACTGATTATCGCCACTTCCCGTCCCTGGCCTATTTCATCGATCCGGCCAATATTGCCCAACCTGGTCATTCGACGCTGCTGGAAGTACCAATGAGTATCCAATATAAACACTCGTCGCTGATGAACGTGGTCAAGCAAGGTTATGACCGTCTGCGCGGAAAAAAACGTTCGCCGTCAGTACATTGGTTACGGCCAACCGGTAACAATCTGGACAAGATGAAACTTGTGGCTGAGCGTTCTCTGGCTCAAGGGCATGATTATGTGGAGTTCATGCTGCACTCTTCCGAATTTATGCCAGGCGGTAGCCCGACGTTTAAAAATGAGCAGGATATTGAGTTTCTGTATCGCGATTTAGAACAGTTGTTTGATTGGTTGCAGCCGCGAACGGTTGGCATGACCTTGGCTGAGTATTATCAGTCTAAAAGAGCTGAGTGCAGATGAAAAAGAGAAAAATTGTAGCTATTAATCATTTTTTGAGTTTTTACACCAAGCTTTTTGGAAATTTAAAAGATGTAAATAGCTTAGGAGCTAAGCAAGATTTCAAAAGTATTGTGATCTATTCCAGCACGGCGCTTGGCGATCTGATGTTTAATACACCAGCGATTCATGCGTTGAAGAAGCGCTATCCTGATGCCATTTTTACTCTGGTCTCTAGCGATAAAAATCGCCATCTTGTCATGGATAGTACTTATTTTGACAAGGTGATTTATTGGGATAATAAAGTTAAGGATATTTTCAGCTTGGTTGCTCGCCTGCGGAAGATGAAGCCTGAACTTACCGTTATCCTTCACTCTTATATCCCCTATGATGTGCTCAGTGCAGTGCTATCTGGTAGCCAATATATTATTCGTGATAACTACAGTTGCGATAGCAACCTTATGAATCATTGGATGTATTGTCATCAGGGTTGTTACGATGGTCATCTGATTCAACGCAAACTGGATCTGTTGACTGTGATCGGCTGTGATAATCACGATACCCATATGCACATACCGGTACGTTTTGATACCTTGCCAACCGTGACGAATAAAACGTTGATCGGTTTCCAAATGGGGGCATCAGAAGAAGTGCGTTGCTGGCCAAGAGAGCAATTTGTTGCCTTGGCGCGTAAGCTTTTTTCCTTGGGAGATCACTACCATATCGTATTAATTGGTAGTGCTAAGGAAAAGGAGTTGGAACGCCAATTCCTAGCGGTGTTGTCGCCGGAAGAGCAGAAGCGGGTAACAAGCTATATTGCTAAGACAACGTTGCCCCAATTGTTGGGTATTATTCAACAGATGGATGTGCTGGTTACTGGGGATACTGGGCCATTACATCTTGCTGTGGCCTTGCAAACGCGCACGATCAGCTTGTTTTATACAGCCAACCCAAGACATACCGGGCCTTATCAGGATCCCGAGCTGCACCGTATTATTTATATCAATCCTGATGACAATAAGGCGTTGCTAAACGCTCGTTTCCCGTTAGAGATCATTGAGGTGGATAGAGTTTATAATTTGCTGCGTGAGATTTTACCATGACTTTATTATTGCAGCCCCTGAGTGAAAACCAGGGGCTGCTGGGGTTTAATCTGCTCTTTTCAAGAGTGGTATGGAAAGCACCAATGAAATGATTATCACCAGCGCAGTATTGCTTTGTATTAATACTACGTCTGTAATTCCAAATACCATTACAGGGAAGATCACGAATAGCGTGCTACAGTTACTGAATGCATTCTTTTTATTGAGCGAAAAATACAAACCAAAAATATAGAAGCACAATAAAGAGAACAGACCGAATATCCCTTGTAGTGAAAGAGTTTCCAGTATGTCATTGTGCAAATGATAGATGACATTGCGTGCAGCCTCTGGGTTAGCCCTTTCATACTGATGGATATATTCTTCTACCTTCTGGTAACGCTGATCAGTATTCTGTCCCCAGAAGTTATCGGTGACGCTATACCACCCGGATTTCCAGATAGAGAAGCGGGCACCAATCGAGGTGTTGTTATTGGTAGAATATTCTGAAATATCTGATTTTATTTGTGCAACTCTGTCCCAAGTGCAGTAAAGCACTACTGCTGCGCTAGATAAAATGATAATGGCCAGCAAGGCTTTGAGCCTTCTATTGACGCTGTTGTGATAAAACATGAAGAACACAAGATACAGTACTGGAGTCAGGAATATGGCTGACCGGGTTTCGGTCATCGATATCATCACCATATTAATCAGGAGGATAACAAGGAATAACAGTAATGACAGCTTAGAGGCGCCGAAATATCTGCGGATAAGAATGATGGTGGTCATGGCGATCAGTACGACAAGGTATGATCCGGTTGTCGCTGCGTCAGCAGTCCATTTTACCCTTGGTTCCACAGGGGTTCGGGAGAGATAACCCACCCATAGGGAGATACATAGGCCGACAAAGAGCACAACAATACTTAATCCAAGTACCTTTTTGTTGAGCAGCTCACGGCATTGATAGAAATAGAATAATACGAATGCAGACAGTATAAAGCGTTTTCCGACGGTACGATAGTTATCCCGAATATCGATAAATTCGGTATTTTTAAACATCGTAGCCCAGATTATTTTGCTAAGGCCATATAAGATCAAGGAGATAAAAAGGAGCAGTAGTGGCCGATTTGTATAAATAATCGCCCGATTTTTATAGACTTGTACAACGGTATAAACAACAGCGATATAGCTGACAAGATAAAATATCTTTTCTGGATACCCTTTAACAAAAAGATCGATAGAAATAGAAAAAACTAATGAAAAGAAGCAAATATTGAAAATTATTAAATTGTTACGCGACGCTTTCAACACTTTTTTCCTCACTTGGCATAACGCAATTTGATGTACATACCATACCACCGGATACCGGAGAGATACTTTTTCTCACGAAACAGCAGTTTATACATCTTCTTGGCTTGTTGATCATTTTTGGGTTCGTCAAGGGGATGTGATGCCCAACTCGAGCGTTGATAAAGATTGGTATAAAAGCAGGTACCTGCTTGTTTGTTCCATTTCTGCCAAGGTTTGTCCGCACCAGCATAGTGAATGAACACCGTGTCATCCGGTGGCATACGTTTGTAGTCTGCTTCTGTGTGCCCCAACATAAAGAGGGTGTTATATTTTTTTTCAATGAACTGTACGTTGCCTTCCAAAACCACATTCAAGGCATCTTGATCCAGATATCTGAAGTCTTTGCCGCGAGTTTCCAGTAGTGAAAGGGCTTTTTCACTGATGTTATTTTGCAGCCATGCCCTCACATTAATCATAAGGACACCGGCGTTGAAATATTTCTCTTCTTTTAGGCTAACGTCTGCGGCTAGCGTACTCGTCAAATGATCTAGCTCACTAACAACAAAGGCAATGTGTTCAGAACCCTTGACCTTGCTATACAAATCGGTGAAAGGATTGGTGCAAACAATATCCGCATCCAGGTATAAGATCGCTTCCTCTTCTTCGAGTAAGTAAGGGGCTAGGAAGCGGTAATATGTTGCCTTGGTGAACAGAGCCGTTGAAGGCAGGTTGGCAAATAAATTGTCTGAAAGTTGATGAGTATAGATGCTGTGGGGGGTCCCGGTCACCAGAGCCTGAAACTTGTTAGCCAGATCTACCGTATCTTCTGTGGTAATCAGATGAAAATGAATCTTTGCGGTACCGGCATGTTCGATCAGTGACTGGATAGTAATACAGGCATGGCGAATGAAGTTGCCATCCACGCCGAAGGCGACATGATACTGGCTCTGCTCATCAAGTCTGTCCTTGCCCTGGTAGCAGGTTATCTTAATGGTATTTTCGTTATCTGACGCAAGTTTTAGCAATCGGTTGATTTTATTATTTTCCATTTTTGACCTTCAAATATTTCTTTTTAAAACTCAGGCGAATGGCTGGATCAAACAAAAAAGAAAGTGGGCGTATGCTTTTAATTCTCAAGACAACCTTTTGGCGGTTGAGGGCGTTTTGCATACTTTTTCCATAACGTAGAAAAATAGTGATCCAATGGCAGGCAATTAAATTGGAATAACGGTTACCAAATACACGATCCATCTCATCTGTGGCCTCGACTAGCAGATGAACCTTTTGCTCATCAATCTGGCTCGATAGGCTGTTGCCGCGCTTGAAATAGAGGTAGGGGCCGTGGGGAGAAAAGACGATGTTCTGGTTTTGACTTAGTATCGTAGGGAAGAGGTAGGCGTCTTCGTAGCACTGGAATTCAGGGAAAGGATGAGCAAGCAGTTGTTCTCGTTTGACGAACTGACCAATAAAGTGCGCCTGCATCTCCTTATGGATCAAGAACTTTTTAATTGCTTGATGTTGTGATAAATGTTGAGGTTGTAACCCGGACCAGGTGATATTTTGAACTTTATTATTATATACTTCGTTGAGTTTAGTCAGCAACAAGTCTGGTTGTGAGTTATATAGATACTGCGTGATATCACGTAAAGAGCTCGATAATAGCTGATCATCCCCGTCAACCATAGTGATGTAGTCACCGGTGCATTGTTGAACGCCGAAATTTCTGACTTTACCAATATTGCGAAAATCGACTTGGTACACTCGCGCCAGTGAGTTACGGTGGGCAAACTGATTCAGCATTTCGACCGTACGATCAATAGAAGCATCGCTAATCAGGATAATTTCATAGCCCTCAGTCAATCCTTCAAGCGAGTTCTCCAAGCTGGCTAGCGTATTGCTCAGATAGGTATCGCAGTTATGTGCTGTAAGGATAATGCTGAGTGTATTCCTAACGGCCATTATAAATGACTCCTGGGCAACGGAATAAACTGACAATATTTATTTATTAATAAATTATTATAGATCTGCTCGGCACTGATATCAGCCATATCACTTCCTGCCTCAGGGCGGCAGGCATGCTGATTCTTCCCATACCCGCCAATGAGCCCCGGATCGGTTGGGCCGAACAGGGTGATATTCGGGCGATCCAGCGCGGCGGTCAGATGACTGAGCCCGGTATCTACCGAAACTACCGCCCTGGCGCCAGCCAGCACTTCGGCCACCTGCTGAAGGCTGAGTTTCGGCAGCACTTCAACATGCGGGAAACCTTCCGCCAATCGCAGGGCGCGCTGGTGTTCATGCTCTGCGCCCCAGGGCAGCTTGATTTTCATTCCGGTTGGGGCAACCCGTTCAATCAGGTCGCGCCAATTCTGTTCCGGCCAGTGTTTTTCATCACGGGTAGTGGCGTGCAGGAAAACCAGGTATTGTCCGGCATCCGCTGGGGGATGGCTCAGAAAGCGGGCAGCAATCGCATAATCGCCTGCGCTCTGCGGTTTTTCATAGCCCAGGCTTTTGGCAAACAGCTCACGGATACGTTCCACCGCGTGTTGCTGCTTATCAATCTCATGGCGATGGTTATAGAACCAACTGGCAAAAGGTTCGCGTACGCTTTTACAATCCAAGCCGTGTTTGGGGCCTTGGGCAATACGTGTTACCAATGCCGCACTCTTGATCAGACCCTGTGCGTCTATGACTACGTCGTAACGGCGTTCTTGTACCCGGCGTTTAAAATCGCAACGCTGCTGGCGAGCTTCACTGCCGAACCAGTGCTTACGCCAGCGGCGTATCGCCACCGGGATCACCCGATCCACTGCCGGATGCCAGGTAGGGATCTGACTAAACCCTTCCTCTACGACCCAATCGAAGCGGATGCCGGGAATGGCCTGCATGGCATCAGTCAATGCGGGTAGCGTATGTAGCACATCCCCCATGGAAGAGGTTTTAACGATCAGAACCTGCATGATTATTCCTCGCTGGCGGCAAGTAACGGCGTCAGCGCGTCCAACACCTGCTGTGGCTGGATGTCGATCAGGCTTTGGTGATAACCCTGCTCGGCATCGCCTTTACGTACTTTATGATAGCCGCTTATCAAGCGGATCACTTTGGCCTTATCGGACAGAGGCGGTGTGAAATCCGGACTGCTTGGCCCATACAAGGCTATCAGCGGTTTATTCAACGCTGCTGCAACGTGCATCAAACCGGAGTCGTTACTGACTACTGCCTGGCAGGCTGCCAGCAGGATCACCGCTTGTTCAAGCTGCGTCTCCCCGGCCAGGTTGAAGCAGAAATCACGGCTGTTTTCTGCCAGGGTAGAACGTATCTGTTCACCAGCCTCGTGGTCTTTGGCCGAACCAAACAGGGCGATTTGATAGCCGTCGTCGATCAGCATTTGTGCCAACGCGGCATAATGATAGTGCGGCCAGCGTTTGGCCGGACCAAATTCGGCCCCTGGGCAGAAGCCGATAATCGGGCGATGATCGGTGAGGTTAAACGCGGAAGTGGTTTCGGCAATCTCTTCATCGCTGACCTGCAGCTGTGGCCAAAGTATGGGGTGTGGCAGGTCTTCGGCACGCTGTATTCGCTGCTTGTCATAGGCCAGCGCTACATAGCGCTGCACCATTAGCGGAAATGCCGCTTTATCCAGCACGCGGATGTCATTGAGCAGGCCGTAACGCATTTCTCCGCGCCAACCGGTGCGCTGTGGCACGTTAGCAAAATAGGGCACCAGGGCAGATTTGAATGAGTTGGGCAACACATAAGCGCGGTCATAGCCACTTGCGCGCAGCGCATGGCCAAGACGACGGCGTTCGCCTAATGCCAGGGCACCATGACCCAGCGGCATGGCCAGCGCTTGGCTAACTTCGGGCATACGTGCCAGCAAGGGACGACACCAGGCGGGGGCCATCACATCAATGTCTGCCGACGGGTACTCGGCCTTCAGGGTGCGGTAGAGACTTTGCGACATCATCATATCGCCAACCCACGAAGGGCCAATGACCAGTATTTTCATACCGTTAATAAATTCCTTCAGTGCTTAAGCGGTACGATTCAACCAGGCCATGTATTCTTTAACGCCTTCGGCGACGGTTTTAAATGGGGCGTCATAACCGGCAGCGCGCAACTTGGTTTGATCGGCCTGAGTATACGCCTGATAACGGCCTTTCAGCTTTTCCGGGAATTCAATGTATTCCACTGCGCCTGACTGGTGGTATTCCACCACGGCATCGGCCACGGCCTGGAAGGTTTCTGCACGGCCGGTACCGCAGTTGAAGATACCGGATACGCCGTTCTTCCAGAACCACAGGTTGACTGCCGCTACGTCGCCTACGTAGATAAAATCACGCTTGAAGTTTTCGCTGCCCGCGAACAGTTTTGGATTTTCGCCGCGGTTGATCTGGTTGTTCAAGTGGAACGCCACGCTGGCCATGCTGCCTTTGTGGCCTTCGCGCGGGCCATAAACGTTAAAATAGCGGAAACCACATACCTGAGAATCCGCTTCTGGCAGGATCTCGCGCACGTACTGGTCGAACAGGAATTTAGAGTAACCGTAGACGTTCAACGGTTGTTCGTACTGGCGCTCTTCAATAAAGTTATCTGTGCGGCCACCGTACGTCGCTGCGGAAGAGGCATACAGGAACGGGATTTGGCGATCCAGACAGAAATGCAGGATGTCTTTGGAATACTGATAGTTGTTATCCATCATGTATTTACCGTCCCACTCGGTGGTGGAAGAGCAGGCACCTTCGTGGAAGATGGCGTCGATATCACCCAGATCGTCACCGGCCATGATGCTGGCGATAAAGTCTTCTTTATCCATGTAGTCGGCAATATCAAGGTCGACCAGGTTGACGAATTTGGTGCCATCTTTCAGGTTGTCCACCACCAGGATGTCACGATATCCGTTATCATTCAGTGCCTTAACGATGTTGCTGCCAATCATGCCAGCGCCGCCAGTGACGATAATCATTGGGTTTACCCCTGTATTCTATCCGGTGGGGCACCATGCCCCACCCTATATGCTGCCTATAATAGCATTTCATGCCACCGGGAACACCGGAACGGCTCTTAATATCCCGCGCAACTGACAGATGCCGTGATTTGCCGTGATATCTGCTGCAATTTTCATATTCTCTATCGTGCATTGTCGTCAGTTTGCTAGCAAATCAGTAAAATATGCCGAAAATATCCCTATTCTGGAGATGACCGAATGTCTGCGTCCTTTTACCAGCAGCTGGAACAACAGCTTGCTACCACCCGTGCCGAAGGGCTGTTCAAAGAAGAACGTATCATCACTTCCGCGCAACAGGCGGATATTGCCGTTGCTGATGGTCGCCATGTCATCAACTTCTGCGCCAATAACTATCTGGGGCTGGCGAATCACCCGGCATTGATTGCCGCAGCGAAGGAAGGGATGGACAGCCATGGTTTTGGTATGGCGTCGGTACGTTTTATCTGTGGTACACAAGATAGCCATAAGCAGCTGGAGCAAAAACTGGCCAGTTTCCTGGGAATGGAAGATGCCATTCTTTACTCTTCCTGTTTTGATGCCAACGGGGGGTTGTTTGAAACCCTGCTCGGTCCGGAAGACGCTATCATTTCCGATGCGCTGAACCATGCTTCGATCATTGATGGTGTACGTTTGTGCAAAGCCAAACGTTATCGCTATGCCAACAATGATATGGCGCAACTGAGCGAACAACTCAAGCAGGCTAAAGCAGACGGCGCACGTCATATTATGATCGCCACTGACGGAGTGTTCTCCATGGATGGGGTGATTGCTAATCTGAAAGGCGTGTGCGATCTGGCGGATGAATACAACGCGCTGGTGATGGTCGATGATTCCCACGCGGTGGGTTTTGTCGGCGCGAACGGGCGTGGCACACATGAATACTGCGAAGTGATGGGGCGTGTCGATATTATTACCGGTACTCTGGGTAAGGCGTTAGGTGGCGCATCCGGTGGTTATACCGCAGGGAAGAAAGAGGTGGTGGAGTGGCTACGCCAGCGTTCACGTCCTTATCTGTTCTCCAACTCGCTGGCTCCGGCGATTGTGGCGGCATCGATCAAAGTCTTGGAATTGCTTGAACAGAGCGATGCGCTGCGCGATCGTCTGTGGGCTAACGCGCGTCTGTTCCGTGAAAAAATGACCGCCGCGGGCTTTACGCTTGCCGGTGCCGATCACGCCATCATCCCGGTGATGCTGGGTGAGGCTAAACTGGCGCAGGATTTCGCCAATGCACTGCTTAAGGAAGGCATCTACGTTACTGGTTTCTTCTATCCGGTCGTGCCGAAAGGTCAGGCACGTATCCGTACCCAGATGTCTGCCGATCACTCACCGGAGCAGATTGAACGTGCTGTTGAGGCGTTTATCCGCATCGGTAAGACGCTTGGCGTTATTGCATAAGGTAACCCAATGAAAGCATTGTCAAAACTGAAAGCAGAAGAAGGTATTTGGATGACCGATGTGCCCCAGCCAGAGCTGGGTCATAACGACGTCATGATTAAGATCCGCAAAACCGCCATCTGCGGCACCGATGTGCATATCTATAATTGGGATGAATGGTCGCAAAAGACCATTCCGGTTCCGATGGTGGTTGGTCACGAGTATGTCGGCGAAGTGGTGGCGATCGGCCAGGAGGTCAAAGGCTTCACTATCGGCGATCGCGTTTCGGGTGAAGGGCACATTACCTGCGGGCATTGCCGCAACTGCCGTGGTGGCCGTACGCATTTGTGCCGCAACACTACCGGCGTGGGGGTTAATCGCCCTGGTGCATTCGCTGAATATCTGGTGATCCCGGCGTTTAACGCTTTCAAAATTCCGGACAATATTTCAGACGAGCTGGCCTCTATCTTCGACCCGTTTGGCAACGCGGTGCATACTGCGCTCTCTTTTGATCTGGTTGGGGAAGATGTACTGGTGTCTGGTGCTGGCCCGATCGGCATCATGGCCGCGGCGGTATGTAAGCATGTGGGCGCACGCCATGTGGTGATCACTGACGTCAACGAATACCGTCTGGATCTGGCGCGTAAGATGGGCGTCACCCGCGCGGTGAACGTCAGTAAAGAGAACCTGACGGATGTGATGGCGGAACTGGGCATGACGGAAGGGTTTGACGTGGGTCTGGAAATGTCTGGTGCACCGCCGGCATTCCGCTCGTTGCTTAATGCCATGAACCACGGCGGCCGCATTGCGATGCTGGGGATCCCCCCCTCAGATATGTCTATCGACTGGAATCAGGTGATCTTCAAGGGGCTGTTTATCAAAGGGATTTATGGCCGAGAAATGTTTGAGACCTGGTATAAAATGGCGGCATTGATTCAGTCCGGTCTGGATTTGACGCCTATCATCACCCACCGTTTCTCGATCGACGAGTTCCAGCAGGGCTTTGATGCCATGCGTTCCGGGCAGTCGGGAAAAGTGGTGCTGAGCTGGGATTGATGTAACGCCCCTCACCCTAACCCTCTCCCAAAGGGAGAGGGGATCGAACGAGTGTATTTGAAAGTGTTGAGTTCTGTCTTGGATGTGGAGGCGATCGAGTTTGCTGAGATGAACTCTTTACTTCCAAAAGAGCTGGGGCTAACAGCTCCCTCTCCCTGTGGGAGAGGGGCGGGGTGAGGGGAAAATGAGTTATGGCTTGGTAGGTGTTGAGCCTATCCAGTGCTGCCAATGGCGTTTGATCACCACCACGACCGGTGATTGCGCAATACTTTCCTCGATCACGCTCAGCGCTTTGCTGGCGTTGATGCCTTCTTGTGGCAGCTTAACCTTGCATTGTTTGATCGCACCGGTAAATGGATTTTTCGGCTGTGCCTTATTCGGCTTAGGCGGCGGCACATAGCCACCACTTTGCTGTGGTTCATTGAGCAGCGAACTGGGTTTTACCAGCACGATGTCAGAGGGCAACGTGGCCAGCATCTGTTGCAGTACTTTTACCGTGGCCGGGCGCGGATGGCCTATGGCAATGGCCGATCCGTTGCGGCGCGCCAACTCGACGGCACGATTGAACTGGCGGCGGATATCGTCCGGGTTGGCCGTATCGTCAAGGAATACCTTGCGTTTGACCACTTTCACCCCGGTGCCAGCCGCCGCACGTGTGGCCTGGCTGTTGCCGATGGTCATGCTGTCGAGAAAATAGAGATGGTAGCTTTCCAGCGCCTGCATCACCTTTTGCATGCCCGGCAGGCTGGAGGTCATGGCGCTGCCCATATGGTTGTTCATGCCCACCGCAAAAGGCACGTTATTCACCGCGTTACGGATGATACGCTGAACTTCTTCACTGCTCATGGAAGGCTGTAAGGTATCGCGCTCCAGCGGCTGTTTGCTGAGCGGGGCCATGGGCATGTGGATCAGTACTTCCCGGCCCTGGCTATGGGCTTTGGTGGCCATCAGGTGGGCGTAAGGTGCGTTGGGTAGTACGGCAACGGAGATCGCCGTCGGCATTTGCAGTACGGCATTTTCTTCATGCGGGCGATAACCCACATCGTCGATCACGATAGAGAGTTTTCCTGCCTGCGCCGCGCCAGCTAACAGCAGCATACCCAGCAACAGGGCAGCACGCGTTTTGGTGTAGTACAAATTTATCTTCCCAACCACGGCTGTGGGTTAACGGCCTGACCCTGGCGACGGATTTCAAAATAGAGCGATGGCGTTCCCTGACCACCGCTGGTTCCGACGAGGGCGATAGGTTGACCGGCACGCACTTGAGCCCCCACGCTAACCAATGCACTCTGGTTATAACCATACAGACTCATATCGCCCTTACCGTGTTCGACCACCACCACCAGGCCATAGCCTTGCAGCCAGTCGGCCAGCAGCACGCGGCCATCGGCAATGGCTTTTACTTCGCTGCCTTCGGCCGCGGAAATCACCATGCCTTTCCAGCGTAACTCACCTTGCAGCTGTTCGCCAAAACGATGCTCGATACGACCGCGAACTGGCCAAACGGCTTGCCCTGCTGGCTGGCCTAACCCGCCGGTTCGCGCCATCAGTGAACGTTCGCTCTCACTAGGTTTATAACTGGTGCCAGTTTTCTTCGCCTGCTGTTCTTTGACTTTGACTTGTTCACGTACTCTAGCGGCCTCACGCGCTTCACGCTCGGCGCGGGCGCGGGCTTCACGTTCGGCTCGGGCGATTTGATCGCGCAGGCGGGATTCGTTTTGACGCAGTTCCACCAATCGCTGCTGATCTTTTTCCAGCGAGGCTTCCAACGCGGTCAGGGTTTTTTTACGTGCGCTACGTGCCTGCTCCAGCTTTTGTTGTTGGGTTTGCTGCTCGTTGAGCAAGGTCTTTTGTTGTCCTTGCTTAGCGACCAGTGAGCTTTTTTGCTCCGCCAACTGTGTGCGGGTTTGTTTGAGTTGCTCGATAGATTGCTGACGTGCTTCGTTCAGATAACCGAAATAGGCCAGAATGCGTTCGCTGCGTTGGCTTTCTTCACCGCTGAGCACCAATTGTAATGCGCTGTGCTGCCCTTGCCGAAAAGCGGCATCGAGCTGTTTAGCCAGGATGTCTTGCTGGGTGGTCTGCTGTTTTTGCAGTTTGGCGATCGAGGCATTCAGGCCAGAAATATCTTTGCCCAGTAACGCTAACGTACCCTGGGTATCATGCAGTGCACGGCTGGCCTGTGCGATAGTTTTTTCCTGCAGTTTGAGCTGATCTTGCAATGCATTGCGTTGTTGCTGCTGTTGCTTAACCGCTTTTTCTTTTTCTGCGATGCTTTGTTGAATATCTTTGAGTTGGGATTTGTTGTCTTCAGCGCTATGGCCGGTTAACGGCAACAGCAATACGCCAGCGAAAAAAACGCTGGCGCAGACGGTGGTTAACATCCGTGGCGCAGAGCGTTCAGGCAGCGGTTGGCTGCCTGAGTTTGCGCTTCGGGTTACCCTTGATAGTGCAAAATTCGCCTTCTCCCTCATGGAGAAGGATTATTCCACGATGAACAGCGGCTTACCAGTCATCTCTTGCGGGATTTCCATTCCCATCAGTGCCAGCATGGTGGGGGCAATGTCTGACAGTTTGCCGCCTTCAACCGCTTTGGCGGGTTTACCGACATAGATCAACGGTACCGGCAAGCTGGTATGGGCGGTATGCGCCTGGCCGGTTAGCGGATCGCGCATTTGCTCGGCGTTACCGTGATCGGCGGTGATTAACAACTGGCCGTCAACGGCTTTCACGGCGTCAACCACCTGTGCGATACAGTGATCCAGCGTTTCTACCGCTTTGACTGCCGCATCATAGATACCGGTGTGACCAACCATGTCACCGTTCGGATAGTTACAGATGATGGCGTCATATTTACCGCTGTTGATGGCGCTCAGCAGTTTTTCGGTCAGTTCTGCGGAACTCATCTCCGGTTGCAGATCGTAAGTGGCTACTTTTGGCGAGTTAATCAATACGCGCTCTTCACCCTGGAACGGTTCTTCAACGCCACCGTTATAGAAGAAGGTGACATGGGCGTACTTTTCGGTTTCCGAGATACGCAGCTGCGTCTTGTCGTGCTTCATCAACCATTCACCAAAGGTGTTGGCCAGTGACGCTGGTGGATAAGCGCAGGCGGTCTGAATATCGGCGGCGTATTCGGTCAGCATCACGAAATCGCAGAACTTGACCACTTTGCTACGTGGGAAGCCGTCGAAATCGGCATTAACAAAGGCACGGGTGATCTGGCGTGCCCGATCGGCACGGAAGTTCATAAAGATTAACGCGTCGCCGTCGTTCATCTCGGCAGAGGCTTCGCCCGCAGCCTGAATCACGGTTGGTTTGACGAATTCGTCGTTTTCGTCGCGGGCATAGGCGGCCTGCAGTGCGCTGACGGCATCATCGGCAGTGTATTCACCTTTTGCCTGAGTCATCAGGTCATAAGCCAGTTGCACGCGATCCCAACGATTATCACGATCCATGGCATAGTAACGACCGACGATTGAGGCAATACGTCCGGCGCCCAACGTGGCGAACTCGTCACTGAAACGTTTCAGTGATTTTTCGGCACTACGCGGTGGGGTGTCACGTCCATCCAGGAATGCGTGCAGATAAACGGCTTTGGCGCCGCGCTGAGCGGCCAGTCTGACCATGGCCAGGATATGATCTTCATGGCTGTGTACGCCACCTGGAGACATCAGGCCCATGATGTGTACGGCTTTGCCTGCTTTCACCGCTTTGTCGACGGCGGCGGTCAGCGTTGGATTGGTGAAAAAGTCACCGTCTTTGATCTCTTTGTCCAGGCGTGTCAGATCCTGATAAACGATGCGGCCTGCACCCAGGTTGACGTGACCGACTTCCGAGTTACCCATCTGGCCATCAGGCAGACCCACATCCAGGCCCGAAGCGGCAATCAGGGTATGTGGCTGTTGCTGCCAAAGTTGGTCCATGACCGGCGTTCTGGCATTCAGGATGGCGTTGTCCTGTTGTTCTTCCCGGTGGCCATAGCCGTCCAGGATCACCAGTACCATGGGCTTTTTCGTGCTCGACATTGCAGTAACCTCTTTTATGATCGCTTTAAGTTGTGAATAGCCATCAGCCCGTTGGAATGATGGCTATTCACACTCTATGGAACAGGAATGAGGGGGATTCTACAACGTCGCCGGCTAAAAAGAGCCCAAAGAGATCAAATATGCAGTGAACAGCGGGGACTTTCTGGCTGTCGTAGCGGTAATTTTCCAGTGTACCCCGCAGTTTCTGCATTCCCGTTTGCTTATTGGCTGTATTTGCCGCATTCGGCAGGTATACTCTGGAACCTTGACCTATTTTTCCCTTAACTGACGGGAGTTGTTACACCCCATGCTGCAAGAAATTATGCAATTTGTTAGCCGGCACCCCATACTGAGCCTGGCCTGGGTTGCCCTGCTGGTTGCCGTGATCGTCATGACCTTCAAGAGCCGTTTCTCCAAGGTGAAAGAAATCGCCCGTGGTGAAGCAACGCGCCTGATCAACAAAGAAGATGCCGTTGTGGTTGATACCCGCAGCCGTGACGATTTTCGCAAAGGCCATCTCGCCAACGCCATCAACCTGACGGCGAGCGAGATTAAAAACGGCAGCCTTGGTGAGTTGGAAAAGCATAAAACTCAGCCGGTTATCGTGGTTTGTGCCAATGGCACTGCGTCGCGCGAGCCAGCAGAAAACCTGAGCAAAGCCGGGTTTGAAAGCGTTTATACCCTGAAAGACGGCATTGCCGGCTGGAGTGGGGAAAACCTGCCATTGGTTCGTGGTAAGTAAATTTTAGTGTCGTTGAGGGGGTTTCCGTGGCTAACATTGAGATCTACACCAAGGCAACCTGCCCGTTCTGTCACCGTGCCAAAGCGTTGCTGAACAGTAAGGGGGCCGCGTTCAGTGAGATCGCCATTGATGGTGATAATCTGAAACGTGAAGCGATGATTGCGCGCAGTGGGCGAACCACCGTGCCTCAGATTTTCATCGACGGCCAACACATTGGCGGCTGTGATGATTTACATGCACTCGATGCTCGCGGTGGCCTGGATCCACTGCTTTAAGCTGGCCTTTGTGCCCGTTACCTCGGCAGATTGAAGAGGGAATGGGTATCCTGGCCACTGAGTGTCAATAAGGATATTTAACAAAGGGTATGACCAACATGTCAGAACAAAACACCACAGAGATGGCTTTCCAGATCCAACGTATTTACACCAAGGATATCTCATTCGAAGCGCCAAACGCTCCGCAGGTATTCCAGCAAGAATGGCAGCCAGAAGTTAAACTGGATCTGGATACCGCTTCCAGCCAACTGGCTGATGAAGTGTATGAAGTGGTACTGCGTGTTACCGTAACGGCCTCTCTGGGCGAAGAAACCGCATTCCTGTGTGAAGTTCAGCAGGCGGGTATTTTCTCTGTAGCCGGTATTGAAGGTACGCAGCTGGCACATTGCCTGGGTGCATACTGCCCGAACATTCTGTTCCCGTATGCGCGTGAGTGCATCACCAGCCTGGTTTCTCGCGGTACATTCCCGCAATTGAATCTGGCACCGGTAAACTTTGACGCGCTGTTCATGAATTATCTGCAGCAGCAGGCGGAAGGCGAAGGTGCTGAACCACATCAGGATGCCTGATGAACACCGTCAATGCTTCAATGACCGTAATCGGTGCCGGCTCGTACGGCACCGCATTAGCCATTACGCTGGCGCGTAATGGCCACCCCGTCGTACTGTGGGGGCATAACCCCGAACAGATTCAGATTATGCAGCGCGATCGCTGTAACCAGGCGTTTCTTCCCGACGTCGCTTTCCCTGATACTTTATTGCTTGAAACCGATTTGGCGCATGCGCTGGCAGCCAGCCGTGATGTGCTGGTGGTGGTGCCTAGTCATGTCTTTGGTGACGTGCTGCGCCAACTGAAGCCGCATCTGCGTCCGGATGCCCGCATCGTGTGGGCGACCAAAGGTCTGGAAGCAGAAACGGGGCGGCTATTGCAAGACGTGGCTCGCGAAGCGCTGGGGGATACTATCCCACTGGCGGTCGTTTCTGGGCCAACGTTTGCCAAAGAGCTGGCGGCCGGATTGCCAACGGCGATAGCTCTGGCGGCCACCGACGAGCAGTTTGCCGAAGATTTACAGCAACTGCTGCACTGTGGCAAAAGCTTCCGCGTCTACAGCAACCCGGATTTCATTGGGGTACAGCTGGGCGGCGCGGTGAAAAACGTGATCGCCATCGGTGCCGGAATGTCCGACGGTATCGGTTTTGGTGCTAACGCGCGTACCGCATTGATCACTCGTGGCCTGGCGGAAATGAGCCGTCTCGGCTCGGCATTGGGTGCCGATCCTTCCACCTTTATGGGCATGGCTGGGTTGGGCGATCTGGTGTTGACCTGCACGGATAATCAATCGCGTAACCGGCGTTTCGGTATTATGCTGGGGCAAGGCAAGGGCGTGCAGGAAGCGCAGGATAGCATCGGTCAGGTGGTTGAAGGCTATCGCAATACCAAAGAGGTGTTGGCATTGGCGCAGCGCTTTGGCGT
Source organism: Serratia fonticola (assembly GCF_006715025.1). Classification (NCBI taxonomy): domain Bacteria; kingdom Pseudomonadati; phylum Pseudomonadota; class Gammaproteobacteria; order Enterobacterales; family Yersiniaceae; genus Serratia; species Serratia fonticola. The sequence continues at coordinate 482,507 of NZ_VFMK01000001.1, forward strand.
TGAAATGCCGATCACCGAACAGATCTATCAGGTGCTGTACTGTGATAAAAATGCCCGTGAGGCAGCGTTGACTCTGCTTGGGCGCACCAAGAAAGACGAAAAGCACAGTGCTTGACCTTGGCTGCGGTACAGTAATGTGTCGCGCCGCGATAATTTGATTAGGTTACCCTGCCGGGATCAGGCGGGGTAGTCTGTTTTGGCAGAGAGGAAGCGATGTCGTCAGAAGAGTTAGAACAGGTCTGGAGCAGCATTAAATCAGAGGCGAGAGCACTGGCAGATTGTGAACCGATGCTGGCTAGCTTTTTCCACGCGACCTTGCTGAAACATGAAAATCTGGGCAGTGCGCTCAGCTATATTCTGGCAAATAAACTGGCCAATCCGATCATGCCGGCGATTGCCGTGCGTGAAGTCGTAGAAGACGCCTACCGTTCTGACGCGCAAATGATTGTCTCAGCGGCGCGTGATATTCTGGCGGTGCGGCTGCGTGACCCGGCAGTCGATAAATACTCAACCCCCCTGCTGTATCTGAAAGGTTTTCATGCCTTGCAGGCCTACCGCATCGGCCATTGGTTGTGGATGCAGGGCCGCCAGGCTTTGGCCATCTACCTGCAAAATCAAATCTCGGTCGCCTTTGGGGTGGATATCCATCCGGCGGCCACCATCGGCTGCGGTATTATGCTCGACCACGCCACCGGCATTGTGATCGGTGAAACCGCTGTGGTGGAGAACAACGTCTCTATCCTGCAGTCAGTAACCCTTGGCGGGACAGGTAAAACCAGCGGCGATCGCCATCCTAAAATCCGCGAAGGTGTGATGATTGGCGCGGGGGCTAAAATTCTCGGCAATATCGAAGTGGGGAAAGGGGCCAAGATTGGTGCCGGTTCCGTGGTGCTACAGCCCGTGCCACCACATACCACCGCCGCAGGCGTGCCCGCACGTATTGTTGGCCGCCCGGAAAGCGATACGCCATCGATGGATATGGACCAGTACTTCAACGGTGCCAATCATGGGTTTGAGTATGGCGATGGTATCTGAGTCACTTCTCAGTCGTAATATCCACAAATCCCATCTACACCGCTGTGTGATGCCAATATCACAGGGCGGTTAATCGTTGATATCCAAATTTTTCTTTCCCTGGAGCTGCGCCTCGAACCGCCTGACTGAAAAGCAGCTCCAAGTCCTTATGCTGCAAAAAAACTCGCCAAGAAAACGATCCCCGAGGTGGCATTAACCACCGCGCTGGCCGCTGCTTTCAAGACGATGAGCCAGCGGGGGGAGTTCATCACCGGCCAGTCGTGCGTTTACTGGATGACCCAGGAGTTCAACTCCTCTGCCCGTTCGCTGTACGATAAAATCGGCCAAAGAACCTCGTTTATTATTTATAGTAAAAAATAGTACGGCGTTAAAAATAAGGCGACGGGGTTTAACCGTCACCTGTTGATTATTCCAGATAAAACACTTCACGCAGCGGTGAGCTGACCGGGCTATGATCAGGATTGCTCGGCATCACGTCGCCCATATGCTGCCACCAGCGCTGGCAGACGGCGGTGTTGGCCACTGCATCCCAACGTTCTTCTGACTCAATCTCCACATAGCCAAACAGCAGGTGGCGTGCTTCGTCCAGGAAGATGGAATAGTGGTGTGCACCGTGCTCCTTCAGCACCTGTTCCAGTTCTGGCCAGATCGGGCTGTGGCGGCGCTGGTATTCGGTGTGTGCATCCGGGGTTACCTGCATCACAAAAGCTTTACGGATCATAGGTTTTCCTTAAGGATCACAGCGCGGCTAAATACAGCGCACGAACCTGTTCGCGATCTGCCGTGCGTGGGTTGCAAGGGGCGCATGGGTCAGCCAGCGCTTTATCTAACCAGCCTTCGATATCGGCTTCCTTGATACCCAGAGCTGAGAAACCTGTCGGGATGCCCACGCGCAGCGAAAGCGCGCGAATGGCGGCTATCGCCAGATGGCTGGCCTGTTCTTCGTTCATGCCTTGCGTGTCTGCCCCTATTACCTGCGCAATACGGGCAAAGCGAGCCACGGCATTCGGGCGGTTAAACTCTTCGACTATCGGCAGCAGGATGGCATTGCAGACGCCGTGCGGCAGATTGTGGGTCGCGCCTGGCTGGTGAGCCAATGCGTGCACCAGACCAAGCCCGGCGCTGTTGAACGCCATCCCAGCCAGGTATTGCCCATAGGCCATCATTTCCCGCGCTTGCAGGTTTTTGCCGTCATCTACCGCGGCAGGTAGCCAGGTGCTAATCAGGCGGATGGCTTCCAGCGCCGAGTGATCGGTCAGCGGGTGAGCGCCCACGGAAACATAGGCTTCCACCGCGTGGGTCAGCGCGTCCATACCGGTGGCGGCAGTCACGCTGGCTGGAATATCCAACATCACCTGCGGGTCGTCCACAGCGATGTCAGGGATGATGTTGGTGTCGATGATCACTTCTTTGACGTGGCGCCGGCTGTCGATGATCACCGCGTTGCTGGTCATCTCGGCTGCGGTGCCTGCAGTGGTATTGATCGCCACCAAAGCTACGCCCGGATGTTTGACGTTGCCAACGCCGGAATAGGCGGTAGAGGGGCCAGGGTTGCCGGTGAGGATTTTGATCGCCTTGGCGGTATCGATTGGACTGCCGCCGCCGAAGGCAATCAGATAGTCGCACTGCTGCTGTTTGAACGCTTGCCAGCCTTGCTGCACCAGTTCTTCGGTAGGGTTGGGAAATACCTCATTGAACATGGCATAAGGCAGAGCATGCTGTTGCATGGCGCTGAATAGCCCTTCCAGCAGGCCGAGCTCAACCAACTGACCGTCGGTGACGATCAGCGCCTTACCCCATTGCTTCTGTGTCAGCAGCTTGACCATATCTTCAATGGCGCCGCAGCCGTGCAAACTGATTTTCGGTAATGCCAGCATGAAACTCATGATATTGCTCCTGAAATGAGAAACCGTTGTGATGCGCCCGCCGTAGCGGACGCAGGGCACCGACGTCTCAATCCTTGAGCGCGGCGGCCAGTGGCGTTACGCCGAAACGCTTGGCCAACGCCGTCAGTTGGCTGCCGGAAATGGTTTGCTTCTTGCCACCCATCGACAGTACTTTCACCATGATCTCGGCCGATTTTTCTGCGGTGTCGATCAGGCCGAAAGCGTCGTCCAGCGTTGGGCCAGAGCCGAAAATGCCATGGAACGGCCACAGTACCAGACTGTGTTCCTGCATCTGTTCGGCGGTCTGGGTGCCGATGCCGTCGGTTCCTGGCACCATCCAGGGCACGATGCCTATGCCGTCTGGGAACACCACCAGGCACTCGGTGCTGCCTTCCCACAACAGGCGGGTGAAGCTGGCGTTGTCCAATTCCTGCACAAAGCTTAGGGCGATCAGGTTGGTGGCATGGCAGTGCATGATGACGCGATCACGGCCAGAGGTGACGTTCATGCGCACGATGTGCGACTGGAAGTGAGCCGCCAGTTCCGAGGTTGGAAAACCTCCCTGCGAAAGCCCCCAGTGGATGTGGTATGCGGTGCCGTTGTGGTTCAGTTGCAACAGCACCAGATTCTCTTGTGGCGCCAACTGCACGTTGCGGAAGAACTTGCCTGAACCGGTGACCAGGAACCAGCAGTTGGCCAGTTCGGTTGCCGGTTGCGTTAGCTCTACGCAACGCGGATCGGCCACGAAATCGCTACGGAAAGGCTCAACATCTTCCGCCAAAAGCCGCAGGCTGACGTTGCCGCCGTTGCGCTCATCCCAGCCTTTTAGCCACATGTCGCTGGTGGCTTTGATCATGCCCTGGACGAACCAGGAGGAAACTATCTGTTGCATTGCGCTACCCTTAACGTTGGCTGAGGATCTGTTGTTCGTAGTTGCGTACGTTGTTGAGCCAGCTGGCATCGGCCGGGACATCGTTACGCTGACAGTAGGTTTCCCACACGGCTTGCCATGGCAGGCATTTCTGTTCTTCCAGCAAGGCCAGGCGGGCGGTGTAATCGCCGCTCTCTTCGATCTTGCGCAGCATCTCGGTCGGCTCCAGCAGCGCACGCAGCAGGGCTTTCTTCATGTTGCGGGTACCGATCACCCAGGCGGCGATGCGGTTGATGGAGGCGTCGAAGAAGTCCAGGCCGATGTGGACGCGGTTGAACAGGTTGTTGCGCACGATCTCACCGGCAATCGCCTGCGTTTCGTCGTCCAGCAGCACCACGTGGTCACTGTCCCAGCGTACCGGGCGGCTAACGTGCAGCAGCAGGCGTGGTACATACAGCATGGCGCTGGAGATCTTGTCGGAGATCACTTCGGTTGGGTGGAAGTGGCCCGCATCCAGACAGAGTGCGGTCTGGCGGCTGGTGGCATAGCCGAGATAAAACTCGTTGGAACCCACGGTGTAGCTCTCTGCGCCAATGCCGAACAGCTTGCTTTCCACCGCGTCGATATGGTGTGCCGGGTCGAGTTTTTCGCTAATTACTTCGTCCAGCGCGCTCATCAGACGCTGGCGCGGTGCCAGGCGATCGATCGGCGTATCTTTCATACCGTCCGGGATCCAGATGTTCATCACCGAAGGCGTACCGAGCTGTTCGCCAAAATAGGCCGAGACGCGGCGGCTAGCCTGGCAATGTTCAATCCAGAACTGACGGATTTCCGGGTTGGCATGTGACAGCGTAAAACCGTCGGCGCTCAGCGGGTGCGAGAAGCATGACGGGTTGAAATCCAGCCCCAACTGGTGCTGTTTGGCCCACTCCACCCAGTTTTTAAAATGGCGTGGTTCAATTTTGTTACGGGCTACCGGGGCATCCGACTCCAGATAGATCGCGTGCAGGTTCAGGCGTTTCGGGCCAGGGATCAGCGCCAAAGCCTGTTCCAGATCGGCCCGCAGCTCTTTGGCGTTGCGCGCTTTGCCCGGGTAGTTGCCGGTGGCCTGAATGCCGCCGGTCAGGGAGCCTTCCGGATTTTCGAACCCGGCCACGTCATCTCCTTGCCAGCAGTGCATCGACACTGGCAGGGTTTCCATAGCGCTAATCGCGGCTTCAACGTCCACGCCAACGGCAGCAAAGCGCTGTTTTGCCAGTTCCCAAGCTTGATCGATCGAGCTTTTCATATGCAAAGTTCCTTAGGTAATTGACTCAACGACTGAAATTGCGACCAGTGGGCGGCAAAGTCTGGATTGTCGCGAGGGGTAAAGTGTTGTAGTGGGAAGTTCTGTGCCACGATGCGGCGGAATTGCCCAATGTCGCTGACGGCGTCCAAGGCCATCAACTGGCAGCCGACGTTGCCCAGGGTTGAGGCTTCGATTGGCCCGGCGCTGATGGCCAGCCCGCAGGCATCGGCACACAGCTGATTAAGAAAATGGTTCTGGCTGCCGCCGCCGACGATATGCAGATGGCTGAGTGGGCGGCCGTGCATCGTCGCCAACTCCTGTGCGACCTGGCGGTAGAGCATGGCGAGGCTGTCGAAGATGCAGCGCACCAGTTGGGCCGCGGTTTCCGGCACCAGCATCCCGCGCTCGCGGCAGCTGTCCTGAATGGTTTGGCACATGTTGGCCGGGTTGATAAAACGATCGTCATTGGGGTTAATCAATGAACGACAGGCTGGCTGTTGGGCCGCCTGAGCGATCAGGGCTGGCAGATCGCTGATGTTCAATTCCTGCGTGGCGCGTTGCAGCAGCCAAAGGCCCATGATGTTTTTCAGCACCCGATAGCCCGTTGCGCCGCCCTCATTGGTGATATTGGCCGCCAATGATGCCGGGTGAACCACCGGGACTGGGCTTTCGATGCCCATCAGCGACCAGGTGCCGGAGCTTAGATAGGCGGCATTGGCATCTTGCAATGGCGTTGCAAGTACCGCGCTGGCGGTGTCGTGCGTTGCCACGGCAATCACCGGGATCTGCTGGCCGCTGGGGCTGGTCCAATAGCCCACGCGGTTGCCTGGTGGCGTTGGTTTGCCAAACCAGCTGGCAGGTACCCCGGCCCAGGCCAACAGTTCCTCATCCCATTGATCGCTTTCAATATTCAGGAGCTGGGTGGTGCTGGCATTGGTGTATTCCCAGTTCAGTTCCCCTGTCAGGCGAAAGTGCAGGTAATCTGGGATCAGCAGCAGGTGAGCCACGCGATCTAACCGTTCTGGCTGCTGTTCGCGCAGGGCACGCAGTTGGTACAGCGTATTGAAAGGCAGGAATTGAATGCCGGTGCGTTGATAGATATTGCTGCGGCCCAGATCCTGCTGGGCTGTTGCCATCAGCCCCTGGGTGCGGGCATCACGGTAGGACACGGCCTGGCCGACCCGCTCACCTTGCGCATCCAACAGTACAAAATCGACACCCCAGGTATCTATGCCGATGCTATCAAGGCGAATGCCTTCGGCATCAAGCTGTGCGAGTGCCTGGCGGATATTGCCTTCCAGCGCATCCAGATCCCAGCAGTCTTGCCCGGCCCGGTGCTGCAAACGGTTGGTGAAGCGGCTGACTTCACGCAGTTGGAGTTGCTGCTGTTGCGGTTGATAGCTCGCCAGCATCACTCGTCCACTGGAGGCTCCAAGGTCGATGGCGACAGTATTGCGAATAGTCATGAGAGAAAGCCCGTGATTGCTTGATGCGAGCAGTGTAGGAAGTTGCCGCTGCCTGGGCCTTCTCGCCACTGCCAACGCCTGAGGGGGATTGGCAAAATGGCAAAGGTAAAGGTGAAGTAGCTCACAGTTTGCGACTCGGGCCGAATTTCGTCAGGTTGTGACCTTGTACGCATTTCTCAACATTGCTACGGCTTTCTTAAAAAACGCGCAGCTTTAGCGCGCTTTTCGGTCAAAACCTTAAGGTTTGTTGCCGGATGCTTCTCTTACTATCGATAACCGACGTTGCGCGGTAATCCCGCCGCGCCAAAGCTCCGGGGGGCAAGATGAACCTATTGCACAGTAGTGATTTTTTCCCTTCCTGCAGCGCGCCCGTGGTGATCGAACCTCGCGAGCCGCAGCAGGCTTTTCCAGAACATCATCATGATTTTTACGAAATTGTGATTGTCGAGCAGGGGGCGGGGGTGCATGTGTTTAATGGCAACCCTTTTACCCTCAATAGCGGTTGCGTCTGCTTTGTGCGCGATCACGATCGCCACCTGTTTGAACAGACCGACGGCCTGATCCTGACCAATATTCTGTTCCGGGCACCGGACGCCTTCCGCTTTGTCTCCGGCGTGGAGCAGTTCCTGCCGCGCGAGTCTGATGGCGTCTACCCGGCCCATTGGCGCATCAGTCAGCAAGTGTTGCAACAGGTCAAGGGGCTGATTGCGCAGCTCGCGGCGGCACCTGCAGGTGAGCGGCCAGAAGAGATAGCGCTGCATGAAAGTGTCTTTATGCAGCTGTTGGTGCAGCTGTGGCAGGGCTGTCTGGCCCGGCAGGGGGACGATCAGGAGGGGCGTTTGCATCAGCTGTTGGACTGGCTCCAGGGCCACTATGCCGAATCGATCGAATGGTCCGAACTGGCCGATCGCTTTGCCATCCCGCTGCGTACGCTGCACCGGCAGCTGAAACAGCACACCAATATGACGCCACAGCGCTACCTGACCCACCTGCGTTTGCTACAGGCTCGCCATATGCTGTGCCACAGCGATAGCAGCATCACCGATATCGCTTTTCGCTGTGGTTTCGGCGACAGCAACCATTTTTCGACCCTGTTCAAGCGTGAGTTTACCTGTCCACCCCGTGCGCTACGTGGTATGCGCTAGTGGCGTGAAAATCACGACTGCATCAATTTTCCTCGCCGCGTGTTCGGCAATAATGCCCAGTCGTACCAACCAGGAAAGGTGTGAGATGAGGGAGACGTTACTGTTAGAGAGCCGCGATTATCTGCCCTCGGTACAGATGCCGGTGGCCGTGGCGGAGCGCTATCCCCAGATGGGATTTGCCACGCATACTCACCAGTTTTGCGAGATTGTGATCGTTTGGCGTGGCAATGGCCTGCACGTGCTGAACGATCGCCCTTACCGGATCACCTGCGGGGATATTTTTTATATCCGTGCCAGCGATTGCCACAGCTACGAGTCGGTACACGATCTGGTGCTGGATAACGTCATCTATTGCCCGGAGCGTCTGCGATTGAATGCCCAGTGGGAAAGCCTGCTGCCGCCGTTTGATACCTCCAGCGAGCGCTACTGGCGGCTCTCTACCCAAGGCATGGCGCAGGCCCGGCCGATTATCGCCCAGCTTTCGCAGGAGAGCCGTAAAACCGACTCGTTATCGATCCAGTTGACGGAGGCTTTGTTGCTGCAATTGGCGATCGTGCTCAAACGCTATCGCTATGCGGTGGACTGCGTGCATATGTTGCCGGACGGCGAACAGTTGGATTTGCTGATGGCAGCGTTGCAGAACGGCATCGACGGCGACTTTGATCTGCCGGCTTTTTGCCGGCAGCATCAGTTGACCGAGCGGGCGCTGAAGCTGCTGTTCCGCCAGCAAACCGGCATGACCATCAACCACTATCTGCGCCAGCTCCGTTTATGCCAGGCCAAACGTCTGCTACGCCGCAGTGAATACCGCATCAGCGATATTGCCGCCCGATGCGGGTTTGAAGACAGTAACTATTTTTCCGTGGTGTTCACGCGCGAGGCCGGAATGACCCCGCGCGAGTATCGCCAACGGTTTATCGCCTAGAGGCTAGGCGATCCGGTTCGTGCGGATATGCAATATCTGGGCGAGTTTTTCCAGCCGTTCTCCCTGATGGCCAATGCCGATAGCGCAGTGGTGGGCAGGGCCAGCCAAGGACCACTCACGGGTAAAGGTTCTGGCATCCAGGCTGAAACGGTAGCGGCTGTTGGTATTGCCGATATCCAGCGTTTCCCCCGGTACCGACTGCCCTTCGGCATATTGCAACACGACGTCGCCGTTACGTTCCTCAAGCACTGACAAGAAGGTGACCGGGCCGTTTTTCACCGACATCTGAATTGAAACGCCACATCCCGGCTTGCCGTGATACACCGGCAGCGGCACCAGGCGTACATCGCCCTCTGCCATCAGCGGATGCGCAGGCCCATCGTGGCCCCATAGCACAGCGTTATCCTCGAATTCGATGCCGTAAGGTTCGGAAAAGGATCCACCAGCTCCCAGCAGGGCGAGGATTTTCATGGCGATCGCGTTTTTGACTTCATACTCACCGGCGACCGGGATGCCTTTTTGGGTCAGCAGGGTGTTACCTGCAATCACCGACGTAACGATATTCTCGTAATCATTGCCGTTTTGTCCTTCATAGTAATAGGCCATTGCGCCCAGCCCATGCCGTTCTACCAGCCGATCCAGCGCGCAGGCGGTATGCGCAGCGCGTTGCAATTCGGCCTCTGAACAGAGCTCGTCCACCACAAAGGCGTTGTACATCTCATCCCGCTTAAGCTGGATTTGCGCTGTGGTACTTTGTTGGCGCAGAGCGTTCAGCTCGCACATTTCCAGCGGTTTGAAACGCACACCAAGCCGTGCGGAAAGGTTGGTCAGATTGCTGTAGACGTCGATCATCCCGTCGTAATAGTGGCCGAGCAGGCCGATCTGCGTGGTGCGTAACGCATTACGCAACGCGAAAGCGGTCAGCCAGTTGTCCAACTCCTGCCAGACCTGCGGATCGCCCTGTAATGCCCCCACCAGCAGTTGGTACTCGATCCCGGCGCGATTAAACACGTTGGCCAATTCGGGAGCGCTACACGCCTGGCAATGGGCAAGCCATTCGCCGGTGCGATCGCCGCGATCTGCCATGGCGCGTATTTTCTGGTAGGGCAAACCGACCTCTGGCTGCAAGGCTAATACCAACACCGGTTTACCCAAGGCTTGCACCAGCGGTAATACGGTGGCACTCAGCGCGTAGGTGCTGATGTAAAGCACCACCACGTCTACCGGCTGGTGGCGAGCCTTGGCCAACAACGCATCGGCGGCAGCGACCGAATCCACCAGGCCGCCACGCTGAACCCGATGGCCGCTGGAAAGGCGTTCGGCGATCTGTTCGAGGTAGCCTTCAAGGCGGGGCTTAAGGCCGTTAAACTGCGGCCAGTAAGTGTCAAGCCCGATACCAAACAGCAAAATATTCAACGGACTATTCATCTTTCGTTCCTCAAGATGCCATGCCCAAGCCAACGATGTTGGCTGCCAGTATAATCACCAGGCAACCTAGGCACAGCACTGCCACCGGCTTTCTGGTCCCGCATTTCCACTCTTTCAGCAGTAGCCCGACGATGCCGCCGCACAGTACGTAGAAACTCATGTGCAACATCCAGCTCATGTAGTCGTATTGTGCCGGGATCTTGGCGTGGCCCCAGGCGTAGAAGAAGAATTGCAGATACCACATCAGCCCGGCCAGCATCGAGAACAGCACGTTGGCGATCAGCAGCTTTTTCGGCAGTGAGAAATCGGCTTTCACCGAGAGATTTTTCAAGGTGGCCAGGCGGATCAAGCAGTAGCCCAGGTTGATCAACGCGCCGCCGCCCATAATCACCACATAGCTTGGCAGGGCAACATACAACGGATCGATGCCCAGTGATTCGGCGGCTTCATGCATCGGTTTGGCCGCGTCCATGGCGAAGGACATCCCGGCGGAGAAAATGCCGCACATTACCGCCAGCGCCAGTCCCTTCTTGAGGTTGAACTCCTCGGCGCGGATGCCCATGGCCCGTTCTTTCAGCAAGCCTGCATAGCTGACGATCACCACGCCGACCAACGCCACAAATACCCCAACCAGCGACAGACGGCCACCTGCAGTGCCGAACAGTAGTTCAAAGCGGCCCTGCAGCAGCGGCGTCATCAATGTGCCAATGATCAACGTTATGCCGATGGCGATACCAATCCCCATCGACATCCCGAGATAGCGCATGGTCAGGCCATAGTTGATATTGCCGATCCCCCACATGGCACCGAACAGGAACACCGGTAGCAGGGTGACGGCGCTGAATGAGCCGTAATACTGCCAAAAATCGGGCAGCAGCATATAGCTGATGGCCCAAGGCAGGATCAGCCAGGAAACGAAACCGCCGATCGACCACATGGTTTCCCAAGACCAGTTTTTGACCTGTTTGAATGGCGCGTAGAAGCAGGCCGCACTGGCTGCCCCGACCAGATGCCAGAGTATCCCTAGCAGAATGGCGTTGTTCATCTTGTTATCCTTGTTGTTGTTGGCGTGGTGACGTAGAGCGCAGAGACCACGGATGAACAGGGAGTCTAAAGAGACACTAGGGAAGGAACCTTCGGTTGGCTGCCGGTTGCCGGGAGAGCATGGCAAAATTCAGCGGGTGCGGGTGTTGACGATCACAAATTTGGCAGGGCGGCGATCGGGCGATGTCTGGCTGGCAGGTTATCGCCCAATAGGAGCTACTCTTTAAGCAGTGCACCCGCATAACCCAGTTGGCGCCAGGCTTCGTAAACCACCACAGAGACGGCGTTTGACAGATTCATGCTTCGGCTTTGAGCCTGCATGGGAATGCGTATTTTTTGTTGTGCTGGTAATGCGTCCAGGATCGTGGCTGGCAGGCCACGGGTTTCTGGCCCAAACAGCAGGTAATCTCCCGCCTGATAAGTGACCGCGCTGTGTGCTGGGGTGCCCTTGGTCGTGAGGGCAAACAGCCGTTGCGGATGTTCACTGGCGAGGAAGGCCGCGTAATCGGCATGGCGCTTGATGCTGGCAAATTCATGATAATCCAGCCCGGCGCGACGCAGGCGTTTATCATCCCACGGGAAACCCATCGGTTCGATCAGATGTAACTGGAAACCGGTATTGGCGCACAGACGGATGATATTGCCCGTGTTGGGTGGAATTTCTGGTTCAAATAAAACGATATTCAGCATGTAAAAAGCCCCTCATGACGAGGGGCGCAGAATAGCAAAATCTTTTCGTGCTGGCGATTAGCGCTGATGTAAAGGTAACCACAGAACCAGACGCAGGCCGCCTAACGGGCTGTCTTCCGCCTTCACCCAGCCCCGATGCTGGTTGACGGCCGCTTCGACAATGGCCAAACCCAGCCCGGTGCCACCGGATTGGCGATCGCGTGCTTCATCGGTACGGTAAAACGGTCGGAAAATCTGTTCACGGTCTTCCGGGCTGACGCCGGGACCATCATCGTCAACGACAATGGTGACGCCCTGATTATCGGCGCTGAATGCCACCGCGATGCGCGTATGGGAGTAACGCAGGGCATTACGCACAATATTCTCCAGCGCGCTGTCCAAGGCTCCTGAATTGCCGTAAATCGTCCATGGGCCCGGCGGTGAGGTGACCTCCAGTTGCTTACCCATCTGTTCGGCTTCGAAACGGGCATTGTCCAGCACATCTGCCCATAGCTCGTTGGCTTTCAGTAACTCGCGCACCAATTCGCTTTTTTGTTGCCCCCGTGAGAGCACCAACAGATCGTTAATCATGGAATCCAGACGTTGGGCTTCGGTTTCTATACGCGCCAGTTCATGGCCTTCGCCATGCCGGCGGCGCATCAGTGCGGTGGCTAACTGCAGGCGTGTCAGTGGGGTACGCAGTTCGTGGGAGATATCAGAAATCAGCCGTTGCTGAGCCGTCATCATCCTTTCGAGTGCGCTTACCATCTGGTTGAAACTGGCTCCGGTGGCAAGGAATTCCTGCGGTCCAGCCTCCAGTTCAGGATGCTGTTTCAGATTGCCCCGTGCCACTTCATCAGCGGCATTTTTCAGTTTGCGTGCCGGTTTGGCCAGGCTCCAGGCCAACCACAGCAAAAGAGGTGCACTGATCAACATGGTGACGATTAACAGCAGCAGCGGTCGATCGAACATCAGGTTGATAAAATCGGATTGTGGGCTGTTGGCTGGGCGGATCAGGTACAACTGATAGTTGTCTTCGCCATCTCGAACCGAGAAGGGGCCAACCAGTTCGACGCGGCCGTACTTTTTCTTTTTCGGATGGTCTGCGTTATCCGATTGGCCGATGAAATTGCGCACAATCTGCATTTCGTTGCGCTGTGCGCCGATCACTCGGCCTTCGCTGGTTACCAGCAGCAGGCGTTGGCCCGGTGGTGCCCATTTGTCGATGGCGCGGAACAGACGGCGCCACCACATCAGATCGTTGGCCGGATCGTTTTGCAGCTCGGCTTCGACATGTTGTTCCAGCATTAGCCCCTGCCGCTGCTCGCTGTCCAGCAGCGAGGTCATTTGGCGGGAGTCTAACTTGGGCACCATCAATACCAGCATCAGCACCAAGGCTAATGTAAACCAGAAAATGGCAAAGATGCGTGCCGTCAAACTATTGATCATGTTGCAGATACCATTAAATAGCCACGTCCACGCAGGGTTTTGAACCAAGGGTGGCCATCTTTGCGATCCGGCAATTTACGCCGCAGGTTGGAGATATGCATATCAATGGCGCGGTCAAACGGCGTCAAGCGCTTACCCAGTACTTCCTGGCTCAGCAATTCACGTGAAACGACCTGGCCGAGATGCTGTGCCAGCAGGTATAGCAGAGTAAATTCGGTTCCTGTCAGATCCAGAACCTGTCCATCGAAGCTGGCTTCTTGGCGGCCAGGATTAAGCTGCAGGCCATCTACATCCAATGTAGGGGCGCTGGTATCCACATTCTGCTGTTGTTCGCTCCAGTTGGAACGGCGCAGAATGGCGCGGATGCGGGCAACCAGCTCGCGATCGTTAAAGGGCTTGGGCAGATAGTCATCGGCTCCCAGCTCCAAGCCAAGCACCCGGTCCAGATCGCTGCCGCGGGCGGTCAACATGATCACCGGTGTCTGGTGGTGCTGGCGTAGTTCTTTCAAAGTATCGATACCGTTCTTCTTCGGCATCATGACATCGAGTAACAGCAGATCGATGGAGCTGTCCAGTAACGACAACGCCTGTTCACCATCGTGAGCCACGACGATATTAAAGCCTTCCATTTCAAGCAGTTCTTTTAGCAGCGAGGTTAACTCGCGATCGTCGTCAACTAACAGAATTTTATTCATTGTGATTTACCTCCTGACGCAAAATACGTCATCAACTGTTGGCATTCCATGACTTTACGTAGTTTTACATGCACTGACGCATGTTTGCAGGTGCAGCGATACACTGCTCCTCGTTGATTCGCAAAGTGAGAATGCTCGAGGAGTTAAAATGGTTAAGGTGACCGCAGTAGTTATGGCATCAATGTTGGCAATAGGTTCTACCGCTGCATTTGCTGCTGATACTACACCGGAATCTGCCCAGCCTCATGCTAATGACACCTTACTGCGAACGTCTGGCCAGAATCATATGTTCGATGGCGTCAGCCTCACCGAACAGCAACGCCAGCAAATGCGCGATTTGATGCGCCAGGCCCGTTACGATTTGTCTGGTGTCAATGTAGCCGAAATGGAAGCCATGCATAAGCTGGTGACCGCAAACAAATTTGATGAAGCCGCCGTTTATGCTCAGGCGGAAAAAATGGCTCAGGAACAGGTTAAGCGCCAGGTCGAAATGGCCCGGGTACGTAATCAAATGTATAACCTGCTCACGCCAGAGCAAAAAAGTGTTTTAGACCAGAAACATCAGCAGCGTATGCAGTTGATGGAGCAACAAATTTCTGGTTTGCAGCAAACTTCTGCCCAGAAGTTGAGTACAACTGAGTAATCTCCAATTTTTCCTTGCCATAGACACCATCCCTGTCTTCCCCGCCATGATGGCGGGGCTTTTTTTGCCTAGCATTTCGTTATACTAAGCCCATAAACTTTCTTTGAGATTTTTTATGGAAAAGCAATATGCACGCTTAGTGCAATCCGCGGCTTTAGCTGCTACCACCATGGCCTCCATTTTGTTGCTGATTAAAATCGTAGCTTGGTATCTCACCGGCTCGGTAAGCCTGTTAGCGGCCTTGGTGGATTCACTGGTTGATATTGCTGCATCGCTAACCAATTTGCTGGTGGTGCGTTACTCGTTGCAGCCGGCAGATGAAGAACATACTTTCGGCCATGGCAAGGCTGAATCGCTGGCGGCGTTGGCGCAAAGCATGTTTATTTCCGGTTCTGCCCTATTCCTGTTCCTTACCGGTTTCCAGCACCTGTATGAGCCGCAGCCGCTAAATGCCCCTGGTATTGGGATCGCGGTCACAATCACTGCGTTGGTCAGTACCTTGATCCTGGTGACTTATCAGCGCTGGGTAGTGAGAAAAACGCGCAGTCAGGCGGTGCGAGCCGATATGCTGCATTATCAGTCAGATGTCATGATGAATAGTGCTATTCTGGTGGCGCTTGGGCTAAGCTGGTACGGCTTTCACCGTGCTGACGCGTTGTTTGCCCTGGGGATTGGGGTTTATATTCTCTACAGCGCGCTGCGTATGGGCTATGAGGCGGTACAATCTCTGCTAGATCGCGCTTTGCCGGATGAAGAGCGTCAGATAATTATCGACGTCGTTTCTTCCTGGCCCGGAGTGAAAGGGGCGCACGATCTACGTACGCGGCAATCTGGGCCGACGCGTTTTATTCAGTTGCATTTGGAGATGGAAGATTCTTTGCCGCTGATGCAGGCGCATATTCTGGCGGAGCAGGTTGAACAGGCATTATTGCACCGTTTTCCTGGTGCGGATGTGATTATTCACCAGGATCCTTGCTCTGTTGTTCCTGCAGGCCGACAGGGTCATTGGGAACTATAATCAAGCGAGATGGGTCAATGCGTTATGGGGCGTGGAATACCGAGTTAGCTCGGTGTGCCATATGAAGTTTTTACCTTGATATTGCGTGACCTGAATCAATTCAGCTGGGTGTTTTTGTTATAATATCCAGCAATAAATGCCGTAATGCTGGTTTTCGCCGTCGGAAAGTGCCAGGGCAATCGGTAAATACAGAATTCTTAAAAAATTGCATCTACAAGTTCAGAGGTAGTCATGATCAAGAAAATTGGTGTACTGACGAGTGGCGGCGACGCCCCTGGTATGAACGCAGCCATCCGTGGTGTTGTGCGTGCTGCGTTGTCAGAAGGTCTGGAAGTGTTTGGTATTTACGATGGCTACCTTGGTTTGTACGAAGATCGCATGGAGCAATTAGACCGCTATAGTGTGTCTGACATGATCAACCGTGGCGGCACCTTCCTGGGTTCTGCGCGTTTCCCGGAATTCAGAGATGAAAACGTACGTGCCAAGGCGATTGAAAACCTGAAAAAACGCGGTATTGATGCGCTGGTTGTCATTGGCGGTGACGGTTCTTACATGGGGGCGAAGCGCCTGACCGAAGAGGGTTTCCCTTGTATTGGCCTGCCGGGCACCATTGATAACGATGTCGCGGGTACTGACTATACCATCGGTTACTTCACTGCACTGGAAACCGTGGTAGAGGCGATTGACCGTCTGCGTGACACCTCTTCATCACACCAGCGTATCTCTATCGTAGAAGTGATGGGCCGCTACTGTGGTGACCTGACTCTGGCCGCGGCGATCGCCGGTGGTTGTGAGTTTATTGTGTTGCCGGAAATTGAATTCAGCCGTGACGACCTGGTGAAGGAAATCAAAGCCGGGATCGCCAAAGGTAAAAAACATGCCATTGTGGCGATCACTGAGCATATCTGTGATATCGATGAACTGGCACGCCATATCGAGCAGGAAACCAAGCGCGAAACCCGTGCAACCGTGTTGGGGCATATTCAGCGTGGTGGTTCGCCGGTAGCCTATGACCGCATCCTGGCTTCCCGTATGGGGGCTTACTCCATTGAGTTGCTGTTGCAAGGTTACGGCGGGCGTTGCGTAGGTATTCAGAACGAGAAGATGGTGCATCACGACATCGTCGACGCGATCGAAAACATGAAGCGTCCATTCAAAGGCGACTGGCTGGAAACAGCGAAAAAACTGTACTGATATCGCCGTTGTTACTGCTGCTAAAGAGCCTCCGTTTTTGGAGGCTTTTTTATGCCTGAAATTTCTATATTCCAGAATGGTCTAGTCAAAAATTTTTTATTCTTTAATAGCGAGGAAAGTTTCTGGCAGGCTCTGGTGTTAAATCAACCGATTGAGGTTGTAGCCATTTCTCTGGGGGAACTGTAATGCATAAATGGGGTGTGGGTCTGACTTTACTGCTGTTGGCATCGGGTGCCATGGCGAAAGATATTCAATTGCTGAACGTCTCATACGATCCAACGCGTGAGTTCTATCAAGAATATAACACTGCGTTTGCCAAACATTGGCAACAGCAAAGCGGCGACCAGGTCACGGTTCGCCAATCCCATGGTGGTTCCGGCAAACAAGCGACCTCCGTGATTAATGGCATTGAAGCCGATGTGGTTACCTTGGCGCTGGCCTATGATGTAGACGCTATTGCTGAACGTGGCCGTATCGATAAAGCGTGGATCAAGCGCCTCCCAGATAACTCAGCGCCTTATACCTCGACCATCGTATTCCTGGTACGCAAGGGCAACCCAAAACAGATCCATGATTGGGCCGACCTGGTTAAACCCGGTGTGTCGGTCATCACGCCGAACCCGAAAACCTCTGGCGGTGCCCGTTGGAATTACCTGGCTGCTTGGGGCTATGCACTGCACCACAATAATGGCGATAAGGCCAAGGCTCAGGAGTTTGTTCAAGCACTTTACAGGAACGTGGAGGTTTTGGATTCCGGTGCTCGTGGGGCAACCAATACCTTTGTCGAGCGTGGCATTGGTGACGTGTTGATTGCTTGGGAAAACGAAGCTTTGCTGGCGGAAAAAGAGCTGGGTAAAGATAAGTTTGAAATCATTACCCCAAGTGAATCCATCCTGGCAGAACCCACGGTGTCGGTGGTGGATAAAGTCGTTGATAAGCGCGGTACCCGCGATGTCGCTACGGCTTACCTGAAATACCTGTATTCCACCGAAGGGCAGACCATTGCGGCAAAAAACTATTATCGCCCGCGAGATACAGCAGTGGCAGCCAAATTTGCCGAGCAGTTCCCAAAACTGAAGTTGTTTACCGTGGATGATACGTTTGGTGGCTGGACGCAAGCACAGAAAGTGCACTTTGCTACCGGTGGGATCTTTGACGAAATCAGCAAGCGCTGATAGACAAATTTTGGCCATAAAAAACCCCGGCAAGCCGGGGTTTTATTATTTCAGGCCGTAAGATATCAGGCTTTTTTCGCTGCGGCAGCGGCTTTGACGATCACGGCGAAAGCGTCAGCTTTCAATGATGCACCGCCAACCAGTGCGCCGTCGATGTCTGGCTGAGCAAACAGTTCAGCAGCGTTTTTATCGTTAACTGAACCGCCGTACTGGATGATCACTTCGGCAGCAACTGCGGCATCCTGCTTGGCGATATGATCGCGGATAAATTTGTGTACTGCCTGAGCTTGCGCAGGGGTAGCAGATTTACCGGTACCGATCGCCCACACAGGTTCATAAGCAATAACGGTGCCTTTGAAAGCTTCTGCACCTTGTGTTTTCAGCACTGCGTCGATCTGGCGGGCGCAAACTTCTTCGGTTTTACCCGCTTCGTTTTCGGCTTCGGTTTCACCGATGCACAGCACTGGGATCAAGCCAGCCGCTTTCAGCACGGCAAATTTCTCAGCAATCGCTTCGTCGGTTTCTTTGTGATATGTACGGCGCTCTGAGTGGCCGATAATGATGTATTGTGCACCCACATCTTTCAGCATGGTGGCAGAGACTTCGCCAGTGAAAGCGCCAGACAGGTTGACGTCGACGTTCTGTGCGCCCAAAGCGATGCGGCTGCCACCCAGTGCGTGCTTGGCCAGATCCAGATACATAACCGGAGGTGCGATAGCAACGCCGCAACCGTCAACGCTGCTCAGTTCTTTGCGCAGGCCAGCGATCAGTTCGTTTACCATGTGAACGCTACCGTTAAGCTTCCAGTTACCCATAACTAATGGATGACGCATGTGTTTTCCTCCAACAAAGGGACGCGAGAGTCTAAATAATAACTGCCGGACCGACAGTTTACCTGCCCAACAGTATAGAGATGAATCAACCGAAAGGCTTTGCTTTTTGTCATTTATTACCGAAGTGTTCAGGGCTCAGATAGCGCCAGCTTAATCGGTTCAACGGCGAAGGTAACGCCCTTATCACCGTTATCTGCTACCACATAGCGAATTGCCCCGACCTGCTGTTGATAGAAGTACGATCCTTTGCCTTTCTCCAGCAGACTGCTCACTTTATTGATGCTTTCTTCTACCGATAGTGCAGGCTCGAACTGACGCATCAGGGCAGCCATGTAATTGATCGCAACCGTCCGCGCCGCTTTTTCTTCATTACCCTGCAGTAGCAAATGGGTAATTTGCATTGTTTTGATTTTACCGGTGCCTTTTTCCAGCGCAGTAGAGGCGTACAGGTTTTCGTTAAGCTTACTGGCTGCACGGGTCAGCAGAGGGGAATCATCCTCTCTGGAGGGGATAACCCGAAATTCCCCTATCGGCAGTGTGGGGTTGTCGCGATTATATTTCTCACGAAATTGCACTACCGTCAGATCAAAGGTCGGTGCTCCAGCCAGCAGATAAGGTGCGGTGGAGGGCGCAGGGATGGCTGCATCGGGTGGATCGGCCAAGGCATTGTTGATGCCGAAACACAGGCAGGCAATAACGATGAATTTTCTCAGCATGGTATACGGCATCGCTAACAAAGATGTCTCCGATTAAAGCGACAACCAGGGGAAATTGTCAAAAATTCCACAGGGTTCTCGTTTGCGGACAGAAAAGTGGTGCGATGGTCTGCGTTCTGCCGGGCGGCTGTGACTCAACCCGGTATTGCCTATGTTACACTGCGGCGCAGAATATGGGCAGGCCAAGAGTGCATGAATCAATGACCTTACAGCAGTGGTGTTTTTCATTTAATGGCCGCATTGGGCGGCGTGATTTCTGGATCTGGATGGGAGTGTGGGTGGTGTTGATGGCTGCGGCTTTCTCGCTGGCCAACTACGATGTGGTCGCGATCCAATCCATTGCCTTTTTCATTGTGGTGCTGCTGTGGCCAACGGCTGCAGTACTGGTTAAGCGTTTGCACGATCGTAATAAAAAGGGCTGGTGGGCGCTTTTGTTGGTCCTGGCATGGATGCTGGCGGCCGGTAACTGGCAAATGCTGGCACCGATCTGGCAGTGGGGTGTCGGGCGTTTTATCCCAACGCTGATTATTGTGATGATGATGATCGATCTGGGGGCTTTTGTGGGCACCGAGGGGAATAACCGATTTGGCCCTGAGGCCAAACCGGTAAAATTCCGCTGAGTTACCAGTAATGTTCGCTGGTGATATGGCCGGGCTTACGACGCAGGTGTTTACGCATTTGGCGGTGCTCTTTCAACGTTTGCTGGGTATCCCGAACCATCTGCGGGTTGCCGCATAGCATTACGTGGCTGCTTTCGGCATTAATGGTCAGGCCCACCGCGGCTTCCAGTTGCCCATCCTCCAGCAGGGCTGGTACGCGCCCGGTCAACGAACCGGCCACCTCTTCGCGGCTGACTACGGTTTGGATACGGAGTTTGCCGTTATAACGTTGTTGCAACTGTTGCATCAGTGGCAGATAGCTGAGATCTCGTGTAAAGCGTGCGGCATGCACCAGAACCAGATTGTTGAACCTTTCGAGATCTTTCCCTTCTTGCAGGATAGACAAATAAGGGCCAATGGCCGTGCCGGTCGCCAGCATCCACAACGTGTCACAATCGGGGACTTCTTCCAGCACGAAAAAACCGGCTGCTTCTTTGGTGACCATAACCTCTGAGCCAGGCTTCAACTGGTTGAGCCTTGGGCTGAGTTTGCCTTCCGGTACCGTAACCAGATAAAACTCCAGATTAGGATCGCTAGGGGCATTGACGTAAGAATAAGCACGCTGAATGCGTTCGCCATCAATCTCCAGCGCCAGTTTGGCAAATTGCCCGGCGGTGAAGTTGTCGATCGGGGCATTGACGGTGATGCTGAACAGCCCATCTGTCCAGTGTTGTACCTGTGTCACTTTGCCATTAACCCATTCAGCCATACTTTTAATGCTCCCGCGGTTGAATCAAATAAGCACAATGTCGTGAACCGGAAATGGCATGTGCGGTGCGCTCAATCCGGTAACCGTTGCCAAACAGACGGTGGAATAGCTGTAGTTCCGAGTTACACAGGCTGCTGCAGGTATGCGCTGCTACGCCGATCGGGCAGTGGTTTTCCACCAGTAACATCCCTTGTGGATGATCCAGCAGCTCGGCCATGTAGCCGTCGTGCTGACGCAGACGAACCAAGCGAGCAAGCCTGCCGAGATGATTTTCTTCCTCTGCCAGTTCATTGGCATAGCGGTGATAAAGTTTATCTTCCCGTGCGCGGATCAATTTTTCTATGCCTTCTTCGCCGAACAGTTCCTTTGCCGACTCCAGCAATATCGATGAAAGCCGATCGTGGCAATCGGCAAACTGGGCATGGCCTTGCTGAGTGAGCGACCAAAAACGTGTCGGACGGCCCACCTTGGTGCGTGCTTCCTCGTAACAAACCAGCTCACGTTGCTCAAGGGATTGCAGATGCTGGCGGATCCCCATTGGCGTTATTTCGAGCCTCTCAGCCAGCATTTTGGCGGAGTGGGGACCCAAGGTTTTTAACTGCAATAAAATCAGCTCTGGTGTTTTCATAAACCCAATCCCTATGGAGGTATCTTATTTCAAGTTGATGGAAATAATTATCGATTAAATGCTAAAGCCAGACCACTGCAAGTTTATCATTCTTAACTCTTTATCGTTATACGTACAGTTTAATTTACGAGACTGGTTGCGATGAGTGCCAGTCGCATTGCGATCTATATCTGCCTGAAACTCGCTAAAAAAAACAGATTTGTTAGCTTATGCAGCGCAAAGATGGCGCTCTGCGGTTCCCCCGGAGGTATTGGGCGTGAACGGGTGCTGTGTTGACTGAATATGTTAATGAAGATAATGAGAAAAATTGAAAACTTTCACCTGTTGGTGATGCTGATCCTGCTGGTTGCCGTCGGTCAGATGGCGCAAACTATATATGTACCCACTATCGCAGATATTGCCCACGATCTGTCGGTTCGCACAGGTGCCGTACAGCGCGTGATGGCGGCTTATCTGATGACCTATGGTTTCTCACAGTTGATCTACGGACCCCTTTCCGACCGCATTGGCCGCCGCCCGGTGATCCTGGCTGGCATGATGATTTTCCTGCTTGGCGCCTTGGGCGCATTGCTGTCTAACAGTTTAACGATGCTGGTAGCGGCCAGCGCTATTCAGGGGATGGGAACCGGCGTGGCGGGGGTGATGGCCAGAACCATGCCGCGCGATTTGTACGCCGGTACGGCACTGCGTTACGCCAACAGTTTGTTGAACATGGGGATTTTGGTCAGCCCGCTCCTGGCACCAGTGATAGGTGGCGCGCTGGCGATGATATTTGGCTGGCGCGCCTGCTATGCCTTTTTATTGGTGCTTTGCAGCGGAGTGGCCTTCGCTATGTACCGTTGGTTGCCTGAGACCCGGCCTCAGCAGACGGAAAAACGCCGCATGTTCTCCAGCTTCCGTCAACTGTTGGCCGACGGCACTTTCAGCTGCTATCTGGTGATGCTGATCGGCGCTCTGGCCGGTATCGCCGTCTTTGAAGCCAGCTGTGGCGTTTTAATGGGGGGCGTGCTGGGGTTGAGTGGCATGACGGTCAGTATTCTGTTTATCCTGCCGATCCCGGCGGCGTTCTTTGGTGCCTGGTATGCCGGACGTGATGGCAAATCCTTCCACAGCCTGATGTGGCACTCGGTAATCAGTTGCCTGTTGGCGGGGATAATGATGTGGCTCCCCGGCTGGTTTGGCGTGATGAACATTTGGACACTGATCGTGCCTGCGGCTCTGTTCTTTTTTGGGGCAGGAATGCTTTTCCCCTTGGCCACGACCGGAGCAATGGAGCCGTTCCCTTATCTGGCCGGTGCCGCGGGAGCACTGGTAGGGGGCATGCAGAATATGGGCTCTGGCCTGGCAACCTGGCTTTCTGCCATGTTGCCACAGACCGGGCAGTTCAGTCTTGGTCTGTTGATGTTTGCCATGGCGTTACTGATTTTGCTGTGTTGGTGGCCGTTATCCAGCCGCATGCAGCATCAGGGGCATGCTGTTTGAAAGAGAAGGGCTCGGCATGCTGAGCCCTTGCTGTTTATAGCAGGAATTCGTGCAGTGCGGCGTCTTTGCGATCCAGATAATGGGTTGAACGGATGCGGCGGATGGTGCGTGACTTCCCGCGGATCAACAGGGTTTCGGTGGTCGCCATGTTGCCCTTGCGGCTAATGCCCTCCAGCAAATCGCCCTTAGTGATACCGGTTGCGGCAAAGATCACATTGTCGTTGCGCGCCATTTCATCCAGTACTAGCACCTTACCGGCTTCGATGCCCATCTGTTTACAGCGGGCCAACTCCTGTTCTCCGATGCGACGGTTTTCTTCGTTATCCCCTTTTACCTGATGACGAGCCAGCAAGCGGGCTTGCATGTCACCATCCAACGCGCGGATCACGGCTGCGGATATCACCCCCTCTGGTGCGCCACCGATGCCGTACATCACATCCACTTCGCTTTCTGGCATGCAAGTGAGGATCGAGGCGGCAACATCACCGTCGGGTATGGCAAAGACTTTCACTCCGAGCTGTTGCATTTGGGCGATCACTGCGTCGTGACGTGGCTTGGCCAGGGTGATTACAGTGAGTTCAGTTATCGGTTTACCCAGACGGGAGGCAATATTGCGCAGGTTTTCAGCCAATGGCAGATTGAGATCGATCACGCCGCGTGCCAGTGGGCCAACCACCAGCTTTTCCATGTACATATCGGGCGCGTGCAGGAAGGTACCGCGATCGCCAACGGCCAGTACGGCCAGCGCATTAGACTGCCCCATGGCGGTCATTCGGGTGCCTTCGATCGGATCGACAGCGATATCCACCGCATCCCCTTGGCCTGTGCCGACGTTTTCGCCGATGTACAGCATCGGCGCTTCATCTATTTCACCTTCGCCAATAACGATCCGGCCATCGATATCCACTTTATTGAGCATAATGCGCATGGCATTAACCGCTGCACCGTCAGCGGCGTTTTTATCGCCACGGCCCAACCATTTGTAACCCGCCAGGGCGGCGGCCTCAGTGACGCGGGAAAACTCGATGGCTAATTCACGTTTCATGGCAAACCTGTTAGTGAGTAAAAGGAAGGAAATTTCGGCAAAGTTTACCACAGCGCGATGACGGCATGGTGAGGCAAAAAAAAGCGCCGCCCGCAGGCAGCGCATTCTCAGGGTAAAAAAGCCGCGTTTTTTAGTCGTGATCTTCCCACGCTTGCGCACGGGCCACGGCCTTCTTCCAGCCGCTGTAACGGAAGTTACGCTCGGTGGTTTCGATGCTTGGGCGGAATTCACGCTCGATGTTGGCTTTGCTCTTCACTTCATCCAGATCGTTCCAGAAACCGACTGCCAGCCCGGCCAGATAGGCAGCACCCAGAGCCGTTACTTCGCGGACTTCAGGACGTTCAACACGCGTTCCCAGAATGTCAGACTGGAACTGCATCAGGAAGTTGTTGGCAACGGCTCCACCGTCCACTCGCAGTGATTGCAGACGGGTATTGGCATCGGCTTGCATGGCATCCAGGACGTCGCGGGTCTGATAAGCGATAGATTCCAGCGTGGCACGGATGATGTGGTTACTGTTCACACCACGGGTCAGGCCGAAGATGGCACCACGGGCATACGGATCCCAGTAAGGGGCACCCAAGCCGGTAAAGGCAGGTACGACGTACACGCCGTTGCTGTCTTTGACCTTGGTGGCAAAGTATTCGGAGTCGGTGGCATCGCTGATCAACTTCAACTCATCACGTAACCACTGGATAGACGCACCACCGATAAACACGGCACCTTCCAGCGCGTAGTTCACTTCTCCGCGTGGTCCGCAGGCGATGGTGGTCAGCAGGCCATGGTTGGAGCGTACAGCCTCCTCACCGGTGTTCATCAGCAGGAAGCAGCCGGTCCCGTAGGTGTTTTTCGCCATACCCGGTTGCACACAGAGTTGGCCATACAACGCTGCCTGCTGGTCACCGGCGATCCCGGAGATAGGGATACGCGTACCGCCTTTACCGCCGATGTTGGTCTGGCCGTACACTTCTGAAGAGGGACGAACTTTTGGCAGCATGGCGCGTGGAATATCCAACACTTCCAGCATACGCTCATCCCAATCCAACTGGTGGATGTTGAACATCATAGTACGCGAGGCGTTAGTGTAGTCGGTTACATGCACCCGCCCCTGGGTCATTTTCCACACCAGCCAGGTGTCGACAGTACCA
The DNA here is from genome assembly GCF_006715025.1 of Serratia fonticola. NCBI lineage: Bacteria > Pseudomonadati > Pseudomonadota > Gammaproteobacteria > Enterobacterales > Yersiniaceae > Serratia > Serratia fonticola. The sequence continues at coordinate 507,658 of NZ_VFMK01000001.1, forward strand.
AACAGCAGTTCGCCGCGTTTGGCACGTTCGCGGGCACCTTCAACGTGATCGAGGATCCATTTAACCTTGGTACCGGAGAAATAAGGATCAACCACCAGGCCAGTGTTGTGGCGGATATACTCTTCCAGGCCATCGCGCTTAAGCTGTTCACAGATTTCTGCGGTGCGGCGGCATTGCCAAACGATGGCGTTGTAAATCGGCTTGCCGGTTTCTTTCTCCCAAACGACGGTGGTTTCACGCTGGTTAGTGATACCGATACCGGCTACTTGGTCGGAGCTGATATCGGCCTTGGCCAGTACTTCAACCAACGTAGAGCTCTGGGATGACCAGATTTCCATTGGGTCATGTTCCACCCAACCCGCTTTGGGGTAGATTTGTGTGAATTCACGCTGAGAGACCGCAACAATATTAGCGTCGTGATCGAGCACAACGGCACGCGAACTGGTCGTTCCCTGATCGAGAGCAACAATATATTTTTTTTCAGTTGTCATAAGTTTCGTCCTGCTGTTGTTAACCGTTAAACCCGTCGTCTTTCAGGTTGCATGGTTGTCGGCGGCTCTGGTTCACCCGAATCATTGGCTGGTGTGTTCATCGGGATGATGAGCCTCATCGAGGCTCACTTGAAAAGCCAACACTAGCGTTGTTTAAAGCGGTTGAAAACCGATTCGTCACTCTGCTGCTGCCTACCTGCATCTTGAAATCCATAGGGTATCAAACTGTGGCAATTAGGCTTTATGCTGTTCTGACTTGGCGGCAGGCTGTTCTTCCTCGACGCAAACATCACAAGGCAGGTGGCGGCCGATCAGCGCGCGATAACCAAAGGCACCCAGACAAGCACCAACGATAGGGCCGAAGATGGGAACCAGGAAGTAAGGAATATCGCGGGCACCGGTAAAGGCAACCTTACCCCAGCCCGCCAGAGAGGCGAACAGTTTTGGACCGAAGTCACGCGCCGGGTTCAATGCGAAGCCGGTTAATGGCCCCATGGAAGCCCCGATGACGGCAATCAGAATACCGATCAGCAGCGGTGCCAATGGGCCGCGTGGGATGCCATTACCGTCGTCGGTCAGTGCCAGGATCAAGCACATCAGAATGGCCGTGATCACCATTTCTACCAGGAAGGCTTGGCCGACGGAGATATGCGCGTTTGGATAGGTGGAAAAAATACCCGCCAGATCCAGACTTTCATTGCTGCCACGCACCATCTGGTGAGTGGTTTCAAAATCGACGAACAGGTTGTAATACAGACCGTAGACCAGCGCTGCTGCACAGAACGCCCCTGCAACCTGAGCAACGATAAAGGGGAGTACTTTGCGTCCATCAAAGCAGGCGAACAGCCACAGCGCAATGGTAACGGCTGGGTTCAGATGTGCGCCGGAGATGGCGGCGGTTAGATAGATGGCCATGGCAACACCCAGGCCCCATATGATACTGATTTCCCACTGGCCGAAGCTGGCTCCTGCTAATTTCAGTGCTGCAACACAGCCTACGCCAAAGAAGATCAACAGACCGGTGCCGAGAAATTCTGCGATGCACTGGCCTTTTAAGGTCGGACTGGTGGATTGGCTCATAATTTTATTTTCCTATATACGACGGTTATAGGTTCATACCCTGCCGGGTATGTAGGCCTGACGTATTTTGCGTTTTGGCCCTAGGGTACATTTCTGTCATTTCGTCCTCTTATTGATTGAGGACGTGATGTAAATTTATCGTTAACGAGCATAAACGAGAAATAGCGAAATCAAAATGTGTGTGCTCCGTCATGAAATTGAGCGATTTCGCGTTGTTATGTGCTCTTTCTGCACCATAAAACTGTGATCTGACCAGTATTTTGGTTTCCATTTATTAACAAAGCCGGAACCTGTCAGGAGGTGGTTTTCGGTTTTTGCTGATAGTGGCGGCAGGAAAATTGCAACAGACTGCGCGTTGGGCCGGTATGTTGCTAGACACTGAGGGGCTGGCTACTTACAATCGTTTTTATTGAAAGAAACGTTTTATCGAGACAGGCGTGTTTACCATATACCCTATGGATTTCAAGCTGCAATTTGAAAGACGACGGGTATAAATGCGCGTGTTACTTGGCGCGAGCATATTCGCAGCCGCTGCAACTGATGTTGTGGCGCTACTTATAGATGTACGCCTTGCTACCATGAGGGGACTGAAGAATGTCATTTGAAGTATTTGAAAAACTGGAAGCAAAAGTTCAGCAGGCGATCGATACCATCACTCTGTTGCAGATGGAAATTGAAGAGCTGAAAGAGAAGAATAATTCCCTATCTCAGGAAGTTCAGAATGCGGCAGGTAATCACGAGTCACTGGTGCGTGAAAATCAACAGCTGAAAGAAGAGCAGCACGTATGGCAAGAGCGTTTGCGTGCATTGTTAGGCAAAATGGAAGAGGTCTGATTCCTATTAGCCACGATCGAAAAGGGCGCCTCAGGCGCCCTTTTGCATATTCAGTGGTTACTCGATGTCGAGTGGATCTTCCGAGAGGATGATACCGGTGTTATCGGCATACAGGTGATCGCCAGAGAAGAAAGTGACCCCGCCGAAGTTAACACGGATATCGCTTTCACCGACGCCCTCACTGGTTGCCCCTACCGGGATGGCTGCCATCGCCTGAATACCGATGTCCAGTTCTTCCAGGTCGTCTACCTGGCGAACGGCTCCGTAAACGACGATGCCTTCCCACTCGTTCTGAGTGGCTAGACGGGCCAATTCTGCGTCGATCAGCGCCCGGCGTACCGAACCGCCGCCATCGATCAGTAACACGCGGCCGCGGCCGTTTTCTTCGAGCAATTCAAACAGCAGGCCGTTATCCTCAAAGCATTTCACCGTGGTGATTTGCCCGCCAAATGAAGTACGCCCACCAAAATTGGAGAACAGAGGCTCAACCACGTTGACCTCTTCTTGATAGATATCGCAAAGTTCGGAAGTATCGTATTTCATAGGATTTTACGTCTGTTTGCCGCTGGAATAACCAGTATATCCCTTTATTCGCCCTGTTGGCAAAGTCATCAGTGCCAGGATGTGTCCCGGCACCTTTTCGCGGGTCAGCTAAGCACCACGCCGATGGCAAATAGCACGTTGGCCAGCAACGCCGCCTTGACCATGTGTTCCAGCATTGGACGCATACCGACGGCTGTAGGATCGCGCAGTACGCGCAGGCCGTGGCGGAACAGCAGCGGAATGGCTAATACAAACAGCCAGCCCCACAGGCTGTGCAGATTGAGTATGCTAAACAGGGCAAAACACACCACGGCGGCGATTAACAGCAGTGCGTGATAATAACGTGCCTTTTGTGGGCCAAGGCGGACTGCCAGGGTATTTTTACCATTGGCGCGGTCACTTTCGATATCGCGCAGATTGTTGATGTTCAGCACCGCCGCAGCCAGCAGACCACAAGCCGTTGCCGGCAACATCACGATGCTGTCGAAAGTGTGGGTTTGCAGATAGTAGCTGCCCGCTACGCTTAGCCAACCGAAAAACACCAACACTGAAATATCGCCTAACCCCAAATAGCCGTAGGGTCTGGTACCCACGGTATAGGTAATGGCAGCAACGATCGCCAGCCCACCCAGCACCAGGAAGCCCACCACATCACTGGGTTTTTCGCAGGCAACGGCGATCAACCAGCAGCCTGAAATGGCAATCAGGATCACCGTCAGCACCAGCGCACGTTTCATCTGACTCTGGGTGATCATACCTTTTTGCATGCCGCGCAAGGGGCCGATACGATCTTCCTTATCGCTGCCTTTGACCGCATCACCGTAATCATTGGCCAGGTTGGAGAGGATCTGGAGCAGACCCGCAGTGAGAAGAGCCAACAGCGCAACGTCGGGCTTGAGGCTGCCTTGCCAGGCAGCAATCGCTGAACCGACGACAATGGAGGCAAAGGCCAGCGGCAGGGTTCGTGGTCGTAAACTTTCCAGCCAGGCTTTGGCCGGGGTGGTGGTGGTTGATAAGCTCATTTTTCGCTTCAGTAAGTCAAAAGGCAACCCTGGTCAAAAACGCATGTGGGAGGCAATGCCTCCCACAAAGATAACTGACAGGACAGTGATAGAGCGATTATAGGATAAAACGACTCAGATCTTCATCCGCTACCAGTTCATCCAGATGATTGCGCACATATTCGGCGTCAATTGTAATGGATTGGCCGTTAATTTCACTTGCATCGTACGAAATATCTTCCATCAGACGCTCCAGCACGGTATGCAGACGGCGTGCACCGATGTTTTCGGTGCTTTCGTTAACCTGCCAGGCGGCTTCAGCGATGCGGCGAATACCATCAGCGGTGAAATTAATGGTGACGCCTTCGGTTGCCATTAACGCTTTGTATTGTTCGGTCAGTGATGCACTTGGCTCCGTCAGGATGCGTTCGAAGTCTTCCGTGGTCAGCGCTTGTAGCTCAACACGGATCGGCAAGCGGCCCTGCAGTTCCGGGATCAGATCGGAAGGGCTGGCCGTCTGGAAAGCACCAGAGGCGATAAACAGAATGTGATCGGTTTTCACCATGCCGTGCTTGGTAGAGACCGTACAGCCTTCCACCAGTGGCAGCAGGTCACGCTGAACACCCTCACGGGAAACGTCCGGGCCGGAACTTTGACCGCTACGCTTACAGATTTTATCGATCTCATCGATAAACACGATACCGTGTTGTTCAACGGCTTCGACTGCCTGTTCTTTCAGCTCTTCCGGATTGACCAGTTTGGCGGCTTCTTCTTCGACCAGCAGCTTGAAAGCTTCTTTGATCTTCAGTTTGCGCGGCTTCTGTTTCTGCCCGCCGAGGTTCTGGAACATCGATTGCAGTTGGCTGGTCATCTCTTCCATACCAGGAGGCGCCATGATTTCAACACCCATCGGCGCTGCTGCCAGATCGATTTCGATTTCTTTATCGTCCAACTGGCCTTCACGCAATTTTTTGCGGAATGCCTGGCGTGCGGCAGAAGGTTCATTTTGCTCTTCGGGCTGACCCCAGTTGTTCTTGGCCGGTGGGATCAGGACGTCGAGAATGCGCTCTTCCGCCATTTCTTCTGCGCGAGTACGGTTTTTCTCGATCGACTGCAGACGCACCATTTTTACGGCGGCATCGGTCAGATCGCGGATGATGGAATCCACTTCTTTACCCACGTAGCCCACTTCGGTGAACTTGGTGGCTTCTACCTTGATGAAGGGGGCATTGGCCAGCTTGGCCAAACGACGGGCGATCTCGGTTTTACCGACGCCGGTCGGGCCGATCATCAGGATATTTTTCGGGGTCACTTCGTGACGCAGCATCTCGTTGAGCTGCATCCGGCGCCAGCGGTTGCGCAGGGCAATAGCGACAGCACGTTTGGCTTTGTTTTGGCCAATGATGTAGCTGTCCAGTTCACTGACGATCTCGCGCGGGGTCATTTCAGACATGGTATTCGATCCTTACGCTTTGGAAGGCAATTCTTCAATGGTGTGGAAATGGTTGGTGTAAATACAGATGTCACCCGCGATGCTGAGGGATTTCTCCACGATCTCGCGAGCGCTTAACTCCGTATTCTCCAACAACGCGCGGGCGGCAGACTGGGCATAAGGGCCGCCGGAACCAATCGCAATCAGATCATTTTCAGGCTGAACTACATCACCGTTACCGGTAATGATCAGCGAGGCGTTTTCATCGGCCACGGCCAGTAACGCTTCCAGTTTGCGCAGCATGCGATCGGTACGCCAATCTTTCGCCAGTTCAACGGCGGCTTTTACCAGATGGCCTTGGTGCATCTCCAGTTTGCGCTCGAACAGTTCGAACAGAGTGAATGCATCAGCCGTACCCCCGGCGAAACCGGCAATCACTTTATCGTTATACAGGCGACGAACTTTTTTGACGTTGCCCTTCATTACCGTGTTGCCCAGTGTGGCCTGGCCATCGCCACCGATCACTACCTGGCCGTTGCGGCGTACGCTTACAATTGTTGTCACGAGCAGACCCTCGTTGCAGACGGAAAGAAGTCCTCGCAGTCTCCGCGGGTGCAGAGACTACGAGGCATATTGAGAGTATAGATGGGGGGAGATTGACGCTTTTCAACCCCCAACAGAGAGGGGAATGCAACTTGACATGCCAATGCCCTTCAGGCGGGCCAAGGCTTTGTCTGCTGCGGCACGGGTGCTATAAGGGCCCAGCACGACGCGGTTCCAGCCTCCGCCTGTGGTGATGCGGCTTTCGATGCCCTCAAAGGCTAGCTGCGCCCGTACTGATTCCGCCTGATCGGTGGCGCGGAATGAGCCACATTGCACCATCCACTTCTGTTTCTGCTCAGGTTTGGTTTCTTGTTTGGCCGTTTCCTGTTGCTTCACTTGTGGCTTCGGTTCTGGCTGCCGGGTTTGCACCGGCGGCGTTACCGCCTGTGGCTTAGGTTGCTGCACCTGCGGTTTAGGTTGTTGTACCTGCGTTGCCCCATTGTTGAATGGGTTGCGTGGCGGCTGTGTTGTCTGTTGCACCGGCTGTTGCTGCATCTGTTGTTGCACTGACGGTTGTGTTTGCTGCTGGCGCCCGTTATTACGTGGCTGTAAAGGATCGTTATAAGGCACTTCAGACAGCTGCGTTGGTCGCTGCTGCATATCGGCCTGCATCTGTTCCAGCAGTTGACGCTGTTCATCGGTCAGTTGAGTTTTGGAGTTGATCTCCCCTCCGGCCGTTGGCTCGGTGGGTGATTGAACGCCAATCTGACGGTTCTCCAGCTCTTTGATATAACGCCAACGCTCTTCTGGCTTCGGCGGCAGGCCGTTACCTGGGCGAGTATTGTGCGTAGGTAGCATCGGTGCATCTTCCGGCTTGTTGTGCGTGATGAAATAGAGGCCACCGATAAAGACAACCAGAAGGGCGACGGCAAGCGCCACCACGGTTTTGGATACCTTCGGAGAACTGCGTTTTTTACGGCTGGGGGTCTTGCGCCGCGCTGCTCCTGAGCGCCCACGGCCTACATAGTCTCTCTGTGCCACTGTAATTCCGCTGTGTCCTGATAAGGTTAGAGCCTCCCCCCTCGCTTTCAAGCAGCAGCCGGGTTGGCTGCAATTTGCAATCTAAGAGGCATAGGCTATTTTACCGGCTATTTTGCGTCAGCTTCCAGCCCATAGTGAATGCCCTACAGGCACGCACATTTGGGGAGCTGTCCTGGCAAAATAGCCACAACAATGATCATTACGCCTTTATGACAGGCGTTGGGTCAGCCATGTTACTTAACCCAAAAATATTTGACTAGCGTTTAGGGGCTGCGGTGCTGCCTCTGATGATCAATTCACTGTCTAAAAGCCGGGAACCGCTATTCACGACCTGCCCATGTAACTGTTCCAGCAACAACAACATTGCCTGCTGACCGATCTGGAAGCGGGGCTGCGCGACGGTGGTCAGTGGTGGATCGCAATACTGCGTCAGTTTGATATCGTCAAAGCCGACAATGGAGAGGTCTTGCGGTACCCGCAAACCCATCTTTTTGGCTTGGGATAGCACGCCGATCGCCATGACATCACTGTGACAGAAGACTGCCGTTGGCGGTTTTGGCAGTGCCATCAGCGATGCCAATGCCTGTGCGCCAGCTTCGTAAGTGAAATCACCCCGGGTAATATAACTGCTTTCGACGTTAATGCCATTACGGCGTAGCGCTTGAATGTAACCCTGTAGTCGATAATGACTGAGTGGCATATGCTCTGGCCCGGCCACGCAGGCTATCTGTTTGTGGCCAAGCTGATGCAGATAATGTACGGCTTCAAATGCGGCGGTCAGGTTGTCGATGTGGACCGTTGGCAGCTCCAGCTCCGGCGCAAACTCGTTAGCCATCACCATGGGGGGCAGGTTGCGCTGTTCTTCCTTGCTGGCGTCGAACGGCAGATTGGAGCCCAGCAGCAACATGCCGTCGATTTGTTTGGTGATGATCAGATTGACGAAGGTGCGTTCCTGTTGATTTTGCTGCGCGCAGTCACCGATCAACACCAGGTAACCCTGTTGCGCCGCCGTTTGCTCGATCCCCTGGATCACATCGGCAAAGAACGGATCGCAAATATCCGGGACGATCACCAGGATGGTACGGGATTCATTGCGTTTGATATTACGAGATAGGGCATGAGGGGAATAACCCACGGCCAGCACGGCCTGCTCAACTTTCTGGCGCGTCGGCGTTGACACCTTTTCCGGGTTCATCAGCGCTCGTGATACGGTCGCCGTTGAAACGCCGGCCATTTCGGCAACGTCTTTCATGGTTGCCATGGTTAACTCTTTTTTGTGTTCCAACGCCTTTCTCCTTGCGTTCGCCCCATGCCAACGCGGTGACTTCAGTTTGCTCACAAATTCTGGCATGCGGTGGTGTTATTATTTTTAGCGCCATCCACGTTCAAACATCCCATGATGATACTTGGATGCAAAAAGCCTTCTCAGACATTCTAAACAGATTACGACCGGCTTTTGTTACCTAATTTGCATAAAAAGTGTGACGCGAGAGGGTTTTTTAGCGTTCGATCGCAAATTGTGGGGTAAACGTTTGCTCACTGAGTCATAAATAAGATTTGTCTTAGTCAGCTGTCGATGGGATCGACGTCCAACGTCCATTTTACCTTGCGTGCCTGAGGCAGGGTGCCAATCAGCGGCAATGTACTTTTCATCAGGTGCTGCAACAGTCGCCGGGAAGGATGCTGTAACAGCAGTTGCCAACGGAAGCGGCCACCGCGTTTTGGCTGCAGAGCTGGAACGGGTCCCAATACCCATAGCGAATTATCCTTTAGCGGGCTGGCCTCCAACAGATTGCGCAGTTGCTGTAAGAACAGCGGTGCCTGCTGATTATCGTGATCTTCTGAACGCACGATGATGTGGTTGGTATAAGGCGGCAGGAAGACGCTGCTGCGCTCGGCCAATGTTTGCTTGGCAAAGGCGTCATAGCCCTGTTGCAGCAGGATTTGCAGTAAAGGATGCTCCGGGTGATGGGTTTGTAGCAGAACTTCGCCCTGTTTGCCCGCTCGCCCGGCACGGCCGGAAACCTGAGTGTAGAGTTGGGCAAAGCGCTCGGCAGAGCGGAAATCGGCCGAGAATAGTGCACCGTCCACGTCCAGCAGCGCAACCAGAGTGACATCAGGGAAGTGGTGGCCCTTTGCCAGCATTTGCGTGCCGATCAGGATCCGTGGGCCACCGCGGTGAATGTCTGCCAGATGCTGTTCCAGTGAGCCCTTACGGCTGGTCGTATCGCGATCGATACGGGTAATGGCGGTTTCCGGGAACAGCGGAGCCAGCTCGTTTTCCAGTTGTTCGGTACCGACGCCGACGGAAACCAGATGCGTTGAACCGCATTGTGGGCACTGGTGCGGCACTGGGCGCTGGCTGTCGCAGTGGTGGCAGCGTAGCTGGCGCTGATGTTGGTGGAACGTATAGTAATGGTCGCACCGTTGGCATTCGGCAATCCAGCCGCATTCATGGCATAGCAGTGCCGGTGCATATCCGCGGCGATTGAGGAATAACATCACCTGATTGCCGTTCTTCAGATGGTGTTGCATGCTTTTCAGCAGGGGCTGAGACAGACCTACCTTCAGCGGCAGCCCTTTCAGGTCGATCAGATGCTGATTCGCCGGTTTGGCATTCCCCGCCCGCTGGGTTAATTTGAGCTGGCGGTATTTGCCTAATTGTACATTGTGCAGCGTTTCCAGTGCTGGCGTCGCCGAGCCCATCACCATCGGGATATCCTCTTCCCGAGCGCGGAATACGGCCAGATCGCGAGCGTGGTAGCGCCAACCCTCCTGCTGTTTATAGGAGCTGTCGTGTTCTTCATCAATGATGATCACTCCGAGGCGCGAGAAGGGCGTAAATAACGCCGAGCGAGTGCCAATCACAATGGCGGCTTCCCCGCTGCGAGCACGTAGCCAAACGGCAAGCCGTTCACTGTCGTTCAGGCCGGAGTGCAGCACTTCTACTGGGGCGTTGAAGCGTTCACGAAAGCGGGCAATGGTCTGCGGGGTGAGCCCGATCTCTGGCACCAGAACCAAAGCCTGTTTGCCCTTCGCCAGAATATTTTCCAGCACGCTGAGATAAACCTCGGTTTTGCCGGAGCCGGTGACCCCGGCCAGCAACCAGGCAGCAAATTGTTCGTCTTCGCTACGGATGGCACCCACCGCGGTGGCCTGTTCAGTATTGAGCCGCAGCCGTTCTCCAAGGACCTCAAACCCCGGGCGCCAATCCTGTGTTGCCACCACTTGCGCACGCAGATCGACCAACCCTTTGGCACGTAACGCCTGCAGTGCGCTTTCTGTCAGCGCCAGCTCATTGACCTGGTGACGGTACACCGGGCGTTGCAGTACGGCAGCCAAGGCCTGTTGCTGTTTTGGTGCGCGCTTCAGGCTTTCTGGTGGTGTGGCGCGGCCCTGCTCGGTGGCGAACCATTGCCATAATGGGGCCGCTTCTGCGGGTTTCCCTTGGCGTAACAGGATAGGCAATGCGTGGAACAGCACTTCACCGATGGGATAATGGTAATATTCGCTGGCCCACAACAGGATACGCCACAGGCTGGCAGAGAACAGCGAGTCGCGATCCAACAGATTGTCGATAGGCTTGAGTTTATCCAGTGGCAGTTCGCTGGTTTCGCTTGAGCCAGTGATAATCCCTATTGCGCGCTGCTTTCCCCAAGGCACACTGACGCGCGCGCCGATGACCGGCTGCATACCATCTGGCAGCAGATAATCGAAGGTGCGGGCAAGAGGAACCGGTAAAGCGACGTGTACAACAGGCATGTGGCTATCCAGATGGAAAAAAGTGTTGGCTAGTTTACACCGCGAGCCGCTATACCCTAAATAATTCAGGTGATAGGACACTGGGCAACAGTGCATCGCGTTTTTGAACTGAGCCACTGAGCGTAGCCAACGCACATGCAGCGTGAAGTTGGGCGGGTATAAATGTACGGATCCGATTGCGCAGTACATTTTATTCTGTATAATTTGCCGCCTTTGGTATAATTCCATATCAAAAGCGATCATCAACCACGTGTGGTGTCTGGCGGAACAGGGCTGGATAGCGACACGGCCTTAACTGAGGTTTCCCATGAAACAAGGTATCCACCCAAAATACGAAGAAGTTACTGCTAACTGCTCTTGCGGTAACGTGATCAAAATCCGCTCAACCGTGGGTCACGATCTGAACCTGGACGTTTGTGGCGAATGCCACCCGTTCTACACTGGCAAGCAGCGTGACGTTGCTACCGGTGGCCGCGTTGACCGCTTCAACAAGCGTTTCAGCGTACCAGGCGTTAAGAAATAAGTTTTCTTATCGTCAGATGAAAAAGGCGCCACAGGCGCCTTTTTTCGTTTTTGCCTTCTGGGCAGGCAGATCAATATTCCCAGGAATCGGGATCAACACCCAATTCACGCATCAGCACTTTCGCGGCTTCCGGGATTTCATCGCTGCGTTCTTTGCGCAGGTCTTCATCATTTGGCAGCGGCTGACCGGTAAAGGCGTGCAGGAATGCTTCACATAACAATTCGCTGTTAGTGGCGTGGCGCAGGTTGTTCACCTGGCGACGGGTCCGTTCATCAGTCAGGATTTTCAGGACCTTTAGCGGAATGGATACCGTGATTTTTTTTACTTGCTCGCTTTTCTTACCGTGTTCAGCGTAAGGGCTGACATACTCGCCGTTCCACTCAGCCATGGGACACCTTAAAATTTGTCTGAAAATTACAAAATTCTAAAAACCGGCTAATTATGCCCGATCTTCACTGTTCTCACTAAATAAATGTCAATTCTACGCGACAACGATCACTGTGTAACGCTGATCAATAGGCGAAGCCTATGCATTTAGGATTAACATCTTATCGTCATAACAAACTGCCATAATTTTAGCGGGTATTGTCCCTTTGCTCAATCTATACGCAAAGAAGTTTAGATGTCCAGATGTATTGACGTCTATTTCCGCTGCGGTTAATCTTTAGGCCTCATTTTCCCACTTTCCGAGAGCCGAGATACCCTATGACGCGTAAACCAGCCACGATTGCCGTGCGTAGCGGTCTGAACGATGACGAACAGTACGGCTGCGTCGTCCCGCCGATCCATCTTTCCAGTACCTATAATTTCACCGACTTCAACCAGCCCCGAGCCCATGACTACTCACGGCGTGGCAATCCGACGCGTGATGTGGTGCAGCGTGCCTTGGCGGAGCTGGAAGGCGGGGCGGGAGCGGTGATGACCGGGAGTGGTATGTCGGCAATCCATCTGGTGACGACGGTATTGCTCAAGCCTGGCGATCTGCTGGTGGCCCCTCATGATTGTTATGGGGGAAGTTACCGCCTGTTTGACAGCCTGAGCAAACGTGGAGCATATCGGGTGCAGTTTGTTGATCAAGGCAATGCAGCCGAGCTGCAGCAGGCATTAGCACAAAAGCCGAAATTGGTGCTGATCGAAAGCCCGAGCAACCCCCTGCTGCGGGTGGTGGATATTGCGGCAATCTGTAAAGCCGCACACGAAGTGGGTGCGCTGACCGTCGTTGATAACACTTTCCTCAGCCCGGCTCTGCAACAGCCACTCGATCTGGGTGCCGATCTGGTGGTGCATTCCTGTACCAAGTATCTCAATGGCCATTCCGATGTGGTGGCGGGGGCGGTGATTGCCAAAGATCAGGCGCTGGCGGTAGAACTGGCATGGTGGGCAAACAATATTGGCGTTACGGGGGCGGCGTTCGATAGCTATTTGTTATTACGTGGGATGCGTACTTTGTCACCGCGTATCAAGGCTGCGCAGCACAATGCCGAGGCGATTGTCAGTTATTTACAGCAGCAACCTTTGGTCAAAAAGCTGTATCATCCTTCTCTGCCGGAAAACCCAGGCCATGAGATTGCGTGCCGCCAACAGCGTGGCTTCGGTGCCATGCTCAGCTTTGAACTGGACGGTGACGAAGCACTGCTGCGCCGTTTCCTGTCAGCGCTGGAGTTGTTTACTCTGGCAGAATCACTGGGTGGCGTAGAAAGCCTGATCTCTCATGCGGCGACCATGACCCATGCGGGGATGGCGCCAGAGGCGCGCGCCGCAGCCGGCATTTCCGAAAGCCTGTTGCGTATTTCTGTGGGTATTGAAGATAGTGAAGATTTGATTGCCGATCTGGAACAAGCCTTCCAGGCGGCGGCAACGAGGTAAGCATGAATGCAATTGCGGGAGCAGGACCGGTGAGCGGGCGTCAACTGCACAAATTTGGTGGCAGCAGCCTGGCAGATGTGAAGTGTTATCTGCGGGTAGCCGGAATTATGGCCGAATACAGTCAGCCTGGCGACATGATGGTGGTTTCGGCGGCGGGTAGTACGACCAACCAACTGATTGGTTGGCTGAAGCTGAGCCAGAGCGATCGCCTTTCCGCACATCAGGTGCAGCAGACGTTGCGCCGGTATCACAGTGAGCTGATCGCGGGGTTATTGCCCCCAGAGACGGCGGAACCGCTGATTGCCGAGTTTATTCACGATCTAGAACGCCTGGCGGTATTGCTGGACGGTAAGGTCGATGATGCGGTGTATGCCGAAGTGGTGGGGCACGGTGAAATCTGGTCGGCCCGTTTGATGGCTGCCGTGCTGAACAAGCAGGATATGCAAGCGGCCTGGCTGGATGCGCGTGATTTCCTGCGCGCCGAGCGTGCTGCACAGCCGCAGGTAGATGAAGGGCGTTCCTATCCTTTATTGCAACAGCTACTGGCGCAGCATCCGGGTAAGCGCCTGGTTGTGACCGGTTTTATTTCGCGTAACGACAGCGGTGAAACCGTGCTGTTGGGCCGTAACGGCAGTGACTATTCCGCGACCCAGATCGGTGCATTGGCTGGCGTAGAGCGGGTCACTATCTGGAGCGACGTAGCCGGGGTTTACAGTGCTGACCCGCGCAAAGTCAAAGATGCCTGCCTGCTGCCGTTGCTGCGCCTGGATGAAGCCAGCGAACTGGCCCGCCTGGCGGCACCGGTGCTGCATACCCGTACTTTACAGCCGGTGTCTGGCAGCGATATCGATCTGCAACTACGGTGCAGTTATCAACCGGAACAAGGATCTACACGTATCGAGCGGGTCCTGGCTTCAGGGACCGGCGCCAAAATTGTCACCAGCCATGATGATGTCTGCCTGATCGAACTCAATGTGGCCCCGCAGCATGATTTCAAACTGGCGCAGAAAGAGTTGGAACTGGTGCTCAAACGCGCGCAGATCAAGCCGTTGGCGGTGGGCATTCATACCGACCGTAATCTGCTCCAACTGTGTTACACCTCGGAAGTGGTGGGCAGTGCGTTGCGAATCTTGCAGGAGGCGGCGCTTCCAGGCGAGCTGCAACTGCGTGAAGGTCTGGCGTTGGTCGCGTTGGTGGGCGCTGGGGTTTGCAAGAATCCGCTGCACAGCCATCGTTTCTATCAGCAATTAAAAGATCAGCCGGTAGAGTTTATCTGGCAGGCAGAAGACGGCATCAGCCTGGTGGCGGTGCTGCGCCAGGGGCCGACCGGTTTGCTGATCCAGGGCTTGCACCAGTCGCTGTTCCGTGCGGAAAAGCGTATTGGTCTCGTGCTGTTTGGCAAAGGTAATATTGGTTCGCGTTGGCTGGAGCTTTTTGCTCGCGAACAGAAAAACCTCTCTGCACGCAGTGGTTTTGAGTTCACGTTGGCGGGAGTGGTGGACAGCCGTCGCAGCTTGCTGGACTACGACGGGCTGGACGTCAGCCGTGCGTTGGCGTTCTTTGAAGAAGAAGCTCAGGAACTGGATGAAGAATCGCTGTTTCTGTGGATGAGAGCACACCCGTTCGACGATCTGGTGGTGCTTGACGTGACTGCCAGTGAGAACCTGGCAGAGCAGTATCTGGATTTTGCCAGCTATGGCTTCCATGTGATCAGCGCCAACAAGCTCGCAGGTGCCTCGTGCAGTAATAATTATCGTCAGATCCGTGATGCGTTTGCCAAAACGGGTCGCCACTGGCTGTATAACGCCACGGTGGGAGCCGGGTTACCCGTGAATCATACCGTACGCGATCTGCGTGACAGCGGGGACAGTATTCTGGCGATCAGCGGCATTTTCTCCGGTACGTTATCCTGGTTATTCCTGCAGTTTGATGGCACGGTTCCTTTTACCGAACTGGTGGATCAGGCTTGGCAACAAGGGCTGACGGAACCGGACCCTCGTGTCGATCTGTCTGGACAGGACGTGATGCGTAAGTTGGTGATCCTGGCACGTGAGGCGGGTTATGACATCGAACCCAATCAGGTCCGTGTTGAATCCTTGGTGCCAGCGGGGGCGGAAAAGGGCTCTATCGATCAGTTCTTTGAGAACGGCGATGCACTGAATCAACAGATGCTGCAGCGCTTTGAAGCGGCCAACGAAATGGGATTGGTACTGCGGCACGTGGCGCGTTTCGATGCCAATGGTAAAGCGCGTGTTGGTGTAGAGGCGGTACGGCCAGAACATCCATTGGCCTCGCTGCTGCCTTGTGACAACGTGTTTGCTATTGAAAGCCGCTGGTATCGTGATAATCCGCTGGTGATCCGTGGGCCTGGGGCCGGTCGGGATGTTACCGCCGGGGCGATCCAGTCTGATCTGAACCGTTTGGCACAGTTGCTGTAAATCTTCGTTTTAGTCTCAGGGGCGGCATTATGCAGCCCCTGTTTATTCTTTCATCATTATCCCCTGCTATGATTAATCATGAAATTCTCTCATGCTGCGTGAACATTAATCATGGCATGACCCTCACTTTCCTGTTGACTCTTTAGGCAACATCCGGCATTTTCTATCTAGACGTCTAAACGTATAGACGCTTATTAAAACAAAGTAAAACAGTGATCGATAAGAGGCGGACAGGGTATGAGTTTTTTTCACGCAAACCAGCGGGAAGCGCTGAATCAGAGTCTGGCGGAGTTAAATGGTCAGATTAATGTGTCGTTCGAGTTTTTCCCGCCGCGTACCAGCGAAATGGAAGAAACCTTGTGGCAATCGATCGATCGCCTGAGCAGCCTTAAACCCAAGTTTGTCTCTGTCACCTACGGCGCCAACTCGGGTGAACGCGATCGTACTCACAGCATCATTAAAGGCATTAAAGAGCGCACCGGTCTGGATGCGGCACCTCACCTGACCTGTATTGATGCCACCCCGGCGCAATTGCGCGATATTGCCACCGACTACTGGAACAGCGGTATCCGCCATATTGTTGCCTTGCGTGGTGATTTGCCCCCAGGTGGTGGCAAACCGGAAATGTATGCGACCGATCTGGTGAAACTGCTGAAAGACGTTGGCGATTTTGATATCTCGGTGGCGGCCTATCCAGAGGTTCACCCAGAAGCGAAAAGCGCTCAGTCAGATCTGATCAATCTGAAACGGAAAATTGATGCGGGGGCCAACCGTGCCATCACCCAGTTCTTTTTCGACGTAGAAAGCTATCTGCGTTTCCGTGACCGCTGTGTGTCTGCCGGTATCGACGTGGAAATCGTGCCAGGTATCCTGCCGGTCTCTAACTTCAAGCAGTTACAGCGCTTTGCCACCATGACTAACGTGCGTGTGCCGAGCTGGATGACCAGCATGTTCGCCGGGCTGGATGATGACCCGGAAACCCGCAAAATGGTCGGTGCGAATATCGCCATGGATATGGTCAAGATCCTGAGCCGTGAAGGGGTGAAGGACTTTCACTTCTACACCCTCAACCGTGCGGAAATGAGTTACGCCATTTGTCATACCTTGGGGGTACGACCCGCAGTGGCATCATGACGTATTGATTATTTTAAAAAGCGCTGTGCTGTCACGGCGCTTTTTTTATGCTTGTTCCCATAAAAAAGCACCGCGATGCGGTGCTTTTTGGTGAGACATTTTTCCACCTAGCCGGTATTGCGCATCCCGGCGGCAACGCCTGCGATGGTGACCATCAGCGCTTGCTCAACGCGAGCGTCCGGTTGTTCCTGCTGGCGTGAACGATGCAGCAGTTCTGCCTGCAAGACGTTGAGTGGATCGGTGTATACGTTGCGCAACGCGATGGATTCGGCAATCCACGGCAGGTCTTCCATCAGATGGTCGTCGTTGGCAATGGTAAGTACCACTTTGATATCGCTTTCCAACTGATCGCGTAACTGTTGGCCCAGCGGCCACAGAGATTTATCGACCAGACGTTGATCGTAGTATTCCGCCAGCCACAGGTCAGTCTTGGCGAACACCATTTCCAGCATCGCGATACGCGTAGAGAAGAACGGCCAGTTGTGGCACATGGCTTCCAACTGATCCTGTTTACCTGCTTTCACCGCTTCCTGCAGGCCCGCACCAGCACCCAGCCAGGCAGGCAGCATCAGGCGGTTCTGCGTCCAGGCAAAGATCCACGGAATAGCACGCAGGCTTTCTACGCCGCCGTTCGGGCGGCGTTTGGCCGGGCGTGACCCCAATGGCAGTTTAGCCAGTTCCTGTTCCGGCGTGGCCGCGCGGAAGTAAGGCACGAACTCTGGGTTTTCACGCACGTAACCGCGATACATTTTGCAGGAGGTATCGGACAGCTCATCCATCAGTGAGCGCCATTCTGGCTTAGGTTCCGGCGGTGGCAGCAGGTTGGCTTCCAGAACCGCGCCGGTATACAGCGCCAGGCTGCTGATGGTGACTTCTGGCAGACCGAACTTGAAGCGGATCATCTCGCCTTGTTCGGTCACGCGCAGGCCTCCCTTCAGGCTGCCCGGCGGTTGTGACAGCAGAGCAGCGTGTGCCGGTGCGCCACCACGGCCAATAGAACCGCCACGGCCATGGAACAGCGTCAGCGCCACGCCAGCTTTCTCGCAGGTTTTGATCAAGGCATCTTGCGCACGGTATTGCGCCCAGGAAGCCGCCATCACCCCGGCATCTTTCGCCGAGTCGGAATAGCCGATCATCACCATCTGTTTGCCCTGAATAAAGCCGCGGTACCAGTCGATGTTCAGCAACTGGGTCATGACATCGTCGGCATTGTTCAGGTCGTCCAGCGTTTCGAACAGCGGGGCGACAGGCAGAGCGAATGGGCAGCCCGCTTCTTTCAACAGCAGGTGCACGGCCAAGACGTCAGACGGTGTGCGCGCCATGGAAATCACATAGGCGGCGATCGAGCCTTGCGGCGCTTCAGCGATAACCTGGCAGGTTTCCAGCACTTCCCGTGTGTCGGCGCTGGGTTCCCACGTCCGGGGCACTAATGGACGCTTGGAGTTCAGTTCACGGATCAGGAACGCCTGTTTGTCGGCTTCTGACCAGCTTTCATAATCACCCAGGCCCAGATAGCGTGTCAGTTCGGCAATGGCATCGGTATGGCGGGTACTTTCCTGGCGTACGTCGATGCGAACCAACGGCACACCGAAGCAGCGCACGCGGCGCAGAGTATCCAACAGTTGCCCGTTGGCGATGATGCTCATACCGCAGGCGACCAAGGATTGATAACAGGCGTACAGTGGTTCCCACAGCTGCTCGTTGTTTTCCAGCAGATCGTGTGGGCGCAGGACGCGCTCGCCTTTCAGACGGCCTTCCAGATAGGCCTGGGAGCTCATCAACTGGCTGCGCAGGCGTTTCATCAATTCACGGTAAGGCTCTTGTACCTCGTCGCCACCGGCAAGCTCGCGCAGTTCCGGGGTACATTCACTCATCGACAGTTCAGAGACCAACACCTGAATATCGCGGGTAAACAGATCGCAGGCTTTCCAGCGGCTCAGCAATAGCACATGGCGAGTGATTTCGGCGGTGACGTTCGGGTTACCGTCGCGGTCGCCCCCCATCCAGGAGGTGAAGCGGATTGGCACGGCTTCTACGGGCAGGCGGTAATCGATGGCGTTTTCAAGTTGCTCATTAAACTCACGCAAGAAAGCAGGGACGCCTTCCCACAGGCTGTTTTCCACCACGGCAAAGCCCCACTTGGCTTCGTCGACCGGCGAGGGGCGGTTTTTACGCATCTCGTCGGTATGCCAGGATTGCGCAACCAACTGGCGCAGGCGGCGCATGATTTTATTGCGCTCGTAATCTGCCAGATCGTTATGATCGAGCTGACTGAGACAGGTGTTAACCTCAACCAGTTTATGGATCAGGGTTCGGCGGGTAATTTCCGTCGGGTGAGCCGTCAGGACCAGTTCGATGGAGAGGTCATCCACCGCTTTCTGCAGTTCCTTGTTACTGAGTTTTTTGTCTTTCAACCGGCTAAACAGCTGGGCCATCGCCTCTGGGTTGCTGGCTGCCTCACCATGAGGTGAGATGCTGTGATATTGCTCAGCAACGTTGGTCAGGTTCAGGAATTGGCTGAAAGCGCGGGCGACAGGCAGCAATTCGTCATTGGACAGGTTCTGCAGCGTCGAGAGCAGTTCCTGACGATGTGCCTCATTGCCGGCACGTGAAGATTTGGAAAGCTTACGGATAGTTTCAACGCGATCGAGAATATGCTCGCCCAGCGCTTCTTTAATGGTATCGCCGAGCAATTTGCCGAGCATACTGACATTACTTCGCATTGCCGAATATTGTTCGTTCATATAACCCCTGACCCAGTTCTTTGCATACTCATTCGTTTCCCAATGGAGGGGGTGTTATCCATCCACTAAAAAGTCGTGAGTAGGTGATTTTCATCTTGTAAGTTAATTTCACGTGCCTGGCGAAGACTGCCAGTTTTATTTAACCACGCCCCTGTCCAATCATTAATTGACACTATTTTTAGCAAAAAAACATCAAATTCGGCATTTTTTCTGAAATTTAATTACGGGCTGCCAGTTATCAGTCTGGCTTATTGGCTTAAATTTCTACATCTTAAGAGGTAGGGTAATGGTAAATCATTCCCCTACTTTTATTCAGGACTTATTGCAGGCAGAAGTGATCGACCAACTGGCCCAGCAATTTGCGTGTCGGTTCAATAAATGCGCTATCAAGATATTCATCCGGTTGGTGCGCCTGGTTGATTGAGCCTGGCCCCAGCACCAGTGTTGGACACACTTCCTGGACAAACGGCGCTTCTGTACAGTAGTTGACCACTTCGGTGCGTGAACCCAGCAGTTTCTCTATCACCGCGACCATATGATGATCGGTTGGGCATTCATAACCTGGGATAGGGGGATGCAGTTCGTCAATCGTCAACCGACCCGGCCAGCGTTCGCTGACCGGGGCCAGCGCTTCATGCAGCAGTTCGTTGATATTATCCAGCGTCATGCCTGGCAATGGGCGAATATCCATGTGTAATTCGCAGCAGGCACAGATGCGGTTAGCTGCATCTCCGCCGCTGATATGACCGAAGTTCATGGTCGGATAAGGCACTGCAAACGCCGGGTTGTTATAGCGTTCCTGCAGCGTTTTGCGCAATGCCATCAGATGCCCGATAGATTCATGCATCAGATCGATAGCGTTGACACCGCGCGCCGGATCGCTCGAGTGGCCCGATTGGCCGACGATGCGGATTGCATTGGAGATATGGCCTTTGTGCGCACGCACCGGTTGCAGTGACGTGGGTTCGCCAATAATGGCAAAGTCTGGACGAATTTTGGTTGAAGCCGCGAAATAGCGGGCACCGGCCATCGTTGTTTCTTCATCTGCAGTGGCCAGAATGTACAGTGGCTTGGTCAGTTTGCTGGCGTCAATATCACGTACGGCATCCAGGATAAAGGCAAAGAAGCCTTTCATATCGGCAGTACCTAACCCGTAAAACTTGTTGTCGTGTTCGGTCAGGGTAAAGGGATCTCGCGTCCAGCGGCCCTGATCGTAAGGTACGGTGTCGGTATGGCCCGCCAGCAACAGCCCGCCGCTGCCTTCGCCAATGCTGGCCAGCAGGTTGAATTTGTTGCGGGTATCTGGCACGGGTTGTACGTCGACACGAAAGCCCAAATCATTGAACCAGCCAGCCAGCAAGTTGATTAATGCTTCATTACTCTGATCGAGGGCCGCATCGGTGGCGCTGATCGACGGGGTGGCGATCAACGCCCGGTACAGCTCAATAAATGGAGGTAATTTCATCTTCACTGTTGACAGCCTTTGGTTAGGATAGTATCAATATTCATGCATTTATTTTGAATAAAAATACAGTAAGCTGGAGCGTAAGGGAATCAATGCCCAGATGTTTATAAAAACATCAACGCTCAACCACATGGGTGAACCGCGCAACAACGCGACCAAGCCCTGCTACCGGAGTCGCACGTGACTCTTATCGCTAGCCAAGAAGGTGAAAGGCCACATGTTGAATACGCTGATTGTTGGTGCCAGCGGTTATGCCGGAGCAGAGCTTACGGCTTACCTGAATCGCCACCCACACATGAACATAACCGCTTTAGCGGTTTCAGCGCAAAGTGCAGATGCAGGAAAATTGCTTTCTGACCTGCACCCTCAATTAAAAGGTATCGTCGATCTGCCATTACAGCCACTGATTGATGTGGCCGAAGCGGCAAAAGGCATCGACGTTGTTTTCCTCGCGACGGCCCATGAGGTGAGCCATGACATCGCCCCGGCATTCCTGGCGGCGGGGTGTGTGGTGTTTGATCTCTCCGGGGCTTTTCGCGTACAGGATAGTGAGTTCTATAGCCAATATTATGGCTTTAAACACCAGCATAAGGACTGGTTGGCGCAGGCGGTTTACGGCCTGGCGGAGTGGCAGAGTGAAAAACTCAAGCAGGCGCAACTGATTGCCGTGCCGGGCTGCTACCCAACGGCGGCCCAGTTGGCACTGAAACCGCTGCTCGACAAGCAACTGCTGAATCTGGACCAATGGCCGGTCATCAACGCCGTTAGCGGCGTGAGCGGTGCAGGGCGTAAAGCCAGCGTGACCACCAGTTTCTGCGAAGTCAGCCTTCAGCCTTACGGTTTGTTCAATCATCGTCATCAGCCCGAAATTTCTGCACACCTGGGTGTGCCGGTGATCTTTACGCCACATTTGGGCAGTTTCCCTCGGGGGATACTGGAGACCATCACCTGCCGCCTGAAAACGGGCGTTACCGCGCAGGACGTGGCAGCGGCTTATCATGCAGCTTACGACAACAAACCACTGGTACGGCTTTACGACCTAGGGGTGCCAGCACTGAAATCCGTGGTGGGCCTGCCGTTCTGCGATATCGGCTTTGCCGTGCAGGGCGAGCATCTGATCGCCGTAGCCGCAGAAGACAACCTGTTGAAAGGTGCGGCCGCTCAGGCGGTGCAATGTCTGAATATCCGTTTCGGCTTCCCGGAAACCCAATCTTTACTTTAAATCAGCGTGAGTAAACAGCAATGAATCCATTGATTATCAAACTAGGTGGCGTGCTACTGGACAGTGAAGAAGCGCTCGAGCGTTTGTTTACCGCGCTGGATGTCTATCGCCAGGAACATCAGCGCCCGCTGGTGATCGTTCACGGCGGCGGTTGTGTGGTGGATGAACTGATGAAACAGCTCTCCCTGCCGGTGGTGAAGAAGAACGGCCTGCGTGTCACCCCTGCCGATCAGATCGACATTATTACCGGTGCACTGGCCGGAACGGCAAATAAAACCCTGCTGGCATGGGCGGTGAAGCACAAAATTAATGCGGTTGGTCTGAGCCTGGCAGATGGTGGCAGCGTTGCTGTTACGCAGTTGGACCCAGCGTTGGGCCACGTGGGCCATGCAGTACCCGGAACACCTGCGCTGCTCAATACCTTGTTGGGCGCAGGCTACCTGCCGGTGGTCAGCTCCATCGGCATTACCGCCGAAGGCCAACTGATGAACGTGAACGCCGATCAAGCGGCGACGGCCCTGGCCGCCACGCTGGGGGCGGATTTAATCCTGCTGTCGGATGTCAGCGGCATTCTCGATGGGAAAGGGCAGCGTATCGCGGAAATGACAGCACAAAAAGCAGAGCAACTGATTGCTCAAGGCATCATCACCGATGGTATGGTAGTGAAGGTTAACGCGGCTCTTGATGCGGCTCGTACGCTTGGTCGCCCGGTAGATATCGCCAGCTGGCGCAATGCCGAAAAACTTCCTGCTCTGTTTAATGGTGTGTCGATTGGCACCCGGATCCTCGCTTAAATTTAGAATTGAAAAGGAATAACACAATGCAAAACCAAGGCATCAAGAAAATCGTTCTGGCGTACTCCGGTGGTCTGGATACTTCGGCCATCATTCCCTGGTTGAAAGAGAACTACGGTGGCTGTGAAGTAGTGGCCTTCGTGGCGGATATCGGCCAGGAGCGCAGCGATCTGGAAGGCGTTGAGCAGAAAGCTCTGCAATCCGGTGCCTCTGAGTGTCATGTTGTCGATCTGCGTGAAGAGTTTATCCGTGATTATGTCTATCCGGTGCTGCAGACCGGCGCGTTGTATGAGGGCAGCTATTTGCTGGGCACTTCAATGGCGCGGCCAATCATTGCCAAAGCTCAGGTGGAGTTGGCGCTGAAAGTGGGGGCAGATGCGTTGTGCCACGGAGCAACCGGTAAAGGCAACGACCAGGTGCGTTTTGAAACCACCTATACGGCGTTGGCACCACATCTGAAAGTCGTAGCGCCGTGGCGTGAGTGGAACCTGCGTTCCCGTGAAGCCCTGCTGGATTATCTGAAAGAACGTAATATCCCAACCACCGCCTCGCTGGAGAAAATCTACAGCCGTGACGAAAATGCCTGGCACATCTCTACCGAAGGCGGCGTGCTGGAAAGCCCGTGGAATGCACCAAACAAAGATTGCTGGGTCTGGACTGTCGATCCGCAGGAGGCGCCAGACCAGCCAGAGCAAGTAACGGTTACCGTAGAAAAAGGCCGAGTGGTTGCGGTAAACGGCGAGGCGATGAGCCCGTACAAATGTCTGGAAACCCTGAACGTGCTGGGTGCCAAACACGGGGTTGGCCGTATTGATATCGTGGAAAACCGTCTGGTAGGGATCAAATCCCGTGGTTGCTATGAAACTCCAGGGGGCACCATTATGGTTGCTGCGCTGCGCGGCATTGAGCAGTTGGTTCTGGACCGCGACAGTTTTAAATGGCGTGAGCAGTTGGGCCTGGAAATGTCCTACGTGGTGTACGATGGCCGCTGGTTTGCGCCGCTGCGTCGTTCCATTCAGGCTTCTGCGCAAGCGCTGGCGGAAGAAGTTAACGGCGAAGTGGTGTTGCAATTGTATAAAGGTCAGGTCACGGCAATCCAGAAAAAGTCTGCCAACAGCCTGTACTCAGAAGAGTTTGCGACCTTCGGCGAAGACGAAGTTTACGATCACAGCCATGCGGGCGGCTTTATTCGTCTGTTCTCGCTCTCTTCCCGTATCCGTGCGTTGAACGAGAAGAAAAAGTAACGTCGTTGGTTTAGCGTCAATTTAAGGGGCGCAGCATGCTGCGCCCTTTCGCATACTTATTCAGGAGCAAGATTATGGCACTTTGGGGCGGACGGTTCAGTCAGGCAGCAGACCAGCGGTTCAAACAGTTAAATGATTCCCTGCGCTTCGACTATCGCCTGGCGGAACAGGATATTGTGGGCTCCGTCGCCTGGTCAAAAGCGTTGGTGACCGTCAACGTATTGACGTCAGCAGAGCAACAGCAGCTTGAACAGGCACTGAACGTGCTGTTGGAAGAAGTGCAGGCCGATCCTCTGGCGATTGTCAAAAGTGATGCAGAAGATATTCACAGCTGGGTTGAGCAGAAACTGATCGATAAAGTCGGCGATCTGGGTAAAAAGCTGCATACCGGTCGTAGTCGTAACGATCAGGTGGCCACCGATCTGAAACTGTGGTGCAAACATCAGGTGAGTGAACTGCATCAGGCAATCGTACAACTGCAACAGGCGCTGGTGGAAACCGCCGAAGCCAATCAGGATGCGGTGATGCCGGGTTACACCCACTTGCAACGCGCACAACCGGTGACGTTTGCCCACTGGTGCATGGCGTATGTGGAAATGCTGGCGCGTGATGAAAGCCGCCTGCAGGATACCCTGAAACGCCTTGATGTCAGCCCGCTGGGTAGCGGTGCCTTAGCCGGTACGGCTTATCCGATCGATCGTGAACAGCTTGCCGGATGGTTGGGATTTGCCTCCGCGACCCGTAACAGTCTGGATAGCGTCTCTGACCGTGACCACGTGCTGGAACTGCTGTCTAATGCTGCCATCAGCATGGTACATCTGTCGCGCTTTGCCGAAGACCTCATCTTTTTCAACAGCGGAGAAGCGGCGTTTGTCGAACTCTCCGATCGCGTCACTTCCGGTTCATCTCTGATGCCGCAAAAGAAAAATCCGGATGCGTTGGAGCTGATCCGTGGCAAGTCTGGCCGTGTGCAAGGGGCTTTGACCGGTATGATGATGACGTTGAAAGGCTTGCCATTGGCCTACAACAAAGACATGCAAGAAGACAAAGAGGGGTTGTTCGACGCGCTCGAGACCTGGATGGACTGTTTGCAAATGGCGGCACTGGTGCTGGACGGCATTCAGGTAAAACGCCCGCGTTGTCAGGAGGCGGCGCAGCAAGGTTATGCTAACGCCACCGAACTGGCCGATTACCTGGTGGCAAAAGGTGTGCCGTTCCGTGAAGCTCACCATATTGTGGGTGAAGCGGTCGTGGAGGCCATTCGTCAGGGCAAACCGCTGGAAGATCTGCCGCTGACCGACCTACAGAAATTCAGCAGCGTGATTGGCGACGACGTTTATCCGATCCTGTCTCTGCAATCTTGCCTGGATAAGCGGGCGGCCAAAGGTGGCGTTTCTCCTCAGCAGGTGGCAAGCGCGATAGCCGAGGCGAAAAAACGCCTGTTCTAAGCTACGATTGAGGGCAGCGCAATGCTGCCCTTCACCCTAGCCCTCCCCAAAGAAAGGGGGATAAAACGTGCCACAAAGTGACTTCCGTGCCTGAATTCGGCGCTATACAGCTCCCTCTCCTTTTTGGGGTGAGGGAAGATTGATGGATTTAACGGTAACGCAATAGCGAAAGGCTTATTCGCCAGGGCATCGTTGGCAGCGCTCTACCTCAGATTTACCCAGTTTCAGTTTGGCTTGCAGATCGCGTAGCGCGGTACGCAACCCTTCTTCGATCACCGGATGGTAGAACGGCATATCCAGCATTTGGTCGATGGTCATCTGCTGCTGATGTGCCCAGGCCAGCAGGTGAGCAATGTGCTCAACATCGGGCCCCATCATTTCAGCACCCAGGAAGCGGCCAGTCCCTTGCTCACCATAGACGTGCAAGATGCCTTTATTGCGTAGCATTACGCGGGAACGGCCCTGGTTTTCGAACGACACCTCGCCAACTTCAAAGCAGCCACAGGCACTAAATTTCTGGTTTAATTCACGGAAGGTCGAACCGACCATGGCGATCTGCGGGTCTGAAAACACCACGGAAATGGCACTGCGGCGCAGGCCTGGCGTCACTTCAGGGAAGCTTCCCGCATTGTGCCCGGCAATACGCGCCTGATCGCTGGCCTCATGCAGCAGTGGCAGTTGGTTACTGGCATCACCGGCGATGAAAATATGCGGCACGCTGGTTTGCATGGTCAGTCGATCGGCCTGTGGAACACCTCTGGCGTCCAGCGTCAGAGTGGTGTTTTCCAGCCCCAGGTTGTCGACGTTCGGGCGGCGTCCGGTGGCAGCCAGCACGTAATCCACCATCATTTCCTGCGTTTGGCCGTGCAGATCCTGATAACGGATAAACACTTTGTCGCCTTCGCGCTGCATGATGTCCACTTTGACATCTGGGTCGAGATAGAACTCTGCGCCCAGCGTTTTAGCCGCGTAATCCCGTACTACGCTGTCGGTCAGTGGGCCAACGGCACCACCGACACCGAACACCTTGGTGTTAACGCCAAGGCGGTGCAGCGCCTGGCCCAGCTCTAAACCGATAACACCTGGGCCGAAGACCGCCACGGAGCCAGGCAAATCATCCCAGTTAAAAACATCGTCGTTAACGATCAAGCGATCGCCCAGTTCGTTCCAGGGAGCAGGCCAACTTGGGCGTGAACCGGTAGCGATCACGATACGTTGTGCCACGATGCGTGTATGGTCATCAATCTGCAAGGTGTTGTCGTCAATGAAACGGGCATAGCCTTGTATTTTGTCCGCTGCCGGAATGCTGTCGACCCCTTCCAGAACAAATCCGACAAAACGATCGCGCTCGCGTTTGACGCGATCCATCACTTCACGGCCATTGATGGTGATTCTCCCCGCAGAGTGAACACCAAAGCCGGGAGCACGTTCTATCTGGTGGACGGCTTCTGCGGCGGCAATCAGTAATTTGGAGGGCATACAGCCCACGCGGGCACAGGTGGTGCCAAAAGGTCCGCCCTCAATCATCACCACGCTCGGGGTAGAAAGTTTTGCTGCGCGGTAAGCGCCTAATCCCGCCGTGCCACCGCCAATAACGGCGACATCCACATTCAACATTTTCATATCCGCTCCTGAATACCTCTAAACAGCCGTGTTGACAGCAATCCATAAGAGTTAAAAAAAGGGCGGGCCAGTGCCCGCCAAAAGTTCACGTTGGTTTTATCCCCTCTGTTTTTCATGCAGCAGATTGTTGAACTGCGCATAACATCCATCGGGTCTGTTTTTATTATTCAAGCTGAAAGAAACGTTTCCAGATCATCACTACCACCGATATGGCGGCCACCGATAAACACTTGTGGAACGGTGGCACGGCCGGTGACAGCGCGCAGGCTTACCGTGGTTGCGTCCTGGCCAAGTACGATTTCTTCATACTGAATGCCGCGCTCTTGCAGCATCTGCTTGGCTTTGGCGCAGAATGGGCAGCCCGGCTTGGTGAACAGGGAAACGGATTCCTGAACTTTGAATTCCGGTGCCAGGTATTTCAACATGGTGTCAGCGTCAGATACTTCAAACGGGTCGCCCGGTTTGTTTGGCTCAACGAACATTTTTTCTACTACACCGTTGCGTACCAACATGGAGTAGCGCCATGAGCGCGGGCCAAAGCCCAGATCGGCTTTCTCGACCAGCATGTTCATGCCTTTGGTGAATTCGCCGTTGCCATCCGGTACGAAGGTAATATTTTCTGCGTGTTGGTCCGCTTTCCAGGCATTCATCACAAAGGTGTCGTTTACAGAGACACACAGGATGCTGTCTACGCCATGCTGCTTGAACACGTTGGACAGTTCGTTATAGCGCGGCAGGTGGCTCGAAGAACAGGTTGGGGTGAACGCGCCTGGCAAGGAGAACACGATCACGGTCTTATCTTTAAACAGGTCATCAGTGGTCACATCAATCCATTGGTCGCCCTGGCGAGTGTGGAACGTAACCTGAGGGACTTTTTTGCCTTCTTGACTGGTAAACATTGATTAACCCCTTAATTAGAAAAATAAATTCTCTGGTGTTGGCGAAGTTCTGCTTTGTTGGGGGGCATTATTCACGCTGGGGCTTGATAGATCTAATCGCTCATTGCTATCTTATCTATCGCCATGAGCTATCATGGTCAGGAGGGAAACAATGAATATTCGTGATTTAGAGTATCTGGTCGCCTTGGCTGAGCACCGTCACTTCCGACGCGCTGCGGATTCATGCCATGTCAGTCAACCCACGCTGAGTGGGCAGATCCGCAAGCTGGAAGACGAATTGGGCGTAATGTTGCTCGAGCGAACCAGCCGTAAAGTGTTATTCACTCAGGCGGGTTTACTGCTGGTTGAACAGGCACGTACCGTGCTGCGCGAAGTCAAAGTACTGAAGGAAATGGCGAGCCAGCAGGGTGAGGCGATGTCGGGGCCACTGCATATCGGCCTGATCCCCACCGTGGGCCCTTATCTGTTACCACAGATTATCCCGACGCTTCATAAAACCTTCCCCAAGTTGGAAATGTACCTGCATGAAGCGCAAACCCACCAACTGCTGGCACAGCTCGATAGTGGCAAGCTGGATTGTGCCATCCTGGCTCTGGTGAAAGAGACCGAGGCCTTTATTGAAGTGCCTTTGTTTGATGAGCCAATGAAGTTGGCGGTCTATTCCGATCATCCATGGGCACATCGCGATCGCGTAGCGATGCCGGATCTGGCCGGGGAAAAACTGCTGATGTTGGAAGATGGGCACTGCTTACGCGATCAGGCGATGGGCTTTTGCTTCCAGGCCGGTGCAGATGAGGATACCCACTTCCGCGCGACCAGTCTGGAAACGCTGCGTAACATGGTGGCAGCGGGCAGTGGGATTACACTGCTTCCTTCGCTTGCGGTACCCCGCGAACGTGAACGTGACGGCGTCTGTTACCTCGATTGCTACAAACCGGAACCGAAGCGCACCATTGCTCTGGTGTATCGCCCCGGCTCCCCACTGCGCAGCCGCTATGAGCAACTGGCCGAGGCAATTCGCGAACACATGCAGAATTACCTGGGCACCGTCCTAGAACAGGCGGTTTAAACCGTTTAGTGCGGCAACACGATAGGCTTCGGCCATGGTCGGATAGTTGAAGGTCGTATTGACGAAATACTCGATCGTATTACCTTCACCTTTCTGTTCCATGATCGCCTGGCCGATGTGAATGATCTCTGCCGCACGCTCACCAAAGCAGTGGATCCCCAGGATCTGCAATGTTTCGCGGTGGAACAGGATTTTCAGGCTGCCAACATTCATCCCGGCGATTTGTGCACGAGCCAGATGTTTGAACTGTGCTCGACCCACTTCGTATGGCACTTTCATCGCCGTCAGTTCCTGTTCGGTTTTACCGACAGAACTGATTTCGGGAATGGTGTAAATGCCGGTAGGAATATCTTCGATCAGGTGCCCGCTACCTTCACCGGAGGAGATGGCCTGAGCGGCGATGCGGCCTTGGTCATAAGCGGCGGATGCCAGGCTTGGGTAGCCAATCACATCACCGACGGCGTAAATGTGAGCCACTGCGGTCTGGTACATGCTATTGACCTTCAGCAGGCCACGGCTGTCTGATTCCAGACCGACGTTCTCCAACCCCAGCGAATCGGTATTGCCAGTACGGCCGTTGGCGTACAGCAGGCAATCTGCTTTCACTTTTTTGCCAGACTTGAGGTGGACAATAACGCCATCATCGGTGCCTTGGATCTTCTCGAACTCTTCATTGTGGCGGATCACCACGCCGTTATTCCAGAAGTGATAAGACAGAGAATCTGACATCTCCTGATCAAGGAACGCCAGCAGACGATCGCGGGTGTTGATCAAATCGACTTTTACGTTTAATCCACGGAAGATCGAGGCATATTCGC
The DNA here is from genome assembly GCF_006715025.1 of Serratia fonticola. Classification (NCBI taxonomy): domain Bacteria; kingdom Pseudomonadati; phylum Pseudomonadota; class Gammaproteobacteria; order Enterobacterales; family Yersiniaceae; genus Serratia; species Serratia fonticola. The sequence continues at coordinate 537,672 of NZ_VFMK01000001.1, forward strand.
AGCCAATCACCCCAGCACCATAAATAATCACATGGCGTGGCTCGTGGTTCAACTCAAGGATGGAATCACTGTCATAAATGCGCGGATGTTTAAAGTCAACGCTACTTGGGTGGTAAGGACGCGAGCCGCAGGCGATCACAATATGATCGGCGCGGATGGTATCCTGGGTACCGTCCATATAGCTGACGCTGACGGTATTGGCATCAATAAAACGGGCATCGCCAGCAAACAGTTTGCACTGGTTACGTTCATAAAATCCTTGGCGCATGCGAGTTTGTTGATTAATGACGTTGTCGGCGTGGCGTAGAATGTCAGGGAAGGTGGCACTGAGCGTGCGGGAGTTATTATAAAGCGGGTTCTGGTTGAATTCGATAATACGGCTGACGGCGTGGCGGAGGGCTTTTGAGGGGATGGTTCCCCAGTGAGTACAGCCGCCGCCCACGTTGTTGTACCGTTCAATCACGGCCACGCGGGCACCTTGTTTCACCAGCCCCATGGCGGCGCCTTCACCACCAGGGCCCGAGCCAATAACAATGGCGTCAAATTGATAGTGCTGTTGCATGTAGGAGAGACCTGTTCTTATACAAAATTACAACGGTATCTTAACATCATAGCGCTGCGAGCCCAATGACCATTAGGCTTTTTGAGGCAAAGTACAATAGGTGTGGTTCTGAACTGTGACAGAGCGCGTTTGTATAAATGCTGTTGCAATAAATTTGCTATATTGCCAGTTCTACGACGTTAGACTGAGAGAATGGAAGTTATCCGGATATGCATATGGGCGTCAGAGCACAACAAAAAGAACGGACGCGTCGTTCCCTCATCGAGGCGGCCTTTAGCCAACTCAGTGCCGAACGTAGTTTTGCCAGCCTGAGCCTGCGTGAAGTTTCGCGCGAGGCGGGTATTGCGCCCACTTCATTTTATCGCCATTTCCGCGATGTGGATGAACTCGGCCTCACCATGGTGGACGAAAGCGGTCTGATGTTGCGTCAGTTGATGCGTCAGGCGCGCCAGCGTATTGCTAAAGGCGGCAGCGTGATCCGCACGTCGGTATCTACCTTTATGGAGTTTATCGGCAATAATCCTAACGCCTTCCGCCTACTGTTGCGTGAGCGTTCCGGAACATCGGCGGCGTTCCGTGCGGCGGTAGCACGCGAAATTCAACATTTTATTGCCGAGCTGGCAGATTACCTTGAGCTGGAAAACCATATGCCGCGCAGTTTTACCGAAGCGCAAGCGGAAGCCATGGTGACGATCGTCTTCAGTGCCGGTGCGGAAGCACTGGATATTGATATTGAACAACGGCGCCAGCTTGAAGAACGGTTAGTGTTGCAATTGCGGATGATTTCCAAAGGAGCCTATTACTGGTATCGCCGCGAGCAGGAAAAAGCCTCTGTATCTCACGTATAAAAAGGTGAAAGTGATGGAAAAACCAACCAGAGAAAATGGAACGTTATTGCTGGCGTTAATTGCTGGCCTGTCGATTAACGGCTCTTTTACCGCGCTGTTCAGCTCGGTAGTGCCGTTTTCACTCTTCCCGTTGATCGCGCTGGTGCTCGCGGTGTATTGCCTGCATCAACGTTACCTGCATCAGCCGATGCCGGAAGGCATGCCCAAGCTGGCCGCAGCCTGTTTTCTGCTGGGTATTATGGGATACAGCGCGATCGTACGCGCAGAGTACCCGCAGATGGGGTCTAACTTCCTGCCGGCGATTATCTGCGTGGCGCTGGTATTCTGGATTGGTTACAAATTGAAGGCACGCAAAGCGTTGCTGGAAAGTTCTCCGCAGTAATCTCCCTCGGGTGGGCGCATTGCGCGCTCACCGGTATCTTTAGGGTTATACAAACTTCTCCAATAGCACACCGCACTCCATATGGTGGGTGTAAGGGAATTGATCGAACAATGCCAGGCGGGTGATTTTGTGCGTGGCCTGTAACGTGAGCAGATTGGCACACAGTGTTTCCGGGTTGCAGGAAATATAAAGAATGCGCGGGTAGGCTTGCACCATCTTCACGGTTTCATCATCCAGCCCGCTGCGCGGTGGATCGACAAAGATCGTCTCACAGTTATAGCTAGTCAGGTCGATGCCCTTTAAGCGGTTGAATTCGCGAACGCCGTTCATCGCCTGAGTAAAATCTTCTGCTGCCATACGGATAATCTGCACGTTGTCGATATGGTTGGCTGCAATGTTGTATTGCGCCGCCGCTACCGAAGGTTTGGCGATTTCCGTGGCTAACACGCGCTCGAAGTTACGTGCCAGCGCCAGCGAGAAATTGCCATTGCCGCAATACAGTTCCAGCAGGTCGCCTTTCGAACCTTGAGTGACGTCCAACGCCCATTCCAGCATTTGCACATTCATCGCCGCGTTTGGCTGAGTGAAGCTGTTCTCAACCTGGCGGTAAATCATATCGCGACCAGCGACCGGCAGCACTTCATCGACGTAATCCTGATCCAGCATGATTTTCATCTTGGATGCACGGCCAATCAGTTGCAGATCGAAGCCTTCCGCGCGCAACGCATCACGCAGCGCGCTGGCATCCTGCTGCCACTGCTCGTCCAATTTGCGGTGATACAACAGAGAAGCAATGATTTTGCCGCTTTGCGTAGAAAGATAATCAATCTGGAACAGTTTGTGACGCAGTACCGGATTTGGCTTGAGGGCGGTGATCAGCGCGCTCATCAGGCGGTTAATCAGCTCGCTGGCGGCAGGGAAGGAATCAACACGGATACGTTGCTTGGTCTGCTGATCGAACATGATGTGGTACATGTCGTCTTCATCATGCCAGATACGAAATTCCGCACGCATACGGTAGTGGCTAACTGGCGAGCGGAACACTTCCGGCTCGGGTGCCGTGAACGGTGACATCATGGTCTTCAGACGGGCAGTTTTCTCTGCCAGTTGGTCATCGTAGCGTTCAATGGGCAAAATCTCGGGCGTCATGGTTCTTCTCGTCAGGCAATTGGATCAGCGGGGATTGTAGGGAATCAGCCCGTGAAGTCCAGTTTTGTTATGTTTAATGTTTGTAACATTATTGGCAGTCTAGACATCCATTTTTATTGATTGTAGCATTGCCGTCCGGTCTCAAGCAGCGAGTGAAAAGGGAATCCAGTGCAAATCTGGAGCTGACGCGCAGCGGTATGGGGAAGTCACGGCGATAGCGTTCTGGCCTTATCAGGCCAAATGATGCAGACACTGTCCATTGCAGGATGGGAAGTCATCGCCCGGTGCGGGTTGCCAATGGCAGTTTGCAAATCCCAAGCCCGAAAACCTGCCGGTGTACGTCGCAATATCCATGGCCGTCGCGAATTACCGGCCGTGGCCCTGCGGCATCCCCAATTAAGTTTGGATGCTTTTTATAATGACAAAGATAAAAAATACACTGCTGGCGGTGGTCTCCTCCGTGACGGCCTTTTCTGGATGGGCGCAAGACAACACCACTGTTAATGACAGCGATAATCTGGTGGTTACCGCCAATCGCTTCCCTCAACCGGTCTCTTCCGTGCTGGCCCCTGCCGATGTTGTGACCCGTGATGAAATCGATCGTTGGCAGGCCAAAAGCCTCAATGATGTGATGCGCCGTTTGCCAGGTGTGGATATTTCGCAATATGGTGGCATGGGGCAAGGCTCATCCCTTTCTGTGCGTGGAACCGAAGCACGCCATGTGTTGGTGTTGATAGACGGTGTACCATTGGCCCGTTTGGGGATCACTAATGGCGTCGATTTTAACCAGATCCCACTGGCGTTGGTCCAGCGCGTTGAATTTATCCGTGGCCCGCGTTCAGCCATCTATGGTTCTGGCGCTATCGGCGGGGTGATTAACATCATTACCCAGACAGACAAAGAAGGGGGGAAAGTTCAGGCGGGTATTGGTTCAAACGGATATCAGCAGTATGACGGTGCCGTACGTCAACGTTTTGACAATACTATTGCGACTGTCGCGGGCAGCTATCAGATGACTAATGGCTTCAATGTGCAGCCGGGCTCCCCTTATTCTGTCGACAGCGATCGTGACGGTTTCCGCAATAAAAGTTTCTGGGGTGGGTTAGAACAGCAGTTCAACCAGAATTTCTCTGGTTTTGTGCGTGGTTATGGTTACACCAATAATGCTGACTATGATGTTGGCAGTGTGCCTTATAGCCCGCAGTACAGCAATGATGAAGACCGTCTGTACAGCCATACCTATGACATGGGGCTGCGTTTCCTGTCTGGTGCGTTTTCTTCTCAACTGACGGGGAGCTACCAGAAACAGAAAGATTACAATTATAGTAGTCAGAATGGCCGCTATGGTATCAGCACCACGTTGGACGATATGGATCAGCGCAATCTGCAATGGGGCAATACCTATGCCTTCGAGCACGGTAGCCTTACTGCCGGGGCCGATTTCCAGCAACAACGCCTGACCTCTTCCGACAATTTTTTTGCCGATACCTATAAAAGAGACAACACGGGCCTGTACCTTAGCGGGCAGCAACAATTTGGCCGTGTGACCCTTGAAGCCTCCGGGCGTGAAGACAAGGCCGGTGATTTTGGCTGGCATGGGACTTGGCAGACTGCAGCAGGCTGGGAGTTTGTTGAGGGTTACCGTGCGACATTATCTTATGGTACGGGCTTCCTGACGCCATCATTGGGCCAACAATATGGTTCAAAACGCTTTGGTATTGATTCAAACAGTAATCTCAAGCCAGAAGAGTCCAAGCAGTGGGAAGTCGGTTTTGAGGGGCTGACCGGGCCGTTGGATTGGCGCCTGTCCGCTTATCGTTACAAAATCCAAAATCTGATCAATTATGATTCTGACCCGGTGACCTATCAGGGGCAGTATTACAATGTGGATGCGGCAACGATTAAAGGTGTGGAATGGACCGGGCACTTTGATACCGGGATCTTCACCCATCAGGTGACATTACAGTATATCGACCCGCGTAATGACAAAACGGATGAGGTACTGGCGCGTCGCTCGAAACGTCAGGCGAAATACCAGTTGGATTGGACAATGTTCAATGTTGATATGGATATCTCATATCAGTACTACGGCAAACGTTATGACAACATCTCTTCGACGTATAATCCTGAACAGCGCGTATTGCCGAGTTACAGCACCGTTGACGTCTCTGCTTCATATCCGATCACCTCTCAGCTGACAGTTCGTGGTAGAATTGCCAACCTGTTTGATAAAGATTATGAGACGGCTTATGGCTACGCGACTCCAGGCAGAGAATACTACCTCACTGGAAGCTATACCTTCTAATACCACGGCGACCCCACGCCCAACGGTGCTGGTTTTTGATTCTGGTGTCGGTGGGCTGTCGGTGTATCAGGAGGTTCGGCAACTGCTGCCGGATCTCCACTATATCTATGCCTTCGATAATGTGGCATTCCCCTACGGCGAGAAATCCGAAGCGTTTATTATTGAACGTGTGCTGGAAATAGTCAGCGCGGTTCAGCAACGTCATCCTCTGGCGATTGTCATCATTGCCTGTAATACGGCCAGTACCGTTTCCCTACCAGCGCTGCGCGAACGTTTTACCTTTCCGGTGGTCGGCGTTGTGCCTGCTATCAAGCCAGCGGCGAAGCTCACTGCTAATGGTATCGTCGGTCTGTTGGCAACCCGCGGTACGGTTCAGCGTACCTATACCCGTGAGTTGATTGAGCGTTTTGCGACGGATTGCAAAATCGAGCTGCTGGGGTCTTCCGAGCTGGTGGAGTTGGCAGAGGCGAAGTTACATGGCGAGTCAGTGCCGTTGGCAACGCTGAAGAAAATACTGCATCCGTGGCTGAGTATGCGCGAACCGCCGGACACCGTGGTTCTGGGTTGTACCCATTTCCCCCTTTTATCTGAAGAACTGATGCAAGTGCTGCCTGAAGGAACACGTCTGGTGGATTCCGGTGCAGCTATCGCTCGCCGTGCAGCCTGGCTTATCTCTACGCAAGAGAATCTGGTGTCTACTCAGGAAGAGAACTTGGCGTATTGCATGGCATTGAATGAAGATACTGATGCTTTATTGCCCGTATTGCAGGGTTATGGCTTCAAATCGTTGAAAAGATTGCCGCTTTAAGTGGCTTTTGATTAAACATTCGACGGTCGGTAAAAAAATTGAATTTAGGGGTTGCGGCGTTCTCAGAACTCCCTATAATGCGCCTCCACTGACCGGGAACAACGACTTCTTTATAGCAAAGATTGTCGCCCAGCCAGGAAGGTTCAACCCGGTGAAAACACCGAAAAAAAGGTTGACTCTTCAGCGGGAAAGCGTATTATCTGCCTCCCGCGTTACCGAGAAACATACCGGTAACGAACGCTCTTTAACAATTTATCAGACAATCTGTGTGGGCACTCACAAGACGATATCCAGCTGCTTCGGCAGCAAAAAAATATCAAGTCTTGAAGAGTGACTAACTGAAGTAAAATTCATGCAGTTGATTTTCGAGCATCGCTTCACGAGTTGAAGCAAATCAAGCTTTTAATTGAAGAGTTTGATCATGGCTCAGATTGAACGCTGGCGGCAGGCCTAACACATGCAAGTCGAGCGGTAACACAGGGAGCTTGCTCCCGGGTGACGAGCGGCGGACGGGTGAGTAATGTCTGGGAAACTGCCCGATGGAGGGGGATAACTACTGGAAACGGTAGCTAATACCGCATAACGTCTTCGGACCAAAGTGGGGGACCTTCGGGCCTCACACCATCGGATGTGCCCAGATGGGATTAGCTAGTAGGTGGGGTAATGGCTCACCTAGGCGACGATCCCTAGCTGGTCTGAGAGGATGACCAGCCACACTGGAACTGAGACACGGTCCAGACTCCTACGGGAGGCAGCAGTGGGGAATATTGCACAATGGGCGCAAGCCTGATGCAGCCATGCCGCGTGTGTGAAGAAGGCCTTCGGGTTGTAAAGCACTTTCAGCGAGGAGGAAGGGTTCGGTGTTAATAGCACCGTGCATTGACGTTACTCGCAGAAGAAGCACCGGCTAACTCCGTGCCAGCAGCCGCGGTAATACGGAGGGTGCAAGCGTTAATCGGAATTACTGGGCGTAAAGCGCACGCAGGCGGTTTGTTAAGTCAGATGTGAAATCCCCGAGCTTAACTTGGGAACTGCATTTGAAACTGGCAAGCTAGAGTCTTGTAGAGGGGGGTAGAATTCCAGGTGTAGCGGTGAAATGCGTAGAGATCTGGAGGAATACCGGTGGCGAAGGCGGCCCCCTGGACAAAGACTGACGCTCAGGTGCGAAAGCGTGGGGAGCAAACAGGATTAGATACCCTGGTAGTCCACGCTGTAAACGATGTCGATTTGGAGGTTGTGCCCTTGAGGCGTGGCTTCCGGAGCTAACGCGTTAAATCGACCGCCTGGGGAGTACGGCCGCAAGGTTAAAACTCAAATGAATTGACGGGGGCCCGCACAAGCGGTGGAGCATGTGGTTTAATTCGATGCAACGCGAAGAACCTTACCTACTCTTGACATCCAGAGAACTTTCCAGAGATGGATTGGTGCCTTCGGGAACTCTGAGACAGGTGCTGCATGGCTGTCGTCAGCTCGTGTTGTGAAATGTTGGGTTAAGTCCCGCAACGAGCGCAACCCTTATCCTTTGTTGCCAGCGATTCGGTCGGGAACTCAAAGGAGACTGCCGGTGATAAACCGGAGGAAGGTGGGGATGACGTCAAGTCATCATGGCCCTTACGAGTAGGGCTACACACGTGCTACAATGGCGTATACAAAGAGAAGCGAACTCGCGAGAGCAAGCGGACCTCATAAAGTACGTCGTAGTCCGGATTGGAGTCTGCAACTCGACTCCATGAAGTCGGAATCGCTAGTAATCGTAGATCAGAATGCTACGGTGAATACGTTCCCGGGCCTTGTACACACCGCCCGTCACACCATGGGAGTGGGTTGCAAAAGAAGTAGGTAGCTTAACCTTCGGGAGGGCGCTTACCACTTTGTGATTCATGACTGGGGTGAAGTCGTAACAAGGTAACCGTAGGGGAACCTGCGGTTGGATCACCTCCTTACCTAAAGATATTGATTGAGTGCAGTGTCCACACAGATTGTCTGATGAAAAAGTAACGAGCAGAAATACCTTTATAGGCTTGTAGCTCAGGTGGTTAGAGCGCACCCCTGATAAGGGTGAGGTCGGTGGTTCAAGTCCACTCAGGCCTACCAAATTCTCCCTTAATGCTGCGTTATGTGCGCGGTCGTTTACCGAAGTAAACGTCCCTTCCACATGCCTTGCCTAAGGAAGAATTAACTCTTCATAGAGTTGGTACCCATAAAGATTTCTGTCAGTGACTGTATGGGGCTATAGCTCAGCTGGGAGAGCGCCTGCCTTGCACGCAGGAGGTCAGCGGTTCGATCCCGCTTAGCTCCACCATATTAGTCCTTGATAATACTTCAGAGTGTACTGGCAACAGTATGCTGCGAAGTATTTTGCTCTTTAACAATCTGGAACAAGCTGAAAATTGAAACCTGGCAGCTGAAACTTATCCCGCCGTAGAAGTACTGGGGTAAGGATTAACCTGTCAGAGAGTCTCTCAAATAAGCAAACTCGACAGGTTTTCGATGCCAAGAATTTGGCAAAAGAAAGACACCTTCGGGTTGTGAGGTTAAGTGACTAAGCGTACACGGTGGATGCCTAGGCAGTCAGAGGCGATGAAGGGCGTGCTAATCTGCGAAAAGCGTCGGTAAGGTGATATGAACCGTTATAACCGGCGATACCCGAATGGGGAAACCCAGTGTGTTTCGACACACTATCATGTCATGAATACATAGTGGCATGAGGCGAACCGGGGGAACTGAAACATCTAAGTACCCCGAGGAAAAGAAATCAACCGAGATTCCCCCAGTAGCGGCGAGCGAACGGGGAGGAGCCCAGAACCTGAATCAGTTCTTGTGTTAGTGGAAGCGTCTGGAAAGTCGCGCAGTAAAGGGTGATAGCCCCGTACACTAAAATGCATTAACTGTGAGTTCGATGAGTAGGGCGGGACACGTGACATCCTGTCTGAATATGGGGGGACCATCCTCCAAGGCTAAATACTCCTGACTGACCGATAGTGAACCAGTACCGTGAGGGAAAGGCGAAAAGAACCCCGGCGAGGGGAGTGAAATAGAACCTGAAACCGTGTACGTACAAGCAGTGGGAGCACCTTCGTGGTGTGACTGCGTACCTTTTGTATAATGGGTCAGCGACTTATATTTTGTAGCAAGGTTAACCGTATAGGGGAGCCGTAGGGAAACCGAGTCTTAACTGGGCGACTAGTTGCAAGGTATAGACCCGAAACCCGGTGATCTAGCCATGGGCAGGTTGAAGGTTGGGTAACACTAACTGGAGGACCGAACCGACTAATGTTGAAAAATTAGCGGATGACTTGTGGCTGGGGGTGAAAGGCCAATCAAACCGGGAGATAGCTGGTTCTCCCCGAAAGCTATTTAGGTAGCGCCTCGTGAATTCATCTTCGGGGGTAGAGCACTGTTTCGGCTAGGGGGCCATCCCGGCTTACCAAACCGATGCAAACTCCGAATACCGAAGAATGTTATCACGGGAGACACACGGCGGGTGCTAACGTCCGTCGTGAAGAGGGAAACAACCCAGACCGCCAGCTAAGGTCCCAAAGTCATGGTTAAGTGGGAAACGATGTGGGAAGGCATAGACAGCCAGGATGTTGGCTTAGAAGCAGCCATCATTTAAAGAAAGCGTAATAGCTCACTGGTCGAGTCGGCCTGCGCGGAAGATGTAACGGGGCTAAACCATGCACCGAAGCTGCGGCAGCGACGCTTAGGCGTTGTTGGGTAGGGGAGCGTTCTGTAAGCCGTTGAAGGTGGACTGTGAGGTCTGCTGGAGGTATCAGAAGTGCGAATGCTGACATAAGTAACGATAAAGCGGGTGAAAAGCCCGCTCGCCGGAAGACCAAGGGTTCCTGTCCAACGTTAATCGGGGCAGGGTGAGTCGACCCCTAAGGCGAGGCTGAAAAGCGTAGTCGATGGGAAACAGGTTAATATTCCTGTACTTGGTGTTACTGCGAAGGGGGGACGGAGAAGGCTAGGCTAGCCGGGCGACGGTTGTCCCGGTTTAAGCGTGTAGGGGGTGTGACCCGGTAAATCCGGTTGCATATCAACCCTGAGGCGTGATGACGATGCACTACGGTGCAGAAGTAGTTGATGCCAAGCTTCCAGGAAAAGCCTCTAAGCATCAGGTAACATTGAATCGTACCCCAAACCGACACAGGTGGTCAGGTAGAGAATACTCAGGCGCTTGAGAGAACTCGGGTGAAGGAACTAGGCAAAATGGTGCCGTAACTTCGGGAGAAGGCACGCTGGCGCGTAGGTGAAGGGATTTACTCCTGGAGCTGAAGCCAGTCGCAGATACCAGCTGGCTGCAACTGTTTAATAAAAACACAGCACTGTGCAAACACGAAAGTGGACGTATACGGTGTGACGCCTGCCCGGTGCTGGAAGGTTAATTGATGGGGTCAGCCGCAAGGCGAAGCTCTTGATCGAAGCCCCAGTAAACGGCGGCCGTAACTATAACGGTCCTAAGGTAGCGAAATTCCTTGTCGGGTAAGTTCCGACCTGCACGAATGGCGTAATGATGGCCAGGCTGTCTCCACCCGAGACTCAGTGAAATTGAACTCGCTGTGAAGATGCAGTGTACCCGCGGCAAGACGGAAAGACCCCGTGAACCTTTACTATAGCTTGACACTGAACATTGAGCCTTGATGTGTAGGATAGGTGGGAGGCTTTGAAGTGTGGACGCCAGTCTGCATGGAGCCAACCTTGAAATACCACCCTTTAATGTTTGATGTTCTAACTCGGCCCCATAATCTGGGGTGAGGACAGTGTCTGGTGGGTAGTTTGACTGGGGCGGTCTCCTCCCAAAGAGTAACGGAGGAGCACGAAGGTTAGCTAATCACGGTCGGACATCGTGAGGTTAGTGCAAAGGCATAAGCTAGCTTGACTGCGAGAGTGACGGCTCGAGCAGGTACGAAAGTAGGTCTTAGTGATCCGGTGGTTCTGAATGGAAGGGCCATCGCTCAACGGATAAAAGGTACTCCGGGGATAACAGGCTGATACCGCCCAAGAGTTCATATCGACGGCGGTGTTTGGCACCTCGATGTCGGCTCATCACATCCTGGGGCTGAAGTAGGTCCCAAGGGTATGGCTGTTCGCCATTTAAAGTGGTACGCGAGCTGGGTTTAGAACGTCGTGAGACAGTTCGGTCCCTATCTGCCGTGGGCGTTGGAAGATTGAGAGGGGTTGCTCCTAGTACGAGAGGACCGGAGTGAACGCACCACTGGTGTTCGGGTTGTCATGCCAATGGCACTGCCCGGTAGCTAAGTGCGGAAAAGATAAGCGCTGAAAGCATCTAAGCGCGAAACTTGCCTCGAGATGAGTCTTCCCTGGGCCTTTAAGGTCCCTGAAGGAACGTTTAAGACCAAGACGTTGATAGGCTGGGTGTGTAAGTGCAGCGATGCATTGAGCTAACCAGTACTAATGATCCGTGAGGCTTAACCTTACAACACCGAAGGTGTTTTAGAGTAGACGAAAATTTTCAGCGGTGTTCCGAGATTGGTTCTGGTGGTTACGAAAGTAACGGCCAAGAATGAAACAGAATTTGCCTGGCGGCAATAGCGCGGTGGTCCCACCTGACCCCATGCCGAACTCAGAAGTGAAACGCCGTAGCGCCGATGGTAGTGTGGGGTCTCCCCATGCGAGAGTAGGACACTGCCAGGCATCAAACAAACGTTATCAGAGTGACACCTGATAATGAGCAAAATCGCCAAATGCGGTTTTGCCAGCATCGACAGATGCGACGTAAAAGAATCGGTGGAGCGGTAGTTCAGTTGGTTAGAATACCTGCCTGTCACGCAGGGGGTCGCGGGTTCGAGCCCCGTCCGTTCCGCCACTTATTTAGATTATGCCTGCTAAATTAGCAGGCATAGTGTTAAGCGTAATATAGGGGCGTAGCTCAGTTGGTAGAGCACCGGTCTCCAAAACCGGGTGTCGCGAGTTCGAGTCTCTCCGCCCCTGCCATATTAAAGCCCTTTGCGAAAGCGAAGGGTTTTTTTTTGCTTTCTACTTTCCTCACTATTTCTATCTTCAATAGAATCCCTCACTGAAAACCCCGCAGAAATCGTTCCCAATTTAGGCAGTTCTCGCTGAATCTATGCACAAAATGGTTTTAATCCCGCGCTGTGATACCGCTCATCATTCTCGTCAGCATTTCAGCTACACATTATTAGCCCCCTAGTTTCTGGGGCACACGCCATTAAAGCGAATACACCAATAGCCATCTCTACCTGACGGGTCAGGCAGAGCAAGGAGAGGAACATGTATAAGCGTTTACTGTTAGCGGCCGCCGTAAGCGGTGTGTTGATGGGAGCGGCCCAGGCTGCCCCCTTGGTTGTCGGTTTTTCTCAGATCGGTTCTGAATCAGGATGGCGTTCTGCAGAAACCAAAGTGGCAAAACAGGAAGCGGAAAAACGCGGTATTACGCTGAAAATCGCCGATGCACAGCAAAAACAGGAAAATCAGATCAAGGCGGTCAGATCTTTTATCGCCCAGGGGGTTGATGCGATTTTTATTGCGCCAGTGGTAGCGACTGGTTGGGCTCCCGTATTGCAGGAGGCGAAAGAGGCCAAGATCCCGGTCTTTCTGCTGGATCGCATGATTGAAGTCAACGACCCCTCACTGTATACCGCCGCCGTGGCTTCAGACAGCGTGCATGAAGGGAAGGTGGCAGGGGAATGGCTGGTGAAAGAAGTGGCAGGTAAACCCTGTAACGTGGTTGAGCTGCAAGGCACCGTAGGTGCCAGTGTCGCCATTAACCGTAAGAAAGGTTTTGCTGACGGCATTGCCTCTGCTGATAACGTCAAAATCATACGCTCTCAGTCTGGCGATTTTACTCGCAGCAAGGGTAAAGAAGTGATGGAAAGTTTCATCAAGGCGGAGCAGAACGGCAAAAATATCTGTGCAGTTTATGCTCATAACGACGATATGGCCATTGGCGCGATTCAGGCAATTAAAGAAGCCGGACTCAAACCGGGTTCACAAATCAAGGTTGTTTCCATCGACGGTGTACCAGATATCTTTAAGGCGATGATGAACGGGGAAGCAAACGCTACGGTGGAACTGACGCCAAACATGGCAGGACCGGCGTTTGATGCCTTGATTGCCTTGAAGAAAGACAGTACTCAGCCACAAAAATTTATCCAGACCGAATCCAAGCTGCTACAGCCTGATACCGCGAAGCAGGAATATGAGATGAAGAAAAGCATGGGATATTGATGGATAACAGGCGGAGCAGATGATGGCCACATCTCAGGCAGCATTGTTGACGATAAGCGGGTTATCCGTTGAGTTTCCAGGTGTAAAGGCGCTGGAAGAGGTGGATTTTACGCTACAGCGTGGAGAGGTGATGGCGCTCCTCGGGGAAAATGGTGCCGGGAAATCCACGTTAATCAAGGCATTGACAGGTGTCTATCAACGCTCCGCTGGTGAAGTCTGGCTAGAAGGCAAAGCGATTGCACCACAGAGTACGGCTCAGGCTCAGGCATTGGGGATAGGCACGGTTTATCAGGAAGTGAATCTGTTGCCTAACATTTCGGTGGCGGCCAACGTGTTTATTGGCCGCGAACCCACTCGTTTTGGCTTAATCGATCAGAAAACCATGCTGCGCAATGCGCGTAAATTGCTGGAAGGCTATGGCTTGCAAGTGGATGTGAGTCAGCCGCTGGGTAATTACTCAATCGCCATTCAACAAATTGTTGCTATTGCCAGAGCTGTCGATCTCTCTGCCAAGGTGCTGATCCTGGATGAACCCACCGCCAGCCTGGATGCCAAGGAAGTCACCATGCTGCTCGATATTCTCAGCCAACTGCGATCTCAGGGGATGGGGATGATCTTCGTCACCCATTTTCTCGAGCAGGTTTACCGCATCAGCGATCGTATTACGGTGCTGCGTAACGGCAAACTGGTTGGAACGCGGGTCACCACTGAATTGCCGCGGTTGGAGTTGGTGCAGATGATGTTGGGGCACAGTTTTGATGAGACGCTGCTTAAACGCACCGAGCATGAGGCCGTGCAGGCATCACCATTGGTGGAATTTAGTGGCTATGGCCGGCGTGGCCTGGTTGAACCTTTCGATCTGGCTCTGCGACCAGGAGAGATTGTTGGCCTGGCGGGTTTGCTGGGGTCAGGGCGTACCGAGACGGCACAGCTTATCTTCGGTATCAAGGCCCGGGATAAAGGTACGGCTAAAGTTAACGGAAAAACGGCGGTTATCTCGACCCCACGCAAAGCGGCCAGCTTGGGATTTGGCTACTGCCCGGAGGATCGTAAAACTGAGGGGATCGTTGGGGCTGCTACGGTAAGGGAAAACATCATTCTCGCACTACAGGCTCAGCGCGGCTGGTTGCGGCCTTTACCGCTGCGGGAACAAATCAAAATTGCTGAAAGTTTCATTCAACTTCTGGGGATCCGCACGCCCGGCCCAGAGCAGCAGATCCAGTATCTCTCTGGTGGTAATCAGCAGAAGGTGCTGCTTTCTCGCTGGTTGGCGACGAAGCCCCGTTTTTTGATCCTGGATGAGCCCACTCGTGGCATTGATGTGGGGGCTCATGCGGAAATTATCCGTCTGATTGAACGGTTGTGCGATGAAGGGCTGGCACTGCTGGTTATTTCCTCTGAACTGGAGGAACTGGCAGGTTATGCCGACCGCATCGTGGTATTGCGCGATAGAAAACATGTCACCCAGCTCACTCATGATGCCATTACGGTTCCCGCCATAATGCAGGCTATTGCTGTGCAACAGGAGGCAGGATGAACCACAGGAGTTTCCCGATGACCGGTGGACCACGCAAAGTAAGGTGGGTAATGCCTGCAGGAGCTACCCAGTTGGGGGCACTGGCGGCAATTTTGATTATTGATAGCCTGGTTGCTCCGCATTTTTTTTCAATTCACATTCAGGATGGTCGCCTGTTCGGCAGCGTTATTGATATTTTTAACCGTGGCGCGCCTGTCGCGTTGCTGGCTTTGGGAATGACGCTAGTGATTGCGACCGGCGGGATCGATCTCTCCGTTGGTGCGGTGATGGCGATTGCTGGTGCGACGGCGGCAACGCTGACAAGCGCAGGCTATCCTCTGGCTTATGTACTGGGCGCTTCGTTAGCGGTGGGGGCGCTGTGTGGCCTGTGGAACGGTTTCCTGGTGGCGGTACTGCAGATACAGCCTATCGTTGCCACCTTGATGCTGATGGTGGCCGGACGTGGTATTGCACAGTTGATTACCGAAGGGCAGATTGTCACCTTTGAGAATGAAGGATTGGCTCGGCTTGGCAGTGGCGCATTGATGTACCTGCCTATGCCGGTGATTATCGCTGCCATTATGTTACTGCTGATTTGGTTATTGACGCGCAAAACCGCGCTGGGGCTGTTTATTGAGGCTGTCGGTATCAATTTACGTTCGGCACGCAATGCCGGTGTCAGTACTCGCTGGGTGATTATTGCGGTCTATATCATTTGCGGCCTGTGTGCGGCAGTGGCAGGGATTATCGTCACGGCGGATATCCGAGGTGCCGATGCCAACAATGCGGGCCTGTGGCTGGAACTGGATGCGATTCTTGCCGTGGTTATTGGTGGTGGCTCATTGTTAGGCGGACGTTTTAACCTTCTGCTCTCCGTAATAGGCGCGCTTATCATCCAGGGTATGAATACCGGAATTCTGCTTTCAGGTTACAAACCGGAGTTTAACCTGGTGTTGAAAGCGGTGGTGGTGCTAGCCGTGTTGATGGTGCAATCCCCAAGTGTTTCATTACATCGGCTATGGCGGAGAGGAAACCCATGATGAAGCGCAACCTTCCCCTGTTAATCACTATCGCGGTGTTCCTGCTTGGCTATGCCTTCTGCCTCAGCCAATTTCCCGGCTTTGCTTCTACTCGCGTCTGGTGTGATTTGCTGACAGACAATGCTTTTCTGGGCATTGTCGCGGTGGGGATGACGTTTGTGATCCTCTCTGGTGGCATTGATCTTTCCGTAGGCTCAGTGATCGCTTTTACCGGTGTGCTGCTCGCCAAGTTAATTGGTACTTATGGCATTGCTCCAGGTTATGCGTTCGTGATTGCATTACTGATGGGCGCCTCGTTTGGCGCATTGATGGGCTGGATCATTGATGTCCTGAAGCTGCCAGCATTTATCATCACACTTGCAGGCATGTTTTTCGTGCGTGGTATGAGCTTTATTGTCTCGGAGGAGTCGATCCCGATCGATCATCCACTGTACGCCACGCTGGCGAATTATGCCTGGAAAGTACCTGGTGGTGGGCGGTTTACCTTATTGGCTCTGGTGATGTTGGTGGTGGTCGGGTTTGGCATAATCCTGGCGCACCGCACCCGCTTTGGCCATAACGTCTATGCCATTGGAGGGAGTCCGGTTTCCGCTGCGTTGATGGGCGTCCCGGTTCGGCGTACTACGGTAACGATTTATATGCTTTCCAGTACGCTGGCTGCGCTATCTGGCATTATTTTCTCGTTATACACCTCTGCAGGTTATGCGTTGGCGGCAAGCGGTGTCGAACTGGATGCTATTGCGGCCGTTGTCATTGGCGGAACGCTGCTGACCGGTGGTGTGGGAACCATACTCGGGACCTTGTTTGGTGTGTTGATCCAGGGATTAATTCAAAGCTATATCACTTTCGACGGATCACTCAGCTCGTGGTGGACAAAAATTGTCATCGGCATTCTATTGTTCTGCTTTATCGGCCTCCAGAAGGCAATGAGCGCCTTTTGGCAGACCAGAAGGGATAAACCCCAGCATCCTCGGCTGAAGCCGTCATAGCGGCTTAGGCTGCGGTATTTAAAGGTATTTTCAGCAGTTGGCGGATTAATGGCTGCTGATCGCTGTTTTGCAGCCAGACGGCGTACAACGGACGAATGATTGGTGGGATGTCGGCAACGGCGTTCAGTTGCTCGTACTCCTTTTGCCACTGGCTGGGGAGAAAAGCACAGCCTCCCGTGGTTTCTAACAATTGGCGTGTCAGATGTGCTGAGGTGGTCGTCAGGACCGGCATGATGTCGCTATCGAGCATGCGGCTTTCCTGTTGGTGAAAATCCGCACCCCATTCCAGTTTGATATAAGGCATTGGCGCTTGCTTGTTGCGTAATGATGAAGAGAACAAGCGTAACGAGAAGTTACCCAACAACTGGCTTGCCAGCTCATCCATCTTTGGCGGTTCGGTGGTGATTAGCAAATCGAGCTGTCTTTCATGTAGCTGTTTCACCAGTGAATGGCGTAGCGCTACTCTGGCTTCAAGCTGCAAGGCTTCTCGCTGCTGGTAGAGTGATTGCAGCCACGGCGTGAGATAGGCTTCCCATAACGATGCGGTAGCACCGATTGACAATTCGGTGTGCTGCAACGATCTCACCACCTCTTTCTTGGCCAGTTGCCAAGTATTCATCAGGCTTTCTGCATAGGGTAACAGCCGTTCTCCCGCGGGAGTCAGACGGATGTTATTGCGGTGGCGGGTGAATAAATTTGCACCTAATTGATTTTCAAGCTGGCGAATGCGGAAACTTACCGCGGACTGCG
The DNA here is from genome assembly GCF_006715025.1 of Serratia fonticola. Classification (NCBI taxonomy): domain Bacteria; kingdom Pseudomonadati; phylum Pseudomonadota; class Gammaproteobacteria; order Enterobacterales; family Yersiniaceae; genus Serratia; species Serratia fonticola. Next base: position 555,233 of record NZ_VFMK01000001.1, read on the forward strand.
TTAAGTATAAAGATTCCGCTGCTCGGCCAAAGTGACGCGTTCTACTGACCTCCAAAAAGGTTTTCAGTAATTCGGTGTCCACACCTATCTCCAAAATTTTTTGTCGTTAAGATTTAAATGTTTTGTTTTACACAATGTCAAGCCTATCTAATACTCCGCGCCATAAACAGCACGGCCATGAGAGAATTAGGAGCGTGTCAGATGGCGGATAGCTTCACCACGAACAATCGTTTTTTTGATAATAAACATTATCCTCGCGGGTTCTCCCGTCACGGCGATTTCACCATTAAAGAAGCGCAATTACTAGAGCGTTTCGGGTATGCGTTCAACGAGTTGGACGCAGGCAAGCGCCAACCAGCCACTGAAGAAGAACAGCTGTTCGTCGCAGTGTGCCGCGGTGAGCGTGAACCGGTTACCGAGCAAGAAAAAGTATGGTCTAAATATCTGACGCGTACCCGTCGTCCGAAAAAATTCCATACCCTGTCGGGTGGCAAGCCGCAGGCCGATGCGGTTGAAGATTACACAGAAAGCGACGATTGATCATCATGGGGCCGTTCGGCCCCATTCAGTTTGCAGACAAAGTCCGCCGTGGTTAAAACCCCTTTTTTCAAGGCTAATAAATACCAAGGATTCTGTCTTTTGAACGGTCCCAAACACCCGAAAACCACGTTTTTCAGGTGTTTGTCACCCGTCTAATGGGGCCGTTTGGCCCCGTTTTTTATTCCAGGCTGCGGTGTAACTGCAGTAATAGGCGATCCATGCTGCGGTAGCTGAGCGCCTCGCTGAGATGGCGTTTATCGATATCTTTTTCCCCGGCCAAATCGGCCAGCGTGCGTGCTACTTTCAGGATCCTATGCCAGGCACGAACCGATAATCCCAGTTTACTCAGCGTTTTTTCCAAAAAGTCTGCTTCTGCCGCTGGCAAGTGACAATCACGATCCACTTCGCGGTTATTCAATAATGCGTTCACTTTACCCGCTCGAGCCAATTGCCGTTCACGCGCCAGCAATACGCGTTGGCGTACCTGCACGCTGCTTTCCCCCGTATTGCATTGTTTGCCGAGCATGCCCGGGGGTAACAGCGGCACTTCAATCGATAAATCGAATCGATCGAGGAAGGGGCCAGAGAGTCGCCCTAGGTAACGTAAGATTTGTTGCGGAGGCGTGCGATTGTGTATTCCCTGATAATGCCCGGTCGGGCTGGGGTTCATGGCCGCAATTAATTGCACCCTGGCGGGGAAACGTACTTTGGCACTGGCGCGTGAAATGACGATTTCACCTGACTCCAGAGGCTCTCGCAGTGCGTCCAGTACCCGTCGTTCAAACTCTGGCAGCTCATCAAGAAACAATACGCCATTGTGTGCCATGGAGATTTCCCCCGGCCGCGGCAACGTTCCTCCACCGACCAAGGCGGCCATTGAAGCACTGTGATGCGGGGCGCGAAACGGTCGTTGGCGCCAAGGCAGGGTTTCATTCGGGTGATGCAATAAGCTGGCAATGGCGACACTCTCCAGTGCTTCTTGGTCGCTCAACGGCGGTAACAAGCCGTTAAGGCGGCTGGCCAGCATGGTTTTACCTGTTCCCGGTGGGCCAAGTAGCAGCAGGTTATGGCCGCCAGCCGCGGCAATTTCCAACGCTCGCTTTGCCTGTTCCTGACCAATAACTTCTTGCAGATCGGCGGGATCGTCTGAGGTTGCGGCGGCGGGCGCAAACGCGAATGGCAGATCGCTTTTTCCCTGCAAGAATGCACACACGTCCAGTAAATGCTCTGCTACTCGGGTTTTGCTATGAGGAAGTAATCCTGCTTCTTTGCCGTTGGCCGCCGCCAGTATCAGCTCACGTTTAGCCTCGGCTGCCGCTATCGCCGCGGGAATGGCGCCATGAACCGCCCTCAAGGCACCCGAAAGTGCCAACTCGCCGAGGAACTCATAACCGGCCAGCCTCTCTGCGGGAAGCTGTTCAGAAGCCGCGAGAATGGCGAGGGCAATGGGTAAATCATAACGCCCGCCCTCTTTGGGCAGGTCGGCCGGGGCCAGATTGACGGTGATGCGTTTGGCCGGAAAGGTAAACCCATTGTTGATTAACGCACTACGCACCCGATCACGCGCTTCTTTCACCGTCGTTTCCGGCAGGCCGACCAACGTGAGGCCTGGCAACCCATTACTGATATGGACCTCGACCATAACCGAAGGGGCCTGAACGCCGATGATGGCGCGGGTATAGATTACCGCCAGTGACATATTGCTCTCCTTACTGAAGGCAATATGATGCGCGATGCGCTTGATAACCGCGCTGAAGGATTGGTCAATTTGCGTCACAATGCGCAGTTAAAACTAATTTATTTCAGCATGTTAGCGTTTTTTTAGCGCTAGCGCGCATTTCGCTGTAATACCCATTAACAATTACGAGAAAGCTGCAACAAATTAGCTTGCTAAGTAAGTTGCAACCCGAGGGTTAATGGGTGTATTTAACAATTGTTTAAAATAAAAATTACCTCATTAACAAAGCCCCGACCGCTACCGCACCTGCTGCGGCCGCCGCTAAACCTCATGACCTCGTACTCTACGGTAGGGAAAACGCTATGTTTGGTTGGACTCCGCTGCAACGTAATGCGGCAATTGCCAGTTTTTCAAGCTGGACGCTCGATGCCTTTGATTTTTTTGTGTTGGTCTTCCTGCTCAGTGACATTGCCAACGCTTTTCAGGTGGGCATGGAGGAGGTGACATTAGCCATCTTGCTCACATTGGCGGTACGCCCGATCGGTGCGCTTATCTTTGGCCGCGCAGCAGAGAAATATGGCCGTAAACCGATCCTGATGCTGAACATCGTGTTTTTCTCGCTGTTTGAACTCTTGTCCGCTGCGGCACCTTCACTGACCGTTTTTCTGTTGCTGCGCGTTCTTTACGGCGTGGCGATGGGCGGCATCTGGGGGGTTGCTTCATCGCTGGCAATGGAAACTATTCCAGATCGTTCGCGTGGCCTGATGTCGGGGATCTTCCAGGCGGGGTATCCGTTCGGTTATCTGTTGGCTGCGGTGGCATATGGCCTGTTGTTTGAGGTGGTCGGCTGGCGTGGGATGTTTGTCATCGGGGCCGCCCCGATTCTGTTACTGCCATTTATTTATTACTGTGTGCAGGAGTCGCCGGTGTGGCTGGCGGCACGGGCACGTAAAGAAAGCACCGCTTTGCTGCCCGTCCTAAAGAGTCATTGGAAGCTGTGTATTTATCTGGTGCTGCTGATGGCGGCGTTTAATTTCTTCTCCCACGGCACGCAGGATATGTATCCGGCCTTCCTGAAAATTCAGCATGGGTTCGATCCCAAAATCGTCAGTATCATCGCTATTAGCTACAACATCGCTTCAATTATCGGCGGGATTTTCTTTGGTACGCTGTCAGAAAAAATCGGCCGTAAGAAAGCCATTATCATTGCCGCACTGCTGGCGCTGCCGGTGATCCCATTGTGGGCGTTCTCCAGTGGTTCATTGATGCTGGGGATCGGTGCATTCCTGATGCAATTTATGGTACAGGGAGCATGGGGGGTCATTCCTACCTATCTCAACGAACTGGTGCCAGCAAACACCCGTGCGGTATTGCCAGGGTTTGTTTACCAACTGGGTAACCTGATTGCTTCGGTAAATGCGACCCTACAGGCCACCATCGCTGAACATCATGGGCAAAATTACGGCTTGGCCATGGCGATAATCGCCGGGACGGTAGCGATTGTGATCGCGGTGCTGGTGTATTTTGGCAAGGATACGCGCGGCAAAGCGATTGCGGTGGAAAGTAAAGCGCCTAGTGCTGGTGTTAGCGTTTGAATTTCATGCGCTTTGTTGCAGTTTTGACCCGGCAGAGCCGAATAATAACGCAAAAAAAGTATTGTCATTCCCCCGCCTGCTATGGTAACTCTGTAGGCATTAGTTCGAAACGAGCACAGTGAACAACCCTATTATGAAAGCCCTAACCCAAGTGATTAGCCTAGTCGTGATTAGCGTGGTGGTGATTATTATCCCACCGTGCGGGGCTGCACTTGGACGAAGAAAGGCTTAGAAAACAAGCCGGAATCGCAAGATAACCCCCGCACCCTAAGGTCCGGGGGTTTTTTTATGCCAAAAGAAAATTGAAACGAGGAGCAGATCATGGATAACAGAACAAAATCCTGCACTTCCCGCAGTCAGGCGGGGAAATAATCATGAATGGAGCTCAGTGGGTGGTTCAAGCGTTGCGTGCACAGGGGGTTGATACTGTTTTCGGCTACCCAGGTGGCGCCATCATGCCGGTCTACGACGCATTGTATGACGGTGGGGTAGAACACCTGCTGTGCCGCCATGAACAGGGTGCAGCAATCGCGGCCATTGGTTATGCCCGCTCCAGCGGTAAAGTTGGCGTCTGTATCGCGACCTCTGGCCCCGGCGCGACCAACCTGATCACCGGGTTGGCGGATGCGCTGCTGGACTCGGTGCCAGTGGTTGCGATCACCGGTCAGGTCGGTTCTGCGCTTATCGGTACCGATGCCTTTCAGGAGATCGATGTTCTTGGCCTGTCTTTGGCCTGTACCAAACACAGTTTCCTGGTGGAATCGCTGGAAGCGCTGCCGGGGATCATGGCGGAGGCGTTTGCCATCGCCACCAGTGGCCGTCCAGGCCCGGTACTGATTGATATCCCGAAAGACATCCAACTGGCGCAGGGCGATTTACCCCCTCATCTGATGCCGGTCGAAGACGAATTGCCGCATCCGGCAGCGGAACTGACGGTTGCGACACAACTGCTGGCGCAAGCGAAAAAGCCGATGCTGTACGTCGGCGGTGGCGTTGGCATGGCGCAGGCGGTAACGGCATTACGAGAATTTGTCGAGTTGACGCAGATCCCAACCGTGGCGACTTTGAAAGGCCTGGGGGCACCGGATGCCCGCCATCCCTACTATCTCGGTATGTTGGGGATGCACGGCACTAAAGCCGCTAACTTTGCCGTACAGGAGTGTGATTTGCTGATCGCCGTGGGGGCGCGTTTTGACGATCGGGTGACTGGCAAGCTGAACGCTTTCGCGCCGCAGGCCAAGGTGATCCATATGGATATCGACCCGGCAGAAATGAGCAAACTGCGCCAGGCACATGTTGCTCTGCAGGGGGATTTGAAAACGTTGCTGCCAGCACTGCAACAACCACTGAATATCTCTACCTGGCTGCAACGGGTTGCCGAGCTGAAGGAAATCCATCCCTGGCGTTATGACCACCCAGGTCAACCCATCTATGCACCGCTGTTGCTCAAGCAACTGTCCGAACGTAAGCCCGCCAATACCGTGGTCACCACCGATGTGGGGCAGCACCAGATGTGGACAGCTCAGCACATGACTTTTGAGCGTCCGGAGAACTTCATTACCTCCAGCGGGCTGGGGACGATGGGCTTTGGCATTCCCGCCGCGGTAGGAGCCCAGATGGCGCGCCCGGAAGACATGGTGATCTGTGTGTCTGGCGACGGCTCCTTCATGATGAACGTGCAGGAACTGGGTACCATCAAGCGAAAACAGTTGCCGCTGAAGATCGTTTTACTGGATAACCAGCGTTTAGGGATGGTTCGCCAGTGGCAGCAACTGTTTTTTGATGGACGTTATAGCGAAACCAATCTCTCCGATAACCCCGATTTTCTGATTCTGGCCAGTGCCTTCGGTATTCCCGGCCAACGTATTACCCGCAAAGACCAGGTCGCAGACGCGCTCGATGCTTTACTCAACAGCGAAGGGCCTTATCTGCTGCAGGTTTCCATTGATGAACTCGAGAACGTCTGGCCGCTGGTGCCGCCGGGCGCAGGCAACGAAACCATGTTGGAGAAAGTATCATGATGCAGCATCAACTCTCGATCCAGGCCCGCTTTCGCCCAGAAATGTTAGAGCGCGTATTGCGCGTAGTACGCCATCGTGGCTTCCAGGTCTGTGCTATGAATATGGCGACGGCGATCAACACCGACGATATTAATATTGAATTGACCGTTGCCAGCCAACGCTCTGTCGATTTACTGTCGTCTCAGTTAAGTAAGTTGATGGATGTCTCCAGCGTTGAGATCCAACAGCAAACATCACAACAAATCAGCGCCTGATTGCGCAAGAAGGAACAGAATAATGACGAAGAAAGCCGATTACATTTGGTTCAATGGTGAGATGGTTCCTTGGGCCGAAGCCAAAGTGCACGTCATGTCGCATGCGTTGCATTACGGGACTTCGGTATTTGAAGGGGTTCGCTGTTACGACTCCCACAAGGGTCCGGTTGTTTTCCGCCACCGTGAACACATGCAGCGTCTGCATGATTCGGCGAAAATCTACCGCATGCCGGTAACGCAAAGCGTCGATGAATTGATGGAAGCGTGCCGTGCAACGCTGCGCAAAAACAATCTGGTCAGTGCTTATATCCGTCCGCTGGTGTTTGTGGGTGATGTTGGTATGGGCGTTAATCCACCGGCTGGCTATAAGACCGACGTGATTATCGCTGCGTTTCCTTGGGGCGCGTATCTCGGTGAAGAGGCGCTGGATCAAGGTATCGATGCGATGGTTTCTTCCTGGCACCGTGTGGCACCAAACACCATTCCTACCGCCGCGAAAGCGGGGGGTAACTACCTGTCCTCTCTGCTGGTGGGCAGCGAAGCACGCCGTCATGGCTATCAGGAAGGGATCGCGTTGGATGTTCACGGTTATATCTCTGAAGGTGCAGGCGAAAACCTGTTTGAAGTAAAAGATGGCGTCCTGTTTACGCCGCCATTTACCTCATCTGCCTTACCAGGCATTACCCGTGATGCCATCATCAAACTGGCGAAAGATATGGGCTTTGAAGTGCGCGAGCAGGTGCTTTCCCGCGAGTCTCTGTACCTGGCGGACGAAGTGTTTATGTCCGGCACCGCGGCGGAAATCACGCCGGTGCGCAGCGTGGATGGCATTCAGGTGGGGATCGGCAAGTGCGGCCCAATTACCAAGCAGATCCAGCAGGCATTCTTTGGCCTGTTTAGCGGCAAGACTGAAGACAAGTACGGCTGGTTGGATCCGGTAAACCAATAACGACAGACAACACTAAACGGGCGGTTCGTTCGCCGTCCGTAAAAATGAATTTATTTGGAGTGAAAAGAGCATGCCTAAGTACCGTTCCGCCACCACTACCCACGGCCGCAACATGGCGGGTGCCCGCGCATTATGGCGCGCGACCGGGATGACCGACGCCGATTTCGGCAAACCGATTATTGCGGTGGTCAACTCCTTTACCCAGTTTGTTCCGGGCCATGTGCATCTGCGCGATCTGGGTAAGCTGGTTGCCGAACAGATTGAAGCCTCTGGCGGCGTTGCCAAAGAGTTCAACACCATTGCGGTGGATGACGGTATCGCCATGGGGCACGGCGGCATGCTCTATTCCCTGCCGTCACGCGAGCTGATCGCCGACTCGGTTGAATACATGGTGAATGCCCACTGTGCAGATGCGATGGTGTGTATCTCCAACTGTGACAAGATCACCCCTGGAATGTTGATGGCGTCACTGCGCCTGAATATTCCGGTGATCTTTGTTTCCGGCGGCCCGATGGAGGCTGGCAAAACCAAGCTTTCCGATAAAATCATCAAGCTGGATCTGATCGATGCGATGATCCAGGGCGCAAACCCGAACGTCAGCGATGCTGACAGCGCACAGATCGAACGCTCTGCCTGCCCAACCTGTGGCTCATGCTCAGGCATGTTTACCGCCAACTCCATGAACTGCCTGACCGAAGCGCTGGGTCTGTCCCAACCGGGTAACGGCTCGCTGTTGGCGACTCACGCCGATCGTAAAGCGTTGTTCCTCAATGCCGGTAAACGCATCGTTGAGTTGACCAAGCGTTACTACGAGCAAGACGATGCCAGCGCGCTGCCTCGCAGCATTGCCAACAAGGCCGCATTTGAAAACGCCATGACGCTGGATATCGCGATGGGGGGGTCCACCAACACTGTTCTGCACCTGCTGGCGGCAGCACAGGAAGGGGACGTTGATTTCACCATGGCGGATATCGACCGTCTTTCGCGCAAGGTTCCGCATCTGTGCAAAGTGGCTCCAAGCACGCAAAAATACCATATGGAAGATGTTCACCGCGCCGGTGGCGTACTGGCTATTCTTGGCGAGCTGGATCGCGCCGGGCTGATGAACCGCGATGTTGACAATATCCTGGGGATGAAACTGAGCGAAACTCTGGAAAAATACGACATCATGCTGACCAAAGATGAAGCCGTGAAGAAAATGTTCCGCGCTGGCCCGGCAGGTATCCGCACCACGCAGGCATTCTCACAGGACTGCCGTTGGGACACCCTGGATGACGATCGTGCCGAGGGTTGCATCCGCTCACTGGAGAATGCCTTCAGTCTGGAAGGGGGGCTGGCGGTGCTGTACGGCAACATGGCGGAAGATGGCAGTATCGTCAAAACCGCGGGGGTCGACAAAGACAACCTGACTTTCCGCGGGCCGGCAAAAGTTTATGAAAGCCAGGATACCGCCGTTGAGGCAATTCTGGGTGGCAAAGTCGTGGCGGGCGATGTGGTTGTGATCCGCTATGAAGGGCCAAAGGGTGGGCCGGGCATGCAAGAAATGCTCTACCCGACGACCTATCTGAAATCCATGGGGTTGGGTAAAGCCTGTGCGTTGATCACCGACGGTCGCTTCTCTGGCGGTACCTCCGGTTTATCGATTGGACACGTTTCGCCAGAGGCGGCCAACGGTGGCCTGATTGCGTTGATCGAAGAAGGGGACATGATCGATATCGATATCCCGAAACGCAGCATGGTACTGGATGTTCCCGAGAGCGTGCTGGCTGCCCGCCGTGAAGCGGAACTGGCTCGCGGTGATGCGGCATGGACACCGAAAGCACGTGAGCGCCAGGTATCTTATGCGTTACGTGCCTATGCCACGTTGGCCACCAGTGCCGACAAAGGCGCAGTGCGCGACAAGAGCAAGCTGGGAGGCTAAGCACAATGGCAGTATCGCAACCCCTATCCGACGCCCCCTGTGGCGCAGAATATTTGCGAGCGGTGCTCCGCTCGCCGGTTTACGAGGTGGCTCAGGTCACCCCGTTACAGGCCATGGACAAAATCTCTTCGCGCCTTGGCAATACCATCCTGGTGAAGCGCGAGGATCGCCAGCCAGTGCACAGCTTTAAGCTGCGCGGGGCTTACGCGATGATAGCCAGCCTGGATGAAGAGCAGAAAGCGCGTGGCGTGATCACCGCTTCTGCAGGCAATCATGCGCAAGGTGTGGCACTGTCCGGTAATCGTCTGGGGATCAAAACCCTGATTGTGATGCCGGTATCGACGGCGGATATCAAGATTGATGCGGTGCGCGGCTTCGGTGGCGAAGTGTTATTGCACGGGGCCAATTTCGACGAGGCCAAAGCCAAGGCGATCGAGCTTTCGCGCCAACAGGGCATGACCTTTGTGCCGCCATTCGACCATCCTGCCGTCATTGCCGGCCAGGGCACTTTGGCGATGGAGCTGTTGCAGCAGGACGCGCACCTGGACCGGGTGTTTGTCCCAGTTGGCGGCGGCGGGCTTGCGGCGGGGGTCGCGGTACTGATTAAGCAACTGATGCCTCAAATCAAGGTGATTGGCGTCGAAGCCGAGGATTCAGCCTGTTTACGAGCCGCGCTGAATGCTGGACAACCGGTTGATCTGGCGCGCGTTGGATTGTTTGCCGAGGGGGTGGCGGTAAAACGCATCGGTGATGAAACCTTCCGCCTGTGCCGTGAATACCTGGACGACGTGATCACCGTCGATAGCGACGCGATTTGCGCGGCAGTCAAAGATCTGTTCGAAGACGTGAGGGCGATAGCCGAACCTTCAGGCGCATTGGCGTTGGCAGGGCTGAAAAAATACGTGCAGCAGCACAATATTCAGGGCGAGCGTTTAGCGCATATCCTCTCCGGTGCCAATGTCAATTTCCACGGTCTGCGCTATGTTTCCGAACGTTGCGAATTGGGTGAACAACGCGAAGCGTTGCTGGCGGTGACTATTCCGGAACAGAAGGGCAGTTTCCTGAAGTTTTGCCAGCTCTTGGGAGGCCGTGCGGTCACCGAGTTCAACTATCGCTATGCCGATGCTGACAATGCCTGCATCTTCGTCGGTGTCCGTCTGACCAGAGGCCATGCCGAGCGGTTGGAAATCATTGATGAATTGAACCACGGCGGCTATCAGGTAGTGGATCTGTCTGATGATGAGATGGCGAAGCTACACGTGCGCTACATGGTCGGTGGGCGGCCTTCGAAACCGCTGCGTGAGCGTTTATACAGTTTTGAATTCCCAGAATCACCGGGAGCATTACTTAAATTCTTGCAAACGCTGGGGACTCACTGGAATATTTCCCTGTTCCATTACCGCAGTCACGGAACCGATTTTGGCCGTGTGCTGGCCGGTTTTGAGCTTTCACAGACCGAGCCCGAATTTGAACAACATCTGAAGGCATTGGGGTATGATTGCCATGATGAGACCCATAACCCGGCGTTCCGTTTCTTCCTGCAGGGGTAGACTATGTTCCTAAATTCGGTCATTGGGTTTCATGATCAATTAAGTGACACAGCCTGATATCAGTGACAAGGACAGCGTATGGCAAGTGAGTTCATCGGTTTCAGTCAGCAGGGGCTGAATTTTCTTCAGCAGGTGCGGATTGAGAACGACAAAGAGTGGTTTGAAGCCAATCGGGGCGTGTATGAAAGCGAAATGCTGACACCGTTTCGTTTGCTGGTGGACGCGCTTAGTCCGACAATGTTGATGATTGACCCACAGTTTGAAACCCGTCCGGCCATTGGCAAAACGCTGTCGCGTATTCATCGCGACACGCGTTTCTCCCATGATAAAACCCGTTACCGTAGCCGTATGTGGCTGACCTTCAAACGGCCAAGCAAAGACTGGAAGCTGGCACCGGTGTATTTCTTTGAGCTGGGGCCGGACATGCTGCGTTATGGCCTGGGCTATTACAGCGCCGATAAAGCCACTATGGATCTGTTTCGCCATACCTTGCTGCGCAGGCCACAGCCGTTTTTGGAGGTGGCCGAGTGCTGCCGCGCGCCGTTCGAGCTGGTGGGGGAAAGCTATAAGCGCCCGCTTGTGAAGGAGCAGGCACCGGAGATTGCCACTTGGTATAACCGTAAGTCCTTTGCGGTGATGGCCACAGATAATCAGGTGGAAAAGCTGTTCAGCGCCGATCTGGTCGCTACCCTGGCGCAGGGGTTTCAGCAGTTAGAGCCGCTGTACCATTGGTTGATGCAGGTGGAAGCGATGAAGCAGGTCGATCCCGCAGACCTATAAAATACCCGTCGTCTTTCAAATTGTAGCGTTGTTGGCTGCGTGCGTCCCTGTCACTTACTTTAGTAAGCTCCTGGGGACACACTTGCTTGCCGCCTAGCCATAATCTGAAGTCCATAGGGTATTATCGTGATCGTCTTTCAAACCGGATTTCTAAATTATAGTAACTGCCAGAACGCCTCAATCAGCGGTTCGTTGAGGCGTTTTTTCTGTACGCAAACGCCCAGTTCGAACGGCTCAACCATGGAGATATTCTCCAACTGAGAAATACGGTTGCGCACCGGTTCCGGGCTGTTGTCCACCACCACGCTAGGAATTAGGGCGATACCACAGCCTAACGCGACCATTGAGACGATGGCTTCGTGGCCGCCGACGGTGGCGTAGATCAGTGGATTAGTGATGCGCTGGCGGCGGAACCACAACTCGATGCGTTTTCGTGAAGGCCCATGCTCCGGCAGGATAAACGGCATATTGGCCCAGTCGGGCTGTTCGGCAAAAGCCTGGGTACGTACCGCACACGGCAGTGCTGGCGCAATCAGCACCAGCGGGATCTCACCGATTTGGGTGAAGGCTACGCTGGTGGGTAAAGTCTCTGGCCGCCCGGCGATCCCGAGATCGGCTTCATTGGATTGTACTTTGTCCACAGCATCGGCGGCGTCGCCAGTGGTCAGTTTGATCTCCACCAAGGGGTGTTGTGCCCGGAAGCGATCGAGGATCGGTGGCAAATGGCTGTAGGCGGCTGTTACCGAACAGAACAAGCGAAGTTCACCGCTCAGCGAAGGGCCGTGTTGGCCAAGCGCATGCTTCAATTGCTGATACTGTAGCAGCGTTTGTTGGGCAAATACTTTCAGTTGTTCACCGGCATCGGTCAGTTGCACGGTACGGTTATCACGCAGAAACAGCGGTTGCCCAAGCACTTCTTCCAGCCGTTGGATCTGGCGGGAAAGCGTGGAGGGGCTGACGTGCATCGCCTTGGCGGTACGGCCAAAGTGATGGCTTTCCGCCAGGTGCAGGAACAGCTTGAGATCACGTAAGTCCATAATCAGTACGCTCGCAACGGGGTGTTGCAGAAATTGCAACGTCACGTTCGTAATATATCAATTTAAGCAACGCAGTTCCTGTTATACATTGAGTTCAACGAATCCCGCACAGACAGGGCGGAGATGAAAATAACATTAATTTACCCAAGCAGGGTAAACACAACATCTAACTGGAGTTCTACCATGGCTAACTATTTCAACACATTGAACCTGCGTCAGCAGTTGGCGCAATTGGGTAAGTGCCGTTTCATGGCGCGTGACGAATTTGCGGATGAAGCTGGCTACCTGAAAGGGAAAAAAGTGGTGATTGTCGGCTGTGGTGCTCAGGGTCTGAACCAGGGTCTGAACATGCGTGATTCCGGCCTGGACGTGGCTTATGCGCTGCGTAAAGAAGCGATTGCCGAGAAGCGTGCCTCATGGCGCAAAGCCACCGAGAACGGCTTCAAGGTTGGCACCTACGAAGATCTGATCCCGCAGGCCGATCTGGTCGTTAACCTGACGCCAGACAAGCAGCACACCTCAGTAGTTCGTGCCGTACAGCCGCTGATGAAAGATGGTGCTGCGCTGGGCTACTCCCACGGCTTCAACATCGTTGAAGTGGGCGAGCAGGTTCGTAAAGACATCACCGTAGTGATGGTTGCGCCTAAGTGCCCAGGTACCGAAGTACGTGAAGAATACAAACGTGGTTTCGGTGTACCAACGCTGATCGCGGTTCACCCGGAAAACGATCCAAAAGGCGAAGGCATGGCGATTGCCAAGGCATGGGCGGCAGCCACTGGTGGCCATCGTGCAGGCGTGCTGGAATCTTCCTTCGTGGCAGAAGTGAAATCTGACCTGATGGGCGAGCAGACCATCCTGTGCGGTATGCTGCAAGCGGGTTCTCTGCTGTGCTTCGACAAGCTGGTGTCTGAAGGTACCGACCCGGCGTACGCAGAAAAACTGATCCAGTTCGGCTGGGAAACCATCACCGAAGCGCTGAAGCAGGGCGGTATTACCCTGATGATGGACCGCCTGTCCAACCCGGCGAAACTGCGTGCCTATGCGCTGTCTGAGCAGTTGAAAGGTATCATGGCACCGCTGTTCCAAAAACATATGGACGATATCATTTCCGGTGAATTCTCCAGCGGTATGATGGCAGACTGGGCGGCGGATGATGTCAAACTGCTGACCTGGCGTGAAGAGACCGGTAAAACGGCCTTCGAAAATGCACCACAGTTTGAAGGCAAAATCAGCGAGCAGGAATACTTCGACAACGGCGTGCTGATGGTTGCCATGGTGAAAGCGGGCGTTGAACTGGCCTTCGAAACCATGGTGGATTCAGGCATCATCGAAGAGTCTGCCTACTATGAATCACTGCACGAGTTGCCGCTGATCGCGAATACCATCGCCCGTAAGCGCCTGTATGAAATGAACGTGGTTATCTCAGATACCGCGGAATACGGTAACTACCTGTTCTCTTATGCGGCAGTTCCGTTGCTCAAAGAGTTCATGACCACTCTGCAAGCGGGCGATCTGGGTAAATCCGTGGCGGGCACTTCCGTTGATAACGCGCAGCTGCGTGACGTGAACGAAGCGGTGCGTAACCACCCGATCGAGACCGTGGGCCGTAAACTGCGTGGCTATATGACCGATATGAAACGTATCGCAGTAGCCGGCTAAATACCCGTCGTCTTTCAAGCTGTAGCGTTGTTGCCTGCACTACCTGACCCCAGTCACTTACTGGTGTAAGCTCCTGGGGATAAGGTAGTTTGGCGCCTAGCTACAATTTGAAATCCATAGGGTATTAAGATTGGTTTCCGAGTCCAATAAAAATGCTAGCATTATTGCTGGCATTTCGTATTTATACCCTGAGTGTGGCGCGAAACGCCTTAACGAACTCGTTCATTAACTTTGATAAATTAGTATATGGTTAACACAGACTCTCGTTAAATTGCGAATTTAATTTCACATAGTTACTATTGTATTAACTAGAATCGTTAAGCTAGATAGCATTTATAAAAGAGTACAATAGTTCAGCAGTACTGAAGGCATTTAAAGTAGTAGGTCAGTATAAGTTGTTGTGTCATCATCTACACAACTCACGTAGATTTATTAGAACTGATATTCCTTGGATAATAAATTTTCCTTAATAATTTTTATTAAGGTTTTAAATAAATCAATAAGGAAATATCATGGGTAATTCATACGACAACGCAAATATTGGTCATGTGCAAGATGCAGTGAATGCAAGCTTTGGTAATGGGAAATACTCCGTTTCCTTCGCAGATGACTCCTCAAGCAGTAGTGGCGGTGGTTCAGGTGTTCATTGGGGAGGCGGTTCTGGCAATGGTAACAGTGGTAATGGTAGTTCATCATCAGGAGTTAATTCCAAGGGGGCGTATAAGGCCCAAAATATGTATCTAGACTCCGGATCGACATGTTATAACGTCAATATTGGCGGCCTAATGTACGCCGTTGATTATGATAATACGATGGTGAGAGGAGTTCGCGCTCTTTCCGGTACGGAACGCATGGATAACGAACGGAATCGCATTAATATGGCAAGGGGGCAGGTTGAAGATTTACTCCTTTTTGTTAGTTCTTTCAATGAGTCAGCCATCAAAAAATATGGGCAACAGTATAAAACCACTTTGGAAGGTTTAAAGGTTAATATCAAGGGGAAAAAAATAAAGAACTATCAACAGGCAATGGCTATATTTGAAAAAGTTCAGAGTAATCCTAAGTTTGCTCTGAATTCGGCTGATAGAAATGCGTTAAAACTTGCATTGATTTATACCGATGCCAAAGTGTTTGGCGATAACCTATCACGCCTGGCTCGTTCCTTTGGTGTTCTATCTATGGCGGTGAATGTCAATAAACTCATCAATGCAGCAATTGATGGGTACGTGCGAAATAGTTGGTCACCATTTATGTTACAATTGGAAGCCATTGGGCTAAGCGCAGCTGCTTCTACAGCTGCTGGAGCCATCGCTGCCGCTGTATTTGCTGTAATTGCAACGTTTGTCGCAGTACCAGTTGCAGTGAGTACCATTGGTGTTGCGCTTGTAGCAGCGATTGCAGGGGCTTTCTTTGACCCCGAACGTGCAGAACAGATTAATAACTGGGTGGTCGCGCGTTAAATTACATAAATTAGCGGGGAGTTGCTGCCCCTCGTTTTCCATTGTGCTATACTTTTCTTTATTTAGTAAAAGTGGAGAAGGTAATGGATGGTGCATCAAAGCTAGTTAATATTCCCTACCGATTTATGTTCATAAGCCTGATCCCCATTTTTTTATTCTCGATTGTTATTCCGGAGGTTCCTAACTCCGAATTTTATATTTCATTAGACCAATTCCTGGACAGTTTTGCTTTAGGGATGGTTGGTTTTACTTCTGAGCTGTTTCCTTTTACAGCAAAAGTGATTAGTAATTATGTAGTTGTCGCTATCCCGTTCCTGTCTGTTTACGTTATGGTTATTGTCGGTAAGGAAGCCGTAATTAAATCAAAGTCTGGAATTAAGAATACCTTTTCAACCCTGTATCTCTGTATGACAACGATAGGTTTTATATTACTGACGGCTCTCATTATTTACATGAGCTACTTTTCAGTGACAGACCTGTCGCAGCATAACAGAATGTATCGAATTTTCGGTTCCCAACCGTTTTTCTTTGCAATTTTTTCAGCCATTTGGATGTTGGCACTGTATCTTATCATCGTAATGAATTTTATTTATTTCATCGTGATCCCCTATATCATCTTGGTTAAGAAACCGTTTGTGCCCAAGTGACTGGATTTGCTGGGGTTACTCACAAAATACTAGACGCGAAACCGACTTCGCCGCATACCTTGTATCTCAGTTGTATATGAAACCGTGCGTACAGTGGTATGAAAGGACGGCGGGAGTGGTCCCGCCTGTTATTCGGTTCAGGAACTGTAGTTACTGCGGCATTGCCTCGCGGGGGATGATGGCACCACGGTATTGAATCACCGTGCTGGCGGTCAGGTGGCCACGTTTGGCCGCGCTAACGGCATCACCGCCGGTCAGGCGCACTGCCAGATAGCCCGCGCTGAAGGAGTCCCCGGCGGCGGTGGTATCAATCACTTTTTCTTTTGGCAGTTTGACTGCCGGTACGTCGTGGGTTTCCCCATCGGCGCAGAACACCAGGCAGGAATCTGCGCCACGCTTAATCACAATCTCACTTACGCCAAAGTCGCGGGTACGGCTCACCACCTGCTCAACCGGCTGTTTGCCCCACAGTAAATCCTCATCATCCAGCGTCAGGAAGGCAATGTCGGTGCAGGAAAGGATATCGCGATAGGCCTGTTGGGTTTCGTCCTGGCTTTGCCACAGGCGTGGCCGATAGTTGTTATCAAAGATCACTTTACCGCCGTTAGCCCGGCATTGGCGCAACAAGGTCAGCAGTTTTGCCCGGCTGGCCGGGTTGAGGATCGCCACGCTGATACCGCTCAGATACAGGTAATCAAACTGCGCCAGCTGCGCGCACAGGCTCTCTGCCTGGGGGCTATCGAGCCAGTAGCGGGCGGCAGCATCGTTACGCCAATAATAGAAGGTGCGCTCGCCGGTATCGTCGGTTTCGATCACGTACAGCCCCGGCAGCTTGTTGTCCAACTGCTGAGTAAGATCGGTTTTCACCTGCTCCTGCTGCCAGGTTTGCAGCATCTCCCGGCTGAAACTGTCAGTGCCCAGCGCGGTGACGTAGTGGACGTTCAATGCCTGTTGAGGTACCTGGCGGGCAATATAGACGGCGGTGTTGAGGGTATCGCCGCCAAATCCACGGCTGAGGTCTGCGCCTTTCTGCGACAGTTCGATCATGCATTCGCCGATCACGGCGAGGTTTTTGCTGTTCATGATAATCCCTGGCTTAACAATGAGTCTGATTGATGCGAAATGCTTCCAGTCTCAACGCAAGGGAAGGGGGAGTCAATAGAAATAAAACATCGTTTTAATTAGTTTATGATCGCGATCGGGAAACGGCATGTTTCCCGATCGCGATCATAAAGGCTTACTTGGCAGCGGCACGCAGATCGGTAACGCACTTACCACCGATCCCCCAGTTGTCGGTCTCAACTTCTTCAATAACCACCACGGTGGTTGCCGGATTTTTGCCCAGCGTATCGACCAAGAGCTGCGTCACGCCAGCGATGAGCTGTTTTTTCTGTTCAGCGGTTGCCCCTTCACGGGTAATTTTAATATTTACGTAAGGCATTTACTTTCCTTTTGTTATTGATAGGTTGCGTCTGTGCTTTCCAAGCTGCAACTTGAAATCCACAGGATTGTTATAGGTGGGTATCGGCTTAATGTAGAAGGCTTTTGCCGTGGCTTAAAGTTTTATTGTGCGTTGCCGATACTCGGAGAGAAGAAATACCGGCTGCGTTATCGTTTTCATTTCCTAATGGCGATAGTACCAATGATAACCAACATGTTCTCTGGTCTACTGACGCCATTGTTTGCCCTCTGGCAGCGCGCTAAAGTGTTTCGCTATTGGCAGCAGTGTCAGCGTTTATACACTTTTCAACCCATTTATCGAACCAGTGGCAAACTGATGGCGCTGGAACTGCTGACGGCAGTTCATCACCCTGCGGCACCAGGCAAACCGGTGTCGCCTGAACACTATTTTGCTGCGCTTGGATTGCGCCAGCGGTTAGCGATCGTTCAAGAACAGCTCAATTTGTTGCAACAGTGGCAAGCGATGTTTGTCCGTCATGCATTGATGGTCTCTATCAACATTGATGGTAAGGCCCTACAGGCATTGCAACGGCATCCGGCGATGCAGCGGCAGATTGGTATCATGCCTTATGTGCGCTTTGAGCTGGTGGAGCAGGCGAATAACGCCATGAATGGGTCATTGCAGCATATTCAGGGGGCGGAGCGGTTGTGGCTGGACGATTTTGGCAGCGGATTGGCGAACTTCTCTGCGGTCAGTAGCTGGCGCTATCAACACATTAAAGTGGCACGTGAATTATTTACGCTGCTCAAGCAAAGCGACGAAGGAATACAGCTCTTTTTTACCCTGGTGCGGCTGATGAGCCAACATAGCGATGGAGTGATTGTCGAAGGGGTGGAAACCGAGCAAGAATGGCGGCTTGTACAGCGCTCTGGCGCATTTGCTGCCCAGGGGTATTATCTCTGCCGCCCGGCACATTTTGATCAGCTTAAAACGCTTCCTACGTTGTTTATTGCTCCTTGAATTCCCCTCATCTTTCTGAAAAGCGTGAACTCTGGCGCATCCTCGGCTAGGCTTTTAATCAGTCTGTATTCCTCAATTGACCTCCAGCGGTCCTCAGATGCAGTTGAGGGATGCTGCCTTGGCTGCTTATCAATTTGGTTAGTCAGCTATCGCCTCAAAGGAGCCGTGATGACAAGAACAGGCAAAACTTTTAGCTGGATTGGCGGCATTGTGCTGCTGATCATCGTGGTTCTGGTCGTATTCATTGCCACCTTCGATTGGAACCGTCTCAAACCCACCATCAATAGCAAAGTTTCTGCCGAGCTGCAGCGTCCGTTTGCTATTCGTGGCGATCTGGGCGTTAACTGGGAACGCAATAAGGATGAGGGCGGTTGGCGCGCCTGGGTGCCATGGCCGCATATTCATGCGGAAGATATTGTGTTGGGGAACCCTGCCACGATGCCGGGCGGCAATATGGTGACGCTGCAGCGCGTTGATGCGTCAATCGCGCCGTTAGCGCTGTTGGGCAAAGAGGTGTTGATCCCGCGCATCTGGTTGAAGCAGCCGAACGCGTCGTTACGGCGCCTGGCGAACGGTGACAATAACTGGACCTTCAACCTGGCGAACAGCGCCGATAAAGATCCCAATAAACCCCAGTCCGACTGGTCGGTGAATATCCACGATATCGTGTTTGATCGCGGTCAGATTGATTTTAAAGATGCCACGTTAAAGGCTGATTTCCAGGCGTTGATTGATCCTCTTGGCAAGCCGCTGCCCTTTAGCGAAGTTACGGGTAAGCAACAAGGGGATAAGGCGGTAACGCCTGACTATGTTTTTGGCTGGAAGGTGAAGGGCAAATACCATGACGAAGCCCTGTCTGGCAGCGGTAAGATCGGCGGGATGCTGTCTTTGCAAAGCGCAGAGAGCCCATTCCCGCTACAGGCGGATGTTCGTTCTGGCAATACGCGGGTACAGGTGGCTGGCACGCTGTCAGATCCGATGAATCTGGGAGGGTTGGATCTGCAACTGAAGTTCTCTGGTGACAGCCTGGGCAACTTATACCCGTTGACCGGCGTGCTGTTACCCAATACGCCTCCCTATTCCACCGATGGTCATCTTATCGCCCAGTTGCATCAGCCCGGTGGCGCGGTATTCCAGTACCAGAAGTTCGATGGGAAAATCGGTGACAGTGATATCCATGGTGATTTGAAGTATGTCGCCAGCCACCCGCGACCAAAGCTAAGCGGCGAAGTCGTCTCTAAACAGCTGCGTTTCGCCGATCTGGCTCCCCTGATCGGTGCGGACTCCAATCAACAAAAAGCCAACCGTGGTGAGAAAACTCGCCAGCCGAGCGACAAGGTGCTGCCGGTTGAGCGGTTTGAAACCAAGAGTTGGGGGGTAATGGATGCTGACGTCAAATTTACCGCCAAGCGCATTGAGCATGGCAGTTCGCTGCCGCTGAGTGATTTGAATACCCATCTTAAGCTGAATGACGCGGTGATCCTGATGGACCCGTTACGCTTTGGCGTCGCAGGGGGGAACCTGAATGCTACCGTGCGCCTCGACGGCAGCAAGAACCCCATGCAAGGCCGGGTCAATATGCATGCGCGTAAATTCCAGCTTAAACAACTGTTGCCGAACGTGGAGTCGATGAAGCGCAGTCTGGGGGAATTGAATGGTGATGCCCAACTGACCGGTAGCGGTAACTCGGTGGCCGCGTTGCTGGCTACCAGCAACGGTGATATGCGTCTGCTGGTCAATGATGGCGTAATCAGCCGCAGCCTGATGGAAATCCTTGGGTTGAACGTGGGTAACTATCTGGTTGCGCAATTGTTTGGTGATGATGAGGTAGGGATTAATTGTGCGGCGGCAGATGTGGGTATCCGTACGGGTATCGCCACGCCCCGTCTGTTTGTCTTCGATACTGAAAATGCCATTATCAATATCAGCGGCAATACCAATTTTGCTACTGAGCGGCTGGATTTGTCTATCGACCCTGAAAGCAAAGGAATGCGCGTGCTGACCTTGCGTTCGCCACTGTATGTCAAAGGGACATTTAAAAAACCGGATGCCGGGGTGAAGGCGGGGCCATTGATTGCCCGTGGTGCAGCCGCAGTCGCGTTAGGGGTGGTAGTGGCACCAGCCGCCGCGTTGCTGGCTCTGGTTTCGCCGAGTGATGGCGGCCAGGAGAATCAGTGTGGCCAAATCCTGCAGCAGATGAAGAACAAGAAGTGATCCCTCACCCTAACCCTCTCCCCCAGGAGAGGGGACCGATCGAGCTGGGCTGAAAGTGTAGTGTTTTTTCATGAGCACTGGCTCATTCACCTTGGTTGAAAGGCCGAACGCGGTTGCTAAGACGACCTTTTTACTTCCAAACGGGCAGGGGCTATCAGCTCCCTCTCCCTCAGGAGAGGGGATGGATCGAGCGGGGCTGAAAGTGTAGTGATTTTTCATGAATACTGGCTCATTCACCTTGGTTGAAAGGGCGATCGCGGTTGCTAAGATGACCTTTTTACTTACAAATGAGCGGGGGCTATCAGCTCCCTCTCCCTCAGGAGAGGGGATGGATCGAGCAGGGCTGAAAGTGTAGTGTTTTTTCATGAACACTGGCTCATTCACCTTGGTTGAAAGGGCGAACGCGGTTGCTGAGATGACCTTTTTACTTCCATAAGATGACCTTTTTACTTCCAAACGAGTGGGGGCTATCAGCTCCCTCTCCCTTTGGGAGAGGGTTGAGGTGAGGGGTTACTGCAGAACCTGGCAGCTGTGATCCTGAATTTCTTCGGCGGAGGCCAGATTCAGCTGCCACAGGTTACGTTTCACCGCCAGCAGGAGGAAATCCCCTCCTGGTAAGGCCGTCATCGCCATGCCGTAGCTTCCCATGTTTTCACTAGAGCCCTCAACGCCCTGAGCCAGCAAACGGAATGCCCTAAGCTGCTTGAGTTCAGCCGCGCTGGTGCGGCGAGCCAAATAATCATGCCCCAGCAATCCACCGGGCAGCGGTTGCCACTGTTCGCTGAAATCCCCCTCCAACTCTGCAAGCCGGGTTTTTACCGCTGGCTGTAGGCAGGAAATATGAATATGTAGTTGGTTCTGCGTACGGCCATATTCAGAGTTGATCGCCAGTGAGATATTGGCATCATCGATCGGTTTACCGCGTTTATCCGCCATAAAATGCCGGGCTTGCCAGGCTAATACGAAGAAGTTGGCGCTATCAGGCCGTAATACCTGAGGGCTCTCAATGCCGGTGATTTTGCCACTTGGCATCAATAGGTATTGCAAGGGGCCGTTACGGTCTTTCAGCACCACAAATCCAGCCTGCTCATCCACTTGGGCGCAGGGGGCCGGGTTGTGGTTTTGCCGCTGATTGGGCAAGCATTGCTGGCTGACGATATGCCATAACGCATCTGGGTGGGCTGGCTTCAGCCAGAAATAGAGAGCAATGGCGATAATCACCAGCAACGCAACACACAGGCAGAGCCAACGGCGCAATGACATGAACAGTATCCGTACTAACGAGGAGAAGTGGACAGCATAGACGGGTTTTATGACAACCAACAAACGGCCCCTGCAATCAGGGGCCGGAAGATCGTTACAGCGCCTTGTGGCGAGTTTCTTTCATTAATAACAGTGCGATCAGCGTCAGACTGGCCATCGCTGCCAGGTACATGCCCACATAGAACAACCCGTAATTGTTGGCCAACCAGGTCGCAATGTAAGGCGCAACTGAAGCGCCCAGAATCGAGGCCACGTTATACGAGAAGGACGCCCCGGTATAGCGTACCTCTGTTGGGAATAGCTCTGGCAACAATGCGCCCATCGGGCCAAAGGTCAGGCCCATAATGCTCAGTCCAAGCAGCAGGAAAGCCATGACCAGCACCTGGTTACCAGAACCGAGCATGCTAGGGAACAGGAAGGCAAAGCCGATCATCAACAGGGTAATCACCACCATGGTCTTGCGGCGGCCAAAGGCATCGGCCAGCAAACCGGCTACCGGCACCATCACGCCAAAACCAATGACCGCCACCATCAGCATCCACAAAAAGCTGTTACGTGAGTAGCCCAATCCTAAAGGTTCTGCGGCGGTGCCGTAGGTCATTGAGTAAACGGTCATCAGGTAGAACAGCGTGTAGGTGGCCAGCATAATGAAAGTGCCAAGGATGGTGACCTTCCAGTGTTTGCTCAGCAGTGTTCCGAGCGGGATTTTTACCTGCTTGCCCGCTTTGGCGATTTTGGTAAATACCGGCGTCTCATGCAATGAAATACGGACATACAGGCCAATCAGCACCAGAGCGGCTGAAAGGATAAAGGGAACTCGCCATCCCCAGGTCATGAACTGCTGATCGGTCAGCAGCCAGGAGAGCAGCAGGAACGTTCCGTTCGCGAAGAAGAAACCGATCGGCGCGCCTAACTGTGGGAATGACCCATACAGCGCGCGTTTGCGTGCAGGCGCATTCTCCGTAGCCAGTAAGGCGGCACCGCCCCATTCTCCGCCTAGCCCCAGACCTTGGCCGAAGCGTGCCAGAGCCAACAGGATCGGGGCGAAGATACCGATGGTTTCATAGCTTGGCAGCAGGCCGATCAACACCGTGGAAACCCCCATGGTCAGCAACGAGGCAACCAGGGTGACCTTGCGCCCGATACGGTCGCCAAAGTGACCAAACAGCGCTGAGCCGATGGGCCGCGCGACAAAGGCGATGGCGAAGGTGGCCAGTGATTGCAGCGTAGCGGCCGCGGGATCGCCCTGTGGGAAGAAAATATGCGGAAATACGATCACCGCAGCGGTGGCGTAAATGTAGAAATCAAAGAACTCGATGGCGGTACCGACCAGAGAGGCGACAATGACTTTTCCCCGGGAGTTAACCGGGGTTGACGCTTCTTCGGCGTCCAGAGTTGTTGCGATGGAGGCTTGCATAGTTATTTCTTATATTTTGAAGATGTAAAAATCCATCTTAGTCATAGCAAAATGCCTTTTCAATGGCGAAGCTTTGTACAATCCGGTGAATAACCTGTTAAAAAGATTAATGTTTTAACGGATTCTTCTTCCTTGGTCTTAAACGTGGCTAAATTGTCAATATTCAGAGATAACGACTGGGAAAGAGGAAAAGAAAAGTTATGAGGTAGTTTGTTATGCTGTTTTTAGCCGTTGAGTTGTTTTCGGTTTGAAGTTATATGCTGCTTTTTAGGCTGTGAATTGGAATAAAAAGCCAGCCGAAACTATACGGCTGGCATGAATGCATTGCTTGCGGCAGGAATTCACTTCGCCTGCGGCAGGGTTTTATCCTCTTTGTACTGTGCGGTGGCAATCCAGGCGGCGCAAAACAGCGTCAGGCGGGCAAAGAAGTAGAAGAACGCCATCAAACCAATCACTGAACCAAAGGCGGCGCCAGAAGGCGACCTCGCCAGTTGTGGCAGCGTCATGGTCATCACAAACTTAATCACTTCGAAGCCGATAGCCGCGATCAAGGTGCCGCGTAACAACGCCTTTTTCTTTGGTTTATGGCGAGGAAGCATCCAGAAGATCCACAAAAACAGCAGGTAGTTGGCAAAGATGGAGATGGAAAGCGCAATCAGCGTCATTGCTGGCCGTAACCATTCGATACCATCCAGTCCCAGTGCACGCACAATGGCCGCTTGAGCAGAACCCGCAATAGAGGTCAGCGACAATGTGACGATCAACGCCACAACCAGCCCGGTGAGTGAAATAAAGTCTCGCGTGTATCTGAAATAGATTTTTTCCTGGTCTTGTGGATTGCGTTCCCAAACGTCTCGCGATTGAGCACGGATCGCCTCACGTAGGTTACCCATCCAACTGATGCCGGAATAGAGCGCCAGCGCCAAGCCGGTCAGGCCTACGGTAGTTCGCTGCTGAATGGCGGTGTTCACGGTATTTTTCAACGTACTTGCCAAGCTTGGGTCGCTGATACTATTGACGATTTTATTGATCAGTTCAGTCAACAGATCCGGATTAGAGGCCAACACAAAGCCCACCGCGGCGAACGAGACCATCAGGATGGGGATCAGTGAGAGAAACGAGAAGTAGGTAATCGCTGCGCCAAACTGGCTGCCCAGGCGATCGTTAAAGCGTTCAGTGGCCCGCAGCAGGTGGGCAACGCTGGGCCAGGCTTTCACCTGTTCAACCAGACGGGAAAACCCAGAGATCCCCTTATCCAGCTTTTGATTGCCGGTTTTGATGGCGATCAACGGTTTCTCTGTGGTGTCGTGCTGCAGCGGTGAGGCTTCTTTGTCTGATCCTGTCGACATGACGGGGCGATATCCTTAACGATAAATAAAATAGCATGTGCTTGATTATAGCCAAATATGCCTGCCATTTGGTCGCTAATGGGCGAGTTTGGGGCAATTCTGATAATGGTGGGCATCATCTCCTCCAGCAGACTGCCTGCCGGATGAGAGCCCATGGCAATCAGGACCGTTTCATTTTGTATTATTCACCACACATATTATTTTCATCGGAACCTCTCCAAATTTTATCTATTTAACCGCCAATAAGGCGTTTACTCATCTTATGGCGCAGTGTTTTTTCGGCGGTCTGCGCCTACTGCAGCCGTAGGGGCTGGAACGGTTATCACCTGTTATTAAATAGATAAATGGAAGGTCCTATGAAACTATTCAATCATCCAACCTGCCGCCCATTCACCGAAGCGGGCAACCTGTCGCAAATTTCTGCTTATTATGAGGAGGATCGCCACATCATGTGGATGCTGTTGCGTGCGGAGCCGCGCCCTTGTTTCAATCAGGCATTGATTGAAGACATCATGACGCTGGCGCAGGCGGCAAAAGAGTCGACATTACCGTTCGACTTTTGGGTCACGGGGTCGCTGGTGCAGAACATGTTTAACGTTGGTGGCGATCTGAGCTTCTTTGCGGAGGCGATCAAGAACCGTAAACGTGAAGCCATGATGGCTTATGCTCGGGCCTGCATTGATTGCGTTCATGCGGCGGCTCGAGGTTTTGATACCGGTGCGATCAGTATTGCCATGGTTGAGGGCAGTGCGTTGGGCGGTGGTTTTGAGGCGGCGTTGGCGCATCATTTTGTTTTGGCGCAAAACAACGCACGAATGGGATTCCCGGAAATTGCCTTCAATCTGTTCCCCGGAATGGGCGGTTATTCACTGGTGGCACGCCGGGCGGGTATGCGCCTGGCAGAAGAGCTGATCTGGAGTGGTGAATCCCATACGGCGGAATGGTTCGAAAGCCGTGGGCTGGTGGATCAGTTATTCCAACCCGGTGATGCCTATATGGCTACCCGCACTTTCATTGATACCATCAGACCCAAGCTGAACGGTATGCGCGCCATGTTGCGTGCCCGGCAACGGGTCCTGCAGCTGAACCGCTCTGAGCTGATGGATATTACCGAGGATTGGGTGCATTCGGCCTTTACCATAGAGGAGAAAGATCGGGTGTATATTGAACGGTTGGTGATGCTGCAAGATCGGCATGCGCTTAATCTGCGTCGTGCTGGCTAACGTGTAAACCCGCCCGCATCACTGGATGGGTGATTGCGGGCGATATGATTGCAGCCAGTGTTCCAACTGCTCGGGAAGCATGGGGCGTGCGAACAGGAAGCCCTGTTTTTCATCGACCCCGACGCAATCCAGGAACTGGTTCTCACTTTCCGTTTCAACCCCTTCGGCGATGACCTTGAATTGCAGCGCTTCGGCGGCCGCAACGATGGCTCGTATCAGTGATTGCGATACCGGGGCCAGGTTCACTCCCCGTACAAAGCTTTGATCCAGCTTGATGGCATCCAGCGGGATGCGTGCCAGCTGCGCCAAAGATGAGTAGCCGGTGCCAAAATCATCCAGATGCACTTGTGCCCCCAGGGTTCTTAACCGGGTGATCACTTCGCGCGCCCGGTTTTCATCTTCGATCAGGCTGCTCTCTGTCAGTTCAAAATCCAGCATACAAGGGGCGAGTTGGTTTTCCCGCAGCACCTCAACCAGGTCGTTAACGATGCTGTCATCAACCAGTTGTCTGGCTGACAGGTTAACGGCGATGCGTATATTGAGCCCTTGTTGCTGCCATTTGGCGGCCTGCTTGGCGGCGGTCTGCAGCACCCAGCGGCCAAGTGGCGTGATCAGCCCGGACTCTTCGGCATAGGAGATAAACTGCAGTGGAGGGATCAGCCCTCGCTCAGGGGAGTCCCAACGAACCAGGGCTTCGACACTGTGCACAGCCCCACTGAGCGTATTGATCTTAGGTTGGTAGTACACCACCAGTTGATTCTGCTCCAAGCCTTTGCGCAGGTTGGTATCCAGCCACATATATTCGGCCACTCGCCGATTCATTTCTGGAGAAAAAACGATGAAGGTACGCTTACCTTGCTCTTTGGCGACATACATGGCGGTATCGGCGCAGCGGATCAAGCCGTCCAGATCGTGGCCGTGCTCCGGGCAGAGGGCGATGCCAATTGAGCAGCCGGTATAGACCTCGATCAGGCCAATACGGAACGGCGTTTTCAAGCGGTCGATAATTCGCTGAGCCAGCTCCTGCAGCATAATACGATCAGCCTGGGACACCAGAACCAGAAACTCATCGCCCCCCAGGCGTGCAAGGGTTTCCCCATGATCAAGGCAACTGAGGATGGTACGAGAGACTTCAATCAGCAAGCGATCGCCGAACATATGGCCGTAGGCATCATTCACTTTTTTGAAATTATCCAGATCGAGATAGACCAGCCCGACGTTGTTGTCGCCGCGCTCGCTGATCGCCCGGTCAATGTAATCCTGAATGGCATTACGGTTTGGCAGGCCGGTGATGATATCAGTATTGGCCAGTACCCGCAGGCGCTCTTGGGCACGACGTTCTTCGGTGATATCCGTTCCGGAGCAGATCAGGAAAACCTCTTTTTTCCCGCTGCCGCTGTGGACAAATTTATTGCGGAACAGGAATAGACGCTCGCCTTTTACCGTTTTTATCCAGCGTTCCACTTCATAAGAGGAACCATTGCGAAAGAAACCCGCGATATTGCGGCGTGAGGCGGCGGCTTCTTCAGGGCTCATAAACATCTGGAAGACGTTTTTACCGATCACATCCTGCTCCTGCAGGCCAGTATACTCTTCGCTCAGGCGGTTAAAGCGCTGAATACGGCCATGCTGGTCAACAATCACAATGACGGAGTTGGCTTCTGAAACCACCTGTTCGGCAAAGGACAGGCCGTGCACCAGATCGCGTGCCACGGCCTGAGTATCGGTATAGGCAGAGGCGGTACCTGCCCATTCAAATTTGTTAATTCGTCTGCCGACCAGATGCAAATGAATAGGCTGACCGCCAAGTTGGATGGTGAGATCAAGACTGGCAGTGACCCCAGTCAGACGGCGGATTTTCGCCGCCTGCATTTCGCTGAGCGCCACCGCGAGGTACGTTTTTCCTTTAATCGCCGTCAATTCCAGAGCATTGCTGTCGAACGCCAGATGCCAGTAAGGGCTGCTAGTGCCAAAATGGGCGTTAAGTAGCGTGGGGCCTTGGTCTGCGAACATGATCTTTCCTCAAAAAGCGGGACAGCCGGGCACAGCGAGGGGCGAAATAGACAATGTCAGGCCCGGTATCGCAGTTGTCTCTGTAGGGTAAAACGCCTTTTGCGAGTTATTGGTACTGCTATGAAACTATTATATAGGCAATGACTCATTTTGATAGGTCGCCTTCGTGTCAGCAGCGTCTGCTATAGAGTGTAAAAGAGAACTGCAAACTGTGCGAAAAAGCATTTTTTATCCTGTTGAACCACGGTTGTTTATCGGGCTGCTAAATTAGACGAAGTGAGCGACAGGGCTGCAAATAAGGTGAGTAATGAGCCTGAAGTAATGCAAACTACCAAATAACCGACACCTTCTCCATAATTTATTCATAATTGATGAATAAAGCCATTTTTGATTTTAAAATATTTACACTCCATCGCATTACTCTATATTTATCCGCATACTATTATTCTCGATGACTGGATGAGCCTGTTAATGAACAGCGCTCCTGACGAAAAGTAATTTTTAAGGAAATGATTATGCGTAAACTGACCGCTTTATTTGTCGCTTCCACCTTAGCACTGGGTTCTGCTTCTGCTGCCTTTGCTGCCGACACCACGACTGCTCCTGCCTCTGCGACAGCGGCTGACGCAGCGCCGATGAAAATGATGCATCATAAAGGACCGGGCAGAGAAGGGCCATTTGCTGGCCTGAACCTGACTGAACAGCAGCGTCAGCAGATGCGTGACATCATGAAAGAGTCGCACCAGAACCGTGGGCCAGGTGCAAAAGATGAACGTCAGGTTCTGCACAGCATCGTCACTTCGGACAGTTTTGATGAAGCCAAGGCAAAAGAACAAATTGATGCCATCAGCAAAGCGCAATCTGAGCGTATGCTGGCGCGTGCCAAAGCTGAAAACAAAATGTATAACCTGCTGACACCAGAGCAGAAAAAACAATACAATGAGAATTATCAGAAACGTGAGCAGAAGATGATGGAGCATATGAAAAAAATGCGCGAACAAAAGCCTGCCGCTCAATAATGACGGTTTCTGTAAAAATAAAAATGCCGGGGAATTCCCCGGCATTTTTATTTAATGTTTTGACGTGTTTCCATTATCTGACACTATTTTTAGCCACTACAAGCAATGGCATGAAATTGTTCGATGATGACGTTAGCAAAACGGGGATCGTTGATATGATAGGGCACTTTGATTAACCGACGTTTTTCCGTTTGTATCAGTGTCTGTTCCAGCGAGTGAACAAAAGCATCCAGCGCAGCAGGATCCCAGAACGGTTGCCCTGGTGCATCCAAAGCCGAAACGCCCCCTTCCGGTATCACAAAACGGATTTCCCCTTCGCAGTGGTTCAGCTTGTTACCAATCCAATGGCCCATATAATCATTTTCTTCCGCCGTGGTGCGCATCAGTGTCACCTGAGTATTGTGATTATAAAAATGGCGGTCGGCGTAACGGGCGGGAATGGTTTTAGGATGGCCGAAGTTGATCATGTCCAGCGCGCCGCACGACATCACGCAAGGGATCCCGGTGCGGGCAATGGCACCAAAACGATCTTCGTTACAGGCGAGCACACCATCAAACAGAAAATCACATACTTCGGTGGTGGTCAGATCTAATACGGCGTTGAGTAAGTGGCTATCGATCAGTTTTTCCATGGCACGGCCACCGCTGCCTGTGGCATGAAAAACCAGGCAATCCCAATCGGCTTCAATGGCGCGGGTGACGGCTTTAATACAGGGCGTGGTAACACCGAACATGGTCAGGCCGGTGGCAGGCAAGCTATCGGCATCATCATCGATATGAAAGCGTATGGCGCCAGCAATCTGATTGGCCGCATTACTCAACACTTTGCGTGAAATCCGGTTCAACCCGGCGATATCAGTGACAGAGTAGAGCATGGCAATATCGCTGGAGCCGACGTAACCAGAAACATCTCCAGCAGCCATACTCGACACCATCAGTTTCGGCAGGCCGATAGGCAGTTGTTGCATGGCCGGTGTGATGATGGCTGTTCCACCAGAACCGCCCAGACCCAGCAGTGCGGCAACGTCATGGCGAGAAAGCATGAAACGCTCGAAAGCGATCGCCATCGCGGCAATGGCCTGGCCGCGATTATGGCAAAAAACAGCCTGTTCACCTTCAGGATGGTAACGGGCGATCTCGGCTGCGGAAACGTCAGCCTGATATTGCGAGGGAACGCCTGACGTGGAGAGATCGAGAGTCAGTGGGGGTAAACCAAGATTGACGATCAGGTTACGGACATATTCCAGTTCTTGTCCTTTAGTATCTGCTGTGGTAGCAATATAGACAAAAGCCGGGGTGTTTCTCATCGCCTGTTCCTGAAAAAGGTTCGGACAGATGTCCGAACAGTTTGATTATAATGATAATTATTATTTTAAGTATGGAACCCTGGTGTTGGACAATAAGGTACAGCCGTTTATTTTGTAGACATAATGAGACGGTAGTATCATTTATGCAAGCACTAATTTCCCTAAAGTGAGACTTTCAGCTCATTTTAGCGGTTTCTGCTTGTGTTTTACGCTGCTGGTGGGCCAGGATCTGCCGGTTACGTTTTTTATCGTATTGATTCCTCAGCTGGATGATACGAGGATGCTCGAGGTTTACGTGCCAATATCCGCATTTCCTGCACCACGGGATGAGTCTTTGACGCATACCCGGGCTCGAACCCGCAATTTGCTGCTGACCAGTGCGATGGAGCTCTATGATGGTGGTGTGTTCCCTTCTATTACCGAGCTTGCAGCACATGCGCAGGTGTCTCGTGCCACTGCCTATCGCTATTTCCCCACCCAAAGTGCATTAATCTCTGCCGTTGTGGCAAAAAGCCTGGGGCCGATTCTGGAATGGAAACCTCAGGATAACGATGCCTTGAAGCGTATTCATCAGCTGCTGGCGTTTGCTTATCCCCAGATGGAGCAGCACGAAGGGGCTTTGCGAGCCGCATTGCAATTGTCGCTACAGCAGTGGGCGCATGCCACGCCAGGCGAAAAGTTTGTACGGGGTAATCGTAAGCGGCTGCTTAAGCTGGCAGTGGAGCCTTTGCAAACCAAATTACCGCCCGATGCCCTGCAACGCGTGATCCACGCCTTCTCGTTGATTTACGGCTCGGAAGTATTCCTGGTGCTGAAAGATATCTGGGGCTTGCAGCTCGACGATATTCAGGATGTCACCCAATGGATGGCAAAAGCGATTATCCGCCAGGCTGAAGAAGATGCGAACAGAGTGAACTTGTCAGCAAAATAACCGTGTTTTAATGGGTTGCAGGCCGAGTTTAAAGGGCTGGGGATTTCCCCGGCCCTTGTTCATTGTGCCGAAAATAAAAAAACCGGTCCTCTTGCGAGGGCCCGGTTTAACGATGGATAAAACGATTAGCGCTACGGCTAAACTCGCACGGCTTACAGCGTATCCTGAACATACTGCTGATTCAGGTACTGTGGCCGGCTTAAAGTTTCCCTGGTGCTGATATGGTTATTATTGGTTTATAGGTCTACTATCGTTTTTATAATACGTCGCTTCTGATACCATGTTTGACTATAAAAGATGGTATGTCAAGCAAGCTATTAGGCTAAGATTGCATAATATGCTAGTTTTGATGACGTTTCACCACAGGGGTATGTCAAAGCGACTGATAAATCAGCGAAAAAGATCGAAGGATAAAATGTACAACAATCATCAAAGATTCGATTCGCAGTCGATTGCAGGCAAAGTTAGGGAACTCTTTTTGCATCATGGGATCGGCAAGCGCCAGCACGCTAAAGAGCTCAGCCGTATTCTGGATCTGAGCTTTTCTCATGCTCATCGTAAGCTGAAAGGGCAGAGCCCGTGGACGCTGGAGCAAATCAACAGTGTGGCTGTGGCGTTAGGTGAAACGCCTGCGGCAATTGTGGATATAGTTCCTGAAAGCGATACCCTCGGGCAAAGTATGGCACAGAATGCCATCTTTTCAGTTGCAGGTGTGATGCTGCCTTGTATTGGGCACATAGGTCATGAACTGCTCGGTGGCAGACAGGCGGAATATATCGGGCTGCAACAGGATGGGCAGTGGACGATTTACCGTGCTGATGAAGCCCCGCAGGGAAAGCGCTATGGTGTTGAACTGATCGAAATCCGCCCTGGTTATATCGAAGACGATCGCCTGAATATTGCGGTGCTGGATGATGCGCATCAAGCGGCCGATGAGCTGACCAAGTATCTGAATAGCAAGGGATTCAATACGGTGGCTTTCTATGACGTCAGCAGCTTCTGTCAGGCGTTGAATAAGAGCCCGTTTGATGGCTATGTTGTCGACTGGCTGATCGGGCAGGAAACGGCGCAAAAGTGTATTGAAACCATCCGCAGCTCAGATCACCCAGACGCCCCGATATTGGTGCTGACCGGGCAACTGGGGACTGATTTGCGTGAATCCGAGATTGCCAAGGCAATGCGTGACTACGATGTGCTCGGCCCTTATGAAAAACCGGTGCGGCTTCACGTGATTGAAGCCGCATTACAACGCTGTTTTAATCTGTAATGGCGAACAACGCAGTTAGCGAGGAGGATAATGCCTCCATGCGTACCGGTTTCATCAGATAGTCATTAAACATGGCACGTTGTTCAGCAGGCAGCAGTTCCAGCGTGTAGGCACTGATACCGATAATCGGGATATTCCGGTTCGGGCCTCGCTGGCTACGTAGCTGTTTTGCCATCGCTGCGCCATCAATACCTGGCATCTGCAAATCGAGCAGCAGTGCATCATAAGGGCGCCGCAACAGCTTCTGTAGCGCCCGCTCCGATGAATGACACAATTCATGCTGATACCCCAGCTTGTCGAGCAAGGCGACAAAGGCTTGTCCAGCGGCATGATTGTCGTCAACCACCAGGATTTGCTGCGCTTTTTTCAACGGCATCGCCTCCGGTTGTGGGGATTTATCTGTCACTAACCCCTCACTGATCTCAACAGGGATGCTGACGATAAACGTGCTGCCTTTGCCCAGTTCGCTATATACCGTAATCGTACCGTTGAGTAATTCGACCAGGCCGTGGACGATCGCCAGTCCCATCCCAACGCCGCTGTATTGACGGGTATGGGATTGATCCAACTGGGTGAAAGGTTCAAA
The DNA here is from genome assembly GCF_006715025.1 of Serratia fonticola. Taxonomy (NCBI): domain Bacteria; kingdom Pseudomonadati; phylum Pseudomonadota; class Gammaproteobacteria; order Enterobacterales; family Yersiniaceae; genus Serratia; species Serratia fonticola. The sequence goes on from NZ_VFMK01000001.1 coordinate 588,335, forward strand.
AATCTGCGGCAGTAAGGCGTTGTCAATGCCGATCCCGGTATCTGTCACTTCAATGATCAACGAACTGCCTGCAGGCTGGCTGCGCAGGCAACTGTGCAACGTGATTGTCCCGCTCTCGGTATATTTAAAGGCGTTAGTCAACAGATTGACCACGATTTGCCGCAGGCGCAGGGGATCGGAGGTGACTAACGTCGAGGGGAACTCCACTTCACGCACCAGTTTAATGCCCGTTTTTTGGGCCAGCATGGTGATTTCATCTGCCGTTTCATTAATTACCTGCTGGGCGTTAAACGGTACGATACGCAGTTCCATCATGCCACTGTCCAGGCGTGCATAGTCAGTGAGATCTTTCATCTGACTTTCTATCTGCTCGGCAGCGGTTTCCAATCGGTGGAAAGTGTCACTGTGCTCGTTTGATACATGGGTATTGGTGAGTACATCAATGGCGGACATGATGCTTTGCAGCGAGGTACGCAGTTCATGGCCAATTGCCCCCAGAAAGGCGTTTTTGGTACGAATGGCCTTTTGTTCTGCCCGAATGGCTTTCGACTGCTGGCTGATGGTTTGGCGTTGCTGGCGGATCACAATCAACGTTATTGCAATCAGGGTAATCACTGAGAACATGATGATCACCAGGCCATAGAAGATGATGTGTCTTTTCTGGATAAAATCTTCGTAGGCACTGGTACGTTGTTTAACTTCGGCATGGTCGGCGAGATTAGCCATCATGATGGCCGAGGGCTTGATTTGCTGCATGGCTAGCGAGATTTGCCCCAAATCTACCCTTGGGCTGCTGACCAACTGATCCAACTGGTTTATCTCATCACGCATACGTTCCACGAGCTCGGGATAACCGGGCTCCTGGTACAGTGGCAAGGTTGATTCAGAGGGGCGTGCGAGCACCGAATAGCGCGAGTACAGGATATCGAACTTCAATCGTAGATTGTCGATATCGGGTGGATTGGCGCTTTTTTGCTGTTCCACCAAGGTTTCAAATTCTGCCAGCTTGATAGCGAATTTAGCGATCGACCAAGAGTAGTTCTCTTGTGTTCCGGCAACGGCATACAGCCCTTTTTTGGACAAGGTAGCGCTGTAGTAGTACAGCGTAACGGTTGACGCGAGCAAAAATAGTACGGCAAAGATCGCCGGAATGGCCAACCGGCCACTGTTTTTAAATCGAACGCGTTTCATTTAATGACGATCCTGTTGATCTGCCAGATAAAGCGCGAGTTATACAGTGGGGAATTGAGTTCTGCGCCCCCGGAGTCACGAGGATAGATCAGAAATAATGGGCCAAAATCACGCACTTTCAGCATGTTTCCACCCATTTTATAGGCCAGGATCATATTGTATTTCGTGACGTCGGAGAGCGGAACATCAATGTAGTAATCGTTAAGCGCGTAGAGCGTCATCATGGTCCCTTCGGCACCCGCTTTAGCCAGAATATCTGCCAGCAAGACCCCGTCAAATTTCTCGCGAGGTGTCCATGATGTTGAGGTAGTGATGCTGTGAATCGGCATGGCAAACAGTTCGTTATCCGTAAAGACGTAGTTTTTGTTTTCCGCATCGGTGGTATTTTTAATCTTGCCTGCGATCTCCAGGGTAAAGCTGAGCGCGTTTGATTGGACGATAAACAAAGCCAACAGCGCAAGCGTGGTATTTCTCATCATGGTCAATAGCATCGGTATTTCTCCAGGCTGTGGGTCAGGCCCACGGTAATTCGTTCAGCCTCAGGGTGGTAAAGGCTTGCTCAACCCGGGCCAGGTCGTGCTTTCTTGCGCTGGCCTGTACGTTATTCAGCTCTGGCAGGGCGAAATATACCGGCTGGCAGAGTGGATAATCCCGCACTCGTAATTCTGGGGCAATCGAGGTAAAAAAGGCCGTTGTCGGCACGTCATAACCGGCGGCAATATGTACGGCAGCGGTGTCTGAAGTCAGCACATAGCGAGCATGCTTCACCCAGGCCAGAAAGTCACCGGTGGTGGGTGAAAGCGGCTGAATATTGACATAGTGAGGATGATCTACCGCACCGAATCCCAGCACTGGGCAGGTGAATTTCTTCCACAGGGCATCGACCAGAGAAGTATAGGCACTGTCAGGAATGCTGCGCAGTGGCGTGCTGGCCGTTGGGCAAAACAACACGTATTCTTTATCTTGCCAGCGCTCGGGTAAGGCGGGCAGACACAACTTTTGCATCCAGCGGTTGGCCTTGGCCGTGGCAGGGATGAGAGAGGGCTCAACCCCCAGTGCCTGCAGGAAAAAATCAATCATCGGCAAGGTAGTAAACGTTGGCCAGAACAACTGATTGCCTGTGTCGATACAAAGCTCCTGTTGGGGAATATCCTCGGCTTTCCAGGGGAGCCAGCGCATCTCTGCTATCTTGCCCGCCGCCAGATGATAAAGCTGATCGACATAGCTCGGCGCGCGCCCCGGCCGGTAGACAAGACAGCGTAGGGCGGGGTTAAGCACACGTAATGCCTCAATGGCGGTCAGGCCAATAATGGAATCTCCCAGCGTTACACCCATGCCATTAATAATGTGCACGACGTGCTTGCTGCGGTAGTCAATGCTGAAAGGGGATGCCGCTGCGTTAAGGATGCCTCGATGGCCTGCCAGGCTAAAATAGTCACCGGAAAAACTGTCCTGTTGCTCAAGATCCCACGATGCAACCATCATACCGTCACGCGTCAGTAAACTTCCCTGGTGATATAACACGTCGTCCTTTGTTAAAACAATCATACGTATAATTCTAATGGCATTTTTTTACACCAATTTTAAAAGTTGAATTTTAGCCTACATTATTTAAACTTACTGTTTTTCAGTAGGTTATCAGTTGTGTAAGCGTGGCAGTTGTCAGCAGTTCCGCCTAGTTTACCCCGGCTATTTAATGTTGGCCCAGCAACAAAGTCTAGATACCATCAGTATCAATTTTAATCAGTTTAGTGGTATCAATGGCAACACTTCCCGACCAAACTACCTACGGCCTGGCTCGCCTCGCTTTCTGTGCTCTTGTTGCGTTACGGACCGCTGTTCAGGACAGTGCTGTGACTTCCCTAATGGCAGAGCATCTTTTCATCGCCCGTTGGCTGGCTACAGCTCAAAAGCAGAAGTGTTTTCCTAAAACAGTGGTGAGTGATATTTGACCCTACCCCAAAATCCTGCTCCATTCAGAAACAGAATTCCGGCATGATAAACACTCCCCTGAGTGGAGGTTGTGCCGATGAAAAAGTCACGATTCACCGAAGAACAGATTGTTTTTGCCCTGAAACAGGCCGAGCTGGGTACATCGGTGCCTGAAGTCTGCCGTAAACTGGATATCTCTGATGCCACCTTTTATACGTGGCGTAAAAAATACGGCGGAATTTCCCCTTCAGAGCTGAAGCACATGCGGTAGCTCGAAGAAGAAAATCTCAGGCTGAAGAGGCTGGTTGCTGATCTGAGCCTCGACAAGGCGATGCTGCAGGATGTGCTGGCAAAAAAAGGACTGACGCTGGCACGCCTGCTCGAATGGGTCAGGGATTTACAGGCCCGATACGGTGCCAGCGAAAGACAAATCTGTTTTGCGTTACGGCTCAGCCGCAGCTCGTTCAGATATCGTTCTGTTGCTGCCGATGACAGCGCACTGCGCCTGCGTATTCGTGAGATCACCGAAACGCGAATTCACTACGGATATCGCCGGGTACACGTGATGCTCCGGCGAGAGGGCTGGCGCGACAATCACAAACGGATCTATCGCCTCTACTGTGAGCAAGGGCTTTCGCTACGCCTCAAACGGCCACGTCGCAATAAATCTGCCCAGCGGTAGCAGCCTCAGGGCTTATATCCAAACCACGTCTGGGGCATGGATTTTGTTTCTGATGCGTTGTTTGATGGGCGACGACTGCGCCTGTTGACGGTTATCGACCTTTACACTCGCGAATGCCTGGGGATCTGCGTGGGACAGAATCTGCGTTCGACAGAAGTGGCAGAGATGCTGAACTGCATAGCACTCAGGCGTCCTTTACCGCAGTTGCTGAAAACCGATAATGGTTCTGAGTTTGCAGGGAAAATGCTGGAAAGTGGGTGTATGAAAGAGGGGTTAGGATCGACTTCTCACGCCCGGGAACACCGACGGACAACGCTACGGTGGAGTCCTTTAATGGCAGGTTGCGACAGGAGTGTTTGAACGAGAACGGGTTCATGTCTCTGGAGGATGCACGGTGCAAAATCGAGGGCTGGCGCATACACTATAACCAGAGTCGTCCCCATTCTGCCCTGGGCTGGATGACCCCGTCAGAATTTGCTGAGAAATCTGCCGGTTGCCAGAATATGCAGCCAGTTATTCCTGATTATGAATGGATCACATACGGGGAGAGGGTCAGATGGGTTGGTTATGGGTAAAAGTGATTGGTTGAAATGTCTGAGTAAACCAGTATGCACCTAATCTTGCGCCACATCATCCATACATGAACACGCTTTGAACGTGCAGGTACTCGAATGCTAATATTTTCGCTTGAACAGTATCCGCTAAGTTTAAGCCAGATTATTAATTAAATAATGATAATAAGCTCTATAAACTTACGGTCATCAGTATATTGTTAATATTACTGGAGTATTATATGAAAAATCTATTCCGTCAAATTATGTTAATCGGCGCTTGCATTTCTCCTATTTATGGATATGCAACAACACATCCATCACTTGGCAAAGAATTACAACGGTTAAATATTGATGAAGTGTCAGATGATTTACTCATTGTTCATTCTAACTCAAAAAATAATGTGCAATGGAGATTAGTTTCGGAGTCTGTTAAAAAATCAGATGATAGTGATGACTGGGTTTCGAGAAAATGTTTTATTGAATATCAACACAATGAATTAAAATATAAACGTAGTGATTATCGCTGTGTGCCTGTGGATGGTGTTATCAGTATTGATGCATATGAGATTGATGATAAGTCAATAATAGTTGAGTTTAGTAGCGAGCGAGGTGGGGTAGCTTTACTTTTTAGCATAAATCCTGACGAGAAAATAAGTAACACAATGATCCCTTATATGACAGGTGATGATGACGGTATTTCTTTTTACAGGAAAAATAAGGAAATTATAGCAATAAGTACCCATGATAATTTTACTCTATTACCGAATGAAATGAATGAGTATTATATAAGAAAGTATGAGGGGTCAGGGATTGCTTTCAAAGTATACTCCCAATAAGAGCATCTATGATTGTATTTTTATCGGGAGTATAGACGAGCTTACTTCTTTGATTGTAGTTGCACTTTGCAAGGGAGTTCACTGAGTGCCGTTTTTTTCATCCAAAATAGGGGTAATGATTATTCGGCATTCACTCGCTAAACTCGATTAAACGTAGAGGGTATTATTGCCTATAGGCGGCATTTTTAGCGTTTCATCTTCTGACTCAAATAGCCATAAGAAAGTAGCAGTAATAATAATGATGGTAACTACAATTATGGCTTTTAATTTTATTGGAAAAATTGTGTGCCACCTTAATTAGCATTGGAAATGTTATAAAGCACACCGGTATAAAATACAGCACAGACCGCATGATACAATAAATATCAACCACTAGGTTTTTTTTGCCTCATCACTGTTGCACTTTGGTGTGCCTGAATCACAGTCAGACACACCAATCACGGCAACACATGAGAAGAGTAGTTTTAGTTTCCTCGGAATGCTCACAGGAAGAATGATACCATGCCTAACAGAGAAAGCAGGCAATCAATACCGCTAACCAGCAGTGCTAATACTCCCCACGGTTTATTAGCTGTTGTGCTCATAATGTAAAGGAACATCAGGCCACTCTAAACCAATATACCAATATCGATTCTGAGCATTGTTCCTGCTGATTCAGAAAAGTATTCCATCACTGACAACAACACGACGGAGATATACGGCAAAATCGTCTACCGGCATCGGGGCAGTCCAACAAGGAACAATAAATCACAATTATAAATCAATAAACTAAATGAAAAATTATTGTTGAAATCAACTGGCTTTAGGAGTTTATGGATGTAATTTGTTAACACATCCATTCTTTTTTCTGTCTCCGAAGGGGTTTCTGCGCATGGCGGTTGGGGTAGGCAAAAGAATGGCAGAAAACAACGATTTTTGCAGGTGAGAATGGGCTAAACCGCATTAAAAAGGCCAGGGTTTGTGCCCTGGCCTGTGCGATTACCGTCAGTGTTGCTTAACGCATAGTCACGAATTCTTCCGCAGCGGTCGGGTGGATCGCCACGGTGTTGTCGAAGTCTTTCTTGGTCGCGCCCATCTTGATTGCCACGGCGAAGCCCTGCAGGATTTCATCCATACCAAAGCCAATCCCGTGCAGGCCAACAATCTTCTCTTCTTCACCCACACATACCAGCTTCATGCGGCACGGTTGGCGATGCTGAGTTACGGCGCTGTACATGGCGGTGAAGGACGATTTATAGACCTTCACTTTGTCCTCGCCAAACTGCTCTTTCGCCTGCGGTTCGGTCAGGCCAATGGTGCCAATTGGCGGGTGGCTGAATACCACCGTCGCGATGTTGCTGTAATCCAGATGTTCGTCCGGCTTGTTGTTGAACAGGCGCTCGGACAGGCGGCGGCCCGCGGCCACGGCAACTGGAGTCAGCTCAACCGCACCGGTGTTGTCGCCCACCGCGTAGATGCCTTTCACGTTGGTGTTCTGGAATTTGTCGACCTCGATGTAACCTTTGGCATTGGTTTTCACGCCGGTGACCGCCAGGTTCAGGTTATCGGTCGCTGGTTCGCGGCCAATGGCCCAGACCAGGCTGTCTACGGTGAACTCTTTGCCGTTTTCCAACGCCAGCGTCAGGCTGCCGTCGGCGTTTTTAACGATGGATTTTGGAATGGATTCGGTGTGCAGGGTTGGCCCTTCAGTGTTCATCACCTCAACCAGGGTTTCTACAATCATCGGATCAAAGGTACGCAGCGGGGCGTGTTTACGTACGAACAGATGTGTTTCTGCGCCGAGCGCGTTCAACACGCCAGCAATTTCTACCGCGATGTAGCCAGCACCTACTACTGCCACGCGTTTTGGCATGGCATCGAGCTCGAAGAAGCCGTCGGAGTCGATACCGTATTCGGCACCAGGGATAGATGGATGGCTTGGGCGGCCACCGGTGGCGATCAGAATATGGTCGGCAGTGATTTTCTCACCGTTGACTTCTACCGTGTGCGCATCGATAAAACGGGCAAACCCTTTGATCACGTCAACCTTGTTTTTGCCCAGCACGTTGTCGTAGGAGGTGTGGATACGATCAATATAGGCGGTACGGTTGGCGACCAGACGTTTCCAGTCAAAGGCGTTGACGGTGGTATCAAAGCCGTAATCCGGACCATATTGGTGGATGGCTTCGGCGATTTGTGCCGCGTGCCACATCACTTTTTTCGGTACACAACCCACGTTAACGCAGGTGCCGCCCAGTTCTTTGGCTTCAATCAGTGCGCATTTCTGGCCATACATGGCTGCCCGGTTGATCGATGCGATACCGCCGCTGCCGCCGCCAATTGCTAGATAATCGTAATGTTTCGTCATCTGGGTTTTCCATGAGTTGCGTGATTCGAGAGGCTAAGAGTTTAACGCCTGACAGGGGGTTGTCGCAAAGATTGCGTCGATGGTTGCGATAGGCAGAGGCGTGATCCCCTGCCCGTTTGATTTTACACAATAATCAATTCCGGTTTTGCCCGATCGAGCGCCTGACGATCGGTGCTACTGATGCCGGTATCGGTGATGATCACGTCAATTTGGCTCATCGGCAGCACCAGGTTAAAACCCCGGCGGCCAAACTTGGTAGAGTCAACGACCGCAACAACGTGCTTGGCCGCTTGCGCCATCACGCCGCTGATAGAGTAGCCTTCATTAAAGGTGGTGATGCCGTTGGTGGCATCCAGCCCATCGGCCCCAACGAACATCACGTCACCCGCGATGCCCTGCAGCGAAAGTTCGGCAATGGAGCCGTGCATTGAACGGGTCTTATGGCGCAGCGTACCACCGCAAAGGACCAATGTGATGTCTTTATTATCAGAAAGGGCGAAGGCGGCGGGCAAGTTATTGGTGATCACCGTGATATTGCCCATTTTCACCAGCTCTTCGGCAATCAGCATGGTGGTACTGCCACTGTCCAGGATCACCGTATCGCCAGGGTTGACCAATGCAGCCGCCTTTAATGCAATGCGCTTCTTCGGATCTTTGGCCAACTGATAGCGTTCTTCCAGGATTATTTCCCCGGTGCTTTTCGGCACTTCAGCTTCCTGTTCCAATTGGCTGCCGGGTCTGGCTGCGCCACCGTGGAAACGGATCAGCAAGCCTTTTTCTTCCAGCAGGCGCAGATCGGCGCGGATGGTAACTTCAGAAATTCCGAAGGAATTCGAAAGATCGCTGACCAATATGCTGCCGTTCTGCTGAACCAAGTCGACAATTTTGTTTCGTCTTTCAAAAGAATTCATCATCCTGACCTATCGAAATGTTTTGCTTTTATTTTATGCGAAAGGGATATGAAAGGGGAGCATTAAGATCGGGGGGATGAGAGATGAAACCAAAATAGTGGCTGCACTGGGCAGCCATCGTGCAAAATCAATCTTCTGCCAGTTTGAGCATGATTTTCCCCTGCATGGGGCTGCCAGCCAGTGCGGCAACGTTTTCTGCGTATTGCTGTGGCCGATCAATGCTGGCAATCAGTGGCTCTAATGCCAGCTCTGCCGATTGGAACAGCTTCATCGCTTGCCGCCATTCTTCCCCAGGCCACGGGGCGGAATAGTTCATCCAACTACCCAGCAGCGTCAGTTCTTTGCGCAGTATCTGGCTAAAGGTACTGTAAGACAGATGCAGGTCTTTATGCAGTGTGCCGACTAGCGCGATTTGTGCGCGTGGCCCGGCAATATCTAGCGCCAGACTGACGGTTTGTGGTGTACCGGCCGTTTCTAAAATCAACTGGTCAAAGCGTTTTTCCTGCAGGCATTCAGCAATCTGTGATGGATTCAGATCGGCGCTGTTAAAGGCCGCTCCCGCCCCGATTTGACGTGCCAGCGTAAGCCGTTCGTCATTGATATCGATTGCCGTAACGCTGCGTGCCCCCAACGCCCTGGCACACTGGATCGCCAACTGGCCGATGGTGCCTGCGCCAATGACAATAACCTCTTTCCCCTGGCAACCGCCAGCCAACTGGATGGCGTGTAGGCCAACGGTGATGGGCTCGATAAAAGCCCCCTGTAGCAGACTGACGTTGGCAGGGAGTTTCACCAGGTTGGCTCGTTTCACCACGACCAGTTCGGCGTTGCCGCCATCGCTGCGTGAGCCGATAAACTGATACTGTTTGCACAGCGAATAGTAGTGTCGTTGGCATTCAGGGCAGTTAAAACACGGCAGCAAGGGGACGCAGGCGACGGCATCGTGTTCTTGCAGATCCGCCACCCGGTCACCGCAGGCAACCACTCGGCCACTGAATTCATGCCCGAGAGTAATTGGGTAGAAATGCGCGCCCTGAGCGAAAATGCGCGGTATATCTGAACCGCATAAGCCGGAATAGGCCACCTTAACCAATACTTCATCGGCGGCCTGAATAGTTGGGGCGGGGCGTTGTTCAACGCGCACTTCTCCCTCCGTGTGGATCACGACTGATTGCATAACTTGGACTCCAGAATCAATAGAATAGGGGAGATAAACCTGCGGATTTCACGCTGCTGCGTGAAAGACGACGGATATAGGCTCCCCTCGAAGGATCAGGACATAACGTTGAGACTTTCTGTGGCCTGTTGTTTGGCCGCAGCTTCAGCCTGTGCAAATTGACGGGCGCGGCGCCAGGTGAGGAACACCCCGAGGGCGTAAACGAGGCCGATAACCAGCAGGCCCATCACGTTTTGCCAGGTAAGCAGTTGGATCATCAGATAGGTGATCGGTGATCCTCCCTGGTCCATGGATGCCACCACACCACCGGCTTTCAGTGCGCCAGCATTGGCGGCCAGTTGGGTATGCAGGCCGATGGTCTGGGTGGCGATCCACAGTGTGATGCTCATGATGATGAAACCCGAGATCAGCGTACGGAACAGATTGCCCTGATGTACCGCGACGGCAATGGCGACAAAGAAACCGATGGTCGCCAGATCGCCGAAGGGCAGTACCTGGTTGCCAGGTACGATAACGGCGATCAGGATCGTCAGCGGGATGAAGATCAGGCTGGCGGAGACCACCGCAGTGTGGCCCAACAGCAGCGCCGGATCGAGTCCGATAAGAAACTCCTGGCCACCAAAGCGGGCCTGCAGACGCTTACGGGCGTGTTTGGCAATCGGCGTCAGGCCATCCATGATGGGTTTGATCACCCTTGGCATCAGTAGCATCACCGCAGCCGTTTTCACCGCCAGTTGCAGGATCCCCTTCAGGTCATAGCCGGCTAACGCCCCGATAATCAGCCCCATCACAAAACCGACGGTCACCGGTTCTCCGAACGGGCCAAAGCGTTTTTGTACGTCGTCTGCGCTGAAGTGAATGCGGTTCAGGCCTGGGATTTTCTCAATAATGGCATCCACCAACACCGCGATCGGTCCCATGTAGGCAGAGGTGCCGTGCGGAATGGCAATCCCTTCCAACCCGAAGAAATCGCGGGTGTCTTTGGCGAACCAGTCCCCCAGTTTGTAGATGAAGGCGGCATGGACCACTACGCCCAGCATACCCAGCCAGTAGGAACCGGTGGCCAGATGTACCATCGCACCGGTGAAGGTCATGTGCCAGATATTCCAGATATCGACGTTTACCACGCGCGTCATGCGCGTCAGCAGCATCACAATGTTTACCGCAATCGCCACCGGGATAGCGATCAACGCAATCTGTGAAGCCCAGGTCATCGGCGATGAGCCGGGCCAGCCGATATCCACCACATGCAGGTTGATCTGAAACTGCTCGGCCATCGATTTGGCTGCCGGGCCAATCGAGTCCAGCATCAGACCGATCACCAACCCGATACCGACGAAGCCGATGCCAATATGAATGCCGGATTTAAACGAATCCCCCAGTTTCATACCTAAAATCAATGAGAAGATGATGATCACGATCGGCAGCATGACCGTGGGGCCAAGATCGAGGATGTAACGCATGATGTCGGTAAACATAGGGCTACTCCGTCAGAATGGTCAGTATTTTTTGTTTCAGGGCATCGATTCCCACGCCGGAAACAAACGGCATGCCATGGACCAGAGGCACATCACCGAACGCGCGATCGACACGCGCGGTGGTGCAGATCAGATCGGCATCATCCATATAGGTTTCGATCTCGGTCACGCGGCATTGCACCAAATCCAGTTCAATATTGTGCTCTGCGCAGAGCTCTTTGATTTCTTCAGCGGCCAGGGTCGAGGTGGCAACGGCACCGCCACAGGCAACGATAATTTTTCGCTTCACAGTGTTGCTCCTTCATATTCTGTTTTTTGTTGTGGTTGAGAGGGGGAAGGCGAAGTGAAAATCTTTTGCGCAAAAATTTCGCCCAATTGATCTTCAGGTGCCGTCAGCAGCGCATTGATAAACTCGGGATGTTGCAACTGGCCGAACAGCGTACGCAGCAGTACCAGCTGTGCGGCCGGGTCGGTAACGATCAGCGCGATAATCAGTGAAACGGCGATCGTGCCGTCATCGTCCGCCTGTGCGAAGGGTACGGTACGGTCAGGGCGGATCAGATAGATTGCAGGCGCTCGCGCATGTTCCGCTTCGCAATGGGGGATGGCGACCGCATGCTGCTCAAGGGCGATGCCAGTGGGATAATCGCGTTCACGTGCCAGCAACGCCTGTGGATAGCTGTCGTGCACGACTCCGGCGTTGAGCATCGTGAGGCCGATGTGTTCCAGTGCCTGCTGTGCATCGGCAAAGCTGATGCCGGTGCGGACAAACAATTTGCTGTTACGCATGGCTTGCCTCCAGGGCGCGGGGTTGCTGTGCTGCGGGGGAGCAGCCGAAGCGATAGGCGCGCAGAACGTCCTGAATTTTGTCGATAATCAGCGCATGGGGGGCGTTCACCAGCTGGTGTTCCATGATGCGCTGATATTGCAGCGGCAGGTATTGGCTGAGTAGGCCGCCGGGGATCTCTTGCTGAGCGAGGTTATCCATCAGCGTGGCCATACTGTGTGCGATACGGGGATGAGGCCAGTAGTAACGAATGCGATCCGACAGGCTGAAATGCAGATCGATCAGCGAACGGCTGAAAGTAGGATGGTAATACTTTTTCCAGTAATCCGGTTCGTCGAGCATCACCGCATCTATCACCGCCAGGATCTGGCTGCGTTTTTCCGGGGCAACTAATGCCTGCTCGATATTGGCCAGTGCAAATACCGCTTCGCGCAGGGCGAATGTCAGGGCCGGGCCGACTTTAAGAATGGCGAAGTGATCGCGTACCAGACATTGATAGGCTTCCCGAGTTTGGTAATCGGTAGAATGCGCCTCATAAACCAGCGGCGTGGAGCGAATAAACTGAGAAAGCTCGTGTGCCAGCTCCGGTTGGTAAGCGATAACCTGTGAGTGATCGAACTCCACGCCGGGCTGAACCACCACGGCGACGATCCTGGTGATGGCGGCTGCCAACCCGGCTTGGCGGAATGCCTGATAGTGGGTTTCCAACGTGGCTGCCGCATCCACTGCGCGGGTAATATGCACGCTGCCAATGGCGGAGGATTCGCCTCCGGGGACGGGCACTTCGGTGCCGATAACATAGGTGAGCTGTTGCTTTTGCTCCGGGGTTGCAACCTGTTCGGCGATCTTGCACAGGCGTGCGGCGCGTTCCGCCACCGTATGTGGATCCAGCGGGATCGGATCGTCAGCGCAGGACATTGAGGCATCCAGATGGATCTTACTGAAGCCGGCTTTAACGTAATCGGCGATCAGGACTTCCGCTTTTTCCATCGCACTGGCGGCGGGTTCATGCTGCCAGCAGTTAGGGCCGAGATGATCCCCGCCTAACAGCAACCGCGAGAGCGGGAAGCCGACGGTTGTTGCGATATCGCTGACGAACTGGCGGAAATCTGCCGGTTTCATGCCGGTATAACCGCCAAACTGATTAACCTGATTGGAAGTGGCTTCGATCAGTACCTGGCGATCGCTGTTCAAATCCAGTCGTAGTGCGGCTTCAATAACTAACGGGTGTGCCGAACAGACAGAGCAAATACCGATGGGCTCCCCTGCTTTGTGTCTCGCAATAATATTTTTCATTCTACCCTCCGTTTTCTTACGAATATAATCGTAATGTTTCGAAAGGTTAGCAATGCTCTTTTGTATTATTCGTGATCACGATCGAAAACTTTGCTGCTATTTTCTCCTCTCTCTGCTTTCATTGTGATGCATCATAATTCAGAGTGTTTGATTTTTTATGATTAAAAACAATAGATTATATTTTTATGAAAAAGTGTAGGCAAGGGATACGCAACAAAATGAAAGCGGATAGCAGACTGAGACATTAAGGCCTGCAACATCCCTCACCCTGTAGAGAGGGGCGGATGAGGGATGTTGCAGGCCTTGAACGCTTAGAGCTTACCTTCGCAACCACAGACCTGAATGACTTTTTTAACCACCTGTTTCATTGCCTGTTTGGCTGGCTGCATGTAATGGCGTGGATCATTGGCCTGTGGATGTTGCGCCAGATGTTGTTTCAGCGCATCTGAAAAGGCGATCTTCAATTCTGTCGCAACGTTAACCTTGCATACTCCCAAGCGGATAGCGTGCTGAATATCGTGGTCGGGCAATCCAGATGCGCCATGCAGCACCAGGGGGATGCTGACTCTGTCGCGGATCTGCTCAAGGCGGGTGAAATCCAGCTCCGGTGTGCCCTGATAGAGTCCATGTGCCGTACCAATCGCCACCGCCAGTGAATCAATACCGGTACAATCAACAAACTCCTCGGCCTGTTCCGGTGAGGTATAGCGTGCATCTTTAGCGTCAACACTGATGCCGTCTTCTACGCCGCCAAGCCGCCCCAACTCGGCTTCAACACTGACATCATAGCGGTGGCAATACTCTGTCACCTGGCGCACCAGCGTAATATTTTCGTCAAAAGGCAGATGCGAACCGTCGATCATGACCGAACGGATCCCCGCATTTACTTTATTTTCAATATCCTGCAAGGTTTCGTGGTGGTCCAGATGCACGGCCAGTGGCATCTGGTATTCGGTTGCCAACTGTTTGACAATCGCTACGACATTGGCTGTGCCTGCATAGAGGTAGGTGCCTGGCGTACCGGCAAGGATCACCGGTGAGCGCATTTCTGCGGCGGTTTCTGCGACCACCTGCATGGTTTCCAGATTATGAATGTTAAAGGCCGGTACGGCATAGCCTTGCTGTTGCGCCTTGCGCAGCATATTTTTGGTCGAAATGATGTACACCGCATACCTCCTGTTTTCTTTGTTTACGTAATCTTTCGATTCATATCATGTTATCGAAAGAAAAAGTAAGCAAGCGGATCTTTTACGGCTGTGATCCGGATCGGGAAAAGAAGGGCGTGATCCAATGGGGAAACAGAGAGCGGTCAACGCGGTGGGAATGGCATCTGGAGTAAAATACGGGCGTAAAATTGTGGTTTATCGTATCCCCTCTCCCTGTGGAAGAGGGGCATTCATTAACGGGCTGAGATTAATGACTCTTAGAACTTATTCTGGTACTACCCAGTTCACCAGATGATGGCCGATGCCGCTTGGCACCAGCACTTTATGCAGCCATGGCAGCACATTGTTCATTTGCTGTTCCAGCTTCCAGGGTGGGTTAATCACGATCATGCCAGAAGCGGTCATTCCACGCTGATCGCTATCGGGTTTCACTGCCAGTTCGATCTGCAGGATACGGCGGATACCCGTTGCTTCCAGTTCTTTGAGCATACGCTTAATCTGTTGGCGCAGTACCACCGGATACCACAAAGCATAGGTGCCGGTGGCAAAACGTTTATAACCTTCCTGAATACCGCTTACCACATCCTGATAATCGGTTTTCATCTCATACGGCGGGTCCATCAGGATCAGGCCACGGCGCGATGGCGGCGGTAACTGGGATTTAAGCTGCTGATAGCCGTCGGCACGCTGTACTTTGGCGCGCTCGTCCTTCTGGAATTCACTGCGCAGGAGTGGGTAATCGCTTGGATGCAGTTCGGTCAGATGAATTTTATCCTGCGGGCGCAGTAACTGGCGGGCTATCAGTGGGGAGCCCGGGTAATAACGTAGAGTGCCCGAACGGTTGAAATTGTGCACCACGCTCATGTATGCCGCCATTTCTTCGGGCAGATCGTCACGTTGCCACAGCAGACCGATCCCCTCGAGGTATTCCCCGGTACGTTCGGCGTGCTCCCCGCTCAACTGATAGCGCCCAGCACCGGAATGGGTATCCAGGTACAGGAACGGCTTTTCTTTTTCTTTCAGTGATTCAATGATCAGGCTCTGAACGGTGTGCTTTAACACGTCGGCGTGGTTGCCAGCGTGAAAACTGTGGCGGTAACTTAACATGGCGTTTTTATCTATCCTGATCTTTATCTATCTATGAAAATCAATGGGTTATTCTGGATCTGCGTCGATGCATCACTGATGCTGCCGCAGTGAGCCGTTGCTCACTGCGTTACACGCAAAAAATCGTCATCCCACCCTGTATGGCGTCGAGTATAAACCCTCTTAACGATAATAAGTTAACGGCATCTGCAGCCTGAGATGGCAAGGGCTCCCTAATCAAGGCTACGGCTACTTTCCCCACGGTAATGGTAATCAGCCGGTTCTTCCATGACATTAGCGGGTTTGGCGACTTTAAGCGGAGAAGCGCCTGCCGCCAGTGCGCGTTCAATGGTCAGCGTATCACCGGCTTCTTCCAGTATTTGCTGGAGTTTTTGATGTTCACTACACCAGATTGATTCAATATCGGTATCTCGCTGCGTATTTCTCTGTTCGGAAAAGGCCACCGCGCGTGCCTGGAAGCGTTCGCTGCCCTGTGCTCCGGCTAGCTCCAGACCATAGCCCGGCGTTGCCGGTTTACGTATCACGACTTTTCCCGCATCCAACCAGGTTTCCGCATCGCTTTCATGTACCTCGTAGCCCAACTTTGCCAATCCAGCGAGAACGGCCTCACGCCTGGCCAGCGCCGCAATACTCAATTGCAGTTGCTCAGTCGCGGCCTGTGCTGCAGCAATCGCGTCGAGTAACAGGGGTAATTCGCGGGAGGTTAACACCAGATTAAGTTTTTCAATCAATGCGTTAGCTTCATCAGAATGATAACTGGCCAACCCGGCAAGCAGCAGGTCAAGCTGCTGCCTTTTCTCCATCAGCGTTCTGGTCGTGCGTGTTGCCTCAGCCAAATCCAGTGTTAGCGAATCGCTGAGCATATTCCAATGTGTGTTTTGCGGCTGCTGTTCCAGCTCTGCTGCTCTATCAAGAAAAGAGGTCATATCCCGTTGCGGATCCAATACCGCTAGCTCGGCAATATGCTTATCAATACGTTGTAAGCGCCGGTCGGCATGATGATTATCGAGCGGGGGAAGCACTGAGGACGGGGATACTTCAGATTCCGGGTCTTTCAGCCGCTGTGCTAATGCTTGTTGCGCCTCTGTCAGCCGCTTTGGCTGCTGGCCTATTGCCAGCATAGCCTGGTTTAAGAGTTGCCCCGCGTTGGGATATTCTTTTCCCTCTGCCAACTCAGCCAGCTGTTGTATCAAGACTTGTTGCTCTGGCATTTGTTGTGCCAGCAGCTCTCGTAGCATCGTGGCGCTTTGCTGTTGCGCTCGTTGCTGCTGGCGTCGCTCAACATGTTGCTCAATCTGCGCTTGTTGAACCTGTTCAATATCCTGACGCACAAACTCAATCATATCCGGGATCTGTTCGGTCAACTGAGCGAACTTATCGGCGCTATAGCTACGTATGTTGGCACCATAGCGTTGCATTTCCAGATAGCGCTGGCGTATCTGCTCAAGCTTTACCGGATCGGCTTCGCTATACTGCCGATTCAGTGCTTCCCATTGCCGCATCAGTGCGCTCAGGCAGGCTATCGAACGACGATATTCGGCAATGTCTTCACTTCTGGCCCGAATAATATGAACGGATGAACTCATGTGTTTTCCTCGCTGATGGCATGAGCGGTGATAGCGCCAGGCCCTCGTTCTGTGCCAATGGCCTGTGTTATGGCCTGTTGTAAACGCAGACGTTCTTCTGAACCATGGTGATACCACTGTTGAATCGAAATTCGATGCCGGAATGTTGTCACCCGTTTCAATATCGATGGACGCCAAAGTTCACGCGCTCTGGCCCGTTGCAACAATGGGTGGCGTGGCATATCGCACTCAATACCCAGCAAATAGCGGCCCGTTAGCGGATCTTCAATAATGCAGTCAAAGTAAAAAGCGCCATTCTGCTGGGATTCGGCAATGGACCAGCCCTGTGAGCGGATATACGCCATCACGGAGTGCACGAAGCCATCATGTTGTGGTGTCTGTGCTCGGCTGGCTAATTCCGTGCGGTTCATACGCGTCAACAGTGCCTGGCCATGGGAAAACGCCCCGGATGATAAACGGCGGGCATATTCCAGATATCCTTGCAGGAAGTCGCGGGGAATATCTGGTTGACGGTGGGTGGCAAGCAGATCGGAAATTTCTTCGATTGGCATAGAGGAAACAATCCTCACCTGATTTCTGGCGCGGGTCACCGCCACGTTCAAACGTCGCTCTCCCCCTCGCTGGCCCAGGATGCCAAAATTACGCCGGAAAGTACCCTGTTGGTTACGGCCAAAGGTGGTGGAGAAGATAATCACATCCCGTTCATCCCCCTGTACGTTTTCCACGTTCTTCACAAAGAAGGACATATCTTCGTCCTCTTCCTGGCGCTGCTGTTCTTGACGGTAAGCCTGTCGGAATGCTTCATTCTGTTCAGCACGGGCTTCCAGCACGTTCTGGATCAGCTGGGCCTGTTTCTGGTTAAACGTCACCACGCCGACGGAGGGGCGCTCTGCATAGGGTTTCTGCCACATTTCCGCCAGCAGGGTGGCAACCTGTTCGGCCTCTTGCTGGTTACTCTGGTTTTGATATAGCCCATTGACCATCATCAGCGAGACCGGCTTGGCCGCATCAATCACCTTGCTGGAATGCTGAACCGGAATATTTAACTGATTTTCATAAAACGCATGATTGGAGAAATTAATCAGCTCTCGGTATGCGGAGCGATAGTGTATTGCCAGCGTTTGGGCTGGTAATACGGTTCGGGCCAGGTGCAGCAGATCGGGGCAATCACTGATTTGTCGATAATTCCAACTTTCGGCCACTTCTTCCTGCTGGGTACTATCGGTTTCAAACAGGTCTTCACTGTCATCGGGATCGTCTTCGGCCATCGTCTTGCCAGAGAAGAAAGTGGAGGGTGGCATCTGTTTTTCATCCCCACTGACGACCATATGTCGGCTGCGAAATAGCGTCGGTAGCGCATATTCCACCGGCATCTGTGACGCCTCATCGTAAATCACCGTATCGAATAACCCCGCTTTCAGGGGCAAGATCTGGCTGGCGACATCCGGCGTCATTAACCATACCGGCCGCAGTTGCATAAGGCCCAGTGCGCTTCCCTGCTCAATAAACTCCCGTAACCGACGCGCTCGTTTACCCGTGAGGCGGGTAATTTCCTCCCACTGGCGCAGTGGGCTGATCGCTGTCGTTTTGATGACCTGTGTCAGCTCCAGTTTGTTCAACCCCCTCATTTGGCTGTCGAGTTTGGTTAACTCCGCTATCTTGTCGCTGATAGCCGATTGTTCCTGCAGCAATATCGGCGAGCGCCATTCCAACTGTTGTTTCCAGACTAAACGCATTTCTCGATCCAGGGCCTGTGCGACCAGCAACGCCAGTTGCTTTGGCTCAACCTGAGCCAGCGCGGTTTCCTGTTGGCGCAACGTCTTTAGAATTGCCAGGCCGACGGGATCGAGCTGGGCCGCAACAGGACGGAATTGCTGATAGGCCGCCAGCGAGGGCAGCGCGCGCGTAATAGCGTCAAGAGAGGCGGTCAGCGGGCGATTGTGTTGGATGGCCTGCGTGAAGGCTTCTGCGGTTGATATTTCCAGCCAGTCGCGCAGATTCTCCAGCGCCGTTGCACTCGCTTCTCGTGCCTGACAGCGCGCGATCGCGGCAGCGATCTCGGCGCACTCTTCGTCAAAACCGGCTTGCTGGTGTTCAATAATGGTGGGGATCATGCGATGGCTACCGGCAAAACCAGACAATTGCTGATATCGCTCATAGACACCGCGCAGCGTCTGTAACGTGCTGCCCAACTGGTGAGCTAACGCCAGGTTGTCCAATAGCCCGACGGGGGACAGACCCAGGCGTTGATGAAAACGGTTCAGTTCCGTTCTGACACTGCGCCATTGTTGCTCTGAACGGGCAGAGATCAGCAGGCGCGCCACGGTATTATGGTCGTTTTGCAACCCTTGTTGCTGCAGGAACAGGGTCAGCCTTCTGCGGCGCAGGTAATAGCAGGGATTAATATTTTGAAAAAACGTACGCTTTTGTGCTTCTTCGGCCGCTGCAATTAATTGCACTAGCCGTGGGCTGTCACACTGGGCTAAGGGTTCAAACATCAGAGGATCGCTGCCAGATGAGTCGATCTCCTGTAGCCGGGCAAACAGTTGCTCCATCTGCATCAAGAGTTGCTCACCCTGCACCGTACTGCCGTTATGGGCGTAAAACAGCGGTAACCATTGGGCCAGGTTCATCCACTCTGCGGGCGGTAACGAGGCCAATAGCGTTCGGCACGCGGTCAGGCTTTGCTGGTGCTCATCAGGTTCTGTCACGTCAAAGGCATGGTGCGGATTAGCCAGTACCCGATCTCTTTGTTGTTCAACCTGGCAAAACCGCGTGAAACGGTCAGTAAACTCCTGCAGCGTAGCCTGATGCGATAAGAATGGGCGCAGCTGCGCCAGCGGGCTCTGCTCGTAGCCCGCCTCTAGCCAGAGGGTGATAACCGGAATAATCGCTTGCTTGATTTCCTCAAGGTGTTCAAGCGAGCAATCGCTGAGTATCGGTTGTAGCGCGGGCAGTTCCAGGCGCTCGACATGGGTTTCGAGCACCATCAGTTCGCTTAACACATCCCGGTAGCTAATGCCTGTGGTGGCATCTTGCTGGTATAAGGCCTGATAGTAACTGTCCAACTCTTGTTCTAGCTGGTCGAGATGGCGTCCGGTTTTTTCTCGTGACGTCACCCAGGGGTTTACGTTGCTGGTATCGGCGGGTTTATACAGCGTCTCAAGCTGGGCTCGAACATTGCGGATAAGGGCATCACGATCTTTTTGCGCGTCTTTGACCATCACAACGCGATCGCTCAGGCCACCAGCCATGATACGTTTAAAGACCACTTCAAGCGCTGCCGGTTTCTGGCAGATGATCAACAGGCTGCGTTTCTGACCAATGGCATCTGCCACCATATTAACGATGGTCTGGCTTTTTCCAGTGCCAGGCGGGCCTTCAATTAACAATCCCGGTGCATTACGCGCAGCCAAGACGGCAGACTCCTGTGAGGGATCGCTGGCAGCGGTAAAATAGCACGTCTCAGCCGGGGTTGGCTGGGGGGCTGCGGCACTGTCAGAATTCAAGCCCAACGCCGTTTCCAGTGATGTGCCTTCGGGAGAAAGCTGGCACAGCTGGCGTAAATCTTCACTGATAGCCTGGCCAATAAACGAAGCATGGAATAACACGGCGGAACACACCAACTGGCTGGTGTTTTCTGGCATCTCAATCTGCAGTGGGGGAAGCCGAACCAGGTGATGCTCCCGGGCTGGCACTAGCGCGCTAAAGCTCTCTATAACCTCTTCGGCACTCAGCGCGGCCTGGCTCAGCAACTGGTCGGTGATCGCCTGCCAGCGTTTTATCGATGGAATACCAACAAAATTCTCTAACGCCGGATTCAAATGCACGGCACCACGATCGTGATCGAAACGCAGGCTGGCAACGCCACGAATACCGGCTTCCATATTGATGTTTACCGGCCACAGCAATAATGGCGCGATACGCGGCTTCATCTGTTTGTGTTGCGTATTCACCAATATGAACGGAAATCCGAGGTACATACCGTTAATGCCGGTATCTCGCAGATAGAGTTGGGTCTGTGCCTGAAGGGTCCGCAACTGCCTGTCAGTCTGTTCATTGGTGAGCAGGGTTTGGCTATCAACGGAGATAGACTGGCGACTGCGCGCTAATAAATGGTTAAGCAGCGTTTCAGCACTTTTTTTGGGGCCACCCAGTCCAGACAAATCGACTCGCCCTGCATGGGGAGTGATGCTCATGCGCACTAACGAACCGCGCATCGTTGATGCAGTAATTTTACGCGTGAAGAAGTCCAACACCTGATGAATATAGCGTTGTTTCTCCGGCACTATCCACTGTTCTGCTGGGATAGCCAGCATCACCAGCGCCTGCTCCAGCGGCAGGCGACGTGTCAGCATAAAGCGCGCCGCCCAGTTGTCGATATCGGCGATGTTGCAGCGGTTAAAGCCATTAATACGTTCAGCTAACCGCTGATAAATCTCGGCACGTGGCAGCGTCAACATCTGTTGTGAATCTGCCCGATCAAAGTGCGTTATATTATATCGGGCAGCCAGTTGGCTGGCCTGTACCAGCAGGCTTTCTGTTGAGGTGAATTGCCCGATGTCGGCACTCAGCAGCAGGATAAGATCGTCTTCATTCAGATTGCGCCGATCGATAAGCGTTTTTAGCCCGTGATGAGTTGTCTCTGGGAATAACTTGCGTTGTTCTTCCCAAATGGCCAACAGCCGTGCCCGTGAAGTGGCCAGTAAGTGGATACGTAACAGGTTTTCATCAAAGGCAATCTTCAGGTTTTCTCCCCGTAACCGGACCCGCTCTTGCCGTGCCTTTAGTTGGAACAACCAATGGCCAGGTTCTATCTGCCCAAGGAAATCAGGTAATGCGCCAAGTAACAGGTCATGGCCTTCCAGCGGATGGTCCAGCAGCCAGGGAGGCGTCACAATCTCTCCCTGAAGGATCAGCGGCATATGGGGGTTGAGCAGCTTTAATACCAGCATCAGACGGTAGTCATCATTGAGGTCGGCCAGTGCGATAGCTTGTTGCAGTTGGCTCAGTAATGTGTCGCCCAAGCCTGCCTGCTGCGCCCATGAAACGACGGTGCCTCGTTGCATAAGCGCTAACGCTTCCTGCCAATGCTGCTGTTCTGCTGCAGCCAGAGCAAAGGCTGCCGGTTGTGTATAACGCCGTTGGTTCAGCGTAATGCCATAATGCTGGTTGTCAGAAGTAGAGTGTGCGTCATCCGCGACAGTTACTGGCCGCCCATCGAGCCAGGCCTGTACTTCTGGCCACTGCCAGCGCTGGTGGCGGTCGCGCGTTAATAGCCCACGTAACAAGAGCCGTAAATGCGGATCGAGATCCTCCGGCAGCGTAACGCCATTAGCCAGAATCTGAATTAAAAAGGCATGAGGATGGATATTTTCAAAGCAGCGTCCCCGGGTGATCTGCTCAAGCAGAATGATACCCAGACTCCACCAATCGGAGGCGGCGGCCACACCACCGGCTAATGTCTCTGGTGCGCTATAGCAAGTGATCTCTAAGGGGGAGACGATATCCAGATCGAACTCAGACAAACAGGCAGAACCAAACTCGATGATCACCAAATCCAGTGGGTGGCGGGTACGAATGAGAAGGTTACTGGGGCGAAGGTTTCGGTGGCGTAAACCATGCTCAGAAAAGCACGACAAGGCACTGCCTAACTCTCTGACGATAGGGGGAATTTCTTCAGGTTGCCAGAAGTCGCCTCTGGCGGCAGCATCGGCCAATGAGCCACTGACCATTTCCTCTGCGACCTGCCAGGCGCGAGCATTCCAACGGCCTGTCTCAATAATATCCGGAATATGTTCACGAGGCAGGTTGCGGATCACCTCATAAACCGCCAGATCCGGCTCTGCGCCATAGGCGTATAGCGTCAGTACGCCGTGCTGACCGTTTTCCTGATGCTGTACCTGATAACGTTCCCGAACGCTGTCATTGTGATTAATACGGCGTAGGATTTTCCAGTGACCAATTTGGGTGGCGGTGCCGCAATCCACTGATGGGGGAGGAGCAGGCAGTGGTGATATTGCCGTTGCCGTATCGACAGCATCGGCACCACATACCATACAGATCATGTCTCCCTCTTCCATCGGGTGACCGTTCTGGCAATGCACACGCTCCTGTAATGCGGCTACGCCATCAGTGGCTTCCTGTGCAACGTCTTCAGCACTGATGATCGCTATGGGGCGCCATCCTTTGGCGTGGATGGGTTCAGAAGAGAGATCCCACCCACAGGCATGGTTGTCGATGTTGCCCTCACAGAAAATCTCTGTTAATGCACGTTCCGTGTGGCAATTGGGGCAAAAACGCATCATAGCGATAAACTCCAGGCGCTGGGTTATTTGGTAACTGGATTAAAAGTGTGTCCTTGTTGTTCAAGGAGAGTTCGCAGCCGAATTAAATCATCACGACGAGGAATACCGATCAAACTGACTCTGCCTTGTTGATCCAACGTCATATCCAATACTTTTTCTTCGTCGTTTAACGAGCGATCAAAATCACTGAAACAGGTTTTACCCACCTCCGTCAGTAAATGCAGAATCTGGTTATCACTCCCTCTAAGTTTCAACGTTTGCGGGCTATCCTGTTCAAAAGGGCCGGAAACCAGCGCATCGATCAACCCCACCATCGCGTTCAGATGAGGGGTGATGGCGGCATAGGTATGGCCACTAAACACCAGAATATTACCGTCAAAATCCTGACGAATGGCCGATAGCAAGCGGCCTAACGCCTGAGGCTGATCGAAAGGCTCGCCACCGGAGATCGTGATGCCATCGGCCTGCGGATACCATTGGCGCAACTGTTCCACCAACGCTTCAATCGCTATCTTGTCGCGGGTAAAACGCCATGTCTCTGGCGAGAGGCAGCCGGAACAGTGAATAGAACACCCCTGAAACCAGATGCCGATGCGTTTTCCTGGCCCCAGTGTGGTTACCGGAAAGTGCAATCGTGATAAGCCTACCGCCATCAGAATTACGGCTCCTGTCGTTGGTTCAGAATCAACTGCGTGGAGGCATTGCTCACCAGTCCCGCAATGTGATAGCTATCACCCGGTTGAGCATCCACGTCAAATAGCGCCCGCGAAAGTGGGTTGACCAAATGGGCCTCCAGTTGGTTACGAATCCCGCGCCCGCCGTTGGATAAGTCCGCCAGGCAAAGCTCACGTAAAAGCCCCAGCGCGGCTTCGCTGATGGTGATCGTCAGGCCGAGCCTGGTTAGCCCCGTCAACGTGTTCTCCGTCATTTGGGTAAATATCTGCTCGGCAACGTCTGGGCGAATAAAGTCAAAGACAATAATATTTTCACCAATACGGTTAAGAAGCTCAGGACGGTTGAGCACCAGCTTAAAGTGACGCTCAATCTCCGCTTTGACGTTTTTCTGTACCGTTTCAAAGGGCTCTTCCGGGCGAACATTCGCTATCCGTTCCCCGCGATTGTCCAGGCGATAGATGCCCAGGTTGGAGGTGAAAATAATCAGCGCTTCGGAGAAATAGACCCGGTCTCCACGGCCCGACGTCAGCACGCCATCGTCGATAATCTGTAAAAACTTATCCATCAGCCGCGGGTGCGCTTTTTCTATCTCATCAAATAACACCACGCTAAACGGTTTTTCCCGAATGGCATTGGTCAATTCCCCCCCACGTTATAACCAATATACCCTGGCGGCGCGCCGACCAGCCGTTGATCGGCGTGTTCGGCGCTAAATTCCGACATATCGAAGCGGATGTATGCACTTTCGTCGCCAAATAGCAGTTCAGTGACGGTTTTGGCCAATTCGGTTTTACCCACGCCGGTCGGCCCGGCCAAAAAGACAACGCCGCGAGGGCGCCCCCCTTGCTTTCCTCCGCCGACGCCAGTGACCGCACGCTTAATGATATCCAGCATATGGGTAATCGCATGCGTCTGCCCTTTTACGCGTTTTTGAATGGTATTTCCGGCTTGGCGAATTTTGTCTTTCTCAATTTTCAGCCACGGATCTTCGGTAATACCCACCTTATACCGCCGGACCGCGTCGCTAATGTGCTCTTGATCTACGCCTTCAATACGCGCCAGCCGAACAATGGCATTCATATCCAGCAGCAGTAAGCCTTCCGTTTCGTCAACAAACGCCTGAGCAGCTTTCTCTGGCAGGGCCGTATCCGCAGATGGGCCGGGTAGCGAGCGCAGTAGCGCGGGGGCTAGCACATGGCGAGCAATGCGATCGGGTTTGGCAACCGGAATATGGCGAATGAGGGGGTTATTGATCAAAAACCAATCGGGTAAATCTCCCTCTTTTTCAACAATCCACAATACCGTATTAAAAAATGCCCGGCGCTGTTCACCACAAGGACGGGCACGAGCCTGGTGGGACAGCACCAATGCGCGGCTAAACAGACTGTGCTCCGCGGGTGAGAGGTTATCCCGGTGATTAATCAGGCAGGAGGCGAAATCAACAATCAGCGCTATCGGCTCACCGGGTAACTCAATCAACCGTTCCAAGGTGGCGCTTAACAAGTCAATCCCGCCATTGGCGCGGCCTTCAACCACATTCAGACCCAATTGACTCAGTAACTTCTCCGTGGGTGCCGGATCCTCCCCGGGGGGCACCATCGGCAAGAAGCCGTTAAGTGGATTAAAAATTATCACGTGCTGATAACCTACCTCTCGCAGCGCATTATGCACAGACTGATTAAACGCAAGAGGCGTGATGATTCCGGGGCTGATTTCACAGGCCTGAAGATCACGCACATTACCTGAAAACACGAACTGGCTTTTTAAGGGTAAAAAGCGCAGCAAATCGCGCATCCACCGGGGGGGCTGATAATGTGAGGGTTGTTGCATTGTGAGTCCTTGTGTTCCGGCTGAGTTCGCGATGGTTCTCTGTTGAGAGCGTCGCCCGCGCCGCATCGCCGATCGCGATAGAGCAAACCATCCTTATTACCAGCAGGATAATTCATCCAGGAGATGGCGAAAAGTGATGGTGTTGCAGGAATGAGCGCTAGAGCTCAAACGCTTACCGGTGAGGAAATGAAGCTGCTTGAATCACACGCGTTGCCATTGATTTTCCTGCCGCTTGGCACCATGTTAATGAGAACGTTATTTTTATCCGACCTGATGTATGCATCGGGTCCATAACTCCAATCAGGACTGCCCTTATGACAAATCCGTTGCTGACCCCGTTTTCCCTGCCGCCGTTTTCGGCTATTCGCCCTGAAGATATCGTGCCTGCGGTGCAATCCGCGCTGGATGATTGCCGCGCTGCGGTAGAGCGGGTGGTTGCCCAACCGGGGCCGTTTACCTGGGAGAATCTGTGTCAGCCGCTGGCGGAGTCTGACGATCGCCTGTCACGCATCTGGTCGCCCGTAGGCCATCTTAATTCGGTGAAAAACAGTCCGGAACTGCGTGAAGCCTACGAACAGGCGTTGCCGCTGCTTTCCGAGTACGGCACCTGGGTAGGGCAGCATGAAGGGTTGTATCAGGCCTATCGTAATCTGAAAGAAGGTGAGGGCTTCGCCAAACTGACCCAGCCACAGCGTAAAGCGGTGGAAAATGCGCTGCGTGATTTTGAGCTTTCAGGCATTGGCCTGCCGGTGGAAAAACAAAAGCGTTACGGTGAGATTGTGGCGCGTCTGTCTGAATTGGGTTCGACCTACAGCAATAACGTGCTTGATGCCACCATGGGCTGGAGCAAGCTGATTACCGATGTGAATGAACTGAGTGGCCTGCCGGAAAGTGCGCTGGCCCAGGCTCAGGCAATGGCGCAGGCCAAAGAGCAGGAGGGGTGGCTGTTAACGCTGGACATGCCGAGCTATCTGCCGGTGATGACCTATGCCGATAATCAGGCGCTGCGTGAAGAAATGTACCGTGCCTTTACCACCCGCGCCTCCGATCAGGGGCCGAACGCCGGTAAATGGGATAACAGCGAAGTGATGGCGGAAACGCTGGCGCTGCGGCATGAACTGGCTCAACTGTTAGGTTTTGACAGCTATGCGGACAAATCGCTGGCGACCAAAATGGCAGAAAGCCCAGAGCAGGTGATTGGTTTCCTGAGCGATCTGGCCAAGCGGGCGCGCCCACAGGCAGAGCAAGAGCTGGCACAGTTACGCGCCTTTGCCAAACAGCACTATGGCGTAGATGAGCTTGAGGCCTGGGACATCACCTATTACGGTGAAAAACAGAAGCAGCATCTGTTCTCTATCAGCGATGAGCAACTGCGCCCCTACTTCCCGGAACAGCGCGTGGTTGAAGGGTTGTTCGAAGTCGTAAAACGTATTTACGGTATCACCGCCAAAGAACGCAAAGATGTGGATACCTGGCATCCGGAAGTGCGTTTCTTCGATCTGTTCGATGCCAACGGCGAACTGCGTGGCAGCTTCTACCTGGACTTGTATGCCCGTGAAAACAAACGCGGCGGTGCCTGGATGGACGATTGCGTCGGCAGCCTGCGTAAAGCGAATGGTGAACTGCAAAAACCGGTCGCCTACCTGACCTGTAACTTCAACCGTCCACTGGGCGACAAACCGGCGCTGTTTACTCATAACGAAGTCACCACGCTGTTCCATGAGTTTGGCCACGGCTTGCACCATATGCTGACGCAGATCGATACCGCCGGGGTTTCTGGTATCAACGGGGTGCCTTGGGATGCCGTGGAGTTACCGAGCCAGTTTATGGAGAACTGGTGCTGGGAACCGGAGGCCTTGGCGTTTATCTCCGGCCATTACGAGACGGGTGAACCGTTGCCGAAAGCCTTGCTGGATAAAATGCTGGAAGCAAAAAACTACCAGGCGGCGCTGTTTATCCTGCGCCAATTAGAGTTTGGTCTGTTTGATTTCCGTATGCACTTTGAATACAGCCCGGAAAAAGGCGCTCAGATCCTGCCAACGCTGGCGGAAGTGAAGAAAATGGTGGCGGTCGTGCCTTCCCCAAGCTGGGGTCGCTTCCCGCATGTGTTCAGCCATATCTTCGCTGGTGGCTATGCCGCCGGTTACTACAGCTACCTGTGGGCGGAGGTGCTGTCGGCAGATGCCTATTCACGCTTTGAGGAAGAAGGGATTTTCAATGCCGAAACCGGTAAATCCTTCCTGGATAATATCCTGTCGCGCGGCGGTTCCGAAGAGCCGATGGAATTGTTCAAACGCTTCCGTGGCCGCGAACCTAAGCTGGATGCTATGCTGCGCCATTACGGTATTAGAGGATAACTCGCCTCGTGAGCGTGTTTTTAATGTGTGAAGCAGGCGCCGATCCCGGCGCCTTGTCTATTTTAGCTGAGCGCTGGCAGTTGATCTCCGATGAAGAAGCGCTGATGGCGCTAGTATTGACCCCAGAGCGGCTGGAGTTGCGTAAGCGCGACGAGCCAAAACTCGGTGCGATCTACGTTGATTTTATCGCAGGGCCGATGGCGCATCGGCGGCGTTTTGGCGGTGGCCGGGGTGAAGCCGTCGCCAAAGCGGTGGGCATCAAGGGCAGCTATCTACCCAGCGTGGTGGATGCTACCGCCGGGCTAGGGCGCGATGCTTTTGTGCTGGCCTCCCTGGGCTGTCAGGTGCGTATGCTGGAGCGTAATCCCGTCGTTGCTGCGTTGCTGGATGACGGTTTACAGCGTGGCTATCAGGATGCCGAGATTGGCCCCTGGCTGCGTGAACGCATGACGCTGCTGCATGCTTCCAGCCTGACGGCGCTGGCCGATCTTGAGCCGCGCCCAGAGGTGGTATACCTGGATCCGATGTATCCGCATAAGCAGAAGAGCGCGCTGGTGAAGAAAGAGATGCGGGTATTCCAATCGTTAGTGGGCAGCGATGATGATGCTGATGGTCTGCTAGAACCGGCGCGCCGGCTGGCGACCAAACGGATTGTGGTAAAACGCCCCGACTACGCACCACCGCTGGCGGATGTTCCGGCCCATGCTGCGACGACCACCAAGAATCACCGCTTCGATATTTATATGCCTCTGTAGAGCGTAATTGATAGATTCCCCCTCAGCCTGGCTCTCTCCCCAAGGGGAGGGGATTGTCCGAGCCACTGTAGTTAGATTATGACGCTCTCCCCCAGGAGAGGGTGTGAGTCACTCTAGCGGATTGTGGTGCCAGGCCTACTCCCTCTCCCTGAGGGAGAGGGGCAGGGTGAGGGGGCAAAGATAACGGTCGATCATAGAGCTACCTCACACTTCCCATGTTCCTTCTGTAATGATGCTGGTAAGTCTGAGATGTGAATCGCATAATCCTATTTAATTACAATCACCTATAATTAAATAACATCATGAAAAAAACGCTTCTTTCCCTACTGCTTTGTTTGAGTACCTCTGCTATGGCCGCCGAACCGGTAAATATCACCATTTTGGGCACCTCGGATCTGCATGGCACCTTTGTGCCTTGGGATTACTCCACCGACACCGAAAACCTGGCGGGCAGCCTGAGCCAAATCGCCACGCAGGTGCACAAAGTGCGGGCCCAGCAGCCGAACGTGATTCTGGTTGATGCCGGAGACACCATTCAGGGCAACTTCGTTGAAACCTTCAAGCATGATAAAACCAGCCCGATGATCCTCGGTTTTAACGCACTGAATTATGACGTATGGGTGATGGGTAACCATGAGTTTGATTTTGGCCTGAAAGCGTTGGCGACCCCGCTGAAGCAGTTTAAAGGCGCTGCGTTGGCGGGCAATATCTTCTGGGAAAGCGGCAAGCCTTATCTGCCCGCTTATAAGATTGTCGAAAGGCAAGGCGTGAAGATTGGCATTATCGGCATGGATACGCCCATGACTGCCGAGTTCGCCAAGGGAACCGATCGCATTGACGGTTTGACGTTTACCGATCCGGTGCAGGCAGTGAAAAACGTGATCCAGCAGATCCACGGCCAGGTAGACGCTATCGTGCTGGTGGCCCATATGGGTATTGATAATGAAAACCAGCGGCCTGGCACCGGCGTGGGGGATATTGCGCGAGCCAACCCGGAACTGGCGGCGATTGTTGCCGGGCATATGCACGTTAAAGTGGATAAAGAGGTGATCAACGGCGTAATCGTCACCGAACCGGATAAATATGGTCGCGCATTGTCACGTATCGATCTGCAATTCGAGCAGCAAAACGGCAAGTATGTACTGATCAATAAAGACAGCTACACCTATCCGATCAAAGGGATGGCCTCCGACAAAAGTCTGGAACAGATCTATCAGCCATTCCACACCATTCTACGCGCCAATGCTAATCGGCCGATTGCCCAACTGACCGGGCAGGATCTGGTCCCGCCGGATGCGGTGAAAGGTATTCCGCAGGTGCATATTCAGGATACTGGCATCAGTGCGCTGTATCAGGAAGCGGCCCGTTACTATGCACCCAAAGCACAGGTCATTGCGTTGCAGATTGATAACGATCGTCCAAGGCTGAATGTGGGCACCATCACCGCCAAGGATATCGCTTTCAACTACCAATACGCCGGTGGCGAGATCACCGTCTACCAGCTTACCGGCAAAGAGCTGAAAAAGTATATGGAATGGGTTGGGGATTACTTCAATCAGCTACATGATGGTGATGTAACCTACAGCTTCAATCCACAGCGTCGAGCATCCAAATACTCTACTAACGACTTCTTTGATGGCGTGACCTATACCATCGATCTGCGCCAGCCTGTCGGACAACGTATTACCGAGCTGAAACTGAATGATGGCACACCGGTCACGGACACCACGCCGATTCGTCTGGGAATGAACAGCTATCGCATGGGCCATCTGACGCAAAAAGGCGGTGTGCTGGAAGGCATGCAGTTCCCGGTGCTGTCAGACACCAAGGCGGAATACGGCGAAGAGGAAGGGACTATCCGTAATCTCACTATTCGTTATCTGACTGAAGTAAAGAAAGGTGAGTATCAGGGTAAGGCGATGCAGCGTTGGAAGCTGGTGGGGCTGGAAGGGTATGAGCGTGAGCGCCAGATTGTGGATAAGCTGCTCAATGAAGGCAAAATCAGCGTGCCAACCACCGATGATGGGCGTTATACCAACGTGGCCTCTATCAACGTCAAGGAACTGCTGTTTAGCGATCCGCAGCGGATGAAACAGCAGATTGCCGAGCTGCAACAACAGGCACAAACCGCGACAGACCCGGTTGTCAAACAGCGGCTGAGCGATCGCATAACGATTATCGAAGCCATTAACTGAGGGTGGCTGCCAGCCTCTGACTCTCTTTCTGGGATTATAGAGGCTGGATTAATCAAATCTTATTGCCAGCAAAGATATAATAAATAGGTTGTGTTATTACGGATACAACGGCCTTAACAAGCAGCTCAACTCCATTGGCAGGATAATGGCGGCACCAACAACAAGCCATATAAGGAGTAATGAGTATGAAAATTGCACTCTATGATAAAAGCGTAAATATCATCAAAGATGGAAAAACAGTTAATCTGCCAAGTAATAATAGCCGCTGGCCAAGTGATTTTTCAAAGGACTCGGCCTTTGAAGAAAAGGATGGCATTTATCGCAGCAAATTAACTACGCTTTTGGTTAGCAGCGATCCCGGCATTTCCTTCCCTTACCATACCAAAGCACATATTACTGCCAGCCTTTCTATTCTGCCGATGGATGCTCAAGGTAAACCGCTTCCCTTTACTATTGCTGCAACCAATAACACCATCTTTGATGGTAAAGAGCAAAAACCCGCTGTTACCGTTGAAGTGTGTGTATTTGGTCAGGTAGCCAAGTTTTATAACCTTTTGCTTGGCATGGTTGAGGATCGCACGGAGGAAAATAACCTGGAGGTGTCAATTAACTATAGCTGTTTCTTCGATGACAGAAACGTTGCCTGATCCTTTCAGTACTGGAAAACGTTAACAGCTTATCTTTCATTTTTTCGTTTGATAACTCTGGGTAACACATTTGCGTTACCCAGAGATAAAAGCAAGATATAGGTTAATTTTCAGCTCGTAGACTTTTCCCCACATCGCCGCCGGGGTGAACCTTCAATAGCGTTTCCTTGTTGTAGCCACTGCGCTCCATCAGGCAGGCGCAGGCCGCGTCAAATATCGCCAGTACCAGCACAATAGAGGTGGTGGCCAACATATTCAGCGGATCGATCTCGTTCTCCACGCCCGTGCGGATCACCAGTTGCGCCGCGTGAGCAATCGCAGAGTCTGGGTTTTCCGTCACGCTGATGATGGTCACCTTTTTGCTTTGCAAGGTTGGCAGCAGGCGCGTCAGTTCATCTGAGTTCCCCCCACGGGAAATCAGAATGATAACGTCCTCGGCACGTAGAAAACCCAGATCGCCATGTGCCGCGTCGGTGGCGTTAAGGTAAATCGCCGGTTGTTCCACACAGGCCAGCATATGGGCAACCTTACGGGCCGCAATGCCGGAAGTGCCTACGCCCGTCACGGCTATCTTGCCTTTGCACTCCGCCAACAGCGTCAGCAGGCGTTGCCAGGTGGTGGCATCAATGCGTTCCCCAAGCTGTGCCAGTTCACGGCTGTATATCTGCCAGGCTGCGTTGGCGCGTAGCCATTCCTGTTGCATTACGCCTCCTCCTGCATCAACTGGCGATACTTCATATGATCGTGGTACAGCTCATGGAACACGCGGTATTTACGGTCGTAATAGGCTTTAATTTTGTTGGTCTGTGGCGTCACTGTCTTGCCGATGCGGCTCATGGCATTCATCGCTTCCGGCAGCGTGTCGAACACACCCGCAGCGACGGTTCCCATCATCGCACCGCCGAGCAGCATCGCCTCGCTCTCTTCAGGCAACAACATGGCGCAGCCGGTGGCATTGGCATGTTCCTGCACGAAGATGGGGTTCTTGGTGCCGCCCCCGCTGGCCATGATGGTATCGATGCTGTAACCGCTGAGGTTCATGGTTTCGATGATATGACGGGTGCCGAGCGCGATGGCCTGGATGGTCGCCAGATAGTGCAATGCCATGTCTTCCGGTGTCCGTGATAGCTTCAGCCCGGTCAACGTCCCGGTCAGGGTTGGGTTGGCGCGCGGTGAGCGGTTACCGTGGAAGTACGGCAGCATATGGATATCCTGGGTCAGGAAAGCGATATTCTCCGGCTCTCCGGCCATGCGGCGCAGAATAGCGTTTAGTACCTCATAAATGGTCTGGCCGTGGGTCTTCGCCTGGGCCAGCAGGTCCGTATAGCAAGGATGGGACTGAATCATATGGTCGATTAACGCACCCGTAGCCGATTGCCCGCCCTCGTTCAGCCAATACTCCGGTAAAATGGCGGAGTAATAAGGGCCCCACACGCCGCCGATAAAGCGTGCCGTACGTGACATCGCCATATGGCCGGTAGAGGTGCCGCCAATCATGGCGATACGCCGATTAAAATCGGCCACCTCGCCCGAAACACCGGTCGCTCCCAAGGTGCCGAGCGTGCCGGCGTGGGCATCGATGATGGAAACGCTGACGGCGGTACCGGCAATCAGGCCCATCTCGCTGGCGGCGCGTTGAGTCAGGCCGTGGCCCAGCGGTTCCCCCATCATTTTCACGTCGCTGCCGATCTTCTGCGCGTCATGTTCCAGCAGGTCTTCCAGACCAATCTGCTTGAAATAACTCTTATCCCAACGCTGTTCGTGCCCGATATAGGTCCATTTACACACGGTGGAGCACAGCGAACGAGTGGCATCCTGGGTGGCTCGCCAGGTCAGGAAATCTGGCAGGTCAAACAGATAGCCGACATTGGCCCAAGTGGTTGGCATATGCTGTTTCAACCACAGTAGTTTAGGCGTTTGCATTTCCGGTGAAATGATGCCGCCGACAAAATCCAGCACCCGGTGTTTGGTGGCATTAATGCGTTCAGCCTGCGTGATGGCACGGTGATCCATCCACACAATGATATTCTGTTCAGTGCGGCCAGAAGGGCTGATGGTCAGCGGTTTACCTTCTTTATCCAACACCACCAGGGAACAGGTGGCATCAAAGCCCAGGCCTTTCACCTGGATCGGATTGATATCGGCCTGATTGACCGCATCGCGCACCGCGTTGCATACCGCTTGCCAGATATTGTCGGAGGACTGTTCTACAAAGTCCGCCTTCGGGCGATACAGATCAATCGCTCGGCTGGCTTGGCCAACCATTCTGCCGTTGAGATCGAATACGCCCGCGCGTGCACTGCCGGTACCTACATCCACGCCAATAAAATAACTCGCCATAATTTTTCTCCGAATCAGGCTTTTCGATTTTGTAATGCGATGAACAGGATCAGCACGCCGCCCCACAGGGCCATGGTCAGATAGCTGCTGACGCCGAGCAGATTGAGGCCGCTTTCCAGCATTTGCAGTACGATCAGCGCCAGTACCAAGCCAAGGATACGGCCAAAGCCGCCATCCGGGTTTATGCCCCCCAGTACCGAAGCCAGAATAGTGACCAACAGATAAGACTCACCGTACCCGGCCTTGGCCGAGTTGAACTTGGCCATCATCAGCAGCGCTGCACCCCAGCCAAGCAGAGCGGAAAGGATATACACCGCAATTTGTACGCGGGCAGTATTCACACCGCTGAAACGGGTTGCCTGCTCATTCGAGCCAACCAGATATAAACTGCGCCCTAGCGTCGTGTGTTCCAGCAGTACCCATAACCCCACTGCGACCAGCAGGAACAGCAATAGCGCCACGGGAAGGCCGAAGATACTGCCGTTACCAAGGTATTGAATCACCGCCGGGAAACCGGAAATTACCGCACCGTTCGACAGCAGGATATTCAGCCCGGTGATCAGCGTCATGGTGCCGAGCGAGGCAAGAATGGGGGAAACGCCAATCCAGGCGACCAGCACGCCGTTCAGTGCACCAATGGCGACGGCAACGGCCAGCCCGGCCAGCAGTGCTAGCCCCAGGAATAAAGGCTGATCGGGATGGCTGACGATAATGGCCGCCATCACCAGCGAACAAGCGTTGGCCCCGGCAATGATTGACAGGTTAATACCGCCGGTGAGCATGGTAATCCCCATGCCGAGCGCCAGCATGCCCAGGATGGGGAGCTGCGAGGCGATCGACTGGAAGTTACCAACGCTAAAGAAGCGCTGGCCCAGCAGCACGGCAAACAGCAGGCCGACGGCAATGATGATCACGCTTTGCAGGCGGATGATCCGATCTTGGGGGATCAAGCGGGTTAACTGTGTCATGTTAGAGCTCCTTGGCCAGCTTGCGTTTTTCGTTCCAGGCGGTGGTGCTGATACTGATCAGAATGATCGCGCCGCTGAAAACCTGGTGCCAATATGACGATACGCTGAGTAACGTCAGTCCGTTCTGCAGAAAGGCCAGGAGCACGACGCCCAACAAGGTCCCGGTCAATGAACCGCGCCCACCGGTCATACTGGTACCGCCAAGCACCACGGCGGCCAGTACCGTCAATTCAAAACCGAGCAGCGAGTTGGGGGCCACGGACTGGGTGATTTGTGCTTGTACCACGGCGGCAATGCCCGCCAGGATCCCCATATAGCCATACACATAAAAATGCAGGCGCAGCAGGTTCAGCCCCAGGCGAGAAGCTGCATCACGGTTGCCGCCCATGGCGAAGATCTGACGGCCAAGGCGGGTGAAGTTCATCAGCACGCCGGTAACAATAATTACCGCCAGCAAACACAGCAGTGGCAACGTCAGGCCGTAGTCATAGCCATCACTTCCTTGGAACGAGAACCAGTTAATACCGTCCATAAACCAGTCGGGGAAGCCATACAGCCAGGTGCCTTTGGTCGCATAAACCAACAGGCCGTAGAACAGGTTCAGCGTGGCGATGGTGATGATAATGGCCGGTACTTTCAGCCAATAGACCAGGAAACCGTTCACCAGCCCGAGCAATAGCCCACAGCCTATCGCCATGGCAAACGCCAGCGGGAAGCTGCCGCCGTGCTGGATGACCCAGCTGGCCATCACATACTGGGCAATGGCGGTAATGGCCGGGAATGAAATATCGATGCCACCGGCAATCAACACCACGAACAGACCGCAGGCAAGAATGCCGAGAATGGCATAGCTGGTGGCCATATCGGTCAGGTTACCCAGCGTTAAAAATTCATCGGTGCTGATACTCAGCCCAATGGCCAATAGCAACACCAACAGGCCAAGATAAAACTCATGCCGCCCGGCCAGGCGGGCGAGAAACGACTTATCCATTCACCACCTCGGCGATTTGTTGTTCGGTATTGTGATGCGGCGAGAATTCGGCGATCAGTTCGCCTTTGCGCATGACGATCACCCGATGGCTGTTGTAATAGGCTTCCGGGATTTCATCGCAGATCATCAACACCGCCATGCCAAGTTCGGCCAGATCTTTGGCGATCTGATAAATCCCCTCTTTATTGGCGATATCCACCCCCACCGTGGGCGAGTCGAGGATCAGGATTTTCGGTTGCGTAGCAACCCATTTGGCGATGGCGATCCGCTGGGCGTTACCGCCAGAAAGCGTTTTGACGGGCAGCGCGCTGTCGGAAACCTTGATATTGAGATCGCGGATCAGCTTTTTCACCCGATCCTGCGCTTTCTGATGATCCAGTAGGCCAAGCGGCGTATGTAATTGATCGAATACCGTCACGATAGTGTTGTCGTAGATCGACTGATCCATGATCAACCCTTGAGTCAAACGATCCTCAGAGACATAGCCGATACCGTGTTTGATTGCTTCGCGGTTGTTGTGCAACTGCACGGGTTGGCCATCAATCTTGATTTCACCGCTGTCTGGTCGCGTCATACCAAACAGGCTCAGGCACAGTTCGGTACGCCCTGCTCCCAGCAGACCGACGATGGAAACAATTTCACCGCCGTGTAGTGCCAGATTGATATTGTGGAACTTGCCACGTCGGCTGAGGTTGCATACCTCAAGCCGTGGGCGGTTTTGTTGGGAAGCGCGGGCGGGTAACGGGCTGTAATGGAAACGCTGGCCAGTCATCAGGAAAGCCAGTTCGTGGCTGTCCAGTTCACTGGCCGGGTAGGTTCCGATCAGCTTGCCGTCGCGCATCACGCTGATACGATCGGCCACTTCCATCACCTCGTCCAGACGGTGGCTGACGAACACTACGCAGATGTCAGCGGCTTTCAGCTCATTCACTACCCGCAGCAGGCCGTCCACCTCCTGGCGTGTCAGTGAGGCTGTCGGTTCATCCATAATCACCAGCCGTGCCTGCGCGGCAATGGCGCGGCAGATGGCCACCAGTTGACGATCGGCAATCGAGAGTTTCTCAACTTTTTTATCCGGATTGAGACTAACACCCACGCGGGCCATGGCCGCCAATGCGACCTCACGCATCACTTTTTTGCGTACCCAGAAATGTCCGCCAGGCAGATAGCGGTGCATAGCGATATTCTCTGCTACCGTCAGATTAGGGAATAATGACAGATCCTGATAAATAACCTGAATGCCGTAATAACCAGAGAGCTGTGGCGTCAGTGAATGGAATAATTTACCTTCCAGAGAAATATTGGCGCCTTTCTCTGGCTGATAAACGCCCGAGATAATTTTAATAATGGTGCTTTTGCCGCAGCCATTTTGCCCAGCCAGGCAATGTACCTCGCCTTTATTTAGCGTCAGGTTTATTTGGTCCAGTGCCAGCACGCCTGGAAATCGTTTACTGATATTTTCCAGAGTGATAAATGGGATAGATGCAGTCATAGTAATTAACCTATACAGGTTGATACCCGTGATTTCTCAAGCCAGGCATAATTTCGTTTAATTGTGGTAACGCTAATCAATACCCTCTCCCTTGTGGGAGAGGGAACCGATAATTTCCCGGTGTGGCGTACAGACTAAACCCCATGGATCTCAAGTTGCAGCCAGGCTCCTGGCTCGTTTATCCCCAGGGGCTTACTTAGGTAAGTGACTGGGTGAGCGAGGGCAGGTAACAACGCTGCGGTTTGAAAGACGACGGGTGAAATTAGAAACCTAATGATTTGGCATTGTCCTTGGTCACTTCAAGGATCTTGTTAAACCGAATCACTTTCTTGTCCATATCAACGTCGGCTTTACCCAGGCCATCAATGGACAAATCTTTGGTGACTTCCTTGCCTTGTAGCAACTGATCGGCAACGGTAACCAACGCATAACCCGCATCTTTCGGATCCCACAGCAGGGCTTTTTTGATATCACCACGCATCAGGTAAGGTGCGGCCTGTGCAGGCATAGCAATCCCTACCACCGCCACCTTGTCTTTAGCCCGTTTCTGGGCAACGGCTTGCCCTGCACCAATCGGGCCCAGTGATCCAAAGCCGATAATGCCTTTCATCTGCGGATAGGTTTTCATCAGATCCAACGTGGTGGCGTAAGATTTATCGATGCTTTCCGCGACCGGCAGGCGAGAGGTGACTTCAAACATCTCCGGGTACTTTTCTTTCTGATATTTGATGGCGTAATCCGCCCAGGCGTTATGCAACGGTACGGTCAGCGAGCCGACATAAATGGCATAGCCGCCTTTACCGCCCATGTCTTTTGCCAGCTCATCCACGTTGGCCTGGGCATACTTCTCGCTATCGATAGTTTCGATATCCCACTGGCCAATCTGTTGGTCCGGGGATTCATGGGTCAGCACGACGATGCCTTTGTCGCGAGCTTTCTTCAGCACCGGCTCCAGTACTTTGGCATCGTTAGGCACTACGATGATAGCGTTCACATTTTTTGCGATCAGGTCTTCGATGACTTTTACCTGAGCGGCAGGATCGGGGGTAGAAGGGCCAGTCTGGTAAGCATTGACGTCTAGTTGCTTGGCGGCTTCATTCACACCGACTTCCATTCGGTTAAACCATGGAATTCCCGTTACTTTAGCAACCACGGCGATTTCATGTTTTTCGGCGGAAAAAGAAGGTGTTGCTGCAAACATGCACGCAGAAACCACACATGCATTCAATAATGCGAGGTTAAATTTCATAGCTTTACCTTTTTATCTGTAGGGTGTGGTGGTTTTTCCACCGTTGCAGATTACAAAGGAAAGGAAGAGGGCACGTAACCGAAGTTGGCTAATTGTGATCTATGCCCATTATTGATAAATCCAGTGATGTTTAATGTAAATTAAAAGTTAAATTAAATGAGTGTGGTAATATTACTACCTAAAAAACAGCATTGTTTAACTATTTGATATCTTATGCGCAACAATTATGAAATGATTTTTGGTAAGAAAGTGGCAGGAAAAGATAAAAAAATGCCGGCTGGAATGCCGGCATGGGATCATTTAACAGATCTGTGAAGAAGATCACTCAAGAAGAATGTTAGAGCACGCCCTGAGCCAGCATCGCATCCGCAACTTTGACGAATCCAGCAATGTTGGCACCATGTACATAGTGCGTTTGCTTGCCTTCGCCACCGTATTCAACACAGGCCTGATGGATGTCCGACATGATATGGCGTAAACGGATATCTACTTTCTCGGCTCTCCAGTTCAGGCGCGCTGCGTTTTGCGCCATCTCTAACCCGGAAGTTGCTACGCCACCGGCGTTGGCAGCTTTACCTGGCGCGAACAGGACACCAGCCTCAAGGAAAGCATCTGTGGCTTGAATGGTGGTCGGCATATTCGCCCCTTCTGCCACGGCTTTTACCCCGTTACGGATCAGCACCTGTGCGGCTTCAAGATCCAGTTCGTTCTGAGTGGCGCACGGCAAGGCAATATCGACCGGTACGTTCCACGGTTGCTCGCCTGCCAGATAGGTCAGGCCACGTTCACGAGCATAATCGGCCACTCGACCATAACGCTGGTTTTTGATCTCTGCCAGATGAGCCAGTTTTTCGGTAGTGAAACCCGCCTCGTCAACGACGGTACCGCCAGAATCTGAAACAGTGATCACCCGGGCATCCAGCTCCAGCGCCTTCTCAATGGTGTACTGCGCGACGTTGCCTGAACCCGATACCGCAACACGCATCCCTTCAAAGCCTAAACCGTGGCGTTGTAGCATCGAATCAGTGAAGTAAACCAGGCCGTAACCCGTCGCTTCCGGGCGGATCAGGCTGCCGCCAAACGACAAACCTTTGCCGGTAAACACGCAGCCGGTGTTGTTGGAAAGTTTCTTCATCATGCCAGCCATAAAGCCGACTTCACGGCCGCCTACGCCGATATCTCCGGCTGGCACGTCGGTATCCGGGCCGAGGTGACGATAAAGTTCGGTCATCAATGCCTGACAGAAACGCATGATTTCACCCTGGCTTTTGCCTTTCGGATCAAAGTCCGAACCGCCTTTACCACCGCCCATTGGCAGTGTGGTCAGGGCATTTTTGAACGTCTGCTCAAAGCCAAGAAACTTCAGAATAGAGGTGTTAACCGAAGGATGGAAACGCATGCCGCCTTTGTACGGCCCAATCGCAGAGTTGAACTGGATACGATAGGCGCGGTTTACCTGAACCCGTCCCTGATCGTCGACCCAACTGACGCGGAACTGAATGATACGTTCAGGTTCCACCAGGCGCTCCAGGAGTGCATGGTCACGATAATGTGGATTACGTTCAATGAATGGCCATAGCGAGGTAAAAACTTCCCGGACTGCCTGCAGATATTCTGGTTGGTGTGCATTATGACGTTGTAGTGATTTTAGAAAGGATTCTAGCGATACAGCTTGTTCCATGGATAACTCCTCTTTAGCATTTGGGTTCCCCTGTTTTTATGATGTGTCTCACAGTTGGGGAAGATGTTGTGTCTGTATCGACTATATCATTGCGGGGTGGTTGATTAACAAGCAATAAATAAGGTTTGTCCCATGAAAAACGCCCGCGTTAGGCGGGCGTTGGTAAAGCAGGTTGGCGAGTGCTTACTTTTCTTCTTCATCACGCAGTGGCACAATCAGCATATCGATGTGCACAGTGTTGATTAACTGACGAGCAGAGGACATCAGCTTGCTCCAGAAATCCTGATGGTGCCCGCATAATACCAGGTCCATGTCGTATTTCTTGATGGCATCAACCAGAACCTGTGCCAGATCGCCACTGCCGCTCAGGGTTTCGGTAATCGGGTAGCCTGCGTTTTGCGACAGTTCCGTTAAAGCATGGTGAGTTTCTTCAGAGATACGTTTTTGCATATCGCCAAGATTGACATCGATCAGGCCGGTATACAGATCAGAATAGTTAACATCAACGTGGATCAGGGAGACTTTGGCATTGTACGGCCGCGCCATTGATACGGCTTTCTCAACCAGGATCTTGCTTTCCGGTGATAGGTCAACCGCGATCAGTATGTGTTTGTAAGCCATGAAAATACTCCTTCCATATAATGCCGATTAAAGGGGGCAGGCATTCAGTGTTCCAGCTTGGCGTTTTCGCCTTACCTGCATAGTACCATCCCGATAACACCGTGATATGTTGGGGCGATCACAATGCATCGCATTGAGAAGCTTCGTTTACATCTACCCCTTTAGTTTTACACTGCTATAGCAAAAAATCCTATTCCTTATGCGGCAGAGTTTGGATTGACCGATTGAATTATAAGCATTCTTGTAAGAAGCATAGTCCATATTCCCTGATTCCCGCGGCCAATGTCGTGTTTGTTGTGGCATGAATCAAGAAAAAAAGTTGGCGGATGCGATAAATTTTATACAGTACCTAAGTCCGTTTGCGTTTCATTATCCTACAATAGTGAATGTGGGCCCCTGCAGTTCCTCTTTCAGCCGTAGGATATTTCAATCGGCATTTTGCATATTGATGACTGGCTGACAGAGGTGATGAATATTTTAGGGCCTGTAAAGGTGCTAGGGGGACGGGAGCCAAAGGCTCCGGCAGCATTGGGTAAGAGATAGGGCAGTTGGCCCGGCGGTTAGTCGGGATCACAACGCCCTGAGGGGGCAATCATGATTAGTACCGTCGCGCTGTTTTGGGCTTTGTGTGTGGTATGTGTGGTTAACATGGCTCGGTATTTCTCTTCTCTGCGTGCGCTGCTATTTGTTTTACGCGGCTGCGACCCGTTACTTTACCAATACGTCGATGGCGGAGGGTTCTTTACTTCGCATGGCCAGCCGAGCAAGCAGATACGGTTGGTGCGGTATATCTTTGCGCAACGTTATATGGAGCACCACGATCCGGAGTTTATCCGTCGCTGTCAGCGTGTAAGGAGTCAGTTTGTACTGACTTCAGCGCTGTGTGGGTTGGTCGTTATCAGCCTGATAGCGATGGCAATTTGGTATTAGCCCGGTAATTTCGGCAAAAAAAATGGCGACCTGATGGCCGCCATTTTCATTATTTGAACGCTTAAATCACTTTCAGTGCCAGCCAGTAAAGGCCGCCGGAAAGCACAATCGAGACAGGCAGGGTTAAAACCCACGCCATCAGAATGTTCTTCACGGTTTTACTTTGTACCCCGCCACCGTCCACGATCATCGTCCCGGCAACGGCCGAAGAGAGCACATGAGTAGTGGAAACCGGCATACCGGTGTAGCTGGCCACGCCAATCGACAGTGCGGCAGTCATCTGCGCTGACACACCTTGAGCGTAGGTCATGCCTTTCTTACCGATTTTTTCACCAATGGTCGTGGCAACACGTCTCCAGCCAACCATCGTACCGAGAGACAGGGCCAAGGCGACCGCCACGATAATCCAGATTGGGGCATACTCAACGGTTTGCAGGAGATCCGAGCGCAGGTTCTTCAGGAAGCGCTGATCGTCTGCTGACGTTTCCGGCAGCTTGGCCACTTTATCTGCCGTATCGGTTACGCACATCAGCAGGCGGCGTAGCTGGCTGCGTTGTTCCACCGTCAGTTGGTCATAGCTTTGCAGATTATTCAGCAAGCCCAGAGAGCGCTCTACGGCGATCATGGCACGCGAACTGTCGCAGTGGAACTCGACAGGTTGATTGGGCTCAGGAGGTGCCTCTTCAGGCGTCGGTAACAACGGGGTCTGCTTGATGACATGATCAAGCGATTCGCCATGCTGTTGATAGAATTGCTGCAGGTGAGCGACGGCATCACGCGTACGGGTGATGTCATAACCGTTCGCGTTCATATTGAGCACGAAGCCTGCGGGCGCAACACCGATCAGCACCAGCATAATCAGGCCGATACCTTTCTGGCCGTCATTTGCACCATGCGAGAAGCTGACACCGATAGCGGAAAGGATCAGTGCAATACGTGTCCAGAACGGCGGCTTACGTTTGCCATCGACTTTCTCACGCTCTGCCGGTGTCATATGAATGCGTTGGCGTTTCTTGGTATTGCTCCAATAACGACGCAGCACAAACACCATCAGCCCGGCAACCATCATCCCGACCAGTGGCGAG
Organism: Serratia fonticola; assembly: GCF_006715025.1. Lineage (NCBI taxonomy): Bacteria > Pseudomonadati > Pseudomonadota > Gammaproteobacteria > Enterobacterales > Yersiniaceae > Serratia > Serratia fonticola. The sequence goes on from NZ_VFMK01000001.1 coordinate 631,509, forward strand.
AAGATTAATGACAGGAAGATGCTGATCATTTTTGGCACATTCAGCGCATCGACAACGGACGTGCTGGTGACCAGCGCGTTAGTCAGGCCGACACCGATGATGGCGCCAATCAACGTGTGGGAACTGGAGGCCGGCAAGCCAAAATACCAGGTGCCGAGGTTCCAGATAATTGCTGCCAGCAACATGGAAAAGACCATGGCTAATCCGTGCGCTGAACTGACGTTCAACAACAGATCGGTTGGCAACAGATGAACAATGGCGTAGGCAACACTCAGACCACCGAGCATGACGCCAAGAAAGTTGAACAAGCCCGCCATGACGACCGCAAGTTGCGAGCGCATAGCACGGGTATAAATGACAGTAGCAACCGCATTGGCCGTATCATGGAAACCATTAATGGCTTCATAAAACAATACGAACAACAATGCGAGAATTAACATCAGGCCGGTATGGAAATCCAGGCCAGCGAACAAATGCAGCATAAGCGTTACGCCAGGTTTGTGGACATGAACGTCGCGCATTATCGGTGACAATCGGTGTCGGGGAAAAGGGAAATATGACGTTTTTTTGATTTCGCTATTACTGAAAGTCTTAATGCCATCGAGTAATCAAAGTAATTTCAGTACGTTATCAGCATTTTCCCATATTAACATTTTCTTACGTTGGCTTGGTTCTCGGAGGTCTTTACAATCTTCCTGCGCAGATTTAGCGGTGTATGGGCAGTGAAATAGCGTAAAATGCGCGGCTTCTTGCTGCGAATATGGTTAATTGTTGAGAGAGGCTTTTGTGGAACAGTTTGATGTTGTCGTCATCGGTGCGGGTGCCGCAGGGATGTTTTGTGCTGCGCAGGCTGGGCAACTCGGCTGCCGGGTACTCCTGCTCGACAACGGCAAAAAGCCAGGCCGCAAGATCCTGATGTCGGGGGGCGGCCGTTGTAATTTTACCAACATGTATACCGAACCGGCGGCCTATCTTTCCAGCAACCCGCATTTCTGCAAATCAGCATTGGCGCGTTACACCCAGTGGGACTTTATCGACCTGATCAACCGCTATGGCATTGCCTACCACGAAAAAACGCTGGGGCAACTGTTCTGCGATGACTCTGCGCAACAGGTTGTCGATCTGCTGGTGAAAGAGTGTGAACTGGGCCTGGTGACGACCCGCTTGCGTAGTGAAGTGATGAGTGTGGAAAAAACAGCCGCTGGCTTTGAGTTAACGCTGAATGGTGGGAAAGTGAGCGCTCGCTCACTGGTAGTGGCCAGCGGTGGCCTATCAATGCCGGGTCTGGGAGCTTCTCCGTTCGGTTATAAGTTGGCGGAACAATTCAGCCTGAAAGTGTTACCGACTCGCGCCGCTTTAGTGCCCTTTACCCTACATAAACCGTTGTTGGAGCAATCTCAGACGCTTTCCGGTGTCTCTGTTCCCGCCGTGGTCACTGCTGAGGATGGCACCCAATTCCGGGAAAGCATCCTGTTTACCCATCGCGGTCTTTCTGGCCCTGCGATCCTGCAAATTTCCAGCTATTGGCAACCAGGAGAGTTTGTAAGCATTAACTTACTTCCTGCGCTTGACCTGGCGGGATTCCTGAATGAGCAGCGGCAGGCACATCCGAACCAAAGCCTGAAAAATACCTTGGCTCTTCACCTGCCTAAACGCTTGGTGGAGTTCTTGCAAGGGTTGGGGCAACTGCCAGAAGTCACGTTGAAACAGCTCATGCCTGGGCAGCAGACAGCATTGGTTGAGAGCCTGCAAGATTGGCGCGTGCAACCCAATGGCACCGAAGGCTACCGCACTGCTGAAGTGACATTGGGTGGTGTGGATACCAAAGAGCTTTCCTCTAAAACCATGGAAGCGAACAAGGTGCCGGGCCTTTACTTTATTGGCGAAGTGGTGGATGTGACCGGGTGGCTGGGGGGCTATAACTTCCAGTGGGCCTGGAGTTCGGCTTGGGCCTGTGCTCAGGCATTGGCAGCCGATCTGAAACAGTAAGGTTTGTCACCCATTCATCTAGCGCCTCATTGCAGGGTAGCAGAGGCTAAATGACAGGGAGGTTTTTCAGCGCTGTGGCCGGGTGTCACCGCTGTTCTCTTTATTATCTGAATACTTCCTTTCTTTTATATGTCAACAAATGACCCTGATTTATAACTGGAGGGCTACTGCTTCTCTGATTTGTTTTGTTGGTTATTTGTTGTAAATGTTAACCATTGCAATGACTTTATCTTATTGTGTTTTTGTTGTGAAAAATAAAATAACTCTTCGTGTTTCGTTTTTTTATCTCTCTCTTCGCGAAAGTCTTCATTTGGCGATTTTATTTATTCTTTAGCCAGTAAATCCTCTCTTCCTATGTCTCACTCAATATAATATTTTAGATTTAAAATCTAAAAATTAAATTAAAAATAGTATTTTAAGTTTAAAAATCAAATTTAACCGATATTTATGTTTACCAATTTGTCTGTTGATGGTTTTATATTCCAACTCCTTCGGAGTGGTGCGAGCCGTTGTCCTGCAACTGAACTCGCTACGCTATGGAAGACAAACATGCACACATGACATGTTTTGTATGTAAGGACGCTGTAGCGTGTGCCTGAGAATATGAGAAGGCAATGTCACGCAGTGGAATAACCAATTTTTTAAGTAAAAGTAAACAGGATTTAAAAATGTTCAACAAAGCACTAATCGCTGCGGCTATTATGTTTTCAGGCGCGGCAATGGCTGCCGAAAACACCGGTGTTGCAGGTGGTACAATTACTTTCAACGGTTCGGTATCTGATACCACCTGTGATGTCACTACCAATAATGGTTCTGATTTCACGGTAAACCTGTCGCCTGTTACCCTGACCGATCTGGGTACCACTACCGGCGTTGTTACCAACAGCGAAAAAGACTTCACCATGAGCCTGAAAAATTGCTCTGCGGCAGATGAAGGCACCAAAACGCTGAAAATTACCTTCTCCAGCAGCAACCTTTCTGATGACGGTAAATATCTCAAAAACTACAGCGATAATGGCGCAGAGGGTGTCGGTATTGCTCTGACCTCTAATGGCTCTACTGCTGTACCTTTCGATTCAGCATTCGATACCGGTCTGACATCTGATGACGTTGCTGGTAAAGATGGCATTACCCTGACCATGTATGCCAACTACTACAACTACGGTGGTTCCGCAGTGACAACGGGTAAAGTTGTTACCGACGCTACCTATTCCTTTAGCTACGATTAATGAAATCAACCGGGGAGTTATCCCCGGTTTCTCTCTCTAAATATATTATGAAAAATATCATGTTATTTCTCGCCGTCGTATTCTTTACGCAGAATACGCTTGCGAGTGTCGTTGTTAATCAGACCCGCGTTATTTATCCATCCAACGCGAAATTTGTTTCCGTACAACTTGTCAATGACAGTGATAAAACGCATCTGGTGCAATCCTGGATTGACGATGGTGACGCTTCAGCCGCGCCGGAGAAAGTAAAAGTCCCGTTTTCCCTGATGCCTCCCGTGGTAAAAATGGACGGGCACAGTGGGCAAACGCTAAAAATTGCCGCTATGAATACGCAGGCACTCGCTAAAGACAGGGAAAGCGTATTCTGGCTTAACGTGATTGACGTACCGCCAGTACCGGAAGGGAGTAACGATAGCTATCTTCAGGTAGCCATCCGCAATCGCATCAAGCTGTTTTATCGCCCGGAAGCGTTGGGAGATCTTGATAATAAGATCGCACAGAAGGTATCGGTTTCCTCTTCTGGTGGTCATACCTGCCTGAAAAATGACTCGCCTTATTACATGACCATACCTCAGGTCGTCACGTGGCAAGGTGGAGAGCTTAAACAAGCCAGAAAAGACAATTTGCTGACTGAAACCGCGTTTATTGCGCCGTTTGGCTGTGCCCTTGTTCCCGACAAAATCCGTACTGGTGCTCAGTATCGCATCACTTGGCTTGATGATTATGGTGCGAAAAGATTCACCACCATTCGCTGATTGTGATTACTGATTAACTCCAGGTTCAATTCTAATGAAGAACAGATCTCTGTTTCGTAAAAGCCTGCTGGTACATTCAGTTGGCCTCGCCCTATGCACCTTTGGTGCCTATGGTGAAACATTTAACAGTAGCTTACTGGTAGGTAATTCTGCGGATATGGACTGGAGTAATACCAAGCTGGTCATGACGCCAGGGCCTTATGATCTCGATGTTTATGTCAATAGCGTCTGGCGTGGCAAGTTTAGCCTTATTGTTGCCAACGACGATAAAGGCACGCTGCAAATTAAAAGAGAAGATGTACCGCTGTTGGATATTCAGGAGCTGGATGCTCAACTGAAGAAAAATAGCGCCGATTTGATTAATGTAAATACCTTACTGCACGGCGGTAAAAGTAAACTGGTCCCTGGCGAGCTTCGCTTGGACTTGGAAGTCCCCCAAGCCTTTGTTGCAACGAAAAATCGCAACTGGGTCGCCCCGCAAAAATGGGATCAGGGCATTAACGGGATCTATACCAATTACAACGTAAACTACTACAATTTTCATGGTTTGACGCAGGGGTATACCGATAGCGATAACCTCTATCTGTCGCTGAATAGCGGTTTGAATCTGTATGGTTGGCACTTGCTCGATAATTCCGCATGGATGCGTTATAGCTCCATGGGCCAGGGTTACTGGATCAACACCACGCGCTATGTTGAAAAGCCGATTGCTGCTATCGGATCTGTGATGCGGTTAGGCCGTTCTTATACCACCTCAGATTATTTTGATACGGTGCGTTTTCGTGGGCTGACGTTGAACAAAAGCCGCCAGATGATGCCTGACAGTGAACGCGTTTATATGCCGGTTATCAGCGGGATCGCAACCAGTTCCGCCACCGTTAGCGTGTTTCAGGATGGCCACATTATTCATCAGATCACGGTGCCGCCCGGCCCGTTTGCGATCCGCGATCTGATGCCAACCGGTTCCCGTGGCGATTTGTCGGTCGAAGTCAAAAACAGCAGCGGCAATGTCGAACGTTTTGTGGTGCCGTTTTCATCAATTCCAGACATGTTACGGCCAGGAACCAGCGACTATCAGTTTAACGTCGGCGAAGTGGATATGCGTGGCGTTGACGACCATAGCACTTTTGCCCAAGTGAGTTATTCGCGCGGTATTAACAACTATGTCACTGCCTCGGCGGGCGGTATCTGGAATAATGATTATCAGTCGTTGCTGCTGGGTGGCGCGGTGTCGTTGCCCTATGCGGGGTCACTGTCGGCTTCCGTTGAGGAATCCCAGTATCGTCTGCCTAACGACGGCCGCCGCCATGGTGAGAAGTATTCGCTGTCGTGGAGTAAGTACTTCCCGACTCGTACCAATGTCTCGTTGGCCTCTTACTATTACCGTACGCAGGATTACGCTTCTTTCAGCGATTTTATACTGACCAAATCCAACATTAAGGATTACGGCGGAACCGGCACCTCAACGGTAAACAGCAAACAGGCCTTCAGTGCCACGATTAGTCAGCCGCTGGCTGAAGGGTTTGGCCGCCTGTCGCTTTCAGCCTACTGGCGTGACTACTGGCGCGGGCAGAAAAGCAGTAAACAATACAATCTTACCTGGAGTAACGCGATCAACAGCGTCAACTATTCCGTGTCGCTACGCCGCTCGGAAGTGACGCAGTCGTATTACGATTACGAGACCAACTACGAAGGGGATATGGTCTCTGCGCTGCGCTCCCGTGGTAATACTGAAAATAATCTCTATTTTTCGGTAACGGTACCGATGTCGATTTTTGGCAGCGGTGGCAGCATATCTTCACATGCCAGCGTACAGAACGGGAAATACTCCTCTTCAGACGTTAGCCTGAGCGGTAGCGCCAGTGATGTTGATTACAGTTTGATGCTGACCCATGACAGTGATGGCAACTCACGCTCGACGGATTTCTACACCAGTTGGAAAAATAGCTATACCAACCTGAACTCAGGGTTAACGATGGCCCGTGAATACCGTCAGGCGAGTCTCGGCGCTAGCGGCAATATCCTGGCTTGGGGAGGCGGTGTGCTGACTTCCCCCAATAACGGCCGTAACTTCGTTATTCTGGAGGCACCGGGCGTAGAAAATGCCGTGGTTAATGGTGATACCTCCACACGAACCAATGGCAAAGGCATTGCCCTGGTGACCAGCGCCACACCCTACCGGCAAAATAATTTCCATCTTGAACAGGATGGTACAGAAAGTAGTGATGTGGATCTTCAGGGGAATTTACTGAATGTGGCCCCTTATGAAGGCAGCATTACCTATCTGAAGTACAAGACCGACACGCGTAAGTTGTTTACGCTGAATGCTCAGGCAGCGGATGGCAGCCAGTTACCTTTCGGGGCATTTGTCACGGGTATGAATAATGAGGAATTGGGGTATGTGGCGCAAGGTAGTCAGATTTTCATTAAATCAGACCAGATGCCCGAGAAAATCAGCGTCAATATCAGTAAAGGCAAAGTGAAAAAAACCTGTGTTATTTCACACCCTACTGAACAAAACCTCAACACTTGCCGTTAACCTATTTATTACGATTACTGAAGATTATGAAAAACCCTATTTATATCGTCATTGCGATGATCGCACTGATATTTATTCCTGGTGTTTCTGCCCAGGCAGAAACACCACAGCAACGTGGTATAACCGGTGATACATGTCGTAACGCTGGAATATTTTTTGCGAGCGTTGCTGAATCTGACAAGTCGTTAAATCTTTCCTCTGCTTTTATTAACTCGAATGTCGTTGAGTACAGCTACACGACAAATTGGAGCGGAAGTATGACATGCGCGTATGGGAATGTGGGTATCGGTGGTATTGCACAGGACCATTTGTACTATTTTACCGGCTTTAACGGTAATCCGGTGTATCTTAATTTCAAGAGCGCGGATGGTGACGGCAGCTATTGGATTAAAGTCACCACGGAAATCACCGGTGATACCAGAGTGACGGTTAGTGGTGTGGTTGGGATCCATTCGCTATCCTACCAGACACAATATACCCTACGTGCTGAACTCCTTGATTCGCCACCTACAGGTGTTGAAACCTACACAAAAACCACCACAGCCGGTGCGCTGAGCGTTATTCCAGCGGTAATGAGTGGGACAGGAAAAGGATCAAGCTCGCCGTTTCTCTCCAGCAAGACCTATGCTTACCGTGCCTGGTCAAACATGATGTCTGATGCGTCACGTAAAAGTTGGGATACTGATTATTTTCTTGCTTACGAGAAAATAACAATACAGTTTGAACCGAAAGAAACCACCTGCAATATGACTCGGGATATGACGGTGAAGCTACCCACTGCCCCACTGAAAACGTTAAAAACTAATGGGAAAGCTAACGGTGCTGATTTTACGATCCCGCTAAAATGCGGCAATCTGGCGGGCATTAGTACCTCGACTCGAAACGTCAAAGCCTGGTTATCCAGTAACGATCTATTGAGCACCGATACGACTTATCAAATTATGGTTAATGATGAAACCACTGCGGGTGGTGTAGGCATTGCTATTCGTAGCCAGTATTTTTTAGGCGATTCTGATGAGGTTAAAATATCCAGCAGTAATGATATGGAAAACGCCTCCCAGATTTTGGATATTTCTAAAGGCGATGACATTGGAGATATTCAATATATTCGTCTTCATGCTTATTACAAAGTGTATAACGCTTCTGCACTCAGTACGGGGATCGTTGTAGCGACCGCACAAATTATGTTTGGCTATGACTAATCATAGCTACCTGTCAATAATAGGTTATCGATAACCTATTATTGATTGTATTTTTAATATTAAGATTGATAAAAGAATCCATGAAGATATCAGTCCAAGCTGTGCTTGATCTGCTGCACAGTATTATTCATCCTATTGCACCAGACTTGGTTTATCATTTGCAACGTACCGCTATAATAAGCTGGTATGTGGGAAATCGGGCTGGCTTTGACGATACGACCATTAGAAACGCCTATTTGGCCAGTATGCTTCATGACATTGATATGCTGGGTAAAGAGCGTACGCCGCTGACCTTCAACAGCGACGTATTGCTCAAGGGGAATGAAAGGCTTGCTGCATCAATGATGGTGGGTATTCGTTTCCTGCAACCGGCTGCGGCCATACTCGAAAACCAATACGTTGAGTGCTCTCAAACGCGTGATGATAAACTGGCGAACGCCCAACATCTGGTTCATTTTGCTGATGAATTCGAGCTTTTCCTACGAGGCGTAAAGGGTGATTATGCCACTCAACGGGAGCTAATTATCTCCCAGTTCCTCAACAGCACTGAGCCATGGCCAGCATGTCTGGTTGCGGCATTACACGATGTCAGCACTCAGGATGGGTTCTGGTTTCGCTTGAGCGAGCCTTCTCTGCATCAGGTTTTACATGTCATTAGCCCGTTCAATGAGTTAAGGCTTGAGCACCATGACTTTTTGGAAGTTTGCCTGCTGGTTTCAAGAATTGTTGATAAATACAGTCGTTTTACACAAACGCACAGCACCAGAGTGGCGCACGTGGCGGCCAAGCTTGCAGAGCTGTATGGTTACGGGCGCGAGATGCAGGAAAAGGTCTGCATTGCCGGTTATTTACATGACATTGGTAAACTCTTTATCCCTCTGAATATTCTTGAAAAATGCGGTAAACTCGAGCCGGATGAGTATGCACAAATGAAGCACCACAGCTACAAAACGCGGGTGATGCTCAATCCTATCGAGGAACTGGGTGATATAGTGCACTGGGCCGCTAACCATCATGAAAGATTGGATGGTAGCGGTTATCCGTTCCGTCTTGATGCGGCATCGCTGGATATACCCTCACGCATCATTGCTGTTGCTGATGTTTTCACTGCAATGACCGAAAATCGACCTTACCGCCAGGGAATGCCGGTTAGTGAAGCGTTGGAAATTCTGCAACAAGAGGCGCTAAATTATCGACTAGATCAGGACATCGTCAGCTTATTAAGTCATAATATTGATGCTGTGAAGGCACTTGTCGCACTGAGTTAAGTGTGCATTGCGCACTCAGAGTCTTATCCGTGTAAATTAGCCAAAAGAACAAATGAATGAAATATTTGATAGCTAATAGAGTCATTTACGATACGGAAAGCAGAGAGCTGATGATTAATGGCTCATATGTCCAGGAAGGAAAAAAACTAACCGATACGGCAAACCGTATCCTGTCTCTACTGATCGCCGCACCAGGTGAAGTGTTTGAACGTAACTATTTGTTGGAAAGTGTATGGGAATCCGCTGGACATACCAGCTCCAGTGCTTCGCTGAGCCAGTATATTAGTATTCTCAGGAAAATATTAACTTCATTAATCGATATAGAAGAAACCATTATTTCCGTGCCAAAAGTGGGTTTTTTCTTTTCTCCAGATATTAGCGTCACTGTTTATGAGTCTCCAGAGGCCACGCCCGCTTCTGCACCTGTGCCAGTAATAGTGAATCATGAGGACGTCGCTGTAAAAGAGAAGTCTTACCGCAAGGTATATATTGGGTGTGGATTAATTATTTTCGCCCTGCTTATCGCTAATATTTTAGTCTATATGCAGCCTAAGTCCACTCCGCGTTATAACCAGCTGTATGACATTGGCGAGATGGGGGAGTGCAAGCTGAGTTCATATGAACAAGTGCCTTCTGATATTCATCAGCGCTTACTGGATGCTGTCTTGTTGATACAACCCGACATGAAACAAAAATGCAGCGAGCATCCTGCGCAGGTGATTATACAGGCGCAACGTAGTGTTTTATATGGTAGTCGTGGTCGGATGTTTTACTCATTCTGTCCAACTGATAAAGAAAGTGGAAAGATTATTTATTGTGAAAATCACAACGCTTATAATTGGGAAATGAAATGAAGCTGACTGCAATCCTGATATCGGTGATAGTTGTTCTTGCTGTCGCGCTCTTCTGGGGGCTTTCGGCTCGTTCTAACGTTTATTTAGACGGACGCTGTTTTGCTAATGTATCCTACGGTGACTCCACGCAAGGTAATTTTGGGTTTAAAGGTAATATCACTTTTGAGTTTGCTAAAGATAAAACAGGGCAGTTTTATTTGACTGGGATCGTAAATTACCAAAATCATAGCTATATACTCTCACGTAACGTTACGTTTAACTATAAAAATATCATTGACAACAAATACTTAGTTGAAGTTATCGGCCACGGGAAGAAGATTAGAGACAATATGCCAGAGGATGTATCAGCGCTTGCTGAAAAGAATTTTGGGCTTGGTGGTGAGTATTTTATTTATCTGAAAAACAACAATGATAACTATATCACTATTGGTACGCCATTATCGCCAATGATAAATTGTGTTATCCAGCCATAGGATAAAAATGCTTAGCCCGTATTTGCAGCCAGGTTAGTATGAAAAAAATAAACTGTGTTAACTGTGAAGAATGCTGCTTTGGTGAAATTTGCAAGGCATATGCTTTTCAACGTCAGGATGCTCTCTTTATTAAAAATTTTTCTAAAAAAAAGAAAGTGGCAAAAGGAGAGTTTATTTACCGCCAGGGTGACTGTGTCGCTAGCCTGTTCGCTTTACGTAGCGGCATTGCTAAAATTTATGATATGGAATATAACCTGCAGGGCGTTGTGCTGCCTGGTCAGGTGATTGGCGCAGAGGAGCTGGTTGCCAGCCGTTATCAGCATAATGTTCAGGCCGCGACGGAAGTCGAAGTCTGTGAGCTTCAATGTTCGCAATTCTATGAGTTAAGTCAGGTAACCCTTGGCTTTACCGATTTTATCGTTCGGATACTCTCCCGTTCAGCCCGTGAAAAGCAGCAATTCATTTCCGTGCTGACCAAAGGTGACGCCCTACAGAAAGTACGGGATTTTCTGCACCTGCTGTCGGATACCAATAAAGAGCACGGTTTTGAGCATCGTAACGTCGAGTTGCCGATAAACAAAAAGGAACTGGCGCAGCTACTTGGGATTTCCCCTTCTACGCTCACCCGTGCCCTGGATACGTTGGTAGAGCAAAGGGTAGTAGAGATGAGCAAAAAAGAGATTACGCTGTTAGATTAATGACGGTATGCATGGTAGAAATTTTGTGCCATTTTAGTTGTCGGGGACTGTACAGGCTTCATTCATACCATTTGGCTAATTTTAGCGCTCAGAACACGATAATATGAAAGTTGTGGCTATCTTTATGCATTGTGACCTACATCAAAGGCGTCATCCTTAGAAAAATTTATCTTGTTACAGGAAGTCGGATTGTTCTTGGTGGAAAGTTGTTGTTATCTGTCATCCGTGACCTTAACGTATTGTTTATTATTTATATCTTGGCAGGAAAGTAAGATTTAGAGGATTGTGTTTATGCCATGGAATCATGAAATTCAACAGGCAATTACTTTGCTACAGGCGTGTCAGCACCGTGATGCGGATAACCTTCCTTGCCCAGCCAGGGGCGATGAGCCCGGTGCCGTGGGTACCTGTGCCGAAAAAATCATGCCGTCGATTATCTTGCTGAATGCTTTTGCTGATGTGTTACCACAGCATCAGGAATTGCATCGTATCGGTATGGTGTTAGAGGCTCGGGGGCTAATTAAAAAATTGGACCCAGGGGAGAGTTATAGCCAAAGTGCCTTGAAATATTTAAGCGACCAGGTGATGCCTTGAGGGTAGTAACTGGGGGGCACAGGTATAAATACAGATAAATATCATTGTGTGACCTTCATTTTTCCACGCTATCGCGATTTCCTTAGCACTTATAATAATATTTCTATGATATTAATGCGTTTGTTCGGGATTTTTATCGATGGAATAGGAATCATTAACGCCTTAGCCAAGAAAATCATTTGCTTTGCTTATTATTTTATAGGGTATTAATTTTATTCCAAAATAGCGCCAGCCAAGCCTGCACTGGCCTATTGACGTTGGTGACATCAACCCAATCCCATTTGGTTGAGTAATACTTTATTCAGTTCAGTACTTTTATTGACGTTCAGTTTGCGCATAGCGGAGCGCTTATGGGCACTGATGGTCTTCTGGCTGCGATGCAGCATATCGGCGATAGTCGACGCTGACATGCCGGTACTCATCAGCTTCAATACCTTTTTTTCGCAGTTGCTGAGCCCGGCAATCCGGCAGCGTTGGCATTGATGCAGGCCGCTGGCGTGTAAGGCAACCCAAGGTTGATGGCAAAACCGTTCCACCGCCATTTGTAGCTTTTGGCGTATCGTAGGAACAGAGTCTTGCCGATGAATGCTGAACTGGGCTGGGTGTTTCAGCGAATGGTTGTGCTGTTTATCCAGGATTATTACCGTCATTTGCTTGTGACGCGGGGTGTGATATGTACTTTGATAACAGCAGGCACAGCCCCATCCCTCTTCCTGAGAACGGAAAATAATCTCGATGCCTTCCAGTGCGTTTAATTCCACTGGAGCCAACCGAGGATAAAGGCGATAATATTCGTTAAGCGAGTCGAGATAATCCTTTACTATATACCGCAGCCCCTGTTGGTAGAAGTTATCGCTGTCTAACAGAGTGAATTGGATATTAATCATCATTCTTCCTTAAAGCGCATGTCTTCTGGGAACAGCCGCTGGGCTTCCAGCAGTAAAACCGTTGCCCGCTGCGGTTGCTGTAATAATCGGCTGACCAAGATCAGGTTGAAGTAAATATTGGCTTCTGGCCGTACACGGATTTCATTTTCTGCCCATTGCTGATAATTCAGCAGTGCAGCAACCTCTTTTGAACGCGGATACTGCAGCAGTTGATGTAGCCGGATATCGAACTCATAACGCGTTTGCCAGGGAGTGGGTGAAATAACGCGTTGCATGGCATCAACAGACTGCAACCCTTGCTTTTCAACCGCGGTAATAGTTAAAGCACTGTGCAGGCCATTGATCATATAAAGCAGGGTGAGTGCAGACAGGCTGCTGGCGCTGAGGCGCACGATCTGCTGCCATTTTGTCGCCCGTCGATAGCTGTGCCGTAAATCGCTGACACGCAGGATCACTAACAAAAAGAGGGCGTGAGCGGCGGAAAGAGAGAGTGGGTATTCCACCATCATGTGCAGCATGATAGGTAATGCAGCGATCCAAGGGGCAGGCCGTAGCGGGAATACCAGGCAGCGGCGTAGTAATTGCCATAGCCCGTATCCCATCAGCGCAATCCCTGTCAGACTCAGCAGGCCGCCTTCCACTCCCCAGAGTAATAATTCGTTATGAGGGTGAGAAAGATTAAAGCTCAGTGGCAAATCTGGCTGTGTGAGATGAATATGGTGGAGAAAGTGATACTGGAAACTACCATAACCCCAACCCAATAACGGTTTTTCCCACAGCATTAGCCAGGCTTCTTGCCAGCTAATCAGACGATAACTCAGCGTAGATACGGTGGCGATCGCACGCGGTGCCCCCTTGATGTCAATCATCACTAACGCAGCGAGCACGCCAACCAGGATGAACAATGTGGCCAGGGCGCAACGGCGGCGAGAAACGCGATAGAGCATCATCAACTGCCATGGTGTGATGAGAATAAAGGCCAGTAATCCAATGCGTGAAAATGAGATCAGCAGCAGGAAAGGCGCGATTAGCAGCATCAGACCCATCAGCCATTGCAGATAACGGTGGTGGGAGCCGCAATACAGATAGAGAGCCAGCGCTAACCCACAGGCCATAAAGCTGGCCAGCACGTTGACCTGCTGAAAAATGCCGTAAGGAATGGCGCTATCTGGCATCAACCAAAAGTATTGCAGCATTGCCCAGACCGCTTCGATTACGGTGGCGGCCAGCAGCAAGATCAGTAATCGATGACGCCACTGGCGATTTAATGGGTATTGCAGCAGGGAAAAGTATCCTGCTACGCCCATCAGTAACCCGATCAGTCGTGGCAACGCTTCGCCCAAATAAGGGGTTTTTGTCCACAGTAGCGGTAATAGCAGAATGAACGTACCCAATGCCAAAGGGGTAAATAAGCGCGAGCCTGCCAGTGGCGGCCGTACTATTATCATCGTCCCTAAGGTCATCACGGCAAGGCAAATGATGCCGACCATATTCCATGGCAAATAAAATCCACTGCCGCCTCGATTAGGCCAGTAAATATGCATGGCAAAAATAAAATAAAACATCAGCAGCCCGAATAACCAGGCTGTACGCTTATTTTGCATAATGACACTATCCTGCTAAGGCCGTTTTTATTGATAAGTCAGCACGAAATTGGCAACGGAGCTGAATTCACCCTCGGTAATAGTTCGATTTTTTATCGCCGATGGATGTCCCTGAACATAGGCGGAGAATTTCAGCGTGGTGGTGCCCGTTTGCAATGCGACCGCGTCCGTGGCGTGATTTAAATTAATCTCCGCGCCTTTACTGTCGAATAGTGCAATTGCGGCACCGTTTGCGCCGTTGTTGATGGCCAGTTTACCTGGTAGTTCACGGTCCTCAGTGCCGCTGAATGTCACGGTTACCGCATTGAAAACATTGGTTTTGCAATCGGTTAAGGTAATATTGAAGGGGACCGGCGTCGTATGTTCATAACGATAAAGGGTTTTAACGATCACCGTTCCCATATCTACCAACTGTTCGGCAGATTGGGGTTCTATATTACACGGGCGGTTCACCACGGTGCCGAAGAAATCAATTTCTTTATTGTCGGCATTGGCCTGCAGGCAAAATAAACCCATAAGACTGCTGAGTGCCGTCAGGAGTACGCAATTTTTCATCTTGCCCTCTTAAATATAGTTAATCAGCAGAATGAGGGTCTTTTTGAAATCGCCCTCCTGGCCTTCACCCGAAGCTTGCAAAGAGGCCGTATAGGATTTTTGCACCATGTCCTTGTTATTCATGTCGGCAAAGCTGTCGAACTGATTGTATTTAATCCATTTGGGATTCGAATTATCGTAAATACGCATTGTCGAGCCGTTGCCCATATCCAGGCCGGTGGTATCTACCAGTGAACCATTCTTCACCATAAAGTTGGCATCCAGGCTAAAGTTATCGCTACAGCCGTTTTTGCGGATGATGATGGAAAAATCCTTGCTGGCTACCGTACCTGCACCAGCACGCCAAGAGGGGATGTCGCCAAAATCGACCCCTTCTGGCGTGGTCAACTCAACGGAGGCGGAACACTGGATGACCTGAATTTTGTCCAGGCCGGTCAGCGTAAAACGATAGTTTTTTCCCGGTTGGTTGTTGATCCCCAGGATCCCGTCAAGTTGGAATACCGAAATCTGGCCAGCGCCGCCAGGCGTAATGTTCCCGGTTTTTTGCAGATAGACCTGATAATTGACATGACCCAACTCCGGCCTGTTTGGATAACGGAACATGTCTGTCTGGGCTTTTGTGTTCAGGATCCCCAGATCGACACCGTTATAAATTACCCCCATGGAAATACCGGCAGCAATTTGCTTGCCATCGGGATTAGGGTAGAAGTAAACCCATTCGCCATTCGGTACGCTGGGGTACCCCCAGCACATCACGTTACGGCTCATCGGTTGTGAGGTCCACAACCGGCTCCCTATCGGCAGAGTCGCGGGGATTTTCAACTGGCCAATATCCTCGTTCTCTTCGGTGATACCGGTTGAAGTATTCAAATGGCATTCCAGCGCCTGCACGCTGAAAGGTGCGCTCAGGCAAGCCAGCAAGGCAAAAGTGCGCTTATAAGTAAACAATCTGGACATGAACGACGCCTCCAAACTGATTCGCCTGGGTATATCTCTGCGTGGATTCCAACTGAGCGCTGAACCACAACGTATTATTACCCGGCTGCAGGATGTACGGCCGGCTTTGCTGGTTGATGGACAAGGCTCGGCCTTGAGCGTCTTTCAGCCGTAGGGCAATCCCTTGTGCCCCCCCCTTTAGCTGCAGCAACTCTGGATTGTGCACGTCACTGTCACCCAGAAAAATCAGTGTGGCAGCCTGCTCACCCTGTAGATAAAGGCGCGTAGCCTCAGCGTCACGTTGCCCGGCAGGGGTGTCTATGACGGCTCTGGCTCCCAGCAGGCAGTTACGAAACGACAAACGGAAACGCACCGGTATGCTTTGATCGCCCGCATTCTGGAATGCTGTCGCGTTAACGTCGCCCAGATCGATCGCCTGATCCTGGCTGTCTGGCGTCAGGCTGCAGGGAGAGGTCAGCAAGCCACCATAAAAACTGATGGTGCCGCTGGTACCTTCGATCGCCTCCAACATTGAAACCGCCCGCACACTGCTACTGCCCAGTAACAACATGGGCAATAAGGTGGCCAACAACAGGGGCCGCAACCGGCCGCCGGTGAAAACTTCCATGCCGTTTCTCCTTATTTATTGGCGTCTGGCGCGGCGCTGCATAGATTGCCGTTGCACACGAAGTGCAACTCCGGATGACCGCCGTAGTCGTTGATGTAGGTCACAACAAAGCTGGTGAGGTTGCTGTCGCGCAGTTTCACGGTTTCACGAGATTTTGGTGCCAGCATCATTGGCTGGAAATCCGCGATCGCGTTTCCTCCTTGCTTAAGGGTGTTGTGAGCCATGCCGGTAAGGGTGATGTAAAACGGCGTCGGGTTTTCAATCGTCATCCCAGAGCCATTTTTGTGGAACACCAGTTTTTCCTGCCATACCTGGTCCTTAGGCACCACAATGGCCTTTGGCCGGTAAAACAGTTTGATCTGAGTTTGCAATGCCAGCTGCATTACGTTGGTTTTGCTGCTTTTGGGTGGCACCTCGCGCAGGTTGAAATAAAACAGAGATTCCCGATCCTGTGGCAGACGCTCGGCTCCTGCCGTCTTGGTGATGCGCACCACGCTACGTTCGCCAGCTTCAACCCTTTGCAATGGCGGTAAAACCACCAGAGGCGCGGTGATTTTCTGGTGCTGCTCGTTTTCCAGCCAGGATTGGGCAAGGAAAGGCAGCTCTTTGTTTTCATTAATAATATTAAGGCTGATGGATTTTGCGTCACCCAAGTAAATCGCGCGGGTACGATCTAGCGATATCGCTGCATGGGCGGCGGGGAGGGCAGCCATCAAAGCCAGGCTGACAACGGCTATTTTTGCTACCACGGACTTATTCATACTCATCAACTCTCATTATGTTGTTACGGATTACAGTTTGCTGCACGGTAGCAGCAGTTGATCCAGTGGCTTGGCGGTGCCTGGAATGACGACACGACACTGGCGCTGGCCTTCCCAGGCAACGTCCAACTTCTCATTGGGTTGTACGCCAGTCAGATACACCGACCCTTCATCACTCACTACGGCCATTTCACGGCCTTTCTCATTGAGCACCGTGGCGCCAAACGGCGGCTCACTGCCATCGGCCAATTTGATAACCGCCAGCAGTTTGCTGCCTTTCACCACTTCAAAGTGGCGATAACCAATGGCCCCTTCGGTGAGCGTGCCCTGTACCACTGAACGAGTGGCTTCGACGTCATCGGCCAGTTTGTTGACGTCGATGCGCGTATCGGTGTTGTAGTAACTGGTGATATCGGAAATAACGGCCAAGCCAAAATCGTTGCTGTACGCCCGACCGTTGTTGATCGGTATCCCGGCAATGCCATCGGTATCCAGCATCAGGCGGCTGCCGCCATTGCTGTTATTCTGGTGGGCCGCAATACCGTATCGGGTGGCGGTGATACCGCTGCGGAAGGTACCGCCCACTGAGGAATAGTTATCCTGTTGATATGAGGCGTTGGCATTAAGCGAGCCGAAGGAGGCATTGTGGGAGTAATAGCCACGTGCCAGCGGTTTGCCATCCTGATTGAAGCCGCTGCTGAGCTGCCAGGTATTGTTTGGGTCGGTATAGTCGTTATAAGACGCCATTTGGGTGACATCGCTGTTATTGGTTTGCAGCGAATAGCCAACGCGGCGACGATCGCCGATCGGCACGGTAAAGTTCAGCATGATGCTGTCATCGGTTTTACCGTGATAAGTGGTGCGAAATGCTGCCAGGGAAGCCGTAACGTTTTTGAAGTCGGCAATATTGAACATTTTGCTGGCAGAAAGCCCATAGCGGTTCTGCGCACGGGCATCCCAATAGGTCTGGTGCGAGTAAGTCAGATAGGCGGTGATTGCCTTGATGCTGTCTTGCGCCATAAAGGTTTTGCTGGCGGTGATGGTATACAGCTCTTTTTCACGCCCGCTGTATTGATCGTCGTAGTTGTTGTAGCGGTTTTGCAGATACTGCGCCATGCTCATGAATTTGCGCTGTGAGAAGCGATAACCGGCGAAGGTGATCTGGCTGTTGTAGTCGTCAAAGCGTTTGGCGTAGTTGACCTTGAACGACATGCCCGTCGCCGTGGGCTCATCCGGCAGGCGTGCGAAGGATTGCGTCACATCTACCGACATGGCACCCAAGATGTTGAGATCGCGCCCCAGGCCCAGCGCCCAGGCATTGTAGTCCCCGGCCAGCAACGCACCGCCATACAGTGACCAGGCATTGCTCATCCCCCAGGAAAAATCACTGGCGGAGAAGAAGGGGCCTTGCAGGTTATGGCTGTAGGTGGAGGGACGCCCCAACGCGATGTTGTAACGCACATAGCCAGGGCGGGTCAGATAAGGAATGGTGGCCGTATCTACCTGGAAAGTGGATACGCTGCCATCCTGCTCTTCTACCCGTACGTCCAGTCGGCCACGCACCGAGCTGTTGAGATCCTGGATCACAAATGGCCCGGCGGGCACCGTGGTCTGGTATAGCGTACGGCCTTCCTGCAATACGGTCACTTTGGCATTGCTTTTGGCAATGCCGCGCACCTCTGGGGCATAACCTTGCAGGCTCGGGGGTAGCATACGTTCATCGCTGGCCAGGTTTACCCCAGTAAAGCGATAGGAATCAAAGACATTGGAGTCCAGGAAGATCTCACCGACGGTTAGCTTGGCAGCCTGCATTGGCAGAGCGCGATAAGCATAGATCTGGTTCCAGTCGAAATTATGGGTACGAACGCCTGCCTGCTGATTAAAGTTACTCTGATAATCGGCACGCAGACGCCAGGAGCTCAGGTTAGCCCCCAGGGTGCCGTAGCTGCTGAAGTTTTGCGACGTACTGTTACTGTGGCTTTGTTTACCCACTTGCCCGCTGATGCTGTAATCCAGCAGCAGACCAGGAATGCCGTCGTCCCATTGTTCTGGTGGCGTCCAGTCAGGATCGGTGTATTTCATCCAGGCTTGGGGAATAGTAATTGCCAGCACGCCACTGCCGATACGATCGGAAATGGTTGCCCCTTCAATGGCGCTGATATCGGCACACTGGTTGTCATGCCACAACGTGACTTTCTTGGCGACACGCTCTTTCAGCGCCATTTTTTCTATCAGGTCCGGTGGCAAGCAGACTTTGCTGTTCTTTTTTCCTGCTACAGGCAGGTATTGGATACTGCGTTGTGGCAACGGTTTCTGGTTGATCTTGATATCCAGCAGATAGGTGCCGGGCATGACATAGTTGGCATCAGAAAAACGTGATAGATCCACCTTGCTGCGATCGCCGATATCCAATACGTCAGTATTGAATTCCGTGTCGGCAAAGGCCGGATGACCACAGAGAAAAGAGAGAATGACGATGGTCTGTGTTTTTTTCCGTGTCATTAATGACGTCATAGCATAATCACTCATGGCAAATCCGCGCCCAACAGCAGGTCATCCGTACGACCTGGATACGTAATACGTGATGTCATTCAGTGCTTTTCCTGGCACTGGCAGAAAATAGAACTAAAGATAAGACAGGGTGAATTTCACCAAGGAGTTGAATCCGCCAGCTCGCGCATAGTCGGGATGGAGTTTTAGCTGAGCGCTGAAGTTCATCCTGTTATGGCCATCAACCAGCAGATAATCCGCCGTACTTTTACCCAAAGGTAACCGGTTTCCATCATCGGTAAGCAACTCAATGGCAACCCCTTTGGCATCACCGCTGATAGCCAATAATTCGGGTTCTTCATTGTCTGGCGCGCCGTCGAAAATGACGTTCATCGCACGGTAGGAAAAGCCGGGTTTTATCTGGCTTGCCAGGGTGCAATTGACCAGTTTGATTTGAAAATCATGGCGGCTGCTGATAAGTAAAGGCTGTGACCCAGGAGCAGCGTCGGCCATCGACATCAGACCAAAATCAATCGTTTGATCCAGGCTGTCGCTGGCGATACCGCATGGGGTTTCTACAATTTCTCCCCCCATATGCAAGGTGCCCGCACCTTGATTCTTTGCAACTGCTGTTGTTGCGCTACACATGCTGAGCGTGACAAACAGCGCGCCCCAAAACCGGGTTGTCATGTTGGCATCTCCCTGTTGTGACGAGCCTTTTACCTCTTGCCGACAAACGTAAAGCGAGGGATGCCCAGCAGGCATCCCATTGAGGTCTTACTGATAAGCCAAGGTGAAGTTCGCCACGCTGGTGAAATCGCCTGGTTCTACTGCGCCAGAAGCGGTGCTGCCTTGCAGATACGCCGCGAAATTCAGCTTGTTGTCACCAGCCAGCAGGGTGACGGCATCTGTTGGCGTACCGTTCAGGTTTACTTTCTTGCCAGCTCCGTCGATCAACTGGATACCGGCGCCGCTTGCCTTGCCTGCCAGGCCGAGCAGATCGTTGTTACCGTCAGCGGTTGTCCCGGTGAACGCGACTTTAACGGTTTTCTGGGTAGCAATATCACAGTCTTTCAACTGAATGCTGAATGGCTGAGAGCTGGATTTACCCTGATTGGCCAGCACTCGGCTGCTGATCTGGCCCATTTCGATGGTCTGATCTACCGATTCCGGTGCAACACTGCATGGCGCATCAATAATGTCACCGGTGAAGGTTACGGTACCGCTGCCCTGGTTAGATGCGGCCTGAGCAACAGATGCAGTAGAGAAAGCAATCACAGTTGCCAGCATTAATTTATTCAGTTTCATTTCTCAATTTCCTGTAGAGAGTATTTAAATAAAAAGAAGAACACATCTAAATCACCTGCTATAGCCGCAACGTCATGTCACTGCTACTACAGTCGGAGCCACGTCCTTGAGCTCGGGCAATACACTACCTTGCATAATTCAATGATGAATTACGCAAGACGTTGTGAGGCGATAGTAACCGCCTGCATGGAATGCAAAAATATAAATATCACCATAGCGTCCTGCTGGGAATATTCTTGCAAATAATCAGGGTAATTGAAAATAGCTTTTATTAACTTTCATTAAATTCAGAATATAAATCCAAAACGAATTGTGAACATATATAATATTAAATCAATAGATCGTATATAAATATATCTCAGGATAATTAACTGAATAAAATTAGATATGCGAGATATTAGATCGCGAAACGGCGTACATGTACTACAATCCGCAACATTGTTTTGCTGATGTCATCATCGCTCGTCTACCTTTGGTAGGCAGTGTTAATCTTCTTTTGTGATTGCAACTGAATGTTTTTATTGGTTTTATTTTTTATATATTCGTTTTTCTGCTTTATTTAAGTGTGGTTTAGCTGTCTTTAATTAACATGTGGTTAACAATTTTTCAGCTGCGGTGGATTATTAAATTCCTATTCTGTTACTCGCATAACTAATCTTTTTTTGGGATAGGATTATTCTACCTGTGGTGCTATGTTTTTAGATGGTTATGTCGGTTTTTATACCTGTTATATGTGGCGCGAGAATGCTTGCTGATGGCTTTTATGTGTGTGTCAGGTGAGTTTTTAATGCTGTTTTTTTTACTTAAATTAGTTTTTAAAAACGTCTTTTTTTATGTGGGTAATACGAGGGTAAATAACATCCCATGAAAAAAATTTCATAGAAAATTCCTAGCCTGATTATTCGCAAAAATTGAGCTGTAGTGAATTTGAAAGGGAGGTTCTCTTAAGTTTATTAATTCTATAGCCACGAGGGAGTCAGTTTTTATTTAAGACCACCTCACATCAATAACGTGGTTTAGGCGCTGGCTAACGAAGTCCCTAAGCCATGAGAGTGCTGTACCAGCGTTGTGATGCCAGGCCGCTTCAGTTCCTGGGATCGCCACCAAGGGGGAAGGCAATCAGGAGTAGTGACGGGGGCGTTAGGCCTGTACGCCATCCCCATAAATATCGATACCCTATGTGACCGATGTGTCGCAACGGGAAGGGATACTCATAAAATGTTCAGGAGAAAACCATGGAAAAGACGCCAATAACATATGAGGTCAGGAAGTTACATATGCTAAACGTGTTACAGGGTTTGTGTTCAGAGCGTATAGCGCTGGATACCTTACAGGAGCCGCCGCCGCCGGAGTTGTGGCCAAAAACACGAGAGTTGGCGGATAAGTGTGGGGAGAACATCTATGTGACCCGAACGCTCCTTTTGGCACTGGAAAAGGAAGGTAAAGTCCACTGTACTCATCGCAGTATCAATAACTCTCTGCGCTGGTATATCTGTACTGAACAAGCCTCGTCGAGAAAAGAGTAACGGCTTCTTCTTTCCGTCAGTGCTCAGGGCCGGTAAGCACTAAAGGCTACCGGCCTACCCTTTTTTACCCATTTAAATTCAATTTGTTACCGAAGCTATCGCGGAACCTTTGGCGATGAATTGCCGCAAAGGCAATTTGCCTGAACGCTTTTTCAGGCAGAATATACCCTTAAGGATTTCAGCCAGCGGCCAACGGGTTGCGGCTGGAAGGAAGAAGGGCAGCGCAACAAGCCGGAGTTAGCATGAAGGGCAGTAACGAAATACTGGCACTGGATGGGATTCATTATCAAATTGACGGTCAGGTTATCCTGGATGCCGTTTCCTTCACCCTGAAATCGGGCGAGTTTAAGTTGATTACCGGGCCTTCGGGGTGTGGTAAGAGTACGTTGTTGAAGATTGTTTCTTCCTTACTCAGCCCTACCAGGGGCTCTATTATTTATGAGGGCAAAAATATCGATGACATGACCCCGGAAGAGTACCGTAAGCAGGTTTCTTACTGCTTCCAAACGCCAGCCCTGTTCGGTGAGACCGTCTACGATAACCTCGCGTTGCCCTATCAAATTCGAAAATTAAAGCCAGACGAAAACAAAATACGGCAGGATATGGCGCATTTCGCCTTGCCTGACAGCATGTTGAAAAAGAGCAT
Source organism: Serratia fonticola (assembly GCF_006715025.1). Lineage (NCBI taxonomy): Bacteria > Pseudomonadati > Pseudomonadota > Gammaproteobacteria > Enterobacterales > Yersiniaceae > Serratia > Serratia fonticola. The sequence goes on from NZ_VFMK01000001.1 coordinate 654,451, forward strand.
TAACGAGCTTTCTGGCGGTGAAAAGCAACGTATCTCACTGCTCCGAAATCTACAGTTTATGCCAAAGGTCTTGCTGCTAGATGAGATCACCAGCGCTCTGGATGAAGACAACAAACGCAATGTTAATGAGATTATTCATCGGCTGGTGGCAGAGCAGAGCCTGGCTGTGCTCTGGGTGACGCATGATAAAGATGAGATCGCGCATGCTGATGAGGTCATTACCCTTCCAGTAAACAGTGCCAAGACTCAGGAGAAAACAGATGAATCAGCATAACATCACCAACGAATCATTAGGGCTCTCGATGATCCTGGTGATTATCGCCATTCTGATCAGTCACAAGGAGAAGCTGGCACTGGAGAAAGACATTATCTGGAGCATTTTCCGCGCGGTGATACAGCTGGTTATTGTTGGCTATGTTCTAAAGTATATCTTTGATTTAAATAACGAAATTCTCACCGTGCTGATGGTGTTGTTTATCTGCTTCAACGCGGCGTACAACGCGAAAAAGCGCAGTAAGTATATCGATAACGCGTTTGCTATCTCGTTTATTGCCATTACTTCCGGGGCGGTACTGACGCTGGCGGTGCTCGTGCTGAGTGGGTCGATAACCTTTACTCCCATGCAGGTGATCCCCATTTCGGGCATGATTGCTGGCAACGCGATGGTGGCCGTCGGTCTGTGCTACAACAATCTGGGGCAGCGTTTTAAAGGTGAGCAACAGAAGATTCAGGAGATGCTTAGCCTGGGGGCCTCTCCCAAGTTTGCCTCTGCGGCGCTGATCCGTGACAGTATCCGTGCATCGCTGATCCCAACGGTAGATTCGGCGAAAACCGTTGGGCTGGTCAGCCTGCCGGGAATGATGTCTGGTTTGATCTTTGCCGGTATCGATCCGGTGAAAGCCATCAAATACCAGATCATGGTGACTTTTATGCTGCTTTCTACTACCAGCCTGTCAACCATCATTGCCTGCTATCTGGCTTATCGCAAGTTCTACAATCAACGTCATCAGCTGGTGATCGGTACGCTGAAATAGCCATTTTTCACGCCAGGATTCATCAGCCTTTTTAGATTGTGGCTAACGCATCGTGCTATTGGATACGTAAAACGAAACTCCTCCGCAGTACGCGGGGGAGTTTCACGGTTATGCTTGTAACAACGCGATACTCTGGTGGATCTCGCGTTCGATATCACCCTCCGTCCATTTATTCAGCTGCGAAGAGAACGGTTCAAAGGCGTAAATCCCCCGATAGCCCAGGCGTTCCAAATTCTGTACCTGGGCACGGCTTGCCAACCGATCTTTATCACTCAGCATGATACGTTCTTCATCGGTTAATGCGCCTTTGATCAGGGGATCTGCAACCCCGGAAAGATGTACCAGGCCAATCTGCTCAACCTGAATTTGCGCATTAAAATCCTGCTGGGTCACATCGCTCAGATAGTGATGGAAAGTATCCAGCACGATTTTATAAGGCATACCGGAGTCGCGAATGATTGCTTGCGCCAATAAGGAGGAGCGTAACGAGCTGATGCCAAAGCCCAAAGGTTCCACATATCCTTCAATACCGTATTGCTTGAACAACGGTGCCAACAGCTGCAGTGCGGCTAACGTATCCGCTCTTTTTTGTGCTTCGCTGCGCCGGTCGCTGGCGTTGCAGTGCGGGCACATGACCACTGCCTTGCTACGGATCGCTTTTGCCTGAACCAGAAGCGCTTCAGCGTTTTCCAGCAGCCTGAGTTTATCCTCTAGCAGATTGAACATCCCCAGCGCGTTAATGGTAACGATCTCAATACCATACTCTATGGCTAACGTGTTTAACTGCTCGTGACTCAGGTTGTCGGTCACTTTACCACCAGGCATATCGTTACGTAGCTCGACTTTACTGAGCCCGCAATTTTTCACCAGGCGGAAGAAGCTCTCCAGTGTGAGATTAGGGGCAATCTTACGGTTGATACAAAAACGTTCTAAAGCAATGGCCATGGTGCATTACTCCTGGATTTATTGGGGAGAAGGCTTCAGAGTTTGCTGTGTTCAACTGGCACGGGTTTCGCTTCTGGTAAGGGTTGGCGATAGCGTTTTGCCATCACGACGTCTTCCATTTTTTCCAGAGACACGCCTTTGGTTTCCGGGATAAAACGGCTGATAAACCAATAACTGAACAGGCAACAGGCAGCAAAGATCCACATTGGGAACGCACCGTGGAAGGTCGAGAACAGGTAAGGTTGGTCGTTGATCATAGGGAAGCTTTGTGCCACAACAAAGTTAGCCAGCCACATACACCCGACCGCAATGCTCATCCCTTGAGAGCGCATCCGGTTTGGGAAGACCTCGGATATCAGTACCCAGGCTCCAACGCCCCAGGACATGGCGTAAAACACCATAAAGAACAGCATGCCAAACAGCGCGAAATAACCGGTTGCCTGGCTATACAAGGCATAGGAGGTGATCAGTAGGCCGGCAATCGTCCCCAGGGTGCCCCAGCGCATCAGTGGGATACGCCCGATACGATCCATCAACATGGCCCCGATCACCGACCCAACCAATTGTAATACCCCGATCCAAATGGTTTGGAACAGCGCCTCCTGTGCGTTTTCAGTGACGGTTTTCAGAACAACCGGCGCGTAATACATCATCACGTTAACCCCGGTAACCTGCTGCAGCATGGCAATCATACAGCCGACAAACAAAATGAAACGCACTCGCACATCGCGATAATTCAGCTTTTGTTTCTTATGTTGCTCATCTTGGCGCACCGAATCTTTTATTTCATCCAGCACGCTTTGCGCATGCTGAGCATTAGAAACGCGGGTCAGCATGGCAAGCGCTTGATCTTCACGGCCGACCATGACGCTCCAACGGGGTGATTCAGGAATAGCAAAAACCAGAATGGTAAACAGCAAGCAGGGGATAACCTCTGAACCAATCATCCAACGCCAGCCCATTTCGACCAGCCAGGCTTCGCTAGCCAGGCTGGCAATTTTGAAGTTGACGTAAAAAATCACGATTTGACCAAAGACGATAGCGAACTGCTGCATACTGAGTGCTCGGCCACGCATATCTTTTGGTGAGACTTCTGACATGTACATCGGGGAAACGGTGGCGGCGATCCCGACCGCAAGACCTCCTATGATGCGATAGATGACAAACCAGGTGAATGTTACAGCCAACGCGGCCCCAATTGCTGAAATGGTAAACAGCAATGCGGCGACAATGAGCGCTTTCTTGCGCCCGTAACGTCCAGCCAGCGGCCCGGCGGCAAATGCGCCGACTACGCAGCCGATCACTACGTTTGAGACGGCCCAGCCGGTTTCTGCCGGGCTCAGATTGAAGTAGGTTTTTAGGGCTTCAATTGCGCCGGAAATCACGGCGGTATCATAACCAAACAAAATGCCACCGAGTGCTGCAATTCCGCAGATTCGCAGAATATACCCAGTATTGTGTTTACGCTGATGTGACATATGTTGCTCCGATTTTTATCCTGGCTTCTGCCCGCGACGAGAGTGATAGGGGTAGGGGAGCAGAAGGGTGAACCGTGCCTGTCATCAAGGCGGTGCTATTCGGGTAGTTCTTCTCAGGACAAGAACATTTATTTCATAAATAGTGAATAATGAAATATTGATTTTTAGATCCAGTTCAAAAAATTCACTAAAAAGAAGGGATCTCACCGCTCTGATTTGCGTGAGAGACTGGAAAAACGCACGGGCCGCGACATAAGCTTTTTCTATATAAAACCCTATTCCTATTGAGCCATGTTGGGGCGTGGCAGAATGGGAGTATTGTTTGCAGGACTATCCTCACATTGGTTTTTATCGATTTAATTTGCGATCTCCTACGCTAAAAACAAATTTTCCAAAATATTTTATTTGAAACTTTTTTTTCAATGAAATAGAGTTTGCTTCATCTGGTCAGGATTTAGCCTGCCGCCAGTAGGTCGTCTCTTACAGGCGGTACGATGAATGCCACTGTCTGCGGCAATGCTGAGCTGTGGCAATAGCGGACTTAAAAGAGGGTGAGACATGAAAACCGTGGGTAACTTTATTGGTGGGCAGGTTTGCCTGAGCAGCAGCCATCAGACCGTTGATGTGCACAATCCGGCGACGGGCCAGGTTGAACGCCGAGTGACGCAGAGCACTGCCGCCGAGGTGAAACAGGCTATTGATGTCGCCCATCATGCGTTCCCCGATTGGGCGCGTACAACGCCATTGCGTCGGGCTCGTATTATGTTCAATTTCAAAGCGCTGCTGGAACAGCACCGGGAAGAACTGGCGCAATTGATCGTGATTGAACATGGCAAGGTCTATTCCGATGCGCTGGGCGAATTGACGCGCGGCATGGAAGTGGTGGAGTTTGCCTGTGGGATCCCGCATCTGATGAAAGGAGAGTACTCCTCTGATGTGGGTACTGGCGTTGACAGTTTTTCGCTAATGCAACCTTTGGGCGTGGTGGCGGGGATCACCCCGTTTAATTTTCCGGCAATGGTACCGATGTGGATGTTCCCGATCGCGCTGGCCTGTGGTAACACCTTTGTGCTGAAACCCCCTGCGTTAGTGCCCTCAGCCTCAGTCCGTCTGGCACAATTGCTGAAAGAAGCCGGTTTGCCGGACGGGGTATTCAACGTAGTCCATTGTGGCAATGAAGAGGCCTCGCTGTTGTGTACCGATCCGCGTATTCAGGCGGTGAGCTTTGTTGGGTCCTCCACCGTTGCAGAACATATTTACACCACGGCCAGTGCGCATGGCAAACGCGTACAGGCCTTTGGTGCCGCGAAAAATCAGGCGATTGTCATGCCAGACGCCGATCTGGATGCAACGGTTAACGCCTTGATGGGCGGTGCCTTCGGCTCGGCTGGTGAACGTTGCATGGCATTGCCGGTGGCCGTCGTGGTGGGTGACAGCACGGCAGATAAACTGATTGCCAAACTCAAACCGCTGATTGCTCAACTGCGCGTTGGCCCTGGGCTTAAACAAGGCGGCGAGGAAAATGAAATGGGGCCACTGGTGTCATCGGCTCATCAGAAAAAAGTGTTGGGATATATTGATATTGGCGTAGCAGAAGGCGCAACGCTGGTGGTTGATGGCCGTCATTATCAGGTGCCAGGCTATGCCGAAGGTTATTACGTTGGCGGTACTCTGTTCGACAATGTGAAACCAGATATGCGTATTTACCGTGAAGAGATCTTCGGGCCGGTTTTGGGCATTGTGCGCGTTGCAGATTATCAAACCGCCATCAATACGGTGAACAGCCACGAATTTGGTAACGGCAGCGCTATTTTCACCAGTAATGGTCACTATGCTCGCCAGTTTGTGCATGAAGTTCAGGCAGGAATGGTGGGGGTTAACGTACCCGTGCCGGTTCCAATGGCCTTCCACAGCTTTGGTGGCTGGAAACGTTCAGTATTTGGCGCGCTTAACGTACATGGTACTGACGGTGTGCGATTCTATACCCGCATGAAGACGGCCACAGCACGTTGGCCAAGTGGCCAACAAACGGTATCTGAATACAGTATGCCAACGTTGGGTTAAATCGGAATCCGCCATGTTGAGGCCGTTATTCCACCGGAATAGCGGCCGTTGCTGTTGGTATCGACCTAATGGCTTTCAAATTGCAATCCTATCCAAAGTGATTGGTGTTGCGATCGGCTCGTAACCCCAATCAAGTGCGCGACTTCAGGAGAATTATCATGTCTTCACTACTATCCAAATGTCAGCAGCCCGATGCCCAAGGGCGTATTCAGTCCGTTACCCCAGAGAATGCCAACTGGCGTTTTGTCGGGTTTGAGGTCTATCGGCTACAGGCTGGGCAGTCGTTGCAGATGGATAGCGGCGATAAGGAACTGTGCCTGGTACTGGTGGCCGGTATTGCCTCTGTAGAGACGCAACGCGCAAAGTACCCGCACATTGGTAAGCGTATGAGCCCCTTTGAGCGAACCCCACCTTATTCCGTCTATGTTCCACATCACGACCATGTTGAAATTCGCGCAGAGACTGACTTGGAGTTGGCGGTATGTAGCGCGCCAGGGAAAGGACATCTGCCCTCACGTTTGATCACGCCAGCAGATGTGGGGGTCGAGCGGCGGGGCAAAGGCCGTAACCAGCGGTTAGTGCACAATATTCTGCCGGATAGCCAACCAGCGGACAGCCTGCTGGTGGTCGAAGTGTATACCGAGGAGGGTAACACCAGCTCCTACCCGAGTCATAAGCACGATCAGGAAAACTCAGCGGATGAAACTTATCTGGAAGAAACCTACTACCATCGCCTAAACCCCGAACAAGGGTTCTGCTTGCAACGCGTCTATACCGACGATCGGTCATTGGATGAGTGTATGCCAGTCTATAACCGCGACGTGGTGAAAGTACCACGCGGTTATCACCCGGTTGCGACTTTGGCAGGATATGACAGCTATTACCTCAACGTCATGGCTGGCCCAGTACGTTTGTGGAAATTCACTTGGGAAAAAGATCACGCCTGGATCAACAGCGAAAGCTATTGAGGCGGTTGATGTCGAATTAACGACGGTAACAGGGGCGCAGCATGCTGCGCCTTTTCAGAGATTACAGGTCTTTGGCGTTATTCAATGCCAACGACACTGCTAGCGTTTGTGCCAGGCACATGGAGGCGACCTGCGAGCGGAAGCCATCTACCTGCGCTTCGCGTACGACGAAGCAAACATCACTGAAGGCGGCCAACGGGCTGACCTGACTGTCGGTAATGGCGATTTGCTGCGCGCCTTGTTTGGCACCCAATTCAACCAGTTCTACCGCTTCTTTGGCATAAGGCGAGTAGCTGATGGCAATGACTACGTCTTTAGGTTTCACCATACTGAGTTGTTCGGTAAACATGCCACCCAATCCATCGATCAGGAAGGCGCGTCTTTCCAGGTGGCGCAGGGCATAGGTGAGATAAGAGGCTACACTGAACGAACGGCGCAGGCCGATCACGTAGATATTATCTGCGTTATTCAACAGCTCTACTGCCTTATCCAGCTGTTCAGCACTGATCTGCATTGCCAGTTGTTGCAGCGCCTGGGAATTAACCATGGTGAACACATTGAGAATTTCCACGGGTTTTTCCGGTGCCACGCTGTCATCGGTTGACGTTTGCCGGAACAGGCGTGCGCGTTCCGTGTAGTTCACCGTTTCTTCCATCAAATGCTGGCGGAAAACCTGTTTCATTTCGTTGAAACCGCTGAAGCCAAAGGCATTAGCGAAACGGATCAGGGTGGAAGGCGGTACACTGGCCTGTGCGGCGATGGAAGCAACGGTATCGAAAGCAATGCTGTTACTGTTATCCAAAATGTAACGGGCCACCTGTTTTAAGCGCTTGCTCAGCGTTTCATAACGGCGACGGATCTCGTCTTGTAACAGCGAAAGTTGAGTTGGGTTGTTCATCCATTCGGCTCGCAGTATTGGCTAAGGCGTATTCGGTTCATACACCTGAATTATTGTTTGCTCATTCTAACAGACGGAGTGGAAATTTCATTTCATCAAAAAGCGATTTATTTCATTGCAAGTTGCGTTACTTCACAGAAAAAGGGCAAAAAATCCCCCTAAAGCAGCAAAAATGACTTTAAGGGGATGGATCGTGAAAAGCGACTTTGCTTAAGTGTGGTCGATATGAGACCTGGATTGTGGGCGGTACAGCCGCCAGAAACCGATCAGTGTCAGGTATTTCTGTTTCACTTGTTCGATTAATGCTGCGTCATCTATTTTATCCTGCAACCAAAGGCGTGATGCTGTGCCGAAAATGGTACGACCAACCGCGAATCCTTTTACCCAAGGGGCATCTGCGGCAGCGGCAAAACCGGCCTTCAGCGTCGCTTCTGGGGAATCTAATCCGAGAATCAGCACGCCGCGGCAGAAGGGATCATGGGCTTCAATCAACTCGCCCACTTTCTGCCAGTTTGTTGCACTCAGCGGCGGCAGTTTCCACCAATCTGGTTGTATACCCAATTGGTAGAAGTGTTCCATGATGTCCAGATAGTAATGCTCTTTTTTGTCGGCAACGTTCTCTGGCAAAATCACCTCTAGCAAGAGCTCATGGCCAGATTTGCAGCAGCCGCGATAAACATCAAGGATCAGTTCGTCCTGCTCTTGGCGCAGAGCTTCGGCATCGTGCGGATGGTAGAACACCAGGCATTTTACCACGTGTTCTTGCGGCCAATCGATCAGTTGCGAACCAATATTACCGTGTTCCAACCGCAGGGGGCGTGAACTGGGTAATTCAACCGGGCGGCCTATCCACCAACCTTGGCCGGTAATGGTGTTCAATGCGGCCTGGCCGTAGGTGGTATCCGCCAGAATACCGCTATTGCCATGCAACCCCGCCTCGTCTGCTGCGGCTTGAGCCGCAGCCAACAGCAGGTTTTTTAACTGAGGGATCCGATCTGTACTGACCCCGGCTTCCTGAGCCATGTCTGCCAATTGTTTGCGATGGTCGAAAGCAAATACACACAGTTCAGGCCACTGCCGTTTGCGTGTGGTGACGCGATGCAGATGGTTCAGACGTGTATCACGATCCGGGCGTTTCACGTCCTTTTCACGCTGCAGATAGTCGTCCAGCTCGAGTTTGGTTGGCATAGCCGGTGCGCAACCGTGACGAGAGACGACCAGTGCTCCGCAGGCATTGGCATAGCGGCATGCCTGATCCCAGCCTTCATCATTAAGATAACCGCGCAGCAGGCCAGACATAAAGGCATCACCCGCGCCGAGTACGTTCAGAACTTCAACGCGTACGCCAGAGTGCAATTTGACCGGCTGCCAGCTTGCCGGGATATCCCCTTCAAACACCGAACACCCTTGCGCACCTCGTTTGCATACCAGCGTTGCCTGAGTCACCTGACGTACATTTTTGAGTGCTGTCAGCGTATCGGTACTACCACCAGCGATATGGAACTCTTCTTCAGTACCGACGATCAGATCGAAATGGTGTAAGACTTCCTGTAGTTCGTTCGTCACCTTTTTCGACTCAACGAAGCGCGTTTCCCCATCGCCTAAAGAGGTTAACCCCCATAGTACCGGCCGGTAATCGATATCCAGGGCGGTACGTAATCCATGGCGGCGGGCATATTCCAACGCTTTCAGCACCGCGGCGCGGGTATTGGGGTGGGAAAGATGCGTGCCGGTGATTGCCAGAGATCGGGATGACGCGATGTAGTTTTCATCAATATCTTCAGGAGTGAGTGCCATATCGGCGCAATTCTCACGATAGAAAATCAGTGGAAAGGTCTCCTGATCTTTAATACCCAGGATCACCAGGCCAGTCAGACGCTGTTTGTCGGTAATCAGACATTGTGTGTCGGCCCCTACGCGCTGGAGCTCTTCACGCAAGAAGCGCCCCATGTGTTCATCTCCTACGCGGGCCAGCATGCCCGATTTCAACCCTTGGATCGCCGTGCCATAAGCCACGTTGCCGGAAGAACCGCCAAGATATTTAGAGAATGTGCTGGCATCTTCAAGGCGTGAACCGATCTGTTGAGCGTAGAAATCGACAGCGATGCGCCCAAGGCAAATGACATCAAGCCGCTTTTGTTGTGTAGCCATACCCGTTTCCTTTTGTCATTAAGCAAAACTCGATTGCGACCCGGTAAAGGAGGTAAGCAGGAAGCATAAGGGCAAGTATGAGGAATAAAAATTTCAATTTCAAGAATGAATGAAATTTACGCCCCAAGAATGTGATGCATTTAAAAACCCCCTATTAAAGTGAGCCGTTATCAGTAAGCAAGGGCTATCCCGCCACTGGAAAGCCCACTTTGACTGGGTAAAGAGGTAAGAGTGGCTTGATTTAGGCAAAATGCGGCTTCATGGGGTATTAAATACCTTTATCAAACGGGATTAACGGTTAATTTTCACGCTAATTAATTGAATTAAAAGAATAAACAGCAGTATGCCTTTTGCTATTATGCGATCCTTATCGCAAAATGAAATGTTTTTTCTGTGGTTGTATTTTATGAAAAATATATTTGTTTATAATCGATGCACGTTTCAAATTGCTCGTTGAATGAGCAGCACGTAACAACCCATACAAGATCATAACGACTGTAGATACCACCGGACATTCCCATCCATCTTCAAGCGATAACCTGGATGACGGGGGAATAACGCTAAATCGAAAGGGTGAATAAATGGGTAAGATCAAGTTAACCATGGCGCAAGCGCTTGTCAGGTTTTTAGACAACCAGTATCTGCTGGTAGACGGTGTGGAAATCAAGTTTGTTAAGGGTATTTTTGCCATTTTCGGCCACGGTAATGTACTCGGCCTGGGGCAGGCGCTGGAGCAAGATTGTGGCGAGCTGGTGGTACACCAGGGGCGTAACGAGCAGGGCATGGCGCATGCCGCTACCGGTTTTGCCAAGCAGAAGCTGCGCCAGCAGATTTATGCCTGCACTTCCTCTGTCGGTCCGGGGGCGGCCAATATGATTACCGCCGCAGCGACCGCCACGGCAAACCGGATCCCTTTATTGTTGTTGCCTGGCGATGTGTATGCTTCGCGCCAGCCCGACCCCGTGCTGCAGCAGATTGAACAATTCTACGATCTCAGCATCAGTACCAATGACGCTTTTCGTGCCGTCAGCAAATACTGGGATCGCATTGTGCGTCCGGAGCAACTGATGAGTGCCTGCATCAATGCCATGCGTGTGTTGACCGATCCGGCAGAGACAGGAGCCGTCACGCTCTGCTTGCCACAGGACGTACAGGGCGAAGCCTACGCTTACCCCGACTATTTCTTCCAGAAACGGCTGCACCGTTTGGAACGCCGTCCGGCAAGTGAAGGGATGCTGGCGGATGCATTGGCATTGCTGCTGCACAAGCGCAAGCCATTGGTGATCTGCGGCGGTGGCGTGAAATATTCGCAGGCTGGGCAGGCACTGCAACAGTTTGCCGAACAGTTCCATATTCCGTTTGCAGAAACTCAGGCCGGGAAAGGTACAGTGCCTTCAGCTCACCCTTATAACGTAGGGGGGATTGGCGAAACTGGCTGCCTGGCGGCGAACACCTTGGCCAGACAGGCCGATCTGGTGATTGGTATTGGCACACGCTATACCGACTTCACTACCTCGTCAAAATGGCTGTTCCAGAACCCGGAGGTATCCTTCCTTAACATTAACGTCAGCGCGTTTGACGCGGGCAAACTGGATGGCGTGCAACTATTGGCGGATGCCCGTACGGCAATGGCTTCCCTCAGTACGCCGCTGGCTCAGGCGGGTTATCGTTCCGGCTGGCAAGATGCTATCCGCGATGCGCTCAGTGAACAGCAAAAAGAGACCTCACGTGTCTATCAAGTGACCTATACCGGCGAAGGCTTTGTGCCAGAAATCGATGATAGCCTCGATCGTGAGCGCGTGTTTACCGAATTTATTGAAAAAACCGGTTCCGTGTTAACGCAAAGCCGCGTGTTGGGGGTACTGAATCAGCATTTGCCACAGGACAGCATTATTGTTGCTGCAGCGGGTAGTTTGCCTGGCGATCTGCAGCGTGTTTGGCAAAACCACGGTGAACACGGCTATCACGTTGAATACGGTTACTCCTGCATGGGTTATGAGGTTAATGCCGCGTTAGGTGTCAAGCTTGCGGAGCCGCAGCGTGAAGTGTACGCCATGGTTGGCGATGGTGCGTTCATGATGCTGCATTCTGAACTGGTCACGTCGATTCAGGAAGGCTGCAAAATCAATGTAGTGCTGTTCGACAACATGACCAACGGCTGCATCAATAACCTGCAGATAGAGCACGGCATGGACAGTTATACCACCGAGTTCCGTTTCCGTAACCCGAAGGGCGGCAAACTGGATGGCAACCTTGTCCCGGTCAATTTCGCCATGTTGGCGGCGGCTTACGGCTGCAAAACCTACAGCATTACCACTGAGCAACAGTTGATCGATGCTCTGGCTGATGCACGTAAACAGTCGGTTTCAACGCTGTTGGATATCAAAGTGTTACCGAAAACGATGGTGCACAAGTATCTGAGCTGGTGGCGTGTGGGCGGTGCCCAGGTGGCCGAAAGTGAAAAAATTGTCGCAGTCGCCCGCCAGTTGCAAGAGAACATCGATAAAGCCCGCGACTACTGATAACAGACTCATCCCCTATGGGCTTCACGCTGGCCGCTTGGCGGCGGTTTGAAAACAAAGGGTATACCTATTCCAGACCTTGCGTCTGCAGCATATATGTTCATGAGGATTACGAAAATGACATTGAATATTGGGGTTATTGGTACAGGAGCTATCGGTAGGGATCACATTCGCCGCTGCACTAAAGTGCTTCAGGGGAGCCGAATTGTGGCGGTTAATGATATTGACCGGGACAGTGCCGCCAAGGTTGTCACTGACTTGAAGTTGGATGCCAAGGTCTATGACAACGGCCACGATCTGATCAATTCCGCAGATGTACAAGCGGTGCTGGTTACCTCATGGGGGCCGAGTCATGAAGAATTCGTTCTTGCCGCGATCGCGGCAGGTAAACCGGTATTTTGTGAAAAACCGTTGGCAGTAACGGCACAAGGTTGCAAAAACATTGTGGAGGCCGAAGCCAAGCAGGGTAAACGGCTGGTGCAGGTCGGCTTTATGCGCCCTTATGATCAAGGATATCGGGCACTGAAGCAGGTGTTGACCAGCGGCCAGATTGGTGAACCGTTGATGTTGCACTGCGCGCATCGTAACCCAAGGGTTGGCGAAGCTTACACCACGGATATGGCCATTACCGATACGCTCATTCATGAGTTAGACGTGTTGCGTTGGTTGCTGGATGACGATTATGTCTCGGTGCAGGTTGTGTTCCCGCGTAAAAGCAGCAAAGCGCTTGCGCATTTGCGAGATCCTCAGATTGTGCTGATGGAAACGGCCAAGGGCACCCGTATTGATGTCGAAATCTTTGTTAACTGCCAATACGGTTATGACATTCAGTGTGAAGTGGTAGGAGAAATGGGGATTGCCAAGTTGCCTGAACCCGCCTCGGTGCAAATGCGCAGCAGCGCCAAACTTTCTACCGAGATCCTGACCGATTGGAAAGATCGGTTTATTGATGCCTATGACGTTGAGCTGCAAGCTTTTATCAACGATGTGCTAGCCGGAAAACTGACGGGCCCCTCTGCCTGGGATGGTTATGCTGCTGCAGTGGCGGCCGATGCCTGTATTGCCGCGCAACGTAGTGGTGATGTCGTGCCGGTCTCATTGCCTGCGCGCCCAGGATTCTACGGCAAATAAACGGTTGTTTACGGTATTGGTGCCTTGAAGAGGGGAAACCATGAAAATCGCTTTTGACGTTGATGTGATTAAAGACTTGGGTATCACCAAGATGGTCGAGCAGGTGGCGGATTGGGGCTATAAGTATATCGAACAGTCACCGCACCCGCAGATCAACCCATTCTATAAACATCCCAAAGCGGGTCGTGAAGTGATAACGGAATATCAGCGTGTGCTGAAAGCGACCGGAGTGGAACTCTCTTCCTTTATCGTGGTGTATCGCTGGTCTGGCCCAGGAGAAGATCGCCGTCAGGCAGCAGTCAAAAACTGGCGTCGGATGATTGAAATCGCGGTCGAGATGGGGGTTCAGGTTATCAATACCGAACTGGCAGGTAACCCGAACGAGCCCGAGATCTGTGAGGAGCTGTGGTACAAATCGATGGAGGAGCTGTTGCCTATCATTGAACGTGAAGGTATTCGCATCGAGATCCAGTCTCATCCTTGGGATTTCTGTGAGCTAAGCAATGAAACCGCCGATATGGTGAAATCTTTGCGCAGCGACAATGTGACCTATCTCTACAGCGTTCCCCACACCTTTTATTACGACAAAGGGCGAGGCGACGTCGCTAATATGTTGCGCTATGCCGGAGACGATCTTTCCCATGTCTTGATCGCCGATACCATGAACCACACCAGGCACTGTCGTTATATCGTCAACCCACCAGGCGTCGACGCTGCCGTTCACCAGCATGTAGCTATCGGTGAAGGCGAAGTAGACTTCGATAGTCTGTTCCAGACTCTGCGCGACATGGCGTTCGCCAGCCGTACCTTTAAGGTAGGTGGGGAGTCCATTATCTGTACCTCACTGTTCGGCTACCCGGAGAAAATGAAAGCTCAGGCGGTAGCCACCAGAGAGCGCATCGAAAAAGAGCTTTTGGGTAAATAACTTTCTTGGCCAAACCGGCGAGGAAGCGGGCCGGTAAATGCCTAAATTACTGAGGCTGAAAATGAACAAAGACAACGTAAAACTGGCAATCGCCCCGATTGGCTGGACGAATGACGATATGCCGGAGTTAGGAAAAGAGAACACGTTCCAGCAGTGCGTCAGTGAAATGGCGCTGGCAGGTTTTACCGGCAGCGAAGTAGGCAGCAAATATCCGCGCGATCCCAAGGTGTTGAAACCGATGCTGGATATCCGGGGTATTCAGATCTGTAACGCCTGGTTCAGCACTTTCTTTGCTGATGGTCAGAAAGAAAAAACTATCGATGAGTTCGTAAACCACATGAACTTCCTGCATGCCATGGGGGCAAAAGTCATCGGTTGCTCAGAGCAGAGCCAAAGCATCCAGGGTACCACCAAGGCGGTATTTGAAGAGAAGCCGTACTTCAACGATGAAGAATGGCAGCGCGTAGCGGAAGGGTATAACGAATTGGCAAAAATTGCCGCAGGTAAGGGGATGCAGGTCTGCTTACACCACCATATGGGAACCGGTATCCAGACAACGGAAGAGATTGACCGCTATATGAGCATGGTGAACGATGATGTTTACCTGCTGTTTGATACTGGCCACGCGTATTACTCCGAAGGCAGCCAGCAGGCCATGCTGGCGATTCTGGAAAAATACCTTCCTCGTATTAATCATGTGCATTTGAAAGATGTACGTGATGATGTGGTGGCCGAGGTCAAGGCCAACAGTTTGAGTTTTCTGGATGGGGTGAAAAAAGGCGCCTTCACCGTGCCAGGGGATGGGGTGATCGATTTTCGGCCGGTATTTAAGCTGCTGGACGAGCGTGGCTACAAGGGGTGGATGGTCGTAGAAGCAGAGCAGGATCCGGCGCTGGCCAATCCCTTTGAATATGCCTTGAAGGCTCGCCGCTATATCCGTGAGACGGCCGGGCTTTAAGCTATTTTCTGGTGCTATACCCTATTGGATTTCAGGTAATAATGTGAGAAATGACGGGGAGATAAGGGCGAACTTTTGTTCGCCCCTTTTTGTTACGGGGTTCTGAAACGGGCCATGTGATAGGCATCAACTAACTCACCGTCACGGAAGGCGTAACGGCGGCTGGTGCCTTCAATCTCAAAACCGAACTTGCGGTACAGCGCGATGGCGCCCAGATTGTCGGTGAACACCGTTAATTCGATACGCTCAATAGCTCCCCAGTTGTCACAGATATCGATCATGGCCTTCATGAGCGCACTACCGACGCCTTTACCGTGATAACGTGCGTCCACACTGATGCCAAAGGTGGCTACATGGCGGCGGCGTATGCGCTGGATGAGCTCAACAAACAATTGCCCTACCACAAGGCCATCAATGCAGGCGACCAGGTTATAAGTCCCGGGTTTCACATCGGCGATGCGTTGTTGCCACATCGCTTGGGACGGTAGCGGTAGTTGTAGCGTGTCACGGTAAACGGCAGGATGTGAGAATAGTTGGTGCAAGGCTTCAGCATCTTTACTTTCTACATGACGCACTACTATCTCACTCATTTCTTCCTCTCTTTTACGTCTACCATGTGAATAACTTTTAAAATTATCCGTTTACGGTAGCGAGTCAACATTATTTCAAATTGGTCAAAAAAACGCTTTACAGTTGCGAATGATAATGATTATTATTGCCTTGCATTCAGGGGAGTATCAACCTTTGATACTGATTCTGAAGGCACGACATTGCTCACATTGCTTCCAGTGTTTACTTAGCCAGCTCGGGTGCTGGCTTTTTTTTTGCCCAAATTCAGTGGCTGCTAATCCAACAAATTTCCTGCAACCTCCTTGCAAACTCCGTCTAATTTTTTGAACAGAGGGGTGAGATTTTTACGCTTTCATATTCCCCAGCCAGGACTAGACTGTAGAAAACGTTGAGGAGAGTTGAATATGATTTATTTACGCAAAGCACAAGAGCGCGGTCATGCCAATCATGGTTGGCTGGACAGCTGGCATACCTTCTCATTTGCCAATTATTACGATCCCGACTTTATGGGGTTCTCGGCACTGCGGGTGATAAACGAAGACGTTATCGATCCGGGCCAGGGGTTCGGTACTCATCCCCACAAAGACATGGAAATCCTGACCTATGTACTTAGCGGTACGGTAGAACATCAGGATAGTATGGGTAATAAAGAGCAGATTAATGCCGGTGAGTTTCAGATCATGAGTGCTGGCACCGGTGTGCGTCACTCAGAGTACAATGCTAACAACGATCGTCCATTGCATCTTTACCAGATTTGGATTATTCCAGATCAGGTCGGCCTGGAACCACGTTATGAGCAGCGTATGTTTGATGCGCCACAGGGTCGTCAACTGGTACTGTCACCGGATGCCCGTGAAGGTTCGCTGAAGGTGTTCCAGGATATGACTTTGTCGCGCTGGGCGCTGAAAAAAGATGAGCAGTCTGTTTATCCTATCCAGGCAGAGCGGCGCGTCTGGATCCAGGTGGTTCACGGTAATGTATCGATCAACGGCCACAAAGCCGGTACTAGCGATGCGTTAGCGATATGGGATGAGACTGCATTGTCTATCCATGCCGACGAAGACAGCGAAATTTTACTGTTCGATCTGCCTCCAGTGTAATAACCGTACGGTAGCAGGGCTCAGCGTGCTGAGCCCTTTTTTGTGCTCGCTTGCCAGGTAACCAGCAATACCGGAAGGCCGTTTTATTTGCTAAAATGGCCCCCCATTCATGGTTAGCCAGTTCATTGATAATGAAGAAAAAACGGCCGGTGCTTCAAGATGTTGCAGATCAGGTTGGCGTCACTAAGATGACGGTGAGCCGCTATTTGCGCAATCCCGATCAGGTTTCTGCTGCTTTGCAGCAAAAAATTGCGGTAGCGCTGGACGAACTTGGCTACATTCCCAACCGTGCGCCGGATATTCTTTCCAATGCCACCAGCCGTGCCATTGGTGTGTTGCTACCGTCGCTGACCAATCAGGTTTTCGCCGAAGTGTTACGAGGTATTGAGAGCGTCACCGATGCCCACAACTACCAGACCATGTTGGCGCACTACGGTTATTTGCCAGAGCGTGAAGAAGAGCGCCTCACGTCGCTGTTTTCTTACAATATAGATGGGCTGATCCTGTCTGAACGCCACCATACGCCACGCACGTTGAAGATGATCGAAGTTGCGGGGATCCCGGTAGTCGAATTGATGGATTGCGTTTCACCTTGTATCGACCTGGCTGTAGGGTTCAACAACTTTGAGGCGGCCCGTCAGATGACGCAGCAAATCATCGCGCGTGGACATCGTCATGTGGTGTACTTTGGCGCACGTCAGGATGAGCGTACCATTATCAAACAGCAAGGCTACGAGCAGGCTATGCGTGAGTCGGGCCTGGAAACCTATAGCATCATGACGGCGCGTTCCTCTTCCTATTCTGCTGGGGGGGAGATGTTGCGCGAGGCACAGCGAGATTACCCGCAGATCGACAGTATCTTTTGTACCAACGACGATCTGGCGATCGGTGCTGCGTTTGAATGCCAGCGCCAGGGATTGTCGATCCCGCAGGATATGGCCATTGCCGGTTTCCATGGCCATGATATTGGCCAGGTGATGGTACCTAAGCTGGCCAGTGTGCTGACTCCGCGTGAGCATATGGGGCAGATCGCTGCGGAACGGTTGTTGGCCCGCCTGCGTGGGGACACGGTTTCTCCGCGCATGGTGGACGTTGGTTTTACCGTGGCACCTGGCGGTAGCATATAAACCTGGGCGGGGGCTCGCCAACGCCCAGGCCTGTCAGCTTATGATTTCAGGGCCGCCACACAACGGCTAACCACACCGTCAATATCGGTATCGATATCGATACAAATCACATCTTTTTCATCGGCGGTGGGTTCTTCCAGCGCATCAAACTGACTCTTCAGCAGAGTCGTTGGCATAAAGTGGCCAGCCCGGGCTTGCAGACGGGCCTGGATCACGTCGAAGCTTCCCTTCAGATAAACAAACACCATGTTGTCATTGTCTTTACGCAGCAGATCACGGTAGCGGCGTTTTAATGCCGAACAGACAATAATCCCGGTCTCATTTTTGTGGTTCAGACTGTATGCCGCGTCGTTAAGGCGCTGCAGCCAGGGGGCGCGGTCATCGTCGTTCAAGGGATGACCACTGGCCATCTTCTGGATGTTGGCGCGTGGATGCAAATCATCGCCATCAATAAATTTTGCCTGGATTTCTCGTGCCACAGCGGCGCCAATCGTGGATTTGCCGCTGCCGGAGACGCCCATCAGAATGATGCTTTTTCCCGCCATAAGTTTGATCTCTATCTCAGAATACGAATTTTGCTTGGGTCTATGGTTCCGGATCTTACCATGTTACCGGTATCATGATACGGGTAACAAATGGAGATGTGACTATCATCACAAAGGATTGAGAGGGGGTAAATCCCTATCTTTGGGCTGAACGCTATGCGTTGTGAAAGGGCTCCATAAGTATACTGTTGTAATTAACCGCCGACTTAGAACACCAGGGTTGGGCTGTAAAACTAAAACAAAACACCCACTTTCGCCGCTGTTTTGAGAAGGGGCTAAGTGATAAAGGAGTTGGAGAAAAATTATGCCATTAGTGATTGTTGCCGTCGGCGTAGTCATGCTACTGCTGCTGATGATCCGCTTTAAACTGAACGGCTTTATCTCGCTTATTCTGGTCGCGCTCGCGGTCGGCGTCATGCAAGGCATGCCAGTAGATAAAGTCATCGGTTCTATCAAGGCCGGTGTTGGCGGCACGCTGGGTGGTCTGGCGCTGATCATGGGCTTTGGTGCCATGCTGGGTAAGCTGCTGGCGGATTGTGGTGGTGCACAGCGTATTGCTACCACATTGATCGACAAATTCGGTAAACAGCATATTCAATGGGCGGTCGTGCTCACGGGGTTCACCGTCGGCTTTGCGCTGTTCTATGAAGTGGGCTTTGTGCTGCTGCTGCCGCTAGTCTTTACTATCGCGGCTTCTGCTCGTATTCCATTGTTGTACATCGGTGTTCCGATGGCTGCGGCGCTGTCCGTAACCCATGGTTTCCTGCCGCCGCACCCAGGCCCAACCGCTATCGCGACCATTTTCCATGCGGATATGGGTAAAACTCTGCTGTACGGTACCTTGCTGGCTATCCCAACCGTAATCCTGGCAGGCCCGGTATATGCTCGTTTCCTGAAAGGTATCGATAAGCCAGTTCCTGTCGGTTTATACAACCCAAAGACCTTTACTGAAGAAGAGATGCCAGGGTTTGGCGTCAGCGTGGCGACCGCACTGGTGCCGGTGATCCTGATGGCGCTGCGTGCTGTGGCGGAAATGGTATTGCCAAAAGGCCACGTGATCCTGCCTTACGCCGAGTTCTTTGGTGACCCGGTGATGGCAACGCTGATTGCGGTATTGATTGCTATCTTTACCTTTGGTCTGAACCGCGGGCGCACCATGGATGAAGTGATGGGGACCATCAGTGACTCCATCAAAATCATTGCCATGATGCTGCTGATTATCGGTGGTGGCGGTGCTTTCAAACAGGTGCTCGTCGACAGTGGCGTAGAGCAGTATATCGCCAGTATGATGCATGGCAGCAACGTTTCACCGATCCTGATGGCCTGGTCGATTGCCGCAATTTTGCGTATTGCCCTGGGGTCTGCCACCGTGGCTGCCATCACTGCGGGCGGTATCGTCGCCCCGCTGATCGCCACGACCGGTGCCAGCCCGGAGCTGATGGTTATTGCCGTTGGTTCTGGTAGCGTGATTTTCTCTCACGTTAACGATCCTGGTTTCTGGCTATTCAAGGAGTATTTCAACCTGACCATTATGGAAACCATCAAATCCTGGTCGATGTTGGAAACCATCATTTCCGTCTGTGGCCTGATTGGCTGTCTGTTGTTGGCAATGGTGATTTAAGCTTGGCGCAGGAGCGCAGCAATAAGCTGCGCTCCTGCGGCTACAGTTTCAGATAGGCACGAATACCGTCCAGGAACATCTGGGTGGAGAGCATCACCAGAATCAATCCCATCAATCTTTCCAATGCGCTCACACCTTTGCTACCCAGCAAACGCAGGAACAGGTTCGACATCAACAGGATCGCTGCAGATAAACCCCAGGCGATCAGCAATGCCCCCACCAAATGTGACAGCTGGTTCGGATACTGGTGTGACAGTAACATCAGCGTCGCCAGAATCGAGGGCCCGGCCACCAACGGAATGGCGAGTGGCACCAGGAAAGGTTCTTCACCTGCGGAGAGGCCGCTACTGCCCCCTTCCTGAGAAGGGAAAATCATCTTGATGGCGATCAGAAACAGGATAATCCCGCCGGAGATCGACACGGTTTCGGTGCGCAGGTTAAGAAACGCCAAAATACGTTCGCCGGCGAACAGGAATATCAGCATCAGCAACAGGGCGATCAGCAATTCGCGGATCAGCACCACCCGTCGACGGCGGGGTTCCAGGTGTTTAAGTACCGACATGAAAATCGGCAGATTACCCAGTGGGTCCATGATTAAAAACAGCAACACCGTTGCCGAAATCATTTCTGTCATCATTACCTCAGAATCAGAAAAAAAATCCTAATATCTCTGCCCATAAGCAGCTTTGCTGAGAATTGGCCCGTCATCGAATAAATTCACTTTGCGCTTGCGCTGACATTTTGTAAGGTGGGTAGATATTGCACACAACTTATTTACCCAATTGGATCTCAAATTGCTGCAAGTGCAAGTCACAACGCTTCGGTTTGAAGGACGCCGGGTAGAACTTAACGCTATCTTTTCCCCTTCGTAGAAAGGGCTTGAGCATAGTCATCCTCCAAGGCAGGACTGTAAATATGAAAAACGTAGGTTTCATTGGTTGGCGTGGTATGGTCGGCTCCGTACTCATGCAGCGCATGACGCAAGAGCGCGATTTTGACGCCATTCGCCCGGTATTCTTCTCGACTTCTCAGCATGGTGCTGCCGCTCCGGATTTCGGTGGCCAGACAAGCACGCTGCAGGATGCATATGATATTGAAGCTTTGAGCGCGCTGGATATCATTATTACCTGCCAGGGCGGCGATTACACCAGTGAAATCTATCCAAAGCTGCGTGAGGCCGGTTGGCAGGGTTACTGGATTGATGCGGCGTCCTCGCTGCGTATGAAAGATGACGCCATCATTATCCTCGATCCGGTCAATCAGGCGGTGATTCAGGAAGGGCTGAACAAAGGGATAAAGACCTTTGTTGGCGGTAACTGCACCGTGAGCCTGATGTTGATGTCGCTGGGCGGTCTGTTTGCCAACAACCTGGTGGAGTGGGCGTCTGTTGCCACCTATCAGGCGGCATCCGGTGGCGGTGCGCGCCATATGCGTGAACTGCTGATCCAGATGGGCATGTTGCATGCCGATGTAGCGAAAGAACTGCAGGATCCGGCCTCGGCAATCCTGGAGATCGAACGTAAAGTCACACAAGCTACCCGCTCAGGTAAATTGCCAACGGATAACTTTGGCGTTCCTTTGGCGGGCAGTCTGATCCCGTGGATTGACAAGCAACTCGATAACGGCCAGAGCCGCGAGGAGTGGAAAGGCCAGGCGGAAACCAACAAGATCCTCAACACCTCCAGCATTATCCCGGTTGACGGATTGTGTGTGCGCGTTGGTGCGCTGCGCTGCCATAGTCAGGCATTTACCCTGAAACTGAAGAAAGATGTGCCGCTGACGGAGATCGAGCAACTGTTGGCAACCCACAACGACTGGGTGCGCGTGATCCCGAATGACCGTGAACTGACCATGCGTGAACTGACGCCTGCTGCGGTAACGGGCACGCTCAACACGCCAGTTGGCCGTCTGCGCAAGCTGAATATGGGGCCGGAATATCTTTCCGCGTTCACCGTGGGCGATCAGTTGTTGTGGGGCGCGGCAGAACCGCTGCGCCGCATGCTGCGTATTCTGCTCTAACCTAGAGTTCCCCTTACCGAGGGCTGATCTTTTTCAGCCCTCTAACGCCATGTTTTTAACATTTTCCGTTTCTGATTGAGTCAATAATAAGAACGACAAAAGGAAAGGAATTCCTGCCTGCAACACATCGGGCTCCAGACGGGTCGCAATCAAGCTGGCCGTCAGTTCTGTGAGTTTTTCGATAAAATTTTCCGTTGCCATAGAGCAATGCTTTCATCTGGTTTGGCTATGCTTAAAGGATGGGGGAATAAACGCCCGTCATTTGTGAAGATTCGCTTTAAAAATAAACATAAAGAGCGAAATGCTAGACAGGAAGGTGTTGGATTAACCAATTACCGACCGCAATCACGCTTTAGGTCGCAAATGAATTGCATGATGGATGCAACGGCTGCTTTTTGTTCAGTGTAGCCCCTTAAAAGTCATGCGCTTAATTAAAGGAAGAATGCTATGTCTGTACTTCCCGAACGTGACGTGATTAATCAAATAATCTCTGGTCACTATGCCGATCCTTTTTCACTGCTTGGCATGCATGTTACCGAGCGCGGGCTGCAGATCTGTGCGCTGTTGCCAGATGCTGGTGCCGTGTGGCTTATAGAGAGTAAGACCGGTAGACGCCTGGTACAGCTCGATTGCGACGATGCTCGTGGTTTTTTTAGTGCTATTGTGCCGCGTCGAAAGAATCCCTTTCGTTATCAGCTAGAAGTCAGTTGGTGTGATCACCAACAACGCCTTGAAGACCCTTATCGCTTTGGTACTTTGCTGCAGGATATCGACAGCTGGTTGCTGGCTGAAGGAACCCATTTGCGGCCTTATGAGCGGTTGGGAGCGCATCCTGGCGTGCTTGATGAGGTGGAAGGTGTCAGCTTTGCCGTTTGGGCTCCGAATGCACAGCGTGTTTCTGTCGTGGGAGAGTTCAACTTCTGGGATGGACGAAGGCACCCGATGCGTTTACGTCGGGAAAATGGCATTTGGGAGCTGTTTTTACCGGCAGTAAAATCCGGGCAGCTGTATAAATACGAAATTATTGATTGCTACGGCAATGTTCAGTTGAAAGCCGATCCTTATGCCTTCGAAGCCCAGATGCGGCCAGAAACGGCATCCCTGATTGCTCCGTTGCCGGCCGTAGTTGAATCTTCCCCTGAAAGGCGAAGGGCTAATGATTTTGATCGCCCGATCTCCATCTATGAAGTGCACCTCGGCTCCTGGCGGCGCCACACCGACAATAATTTCTGGCTGAGCTATCAAGAATTGGCCGAGCAGTTGATCCCCTATGTCAAAGAGATGGGCTTCACCCATATTGAATTGTTACCGATCAACGAACATCCGTTCGACGGCAGTTGGGGTTACCAGCCGCTAGGATTGTATGCGCCAACGCGCCGTTTTGGCACGCCGGCAGAGTTCAAAGCTTTTGTGGCCGCTGCCCATGAAGCGGGAATTAACGTGATCCTTGACTGGGTACCGGGGCACTTCCCCAGTGATGCCCACGGCTTGGCGAACTTCGACGGTACCGCACTGTACGAGTATGCCGATCCCCGTGAAGGCTTCCATCAGGACTGGAACACCCTGATCTACAATTATGGTCGCCATGAGGTACGTAACTACCTGGCAGGTAATGCGTTTTACTGGCTTGAGCGCTTTGGTATCGACGGTCTGCGCGTCGATGCGGTGGCGTCGATGATTTATCGCGACTACAGCCGTGCCGACGGTGAGTGGGTGCCGAACTACTATGGCGGTAATGAGAACCTGGAGGCGATCTCTTTTCTGCGTTACACCAACCAGACGCTGGGTAAAGAACGGCCAGGGGCCGTGACATTGGCAGAGGAGTCGACCGATTATCCAGGGGTCACGCTGCCGCCGGATGCCAATGGCTTAGGGTTTCATTACAAATGGGATCTGGGCTGGATGCACGACACGCTAAACTATATGAAGTGCGATCCGGTACACCGTAAATACCATCACAATCTGATGACCTTCGGTATGCTCTATGCGTATACCGAAAACTTCGTGTTGCCGATTTCTCATGACGAAGTCGTGCATGGCAAACGCTCTATTCTGGATCGGATGCCGGGCGATGCCTGGCAGAAATTTGCCAACCTGCGGGCGTATTACGGTTTCATGTGGGCACATCCGGGCAAGAAACTGTTATTTATGGGCTGTGAGTTTGCTCAGGGCCGTGAATGGAACTTCGATACCAGCCTGGATTGGCACCTGCTGGAAGGATTGGATGGTTGGCACCATGGCGTACAACGACTGGTGCGCGACCTTAACCATTGCTATCAGCAAAACGCACCGCTGTATGAGCGTGACTATCGCCCCGACGGTTTTGAGTGGTTGGTCGTGGACGATCATGACAATTCGGTGTTTGCCTTTGCGCGTTATGACTCGCAGGGGAATGAGCTGATCGCCATCAGTAATTTCACTCCGGTGCCACGTTCCCATTACCGCATCGGCATTTCCCGCGCGGGTGAGTATCAGGAAATCCTCAATACCGACTCGCATCATTATCACGGCAGCAATGCAGGTAATCAGGGGCGAGTCATTTCGGAACCGCTAGGCAGCCATGGCCGTGAACACTCGATCAGTGTGATGGTGCCACCGTTGGCAACGGTTTACCTGCGGCGGGAGGTTTAATGACAGAGCTGACGCCAGGCTTCTCCGCGCCTTTAGGGGCTTGTTATGACGGCAATGGCATCAACTTTACCCTGTTTTCCTCACATGCAACGCAGGTGGAACTGTGCCTGTTTGATGCACAGCACCGTGAAACACGGTTACCGCTGCCTGCTCGCAGTGGTGATATCTGGCACGGTTATCTGCCGGGAGGTGTTCCAGGGCAGCGTTATGGCTTTCGCGTACATGGCCCGTTTGAGCCGCAAAAGGGATTACGCTTTAACGCCAATAAACTGCTGCTTGATCCGGCGGCTCGGGCGGTAGAGGGCCCGGTTGCCGATCACCTGCATCTGCATGGAGGATACGACCAGCCAGATCCTCAGGATAGCGCCCTACTGATGCCAAAATGTGTGGTGATCGACGAAAGCTATGACTGGGAAGACGATCGCCCTCCGGCAACACCCTGGCGCCAGACCGTTATCTACGAAGCCCATGTGCGTGGGCTGACGTTGCTACACCCCGAGATCCCTGCCGTATTGCGCGGCAGTTTTGCCGCATTAGGTCATCCCGTCATGATTGCCTATTTCAAGCGATTAGGGATTACCGCGCTTGAGTTGTTGCCGGTTCAGCAGCACACGACAGAGCCGCGTTTGCAGCGGCTGGGGTTGATCAATTATTGGGGATACAACGTGCTGGCGCCGTATGCGCCAGACAATCGTTATTCCAGTTTACGTACTGGGATGACGCCATTGCATGAATTTCGTGATGCGGTAAAAGCGCTCCACAAAGCCGGGATCGAAGTGATCCTGGATGTGGTCTTCAACCACAGCGCAGAGTTGGATGTTGATGGGCCGACGTTATCGCTGCGTGGGATCGATAATGCGAGTTACTACTGGCTAACGCCTGAAGGTGACTACGATAACGCCACTGGCTGCGGCAATACGCTGCGGTTGGATCAGCCAGCAGGTGTGGCGTGGGTAATGGATTGCCTGCGTTTTTGGGTGCGGGTTTGCCATGTCGATGGTTTCCGTTTCGATCTTGGCACCGTGTTGGGCCGTACCCCGGCGTTTGACCGTGATGCACCGCTGTTTCAGGCGATGCTGGCGGACGATGCGCTGGGGCGCTGCAAGCTGATCGCTGAACCTTGGGATATTGGCCCTGGGGGCTATCAGGTTGGCGCATTTCCTGGTCGTTTTGCTGAGTGGAATGACCATTTCCGTGATGATATTCGCCGTTTCTGGCTGCATAACGACCGGTCACTTGGCCAATTTGCTCAGCGTTTTGCGGCCTCCAGCGAAGTGTTCAACCAACGTGGGCGCGCACCCTATGCCAGCATCAATATGCTGACTGCTCACGACGGTTTTACCCTGCAGGATGTGGTGAGCTTCAACGAGAAGCATAACCAGCCAAATGGAGAAGGAAATCGCGATGGAAGTGACCGTAACTTTAGCTTTAATCACGGGATTGAAGGTCTGATTGCCAGCGATAATGTTTTACAACATCGCCAGGCCAGTCAGCGGGTGCTACTTGCCACGCTGCTCCTGGCACAAGGAACACCGATGCTGTTGGCCGGTGATGAACAGGGACATAGTCAGCAAGGCAACAACAATGCTTACTGTCAGGATAACGAAACCACCTGGCTCGACTGGGCCAAGGCGGATGACTCACTCATTGAATACACTGCCGCGCTGATCCGCTTGCGCCAGCAAATCCCCGCCCTGCAGGGAGAGTGCTGGTGGCAGGAGGGTGACGGTAACGTGCAGTGGTTGAATGCGCAGGGGCAACCGCTCAGCGCACATGAGTGGGAACAGGGCGATCGGCTCATGCAGGTCCGCCTTTCGCAACGCTGGTTGTTGGTGATCAATGCTACGCAGCAAGCCGTTGAGATGACGTTACCCGAGGGTGATTGGCAGGTTGTCGCCCCCTTTACTCAGGAAGATTCGCGGACGGTTCTACCCGTCTGGTGCCAGGCTGCGCATTCTCTTTGCGTGCTGGTAGAGAAAAATTAAAAGGAGTCAGCTATGGTTAGGTTTGAAAATAAAGACCCCCTGATGTTGGCGCGCCAACTGCCGAATAAATCCGTTGCCTTGATTCTGGCGGGGGGCCGTGGCTCGCGTTTGAAAGATTTAACGTCTACCCGTGCGAAGCCGGCCGTGCATTTTGGTGGCAAGTTCCGCATCATTGATTTTGCCATGTCGAATTGCCTGAATTCAGGGATCCGCCGTATGGGGGTGATCACTCAATATCATTCTCATACGTTGGTGCAGCATATTCAACGCGGTTGGTCGTTTCTTAACGAAGAGATGAACGAATTTGTCGACCTGCTGCCAGCTCAGCAACGTCTCAGCACCGAGCATTGGTACAAAGGTACCGCAGACGCAGTTTATCAGAACCTCGATATTATCCGCCGCTATGAGGCGGAATATGTCGTGATCCTGGCGGGTGACCATATTTATAAAATGGATTACTCGCGCATGCTGATCGACCATGTGGAGAAAGGGGCGCAATGTACGGTGGCCTGTATTCCGGTGCCACGTAAGGAAGCCAGCGAGTTTGGGGTCATGAAGGTGGATGAGAATGACCTGATCCTGGAGTTTCTTGAGAAACCCGCCGATCCTCCTGGCATGCCCGGTAATCCGGATATGTCACTGGCCAGCATGGGAATTTATATTTTCAATGCCAACTACCTGTATCAGTTGCTTGAAGAAGATATGTCAACGCCGGGCTCCAGCCATGATTTCGGTAAGGATCTGATCCCTAAAATTACGGCGCAAAAGTCCGCCTGGGCTCATCCGTTTACGATTTCCTGCGTGACTTCAAACGCGGATCTTCCTCCGTATTGGCGTGATGTCGGTACGCTAGAGGCTTACTGGCGCGCCAACCTCGATCTGGCTTCGGTCACGCCTGAGCTGGATATGTATGACCGCGCCTGGCCGATCCGCACCTATATGGAACCCTTGCCGCCGGCCAAATTTGTACAGGATCGTTCCGGCAGCCACGGGATGACCATGAATTCGCTGGTGGCTGGTGGATGTATTGTGTCTGGTTCGGTGGTGGTGCATTCAGTGCTGTTCTCGCGGGTGCGAGTGAACTCCTTTTGTACCATCGACTCTTCAGTATTACTGCCTGATGTTAACGTTGGCCGCTCTTGCCGCCTGCGTCGCTGCATCATCGATCGCGCCTGCCACATCCCAGAAGGGATGGTGATTGGCGAAAATGCCGATGAAGACAGCAAGCGTTTTTATCGTTCGGAAGAAGGCATTGTGCTGGTCACGCGTGAAATGCTGTCAAAACTGTAATCGTTCTGCTTGCCAAACCCTGGGCGCAACTGGCTGCGCCCTCTATCTGCGCAAAGAAGTTTTTGCCGAATTTCAGGAGTGATAATGCAGGTTTTACACGTATGTTCTGAAATGTTCCCTTTGCTGAAAACCGGTGGGTTAGCAGATGTGGTTGGCGCATTACCGGCGGCACAGATTGCTGAGGGAGTGGACGTTCGGGTGCTGTTACCGGCTTTTCCTGATGTACGTAATGGCATCCCGGATACCGTGCTGGTTGCGGAGATTGACTCTTTTGCCGGGCGAGTAGGCTTACGCTACGGGACTTATCATGGCGTGGGGATATACCTGATTGATGCCCCATGGTTGTATGACCGACCCGGCAGCCCATACCACGATCAGTCAATGTACGCCTATCCTGACAACCATCGCCGCTTTGCCCTATTAGGCTGGATGGCGTGTGAGTTGGCGAAAGGGCTGGATCATTACTGGCGACCTAAACTGGTACATGCCCATGACTGGCATGCGGGGTTGGCCTGTGCTTATCTGGCGGCTAATGGACACCCGGCTCGCTCGATCTTCACCGTACACAACTTGGCCTATCAGGGGCTGTTTTCTGCCCATCATATGCAGGAGCTGTGGCTGCCACCGTCGTTCTTGAATATCTATGGCCTGGAGTTTTATGGGCAGATGTCCTTTCTTAAGGCTGGCCTGTATTATGCCGATCATATCACCACCGTCAGCCCGACCTATGCGCGTGAAATCACGCGGCCAGAATTCGGGTATGGTATGGAAGGATTACTGCAGGAGCGCCAGCGGCAGGGCAGGTTGAGCGGTATTCTTAATGGCGTCGATGACAAAATCTGGGATCCTTCGCGCGATGCGCGCCTGCCGACCCGTTACGATGCCGATAACCTGAAAAACAAAGCCAAGAACAAGGTCCATCTGCAAAAAGCCATGGGGCTGCAGGTGGATGAATCCTTACCGTTGTTTGCCGTTGTCAGCCGCCTGACCAATCAGAAAGGATTGGATCTGGTGCTGGGCGCATTGCCAGCCTTGCTGGAACAAGGGGGCCAGTTGGCGCTGCTGGGGGCCGGTGACGCAGTATTGCAGCAGGCTTTCCTGGCCGCTGCAGCGGATTATCCGGAACAGGTCGGCGTGCAGATTGGCTACCATGAAGCTTTCTCTCACCGCATTATCGCCGGTGCTGATGTGATTCTGGTGCCTAGCCGTTTTGAACCTTGTGGGTTAACGCAGCTTTATGGTTTGAAATACGGCACGTTGCCGCTGGTACGCCGCACTGGTGGGTTGGCTGATACGGTGGTGGACTGCGCATTGGAGAATCTGGCGGACGGCACCGCCAGCGGGTTTGTGTTTGATGATTGTGATGCTGTTGCCCTGGGTAATGCCATTCGGCGAGCATTGGTGCTGTGGAGCAGGCCGAGACATTGGCATCATGTACAACGCCACGCCATGAGTCTAGATTTTGGCTGGCAAGTGGCGGCAAAGGAATATCTGTCGCTTTATCAACGCTTGTTGTAATCACGCACTTGGGATTGAACTGCTATGACTTCACCGTTTAGTTACACCTCACCCACGGTCAGTGTAGAAGCGCTGAAACATTCCATCGCCTATAAACTGATGTTTATTGTCGGTAAGGATCCGGCTATCGCCACCCAGCATGACTGGCTTAATGCCGTGTTATTTGCGGTGCGCGACAGGATGGTGGAACGCTGGTTACGATCTAACCGTGCCCAGCTTTCGCAAGATGTCCGGCAGGTCTATTACCTGTCGATGGAGTTTCTGCTTGGCCGTACATTGTCGAATGCGCTGTTATCCATGGGGATTTACCAGGATATTGAAGACGCATTGGATGAAATGGGCCTGAGCCTGAGCGAATTGCTTGAAGAAGAAAACGACCCTGGTCTGGGAAATGGCGGCCTGGGGCGTCTGGCGGCTTGCTTCCTGGATTCGTTGGCTACGCTGGCGCTGCCTGGACGAGGTTATGGCATCCGCTACGAATATGGCATGTTCAAGCAGAATATCGTCAATGGCCAACAGATGGAATCACCCGATTACTGGCTGGAATACGGTAATCCATGGGAATTCCCGCGTCACAATACGCGCTATAAAGTGCGTTTCGGTGGCCGTATTCAGCAGGAAGGGGCAAAGGCGCGTTGGGTCGAAACCGAAGAAATTCTGGCGATTGCCTATGATCAGGTGATCCCCGGTTTTGATACTGATGCTACCAATACGCTGCGTTTGTGGAGTGCTCAGGCCAGTAACGAAATCAATCTGGGTAAGTTCAACCAGGGCGACTACTTTGCCGCCGTGGAGGATAAAAACCACTCCGAGAACGTATCGCGAGTGCTCTATCCCGATGACTCTACCTATTCAGGGCGCGAATTGCGCCTGCGGCAGGAGTATTTCCTGGTTTCAGCGACCATTCAGGATATCCTCAGCCGACATTGGACGATGCATAAAACCTTCGACAATCTGGCCGACAAGATTGCCATTCACCTCAACGATACTCACCCGGTACTGTCCATTCCAGAGCTGATGCATTTGCTGATCGACGAGCATAAATTCAGCTGGCTGGATGCCTGGGCCGTGGTAGAAAAGGTGTTCTCCTATACCAACCATACCTTGATGAGTGAGGCGCTGGAAACCTGGCCCATTGATATGCTGGGCAAAATTCTGCCTCGTCACTTGCAGCTTATTTTCGAGATTAACGATCATTTCCTCAAGCACGTCCAGCAAGTGGTACCAGATGATAATGAATTGCTGGCCCGCGTCTCTCTCATTGATGAAACCAATGGGCGACGAGTGCGGATGGCGTGGCTGGCGGTGGTGGCCAGCCATAAGGTCAATGGGGTTTCAGCATTGCACTCTGAACTGATGGTGCAATCCCTGTTTGCTGATTTTGCCCGTATTTTCCCTGGCCGTTTCTGCAATAAAACCAACGGGGTGACGCCACGACGCTGGCTTGGCCTGGCTAACCGGCCATTATCGAAGGTGCTGGATGACAGTATCGGCCATAACTGGCGGACCGATCTCAGCCAGCTTGCCGAGATTAAACCAAACGTGGATTACCCGAGCTTCCTGCTGGCTGTACAGGCTGCGAAGCGGCAGAACAAAGAGCGGCTGGCGATCTATATTGCCAAAAAGCTCAATGTGGTGGTAAACCCGGATGCGCTGTTCGATGTGCAGATTAAACGTATCCATGAATATAAGCGGCAGTTGCTGAACGTCTTGCATGTGGTTACACGTTATAACCGTTTGCTGCAGGATCCTGATACCAAACGCGTACCGCGCGTGGTGATTTTTGGTGGGAAAGCCGCCTCGGCGTATTACGCTGCCAAGCAGATAATCCGCTTGATCAACGATGTGGCTAAGGTGATCAACAACGATCCGCGTGTGCATGATGACTTGAAAGTGGTGTTTATTCCCAACTATGGCGTGAGTCTGGCGCAGATGATCATCCCGGCGGCGGATCTCTCCGAACAGATTTCCTTGGCAGGTACCGAGGCGTCAGGCACCAGTAACATGAAGTTTGCCCTTAACGGAGCGTTAACCATTGGTACGTTGGACGGCGCTAACGTTGAAATGCGTGAACACGTGGGTGAAGAGAATATCTTTATCTTCGGCAACACCGCAGAGCAGGTTGAAGCGCTTCGTCGTAACGGTTACAACCCACGTCAGTATTATGAGCAGGATGACGAGTTACATCTGGCTCTGACGCAGATTGCTACCGGTGCATTCAGTCCTGATGAACCTAAGCGTTACAGTAGCCTGTTTGACTCATTGGTTAACCTGGGCGATCACTATCAGCTGCTGGCTGATTATCGTAGCTATGTGGATATGCAGGACAAAGTGGATGAGGTGTATCTCAACCAGGATGACTGGACCCGGCGTGCGATACTCAATATTGCCAATATGGGCTATTTCTCTTCTGACCGTACTATTCAGGAATACGCAGATGAGATCTGGGATATCAAGCCGGTTAAGTTGTAACCTGTCCTGAATGACAAAGGGGCCCAGCATGCTGGGCCCCTTTTTTATCACTGGCCGATTAAGAGGCCAATGACAGCGTTTTGGGTTTTGCGTTTTCTGCCAGCCAGGCTTTAACTTTTGCCTGTTGCGCCTCGCTGAGCCACATGCCCAGTTTGGTCCGCCGCCAGATGGCATCGTCCAGTTCGGTAACCCACTCTTTATCCACCAGATAACGTAGCTCCGCTTCGTACAGTTCATGGCCGAAGTCTTCACCCAGATCGCTCATGCTGCCAGCATTGGCCAGAATCAGTTCGCTGTGGCTGCCATAGGTGCGGGCATAGCGGCGTGCCAGCGACTCTGTTAACCAACCGTGTTGGCGACGCAGTTTGGCGGCATAGCTGTCGCGATCGCCACCGATGTCGCCACCTGGCAGGGAACCGTTTTTGGTCCATGCCGGGCCGCAGCCTGGGTAGTAGTGAGCCAGCTTTTCCATCGCGTGTTCGGCCAGTTTGCGGTAGGTGGTGAGTTTACCGCCAAATACGGAAAGCAGTGGGGCTTTGCCCTGCTCGTCATGCACATCCAGCGTGTAATCACGGGTTACGGCCTGCGGCGAATCTGATTCATCGTCGCACAACGGGCGTACGCCGGAGTAAGTCCAGACGATATCATCACGGCCCAGCTGTTTTTTGAAGTGGTCGTTATACACTTTCAGCAGATAGTCGATTTCGTTATCGTCGATCTTCACGTCTTTAGGATCGCCGTGATATTCCACGTCGGTAGTACCAATGATGGAAAAATCGTCCAGCCAAGGAATAACAAACACAATACGGTGGTCTTCATTCTGCAGGATATAAGACTGTGGCTGGTTGTGTGCTTTGGGTACCACAATGTGGCTACCTTTGATCAGGCGGATACCATAAGGTGATTTGAGCTTCAGACCATCGTCGAAGAAGTGTTTCACCCATGGGCCGGTGGCATTTACCAGGCCTTTGGCACGCCAGGTGAAGGTTTTGCCGCTGTCTACGTCGGTCGCTTCTACCATCCATAGGCCGTTCTCGCGCCAGGCGCGGGTCACTTTAGTGCGGGTGCGCACTTCACCACCACGCTCAACCACTGCCTGAGCGTTTAGCACCACCAGACGCGCATCGTCTACCCAGCAGTCAGAATATTCGAAACCGCGTGTTAATTCCGGCTTCAGTACGGACTCGGGCCCAAAGCGCAACCCTTTACTGCCCGGCAAACTGGTACGTTTACCCAGGTGATCGTAAAGGAACAGACCGGTGCGGATCATCCAGGCCGGGCGCAGATGAGGCTGGTGCGGTAGGCGGAAGCGCATGGGGAAGGCGATATGCGGAGCCAGTTTTAGCAGGACTTCACGCTCGGCCAGCGCTTCACTCACCAAGCGGAATTCGTAGTGTTCAAGGTAGCGCAGGCCACCGTGGATCAGTTTTGAACTGGCGGAAGACGTAGCACAGGCCAAGTCTTGCGCTTCCAGCAGCAGAACGGACAGCCCGCGCCCGGCAGCATCCGCTGCGATGCCGGCACCGTTGATACCACCACCGATAACGATCAAGTCTTTGGTTTCCACGTTAACTCCCTCCAGATGTTCGAAACAGCTCTTTAATGTTCGTTTTCGCTCACGATTGTAATCAAAAACCAACAAACAAGCCAAGAGTTAACCAAAAAAAAACATTCTTGCGTGATAGAGATAACAGTTTGGTGATAGTGGGTATACAAATAATAGGGGTATTGGCTCTACGAAAGCTGCGGCATTAGCCCCTCACCCCAACCCTCTCCTGAAGAGCGAAGGCGTTGCAATTGTGCTGTCTTTAGGGAGAGGCATGTTGACCAGGCAAAAACGGGAGCGTTAAGTCAGTGCGGAGGTTGTCGGGTACAGGCGCTAATTTGTGGTACGTATAGTCCCTCTCCCCGTGGGAGAGGGTTAGGGGCGTCAGCAGAGTTCCAGCTGTACGTCGTACTGCTCAATGATTTTCATCACGCTGGGTGGCGGAGCCTGATCGGTAAACAGGTAGTCGATCAGGTTCATGTTACCCAGGTTGACCATCGCATTACGGCCAAATTTGGAATGGTCGGTGACGAGCATGACGCAGCGAGAGTTTTCGATAATCGCACGTTTAGTTCGCACTTCATGATAATCGAATTCGAGCAATGAGCCGTCCATATCGATACCACTGATGCCGAGGATGCCGTAATCCAGACGGAACTGGGAAATGAAATCCAGCGTAGCTTCGCCCATGATGCCGCCGTCACGAGTACGCACTTCCCCACCGGCCAGAATCAGACGGAAATCCTCTTTGGCGGTGAGCAGGGTAGCAACGTTCAGGTTGTTGGTGACGACGCGTAGGTTTTTATGGCCCATCAGCGCATGAGCCACGGCCTCCGGTGTGGTACCGATATCGATAAACAGCGTTGCGCCATCCGGGATCTGGCTGGCAACACGCTGAGCGATACGCGCTTTCTCTTCCGACCACATAACCTTGCGATCGTGATAAGCGGTGTTCACTGAACTGGAAGGTAAGGCTGCGCCACCGTGATGGCGTTGTATCTTGTTCTGGTCAGCCAGATCGTTTAAATCGCGGCGAATGGTTTGCGGGCTGACCGCGAAGTGCTCCACCAACTCTTCCGTACTGACATACCCCTGCAGGCGCACCAATTCAATAATTGCGTCATGACGCTGTGTTTGCTTCACGATAATCCCCTAATACACCGGTATACTCGCCATCTTCGAGCTGCAGTATATGTACCTGGTTGTTATTGTTCGTTGTGTGCGCGATGTCGCGTATCCCAGAATGCCATCAGTAACCCTAACACTAAACCGGCTACGTGCGCCGCGTTGGCGATCGACATTCCTAAAATATCGAAATAACCGGCAACCAGCCAGAGCACAGAAAACACCATTAAACCCCGTGGCAGATTCAGACCTCGCTCCGGTGCACGTTCGCCGCTCAGCCAGACATAGCCCATCAGGGCGTAAACCACGCCAGAAAGCCCCCCGAATAGCGCGCCACTGAACAAGGATTGTGCCCAGCCGCTGAAAAAGGCCGAGACCACGGCAATCACAAACAGTTTGCCGCTGCCGAGGCGTTTTTCTAATGGCCCCCCCAGATACCACCACCATAGCAGGTTAAAGGTGATG
Organism: Serratia fonticola; assembly: GCF_006715025.1. Lineage (NCBI taxonomy): Bacteria > Pseudomonadati > Pseudomonadota > Gammaproteobacteria > Enterobacterales > Yersiniaceae > Serratia > Serratia fonticola. The sequence continues at coordinate 689,539 of NZ_VFMK01000001.1, forward strand.
TGCAGCAGCGAGAAGTGCAGAAAGGCATGGCTGACCCAACGCCACAGCTGACCGTATTGCGAGCTGTTTTGCGGCCAGGAAAGCCAGAACATCACGGTGTCGTTACCCAGTACCTGCATCAGGATATAGACAAAAATGCACAATGTCATGACCGTGAGCGTCAGTGGCCCGGCCTTGCTACGAATGATTTGCAGATAGGAAAATTGTTGATAGTGCAAACCGGCACCCGTGTTGCCTGCCTGCCAACTGGCCGCTTGATAGCGCTTGTTTAAGGGATCGAGCAGAAACTGTTGCAGTTCATGCTGCACCTGCTCCAGATGGCTTTCGTCCGCCAGCCAGATTTCGGCCGCCTCGCCGCCAGTGTGAACTTCAAGCGCAATCCCCTGAGTTGCCATGTAATCGACAAAGGCCTGCGCCAGGCGAGGGTTGGATACGGCGATCACTCGAACCATAGGTTTTCCGTCTAAGTATGCTCAAAGATAATATTGGCCACGAGCTTAACCGCCTGTGGCATTGACGGCTGATTATACCGTTGAAATCCTGAGCGCAGGCAAAAAACGAAGAGAATTCGGTTTAGGCCGCCCTAAGCGCGGCCAATGGGGATTAGGAGGCGCTTTCAATATCCTGCGGGAACTGACGAGCCCAAGCTTCAAAGCCGCCATCAATGCTGTATACCGCGTCAAATCCCTGATGCAACAGATACTGCGCAGCACTGCGGCTGCTATTACCGTGGTAACACATCACCATCACCGGGCGATCGAATTCATTTTGCTGCATAAATGCTGACAGGCTGGCGTTGGTAAGATGAAACGCACCTGGCGTATGCCCGGCCGAAAAGCTTTGTGGATCGCGAATATCGACCAGCGCGGCGCTGCCCTCTTTCCAGCGTTGATATGCCTGCTCAACGTTGATCGATTCAAATTGTTCCATGACGTCAAAGTGCCTCGTAATTGGGGTATGTCACTAGTGTATCCAATTTTGGCACGATTAAGACCAGAGCAACGGCAGGGTTTTTACCCTGTAGCTTAAAATCTTCAGGGTATAGGCCAGGCGAGTAATCCCCTTTGCGGGCTTGCAAAGGGGATAGCGGCAAAAGTCGAATTACCAGCGGTAGCTCAGGCCGATGGATGCGCCATAATCCTGATAACTGTTGGTTCCCATCGTCGTACCGCCTTCAAACCACAGCTGCAGGCTGTAACTTGAAGGTGACTGGATGCCAACTTTCACCTCAAACAGATTGTCCAGGGAGTTGGTCTCTGCGCGCGTATTATTGAAATAGACAGAATTACTGCCATTGTTATGCCACCAGTTGGTGGCCAGATAAGCGGTAGTATTATCGTCTTGATCGCTATACCAGCGAATGCCAACGCGTGAAGTGAAATCTGGTGTATCGCCTTTATGAATGTATACACCGGCAGTATCAAAATAATTATCCGTATCGAACTTACTGTAAATAACCTGAAGCTGAGGTTCGATAATCAACTCACGCGTTGAGAATGGCTGAAATGCGTAACCCGCCTCTAAAGAGACGCTGAAACGAGAGCTGTCATAACGCTGTTTGGCCTGCGAATGGGTCACGCTGTTGTTAAACCAGGCATATTGCAGCCAGGAGTCCACGTAAGCCCCGGAATGATTTTTAGCATCCTGATACCAGGTGCTATAGGCGCCCACTGAATAACCGTTAACCTCGCCATCGGACGAGGTTACTGCGTTTTTAGCACTGCTCTTGGCGTGGCCGTATCCCGTCATCAGGCCCATGGTCCACTCTTGGTTGCCCCCCTCTAACGACAGCAGGTCACCACCGAGCATGACTACCTGACGATCCATATCTATCGGCAGATCCCCATCGGCGGTACTTAGATTTTTGGTGTGATAACCCGAGGCGCGCATCCAGAATTGGCCATCGCCAGGGGCGATTTTCCGCTGGTGTAGCGTTTGGGTAAATAATGTTGAGGCAGCAAACTGATTACCCAGATAAGCGCCAACCTCAGGCTGATTAGAAATAGCACTGGCCGCCATGGCCGGCGGAATGGCCAGATATAAACCTGCCGTGGTGAGAAATATCCTTTTTATTGTCACGATTCCAACTCCTATGGAAAATTAGCGCAATGGTACTGAGATGAAAGGATAATGTCATGGAGAAAGGAATGAAATAAGAATACATCTTGATATATATGAGATGTCACAGCGATTTTTATTATTAAATTATTTATTTGGTAAATGTGTTTTATTTGAAATATTTTGAAATTGAGTGGGTTGGTCTGAAAATAGCGGCCTGCCGTTAAGGTTTATAACGGAGGCCGATAATGATCTTGATGGCGTTCCCTAAGAGATCAGAAGGTACTGTATACTTGTTAAACCAGTTGTACCTCAACCCCTTGCTGACGTAGCTGCTCGACTATTGTCGGATCGGCATCACGTCCGGTGATGACCATATCGATCTGCTCGGTTCTGCTGAACAGCATTCCGGCACGCTGGCCGACTTTGCTGCTATCGACCAGCACCACCAGTTTACCCACATAGTTGAGCATCTTCTGTTCTGCCATGGCGGTGAGCATATCGGTTTTATATAACCCGTCATGGGTGAGGCCGATACCGCTGGTGAACATCCAGTGCCCGGCGTACAGGCTGGCATCGCCATCCTGTGGGGCCAAGGTGATGGATTGGCTCTTATTGTACTGCCCACCCATGATCACCACGCTGTCATGTTCGCGTTCAATCAGGTAATTGGCCAACGGCAGGTAGTTGGTAATCACTTGCACTTCTTTGCCGCACATTTCACGCCCAAGCAGGAACGCAGTGGAACCACAGTTGATCACCACGCTTTCACCCGGCTGACAAAGCTGCGCTGCGGCTTTGGCGATGCGCATTTTTTCATCCAGATGCTGGGTCTGATGAATATTGAGGGGCGTCCAGGTCGGGCGTGGCGTGCTGGTGGCTTCCGCGCCGTTACGCACTTTGCGTAATTTACCGAGCTCATTGAGTTTATTGATATCGCGGCGGGCCGTTGCGGGAGAGATTTCAAACGCTGCAATCACGTCAGCCACAGAAATTTGCCCCTTACGCTGTAAGAGATCGAGAATGGCATTATGGCGTTGTGATTCGGTCATGCAGGCTCCATCAGGAAATAAGGACGTTATCCCCGTTGTTTTTCAAGCGAGAACCTGAAAGCTATAGGGCATATACCGTGATTATATGCGCACCTGCTGACGATTTGAATCATTTGTGTGCAGAAGTGCGCATATATACCCGTCGTCTTTCAGGCTGCAATCCGGCGGCAGCCTGAAACCCATGGGAGATAGCCGTTACAGAAAGGATTTAAACGGCAAATCTGGCTCAAGGGTAAAGCAGTCATCAAAGCCGCGTGGATAGTGATATTCAAAATTGTCTTTATCCAGCGGCCAGGTGAATTTGCCACCCACTTGCCAAATAAACGGCTTGAAGCCGTACTTCAGTCGGTCTTTTTTCATTTCCCACAGTACGCGGATTTCTTGCGGATCGGCCTGGAAATTTGACCAGATATCATGATGGAACGGGATCACGACTTTGGCATTCAGTGATTCCGCCATGCGCAGAATGTCGGCGCTGGTCATTTTATCGGTAATACCGCGTGGATTTTCACCGTAGGAGCCGAGTGCCACGTCGATTTGATGATCGTTGCCGTGCTTGGCGTAGTAGTTGGAGTAGTGGGAATCACCGCTGTGGTAAAGCGTGCCTCCTGGCGTCTTGAACAGGTAATTGACCGCGCGTTGATCCATACCGTCTGGCAGCATGCCCGCCGCTTTTTGCTCAACGGGCAGGGTGATCAGGGCTGTGCGATCGAAGGCATCCAGCGCGTGAATTTCCACATCCTTGATTTTTATCACGTCACCGGGCTTCACCACGATACAGCGCTCACGGGGTACTCCCCAGCCCAGCCAGATATCCACACAGCTCTGTGGTCCGATGAAAGGAACCGAAGCCTCACAGTTTTGTATCACCGCCGCTGCCACGTTGACGTCAATATGGTCATTGTGATCATGGGTGGCCAGTACGGCATCTATCTGTTTGATCGCGAAAGGATCGAGAACGAACGGCGTTGTGCGCAGATTGGGTTGCAGTTTTTTAACCCCGGCCATGCGTTGCATCTGATGGCCGGTTTTCATCAGCGGATTACCGTGACTCTGCTTGCCGGTGCCGCACCAGAAATCGACACACAGGTTGGCGTTTTCTTCTGATTTCAACCAGATCCCGGTACAGCCTAGCCACCACATGGCGAAGGTCCCCGGTGCGACCTGTTCCTGCTCGATCTCTTCATTTAACCAGGAACCCCATTCCGGGAAGGTATTCAGTATCCAGGATTCGCGTGTGATGCTGGTGACTTTACTCATGATTCAGTCCTCGTAATCAGGAAGTTTGGCGTCATTTTAAATCACTAAGAATCATTTTGTGATTCATTGTGATTGCTTTTGCTTGAATCTAACACCGTTTATTTCATCTGACAACCGATGCTCGGCAGTTTACGCGTTATGTCTGCCGACGGCGATCGTCGTCGGTATTCACTGAATCAAGGATTAACTTGTAATTAATTCAATGGGTAATAGATATGTGAGAAAAGTAGCTTATTGAATGTAGAGAAAATTTCCCTATAACTTGCGAGGTTGCTCACAAATAATCATTAATGATCTTTTTGTGATTGTCTGTGATTGCTATGGTGAGTCTGTCCCTGCGTTACGGTGGCGCCCTGGCCAGATACCAGCCGCGCTGTCTGCGCGCTCAGGTATTGCCAAACGCTACTTGGAGAGCCGTATGGAAACCCTCTACACCATATTCACCGTCTTTTTTAATCAGGTGATGACCAATGCGCCGCTGTTGCTGGGCCTGGTTACGCTGCTGGGCTATCTGCTGTTACGCAAAAGCGCGGCGGTAATCATCAAAGGCACCATTAAAACCATTATTGGCTTCATGCTGCTGCAGGCGGGGTCCGGCATCCTGACCGGCACGTTTAAACCGGTTGTCGCCAAACTTTCTGAAGTTTATGGCATCAACGGCGCAATCTCCGATACCTATGCCTCGATGATGGCGACCATCGAGCGGATGGGGGACGCTTATAGCTGGGTGGGGTATGCGGTGCTGCTGGCCCTGGCGCTCAATATTGTTTACGTACTGCTGCGGCGGCTTACCGGCATTCGTACCATCATGCTGACGGGCCATATCATGTTCCAGCAGGTTGGGCTGATTGCCGTGTTCTTCTACATTTCGGGCTACGATATGTGGACGACCGTGCTCTGCAGCGCCCTCATTGCGTCTCTGTACTGGGGGATTACCTCCAACATGATGTTTAAACCGACTCAGTCGGTCACGGAGAACAGTGGTTTCTCCATTGGTCACCAGCAGCAGTTTGCTTCCTGGATTGCCTATAAGGTTGCTCCGTACCTGGGTAAAAAAGAGGACAGCGTGGAAGATCTCAAGCTGCCTGGTTGGCTGAATATCTTCCACGACAACATCGTTTCTACTGCAATTGTGATGACGGTATTTTTCGGCATCATTCTCTGCTCATTCGGGCTCGACACCCTGCAACAGATGGCAGGAAAGACGCACTGGACGATTTACATTCTGCAAACTGGCCTGATGTTTGCCGTGGCAATCTTTATCATCGTACAGGGCGTGCGGATGTTCGTTGCCGAGCTTACCGAGGCATTTAACGGCATTTCTCAACGCCTGATCCCAGGGGCCGTGCTGGCCATCGACTGTGCCGCTATTTACAGCTTTGCTCCCAATGCGGTGGTGTGGGGCTTTATGTGGGGCACCATCGGCCAACTGATTGCCGTGGGTATTCTGCTGGCGGTCGGCTCCTCCATCATGATCATTCCCGGCTTCATTCCCATGTTCTTCTCAAACGCCACCATCGGCGTGTTTGCCAACCATTTCGGCGGCTGGCGGGCGGCAATGAAAATCTGCCTGGTGATGGGAATGGTCGAAATCTTTGGCTGCGTGTGGGCTATCAAACTGACCGGGTTGAGTGCCTGGATGGGGATGGCGGACTGGTCCATTCTGGCACCGCCGCTGATGCAGGGCCTGAGCTTCGGGCTGTGGTTCATGGGCGTAGTGGTCATTATTGCGCTGCTGTACATGGTCTTCGCCGGGCGTGCGCTGCGTGCGGAAGAAGATGCGGAAAAACAACTCACTGAATCGGCTTCTAATTAACGGGAGAACACATCATGACGGTACGAATTCTGGCGGTATGCGGTTGTGGGCAAGGCAGTTCCATGATCATGAAAATGAAAGTCGACCAATTCCTCACTCAGCAAGGCGTAGATCATACGGTGAACAGCTGTGCCGTGGGGGAATATAAATCCGAATTAAGCGGCGCTGACATCATCATCGCTTCTACCCATGTCGCGGATGAGATCACCGTCAGCGGTAACAAGTATGTGGTCGGGGTGCGCAATATGCTTTCCGCCGCGGATTTTGGCCCCAAGCTGATGAACGTGATCGAAGCTCATTTCCCTAAAGATATCAAGTGAGGCAACAGAATGAAGCTGAGTGATTCGTTGGCACATAACGATTCGATCCTGCTGCAAGCTGAAGCACAGGACTGGCAGCAGGCGGTGAAGATAGGGGTCGATCTGCTTGTGAAGGCGGGCGTGGTAGAGCCGCGTTATTTCAACGCCATATTGGCCGGCATCGAGCAATTTGGCCCCTATTTTGTCTTGGCTCCGGGGCTGGCTATGCCCCATGGCAGGCCTGAGGAAGGAGTACTGAAAACCGGTTTCTCGCTGGTCACGCTGAAAACGCCGGTCTGCTTTGGCGATGAGGATAACGACCCGATCGACATTCTGATCACGATGGCAGCGGTTGATGCAAAAACGCACCAGGAAGTCGGCATCATGCAAGTGGTGAATCTGTTTGAAGATGAAGCCAACTTCGATCGCCTGCGGGCCTGCCGTACGCCGCAGCAGGTATTGGCACTGATTAACCAAACGTCTGCCGCCGCGGCAGTCCATTAAGGAGAGCAAACAAAATGGCAAACACTTTACCGATGTTGCAGGTGGCGCTGGATAACCAGTCGATGGATGACGCTTACCGTACTACGCGTCTGATCGCCAACGAGGTCGATATTATCGAAGTTGGCACCATTCTTTGCGTGGCTGAAGGGGTGCGTGCGGTACGAGATCTGAAGGCATTATACCCCGACCGTATCGTGCTGGCGGATGCCAAGATCGCCGACGCGGGTAATATCCTCTCGCGCATGTGCTTTGAAGCCAAAGCTGATTGGATCACCGTGATCTGTTGTGCAGATATCAACACCACCAAAGGTGCTCTGGCCGTAGCGAAGGAGTTTGGCGGGGACGTGCAGATTGAATTGACCGGTTTCTGGACGTGGGAACAGGCGCAGCAGTGGCGTGACGCAGGAGTCCAGCAGGTGGTCTATCACCGTAGCCGTGACGCGCAGGCGGCAGGTGTCGCGTGGAGCGAGGCGGATATCAGTGCCATCAAACGTCTTGCTAGCATGGGATTTAAAGTGACCGTGACCGGCGGGCTGGCGTTGGAGGATCTGCCGCTGTTCAAGGGGATCCCTATTCACGTTTTCATCGCCGGCCGCAGCATTCGTGATGCCATCGATCCCGTCGCTGCTGCCCGCGAGTTTAAACGTGCAATCGCCCAACTGTGGGGCTGAGGAGCGACTATGTTGCAACAAGCCGTTCCGTTGGGCATCTACGAAAAGGCGTTACCGGGAGGAGACAACTGGTTGGCGCGTTTGCAATTGGCACGAGAGCTGGGATTCGATTTTGTTGAAATGTCGATAGATGAAAGCGACAACCGCTTGTCGCGCCTGGACTGGAGCCGCGAACAGCGTTTGGCGTTGGTGAATGCCGTTGCCAGCAGCGGTGTGCGAGTGCCTTCTCTGTGTCTGAGCGCGCACCGGCGTTTCCCGCTGGGCAGTGAGGATGATGCGGTGCGTGAGCAGGGGCTGGGGATCATGCAAAAAGCCATCCGGCTGGCGCAGGATACCGGTATCCGGGTGATCCAACTGGCGGGTTATGATGTTTATTACCAGCAAGCCAATGATAATACCCGCGCAAGGTTTCGCGAGGGGTTGCAACAGGCGGTTGTAATGGCCAGCCGTGCGCAGGTCACGCTGGCAATGGAGATCATGGATTACCCGCTGATGAACTCCATCAGTAAGGCTTTAGGCTATGCCCATTACCTGAATAATCCCTGGTTTCAGCTTTATCCGGACATTGGCAACCTGTCGGCGTGGGATAACGACGTGCCCATGGAGTTAGCCGCTGGCCGTGGACATATTGTGGCGGTGCATGTGAAAGACACCAAGCCTGGCGTCTTCAAAGATGTGCCTTTCGGTGAAGGCGTTGTGGATTTTGAGCGTTGCTTTACCGCGTTGCAGCAAAGTGGTTATCGCGGCCCGTATCTGATCGAAATGTGGAGCGAAAAGGCCGCGGACCCGCTACAGGAAGTGAAAGCGGCCCGAGCCTGGGTGGTGAAGCGTATGGCTAACGCCGGGCTGGCAATAGGAGCAGAATGATGCTGGAACAACTGAAGCAGCAGGTATACGAAGCCAATATGGCCTTGCCTGCTCAGGGGTTGGTGACCTACACCTGGGGTAACGTCAGTGGAATAGATCGCGAACGTGGAGTGGTAGTGATCAAGCCGAGCGGAATTCCTTATGAACAGATGCAGGCCGCTGATATGGTGGTGGTAGATTTGGCTGGAAAGGTGCTGGAAGGCCGTTTTCGGCCCTCATCAGATACACCAACCCATCTGGTGTTGTATCGGCGTTATCCGCAACTGGGGGGGATCGTTCATACCCATTCCACACATGCCACCGCCTGGGCGCAAGCGGGCCGGGCTATCCCGGCGCTCGGTACTACCCATGCAGATTATTTTGCCGGTGATATTCCTTGCTCTCGAGGCCTGACAGAGCAAGAAGTGGCGCAGGATTATGAGTTAGAGACCGGGCATGTGATTGTGGAAACGTTGGGTGAACATGATCCGATGCATACGCCAGGGATTGTGGTTTACCAGCATGGACCATTCAGTTGGGGGGCCTCGCCAGAGGAGGCGGTCCATAATGCGGTGGTGCTGGAAGAGGTCGCAAGAATGGCATGGATCAGCTGCAGCCTCAATCCAGCTCTGCGCCATATCGACGCTCATTTACTCGAAAAACATTTCAGCCGCAAGCATGGGCCAAATGCCTACTACGGGCAGCGCGAGTCATGATGCTCGCCCCTCACGCGGCCTGAGCGCGCGCGCGAGGGGGAAAAAGGCTTAAGCACCATAGCCCATCATTTTCAGCAGTTGCTGAGCTTGCTGCACGGCTTCTTGCCGATGGGCCACCCCCAGCTTCTGATACAGATTGCGGATATGCGTTTTAATCGTGGTCGCTGCCACGGTTAACTCATTGGCAATCTGTTCGTTGCTGTAACCGGAATAAATCAGGCCCAGTACCTGCCATTCACGCTGCGTCAGCGGGCTGGTACGGATAAGCTCCGGCACCTGCGGATGGGTCAACAGTTTATCGACGAAATTCTCATCAAAATGGGCAAATTTGTGACGATGATGCTGGTTGATGTCACGCAGAATTCGCTGGGCACGGTGCTGCTCCAGCTCTGGTAACGTGTTGAGTTGGATCAACTGGCGCAACTGTTGCGCCATTGATTCCCCCTCGATAACAAAGTGGCTGATAAATCCGGTACGATTGGCCAGCGAGAGTGCCTCAATCAGCACCCGCTGCGCGTCGCTTTTACGGTCTGTCTGCCAATAAAGCTGATTACTGAGCAGCAGGTTACGGTTGAGATCGCTTACCAACCGCAGGCGACGGGCATTTTCGTTCAACTCGTCCAACACCACTTCGGCCTCTTCATACTGACCTAGCAGGATTTGAACACGTGCAATATTGCGCCACTGGCCCTGTGTAAAGTGGTTGTTTGCCATTCCCGGCTTTTCGGTATGGCGAAGCCAATTGGCAGCTGCGAGGGTATCCCCAGTCATTTGCCAATGGATCACGCGTGGCTTATCGGCGTTGGTTATCCAGTCACGATGGTATTGCGAACCGTGCAGCAGCGCTTCGCAACGCTGTAAATGGGTATTGGCATTATCCAGATCGCCACGTGCCAAAGAGCATTTCGCTAACATTGCCAGGCATTGTAACTGCTGCTGCGGTTGATAGTTGGCCAGGATCTTCAGCCCTTCGCGGGCCGCGTTTTCGGCTTCGTCCAACCTTGACCACGACCAGAGGATTTGTGAGCGGATACGCAGCAGGAATTCGTGTAGCGGTAACTGCTCCAGATGCTGCTCACGCACCAGTTCGAAGGCTTTTTCCTGGGTTTCATAGGCGGCCTGCAGAAACCCTTGGGCAATCAGAATTTCGCTCTGTTGCAGTAGGGCCCACAATGCATAATGATAGGCTTGGTGGCGGCGTGCCATCTGTTCTGTTTGCTGCATCATCGGCAGTGCACGCGCCAACTCCCCTTTACAATGATGCACTTCGCCGATAACCGAGGTCGCTACGATGCGGCTGTAATAGCTGGAAAGCGGCAGGAATTTCAGCGCTTCACTTGCCAGCCGTTCGGCTTCCTCAGGTTTTCCTGCGTTGATCGCGACCTGGGCACGCAATGCGCCAAATTCGGCTTGCAGAGTTGGGTCAATGGCGATCTGTTGGTCGCGCATAGCCTGCTCGGCGCGTTCCAATTGGTTGTTCACTTCGCTATAGCGGTGCTGGCTTTGGGCCAACCAGGCTTGCAGTAGTGCCAGTTTGGGATTCTGGATCAATCGGTCATAGGGCAGCGCATTCAGGCACTCTTCCAGCAATGCCAACTCACTGTGGTGGAACAACGACCAGGCATGTTGCAGCAGGATATCGCGCAGCATGTTGACGTCGCTGGCTGCCAGCGCATGGTGAATAGCCTCTGCTGGATAACCGAGCGCTAACCAACCTTCTGCGGCTGCATAATGCAGGCCAGGCAGTTCCAGCGCCAGTTCCCACTGACAACGCTGACGCAGGAATGAGGCAAAAAGCGGATGGAAGCTGAACCACTCACCGGTATCATCCATACGGTGGATAAACATGCCTTGCCGTTCAAGCTCTTCGAGGCGCTGTTGGCCATTATCCTCTCCGGTCAGGCGCACGATCAGCGCGTCATTCATTGAACGCAACACTGAGCAGCGCAGCAAGAATGCCCGCGCATCGGCATCGACACGATCCAGTACTTCATCCACCAGATAATCAGAAAGGTGGCTGGCATTCAGCCCGGCCAAACGCTTGGCGGATTGCTGGGGGGAAGATGTGGATTGACGAGAAGAGAGGGCAATCAGTTGCAGTGCAGTTGCCCAGCCTTCTACTTCGTCACACAGGCGACCGCTGTCATGTTGTTCCAGCGGTGAGCTCAGGCGGCAGTCAAAGAACTGCTTGGCTTCCTGATGCGTAAACGCCAGTTGCTGGGTGTTTAATTCCAAGAGCTGATCGCGTACGCGGAGATTGGCTATCCCGAGAGGGGGGAGCGTCCGCGATAACAGAAGCAGCGTCAGATTTTCTGGCTGATGGCGCAGGAAAAAACGCATTGCTTCGTGGATCTGGTCATTGGTGATCAGATGATAGTCGTCGATCACCAGGTATAAGGGCTGATGCCAGTCGGAAAGTTCGATAAACAGTTGGGCAAACAGTGCCGAGAGGCTGGCGTACTGGTGTTTTTGGCTTAGTGCTTCGCTTTTTACACAGTGGCCACCGGTGGCCTGTTGCAGTGCGGCGATCAGGTAACTGACAAAGCGCTCTGGTTGGTTGTCACTCTCATCCAGAGAGTACCAGCCAAGATCGGACTTGCCGGAGGCCCATTGGGCAACCAGCGTCGTCTTACCGTATCCTGCCGGGCAATTGACCAATGTCAGACGATAGTTTGCTGCGCAGGCCAACTTCGCCAGCAGACGATCGCGTACCACGGTATTTTGCAGCCGTACCGGACGGCTCAATTTTGATGGGATCAGCATAATATTCCAGATGTAAAGTGCGGTTCCCGCCGCCAAAGGACTGCCCGAAGGAGTTCATTTTGCCGTGATTCTGTTTCGGTATCGGGATGAGTTAATTATTTTGTAGCTCGTAATTAATCCCCCTCATTAAGTTCGAACATCGTTAAACGTATTGCAACAAGCTTACGCTTTGGCGTGGAGTTAAATTGCTGTTGATCACACTTTTTTACGTTTGCTCTGAGATTGGCAACGGCCAGTTATTCTGACGTCAGGTGATTTCCCATCGTGATGACAATGTTTTTATACGCCTTGCAAAGCGTACAAAACTTCATCGATAGAAATAACTATGTTAACGTCATGGAATTGTATCCAGTAGTTGCCTCAGTGCTCACCGGCTATGCCGATGAGCTTTTTTGCTTCATGGCAGAGGGTAAAAGTGTCCGGGATCACAGTTTCAGCTACGCCCCAATCCTCCTCCCCAGCTAATCCTCAGGCGGGATGATGCCCTTACGCGTTCGCCCCGGCACGATAGTGAAAAATTGGCCCATTTATTCGATAGAGAGTTTTTCCTATGTCACAGCCTATGCTCAAAAAGGACGTTTTTCTGGCTGCGCTGACTCGTCAGTGGCAGCGTTTTGGCCTCAGTTCCGCACAGCAGATGACTCAGCATCAATGGTGGGAAGCCGTGAGTGCGGCGCTTGCCGAGCAGTTGGCTGCGCAGCCTGCGCCGCGCAAAAGCAGCCAATCGTTGCGCCATGTGAACTACATTTCAATGGAGTTTCTCATTGGCCGCCTGACAGCCAATAACTTGATCAACCTCGGCTGGTATGAGCTGGTTGAAACCGTGTTGGCAGAGCAAAATGTCAAACTGGCGGATTTGCTGGAACAGGAAACCGATCCGGCATTGGGAAACGGGGGGCTGGGGCGTTTGGCTGCCTGTTTCCTGGATTCGATGGCGACGGTGGAACAACCGGCAACCGGTTATGGCCTGAATTATCAATATGGGTTGTTCCGCCAATCGTTCAAAGAGGGGCATCAGCAGGAAGCGCCTGATAACTGGCGACGCGAGAGCTACCCATGGTTCCGCCATAATGCGGCGCTGGCGGTGGATGTCGGTATTGGCGGTAAGGTGGAAAAACTGAGCGATGGCCGTGAACTGTGGCATCCGGCATTTACCCTGCGTGGTGAAGCTTGGGATCTGCCGGTGCTCGGGTTCCGTAACGGGGTCACTCAGCCGCTACGGTTGTGGCAGGCAACACATTCTCATCCCTTCGATCTGGAGAATTTTAACGATGGTAAATTCCTACAGGCGGAAAAACAGGGTGTTGAAGCAGCCAAACTGACCAAGGTACTCTATCCAAATGACAACCATCAGGCAGGTAAACGCCTGCGCCTGATGCAGCAGTATTTCCAGTGTGCCTGCTCGGTCGCCGATATTCTGCGTAAGCACCACCAGGCTGGGCGCAAGATCGAAGATTTACCTCAATACGAAGTTATCCAACTGAATGACACTCACCCAACGATCGCCATTCCAGAGATGCTGCGTATTCTGCTCGATGAACATCAATTAGAGTGGGATGCCGCCTGGGCAATCACCAGCAAGACCTTTGCCTATACCAACCATACGCTGATGCCAGAAGCATTGGAGTGCTGGGATGAAAAACTGGTGCGCAGCCTGCTGCCTCGCCATTTCTCAATTATCAAGCAGATCAATGCCAACTTTAAGAAACTGGTGGATAAGCACTGGCCGGGTGATAAGGCGGTCTGGGCTAAACTGGCGGTGCACCACAACAAACAGGTACGCATGGCGAACCTGTGCGTGGTCAGCGGTTTTGCGGTCAACGGTGTAGCACAGTTGCACTCGGATCTGGTGGTGAAAGACCTGTTCCCGGAATATCACCAACTGTGGCCGAACAAGTTCCACAATGTCACCAACGGCATCACGCCACGGCGCTGGCTCAAACAGTGTAACCCAGCGTTGTCATCACTTATCGACACCACGCTGAAGGTGGAGTGGGCTAACGATCTTGATGCGTTGAAAGGCCTGGAAAACTATGCCGAAGATGCTGCATTCCGTCAGAAGTACCAGCAGATAAAACGCGACAACAAGGTGATCCTGGCCAATTACGTTCACAGCGTAATGGGGTTGACGCTCAACCCGGATGCGATTTTTGACGTACAGATCAAACGTCTGCATGAGTACAAACGCCAGCATTTGAATTTGCTGCATATTCTTTCACTGTATCGTCAACTGCGTGATAACCCGAATCTGGACATCGTGCCACGCGTGTTCCTGTTTGGGGCCAAAGCGGCGCCTGGCTATTACCTGGCGAAGAACATCATCTATGCGATTAACCAGGCTGCAGAGAAGATCAATAACGATCCGATCGTGAAAGATCGTCTTAAAGTGGTCTTTATTCCAGATTACCGCGTTTCCGTCGCTGAATTGATGATTCCGGCTGCCGATATCTCTGAACAGATTTCTACGGCCGGTAAAGAGGCTTCGGGCACCGGGAATATGAAACTGGCGTTGAACGGCGCGCTGACCGTGGGCACGTTGGATGGTGCTAACGTTGAGATCGCCGAGCAAGTGGGTGAAGACAACATCTTTATCTTTGGTAACACGGTGGAGCAAGTTAAGGCATTGCTGGCCAAAGGCTATGATCCGCTGAGTTATCGCAAGAAAGACAAACACCTGAAAGCCATTCTGGACGAACTGGCCAGCGGTGCATTCAGCGATGGCGACAAGCACGCTTTCGACATGATGCTGCATAGTCTACTGGAAGGGGGCGATCCGTATCTGGTGCTGGCGGACTTTGCTTCTTACTGCGAAGCTCAACGGCAGGTAGATAAACTGTATCGAGACCGCGACGAATGGACGCGTCGTACTATCCTTAACACCGCGCGCGTGGGCATGTTCAGCTCGGATCGTTCGATCCGTGACTACCAGCAGCGCATCTGGCAAGCCAAGCGTTAAGGAGAGCGAATGAGTGAAGGTATCGATCGGGTAGCGACCCAGGCGGGGATTGCTGCCGATTACATCAATGCCCATGGCAAACGGCAGGCTATTTCTCCGGAAACCAAGCGTAAGCTGTTGGCGGCAATGAGTAGTACATCGTTGCGACCAGAAGCCACTCCTTTGCCGGTGGTGAAAGTGTTTTATCACGGTAGCCCAGCGGCGTTGGCGCTGGGGGGCAGTGGTGAATACCATTGGACGCTGTTGCGTGAGGATGGTGTCCAACAGGAAGGTCGTGCCGGTGCGTGTAAGACGTTGACCTTGCCGGGTAAATTGCCGTTGGGTTATCACCAGCTTACCCTGACTCAGGGGGGGAGCAGTGGACATGCCGGCTGATCGTTGCGCCCAAACGTTGCTATGAACCGGATGCCCTGTTAACCGGAAAGAAGCTGTGGGGTGCCTGCGTGCAGCTTTACACTTTGCGTTCCGAGCGTAACTGGGGCATTGGCGATTTTGGTGATTTGCGCGTCATGATTGCTGAAGTTGGGGAGCGCGGAGGTGCATTTGTTGGGCTGAATCCGATTCATGCGCTGTACCCGGCCAGCCCGGAAAGTGCCAGCCCTTATAGCCCGTCTTCCCGACGGTGGTTAAACCTGGTGTATATCGATGTCAACGCCGTAGAGGATTTTCAACGCAGCCCGGCCGCACAAAAATGGTGGCAGAAGGCGGCAACGCAGAAGCGGTTAGCTCAAGCACGCAATAGCGACTGGGTGGATTACAGTACCGTCATGCAGTTGAAGTTGGCGGCGCTGAAACTGGCTTTTCCGCAGTTTGTGGCGCGTAAAGCGAACGACGAGCAGAAGCTGGCGTTTAACGACTTCGTCGGTGCCGGTGGGAGCAGTCTGTATCAGCAGGCGACATTCGATGCGTTACATGCCCATCTTTCTGTCAAAGAGAACGGCATTGAGGGCTGGACCACATGGCCGGAAGAGTATCGGCAGGGTAACGGCCCGGCAGTAGAAGCGTTCTGTAAGCAGCATACTGAAGAAATCACTTTCTACCTGTGGTTGCAATGGCTGGCAGCCCGCCAGTTTGCCGAGTGTTTTGACCAGAGTCAGGCGCTGCAGATGCCTATCGGCCTGTATCGCGATCTGGCTGTCGGTGTGGCAGAAGGCGGAGCAGAAACCTGGTGTGAACGCGATCTGTATTGTCTGCAAGCTTCGGTAGGCGCTCCGCCCGATATTCTCGGGCCGTTGGGGCAGAACTGGGGGTTGCCGCCGATGGATCCACATGTGATGGCAGCGCGGGGATACCAACCCTTTATCGACCTGTTGCGTGCCAATATGAGCAGTTGCGGTGCCTTACGTATCGACCACGTGATGTCATTACTGCGCCTGTGGTGGATCCCGCATGGTGAAACGGCCGATCACGGTGCTTATGTGAAATACCCGGTTGACGATCTGTTGGCCCTGCTGGCGTTAGAGAGTCAACGCCATCACTGTATGGTGATTGGTGAGGATCTGGGCACCGTACCGGTGGAGATCGTGAGTAAGCTGCGTGACAGCGGAGTGTATTCTTATAAGGTGCTGTATTTTGAGCACGATACGGAGAATCAGTTTCGTGCACCACAGTCTTACCCGGTGCAGGCAATGGCGACCATCACGACTCACGATCTGCCGACACTGCGCGGTTATTGGCAAAGTGGCGATTTGGCACTTGGCAAAAAACTGGGCTTATATCCGGATGCGGAAGTGCTGAAATCGTTATTTGCTGACCGTGAGCGTGCCAAGCAAGGTTTACTCGATGGATTGCACCGTTATGGCTGTGTACCACAAAAGGTTGGCAAGAAGGCTGCGTTGCTGAATATGAGCCCGCCGCTCAACCGCGGCCTGCAGCGCTACGTGGCGGATAGCGCCAGCGCATTGCTGGGGCTGCAGCCGGAAGATTGGCTGGATATGGCAGAACCGGTCAATATTCCAGGGACCAGCGATCAATATCCCAACTGGCGGCGCAAGCTGAGCCGACCTCTGGAAGAGATGTTCAGCGATCAGCAGGTGAATCGTTTACTGAAGGATTTGGATAAACGGCGTAGAAAAGTGTCGGCAGGGTAGCATTGTTATAAGAGCCTATGGGGATAGGCTCTAAATATATCCCCTAAAGAGTTCGAGTTGCTGGCCCACATTTGGGCCGAGTAACGCGGCGACGCAGCGCTTCCCCAGGAGCAGAGTTCACTATGTGACTGGGGTAAGCGCAGGCAGCCAACAACGCTGCAACGTCAAGTAAGAAGGGTATCAGTAGTAGGAATGCTCGCCGCGCTGATGCTCGGTGAGATCACGCACCCCTTTCAGCTCAGGGAACTTCTGCAACAGCTCTTTCTCGATCCCTTCCTTCAGCGTAACGTCAACCATGGAGCAACCGTTGCAACCGCCGCCAAACTGCAAGATGGCCAGCCCGTCTTCGGTAATTTCCATTAACGTCACACGGCCACCGTGGCCAGCCAGCTGTGGGTTGATCTGCGATTGCAGTACGTATTCTACGCGTTCCATCAGCGGCGCATTCTCGTCCACTTTACGCATTTTGGCGTTAGGGGCTTTCAGCGTCAGCTGCGAGCCGAGCTGATCGGTGACGAAGTCGATTTCGGCATCTTCCAGATAAGGCGCGCTCAGTTCGTCAACGTAAGCGGACAGTTTTTCGAACTTGAGTTCGGTATCTGTGGCTTCCACCGCATCTGGCGGACAATAAGAGACACCGCATTCAGCCGTCGGCGTACCTGGGTTGATCACGAATACACGGATTTGGGTGCCTTCTTCCTGGCTTGCCAGCAGTTTGGCAAAGTGTTCCTGTGCAGCATCTGTTATACGAATCATAGCATTAGCTCAATAGTTGACTTCTATAGTAGGTTATAATACGCCCATTGCCGTGGTACTACAACGTGCGGCAGATACACCATATCTGCAATGATGCGACGCCTTGCTTCTGTAATAGTGTAGCGATTTCCGCCACCGTACTGCCAGTGGTAACCACATCATCCAGCAGAGCGACATGCCGCCCCGTCAGGTTTTCATCACAACGGAAAGCACCGCGCAGATTACGCCGTCTCAGGCGAGCTATTAATTGCTGCTGCGGCGACGTCACCCTGATCCGGCGCAATGCGTTGGGGTGATATTCGCAACCCAGCCAGCGGGCGAGAGGCCGGGCCAACAGATCGCTTTGGTTGTAGCCACGCTGCCAACAACGTTGAGCCTGTAAGGGTACCGCTAAAATGATCTCAGGTCTGTTCAGATGTTGCTCTCGGTGAGCCTGTAACCAGTGCAGAAGGAGCAGGCGAGCCAGTGTGGGAGCCAGCATCGGCGTTCGCTGGAATTTGAACCTTTTTATCAGGGTACTGAGCGGCGGACGATAGTCGGTGGCGAAAACCAGCGCTTGCCAAGGGGGCGGTTTCTGCAGGCACCGGCCACACGGTTGATGAGGATCCCCACTGGGCAGACCGCAGCGTGGGCAACACCCGGGTTTGCTGGGTAACGTGCGCAGGCAGTAGCTGCATATTCCATGTCGTTGCAGTACTAATGGTTGTCGGCATAGCCAACAGCGGCTGTGGATTGGTAGCATAGCTTCCCCTCGTTTTTGAAGGACAATAACTGATGACTGGGCTTTATTGGCAAACAATAGGTGAAGGCGATCGCGATCTTGTGCTGCTGCACGGATGGGGGCTGAATGCTGAAGTGTGGGGTTGCATGGTGGAGCGATTGGCCCCGCATTTCCGTCTGCATCTGGTGGACCTGCCTGGTTATGGGCGCAGCCAGGAGTATGGTGCTCTCTCATTGCAACAGATGGCAGAGATCCTACTGGCTGCAGCTCCTCCGCGGGCCTACTGGCTCGGCTGGTCCCTCGGTGGTCTGGTAGCCGGGCAAATCGCTCTCATGCAACCAGAACGGGTTACAGGGCTGATTACCGTGGCTTCTTCGCCCTGTTTTACTGAACAGGGGACGTGGCCTGGGATCCGCCAGGAGGTGTTGAGCGGTTTTCAGCAGCAACTGAGTCAGGATTTCCAGCGTACCGTAGAGCGTTTCCTGGCGTTACAGACGTTGGGGACCGAGAGCGCCCGGCAGGATGCCCGCCAGTTGAAAACCGTGGTGCTCAACCAACCGATACCAAGCGTTGAAGTGCTTAATGGTGGGCTGGGGATGTTACGTACGGTAGACCAGCGCCAGCAACTGACGACGCTAACGATGCCAGTGTTACGTATTTATGGCTATCTTGACGGGCTGGTACCGCGCAAGGTGGCCACCCTGTTGGATGAGCTGTGGCCAGACTCTTCATCCGTGGTGATGCCAAAAGCCGCCCACGCGCCTTTCATTTCTCACCCAGAACAATTCGCCAGCATTATTAATCAATTTGCTCCAGCCTAGCCAGGGCGCGGTTTCGCATAGATATCATGTTGATTCAAGGCAATAAAAGCACAAAAGAGCGCTAAAAAACGGTCTAATGAGTGGATAAAAATGAAACCTGTTCAATACTTGAAGAGGTAAATACGTGGCTGAAAAGTGAAAAAAGCGGCATGTATTTTTTCACTTTAGCGATTTGTTTCTGGGAAAAGAGCCTCGTCAGGGAAAGCAACGGGGCTCTTAGGCGTCGCGGCAGCCGGGCGTAATACGTATTTATTTGTTAGTGGCTTTCATAACAACTAATTTATCCATTAAGAGGTATGGTCATGAAATCATTGAAGATGATAGTTGCCGCATTAATTGTAGGTTCAGTATCTTTCAGCACAATGGCTGCCACTCTACTTACCAAAGATGAGTTGGATAAGAATCCGGGTAAGTACGAGAAAGTCGGTACTGTGACCACAACGGCCCAGGCAACGGATCCTATGGACCTGAAAGACGAACTGTCCAAACTGGCTGATGAGAAAGGGGGCCAATACTATGTTGTTCTGGCTGCCCGTGAACACGGCAAGTTCAGCGCCATAGCTGACGTATACAAAGACAAGAAATAAGTCGCGAGCGAGGGGCGCAGTGTGATTTTGCGCCCCTGTATCATTCAGTTCTTCAAGCGGTAAATTACCGTACTGCACCCCTGGCTTTCCGGGCAGCGCTTACAGCTGCCACTCAGACATTCATTGTTATCCTGCTCAACACGCTCCACTTTCCCCATCGCGGTCAGGCGTTCCAACATCGCTTCCACCAGTGGCAATGGGGTTGCCAACTGGCGGCTTAGCTGTTGAGCCTGAGCGCTGCCCTGCAGGGCCAGTGCATCACGAATTTGCAGCAGGCTGGCCATCAGTGGCAATCACCTTGCGGGTTCTGGCAGCATGCTGCCGGCGTTGCACGATGCAGGCGAATCGAGACTCGGCTGCGGGCTTTACGTAAACCAAGCAACACTAACGTATTGAACAGCAGCACTAACAGGATGGCGACCAGACTGTATTGCGGATGCTGGTTGAATGTCGCCACCTGATAGAACAGGGTCGCCAATGAGTAGGCCACGTTCAGCCCCCACAGGATCGAGAAGGTCATCCAGCCACGGTTGGATTCACGCGCAATGGCACCCATAACCGAGACGCAGGGCACATAGAGCAGCACGAAGATCAGATAGCTGTAGGCAGAGATTGACGTGCCGAATTTACTGCTCATCATGCCCATTGAACTCGCACCCATTTCACCGTCACCCTTGCTGGCTTCGATAGGGTTGGAGAGTACGCTGAGGCTGAAGGTATTTTTCAGGCCCTGCCAGGTTTCGTCTACTGCAGCACCCAACTCTTCAAGCAGGTTAAAGCTCTTGGCATCGAAAGGTTCTTTAGTGATGTGCTCTGCGGTGTACAGTGTGTTGAGCGTGCCAACCACCACTTCTTTCGCCATCGCACCGGTAACCAGGCCAACGGTCGCCTGCCAGTTGTCACTGTGTACGCCCATTGGCTGTAACAGCGGGGTCAGTACTTTGGATACGGATGCCAGCGCTGAATCATTGATGCTGTCTACCGGCTTACCGCTGAACGAGAAGCTGTTGAGGCCACCGATAAAGATACTGGCTATCACGATCACTTTCCCGGCGCGTAGCACAAAACCTTTCAGACGCTGCCAGGTTTGCAGTAACAGGCTCTTCAGGTGGGGAACGTGATAGACCGGAAGTTCCATAACGAATGGCGATGCCTCACCACGCATAATGGTGTATTTCAACACCAGGCCGGTGAGGATCGCTACCGCGATGCCCAGCATATACAGTGAGAACACCACGCTCGCACCGTCTTGACCAAAGAAGGCGGCGGCAAACACCGCAAAGATTGCCAAACGCGCACCGCAGGACATAAACGGCGCCATCATGATAGTGATCAGGCGCTCGCGTGGCGCGTCCAACGTACGTGCACCCATAATCGAAGGCACGTTACAACCAAAACCGACAATCAGTGGGACGAAGGATTTACCCGGTAGCCCGAGCGCTTGCATCAGGCGGTCCATGACAAATGCCGCACGCGCCATATAACCGGAGTCTTCCAGGAATGACAGGAACAGATACATCATGCCGATTTGGGGTACCAGAGGCAGTACGGTATTGATACCACCCCCCACACCCTGCGCCAGGAAGATGGTCAACCATTCAGGGAAGTGCAAGGTATAGCCTACCCACTGGATCCCCTGGATAAAGATAGCGGCGGAGCCGAGCTCGAAAAAGGGCTGCAACGCACCGCCGATGTTTATCGCCAACAAGAACATCAGGTACATCACCAGCAGGAAGATTGGCATACCCAACCAACGGTTGAGGATCACTTTATCCAATTTTTCCGTTAGACGATTCGGCAACGCTTGCTGCGAGTTACTGACCGCATCGCAAATGGAGGAGATCGATTGATAGCGGGCGTCGGCAATCACCAGTGCGGGCTCTTCCTGTTGCTGTTGCTTTAATGCCAATCGTGCCTGAGGCAGCAATTCAGCCGCTTTACCGGCTAACTGATGGCTGTAGATGTCACCTTCCAGCATTTGTAATGCCAGCCAACGGCGCTGTTCGGTTGGCAAATTCTGCGGCATGGCCTCGGTCAGTGTGGCTATTTCGTTCAACAGCAACTGTGGATAATTCACCAGCGCTTTCAATTCGTTGAACCGATGGTTATCAATCATCTGCTTCAGTACGCCAATACCGTCGGCCTTGGTGGAGACCAAGGGCACTACCGGGCAGCCGAGACGCTCAGAAAGGGCAGAGATATCGATGTCGATATGCTGGCTTTTGGCAATGTCCTGCATGTTTAACGCAACGATACATGGAATACCGAGTTCCAGCAGCTGCAACGTCAGATAAAGATTTCGCTCAAGGTTCGAAGCATCAACCACGTTGATCAGTAAGTCGGCGTCACCGCTCAGGATGTAGTGACAGGCGATTTGCTCATCCAGAGAGGTCTGTTCAGAGATGGTGGTCAGTGAGTAGGTGCCGGGTAAGTCAACCAGCGTAACCTGCGATTGCGGCGTGGTAAACTGACCTTCCTTGCGTTCTACAGTGACTCCGGCCCAGTTACCGACGCGCTGGCGTGAACCGGTGAGCTGGTTGAACAGCGTCGTTTTCCCTGAATTCGGATTACCGATTAACCCAATAGTGATCTTTTTCATAATCCAACGTGATATCAGTCAATTAAGTACCGGCCGTGCGTGATACACGACAAAAGCCTGAGGCGGGGGATGGCGTGTTACGGTTGGCCATCGAGCAGGATCAGGTCCAAATCTTTTTTCCGCAGTATCAGGCTGACGCGGCGCGTTCTTATTTCTATCGGATCACCAAGCGGTGCGACACGTATAACGTCAAACTGCGAGCCAGGCAACATACCCAGCGACAGCAGTTTCTGGCGATAGGCCGGGCTGATTTCGCTGGAGAAACCGGTGATTTTATAAGTCTGTTTAGGAAGAAGATGCATATTACCTTCTCAATGGGTTTGACGTTCAGCCAGAACGTCACTTTCAGAACCATTTGCTGCCCAGACTACCTGTAAAAGAAGGTAAATGGGGCCGGGATCGTCGATCCATTTTACGGTGCAAGGAATACGATGAATCATAGTGATAACTATTATCGTATTCAATACAGGAAATATGGACATTAGTCAGTAATTGTAAACGCCGTCGCATCTGTCATGAAACAGCTTGATGTCACTAGTTTTAACACTAAGCCAAAAGCAGTGCAAATGGGGGGTAAAGGTTAAAAATGTTACTATTTTGTGGGTGACTTTGGTGGGGTGAAGCCTGTTTTTTACAAAAGTAGACCGGTTTGATCGATTTAAATATTCCTAATGCAGATTCAATAACATCTCTTTCTGTAAATGAGAGGGGTAACTATTTGTGTTTACGAAAGAATCAGCAGGCTGCTGAGGCTGTGTTAATAACGATGTTAATGAAGAGGCGAATGGAGGCAACAGCAGAAAATCAGGGGAGGCGTATGCATACTGTGAAAGCGCTTGTTCAAAAAATTGCCTTTTTCTTGCGGTATATCAAAAATAATCAGGTAAAAGGGCGGGATGACCCGCCCTGGTTTGTCAGTTTATCGCTTTTTGCCGAAGGCGGCGGCCAGCGCATCCCCCATGGCACTGTTACCTGCCGGGGTGTTGCTGCGCGGTTTGGCCTTATTGCCTGCCGGGCGCGAGTTATTATCGCGTGCTGGTGCGTTATTGTTACCCCCACCACGGCGTGGTGAACCTTCACCCGGCTGTTCATCCAAACGCATACTCAGCGCGATGCGCTTACGTTGCAGATCAACCTCCATCACCTTCACTTTGACGATGTCACCGGCTTTCACTACGGTGTGAGGATCCTCAACGAACTTGTCCGCCAATGAAGAGATATGAACCAAACCGTCCTGATGCACACCAATGTCGACAAACGCACCAAAGTTGGTGACGTTGGTGACGGAGCCCTCCAGAATCATGCCCACTTGCAGATCGTTGAGCGTTTCCACTCCGTCGGCGAAGGTGGCCGTTTTGAACTCCGGACGCGGGTCGCGGCCAGGTTTTTCCAGCTCTTTCAGGATGTCGGTTACCGTTGGTACACCGAATTTCTCATCGGTAAAATCGCTGGCTTTCAGGTTGCGTACTGCACTCGGGTTACCCATCAGATCCTGCAATGCCTGCTGGGTGGCGGCCAGAATACGCTCCACAACCGGGTAAGTTTCCGGGTGCACGGTTGATGCATCCAGCGGGTTGTCACCATGATTGATACGCAGGAAACCTGCACACTGTTCGAAAGCCTTTGGTCCTAAACGGCTGACTTTCAGTAACTGCTCCCGGTTGCTGAAACGGCCATTCTCATCGCGCCAGGTGACGATATTCTGCGCCATCATTCTTGTCAGGCCGGCCACGCGGGTCAACAGGGGAACAGAGGCGGTGTTCAGGTCAACGCCAACGGCGTTCACACAGTCTTCCACCACCGAGTCCAGTTTCTTCGCTAACTGGCTTTGGCTGACATCGTGCTGGTATTGACCCACACCGATGGATTTGGGATCGATTTTCACCAATTCCGCCAGTGGATCTTGCAGACGGCGGGCGATGGAAACTGCGCCACGCAAAGAAACGTCAAGGTTCGGAAACTCCTGTGCGGCCAGCTCAGAAGCGGAATACACCGAAGCACCCGCCTCGCTGACGATCACCTTCTGCGCTTTTACTTCAGGGAACTGCTGCTGCAGTTCAGCATAGAAGCGCTCGGTTTCACGCGATGCGGTGCCGTTGCCAATGGCAACCAGTTCAACCTTGTGCTTGATACACAAGGCGGCGACTACGGCGGCGGCTTTGGCTGCCTGCCCGGTGTGCGGATAAACGGTGTCGGTGGCAACCAGCTTACCGGTCGCATCAACCACTGCTACTTTGACACCGGTACGCAAACCGGGATCCAATCCCATGGTCGCGCGCATCCCGGCGGGGGCAGCCATCAGCAGATCGTGCATGTTGCGGGCGAAGACGTTGATAGCCTCATCTTCTGCGCGTTCACGCACGGTACTCATCAGTTCGGTTTCCAGGTGCAGCAGCACTTTGATGCGCCACGTCCAGTTAACTACCGATTTGCGCCAGGCGTCTGCCGGGGCATTGTTCAGGCGCAGGTTGAGGTGATTGATGATGATCAGTTCTCCCTGGCTTTCACGTGGTGCTTCTTCAAACTGGGGATCGGCATTCAACGCCAATTGCAGTACACCTTCATTGCGGCCGCGGAACATGGCCAGCGCGCGGTGCGAAGGCACTTGCGAAATCGGTTCGTGATGATCGAAGTAGTCGCGGAATTTTGCACCTTCTTCTTCCTTGCCCTCGACGACCTTGGACACCAGGTGGGCGTTTTTCCACAGGTAGTCACGCACTTTGGCCAGCAGGGTTGCGTCTTCGGCAAAGCGCTCCATCAGGATATAACGTGCCCCATCCAGCGCCGCTTTGACATCGGCCACGCCTTTGTCGGCATCAATAAATTGTTCGGCCAGCACTTCCGGCTGTTGCTGCGGATCCTGCCATAGGGAATCAGCCAGCGGCTCCAGACCCGCTTCGATAGCGATCTGCCCACGGGTACGGCGTTTAGGTTTATAGGGAAGATAGAGGTCTTCGAGTTCGGTTTTACTTTGTGTTGCGTTGATGGCTGCCGCCAACTGCTCGGTCAGTTTACCTTGTTCATCAATCGACTTAAGGATGGTTTGACGGCGATCTTCGAGCTCACGCAGATAACCCAGACGCGTTTCCAACTGACGCAGTTGGGTGTCATCCAGGCCCCCGGTGACTTCCTTACGATAACGTGCGATAAACGGCACGGTATTACCTTCATCCAGCAGGCGGATTGCGGAGTCAACTTGCTCCGGTCGGGCCTGCAGTTCGGTTGCAATAATGCGGCTCAGTGGGTCAGTCATAAGTCAGGTATCTGTTAGGGACGATAATCAATAGGGGGATAGTTATACGTTTTGCAGGGGGAAAATGCCAGCGCAGAGGGCCTAATGCTTGCCAGTTAAAGCTGGTAATCCTCCCTCTTCCAAAGGGGATAGGGAATTAACGTGCTGCAATTGACGCTTGAATCAGACCGTAGCTCTGGACTGACTTCCTCTCCCCAGACTTGTGTTCATGAGGTAATCGATCTGTACAGTGGAAGAGGGGCTATTCCGCGCATTTGACGTACTCAATCTCGTTGACCGACCAGTAGGCCTCTCCAGCCGGTGTTTGTACCGTGGCGGTATCCCCGACCTCTTTTTTCAGTAACGCGCGAGCCATTGGGGAGTCGATGGAGATGTAGTCTTTGCGACCAAAGATTTCATCGTAACCCACAATGCGAAAGCGCTTGGTATCGCCATCGTCGTTTTCGATCTCTACCCAGGCACCAAAGAACACTCGTCCTTCCTGTTGAGGTGAGTAATCGACAATCTTCAGTTGCTCAAGGCACTTGGTGATATAGCGTACACGGCGATCGATCTCACGCAGACGTTTTTTATTGTATTGGTAATCGGCATTTTCACTGCGATCCCCCAGGCTGGCTGCCCAAGTGACTTTTTTTGTGACCTCCGGGCGTTCTTCCCGCCAGAGATAGTCCAGTTCTTGCTTCAGCTTGTTGTAACCCTCGCGGGTGATCAGCAATGTTTTCATTATCAATGGATCCATCAAATAAAAGGGGCAATTGCCATTGTTTGGGGGATTCTCGCATAAAGCAGCAGGTCTGTGAGCGTTTTATGGCTCCGGCGATAAGTTGTCATATTATTAGCTTTAAAATCAATAAGTCATGAGTTTTGTATGTAAATAATAACTTAGAGTAATTATAAGTAAAGTGAATGGTCTTAGGGGGGTGTCATCGCTAGTCTGCAACTTGAAAAAACTCACTATGGAAAATCATGATGAAAAAAATTATCCCTCTGGCTATTTCCTTGACGCTGATTTCTGCCTCTTCTTGGGCGGCCGAAAACCAGCAATGTGTTAAAGCGGACAATCAGCAAATCGAAGCGCTTTTCGAGCGCTGGAATGATTCTCTCAAAACCGGTGATGCCAAGGCCGTTGCACAAAATTATCTCAGTGATGCCGTGCTGTTACCCACCGTCTCGAATCAGGTACGTCTAACCGATGCTGAGCGCGTCGACTACTTTGAGCATTTTCTGGTTAAAAAGCCGATAGGCAAAATCGATAGCCGCACCATTCGTATCGGCTGTAACAAAGCAATAGACACAGGAACCTATACGTTTACCTTCAAGGATCAATCGACCGTATCAGCCCGCTACACCTTCACTTATGCTTGGGATGGTAATGCATGGAAAATTTCGTCTCACCACTCTTCAGCCATGCCTGAAACGTGATCGAAGGATCGACTCCTCCCCCCTAATGAAGCGCCGCCGTGCCAATTTTTTTGCCGGTGGCGTTTTTTTTCTATACCTGAGTTAAACTGCCGATTTGCGCATCTTGCAGTTTTCTGCCAAGAGTGTACACCCTATAAGTAAGGATGTTTCCTGCCGATTGATGGCGCTGGGTTGAGTGAAAATTGTTGATATTTGGGCAAAAGAATAAGCTTTGTAACAATTTCGGCTAGAATGTATACCATTAAACGCTGTCAGTAATGATGGGGTTTTTTAACAATACGAGGCTGTTGCCAAATAGCCGCCGGCGGTATCGACGCATAAGGGCGGGCTACAGCCTAGAATCAGGCAATACAGCCTTTGGGAGTAAGACAATGCAAGAGAATCATAAGATTCTGGTCGTCGATGATGACATGCGCCTGCGGGCGCTTTTAGAGCGTTATTTAACCGAACAGGGCTTCCAGGTTCGCAGCGTAGCTAATGCTGAGCAAATGGATCGCTTGCTGACGCGTGAGTCTTTCCATCTGATGGTATTGGACCTGATGTTACCGGGCGAAGACGGGCTGTCTATTTGCCGCCGTCTGCGCAGCCAGAGTAATCCCATGCCGATCATTATGGTGACGGCCAAGGGGGAAGAAGTGGATCGTATTGTCGGGCTGGAAATTGGTGCCGACGACTACATCCCTAAACCGTTCAACCCGCGCGAGTTGTTGGCCCGTATTCGCGCTGTGTTGCGCCGTCAGGCTAACGAACTGCCAGGGGCGCCTTCTCAGGAAGAAGCCGTGATTGCCTTTGGTAAATTCAAACTCAATCTCGGTACGCGCGAAATGTTCCGTGAAGATGAACCTATGCCATTAACCAGCGGGGAGTTTGCTGTGTTAAAAGCGTTGGTCAGCCATCCTCGTGAGCCATTGTCACGCGATAAGCTGATGAACCTGGCCCGTGGCCGCGAATACAGTGCGATGGAGCGTTCCATCGACGTACAGATTTCACGTTTGCGCCGTATGGTTGAGGAAGATCCGGCTCACCCGCGTTATATCCAGACCGTTTGGGGTCTTGGGTATGTTTTCGTTCCGGACGGCAGTAAGGCATGAGGAGATTACGCTTTTCACCGCGTAGCTCGTTTGCCCGAACCTTGCTGTTGATCGTCACCTTGCTGTTCGTCAGCTTGGTGACGACCTATCTGGTGGTGCTCAACTTCGCCATCCTGCCCAGCTTGCAGCAGTTCAATAAAGTCCTGGCCTATGAAGTGCGTATGCTGATGACTGACCGGCTGCAGTTGGAGGATGGTACGTTGCTTGAAGTACCGCCAGCGTTCCGCCGCGAGATCTATCGTGAGCTGGGTATTTCGCTTTATACCAATGCCGCTGCGGAAGAGAGCGGGTTGCGTTGGGCGCAGCACTACCAATTTCTTAGCCAGCAAATGGCGCAGCAGTTGGGGGGACCAACCGACGTTCGCGTTGAGGTGAATAAAAACTCGCCTGTCGTCTGGCTGAAAACCTGGCTGCAGCCGGATATCTGGGTGCGTGTTCCGCTAACCGAAATTCATCAAGGTGATTTTTCGCCGCTATTCCGCTACACCCTGGCGATTATGTTGCTGGCGATAGGCGGGGCGTGGCTATTTATCCGTATTCAGAATCGCCCCTTAGTCGAGCTTGAACATGCCGCCTTGCAGGTAGGGAAAGGCATTATTCCGCCACCGCTACGTGAATACGGTGCCTCTGAGGTGCGCTCTGTGACCCGGGCCTTCAACCAGATGGCTTCCGGCGTGAAGCAGCTTGCCGACGATCGCACATTGCTGATGGCAGGGGTGAGCCACGATCTGCGCACGCCGTTGACGCGTATTCGCTTGGCAACGGAAATGATGAGCGCTGAAGACGGTTACCTGGCGGAGTCGATCAATAAAGATATCGAAGAATGTAACGTCATTATCGAACAGTTTATTGATTACCTGCGTACCGGCCAGGAGATGCAGACCGAAATGAGCGATCTGAACGCCATTTTAGGTGAAGTGGTCGCGGCGGAAAGTGGCTACGAGCGGGTGATTGAAACCGATATCACACCGGGTGAATTGATGATGGATGTGCATCCTTTATCAATCAAACGTGCGGCGGTGAACATGGTGGTCAATGCGGCGCGCTACGGCAATGGTTGGATCAAGGTCAGCAGTGGACGCGAACTGCAACGTGGCTGGTTCCAGGTTGAAGATGACGGCCCAGGTATCAAACCGGAAGAGCTGAAGCACCTGTTCCAACCCTTTGTGCGCGGCGACAGCGCGCGCAGTACCAGCGGCACCGGGTTGGGGCTGGCCATCGTGCAACGTATCATTGATGCTCATGCGGGCGTGCTGGATATTGGCACCAGTGAGCGTGGCGGGTTGCGTATACGAGCCTATATTCCGCTGCCGATCGAGAAAATAGACGTGGCTAACGGGCCTGCACCCGTCAAGGATAACGCCTAGTTTTCTCCCTTCTGATAGCGCAGCCTGGTGCAGCGCTATCATTATTCCCTTTCTCAACGGCAAACATAAAAAAAGACGCGAATTTCTTCGCGTCTTGGCTTCGGGTGATGGCAGGGAAACCCTGCCTGAGGGTGTTACAGTTTAGGACCTGCGCTGACCAGTGCAGCCCCTGCCGCTGTATCGGTGTACTTGTCGAAGTTGGTAATAAAGCGGTTCGCCAGATCGTGCGCTTTCTCTTCCCATTGTGCGAGGCTGGCATAGGTCGCTCGTGGGTCGAGAATGGCGGGATCAACGCCAGGCAAGGCGGTCGGCATGGCCAGATCGAAGATTGGCAGCGTGATGGTTTCTGCTTTATCGATTTCACCGTTGAGGATGGCGTCGATAATGCCGCGTGTATCTTTGATCGAGATACGTTTACCCGTGCCGTTCCAGCCGGTATTAACCAGATAAGCCTGAGCGCCGGCAGCCTGCATGCGTTTGACCAGTACTTCTGCATACTGGGTCGGGTGCAAGGACAGGAAAGCCGCACCGAAACAGGCAGAGAAGGTTGGCGTTGGTTCGGTAACGCCGCGCTCGGTGCCAGCCAGCTTGGCGGTGAAGCCAGATAGGAAATGATACTGAGTCTGGTTGGCCGTCAGGCGTGATACTGGTGGCAGTACGCCGAAGGCATCCGCCGTCAAGAAGATCACTTTGGTCGCATGACCCGCTTTTGACACCGGCTTGACGATATTGTGGATATGGTAGATCGGGTAGGAAACGCGGGTGTTCTCGGTTTTCGAACCGTCGTTGAAATCCACCGTGCCGTCGGCGAGCACGGTAACGTTTTCCAGCAGCGCATCGCGTTTGATGGCGTGATAGATATCTGGCTCGGCTTCTTCAGACAGCTTGATGGTCTTGGCGTAGCAGCCGCCTTCGAAGTTGAATACGCCGTCGTCGTCCCAACCGTGCTCGTCATCACCGATCAACTGGCGTTTCGGGTCGGTGGACAGCGTGGTCTTGCCGGTACCCGACAGGCCGAAGAAGACCGCCACATCGCCTTTCTCGCCCACGTTGGCCGAGCAGTGCATGGAGGCGATGCCTTTCAGTGGCAGCAGGTAGTTCATCATTGAGAACATACCCTTCTTCATCTCGCCGCCATACCAGGTGCCGCCGATCAGCTGCATGCGTTCGGTCAGGTTGAATGCCACGAAGTTTTCGGAGTTCATTCCCTGCTGCTGCCAGTTCGGGTTAGTGCATTTTGCACCGTTCATGACCACGAAGTCCGGCTCAAAGTTTTGCAGCTCTTCTTCGCTTGGGCGGATGAACATGTTTTTCACGAAGTGGGCCTGCCAAGCCACTTCCGTGATGAAGCGTACTTTCAGACGGGAATCAGCGTTGGCGCCACAGAAGGTATCTACGACAAACAGGCGCTTGCCAGAGAGTTGCTCAGTGACCAGTTTTTTCAGGTCAGCCCAGACTTCTGGACTGAGGGGTTTGTTATCGTTTTTGCCTTTGCCTTGGTCGGCCCACCAGACGGTGTCTCGGGTGATGTCATCGCGAACGATATACTTATCTTTTGGGGAACGGCCGGTAAAGATGCCGGTATCAACAGCAACGGCCCCCAATTTGGTCACTACACCACGTTCAAACCCTTCCAAAGAAGGATCTGTTTCTTCCTTAAACAGTAATTCATAACTCGGATTGTGAACGATTTCACCAACGTTATGAATAC
This sequence comes from Serratia fonticola, assembly GCF_006715025.1. Lineage (NCBI taxonomy): Bacteria > Pseudomonadati > Pseudomonadota > Gammaproteobacteria > Enterobacterales > Yersiniaceae > Serratia > Serratia fonticola. The sequence continues at coordinate 720,898 of NZ_VFMK01000001.1, forward strand.
CATAAGCGGCAAGATCCTGGTGGGTTATACCTTTAACACGCATGTCACTGCTCCTTGATCACAGAATTTCTGGCGACAATTGTAGGGGTTCAGCTCAGAGTAACCGCGATAGGTATCAAATATTTAACGTATTAAACGTTTTTTAGTTACGTTATGAGATGTAGGACACGGAAAAAAGCAAGCGTGCAAACGGTGAAGAATGGCGCGTGCCAGAGTGCACACGCCGAGGGACGGCAAAACTTAGTGCAACTGTGGGCTGTTGTCGCTATTGCCTGCGTAGAGGCTGGCGATGTCAACTGAATCAAAAATGTAATGATTACCACAGTAATCACAGTGCATGTCGATGTTGCCGTCTTGCTCAAGCATATCGGCAACTTCTTCTGTTGGCAGCGTCATCAGCGCATCAGCACAGCGCTGGCGTGAGCAAGTGCAACGGAACACCACGTCTTGCGGTTCATACAGTGTGACCTCTTCCTGATGATACAAACGATACAGTACTTCATTGGCCGGTAGCGTGAACAGCTCTTCATTTTTTATCGTAGCGGTCAGCTGCACCAGATGATCGAAGTCATCGGCATTACCATCCTGAGCTGGCAAAACCTGTAACAGCATGCCACTGGCAGCCGGTTTACCTTCGGCTTCGCCGGTGCGGATAAACAGGCGTGTTGGCAATTGTTCGGACTGGCGGAAATACCCTTCCAGACAGTCGGCCAAGGTTTCACCTTCCAGGCCGACCACGCCCTGATAGCGCTCGCCTTCAGACGGGCTGATGGTGATCACCATGATGCCGTTACCGAGCATTTGATGAAGGGTGCTTTCTGCCGCGATATCCCCTTCGATACGGGCAACGCCACGCATTTCCTGACGGTTGTTGCCGTTGATCACGGCCAGTTTCAGCGGGCCGTCACCTTGAAGTTGCACGGTAATGTCACCGTCGAACTTCAGCGTTGCAGTCAGCAGGCTGGTTGCCACCAGCAACTCCCCCAGCAGCGCCTGTACCGGAGCCGGGTAGTCATGGTTGGTCAGAATGTGCTGATAGGTTTCGCTGACGGTAACCAGCTCACCGCGCACCGCGTAGTTTTCGAACAGGTAACGGTGTAATTGGTCATGGTTAGACATAGTTTTCTCTCATTGCGGTGAGGGATTATTCCGGCTCACCAAATTTAAATTTAATCAAATCGCGCCGTTCTTTCTTGTCCGGACGGCGATCCGGGTGTGGCATGGTCAGGGCATTCATCTTGCGCGCCAGCGCCATCTTTTCGCGATTGGCGATGCTGGCTTCCGTTTCCTGATACATCAGTTGAGCTTCACTGGCCCCTCGACGCTGGCTGCTGACGGCCAGCACAATCACGGTTCGCTCTTCATTACCCTGACGCAGTTTGATTTCAGCATTAAGCTCGACGATTTTACTCGGCTTGCCCCGCTGCCCGTTGTAATGCACTTTCCCACCGTCGATCATTTCGCGGGCTAGCGCGCGGGTTTTATAAAAACGGGCCGCCCAGAGCCATTTATCCAGGCGAACAGCGTCATCATCCGGTGTTGCTTTGGCTTTCATTGTGCTCTCCGTTCCAGCGCGGGTATCAGCTGGCGGTAGTCGCTCATCGATGGATAGCGCTGAAAAGTTTTATTCGCCGTACTGGAATCCGGGTTCTGCACGCCAAGGCAGTAGCGGATACCGAACGCGCGAGCCGCATCCAGAATCGGTTCACCGTCATCCACAAACAGCGTGCGTTGTGGGTCAAATCCGGTTTGCTGTTGCACGGCCTGCCACAGACGCTGATCTTCTTTCGGATAACCAAATGTGTGGGTGGAAAGTAATAAATCAAGGTGCTGATCCAATCCCGTGTGCTTAACTTTCACCGCCAGGCTATGCGGATGGGCGTTGGTGAGCAGAATAGTGCGTTGTCCGGCATCGCGTAATGCCTGCAAAAACGGCTTGGTATCTTCACGCAGGCGCGCTCGGTTACCCACGTTGCTGGTCATCTGATAGATATCCAGATCCAGACGCTCACACCAGTAATCAAAGCAATACCAGTTCATGGTGTGCTGTACGGCCTGGTATTCGTCATGAATGATTTTTCTTGCAATATCAACGGGAATGGCACGCTGTTCACTTAATGCCTGTGGCACCAGTGTTAACCAGAAATGGTTGTCGAATTCCAAATCTAACAAGGTACCGTCCATATCCAGCAAAACGGTATCAATATCGTGCCAGTCAAACTCGGGAACCATGTAAAAACTCCATAGGTGGGCTGGTGGCAGCCCACAGATGATAAAACAGACAATAGCGTTAGCGTAGCATAAGTGGATGACAGGGCCGAGGCTAGACCATCGGACGTATTGATACCGGAGTGAGCTGCGGGTTGAAACAACTGTCATAGTAGCGCTGGATATCGGCCAGGCGATGCTGATTTTTACGCCAGCGCTGTACCAACCGCCATGTGTTGTAGCCAAAGATGATCACCAGGGCCAGCAGTAGCAAACTGGTGCCGAGGTAACGCCACAGCGTGACCATGTCCGGTTCGCTGTGCAGAGCGATATGACGGGTCCCGTTGGCATCAACGAAGATATTGGTGATCACCCCCTGCGCCCGGAACGGCGTATGCAGCAGCATGTTGCTAAGGCGCTGCAACTCGTTCCATTGGTCAAGGGCATTTAACTCATTCAGGGGTTGTGCGGGCAATGGATGATCAACCAGTTGCTTGCCTTCGTCGCTGGTGATCAAAAAACCGCCTGGCGGTGGGCTGTTGAGGGCAGCAGCTGCCTGGCGAGTTTCTTGGGTGACAAAAGCCGAGGTTGCCGCCTTGCTCAGGTTTTCTAACGATTCGGCACTGACCGGCCGCAACAGGACGTTAACGCCCTTCAGTGCGCCTGATTTGGCCCGTTTTACCAGGCTGGCCCAGTTTTTCGCATTACCCAGGTTGACCAGTGCATTCTTCAACCGGACACAATCGGTTTCTGTGCCACACAAATCCTGCGTTTTTAATACGATATCCGAAAAATCATCAAGCAGTATCATGCCCGATTTCTCGATCGCGCTGGCCAGCTGCGGGTTAATTTTCTGTTCAGCGCCGCTTGGGTGTAATTGGTTATTAATGGTGGTAATCAGCGCGGTAGCTTTGTCGATGACGTCTGATTCTGGCTGTGGCAGCGGCGCAGCCATATTCCAATAGATACCTGAGCAGTCAAAAGGCATAAAACTTGGCGCGGTAGCGGTGTTGTTGCCCGAAGGGACATAACACATCCCATTGCCCTGAATTTTTAACGTATCACCGATATGCAGAGGTATGGCTTCCAATGCCTGGACGCTGGTGACTTCGGTTTTCTGTGCGCCTTGCAACCAGGCACTGCTCAATTTAGCCGGTAGGCTGAGGGGAATATAGGTCAGCAGCAGTAACAGCACGACGAGTGAGCTGGCAACCAGTACGGCATTCTTACCCCATAGCTGCAGCGGAAAGTTTTTCACTTCGTCATGCAGTGAAAGATAGCGCCCCTGACGAACCACCTGCCGGTTGAGGTAGATATCCACGTTAGTGGTCTTACCCAGATCCGACGCAAGGTAAGGTTGCCAGTGTGGGGGATAAATCAAATCGATGATCCCCAAAGAGATATTACTGAGCTGCCCCTGATTGGATTCGCCGAACAGGCCCCAGCGCTTTGGCGTACCACGCAGGCAATGCACTTCTTGCAGTTCGCCTTCAGTAGGGCGGCGGAGCAGGTTCCAGCATCCCCAGGCGATCATCAGCACCGCGATAAAAATCATCCAGGGGATCACCACCACAGGGCTTATCAAGCTGAAGAACAGCAATAACAGTGCGGCGGAGATGGTGGCGGCTTCCTTGATGCCGCTGGGGCGATTGAGCAGGTGTTCTTCGCGTGTTTCTTTACGGATATTCACTAACTCAATATGTTCGCTCTCTTCCTTGCGAATGGAGGCATTCCTCGTCGGGGCTGCAGTAACCACCGGTGAAGGTGGGATATCGTGAATATGATCAAGTAACGAATGGCCGTTAAGTGATATCACGAGCGGCAGCGTTTGGGTTTTGATCACTTCTACATGGTTATCGGCACTGATGTATTGTTCCCAAAACGGCGGCAGATGGATCTCTTCCGAGTCGAGATAATAGCGCCAGTTATTGGGTTCATCGCTTGCCAGACCATAGCGGGTGATGGCATGGGTAATAGGGTAGACATTATCGCTCTGCGAGGTCAGCGTCAGCCTGGCTGAGGGCAACGCGGTGGAACCCGGCAGCAGTTTGCTACCCAACCGGCTCTGTTGATTGAGATAAGACTCAATGGCAACCCGTTCTTCTGCGGTCAGTTTTCGGTGTGTCGGTTTAATGAATGGCAGAGAGCCCGCCAAGGCCAGCCGATGGCGAAACCTTAGCCAAAAATAGACGCCAGCGGCGATCAGACAGACTAGCACTAAGGCCAATATCAACGCTATTGTGCTCATGCTACCCTCATCGTGAACCCATTAAACCGTCAACCTTATAAACGCGAGATATTATACGGAGTTAACTCCACAGAGAAAGAACGAGCAACCGTTAAATTGTACTTGGCTCTCATTCAAGCGTCATAGGATCCGCACAATCTCTACCTGTGCGATCATAGCAATCACCCCTATGGCCTGATATCGGCTTTATCCGATTTTCTTATACAGTTTTTGATGAATTCATGCAGAAAATCGGGCTTTACTGGCTACGCTTGTTAAAAAAAAGTAAATTGATAGCGAAGCGCGTTGCGGCAAAGGTTCTCATTAACGCACAATGTGACCAAGATCGCGTTTGGACACATTAAGGCCCGGCGCAACAAGCACATCATTATCCTGGTTACTCGCCTGATAGCATGCATGATTTAGCGGGATGGCGGTTAACCTATTTGAGGCAATCATGGATAAACACCTGCAAAAACCAAAAATTCTGAAAGTAGAAACGGTCGCTCGTTCGCGTTTATTTAACGTTGAGTCGGTCGATCTGGAGTTCAGTAATGGTGTGAGGCGGGTCTATGAGCGTATGCGGCCTTCGGAGCGTGAGGCGGTGATGATTGTGCCCGTCGTTGGTGATGATTTGCTGCTGATCCGTGAATATGCCGTGGGAACAGAAACCTATGAACTTGGCTTCCCGAAGGGGTTGATCGATCCTGGTGAAGGGGTATTGGAAGCGGCTAACCGCGAATTGATGGAAGAAGTGGGGTTTGGTGCCAGACGTTTTGACTTCCTCAGCAAGCTGACGATGGCCCCTTCTTATTTTTCCAGCCAGATGAATATCGTACTGGCGCACGATCTCTATCCGCAAAGCCTGGAAGGGGATGAGCCGGAGCCGCTGCCGCAGGTACGCTGGCCGATAGCCAATATGATGGCCTTATTGGCCGAACCAGATTTCCGTGAGGCGCGCAATGTCAGCGCACTGTTCCTGACAGAGGCATTTCTGCGTGGTTCACGCTAGCAGGTATACTCACGTAGATAAAAAAAATGGCCAGATTGCTCTGGCCATTACAGACGACTGACAAAGGTAGATATTAGGGAGAGCGTACCGAAGGGGTCGTCGTGGCGTAAGCCACCGGAGTGCCCCTCGGTGCGCTAGGCCCGGGTATCTCGGGTTAAAAAACACGTTGTCATCAATCTCAAATGGCCAGATTGCTCTGGCCATTGTCTTTTTAGAACAGCTCGTGGCTTTCACCACCAGGGTCCGTCAGCGTGGTTCCTGCGTCATGGACCGAGTAGTCAGTCGGCTGAGTGCCTTCGATAAAGTACTCCACACGGCTGCCGCCGCTGCCATTGGAAAGCTTACCGGTACTCTTATCGATGGTCACACTCACGATGCCTGGTGGCGGGGTGACTTTCTGTTCTGGAATGCCTTCCAGCGCCACTTTCATAAAGTCATCCCAAGCAGGTTGGGCGCTCTTCGCACCGCCTTCGCCGCCGGAGATTTGATCCGGAATAGCCCCAGATGCGCTCGCACGACCGAGATTGCGACGATGATCATCAAAGCCGATCCAGACCGACGTCACGGTATCCGGGCCATAGCCAGAGAACCAGGCATCTTTGGAACTGTTGGTGGTCCCGGTTTTACCGCCGATATCATGGCGCTTCAGATCGCGGCCTGCACGCCAGCCAGTCCCCATCCAACCCGGCTCACCAAAGATGTTGGTATTGAGCGCATCGCGGATCAGGAACGACAGCGGCGTGCTGATTACATGCGGCGCATATTGCTGATCGTTATCCTGTTGAACCTGAGCGGGAGTTACCTGCTCAAGCTGCGGCATGGGCACGTTGGCATTATTGTTTTCCTGCGAGACCGCTACGTTTTCAACGTTATCATCAGAAAGCACGGCTGAACGATGGGTGTCACCGTAGATCACCGGCAGGTTGCAGCTATCACAAACCACTTTCGGTTTTGCCTCAAACACGGCTTTGCCAGAATCGTCTTCAATCTTGGTGATGAAGTACGGGTCCACCAAGTAACCACCGTTTGCCAATACGGCATAACCACGTACCACCTGCATCGGAGTGAACGACGCGGAGCCAAGCGCCAACGATTCCGAATGCACAATGTTTTGCGCCGGGAAACCGAAGCGTTGCAGATACTCAGCCGCATAATCAACGCCCATTGCACGCATCGCACGAACCATCACCACGTTTTTCGATTGCCCCAGCCCCTGGCGCAAGCGGATTGGTCCGTCGTAAGTCGGCGGTGAGTTTTTGGGCCGCCAGTCAGTACCTGCACCGGCATCCCAACGCGTGATAGGCAGATCGTTGAGGATAGTGGCCAGCGTCAGGCCCTTATCCATTGCCGCTGTGTACAGGAAAGGCTTGATGTTGGAGCCCACCTGGCGCAGTGCCTGGGTTGCACGGTTGAACTTGCTCTGGTTGAAATCGAAGCCGCCAACCAATGCCTTGACGGCACCGTTGTTAGGATCGATAGACACCAGCGCGGAGTTGACGTCCGGTACCTGTGACAGCCACCAGTTCTCGTTCACTTTGCGTACCCATACCTGCTGGCCTGCCTGAACCACGTCAGTGACGCGTTTTGGGGTAGGGCCTTGCACAGTATCGCTTTTGAACGGGCGAGCCCAGCGCATACCGGACATGGGCAGCACAATGCTACTGCCATCAGCCAACATGGCCGTGGCCTGCTGAGCGTCAGCCTGGGTAATGACGGCAGGAGCCAACGGGCCGTAGTTAGGCAGGTTTTTCAGGGAATCGACAATCTGTTTCTGATCCCAGGCCGTTTCGCCTACTTTCCACAACACGTTCGACGGGCCGCGATAGCCATGGCGCATATCATAGTTCAATACGTTGTTACGTAAGGACTCCTGCGCTGCCAGCTGTAATTTTTTAGTGATGGTGGTGTACACCTTGTAGCCATCGGTATAGGCGTTCTCACCGTAACGACCGATCATGTCCTGGCGTACCATTTCTGAAAGGTACGGTGCGGAGAAGCTAATCTCAGGCGCATGGTAATTGGCAACCAATTCTTCACTGCGGGCCTGGTCATACTGTGCCTGAGTGATGTAGTGCTCATCCAGCATGCGCGACAGCACGACATTGCGACGTGCTACGGCGCGATCGTGGGAGTACAGCGGGTTAAACGTCGACGGTGCCTTGGGTAGCCCGGCAATGGTGGCCATTTCGCTCAAGGTCAACTGACTGACATCTTTACCAAAATAGACGTGAGCGGCAGCACCGACGCCATAGGCGCGGTAACCCAGATAGATCTTGTTCAGATACAGCTCAAGAATTTCATCCTTGCTCAGCATCTGTTCAATGCGAATAGCCAGGAAGGCCTCCTTGATTTTTCGCATCAAGGTGCGTTCCGGGCTCAAGAAGAAGTTTCTGGCCAACTGCTGGGTAATGGTACTTGCGCCCTGCGAAGCATGACCCGAGACCAGCGCGATGGAGGCCGCGCGGAAGATACCCACGGGGTCAACCCCATGATGCTCATAGAAACGGCTGTCCTCTGTAGCGATGAAGGCATGCACCATCACCGGCGGGATTTGATCCAGCTTGAGAGGAATACGGCGTTTCTCACCGAATTGGGCGATCAGTTCGCCATCGGCGCTGTAAACCTGCATCGGGATTTGCAGCCGTACGTCTTTCAACGTTGCGACGTCGGGCAGCTGTGGCTCGACATATTTGTACAAGCCAAAAATCGAGGCTGCTCCCAGCAAGATGCAACACACTGCAAGGATTAGAAAATACTTTACGAACTTCACCTGAGATTTCCCATTTCATGTCAATTGGGCAGTTTATAAACAACCGCGCGGTAGTATAAAGGCAAGCCTGCAACATGGATATGTTCTTTTGTCATTGGACGATACGGAGGTTGACCTAAATATGTTTTCTCAAGCATGGCAGGTGGGGCTGGATATACAAAGTCATTGCGTCAGGGCGCTGGCCGCGCAGCGTCGTCGTAACGGTTGGCAGTTGCGCCACTGGTGGCAGCAGGTATTGCCGCAAGCGGTGTTGCGAGAGGGCTATCTGGAGGAATCAGCCATGCTGGTGACTGCGCTCAAGCAGTGGCGCATGCGGTTACCAAGACATATTTCCTTACGCATTGCTTTGCCTGCGCAACGGGTTTTACAACAGACCTTGCCGCTGCCCGATCCGCGCCTGCGAGAACCGGTTCGTCATGATTATATCACGACCCAGGGATTGAAACAGTTTCCGCTGGACAGTCAGACGCTGGTGATGGATTACCGCTTGGCCCAACCTAATACCCACCAATTGCTGCTTACCGCCGCTCGCCAGCAGGAACTCCAACAATGGTTGCAGTGTTTGCTGCAGGCGGATCTCCAGCCTCAGGTGATCGATATCACCCCCAGTGCCTTATGCATGATGGCCGAGTTTGCCAGCCTGGCACCCGATGCGGGGCTGCTACACCGGTTGGAGCGGGAGTGGCTGTGGGTTGCGCCGCGTTCGGTGCCGTTTGCCTACGGTGTTCTGCCGTTGGAGGAGGCTGGCAGCATCAGGCAGGCACTGGATACCATGCGAGCAATATGCCCCGATGTTGGGGCAAAAGACGTGTATTACAGCAGCGTGTTAGATGAAGCCTTGCCTGAAGGGGTCATACCCTGGTCTCCTTTTACGGCTTTCAGCCAGCTACACCCACCGTTGCCCGCGCTGCCGATGGCGTTTGTGATTGCCGGTGGTTTGGCTCTGCGCCGCGAGGATAGCTGATGTATCAGGTCAATCTTTTACCCTGGCGTATCCGGCGACAGCGGCAGCGCTACAATTTCTGGTTACGTTGTTTCGGTGCTCAGCTCCTGGCCGCTCTACTCATTCTTGCTTTTACTTATGGATTTCTGAGTGCTCAGCAGACACAACAACGCCGGGCTCTGCAAGGGCTTACGCAACAATATGCCGTACTGAACGGGCAAATCCAGCAGAGGCAAAAAATGGTGGCTGAACTGGCGCATCAGGTAGCGGTTGAAACCCGCCGCCAGCAGAATCGAACACATAACCTGCGCTATCTGGCATTGTTGCAGCAACTCTCGCTGGCAATACCTGAAGCCTTATGGCTTACGGTGTTTGAAGAGAACACAAAAGGCATTTCATTGCGGGGGTTTAGCGGACACTATGCGGCGATTGCCGCGTTTGAGCAGCGGCTGGCTGCATTACCGCTATTACAGGATAGTCGTTTGGTTGATGTGACACGGCGCAAAGATGGCGTCTTGGCGTTCACCCTGACGGCGCGCTGGGGGCAAGATGGATAAGCCCTTGGCGGATTGGCTCATCCCTTGGCTTAATCGGCCTGGTTGGCAGTTGTTGGCGGCTCAATGGCTGGTTTTGGCAGGCTTCATGCTGCTGGCCAGTACGTTGTTTTTGTCCGGAGAGTGGCAACAGCAGAAGCGGTTGCATGAACAACGACAACAACTCGAATTGCAGATTGCCGAGCGTCAGCAGCAACTGAGCCAGCTACCGGCGCAAGAAGAACTCCAGCAGCGTTTGCAGCAGCAAAAGAATGAACCCTTGGTCGAGTCGGGGGATTTAGGCAACCAACTCAATCAGGTCGGAGGGGTGTTACTGCGTTGGCAACAGCAGGATAAACCGGCCCAGCACAAGGTCAGGTTGTTGGCAACGTTTGACGGGGTGCTGCATGTGCTGTCTGAGACCTCACCTGTCCACCGGATTAGCCAGATGAGGATGGAGATGCAACCGGAGGGACTTATCACCCAACTGACCTTCCTCGCGTTGGGGGAGGAAACGGATGAATAAACTGTGTTGGGCCTGGCTGCTGTTTTCCACCCCGCTTTATGCCAAACACTTTCGGGATCCGTTCCAGCCGCCCCAGATGATGTCCTGTATCCCGCCGGCTGTTTCCCCTGCGGGGTGGCAACTGAAGGGCATTATCGGTACGCCGGATTTGCGTTATGCCTGGGTTAAGACATCGCAGGGCCAATGGATGGGGCTGCATTCACAGCAATGGGTGCTGGATGGGGTTTGGCAAGTGCTACAGATCCGCCCCCGGCAACTTGAGCTTGGCGTGCAGGATTTAGACGATGCCTGCCCACCACTGACGGGTAACGTAGTGCTCACCCTAGGGACAAAATCATAAGGAAAGGTCCATGAAAGGATATAGCTGGCTTCTGGCCGGGGTGTTATTGCTCCCTTTAAGGGGGATGGGAGCGGTACAAAAGGAAAAACCGGTGTCGTTAGTGTTCCACGATACGCCGGTCAGCCTGATTCTGCAGGCTTTGGCGGAATACCAACAATTAAATCTGGTTGCAGCCGAGGGGGTTGACGGTAACCTGACGTTGCGGCTGGAAGAGGTCCCCTGGCAGCAAGCGTTGGCGGTTGTTTTGCGCATGGGGAAGCTGACCATGACCCTTGAAGGGAATGTGATGATGATTTTTCCTGAGCTGGATGAAGAAGAGCTGCAACATCGGCAGCAGGTTTTAGCGCAGCAATTGCCTCTGCAAAGTCTGACGATCACGCTGCAGAACGCACAAGCCAGCGAAGTTGCCCAAAGTCTGGATAGCCAGCGGGGGAAATTACTGACCGAGCGCGGTACGGTATTGGTGGATAAACGCACCAATGCGTTGTTAATGCGTGATACCGCGCAGGCGCTTGCCCAAATTAAATCCTGGGTCATGGAGATGGATACCCCGCTGGAACAGGTACAACTGGCGGCTCATATCGTCACGATCAGCAGTGAAAATCTGCGCGAACTTGGTGTGCGCTGGGGGCTGAGTGCTGAGGAAAGACCCGCACAGACTTTGCGGATCGATAACTTTAGTGTCGGGTTGCCGATAGAAAATAGCCCTGTGACGGTGGGTTTTCATCTGGCCCGCCTCAGCGGGCGTATCCTGGATCTGGAGTTGTCGGCACTTGAGCAGGAAAACGAGGTTGAGATTATCGCCAGCCCGCGTTTACTCACGGCGCATCAGCAGACCGCCAGCATCAAACAGGGCACGGAGATCCCTTACGAGGTTTCGAACGGTACCAACGGTGCCACGTCGATAGAATTCAAAGAGGCAGTGTTGGGGATGGAGGTCACGCCAAAGATTTTACCCAATGGCCGTATCACCTTGACGCTGCAGATCAGCCAGAACACGCCTGGACGTTCAATAAAACAGGGAGCAGGGGAGGCTTTGGCAATCGACAAGCAGGAAATTAAAACGCAGGTGACGGTGAAAAACGGTGAAACGATTGTATTAGGGGGGATATTTCAGCGGCAAAGCGCTCAAGGCGCTGATAAAGTTCCGGGGATTGGTGATGTCCCCTTATTGGGATCGTTGTTCAAACACAGCAGCAAGCAGCATAAAAGACGTGAACTGGTGATTTTTATCACTCCCACTCTGATCAAGGCCTAACCCCTCACTTATCTCAGGATCGCGTCATTCCGTTACTTTTCAGATAAACGCCGAGGGAGGTATCTGCTGAAACACCCGATTCATTAGGCATCGGCCAGAGATCCTACCCGTTGAAAACGCTTAAAAGTTGAAGAGCAGATGCACTTTTTTATCGCCTTGTGGGCATCTGCGTTTGACGCTGCGGCCGATTTAGCTTACAAGGGTTACCGAATTGAGCTCCGAGGTTTTTTTGTTAATGCCAAGACGCCGTTAAAAACGTATGGTTTCCCTCCTGCGGCGTGGATAGCGATTTATTCGGTTGCCAAACTACCAAGAGTGTTGAGATAATTTTTCGTCTGATCTCGCACTATCGCTCATGAGGTTTCAGTTTAGGTCCCGTCGCTAATTTGATTGGCGGGGCGGGTTATCATTAACGAATTGTCTTAGTAATACCGAAAAACATGGCAGAGAAACGCAATATCTTTCTGGTTGGGCCTATGGGTGCCGGCAAAAGCACTATTGGCCGTCAGTTAGCTCAGCAACTCAATATGGAGTTTTTCGACTCCGATCAAGAAATTGAGCGACGTACCGGAGCTGACGTGGGCTGGGTATTCGACGTGGAAGGGGAAGAAGGCTTCCGCGATCGTGAAGAAAAAGTCATTAATGAACTGACGGAAAAACAAGGGATTGTGCTGGCTACTGGCGGGGGCTCGGTTAAGTCGCGTGAAACGCGTAACCGTCTGTCGGCGCGTGGTGTCGTGGTCTATTTGGAAACCACAATTGAGAAGCAGTTGGCCCGTACTCAGCGCGACAAGAAGCGTCCGCTGTTGCAGGTAGACTCTCCTCCGCGCGAAGTGCTGGAAGCGCTGGCAAAGGAGCGTAATCCGTTGTACGAAGAAATTGCAGATGTCACCATCCGCACTGACGATCAAAGCGCTAAAGTCGTTGCCAACCAGATTATCAACATGCTGGAAAGTAACTGATATAATGGTCATTCTTCGACTTGCATGTACGTTGGCGGCACCCGTTAACCTCAGTGACATCGCTATCTGTGTTTCTGAGGGCTTCCGGACTTGCCACCGTTCTGCAACTCGGATTATTTAGCGTATCGCGGTTTCCGTGTAGGCTCTGGCAAATGCGGAAATTCTGATTGTGTTCCCCGCGTTGCCGGGGATAAACCACACCGAGAACTGAGCGCGACATGGAGAGAATTACCGTAACGCTTGGGGAGCGTAGCTACCCGATTACCATTGCCGCCGGATTGTTTAACGATCCGGCTTCTTTTATGCCGCTAAAGGCGGGTGAGCAGGTCATGCTGGTCACTAACCAGACTCTGGCACCGTTATATCTGGAGCAAGTCCGGAAGGTGTTGGAACTGGGCGGCGTTGTGGTGGATCAGGTGATACTGCCTGATGGCGAACAGTACAAATCTCTTGCCGTTCTTGAGCAAGTGTTCTCGGCGCTGCTGGAAAAGCCCCACGGTCGTGATACCACACTGATTGCCCTCGGCGGCGGTGTGATTGGCGATCTGACTGGCTTTGCCGCAGCGTGCTATCAACGCGGTGTGCGTTTTATCCAGGTTCCTACCACGCTGCTTTCGCAGGTGGACTCTTCCGTTGGCGGCAAGACCGCCGTCAATCATCCGCTCGGTAAAAACATGATCGGTGCCTTCTACCAACCGGCCTCGGTGGTAGTCGATCTGGATTGCCTGCGTACTTTACCGGCACGTGAACTCTCCTCTGGTCTGGCTGAGGTGATCAAGTACGGGATTATTCTCGATCGTGATTTCTTCGTCTGGCTGGAAAACAACATTGATGCTCTGGTCGCGCTGGATATGGCTGCGCTGGCTTACTGCATTCGTCGTTGTTGCGAATTGAAGGCCGAGGTAGTCGCCGCCGATGAGCGTGAAAACGGTCTGCGGGCGTTGCTCAATCTGGGCCATACCTACGGCCATGCTATCGAAGCTGAGATGGGCTATGGTGTATGGTTACACGGTGAAGCTGTCGCGGCTGGCATGGTGATGGCAGCACAAACCGCTCGCCGCCTGGGCCAATTCTCTGAGGCCGAGATCGAACGAATCAAAGCGTTGCTGTTACGTGCTGGATTGCCAGTATGCGGTCCACAGGAAATGGCGCCTGAAGCCTATTTGCCCCACATGATGCGTGACAAGAAAGTGTTGGGTGGGGCGTTGCGTTTGGTATTGCCAACGGCAATCGGTAGTGCTGAAGTGCGTGGTGGCGTAGCTCATGACATGGTGCTGGCTTCGATAGCCGACTGTCTGCCGTCATCGCGATAGTCAGCCGGTAACGCTCAAGCTTGAAATATGAGGGGTATAACAGTGGCTTGCCTGCTGTTAGTATCTATATTAATTAATGTGCAGAGCGAAGCAGATGCCGCTTTGCCATCATCGGGTTAATAGTCTCGAACCATACCGGATCCTGGGTGGTGAGCTTTTGCCTCTAGTTGGAGGGTTTCAGATGGATGAGTTTAAACCAGAAGACGATCTCAGGCCTGACACCAGCGATCGCCGTCCTTCACGTGCGCGTCGGCCAGCTACTGGGCCACGTTTTGCCGTGTCACGTCAGCATATGATGATTGGTATTGGCATTCTGGTGCTGTTGCTGCTGATTATCGGTATCGGATCGGCGCTGAAAGCCCCAACCAAGCATGAGACTGCGCAGCAAGCCACGCGTGATATCAACCTGTCGGGCTCGTCATCGCTTACGACCGCGAACAACGGCGTGGCGGGGGGGACTAGTGATACCAACGACAACAATGGCGTTGGCAATGCGCAAACTCAGCAGCCGCAGACAATCAGCGTTCCGCCAATTTCAGGCACACCGACCGAAGCGCAGCCACAGCCAGCACAGGGTGGGGCGGGGCAGCGTGTCGATTTGCCAGGTAACATGGCAGATGCATTGTCATCTCAGCAGGGCCAGGTAGATGCTGCAACACAGAATATGAATACAGCGGTTTCCAGTTTGCCTACTGCTCCCGCTACCGTAATGAGCGGTGCTGCAGCACGCGAAGCAACGCGTCCGGTGCAGAGCAACGCGGCTTCTACGGCGCAACAGCATAAAACACCAGCGAAAACCGCCGCGACCAAGTCAGCAGCCGCTAAACCGGCGACCTCTTCCAAGTCGTCTTCAACCAGTACAACGGTTTATACCCCGTCAACTTCTGGTAAGAGTGGCGTTGTGAGCGGTAGCGCAGGCTCTCTCAAGACCGCACCAGGTAGCCATTACACGCTGCAATTGAGCAGTGCTTCACGTTCCGACACGTTGAATGCCTTTGCCAAGCAACAGAACCTGCAACACTTTATGGTGTACGAAACCAAGCGTGATGGTAAGCCGTGGTATGTGCTGGTCAGCGGTAACTACGCTTCCTCTGCGGAAGCCAAGCGCGCAATTGCTACGTTACCGGCAGATGTTCAGGCGAAAAAACCGTGGGTCCGGCCTGTACATCAAGTGCAGCAAGACCTTAAAAAATAAATCATTTAATTTTGTGCGCTGATGTGCTGTCTGAAACAGAGTACAATCCGCCGCTCTGAATTGTATAAGTAGCTAATTGACGGCATGAAGAAAAACCGCGCTTTTTTAAAATGGGCTGGTGGAAAATACCCGCTGATAGACGAGATCCGTCGTCATTTGCCAGAGGGTGACTGCTTAATTGAGCCCTTTGTGGGGGCGGGGTCAGTGTTCCTGAACACAGAGTACGATGCCTATATTCTCGCCGACATCAATAGCGATCTTATCAACCTGTATAATATCGTTAAGCTGCGCACGGATGATTTCGTGCGCGATGCCCGCATCCTTTTCACCGACGAATTCAATAACTCAGACCAGTTTTACCTGCTGCGTGAAGAGTTTAATGTGAGCGCCGATGCTTACCGGCGGGCGTTGCTGTTCCTGTATCTGAACCGCCACTGTTATAACGGCCTGTGTCGCTATAATCTGCGTGGTGAGTTTAATGTGCCGTTTGGGCGTTACAAGAAGCCTTACTTTCCGGAAGAAGAACTCTACTGGTTTGCTGAAAAATCGCGCAATGCCACTTTTGTCTGTGAGCATTACCGCGATACCATGGTGAAGGCAACGCAGGGGGCGGTGGTCTATTGCGATCCACCTTATGCACCTCTTTCGGCCACGGCGAACTTTACCGCCTATCACACCAACAGTTTCAGCCTGGCTGATCAGCAAGGGCTGGCGCGGATTGCGCACCAACTGTCGGTGGAGAGCCAGGTGCCGGTATTGATTTCCAACCATGATACCGAACTGACGCGTGACTGGTATCAGGACGCTTTGTTGTATGTCGTGAAGGCGCGCCGCACCATTAGCCGAAACATTCTAGGCCGAAGTAAAGTAAACGAACTTTTAGCCTTGTATCGCTAAGCCGGAGTACCCCGGCTTATATACCGTGCGGATTTCGAGTTGCAACCAACAGCGTGACGGTTTGAAAGGCGACGGCTATAACAATTCGAACCCTACGTTTGGAGATAGCGGATGAAAAAATTTTTGATTGCCCCGTCCATTCTGTCGGCAGATTTTGCCCGGTTAGGTGAAGATACTGCCAAGGTGTTGGCTGCTGGTGCCGATGTGGTGCATTTTGACGTGATGGATAACCACTACGTGCCTAATCTGACCATCGGGCCGATGGTGTGTGAGTCGTTACGCAATTATGGCATTACCGCGCCGATCGACGTCCATCTGATGGTGAAGCCGGTCGATCGCATTGTGCCAGACTTTGCCAAAGCTGGCGCAACCTACATCTCTTTCCATCCCGAAGCCTCAGAACACGTCGACCGTACCCTCCAACTGATCAAAGAGCACGGCTGTAAAGCTGGCCTGGTGTTTAACCCGGCTACCTCGCTGAGCTATCTCGATTATGTGATGGATAAAATTGACGTGATCCTGCTGATGTCGGTCAACCCTGGCTTTGGTGGGCAATCCTTTATTCACGGCACGTTAGACAAGTTACGCCAGGCCCGTCGGCTTATTGACGAAAGCGGCCGTGATATACGCCTTGAAGTCGATGGTGGCGTGAAAGTGGACAATATCGCCGAGATCGCCGCGGCCGGGGCAGACATGTTCGTTGCCGGTTCAGCAATCTTCGGTAAACCAGATTATCGTGCAGTGATCGATGAAATGCGCAGCGAGTTGGCGAAGGTAAGCCATGGCTGATTTCAGGGCTATCCGTGGCCTGGCCTTCGATCTCGACGGTACACTGGTAGACAGTGCTCCGGGGCTGGCTGCGGCTATTGATCTGGCATTGGCTGATATGGGGTTACCACAGGCGGGCGAGGCTCGCGTTAGCACCTGGATTGGCAATGGTGCCGATGTGCTGGTTCAGCGCGCACTGCGTTGGGCCGAAGTGGAGGCTACACCAGAGTATTGCCTGCAAGTGCGTCAGCGCTTCGACCATTTCTATGCACAAACTGTGGAAAGCGGCAGCCGTCTGTTCCCTGACGTGAAGGAAACGCTTGCCCGTCTGGCTGAACTCGGATACCCGATGGCGTTGGTAACCAACAAGCCGACGCCGTTTGTCGCCCCTTTGCTGATAGCACTCGGCATTATCGATTATTTCTCGCTGATTATCGGCGGTGATGATGTGGTAGCGAAAAAACCGCATCCGGCACCGTTGTATCTGGTGTTCGGTAAACTCGGCCTGCGAGCCAGTGAGGTGCTGTTCGTCGGGGATTCACGTAACGATATTCAGGCAGCGCAGGCGGCAGGTTGCCCTAGCATTGGCCTGACGTACGGATATAACTACGGTGAAGCGATTGCCCTGAGCCATCCCGACCGCGTGTTGGCGCGTTTTGCCGATTTGTTGCCCGCTCTTGGGCCGTCATTTTTAGAGAATCAGGAAATTTAAATATGAGTAAGCCCATCGTTTTCAGCGGCGCGCAGCCATCCGGTGAACTGACCATTGGTAACTACATGGGGGCATTGCGTCAATGGGTACAGTTGCAAGACGAGTTTGACTGTATCTACTGTATCGTTGATCTGCATGCCATCACGGTGCGCCAAGACGCGCAACAGCTGCGCAAGGCCACGCTGGATACGCTGGCGTTATACCTGGCCTGCGGTATCGATCCAGAGAAAAGTACCATTTTTGTTCAGTCCCATGTGCCGGAGCATACGCAACTGAGCTGGGTACTCAACTGTTATACCTATTTCGGCGAACTGAGCCGCATGACCCAGTTCAAAGATAAATCGACGCGCTATGCGGAGAACATCAACGCCGGTTTGTTCAGCTACCCGGTGTTGATGGCGGCAGATATCCTGCTGTACCAGACCAATCAGGTGCCGGTGGGGGAGGATCAGAAGCAGCATCTGGAACTGAGCCGTGACGTCGGCCAGCGTTTCAACGCCTTATATGGTGACGTGTTCAAGGTGCCAGAGCCGTTTATCCCGAAATCTGGCGCGCGCGTAATGTCGTTGCAGGAACCGACCAAGAAGATGTCCAAATCGGACGAAAACCGTAATAACGTGATCGGCCTGCTGGAAGACCCGAAAGCGGTCACCAAAAAAATCAAACGCGCGATGACTGATTCTGATGAGCCGCCAGTCATTCGTTATGACGTTGCAAACAAAGCGGGGGTTTCCAACCTGTTGGATATCCTGTCCGGTGTTACTGGCAAAAGTATTGCGCAACTGGAAGCCGAGTTTGAAGGCCAGATGTATGGTCACCTGAAGGGCGCGGTGGCTGAGGCCGTTTCCGACATGCTGGGTGATCTGCAGGCGCGTTATCACCGTTTCCGCAGTGATGAAGCTTTCCTGCAGCAGGTTATGCGTGATGGCGCCGCGAAGGCCCGTGCTCGTGCGCAGGAAACGTTGGCGAAAGTGTATGAAGCCGTGGGCTTTGTGCCATACCCGTAACTGATGTCGTTGAAAAAAAAAGCGGCCTCTGGCCGCTTTTTTTTTACGCCATCTTGCTGAGATCAGCCGCGACGCAGTTGCTGGTAAACCAGTTCAGCTTGCTGCGCAGACTGACGACGCTACCTACAATGATCAGGCTCGGGCTGGCGGCCTGTGCGGCCAATACGCCTAACTGTGCCAGTTCACCTTCAATAACCCGTTGGCGAGTTGACGTACCGTTTTCAACCAGGGCGACGGGCATTGAGGCCGCCATCCCATGGGCTATTAACTGTTTCTGGATCTCTGCCGCCTGAGTTAACCCCATATAGAACACCAGTGTTTGCTGTCTGGCGGCGAGTTGCGCCCAATCCAGGCCACCATCGGCCTTGGCGTGCCCGGTGACCAAGCGTACGCTCTGGGCGTGATCGCGATGGGTGAGAGGGATCCCGCTGTAGGCTGAGCAGCCTGATGCGGCAGTAATCCCAGGAACGACCGAGAAGGGAATGTTGGCTTCGGCCAGGGTTTCCAGCTCTTCACCGCCACGGCCAAAGATAAAGGGATCGCCGCCTTTCAGCCTGACGACGCGCAGGCCGCGCTGAGCCTGTTCCAGCAGGATCTGATTGATTTGCTCCTGTGGTACGCAGTGGTAGCCCGCGCGTTTGCCCACAAAAATACGTTCGGCATCACGGCGCACCAGCGCCATGATCTCTTCTGAGACCAGGCGATCGTAAACCACCACGTCAGCCTGCTGGATCTGTTGCAGGCCTTTCAGTGTCAATAGCCCGGCATCACCTGGCCCGGCACCAACCAGTACTACCTCGCCCTGTTCTTCTGGCCGGTCGGCAAAGAGCTGTTCAACCTGCTGGTTGGCCAGCACGGTGTCGTTATTGGCCAGGGACTGTGCCAGCCTGTCATGGGCGAACAGTTTTTCCCAGAAGCGGCGTCGGGCACCCATACTGGCAAACTGCTGTTTTACCCGCTGGCGCAAAGTGCCGGCCAGTTGGGCCAGTTGGCCAAGATGCTGAGGCAGGATGGCTTCCAGTTTTTCCCGCAGTAGGCGGGCCAACACCGGTGCCCTTCCCCCGGAAGACACGGCAACCATAATGGGCGAACGGTCGATAATCGAAGGCATGATAAAGCTGGCGCGTTTAGGGTCATCCACCACGTTGCAGAAGATCCGTTGTTGATTGGCACACTGGTAGATCAAAGCATTCACTTCCACGTTGTCGGTGGCAGCAATCACCAACCATTTCTCTGCCAGTAACTCGGCATGGAATTCACCTTCTACCAGTGTCAGCAGCCCAAGATCGGCCCAGATTCGGAATTGAGCATTGAACTGGAGGGCGTTGACGGTTAACCGTGCGCCAGCCTCCATCAATAGGCGAGCTTTACGTTCGGCGACTTCCCCGCCGCCTACCAGAAGGCAGGCTTTGTGTTGCAGTTGGCAGAAAATCGGTAAGTAATCCATCGGCAATCCTCGGGGAAAGTGGTCAGCGGGGGCGACGATGCACCCCCGAAGTCATTATGCGGTCTGTCGTGCGGTAGCTTTCTCAACCTGCGGGCGCTGGGCACGTGGTGTAGCATACCAGTAGCCGAGGCCCATAAAGACGGCACCGGACAACATATTGCCTAATGTCACCCACAGCAGGTTATGACCGATGCCGTTCAGGGTATAGGCTTCGCTGTGATGGCCGAACCAAGACAACGCAAACAGCGTCATATTGGCAATAGAGTGCTCGTAGCCAGAAGCGATAAACGCCAGCAAACACCACCAGATAGCGATGAATTTTGCCGCACCTTCAACCCGTAACGCCATCCAGATTGCCAGGCAGACCAGCCAGTTACACAGCGCCCCCTTGAAGAACAGCACCTCGGCCGGAGCCGTGGTTTTCGCCAGCGCCACGGTATGGATCAGGCTCGTGTCTACCGGTAACAGGCTGCCACCGCCGTAATAGTACATCAGCGCGACCAGGACTGACCCCAGCAGATTACCCAACCAGGTCTGCGGCAGAACGGCCCACATTTGGCTTTGTTTGATGGTACCGGCTTTCACGCCCAGCATCAGGAACATGGTGTGGCCGGTAAACAGTTCGGAACCGGCGATGATCACCAGCGTCAGCGCGATGCCGAAAGTGGCTCCCATCACTAATGGGCGGATTGAAGGATCCACCAGGTTGCCAAGGGTAAAAATCAGGATGATGCCAAGGCCAACGTAGGCCCCGGCCATGGCGGAGCTGATCCAGAAGCCAAGCGGACTCTCTTTTGCCAGTTTGACGATGCGCGCTGCGTTGGCAGCGCATTTGTTGATGGTGTCGGTAAACATGGATTTCCCTGGAAATAAAAAGTATGAATCTAATAGCTGTAAATGCTGACCCTCTCCCAAAGGGAGAGGGTATTTTTTACTGCATAGCCACCTGAACCAGGCCGTCGACCACCCGGCTGGTGAAGCTGGCCACGGAGCGGCTTTCCTCTTCCAGGCAGTAGCCATCGCGCAGGCGGAAATGCTGTTTTTTCAGTGGGCTGGCGACCCATAGCTCACCCTGATGTTCGGCAATCAGGCCGCGAGAAAGTACGCTGGCCTGGGCGAACGGATCGATATTGCTGATCGCGAACAGTTGTTCATCGTCATAGGGGCGGAATACCGCCACCTGTTGGTTGCCAATCAGCGCGCAGACGCCGGTTCCAGGCAAAATATCTGCGAGCGGGCAAACGGTGATCCACTGGCTCATGCGTTGTTCTCCTCGGTTTCCACTAAGGTGAAGGGAATGCGTTCGTCCGGACGTGCCGGGCGATGTTGGTCGCGTTCGGGGACGACTTGCACGTTAGGATCGCGTTGGCTGCTGTTGATGAAGTGAGCGAAGCGCACTTGCGATTGTGGCTGCTCAAGGGTTTCTTTCCATTCACAGATCACCGCTTCTCGCAGGCGGGCAATTTCTGCTTCCAACTGCGCGTTGATGCCCAGTTTGTCGTCAATAATCACGCTACGCAGATAGTCGATGCCGCCTTCCAGGCTTTCCAACCAGACCGAGGTTCGCTGCAACTTATCGCCGGTGCGGATGTAGAACATCATAAAGCGATCGAGGTAACGCATCAGGGTTTCATTATCGAGATCGGCCGCCAGCAGGTCAGCATGACGTGGTTTCATCCCGCCATTGCCGCAGACATAAAGGTTCCAGCCGTTTTCGGTGGCAATAATGCCAACGTCTTTGCCCTGTGCTTCGGCACATTCACGGGTACAGCCAGAGACACCAAACTTCATTTTGTGCGGGGTACGGATGCCCTTGTAGCGGTGCTCAAGCTGAACGCCGAAGCCGACGCTGTCACCGACGCCATAGCGGCACCAGGTGCTGCCGACGCAGGTTTTCGCCATGCGCAGGGCTTTGGCATAGGCATGGCCCGTTTCGAAACCGGCGGCGATCAGTTTGCTCCAGATAGCTGGCAGGTCGTCTTTTTGCGCGCCGAACATGCCGATGCGCATAGAACCGGTCATCTTGGTATACAGGCGGTATTCTTTGGCAATCTGGCCGATAGCCAGCAGGCCATCAGGGGTGATTTCACCACCGGCAGAGCGGGGGATCACAGAATAGGTGCCATCTTTCTGGATGTTGCCCAGGAAATTGTCATTGGTGTCCTGCAACGGCGTATGCTGCGGCTTGAGGATATACTCGTTCCAGCAGGATGCCAGCAGGGAACCGACGGTGGGTTTACAAACTTCGCAACCGTAACCTTTGCCGTATTTTGCCAACAGCGCTTCGAAGGTTTTGATACCTTCAACGCGGATCAGGTGGTATAGCTCCTGACGTGAGTAAGCAAAATGTTCACACAGGTGATTGTTGACTTCGATGCCTTGCTTGCTCAGTTCCGCATTCAAGACCTGGGTAATCAGGGGAACGCAGCCGCCGCAGCCGGTACCGGCTTTGGTCTCTGACTTGATGGCCGCCACGGTATGGCAACCCATGTTCACCGCTTTGATAATATCGCCTTTGCTGACGTCGAAGCAGGAACAGATTTGTGCGCTGTCCGGCAACGAGTCCACGCCGATGGCCGGTTTACTGCCGGCGTGGGCCGGCAGGATCAGGCTATCCGGGTTTTCTGGTAATTCAATATTATTCAATGCCAACTGAAGCAGATTGCCGTAGTCACTGGTATCCCCGACCAGCACCGCACCCAGCAGCGTCTTGTTGTCTGCGCTGACGATGAGGCGTTTATAAACCTCTTTGCTTTCGTCCAGATAGACGTAGCTGCGGGCCCCTTCGGTGCGCGCATGGGCATCACCAATGCCACCGACATCCACACCCAGGAGCTTTAATTTGGCGCTCATATCCGCGCCCTGGAAGCTATTCTCACGGTTAAGCAGATGGTCGGCTGCGACCTGCGCCATTTTGTAACCTGGGGCGACCAGGCCGAAGGTGCGCTGTTGCCAAGAGGCGCATTCACCAATGGCGTAAACATCCGGATCGGAAGTCTGGCAACAGTCATTGATCGCAATACCGCCGCGAGGGGCCGTAGCCAAACCGCATTGATGGGCCAGTTTATCCTGTGGGCGGATGCCGGTTGAGAACACGATAAAGTCGACTTCCAGCTCGCTGCCGTCGGCAAAGTGCATGGTTTTGCGTGCGCTTTTCCCACCGTTGACGATCTCGGTGGTATTTTTACCGGTATGGACTTTGACACCCATGCGTTCGATCTTGCGGCGTAGCTGGTCACCGCCCATCGCGTCGAGCTGTTCTGCCATCAGCATTGGAGCAAATTCGATAACATGGGTTTCAACACCCAGGCTTTTCAGTGCACCGGCGGCTTCCAGGCCGAGCAGGCCACCGCCGACTACCGCGCCGCGTTTGCTGCGGCGGGCGCAGGACTCGATGGCATTGAGATCTTCAATCGTGCGATAAACAAAGCAATCCTGGCTCTCCGATCCTTTGATTGGCGGGATCCACGGATATGAGCCGGTCGCCATGATCAGCTTGTCGTAATACACCGTACGACCACTATTGGAGTGGATCACTTTTTCTGCGCGGTTAATGGTAATGGCACGTTCGCCTACCAGCACGTTCACACCCTGTTTTTCGTAAAAGCCTTCGCGAACCAGCGAAAGCTCTTCAGCGGTATGATGAGAAAAATAAGAAGAGAGATGCACGCGATCGTAGGCGATACGGGGTTCTTCACAAAAGACGGTGATTTCAAACTGGTCTTTGTCTGCTTTTTCCAGCAGATCTTCGATAAAACGGTGGCCGACCATACCGTTACCGATAACAGCGAGTTGGACTCTGCGCATTATTGCCTCAAAATTCTGATTTCCTGGATGTACCTTATTCCTCCCTGACACCAGTTTATTGATACAAATCAAGACAGCCCCTATATACCTCTAAGTGGTTATATATATGATTTATATGGATATTTGTTAAGTTGCGGTTTTTGTTCAACTTTAGCTGAATCGAGCCAGTTGATGGGAGGCGTTCCGGCTGGACAGTCGCCGGGCGGAAGATAATTGGCTGGTAACGTTGTCAGCCTGGTTTTGCCCAGTATGATGAACAAAACGGCTGGCCGAGCAGAGGTGGAAAGTGGCGAACAATACCGTGAAGTTTATCGATAACCTTTGTCTGAGTGGGCATGAAGGGTTATGGCAATTAGCCATTGAGCAGGGCCGTATTGCGCATATCATTCCGCAACCGGAAGGGCTCGAGTGGCGCAGTGATGCTCTGGATGCGCAGGGTGGGCTGGCATTGCCAGCCTTTGTTGAGCCGCATATCCATCTGGACACGACGCAAACGGCTGGGCAACCCGCCTGGAACCAGTCAGGGACACTGTTTGAAGGCATTGAACGTTGGGCAGAACGCAAAGCACTGCTTACGCACGAAGACGTAAAGCAGCGGGCCTGGCAGACGCTGAAGTGGCAAATTGCCAATGGGGTACAGTATGTTCGTACCCACGTTGATGTGTCTGATCCTGGCCTCACAGCGCTGCGCGCCATGTTGGAAGTCAAACAAGAGGTGGCACCCTGGGTTACGATGCAGATCGTCGCCTTCCCGCAGGAAGGGATCTTGTCTTATCCCAATGGTGAAGCGTTGCTGGAGGAGGCCTTGCGGCTTGGGGCGGATGTCGTTGGTGCTATCCCGCATTTTGAATTCACCCGTGAATACGGCGTGGAGTCGCTGCACAAGGCTTTTGCTCTGGCGCAGAAGTATAACCGGCTGGTGGACGTGCACTGCGATGAGATCGACGATGAGCAATCCCGCTTTGTCGAAACGGTAGCCACTCTGGCATTGAAGCTGGATATGGGCGATAGCGTGACCGCCAGCCACACTACCGCGATGCACTCTTACAATGGGGCCTATACCTCGCGGTTGTTCCGTTTGCTTAAAATGTCCGGTATCAACTTTGTGGCCAATCCGTTAGTGAATATTCACCTGCAAGGGCGTTTTGATACTTACCCTAAACGGCGTGGGATCACGCGGGTGAAGGAGATGCTGGAAGTGGGGATCAATGTCTGCTTTGGCCACGATGATGTGTTTGATCCCTGGTATCCACTCGGCACTGCCAATATGTTGCAGGTGCTGCATATGGGGCTCCACGTCTGCCAACTGATGGGCTACGGCCAGATTGATGACGGCTTGAAGCTGATCACTACCCACAGTGCGCGTACCCTGCATCTTGACGATTATGGTTTGCAGGCGGGCAATAGCGCCAATTTGGTGATCCTGCCAGCAGAAAGCGGTTTTGATGCGCTACGCCGTCAGACGCCGGTACGTTATTCGATTCGCAATGGCGCGATAATCGCTGAGACTCAGCCTGCGGAAAGCAAAGTGTATCTGGCACAGGAAGAGAGGGTCGATTTCCGGCGTTAAGAATAAAAAAAGGGCTGCTAATGCAGCCCCTACGTTCAATCACCAGGGTCTTAGTGCGTTACATGCCCGTGGCTGCGGTGCTTGGTTACAAAACCGAGCAGCAGACACATCACAAACACGGCCAGATACAGGCCGTTGGCAGTGGTCAGTGCCGCATGTGCTCCTCCTTTGGCGACGATTGGGCCAGTGACCACGAAGGTCAGCATGGTACCGATGGTGCCGCAGGTGAGGATAAAGTTGACCAGTTTTGGTGAGGAGACTTTGGTTTGCAGCGAACCTAACGTGATCAGCGTGGTGTAGATGGCGCTGGAAACAAAGCCCAGGGCCATAATGTAATAGCTCAGGTGTTCTGGGTTATCGGTGCTGATAAACAGGTACATGGCACCTGTTGCCAGCGCAGCCAGCACGGTCACGATGCGTTGCAGATCGAAGAAGCGCAGGACGAAGCTGAATACCCACATGCCGATCATGTATGACGTCCAGAAGTCACTGACCACTTTACCGGCTTGGCCGATATCCATGCCGAAGGATTTAGTGGCGTATTCCGGAACCCATTGGATAAAGCCCAGTTGGCCGAGGATATAGCACAGTGCGGCAATGGCCAGGAACAGCACGCCGATGCCCCATTTCTCTTTTACTACCGGTTCGCCGCTTTCTGCCCCTTTGTTGCCCAGAACCGGGAACTCAGAGCACAGGGTCAGCACAAAGATAGCCAGATACAGCACGCCGATACAGGCGTAAACCCAATACCAGCCAATGCTGCGTGCCAGCAGCATGGCGGCGACAATCGGGAATACCATCCCTGCCATGCTGAAGAAAGAATCCGTGAACAGCAGGCGTGAACCGCGTTGACGGCCCGCGTACATGTGGGTGATCAGGAAAGTCCCGATCGACATGGTAATCCCGCTAACCACACCGAGCACGAACATGCACAGCGAGAACAGCGTCAGGCTTTTGCCAACCATCAGTCCGGCGACGGCCAGCACCATCAGGATAAAACCAAAGATCAACTGGCGTTTCAGAGGGATGATTTCCATCAGCCAGGCGTTCAGGAAGATCGAAATCAAAATACCGGCGTTGAGGAAAGTAAAGGTATTGCTCATGCTGGAAACCGGCAGATTAAAATAATCTGCAATGTTTCCCATCACCATCCCTGTGACGATAACTAATGCACCGGTCAGCGCATAAGAGAAGAAGCTGATCCATGTTAGCCGGATGCGGTTGCTGTCATTCATGTAATTGGCCTGATTATGTCTGTTGAGGTTTACACCCGTCTGGCTGCAAGTTGTGACGTGAAATCCAGGGGGTATAGCACTGGTTTTAGGCCGCTGGCTTTTCCTGGTAAAAAAGAAAAAAGTCCCGATCAGGCCACCAGAGGGCGGATCCTAGCATAGACAACGGGAGTTTTTGTGATGAGCATCTATTTTCTGATGCAATATATGAAATACGACGAAATATTCCTGTGATCTAATTGCTGATTGTCACGATCGAATCGCGGCGGACAATCACCGGCTCAAACTTCATCGGTGGTGTCAGTGGGTCGATCAGCAAACGGGTCGCATATTGCGCCATTTCGGTGATGGGAAAGTGAACGCTGGTTAACGCTGGACGTACAAAGGGGGCACGTTCTCCGCTGTCGTAACAAATCAGTGAAATATCCTGCGGCACGCTGAGATGATGCTCATTAATCGCCAGTAAGGCGCCGATGGCCATTTCTTCGTTACAACAATAGATGGCCGTTGGCAGCACTTCACGACGTAGTAACTGGTCGGCACACTCATAGCCACTTTCCAGATCGTAAACGCCCTCCAGGCAGGCAAGCGGCTGCAGGTTGGCGGCCTGCATGGCATGGAGGAACCCTTGT
The DNA here is from genome assembly GCF_006715025.1 of Serratia fonticola. Taxonomy (NCBI): domain Bacteria; kingdom Pseudomonadati; phylum Pseudomonadota; class Gammaproteobacteria; order Enterobacterales; family Yersiniaceae; genus Serratia; species Serratia fonticola. Next base: position 748,257 of record NZ_VFMK01000001.1, read on the forward strand.
AAACGCAACTGGCTGGAGGCCCGTTGAACGGGGCCACTGATGCAGGCGATACGCCGATGGCCGGCGTTGATGAGGTGCTGGGTAGCGATCTGGCTGGCATAGGTATGATCGAAGATAACGCAGCGGTCTTCCAGACCGGGTACCAGGCGATCCAACAGGACAAAGGGGCGCGACTCCGTGGCCAACTGACGTAACTGCTCGTCACTGAGGCAGCGAACATGCAGGAGTACGCCGTCACAACGCAGGCTGAACAGGCGTTGGATTGACATCAGTTCGTTTTCCGCGCTGTTGCGCCCCTGCGTCACCAACAGTTGCTTACCGTGTGACTCAGCTTCGGTTTGTACAAAGTCCATCAGTGCGCCAAAGAAGCCGCCGCGGTAAGAGGTGGTGACCAGGCCTAAAGTATTACTCTGGCTGGAGGCCAGGGCCCTGGCGGCTGGATTGGGGGTATAACCTAACTCAGCCACTGCCTGCTCGACTTTTTCGCGTGTGAGGGCTTTAACGTTGCTGTCTCCATTCACCACGCGTGACACAGTCGCGCGGGATACGCCTGCTATCGCTGCGACATCTTCCAGTGTCACCATTTTTTCTACTCCTGATTACGAACGTATTCCTGTTGTTTCTCAACTGGCGGGTCGAAAAACGAAGGGGATCCGACGCAGCGGATCCGATACCGATAATAATATACCCAATGAGTTTCACGTTGGCCGCTTTCGCCCATTCATACATCCCTGTACAGCATGGTTAGATGCCTGGTTCGTTTATCTCTGGGCGCTGACTTAAGGAATGACAAATGTGTCTGCAACGCCAGGCTCACCAATGGCTGACGCACCGGTTGAAAGCAACCATGCGGCCTCTTTAAAGATCAAACTGCGGCAAATAGGCTTTATTCACCTCTAGCACGTCTTCCAGCAGCGGTTGGGCAATCTTGGCATTGGCAACCAATGGATTGGTGACCAGCGCCAACAGACCGCTGCTGCGATCGCCGTGTACGGCAGCTTCTATTGTCAGACGCTCATAGGCTTTCACCTGCTGGGTCAACGCATGCATGGCGTCTGGTAGCTCACCAAAGGCCAATGGATGCGCCCCTTGGGCATCGACAATACAGTTAGTTTCTATCACAGCATCATCTGCCAAACCGCGAATAGCCCCACGGTTTGCGGTATTTACGACTAATTGTGTGCCAAGATTGTTGTGAATTGCCAGGATCAGTTCCAGTGCGACTTCTGAATAGAAGGAGCCGCCACGGAAACTGAGTTGCTCTGGCTTACTGTCGAGATGAGGATCTGCATACAGCTCGAACAATTCTTTCTCTACTTTCATCACCTGTTCGGCACGGGTTCCGCGTTCGGCCGCCGCGGCCACTTCTTCTTCCAGCATCTCTTTGGTCTGGTAAAAGTAACGGTGGTATGGGCAGGGAATTGCCCCAACTGCGCGCAGGAATTCCGGGGGCCAGGGGGCTTCTTTGATATTATTCATGGTCAGAACCGCGCCGTCACACAACATATCGAGCACCTGGCCGGTCACGTCTTTGCCGTTTTGCAACACCTGGTGTACCCACACCATGTGGTTTAATCCAGCGAACCGTAGCTGAACTTCTTCATAAGGGGCCTTCAGCATATTGGCGATCATGTGATGCATGCTGATGGGCACGTTGCACAGGCCGATGATTTTCGCCTTGGTGTAACGAGAGATGGCTTCGGTCACGATGCCAGCCGGGTTGGTAAAGTTGATAATCCAGGCATTTGGAGCCAGTTGCTCCACTTTACGCGCGATATTCAGCATCACCGGAATTGTGCGCAGCGCCTTGGCAAAGCCGCCGACGCCGGTGGTTTCCTGGCCGATAAGATGGTATTTCAGCCCCAGGCGTTCATCAGCGGCCCTGGCAGGTAGTTGCCCTACGCGGAATTGAGTGAGCACAAAGTTGGCCCCGCGAATAGCCTCATCCAGATCGAAATGCACGCTGACTTTCACCTGCTCCAGTCCGTTACGTGCCAGCATACGCTGAGTCAGGGCAGCAATGATTTCCACTTTCGTGCGGCCGGATTCAACGTCCACCAACGCCAGTTCAGTGACCGGGAGTGCTTCGATACGTAGGATTAACCCTTCCACCAGTTCCGGCGTGTAGCTGCTGCCGCCACCGATAATGGTGATTTTCAACGCGCTCATGAACGGGCCTCCTGTTGCGCCTGACGGCGATAAAGTTCAATCATGTCATCGGCAAGATCCTGGATAACCATCGCGTTCATCAGGTGATCCTGGGCGTGTACGGTGATCAGGGTGATGGCGAGCTTGCCACAGCCTTCGTCCAGGCCAATCAGTTGGGTTTGAATATGGTGGGCCTGTTTTACTGCCTGCTTTGATTCGGCCATATGTTCGGCTGCGGCAGTAAAATCACCTGCCCGAGCCTGTTGCAATGCCATCAGCGCGCTGCTGCGAGCGCTACCGGCAAACACCAGTAGCTCCATGATGGTGCTTTCAAAATCCTGGCTGACTTCAGCCATCAATTCAGTCACGTTGCTATCTCCTGTTACTGCACGGCAGCGGCATTGGCAGCGTCACGTTCTGCCTCGGCTTGCTCGAGTTCCTGCGCCAATAATTGTTTTTCATACACTTTGAAGAAGGGCAGCCAGATCGCCAGGTCAATTGCCATCAATACCAGCACCAGCGCGGCGGCACGGATGTCCCAGGATGCGGAGATCATCGCTCCCAGCGGTGCCGGCGCGGTCCAGGGGGCCATCGCCACCATTTTTTCCACCAGGTCCCAATGCAGGGCAAAGTAAGCCAGAGTGGCGTTGATCATCGGCACCACAATCAGCGGGATAAACAGCGTTGGGTTCATCACCACCGGCGAACCGAACAACAACGGTTCGTTGATATTGAAGGCCGCCGGTACCACGCTCAGCTTGCCAATGGTGCGCAAGTGAATAGAGCGGCTACGGAGATAAAGGAAGGCCAGCACCAGCGTAGAGCCCGAGCCCCCGATACAGACATAGAACGACCAGAATGGCGCGGTCAGCGTTTGTGTCGTGGCAGCGCCATGCGCAACCAGGGCGGCGTTAGTGGCCAGGTTAGCCATAAAGATCGGATTCAGCAGACCGGTAACGATGTTGTCACCGTGAATACCGGCAAACCACAGCAGGTTGGCGATCAATACCGCCAACAGAATGGCGGGTAAGGTGTCACCTACGGAAATCAACGGTTGGAAAACCTGCATGATGGCGGCTGGCAGCAGCAGCTGGAATTCACTCTGCATCAGGAGGCTGATAGGGTAGACCGTCAACAAAATGCCGACGACCGGGTAGAGCAGCTCGAATGAGCGCGCAATGGCAGGGGGAACCTGCTCCGGCATGCGGATAGTGATGTTGTACTTCTTCAGCAGGCGGATCAGTTCGACCGACCAAATGGCGCAGATCAGGGCAGTGAATACCCCCTGGCCACCCAGAAAATCGAGGGACATCTTATTGTCGACCTGTGGCGCAGAGGCCAGCAGGAATGCCATCAGCGACAGCAGCGCGGCGGTCAGGGCGTCCATTCCGTAGTGCTTTGCCAGACTGTAGGCGGTACCAATAGAGACAAATACGCTCATCAAACCCATAGTCATAAAGAACGGCATGGTGATGGTGTCCCAGTGCTTTTTGGCGAACCCTAACCAGGCCTGCCCGAAACTGGACGTTGTGGTAGCATCAAACGGCGGGTTGGCGATGATCAGCATGATACTGCCGACGATCAAAAACGGCATGGCACTGATAAAGCCATCACGAATGGCGATGATATGGCGCTGGCTGCCAATCCGGCCCGCCAGCGGAGCGATATGGCTTTCTACCACGCGCATCAGGGAAGCATATAGGCTCATGGTTTTCTCCGCGGCGTCAGGCAATCAGGCTGAGGGCTTTGTCTAACACCTTGTCACCGCGCAGGGTGCCGTAATCCATCATATCGATGACGGCAACCTGCAGACCATGGGGCTCGGCGAGTTTACTGAATCGGGCCAGTTCATACTTCACCTGTGGCCCCAGCAACACCACGCTGGCGGTTGGCAGCTCGGCGGCAAAATCGGCTGCCGGCACAGCGACGATCTCTACGGCCAACTCACGCTTTTGCGCTTCGGCTTGCATGCGTTTAACCAACATGCTGGTGGACATCCCCGCGGCACAGCACAGCACGATCTTCTTCATTATTGCTCTCCAGTATTATTATGGTTGTCAGCGCAAAATGAGAGCGCTCTCATTTGTTCAGCGTAGCGAGATTGCAGAACCAAACCGAGATTTATGTCGCAAAAAATGATGAAGGGAGAAAACAGGTAAATAATGCGTGATCGGCTTGGCAAAAATGGGTGCGGCGATCATACTGTCGGCAGGAAAAAGCTAGCGCATTCAGAAATGTCTGGCAATTGAGTAAATATAGGTAAATGGCTGGCGCTGCCAGATGCAGCTCTTTAGAATTGAAGCGCTTTCCGTTGTTTGTCTCTCAGAGAAAGGACCCGTTCATGTTCAAACGTACTTTAGTGACCTTCGTTGCGCTGTGTTCCCTGACCGCAATGGCACCTGCCGCATTGGCCGCCGGTGAAACACACGTCATGCTGACGACCTCGGCAGGGAATATTGAGTTAGCGCTCGACAGCCAGAAGGCACCCGTTTCCACCAAGAACTTTATTGACTACGTGAACAGCGGTTATTACAACAACACCGTTTTCCACCGCGTGATCCCAGGTTTTATGGTGCAGGGCGGCGGTTTTACTGCGGATATGCAGCAAAAAACCACCAATGCGCCGATTAAAAACGAAGCTGATAATGGCCTGCGCAACCTGCGCGGTACCATCTCTATGGCGCGTACCGCCGATAAAGACAGCGCAACCAGCCAGTTCTTCCTGAACGTGGCAGATAATGCCTTCCTTGACCATGGCCAGCGTGATTTTGGCTATGCGGTATTTGGCAAGGTTGTCAAAGGGATGGACGTAGTGGACAAGATTTCCCAAGTCCCGACGGGCAACGTGGGTCCTTACCAGAATGTGCCAAGCAAACCGATTGTGATCCTGTCGGCAAAAGTGCTGCCATAAATCGTTTGAACCAGCCCCGGACAGGGGCTGGTGTATTTTATTCCCCCCTAAGCCGAAGCTTTGCCTGAATCACTGTTTTTTTTGCCCTCGCATGATTTAATTGCCCGCCTCTGCCCTATGGATTACAAGTCGCCCTGTTGCCGCTTGAAAGACGACAGGGTTATAACCAGACCGGAGACCCGGCACTTTTTTTGCTCCGTTGTTCAGGATGAGCTGCTGTTATGTTCGAATTTAACCAGGTTTTACTGCTGCTACAGCAGATGTGTGTCTATCTTGTTATTGCCTATTTGCTAAGCAAGACACCGTTGTTTATTCCGCTGATGCAGGTGACCATTCGTTTGCCGCACAAGCTGCTGTGCTACGTTATCTTCTCGGTGTTCTGCATTATGGGCACCTATTTCGGCCTGCATATTCAAGACTCCATTGCCAATACCCGCGCTATTGGCGCCGTATTGGGCGGGCTGCTGGGCGGGCCTTCCGTCGGGTTCCTGGTTGGGCTGACCGGTGGTTTGCACCGCTATACGCTGGGAGGCATGACCGACGTGGCCTGTGCCATATCCACGGTAACCGAAGGGTTGGTCGGGGGCATCGTGCACAGTATCGCCATGCGGCGCGGGCGTATTGATCTGCTGTTCAATCCCCTGTTTGTGGCCGGGGTGGCACTGACAGCAGAAGTATTGCAAATGGCTATCATTCTGCTGGTGGCTCGCCCATTCCCTGAGGCGGTGCGGCTGGTGGAACATATCGCTCTACCGATGCTGATTGCCAATACCGTCGGAGCCGCGATGTTCATGCAAATCCTGCTGGACAGACGGGCGATGTTTGAGAAATACACTAGCGCCTTCTCCTCCAAGGCGTTGAAGATAGCAGAGCGAACTGAGGGGATCCTGCGTCAGGGGTTCGATCAGGAAAACAGCATGAAGGTGGCTCGGGTCATTTATCAGGAGTTGGGTATTGGTGCTGTAGCGATCACCGATCGTGACAAATTACTGGCCTTTATCGGTATTGGCGACGATCACCACCTGCCGGGCACGCCGATCTCCTCGGTACACTCTCACCGTGCCATCGATAATAATGAAGTGGTGTATGCCGATGGTAACGAGTTGTCTTACTGTTGTTCCATCAACGCCAGCTGCAAATTGGGCTCGACGCTGGTGATCCCACTGCGTGGTGAGAATCAGCGTGTGATCGGCACCATCAAGCTGTATGAACCCAAAACCAAACTGTTCAGTACCATCAATCGCACGCTGGGGGAAGGGATTGCCAGCCTGCTGTCGGCACAGATCATGGCCGGGCAATATGAACGCCATAAACAGTTACTGGCACAGTCGGAAATCAAGCTGCTACATGCACAGGTCAATCCCCACTTTCTGTTCAATGCCCTGAATACGCTGGTGGCGGTGATTCGCCGCGATGGGGAGCGCGCTTGCGAACTGGTGCAGTATCTCTCGACCTTCTTTCGCAAAAACCTCAAGCGCTCCGATGATGAAGTGAGCCTGGCGGACGAGATTGAGCATGTGAATGCCTATCTGCAAATTGAAAAAGCTCGCTTTGCCGATCGACTGGAGATTACGGTTTCATTGCCGGAAGAACTGTTAGCCGTACGCTTGCCCGCTTTCTCACTGCAGCCTATTGTTGAAAATGCCATCAAACATGGCACTTCCCATTTATTGGGGGTCGGCCGTATTGATATTGGCGCCCGGCTTGAGGGGGATCATTTGTTGTTGCAGGTTACGGATAATGCCGGTCTATTCCGCCAGCAGACCGGTGGTAGCGGCTTGGGCATGAACCTGGTCGATCGGCGCATACGCGTGCGTTATGGCGAAGATTATGGCGTGCGGGTTGCTTGTGAACCGGAGGCGTTTACCTGCATTACCCTGAACGTGCCGTTGGCGAGGGCGGCCTGATGTTGACCGTATTGATTGTTGACGATGAGCCTTCGGCTCGCGATAACCTGCGCCACCTGCTGGAGGAAGAAGAGGGTATTACCATCATTGGCGAATGTGCCAACGCGATTGAGGCGATCAGCCAAATCCATCGTCTGCAGCCGGATGTGGTGTTTCTGGATATTCAGATGCCGCGTATCAGCGGGCTGGAGATGGTAGGGATGCTCGATCCAAACCGTATGCCCTATATCGTATTCCTGACGGCGTATGACGAGTATGCCGTACAGGCTTTCGAAGAGCATGCGTTCGATTACCTGTTGAAACCGGCGGAACCCAGGCGGCTGAATAAAACCTTGCAGCGTCTGCACCAACGGCGTGCACCGCAGAATATTGCGGCGCTGGAAGAGAGCGCGGGTTATCTGAAATACATTCCCTGTACCGGCCACAGCCGTATTTATCTGCTGCGCTTCGATGAGGTGATCGCCATCCGTTCGCGTTCGACCGGTGTATATGTTGTGCGTAATGATGGGATGGAATGTTTCACTGAACTGACGCTGCGGACACTGGAAAGTCGTACACCGTTAGTGCGCTGCCATCGGCAATACCTGGTCAATCTTGAGCAGGTCAAGGAGATCCGCTTCGAAGAGGGCGGTGCGGCAGAAATGATCATGCCGGTGGGTGAACCGGTGCCGGTCAGCCGCCGTTATCTGAAATCGCTGAAAGAAGAGCTGGGGCTACGCGGATAACGCTCAGAGGCCCGTTCTGGCATGAGGGTCTGATGCGCCACAGGTTGGCTGCCGTACCTAAAGTCGGCTCTGTAACCGCTCTCCTTCCCTGTGGGGAAGGGGACACTTCCTTCACGGTGTCCTTTGGGTTTGCCCTTGACGGGGTTCCGCCACGCTTATAGCTTTATGACATCAATTGGCGTTTTCACGCCGTATAGAGTCAAAGGAAAAGCAAATGAGTGAAGCGCGGGTTATTGCCAAAGCGATAAAAGACGGGAAACCGTTGCAGGATCTGGTTATTTTGCCAGCCTTGGCCAACCGCCACGGGTTGATTACCGGGGCGACCGGTACGGGAAAAACGGTCACTCTGCAAAAGATGGCGGAACAGTTCTCACGTATCGGTGTGCCGGTATTTCTGGCTGATGTCAAAGGGGACCTGTCGGGGATTGCGGCAGAAGGCGTTCCCTCCGAGAAGTTACAGGCGCGGTTAGCCGCCATTGGCATTACCGACTGGCAACCTCAAGCCTGCTCCATGATCCCTTGGGATATTTTTGGTGAGAAGGGCCATCCCATCCGCGCCACCGTTTCCGATCTCGGCCCGCTGCTGCTTGGCCGCCTGCTGGATCTGAATGATGTGCAGAGCGGCGTATTACAGTTGGTGTTCAAGATCGCCGATGACAACGCCTTGCTGCTGTTGGATATGAAAGATCTGCGGGCTATGGTGCAGTATGTCGGGGATAACGCCAAACAGTTCCAAACCCAGTACGGCAACATCTCTTCGGCCTCGATTGGGGCGATACAGCGCGGTTTGCTGACGCTGGAACAGCAGGGGGCCAATCAGTTCTTTGGCGAGCCGATGTTGGATATCAACGATTTGATGAGAACCGACGCCAATGGGCACGGCATCATCAACCTGCTGGCAGCGGACAAGCTGATTAATCAGCCGAAACTGTATGCGGTATTCCTGCTGTGGTTGCTGGCAGAGCTGTTTGAGCATTTGCCTGAAGTGGGCGATCCGGAACAGCCAAAGCTGGTCTTTTTCTTCGACGAGGCTCACCTGCTATTCAACGACGCGCCGCCAGCTTTGCTGACTAAAATCGAACAGGTGGTACGCCTGATCCGTTCCAAAGGCGTGGGCATCTACTTTGTTACCCAGAACCCGCTCGATATCCCGGACAGCGTGTTGGGCCAGTTGGGTAATCGTGTCCAGCACGCGCTGCGTGCCTTTACACCGCGCGATCAGAAAGCGGTGAAGGCAGCGGCACAAACCCTGCGTGCCAATCCGGACTTTGATGCAGAAACAGCAATCACCGAATTGGGCGTGGGTGAGGCACTAGTCTCCTTCCTGGATGAGAAAGGGCGGCCGAACGTGGTGGAGCGTGCGATGGTCATCGCCCCAGAATCGAAAATGGGTATGTTGGGGGCTGAAGGGATGAACAGCGCCATCAATAAATCGCCGCTCTACGGGCGTTACGAAGATATGGTGGATCGTGAATCTGCCTATGAAAAACTGTCTTCAGGCGGTTTTGCCACCTTAGGTAACACACCGTCTGGTCAAGCTGAACAGAAACCGGCCGCCGGGCAGGAAAGCGGCGGTGGCTTGATGGGCGGGTTGAACGAAATTCTGTTCGGTTCCACCGGCCCACGCGGCGGTAAACGCGACGGCATTGTTCAGACGGCAGCCAAGAGCATGGCACGGGATTTGGGGCGCCAGATCCTGCGGGGTGTTTTGGGTTCGATCATGGGGGGCCGCAAGCGATAAGATAACCGACTGAGTTCGGCGAGATTATTTGTTATGCTGTCATGGGCTGTATGGGGTCCATGACACGTTAATTCTGATGCGTGGATCAGAGTTGAGGATGAAATGAAAATCAATCAAATTTCTTTAGTGAATTATCGGTGTTTTGAACGGAAAGTATTCTCATTCCATCCTGAATTTAACCTTATTGTTGGAGTGAATGGTACGGGTAAAACAGCCTTGTTGGAGGCTTTGTCAGTTGCACTATCTACATGGCTTTTGGGATTCAGAAATAAACCAGATAACAGTTCTCTGTCAAAAGATGACGCACGTCTGAGCTACCAGGAAGTTTCTGGGCGTGTAAAAACTACCCAACATTGGCCGATAACTATCGATACTCTGGGAAGTGTATTTGATAAAGATATCAGTTGGGAAAGATCAAAAGAGAGTGAAAATGGAAATGTCCGCTACGGTAAAGCAGGTGATTTAATTGCACTGGCAAAAGAAGCGGATAAAAAATTGCGTATTAATGAAACTGTTATATTACCTCTTATTGCTTATTATGGCACGATGCGTTTGTGGCAGGAGCCTAGAAAATTAAAGCAAGAAAGCACTATTCAGGGCCCTGGCTCATTGAGCCAGCAGGAAAAAACAAGCCGTTTAACAGGTTATCGCCACAGTGTTGATCCCAGAATTTCGATACGAAGTTTAGTTAGTTGGTTTGCTAAAGAGTCATGGGTTGCCTTTCAGAATGATGGGGAGGAGTCTGTTAGCAACCAAGTGGTTCGGGAAGCAATTTTAGGCTGCGTTGACGGTGCGGAAAGGCTGTTTTTTGATGCTAAGCGTGGTGAACTACTGTTTGATATCGCGGATCATGAAATCCAACCTTTTGCCAATTTGAGCGATGGGCAGCGCTGTATGCTGGCATTGGTGGCGGATATTGCGCAAAAGGCCGTTGGTTTGAACCCCCACCTTGGTAATAATGTTTTGACTCAAACACCAGGTGTAGTTTTGGTAGATGAATTAGACCTACATCTTCATCCAAAATGGCAGCGCCGTGTTATTGAGGATCTGCGCAGAACGTTTCCTTTGATGCAATTCATTTGCACTACACACTCTCCTTTTTTGATTCAATCATTACGTTCTGGCGAAGAGTTGTTGATGCTGGATGGTCAACCAACCGCAGAACTTAACAATAAGACATTAGATAATATTGCTGAAGGGATCATGGGGGTTGATGATTCCGAAACCAGCGAGCGCTATGCTGAAATGAAAGAAACGGCTAAACATTACTTGACTATGTTGGACGAAGCCTCATCAGCTCCGGTAGATAAATTAGAGAGTTTCAAACATCGTTTATCAGAAAGTATTGCGCCTTATGCCGATAATCCAGCCTATCAGGCTTTTTTGGAGATGAAACGAGCGGCAAAATTAGGAGAGTAAGTATGCGACCAGTAAAGAAAGGAGCTTCGCCTAATGGGTTAAATGATTTTGATGATTACAAAAAAGCTTACCCCAAGTTGGTTAGTCGTATAGGTAGCTATTGCAGTTATTGTGAACGTCGAATTGCTACAAACTTAGCCGTTGAGCATATCCAACCGAAAGATGGTGATAATGGTCACCCGGAACTGGTCGGACGATGGAGCAATTTTTTATTGGCATGTGTAAATTGTAACTCCACCAAAAGTGATAAGAAGGTCGAATTGGCAGACTTGCTGTTGCCTGACAGAGATAATACTTTTTATGCCTTTGCTTACTCACCAGATGGCAAAGTAGTGCCTTCTAGGCAACTTACGGCGGATCAAAGATTACTTGCTCAAGCAACATTGTCTCTTACTGGTCTGGATAAGAAAGTCAGCCAGATTCGGGATGAAAACGGGAAGGCAGTTGCGTTAGATCGCGAAAGTCAACGCATGGAAGCGTGGGGAAAAGCTCAAGAAGCATTGAAAGATGTGACGGATAACCTAGGTAATGAGGCCGTAATGCGTCTGGCGGTGGCTTTGGCAAAAGAAACAGGTTTTTTCAGTATCTGGATGACAGTATTTATGGATAGGCAAGATATGCTCTTACGTTTCATATCTGCTTTTGAGGGAACGCGAGACTGTGGTTGCTTTGCTATGGATACCGGTGCTGCGATTGTGCCAGCCCCTAATCCTGACCAACTAGCCAGTGGAAGTAAAGTATAACCAAGGCTGGCCGCGTGATGTCAGGTGTGCGTTAATATGCTAACTGGATTTTACTTGTTTATAACCCAATGCTGCTGCTGATCGATAACTACGACTCTTTTACCTACAACCTCTATCAGTACTTTTGCGAACTGGGTGCAGAAGTGCTGGTCAAGCGTAACGATGAACTGCAACTGGCCGATATTGAACGGCTGGCACCACAGCATCTGGTGATCTCTCCTGGCCCCTGCACGCCGAGTGAAGCGGGCATCTCGTTGGCCGCTATCCGCCATTTTGCGGGTAAGTTGCCGATCCTCGGGGTCTGTCTAGGGCATCAGGCCCTTGGCCAGGCATTCGGGGCCAACGTTGTTCGTGCCCGCGAGGTGATGCACGGTAAAACCTCTGCCATCCGTCATAACAATCTTGGCGTGTTCAAGGGGTTGAATAATCCTCTGACCGTCACCCGCTACCACTCGCTGATCCTGGATGCCGCGACGTTGCCGGATTGCTTTGAGGTGACCGCCTGGAGCGAACGTGACGGCGAGCGGGATGAAATCATGGGTATCCGCCACCAGACGCTGGCACTGGAAGGGGTGCAGTTCCACCCGGAGAGCATCCTCAGCGAACAGGGGCATCAGTTGCTGGCTAATTTCCTGGGCAGTTAGCCGTTAGCGGCTATTTAGGCTTGCTCTTGATTGGTTTTTTATGCATATTTTGTGATTATATTTTCACTCGATAGCTATCCGTTTGGAGCCAGCAATGACCGAAAAAAACGCAGTCAACCGCAACACCTTTGACCAGGTGATCTTGCCTGTTTATGCCCCGGCCCAGTTTGTCCCGGTGAAGGGCAAAGGCAGCCGCGTATGGGATCAACAGGGGAAAGAGTATATCGATTTTTCCGGCGGTATTGCGGTAACGGCATTAGGGCATTGCCATCCCGCGCTGGTTGAAGCATTAAAGCAGCAGGGCGAAACGCTGTGGCATACCAGCAACGTGTTCACCAATGAGCCCGCGCTGCGGTTGGCAACCAAATTGATCGATGCCACCTTCGCCGATCGGGTGTTTTTTGCCAACTCGGGGGCGGAAGCGAACGAAGCGGCTTTCAAGCTGGCTCGTCATTACGCCATTACTCGCCATAGCCCGTATAAAACCAAGATCATTGCATTTAATAACGCCTTCCATGGCCGCACACTTTTCACGGTCTCCGTAGGTGGCCAGCCAAAATATTCCGACGGCTTTGGGCCGAAACCGGCCGATATCGTGCATGTGCCGTTCAACGATCTGGCGGCGTTGAAGGCGGTCATGGACGATCACACCTGTGCGGTGGTCATGGAACCGATCCAGGGCGAAGGTGGGATCACAGCCGCCGATGCAGCCTTCCTCAAGGGGGTGCGTGAACTGTGTAACAAGTATCAGGCGTTGCTGGTGTTTGATGAAGTACAAAGCGGTATGGGGCGTAGCGGCAAACTGTTTACCTACATGCATTACGGCATTACTCCTGACATCCTCACCACCGCCAAGGCATTGGGGGGCGGTTTCCCGGTGAGTGCGATGCTGACCACAGAAGAGATCGCCTCGGTCATGCAGGTGGGCACGCATGGCACGACGTATGGCGGCAACCCACTGGCGTGTGCGGTCGCAGAGGCGGCGTTAGACGTCATCAATACGCCGGAAGTGCTAAACGGTATTGAGCAACGCCATGGGATATTTGTTCAGGCTTTGCAGGAGATCGGTAAAAAATACGCTGTTTTCAGCGATATTCGCGGCATGGGGTTGCTGATTGGCGCGGAACTGAAAGCAGACTATCACGGTAAAGCGCGTGATTTCCTGACCGCTGCCGCGGCACGAGGCTTGATGATCCTCAACGCCGGGCCAAACGTGATCCGTTTTGCCCCCTCGTTGGTGGTGGAGCTAAAAGACATCGACGAAGGTATGGCGTTATTCGAGCTGGCAGTACAGGATGTGATTAACGCCTGATTTATCCGCAGGGGTTGAATGTCAGATTTGACCCCGCAATCTCAGCTTTCCCGCAGTTTCCGCTTCAGCCAGATACCGTGATGTGGGCGCTGGCGCCACGCCAGCGACGAGATGGTATGCATCACGCTCAGGTGCGAAAGAATGCGCCGTAGATGGCGTTCCATTTCGGTTATCGGCATGTCCGGGTGCAGATCCGGCAGGCGCATGATGCTGTTATTGGTGCTCGGCCCGTCGTATTCCAGCCGCTGCTGGCAACTTTGCAACGCAATTTCACAACCTTGTAGGTATTCCTCTGCCAGTTTCGGCGTCAGCATATAGTGCTCGCGAGCCAAAATGGTCATTGCATTCAGATGTTCAACAATAAATTGGTTATGGGTGATCCACAACCGCATGTCGGCCAGATAATCCGATTCAAACCCCGGTTCCTGCATCGCCTGGTTGAGTGAAGTAAACAGGGCATTGTGCGCTTGATTGACTTGCATACGCGTATAGGCCAACTGAGTGGGGTCGGGTTCCTGCTCTTTCAGTAGCAAGCGCAGTGCCGTTTGATCCTGCTCCAGTGCCTGATGGGCATTTTGGCGCAACAGGCCACTCTGCCATTGCGGCCACAGCCAGATCGTTCCACCAAATACCAGTACGCAGCCGATAAGGGTATCGATCAGACGTGGGATCAGGAAATGGGTGCCGTTGAGCGCCAGGATCTGCAGGGTATAGACAGCCGTGACGGTGAACCCGATGACGGCTAGCCCGTAGTTTTTGCGCAGGATCAGATAGGCCGCGAGGGTAATGGCCAACATGATGCTCAGCGTGACATTCTCCGGCAGCTGTAACTGCAGTAACCCGGCGGCGATCACCAGCCCGGCCAGCGTGCCGAGCGCACGGTGCTGGATCCTTACCCGGGTGGCGTTATAACCGTTCTGGCTGACCAGCATGATGGTCAGTAGGATCCAATAGGGTTTTGGCAGGTTGAACATCATGCCCAGGCTGCTGCCTACCGCCAAGATGACGCCAAGCCGGGCAGCAGTTCGCAAGGCGTTGGATTTGAGCGACAGATAACTTACCACCGCAGGCCAGAATGGCAGCCGGGACTGGTTGGCCATCAGATTACGGCGATAAAGTGGGTGCTGTGTGCGTAGCAGGCGAGCGATGCGGCTGAAGTGATAATAGCAGAACTGACCAACCGGGTTATCCGCGTGCTGTGTAGCCACTTTTTCCAGCGCCGCCAACTCGTTTTTCATGCTGAAGCGCTGTGGGTGGCGGTGATAAAGGATGTCGTCAGCCACGACGCGCAGGCGTGCCGCGATCACCTGAGCATTGCGGCGGATGATGGCTTCGGCCTGGCTCTGTTCAACCAGTTTTTGTACTTCCTCTGGCTGATGCAAGCTGACGGTAATATGTTCCTGCAGATCGAGCGCCACCTGAAACGTGCGTTGCAGACGCTTTTGCTCCAGATTATTGGCGTGCGGCAGGAAGTTAAGCTGCTGATATAACAGAGTGATCAGATCCATCACTTTCTGCTGGCGTTGCAGCAGCGGTGGCAGGGCGGTTTCCGGATCGGTATGTTGGGTCAGCAGTGAGTATTTCGCTTCAAAATAATCGGCTAACTGAACGTAGAGCTGGCTCAGGGATTCACGCATTGGCTGCTCTTTCCACAGTTTGAACCAGAACCAGGTAAACAGCCCGTACCAGGCGGTGCCGACGATATACAGCAAAGGGGCATGCCAGATCGGGACGCTGCCAGCCATGCTGAGAGAGAAGATGGCCGCCACCAGGGATGCGGGCAGCAGGCGTGCGTGCAGCGGGCTGATTTCGCCACTGACGCCAAGCAATAATGCCATAGCCAGCATCAGCAAAGGCAAGGGAACCTGCCAAAGCAGGGCTTGTTGCAGCAGAAAACTGCTGAGCGCAAAGAGTGAACCACCAACCAGCAGGCGTTTGAAAAAACGTTTGTGAGGCGTATCCAGCCCGGCGATATTACAGCAGGCAGGAACCAGCGAGAACAGCAAACCCAGTTGCAGATTACCGATCAGTAAACCAAAAACCACCGGCAGACACAGCACCAGCGTTTGTCGCAGTGCGTAGTTGACTTCAGGATGGTAAATCAGGCGGCGCCACATGGTTTGCTATTCAGCAGGTAAAAAAACGGCGCAGGGCTGCGCCGTTTCTTCAGGGATTAACGCGTACCGTACACGACAATGGTTTTGCCATGAGCGGAAATCAGATTTTGATCTTCGAGCATTTTCAGAATACGACCGACGGTTTCACGTGAGCAACCGACGATTTGGCCAATTTCCTGGCGAGTAATCTTGATCTGCATGCCATCTGGATGAGTCATGGCATCAGGCTGTTTTGCCAGATTCAGCAAAGTCTGCGCAATACGCCCGGTAACGTCAAGGAAAGCAAGGTTACCCACTTTCTCTGAGGTGACTTGCAGACGGCTTGCCATCTGCGCGGACAGGCGCATCAGGATATCCGGGTTAACCTGAATCAGCTGGCGGAATTTCTTATAGGAAATTTCAGCCACTTCACAGGCGGTTTTCGCCCTTACCCAGGCGCTACGCTCCTGGCCTTCTTCAAATAATCCCAACTCGCCGATGAAATCCCCCTGGTTAAGGTAGGACAGGATCATCTCTTTGCCTTCTTCATCTTTAATCAGCACCGCGACGGAGCCTTTTACGATGTAGTAAAGCGTTTCGGCCTTTTCACCTTGGTGAATCAGCGTACTCTTCGATGGATATTTGTGGATATGGCAATGAGACAGGAACCATTCAAGAGTTGGGTCTGTTTGCGGTTTGCCGAGAACCATTCGCTGTTATCCTCTGTTGTTATCGCTGCCTTGTATCACAGGGGTCAGAGTTCCCTGTAAAACGTGCTTATAGCCTGGTGTTTGAATTGTGGCTATCAACAGGTTTTGAGGCGTGTTATAGAAATACGCTTATGCTCTAGCATATTAACTTGCGCGAAGTGCTGCAAGCTACATTCTGTTAACATACCAATATAGGGGTCTTTCCGTGGACATTCCCCTGAAATCGGTGACCTGGAAAGAGTTATTGCGACTTTGTTTGTAGCACAGAGTGAGGCGAGTGTCTTGTGTTGTCTCGCTTCAGCATGATTAGCGTCAGGTTCCGTTGCCAGTTTCTATACGAAAGCGTACCCTGTTTTTGAGAAATTAACCGGAGTGTACAAAATGCAGGCAAGAGTTAAGTGGGTAGAAGGGCTGACATTCTTGGGCGAGTCTGCGTCTGGCCATCAGGTTTTGATGGATGGTAACGCTGGCGATAAAGCGCCAAGCCCAATGGAAATGGTGCTGATGTCCGTGGGCGGTTGCAGCGCCATTGATGTGGTGTCTATCCTGCAAAAAGGCCGTAACGATGTGCGCGATTGTGAGGTGAAACTGACCTCTGAGCGTCGAGAAGAAGCCCCCCGCCTGTTTACCCATATCAACCTGCACTTTATTGTTACCGGCAAAGGGCTGACCGATAAGATCGTTGAGCGCGCGGTTGATCTTTCCGCCGAGAAGTATTGCTCCGTATCCTTGATGTTGGGTAAGGCTGCCACTATCACCCACAGCTTTGAAATCCGCGAAGTTGCCTGAGCCTACCAGGCATGACGCTGGCAATGTATACGCAATAAATCCAGAAATCGCCGCGCCGTGACGGTCAGCGGCGATTTTTCTGAGTACAGTACGCAATACTGCGCTTGTGGCAGGCTCTTGATAGGCAATACCACCAATCTCTGCTGTAAATAAAACGGCGTGCTCATCGCCCGTGCCACGATTGTCAGATAGTTTTCCTGCAATACCATGTTTAATCCGCATACCACTGAGTCCGTGCGAATAGGGGGGCTGGTCAATTGCTGATAGAAGGTGCCGAGCACTGACTGCAACTGTTGGTAATAGCCCATGTCAGTTTCGGGTAATAACCATTTGGCCTCGCGCAGCTCATCCAGCGTTGTGGCTTGAGCCAGCGGATGTTCCCGCCGCGCGATAATGCAAAATGAAGCATCGAACAGCGGTTCGCGCACCAGGCCCTCCAACGGCAGCTCAGGGCTGACGGTGCCGACGGCAAAATCCAGACGCCCTTCACGCAAAGCGGGGAGCAGAGTAGAAAGCTGCGCTTCGCGTATGCCCAGGTTAGCTTGTGGAAATGACTGTTTAAAATCGTCGACCAACGCAGGTAATACCGTGAGAGCCAGTAATGAAGAGCAGCCGAAAGCAACGCTACCTTGTGAATGTTGGTTTATTTGCTGGATCTCATCGGCAGCGCGCTGTAATTCTTCCAGAATCAGCTGCATTCGTAGGGCAAAGACGCGCCCGGTTTCGGTTAGCGTCATCCCCTGGCTGCTGCGCACGATCAATTGGGTTTGCAGGATCTGCTCCAGCTCGCGCACCGTCCGGCTAACTGCCGGTTGAGATTGTCCCAAGGCACGCGCTGCCCCGCGAATGCTGCCACTGCGGATCACCTGCTGGAATACTTTCAACTGCTGCAACTTCGGTAAATAGCGCACGCTTGCCCCTATCAGTAAAAAGCATCACCACTTAATAAATTGTATCTTATGTCGCCAGAGAAAAGCCGATAGTTTCAACTCTATTGATATAAGTGATTGTTATTATAAATATAAAGTGACGTGGATCACACTATCAAAATACGCCCGCCATACTGGGGGTTTGCCTGGGTGATAACTTAAAGGAATATCAGCGATGAAAAATCGTTCACTGATGATTTTTTTGCTGTTTGTGGGTTATGTGGTGGTGTACATCGATAAAACCGTAATGGGTTTTGCGCTGTTGCCTATCGAGCGTGAGTTCAATTTGCAGGCGGAACAGCTGGGTTATATCACCGGCATGTTTTTCCTGGCCTATTCACTGTTTCAAATTCCCGCCGGCTGGCTCAATGATCGTTTCGGTTTTAAGAAGGTGCTGTGCAGTTCGCTATTGTTATTAGGAGGATTCGCGCTGTGCTTTGGCATTCTGGGGTTTGGCCTGGGATTGCTGGTCACGTTTCGCTTCCTTTCCGGTATTGGTCATTCCGGCTATCCGTGCTCTTGCGCCAAGGCGGTGGTGGCCAATTTCCCGCTGGAACAACGTACTTTTGCACAATCTATTCTGCTGTCCTCCGCCGGGTTGGCAATGACGGTTGGGCCGCTGGTGGCGGTTTATTGCCTGGATCACATCGGTTGGCGTGGCTCGTTCTCTGTGCTTGGTCTGTTAGCCTTCGTCATTGCGGCCTGTATTTTGTGGTTGGTGCCAAATCCGGTCCAGGCTCAAGCTGTTCACTCTGAATCAGCAGGAGCCCGTTATAAAGACCTGCTGAAAAGCCCGATCGTGCTGCTGCTGTTTGTGGCGATATTCTGCATCAACATCCCGTCATACGGCCTAATGGCCTGGTTGCCGAAATTCCTGGTACAGCAGCGAGGAATGCCGATGGGTGTTTCCAGTATGGTGGTGGCTGCCGGTGGCTTGGGGATCTGGATCTCTTCGCTCGGTACGGGTTGGCTGGTAGGGCGTTATCTGCAGGGGCGCGAGCCCTGGGTGATCTTTTTCAGTTCGTTATTGAGTGCCTTGTGTATCTGGCTGGTGTTTACCTGTGAATCCGCTCTGGCCGCCAGCCTGTTCCTGTTCTTCGGCTATATCTTTCTGATGGCCTCGTTCGTCACGGTATTTACTCTGCCCATGAAGCGTCTGCCCTCTGAGGTAATGGGCGCAGCAATGGGGCTGATTAACACTGGCGGAACGTTAGGGGGTTTTGTCGCGCCAATCGCCATGGGGTATCTGATCACCCTCAGCGGAGGGTACATGACGACGTTTGTCTTTTTGGCACTGGCCATGGTGGTTTCCGGGTTGGTGATCCTGCCGCTGGCGGGCAAGGCGCGCCAACCGGCATTGAGTTAAGGAGTATGAAAATGAACATTGATCTGCTGATTGCCAGCGTAGAACAACAGGTAGTGAATTGGCGTCGCCATCTGCATGCTCACCCGGAGTTATCATTCCAGGAGGCGCAGACGGCCGATTATATCGCTGAGCAACTGGCCAGCTTTGGTCCACTGAAGATAACCCGTCCAACGCCCAATAGCGTGGTAGCTGACCTGAAGGGCGCAGAGCCGGGGCCGTGCTATGCGTTGCGCGCCGATATCGACGCCTTGCCGATCCAGGAAGAAAACGATGAACCTTTTTGTTCGACACGACCTGGAGTGATGCACGCTTGCGGCCATGACGCCCATAGCGCCATGCTGCTGGGGGCAGCCAGTGTGTTGTGCCAACTGCAATCACAGTTGCACGGTTCGGTGCGTTTTATCTTTCAACATGCTGAAGAGGTTCCCCCCGGCGGTGCGCAACAGTTGGTGGAGCTGGGAGTGCTGGAGGGTGTGAAGATGATCTTCGGCCTTCATGTGCTGCCAAATTTCCCTACAGGGGAGGTTGCGATAAAACAGGGGGTATTTAGCGGTTCCAGCGATAACTTCGACATTGTGCTGCAAGGTAAGGGTGGGCATGGCTCAATGCCACATCTGTGTATCGATCCGGTACCGATTGGTGCTGAAGTGGTGACTGCATTACAGCAGATCGTGGCACGCAAACTGGATCCGTTGAATGCACCGGTGTTAACCGTTGCTACCTTCCAGGCTGGCGATAGCTATAACGTCATTCCAGACAGCGCAAGGCTGGCGGGTACGCTACGCACTCATAACCAGGAAGTACGTGAGCGAGTGCCGCTGTTGGTTGAGCAAACCGTCGCTGGGATCAGCCAGGCGCACGGTGCCAGCTACAAGGTTGACTGGACGCGTGGCTATACCATCGGCAATAACCACCCTGATGCCTGCGCGATTGCGCGGGAAGTGGTGGCCGAAGCCGTGGGGCCGCAAGCGTTGCGGGAATTGACCACCGCGATGTTTGGCAGCGAAGATTTCTCTTCTTATCAGGAGAAGGTGCCAGGGTGTTTCCTGTTCATTGGCAGCGGTAACGAGGCAATTGGCGCAACCTATGGCGTGCACAACCCGCGCTTTAAGCTGGATGAGGCCGCATTGCAGATTGGCGTGAAACTGCACGTTGGTTTTATTCGCCGGCTGTTGATGCGTTAACAACGGTGGGCGCGGTGATTGGCCGCGCCTGATAATTTACTCGATTTTCTTGCCTTCCATCAGCCGCTGCACCAGCGGAGCCATGATCAGCTCCATTGCCAGCCCCATTTTGCCGCCCGGCACGACCAACGTATTGATATGCGAGATAAACGATCCTTGCAGCATTGCCAGCAGGTAGGGGAAATCGATCTGATCCAGGCCGCGGAAGTGAATAACGACAAAACTTTCATCCAGTGAAGGGATCGCTTTGGCGGCAAAGGGATTGGAAGTATCCACCGTGGGAACGCGCTGGAAGTTGATATGGGTACGCGAGAACTGCGGCGTGATGTAGTTGATGTAGTCTTCCATTGAACGTACCACGGAATCCATCACCGCCTCGCGGGAATGGCCGCGCTCGCCGGTGTCGCGGATCAGCTTCTGTATCCACTCCAGGTTAACGATCGGCACCACGCCGACCAGCAGGTCGACATGCTTGGCGACGTCAATCTGATCGGCTACCACCCCGCCATGCAATCCTTCGTAGAACAGCACATCCGTTGGCGCGGGGAGCGGCTCCCAAGGCGTAAACGTCCCTGGCACCTGGTTATAAGGCACCGCTTCATCGTAGGTATGCAGGTATTTACGTGAGCGTCCCGTGCCATTTTTGCCGTATTGGATAAAGCTTTGTTCCAGCAGACCAAAATCGTTGGCTTCCGGACCGAAATAGCTGATATGGCGGCCCATATCCCGTGCTTTACGAATTGCCGCATCCATTTCCGGCCGGGTATAACGGTGGAAGCTGTCTCCCTCCAGTTGCGCTGCGCGGAGATTAAGCTGCTGGAAAATCTTGCGAAACGCCAGGCTGGTGGTCGTGGTACCGGCTCCGCTGGAACCGGTCACCGCGATAACGGGATGTTTGGCAGACATGTGGGTGTGTCACTCCGTATGAAATGCGCTGGCTCAGAATATGATTATTAGTGTGACTGATGTCCTTTCGCCAAAGACGAAATTGTGCGCGTTGGTTTGCAATACTGCATTGTTACCTGATTTTTTGCGCCAGTCATAGGCTGGCACCGCACTAAATTTCTTCCTGACCGGCACGGATCTGTCCGCGAGGCATGATATTGATGGTTTCATGCAGCTCTGACCACACCAGCACCACTTCGCCACTTTTCAACTGACGGCGTACATCTTCCACTTTCTGTTCCAGGGAACGTTCATGCTCGCCGTAGTCGGTTCCCTCGCGCAATACGAAGGATTCAATCAGGTTGTTCAGAGTATCTTGTTCAATTTCCTGCCACGGAATAATCACTTGTTTGGCTCCAAAAAAGGGGAAAGCCACGCTGGAATGCGTTGTTCCAGCCACATTTGTGGTTTTTTCAAGGTGCCACCGACAAAACCGACGTGGCCACCGCACTCCGTCAACTGATATTCGATATTGGCCGGCAGAGTGGCAAGGTCGGGTATCACTTCATCCGTCATAAACGGATCGTCTTTGGCATGGATAATCAGTAACGGCGTGGTGATCTGCGGCAGGAGCGGTAGCGCACTGCAGCGACGGTAGTAATCAACGGCATCGTTAAAACCATGAATGCGTGACGTGATGACATCATCAAATTCGCGGATGCGCCGCAACTTATTTAATTGCGCCAGATCCAGCGGCAACGTGCCAGGATAATGCAACAGTTTGCGTGTGGCATTCTGCTTCAACTGGCCTAACAGATAGCGCTGATAAACGCGTGAAAAACCCTGTTCCATACGGATAGAACAAGGCTCCAGCATCAGTGGGGCGGAAACGACCACTGCCGCCTGTAACAGGCTGTCATTGCCTTGTTGCGCCAGATAATACGCCAGCATATTGCCGCCAAGGGAAATCCCCACCGCCGCCGTTGGCACTTCGCCAAAGTTTTCTCGCAGCCAGCGCAGGAAGAAGCGTGCATCTTCCGTTTCGCCAGAATGATAAATACGCTGTTTACGATTCGGTACGCCGCTACAGCCCCGAAAATGCATCACCACGCCCAACCAGCCTTTCTCGCGCCAGGCATTGAGCAGCCCGTGTGCATAAGGGCTATAGAAGTTACCTTCTAGCCCGTGGAACAGTACCACGCGCGGTTTTTCGCGTGCCAGTTGCGGATCCTCACTCCAAGCCAGATCGATAAAATCCCCGTCAGGCAATTCCAGCCGCTGCCAATGAGGTTGTAGCAGCACGCGACGGCGTACCAGCCTTGGCAGCAGGGTTTGCAGGTGTGGATTACTGGCCCCGGTCAGGGGGCGAAAGGATTCATACATAATGAATAAAATTCTTGTTGGCGGCTATTGTGTGATCCGAACCGCACTGTTAGCTTCAAACACATGTATTAGCAATCATACTGCAAAAAAGTCATTTGGGTGAGGAGCACCCGCTTCATGGAACTGAGTTTATTTCTTTCGATGCTAGGCTTCCTGTGGGTGGCCGCGATCACCCCTGGGCCCAACAATATGTTGCTCACCACCTCAGGTGCCAATTTCGGCTTTATGCGTTCATTATGGCTGATGATCGGCATCATGCTGGGCATGCAAAGTATCCTGGTGTTGGTGGCATTTGGCGTGGGTGGATTGATCCTGATTTATCCCTCCTTGCACTTGATCTTGAAAATCCTCGGCAGCCTTTATCTGTTGTGGCTGGCGTGGAAAGTGGCGACGGCGGCCTATGAAAAGCTGGAAACCGACGCGCCGCCACCAAAGCCGGTGCGTCTGTACCAAGGCTGGTTGTTGCAATTCCTCAACCCCAAGGCCTGGCTGATGGCGCTTGGGGCGGTGGCGAGCTTTAGCCTGGCGGGGGATAAATACAACCACTCCATTCTGGCCATTGCCTTCGGCATCTTTGCCGTCAATATCGTGGCTGGGATTATCTGGTTGGGTTTTGGTACGGTGATTGGCCGCCTGCTGCGCAGCAAGAAGGCCTGGATTATCTTTAACGTGTCGATGGGGCTGTTAACCGCCGCCTGTGTATTACTGATTTGGCATTGAGGGAGCGATGATGAACGAAAACTATTTCCATGTGGATGCCTTTATCGGCGAGGGACTGCGGGGCAACCCTGCGGGCGTCTGCCTGCTCAAGCAATCGCTGGAAACGGCACAGATGCAGGCCATTGCCAATGAGCTGTCTCTGCCGGAAACCAGCTTTGTCTGGGAAGATGGCGATATGCATGCGATCCGCTGGTTTACGCCAACGCGGGAAGTGGATCTCTGTGGTCATGCCACTCTGGCCACGGCTTATGTACTGTTAAACGTGATCAACCCAGCCTTGAGCGATATCCGTTTCCGTTCCGCCAGCGGTGAGCTGTATGTCAAACGCGATGCTGCCCACGGTGAACGGCTAATCCTGGATTTCCCTTCTCGCCCACCACAGAGAATTGCTGAACCGCCACGGTTGGCCGCTTTGCTCGGTGTGCAACCGCAGGAAGTATGGCAAGCCCAGTCGATGATGGTGGTTTTGGCCGATGAGGCGCAGGTCAGAGCGTTACAGCCTGATATTCCTGCGTTGATCGACCAGGTAGGTTGCGGAGTGATTGTCACTGCCCCTGGAGAGAATGTAGATTTTGTCTCGCGCTATTTCTCGCTGGATCGCAGCGAGGATCCGGTCACCGGCTCCGCCCATTGCATCCTGCTGCCTTACTGGACGGCCCGCCTTGGCCGCCATGAGCTGCATGCCAAACAGCTATCATCCCGCGGTGGTGAACTGTTCTGTGAGCTAAAAGGAGAGCGCACGTTACTGGGTGGCAAAGCGCGTATCTTTTTGCGGGGCACGATTTCAGGTTGAACTCCGTTCCAGCAGTTGCCAATCCAGCACGTCGTGACAAGGGGGCAACTGCTGGCCCTGAATTTTCTCCAGCAGCAACTGCACGCTGCGCACGCCGAACTGATGCATGGGCTGTACGATGGTGGTCAGCGGCGGGGTGGTGATGCTGCCAAACGGCACACCGTCAAAGCCCATCACTGCGATATCTTCTGGAATACGCAAGCCTTGCTGATGCAAGGTACTCATCGCGCCTCCGGCAATCACATCTGAAATGGCAAATACCGCATCTGGCCGTGGCCCGTCTGCCAGCAAATCACTCATCGCCTTGGCGCCAGCGGCGTAGTCCAGCCCTTCGACGTATTCGACCCGGCAATAGTCCAGCCCCAGCTCGGCCAACGCCTGCCGGTAGCCCTGCTCCCGCTGTTGTGAATACAGATAACGCATATCGCCATTGAGCAACGCGATCCGTTGACGGCCTTTGGCGGCCAAGTGTTTTACGCCAGCCATGGCGGCCTGGTGGTTATCGATGGTGACGGAGGAGGCGCGGAATTGGGTATCCCCTTCGCCGCATTGTACCCAGGGGAAATCACCGATCATGGCGGTCAGCCCCGGCAAACAGCTGATTGCATCCATGGTGATCACCCCGTCAACCACCTTGCCACTCAGCAGGCTGAGGTAGGCGGACTCACGGGTCGGGTTGGATTCCGAGTTGCACAACAGAATATGGTAACCGTGGCGCTCGGCTTCTTCTTCGATACCGCGCACCACCAGTGAGCAAAAGGGGTTGGTGATATTGGATACCAGCACCAGCAGCATCCCGCTACGTGCGGTACGCAACTGGCGCGCCAGCAGGTTGGGTTGATAGTCACATGCGCGGATCGCCGCCAGGACCTTATCGCGAGTGGCCGGTTTGACGATCTGTTGGCCGTTCAACACCCGTGAGACGGTGGCCGCTGAGACGCCAGCGATTTTCGCCACCTTTGCTATCGACATGGTTTGCTTTTCCTTCTGCCCGTTTGCCTCGCACAGTATGCGGCAAAAAGTACGATCACTACGAAGAGTTTGTGACAGCGATTACAAATTCATCTTCTGCCTGCTTTTAATCATATCAATCCGGTTGCTGAAAAAAAGAAATCGATTACATTTTATTTATTGCAAAATGAAATCGATTACATTTCAAATCTAGACCGAATTACCCCGAATGGTGACGCAATAGGAGGTGGCAGATGGAGATACAGCTTCAGGTAGCGCAGGCGCAGGATCGCAGCGAGATTGCCGCTCTGATCCATTGTTCAACCAATGCCTGGTATCAGGGCCACGGGCTGGGTGACATCTTCTCTGCCGGGCCGGAAAGTTGTGGGCTGTTTGTTGATGTTTACCAGCAGTTGGATGAGGGCCATCACTGGATTGCGCGCGATCAACAAGGGGCAATCTGCGGCTCCTGCTTTTTCCATCCGCGGGAAACTCATTTGGGGTTGGGCATCATGAATGTTCATCCCGATTATTTCGGCCGGAGGATCGCCAGCCGTTTGTTGGCCAAGGCCGACGAACTGGCGGGGGGGTTACCGGTTCGTTTGCTGTCCAGTGCGCTAAATCTGGATTCCTATTCACTCTACCAGCGCGGAGGATTTACCCCGTATGCCCTCTATCAGGATATGGCGATCCCAGTGCCGAGCCAGGGATTTACTTATCCACACCTGACTCGCGGCCAGGTGCGGGCAGCCCGGCTCGACGATCTGCCTGCCATCCTGGAGCTGGAGCGCGAAATACTGGGCATCGAACGCCAACGCGATATCGATTATTTCCTCAAGGATGCCAGTGGACTGTGGCGGGTTGCCGTCTGGGAACTGGATGATCGCATCGGTGGCTATTTGGCCTCTGTGGCACACCCGGCTTCCCGCATGTTGGGGCCGGGGTGTTGCCATAGCGAAGAGATCGCCCTTGAGTTACTCGGTTGGATGCTGGATCACCATCATCGCGGTACGACACCGGTGGTATTAGTGCCCGCAGAGCGCTCCGCGCTTAGCCAGGTTTTACTGCGCTGGGGAGGCCGAATTTGTGAATTACATGTCGCGCAGGTGAAAGGCCTGGCGCAACAACCCGGCGGCGTGGTGATGCCGTCCTTTTTGCCGGAAAGCGGTTAACACCGGCGTTGTTGCCGTATTAACCAACCAACACCAATGGGGGAGTTATGCAAACAGATAGCCTGGCCCTGGGGGCAAAAGGCACCACGTTCAAATGGGTGGTGCCGCGGCTGGCGCTGATGATGTTCCTGCAGTTTTTTGTCTGGGGAGCCTGGTACGTCACGCTCGGCGTGGTGATGGGCAAATATGGACTGACCGCGATCATTGGCGATGCCTATTCCACCGGGCCGATCGCCTCCATTCTGTCGCCTTTTGTACTGGGCATGGTGGTCGATCGCTTCTTCGCCTCACAGAAAGTGTTAGCCGTGCTGCACCTGATTGGGGCAGGCCTGCTGTGGATGATGCCGGGCTTCTTTGCTGAAGGGCAGGGCAGCGGTCTACTGTGGCTCATCTTCGGCTATATGCTGTGCTACATGCCCACCATTGCCCTGAGCAACAACGTGGCATTTTATAGCCTGAGCAACAGTGAGAAGGCCTTCCCGATTGTGCGGGCGTTCGGCACCTTTGGCTGGATTGTCGCCGGGCTGATTGTCGGCACCAGCGGCCTGTCGGACAGTACCGATATCTTCACGCTGGCTGCCGTCGCTTCGTTGGTATTGGCGATTTACAGCTTTACGCTGCCGCATACCCCTGCACCGGAACGCGGCAAGCCAGTAAAAATGCGCGATCTGCTGTGTGCCGATGCTTTCGCGATGCTCAAGCAGCGCCATTTCCTGGTGTTTATCATCTGCGCCATGCTGATCTCGATCCCGCTGGCGGCGTATTACGCCTATGCTGCGCCGTTCGTTGCCGCGGCCGGTTTCACCAACGTGGGGGGCGTGATGTCGCTGGGGCAAATGTCCGAGCTGTTCTTCATGCTGCTGATCCCGTTCCTGTTTGCCCGCTTGGGGATCAAGTACATGCTGATGATCGGCATGCTTTCCTGGTTCCTGCGCTATGTGATGTTCGCTCTGGGCATTACCGAAGAAATGCGCTGGATGATCTACCTCGGCATCATCCTGCATGGCATGTGCTATGACTTCTTCTTCGTTATCGGCTTTATCTATACCGATAAAGTGGCGGGCGATAAGGTAAAAGGTCAGGCACAAAGCCTGTTGGTGCTGTTCACCTACGGCATCGGTATGCTGATTGGTTCACAAATCAGCGGTGCGCTGTTTAACCATATGGTGACGGCGGAGGGAACTGCGGCGTTGCCGCAATGGCAGCACTTCTGGTGGTATCCGGCCTTCGGTGCATTGGCGATCGCCGCGCTGTTCTTCTTCACCTTCAACTACCGGGATATTCCAGCAGGGGAGAAACGCGATGGCTGATTTGCGGGTGCTGGTGGTGGGCTGCGGCAATATGGGGGCGTCCCATGCCGAGGCCTACCATGCTATGGAAGGGGTGACAATCTGCGGTCTGGTGGCTCGGGGCGAGTCGCGTGAGTTGCTCAATCAACATTTGGGGGGCGACTATCCCACCTTTAGCGACTTTGAGTTGGCGCTGGCGCAAACCCGGCCTGATGCCGTGTGCCTGACCACTTATCCGGACACCCACGAAACCTACGCCTTGGCAGCACTGGCGGCGGGATGTCATTTGTTTATCGAAAAGCCGCTCGCCACCACGGTAGCAGGGGCTGAAAGGGTGATTGCTGCTGCTCATCAGGCACAACGACAGGTGGTGGTGGGCTATATTCTGCGCCATCACCCTTCTTGGCAGCAGTTTGTGGAGCTCGCTCGCGGTTTGGGTAAGCCCTTGGTGATGCGGATGAACCTCAACCAGCAAAGCCACGGGCAGATGTGGAATGTGCATCGCAACCTGATGCAGTCATTGTCGCCAATCGTTGATTGCGGCGTACATTATCTGGACGTGATGTGCCAGATGGCCCAAGCAGAACCGATCAGCGTAAGCGCTATCGGTGCCCGGCTGACCGATGACCTGCCGCAGGGGATGTATAACTACGGCCAGCTACAGGTGCGTTTTGCCGACGGATCGATTGGCTGGTACGAAGCCGGCTGGGGGCCGATGATCAGTGAAACGGCCTACTTTGTGAAAGATGTCATTGGGCCGCGCGGCGCGGTTTCGATCGTGGCCCGTCATCACGAAAGGGCTTCTGACGATGTCGGGGGGCATACCAAAACCGAATCATTGCGGGTGCATTACGCCGATTTAGACGATGAGAACCGCTTTAAGCGGCCGGATCGCTGGATCGATTGCCAGGATGAGCCGGACCATTTAGCGCTGTGCCTGAGTGAACAGCGTTACTTTTTACAAGCTATTCGTGAGGGCCTGGATCTCAATCAGCATCTTCAGGATGCGCTGAACAGCTTACGGGTGGTGCTGGCGGCGGACGAAGCGGTACGCAGCCAACGCACGGTGGTATTAGGGAGTGAGGAATGAAGACGATACAGGGACCGGGGCTGTTTCTGGCGCAGTTTATCGCCGAGCAGGCCCCGTTTAATACGCTGGATGGCCTGGCGGAGTGGGCTGCCGGGGTGGGTTTTACCAGCGTCCAGATCCCTACGCTTGAGCCGGCCATTTTCGATCTGGCACTGGCGGCGCGTAGTCAGGATTATTGCGATGAGGTCGTCGCACGGCTTGGGCGGCACGGTATTCGCATCAGCGAGCTGTCGACGCATTTGCAAGGGCAACTGGTCGCCGTCCATCCAGCCTACGATCTGGCCTTTGACGGTTTTGCTCCGCCAGAAGTCCGGGGTAAACCACAGCTGCGGCAGGCCTGGGCAACGGAGCAACTGTTGCTGGCGGCACAGGCATCTCAGCGCTTGGGGCTAACGGCCCATGCAACCTTCTCTGGGGCGCTGGCGTGGCCCTATTTCTATCCGTGGCCGCCGCATAATGCGTTACTGTTGGAGGAGGCTTTCGAACAGTTGGCCAAGCGCTGGCTGCCGATCCTGGACGCCTTCGATCGGGCTGGTGTCGATGTGTGCTATGAGCTGCATCCGGGGGAGGATTTACATGACGGCGTGACCTTTGAACGCTTTCTGGCCAAGGTTGGCAATCATCCCCGCTGCCATATTCTCTATGATCCGAGCCATCTGCATTTGCAGCAGATGGACTATCTGGGCTTTATCGATTGTTATCACCCACGTATCCGCGCATTTCACGTCAAAGATGCCGAGTACCGCCCCAACGCCCGCAGCGGCGTATATGGGGGCTACCAACCGTGGTTAGAAAGGCCTGGGCGCTTCCGTTCGTTGGGGGACGGGCAGATCGACTTCCCGGTGATTTTCAGCAAGCTGACGCAGTACGGCTTCCCTGGAGTCGCTACGTTGGAATGGGAGTGCTGCCTTAAGTCGCCGGAGGCTGGGGCACGCGAAGGTGCCGCCTTTATCGCCCGCCATATTATTCCGGTAGCGGAACGGGCCTTTGATGATTTTGCCGCGGTGGATACTGACCGGGAGCGAGTCAGAGCCATGCTGGGCGTGGAGGATGCATCATGAGATTGAAGCTGGGAATGGTAGGTGGTGGTGAAGGCGCGTTTATTGGCGCGGTGCATCGGCTGGCGGCGCGGATGGACGATGAGTTTGAGCTGGTCGCCGGGGCTTTCTCCTCCGATAGACAAAACTGTCTGCGCACCGGGGCGCTACTGCATCTGCAACCGGATCGCTGCTATGCCGATTTTAACCAGATGGCGTTGGCGGAAGCGGCACGCGAGGATGGAATTGATGTCGTTGCGATCGTGACCCCGAATCATTTGCACGCCCCAGTCGCCAGTGCCTTTCTCAACGCCGGGATTGATGTGATCTGCGATAAGCCGTTATGCACCTCCTATGCGGAGGCTCTGCAACTGGCACAAATGGTGCGCCACAGCGGCAGACAACTGATCCTGACCCATAACTACAGCGCCTACCCGCTGGTGCGTGAGGCACGTAGCCGGATATTGGCGGGGGAGTTGGGTGAGATCCGCTTCATTGAGGTGGAATATCTGCAGCAGTGGCTGGCAAAACCGCTGGAACTGACCGACAACAAGCAGGCCGGTTGGCGTGCGCAGCCGGAAAAAGCCGGATCCGGCTGCATCGGTGACGTAGGTACCCACGCCTGGCAACTGGCAGAGTTCGTCAGTGGCATGTTGCCTGAGGCGATCAGCGCTGAGCTGACGTCATTCATCGCGGGGCGCAAGCTGGATGACGATGTGCGGGTGCAGATGCGCTATGCCAACGGTGCCAAAGGTCGGCTCTGGGCTAGTCAGGTAGCCTGTGGTCATGAGAATGGGCTGAAGTTACGAGTTTACGGCAGTGAGGGCAGCCTGGAGTTTTGCCAGGAAAACCCGAACCAGCTGTGGATACGGCCTTTTGACGCGCCCCCCTATTGCATCACCCGCGCTTCGGCATTTCAGCACGTAGAGAACCGCCAATTGGCCCGCGTACCCGCAGGGCATCCTGAAGGTTATCTGGAAGGGTTTGGCCAGATTTACCGTGAAGCGGCCCGGTGTTTGCGTGATGGCCCTTCGGCGGCACCGTTGTTACCAGGGATTGAAGCGGGTGTGCAAGGGATGGCGTTTATTGATGCCGCTCAGCGCAGTAGCCGTGCAGGGGGAGAGTGGGTGGTATTGATATCGCCATAAGTAATAAAGGATATTTTTTTATTCTTTTATTGCCGAGCGCCGCTCAGATAAAACTGTTGGTCACAGCACAGAATTTTATCAACGGAGCGGATCATGGCGAGCAAACTTTTCTCATTACGCAGTGCAGTATTGTTGGCTTTATCGCTCGGTGCGGCCAGTGCCCAGGCAGTGGACGTCACCGTGGCGTACCAGACCTCAGCCGAACCCGCCAAGGTGGCGCAGGCGGAAAACAGCTTTGCCAAACAGTCTGGCGCGACCGTTGACTGGCGCAAGTTCGATAGCGGCTCCAGCGTGTTGCGTGCGCTGGCCTCTGGCGACGTGCAGATTGGCAATATCGGCTCCAGCCCGCTGGCCGTGGCCGCCAGCCAGAAGCTCCCTATCGAAGTGTTCCTCATTGCCTCGCAGCTGGGCAGTTCCGAAGCGCTGGTGGTGAAAAATGACATTAAATCTCCCCAGGATCTGGTCGGTAAGCGTATTGCGGTACCGTTCATTTCCACCACTCACTACAGCCTGTTGGCCTCCCTGAAACACTGGGGCATCAAACCTGGCCAGGTGCAAATTCTCAACCTGCAACCGCCAGCCATTGCGGCGGCCTGGCAGCGAGGGGATATCGACGGGGCCTACGTATGGGCACCGGTGGTCAATGAACTCGCCAAACAAGGCAAGGTGCTGACCGACTCCGAGCAGGTTGGTCAATGGGGTTCGCCAACCCTGGACGTGTGGGTGGTACGTAAAGACTTTGCCGAACAGCACCCGGAGGTGGTGACCGCCTTTGCCGCCAGCGCCCTGAAGGCGCAGAAGGCCTATCTGGCCCAGCCGGAGCAGTGGCTGAAAGACCCAAGCAACCTCAGCACGCTGGCTCGCCTGAGCGGCGTGCCGCCAGAGCAGGTGCCGGAACTGGTGAAGGGTAACCGCTACCTGCCGGTCGCCGATCAGATCACTCAACTGGGCCAGCCGGTAGATAAAGCTATTCGTGATACCGCCGAGTTCCTCAAGCAACAAGGCAAGATACCGCAGGTGGACAGTGATTACAGCGCCTATGTGACCGACCGCTTTGTCAAACAGGTGCAGGCTGCGCCGCAGTCGTAAGGGGCCATTATGCTAAACGTTAACCATCTTTCCGCCGATTATCAGGGGCGTGCGGCGCTGCGCGATGTGTCGTTCCAGATAGCCGCCGGGCAGTTGGTGGTGGTGCTGGGCCCTTCTGGCTGCGGCAAGACCACGTTGCTGAACTTGATCGCCGGGTTTATTGCGCCAACGGCTGGCAGCATTACGTTGGATGATGTCCCCGTCAAAGGCCCGGGTGCCGAGCGGGGCGTTGTGTTCCAGCATGAAGGCTTACTGCCGTGGCGCAACGTGGTGGATAACGTGGAGTTTGGCTTGCAACTGGCCGGTGTGGCCAAGCCGGAACGGCGCAAGGTGGCGCAGCAGATGTTGCAGCACGTTGGGCTGACTGGTTATGAACAACACTTCATCTGGCAGTTGTCTGGAGGGATGCGTCAGCGGGTGGGGATTGCTCGCGCTTTGGCAGCGGATCCTCGATTGTTGCTGCTGGATGAGCCTTTCGGGGCACTGGACGCATTCACTCGCGAGCAGATGCAAGAACTGTTGTTGAACATTTGGCGCGATACCGGCAAGCAGGTGCTGCTGATCACCCATGACATCGAAGAAGCGGTATTCCTGGCCAGCGAGCTGTTACTGCTTTCTCCTGGCCCTGGGCAGGTGGTGGAGCGTTTATCGCTGAATTTTGGCCAACGCTATGCCACCGGTGAGGCTTGCCGCTCTATCAAGTCCGATCCTGAGTTTATCGCCCAGCGTGAATACGTGCTGGGCCGGGTGTTCCAACAGCGCGAGGCCTTGCTATGAGCCTGCATTCTGTTCTGAAAGCCACAGTACCGACAGCGGTGCGTCAATCTCGTTTCACGCTGCCGCGCAGCCTCAAGCTGAGCGCGGCAACCTTGCTGGTGCTGTTGGCGGTCTGGTGGGCAGTAACCGCCTTGCAGCTGATCAGCCCGTTATTTCTGCCCGCGCCGCAGCAGGTATTGCATCAACTGGTCGTCATTGCCAGCCCGCAAGGCTTTATGGATGCCACGCTGTGGCAACATCTGGCCGCCAGTCTGGGCCGCATTCTGTTGGCATTGCTGGCCGCGGTGGTGATTGGTGTCCCGGTAGGCATAGCGATGGGATTGAGTGAGACAGTGCGTGGCATTCTTGATCCACTGATCGAAATTTATCGCCCGGTGCCGCCGTTGGCTTATCTGCCGCTGATGGTGATCTGGTTTGGCATTGGCGAAACTTCAAAAATCCTGCTGATTTACCTGGCGATTTTTGCCCCGGTGACGCTTTCGACCGTGGCAGGCGTACGCAATGTGGCGCAGGTGCGCATGCGTGCAGCGCAGGCTTTGGGGGCCAACCGCTGGCAACTGCTGCGCTTTGTGGTGTTGCCGAGTGCGTTGCCGGAAATCCTGACCGGTATCCGTATTGGTCTGGGTGTCGGTTGGTCCACGCTGGTGGCCGCCGAATTGATTGCCGCCACGCGCGGTCTGGGATTTATGGTGCAGTCAGCCGGTGAGTTTCTGGCGACCGACGTGGTGATCGCCGGTATCAGCGTGATTGCGATAATCGCATTTGGTCTGGAGCTGGGGCTGCGTGCCTTGCAGCGCCGCTTGACCCCCTGGCATGGAGTACAGCAATGAACGAACGTTTGGTGATTACCCCGTTGGGGCCTTATATCGGTGCGCTGGTGGAAAACGTCAATCTGGCGCGGCCACTGGGCGACGGCCAGTTTGAACAGCTTTACCATGCGTTACTCAAGCATCAGGTGCTGTTCCTGCGCGATCAGCCTATCACGCCGCTACAACAGCGCGAGCTGGCAGGGCGCTTCGGCGATCTGCATATTCATCCGGTTTATCCACATGCTGCCGATGTGGAAGAGATTATTGTGCTGGATACTCATGACGATAACCCGCCGGATAACGACAATTGGCATACCGATGTCACTTTCATTGAAAACCCGCCGTTGGGGGCGATTTTAGCCGCTAAACAGTTGCCGACGACGGGGGGCGATACCCTCTGGGCCAGCGGAATTGCCGCTTATGAGGCGCTGTCCGAACCCTTTAAGCAGTTATTGGCTGGGCTACAGGCGGAGCATGATTTCACCAAATCCTTCTCGGAATACAAGCATCGCGGCAGCGAAGAAGAACATCAGCGCTGGCAATTGGCCGTGCAGAAAAACCCACCGTTACTGCACCCGGTGATCCGCACTCATCCAGTCACAGGCAAGCAGGCGCTGTTCGTCAATGAAGGATTTACCACGCGGATTGTCGGGTTGGCTGCGAAGGAGAGTGATGCGCTATTGAACTTCCTGTTTGCGCATATCACCAAGCCGGAATTCCAGGTGCGCTGGCGTTGGCAGGCCAATGATATTGCGATTTGGGATAACCGCGTGACGCAGCATTACGCCAACGCGGATTACCTGCCGCAGCGGCGTATTATGCACCGCGCGACGATCTTGGGGGATAAGCCTTTTTATCGTGGCAGGGAGTAAGAATGGCTGTGCGGAGCAACGTTATCTCGCAATCGCACAGTCATTCCTTGGTGAGGGGTATTAATTCTCTGCTTCAAATGCTTGGGTCAGATTTTCCAGTTGTTCCTGAGCATCCAGCCAGGTCATTTCCGTTTCTTCCAGAGCCGATTTGGCCTGGCTCTGCTTTTGCAGGCATTCGGTGAGTTCGGCTTTACGGCTGATGTCGTACAGCGTTGAGTCCGCCAGTTTCTCTTCTATCACGGCTAACTCAGCGCCCAACTTGTCCATCTGCTGCTCCAGCTTGGTGATTTGTTTGCGCAATGGCTGGGTTTGCGTACGGAACTCGGCTTCGCGGCGTTTTTGGTCTTTACGTGCCTGCGCGCTGTTGCCGTTATCCTGCTTCGGTGCAGCATCTTGCTGTGCCTGCTGTTTTTGCAAGTCGCTCAGCCACTGCTGGTAATCGTCCAGATCGCCTTCAAATGGCTCCACTTGGCCATCATGCACCAGATACAGATCGTCAGTGGTGGAACGTAACAGGTGGCGATCGTGCGAAACGACCACCAAGGCGCCTTCGAAGTCGATCAGCGCTTCGGTCAACGCCTGACGCATATCCAGATCCAGGTGGTTGGTCGGTTCATCAAGCAGCAGCAGGTTGGGACGCTGCCAGACGATCAACGCCAATACCAGCCGTGCTTTCTCTCCACCGGAAAAACGTTCGGTGACTTCGGTGACTTTATCGCCCTGGAAGCCGAAGCCGCCAAGATAATCGCGCAGCTGCTGTTCCAGTACGCGGGGCGCGATGCGGCTTAGATGCTGCAATGGCGATTCATCGGCGCGCAGGAATTCCAACTGATGCTGAGCGAAATATCCCAGCTTGATGCCTTTCGCCAGACCAATTTCGCCGCTCAAGGGCTCCAGCGTTCCGGCCAGCATTTTGATCAGCGTTGACTTACCGGCCCCGTTCCGACCCAGCAAGCCAATACGTGAACCGGGCACCAGGTTGAGTTTGATCGACTGCAGGATCACTTTGTCACCATAGCCTGCGCTGACCTTCTCCATCCGTAGCAGTGGGTTTGGCAGGCTTTCCGGTTCGCGGAAGCTGAAGCTGAACGGGTTATCGACGTGTGCCGGGGCGATCAGTTCCATGCGTTCCAGCATCTTGATACGGCTCTGTGCCTGTTTGGCTTTGGTCGCCTTGGCGCGGAAGCGATCAATGTAGCTTTGCAGGTGTGCGACTTTTTCCTGTTGACTCTGATAGAGCGATTGCTGTTGTGCCAGTTTGGTTACCCGCTGGCGTTCGAACGACGAATAGTTACCGGTGTATTCGTTGATAGTCTGATTTTCAATATGCAGAATTTTATCGACGATAGGATCGAGGAAATCGCGGTCATGTGAAATCAGTACCAAAGTGCCTGGGTAGCTTTTCAGCCAGCGTTCCAGCCAGATTACCGCATCCAGATCCAGGTGGTTCGTGGGTTCGTCCAGCAACAGCAAATCGGAGCGGCAAACCAGCGCCTGTGCCAGGTTGAGGCGCATACGCCAACCCCCCGAGAAAGCGCGGACCGGGCTTTGTAACTGCTCGTTAGAAAAGCCTAAACCGTGCAGCAGGCTGGCTGCGCGGGAGCGTATCGTCCAGGCATCCAGGGCATCGAGCTTGCCGTGCAGTGTGGCGATAGCGTGACCATCGTTATTGTCGTTTGCCACCTGTAATTCGGCTTCGAGCTGGCGAAATTCTCGATCGCCATCGATAACATACTCAATGGCGGGCACATCCAGTGCCGGTGTTTCCTGATTGACCCAGGCCAGTGCCCAGTTGCCAGGGAAGGTGTAGCTGCCGCCGTCTGCGGCGATCTCACCCTTCAACAGCGCCAACAGTGTGGATTTGCCACAGCCGTTTTTACCCACCAGGCCGACCTTCTGACCTGGATTAACCGTCGCCGTGGCGTTGTCCAACAGGACGCGGGTGCCGCGTCGGATTTGTAGCGAGGAGAAAACAATCATAAAGCGCCGTATGTTCAGAGTATGTTAAATTGAATTAAGTTTACGTTAACAGGATTTGTACACCCTATGAATTTCAAGCGGTAGCTTGAAAGGCGACGGGTAACGCTGTCCTATTATTGGTCTTTGCGTTGCATGGTAACGGAAATCCGCCACCCTGACGACGCTTTGGAGGGGAATGATGTCGCAGCCGCCAAAGGTTTTGCTGCTGTATGCCCATCCGGAATCCCAGGACTCGGTGGCAAACCGGGTTTTGTTACGACCGGCACAGCAGTTGGAAAATGTCACCGTGCACGATTTATACGCGCACTATCCTGACTTTTTTATTGATATCCACCATGAACAACAGCTGCTGCGCGATCATCAGGTTATTGTTTTTCAACATCCTCTCTATACCTACAGTTGTCCGGCCTTGCTGAAAGAATGGCTGGATCGCGTGTTGTCCCGCGGGTTTGCCAGCGGAGTTGGCGGTAATGCATTGGCAGGGAAATACTGGCGTTCGGTGATCACCACCGGAGAACCGGAAGGCGCTTACCGCACCGGAGGATATAACCGTTATCCCATAGAGGATATTCTGCGCCCTTTTGAGCTGACCGCCGCCATGTGCCATATGCACTGGCTGACGCCGATAATCGTTTACTGGGCGCGCCGTCAACGGCCAGAAGTGCTGATCAGCCATGCCAGCGCTTATGGTGACTGGCTGCATAACCCATTGCCGCATACAGGGAGGCTGTGATGGAAGGTTCAGCATTACTGACGGCCATCTTGTTGTTCCTGTTTGCTGCCGTGGTGACGGTGCCCATTGCGCGCCGTCTGGGGATTGGGGCCGTTCTTGGTTATCTGATTGCCGGCATCGCCATCGGCCCTTGGGGGCTGGGATTCATCCGCGATGTGGAAGAGATCCTGCACTTCTCCGAGTTGGGTGTGGTGTTCCTGATGTTTATTATCGGGCTTGAACTGAACCCGGCCAAGCTGTGGGAACTGCGTCGTTCGATCTTTGGTGTGGGTGCCGGGCAGGTGTTGGTCACTGCGGCTGTATTGGGCGCACTGCTGTATTTCAGCCACTTTGCCTGGCAGGCGGCGGTGATTGGCGGTATTGGTCTGGCCATGTCGTCAACGGCCATGGCGCTGCAACTGATGCGTGAAAAGGGTATGAACCGTAATGAAGGAGGGCAGCTCGGTTTCTCGGTGCTGCTGTTCCAGGATATGGCGGTGATCCCGGCGTTGGCGCTAATCCCGATTTTAGCCGGAGGCGGGAGCTCCAGCGATGATTGGGCAAAAATCGCCATGAAGGTGGCGGCATTCGGCGGCATGCTGATCGGTGGTCGCTTCCTGCTGCGGCCCTTGTTCCGCTATATCGCCTCTTCTGGCGTGCGTGAAATCTTTACGGCAGCGGCGTTGCTGGTGGTGTTAGGCGCCGCGCTGTTTATGGATGCCCTGGGTCTGTCGATGGCGTTGGGGACCTTTATCGCCGGGGTGCTGCTGGCGGAAAGCGAGTATCGCCATGAGCTGGAAATCGCCATTGAGCCTTTTAAAGGGTTGCTGCTTGGATTGTTCTTTATCTCGGTAGGTATGGCGCTGAATATGGGCGTGCTTTATACCCACCTGATTGAAGTGTTGATTGGCGTGCTGATCCTGGTTGCAGTCAAGTCTGCGGTGCTGTACGCGCTGGCACGGATCTTTGGCCTGCGGCACTCGGTTCGCCTGCAGTTTTCTGGCGTATTGAGCCAGGGCGGTGAGTTTGCCTTCGTACTGTTCTCTGCTGCTTCGACACAACATGTGTTGGATTCAGAGCAACTGGCACTGTTGTTGGTGGTGGTGACGCTCTCAATGATGACCACGCCGCTGCTGATGCAAATTATCGATCGCATTTTGGCGCGCCGCTACAACGCCAAGGGCGATGATGAAGAAGCACCTTATGTCGAAGATGACGATCCGCAAGTGATTATCGTCGGTTTTGGCCGTTTTGGGCAGGTGATAGGGCGTTTGCTGATGGCAAACAAGATGCGTATCACCGTACTCGAGCGCGATGTCAGCGCGGTGGGAGTACTGCGCCGCTATGGCTATAAGGTCTACTATGGGGATGCCACCGAGCTGGAATTGCTGCGGGCAGCTGGCGCGGAGAAGGCTAAATCCATTGTCATTACCTGCAACGAGCCAGAAGATACGATGGCTATTGTACATCTGTGCCAACAGCATTTCCCTGACCTGTCCATTTTGGCGCGCGCCAGGGGCCGTGTGGAGGCGCATGAACTGCTGCAGGCCGGGGTCAAACAGTTTAGTCGGGAAACCTTCTCGAGTGCTTTGGAACTGGGGCGTAAAGCGTTGATGGAACTGGGGATGCATCCTCACCAGGCTTATCGCGCCCAGCAGCATTTCCGCCGCTTGGATATGCGTATGCTGCGTGAACTTATGCCACCACATCAGGGTGACGTGGCGCAGATTTCCCGCGTCAAAGAGGCCCGGCGTGAACTGGAAGAACTTTTCCACCGCGAAATGCAAAAAGAAAAACGGCAGTTCGACGGTTGGGATGAATACGAATAGTGGGAGCAAAAAGCATGTCTGCAACACGTAAAAGATTTATCGCCGGGGCGGTTTGCCCGAGCTGTAACCTTATGGATACGCTGGCAGTTTGGCGTGAAGATCAGGTCGAAGTGGTGGAGTGCGTCAAGTGTGGCCACCATCAGCGCCAGACCGAACAGCAAGTGGAAAAACACGTTCGTCCGCAAGAACAGGTGATCGGTATTTTCCATCCGGAGTAGCGTTATCCTCCGTGATTTTTTATGCTGGAGGGTACAGCGGTGCAGATTTCCGATACAATCTCCACCGATTTAATTTATACCCAAAGTACTTGGCGTTGTTGGTGGGGGGAAGTGTGTCGTCCCCAAAGGCATCGATGGCTATGTGAATCGTAGTCAACAAGCCCCTGCTGCTTCAAGTAAGAAGGGTTTCCAACGGTAGGAGATATCATGAAAGTAGCAAAAGACTTGGTGGTCAGCCTGGCTTACCAAGTACGTACAGAAGACGGTGTTTTGGTTGATGAGTCTCCGGTGAGTGCACCGTTGGACTATCTGCACGGGCATGGTTCTCTGATCGCAGGTCTGGAAAAAGCACTCGAAGGTCACGATGCGGGTGATCGCTTTGACGTTCACGTTGGCGCTAACGAAGCTTACGGCAACTATGACGAAAACCTGGTGCAGCGCGTACCAAAAGACGTCTTTATGGGCGTTGACGAGCTGCAGGTAGGTATGCGCTTCCTGGCTGATACCGATCAGGGGCCGGTTCCGGTTGAGATCACCGAAGTTGACGGCGACCACGTGGTGGTTGACGGCAACCACATGCTGGCTGGCCAGAACCTGAACTTCCACGTAGAAGTGGTTGCGATCCGTGAAGCAACGGAAGAAGAACTGGCCCACGGGCACGTACATGGTGAGCATGATCACCACCATGAACACGGTGACGGTTGCTGCGGCGGTCATGGTCACGACCACGACCATGACCACGGTAAGAAAGGCGGTTGTGGTGGCAACGGCGGTTGCGGCTGCCATTAATCCTGGTGCCGTTACTGCAAAAAGGTCGCTTCGGCGGCCTTTTTTAGTAATGTGGCGGCGGCGTTTCCTCTGACTGCGGCGCAATCATTGAAGGTTGGGTGGCACGGAGTTTGTCGGTCAGCAGGCGCAGATGCTCTTGCAATTTCAACATCTCGAGCTGATGCTGCACGACGGTTTGGTTGAGCTCCTCAATCGTCACTTCCTGAAAGGCCTGACGGCTTTCCAACTCTTCCAGCCTTTTCAGCAGGCTCTCGGTGTCATGCATGATGTTACCTCTGGTACTGTTAAATCCGGGATTCTGCCGCTATGTTAACAGCAGCCATTGGTTTTGTGCTGCGCAATTTCTGAAAGTGGCGTTTTCTGGCGCGGCGGTGAACAAGTTGATTTGGTAAAGAATAAAAAAATCATTGATTATCATAGTGCTAGATGTGTTCTGGAAACTTCTTGGCGATTATGGGGTCACATCTTGACTCGATTGGTTACCTGTGTGACTGTTTTGTTTTGTTTCAGACAGCTATAGTAGCTTGGTTAATTTACTTAATGATGGTTTGGGGCATCGCTTCAAACACTGGAGAAATGGATGAAATCTTTGTTTAAAGTCACGCTTCTGGCAACCACTATGGCTTTCGCCCTGAATGCGACTCACGTTATGGCTGCAGATGCGGCTAAGCCAGCAGATGCTACAGCAACACCGGCTGAAGCGGCTAAACCAGCAGAAGCGCCAAGCACCGGCAAATTTAAAAACGATGATGAGCAAGCAGCCTATGCGCTGGGTGCTTCACTCGGCCGTTACATGGAAAACTCCCTGAAAGAGCAAGAGAAACTGGGTATCAAACTGGATAAAGACCAGTTGATCGCCGGTGTTCAGGATGCGTTTGCCAACAAAAGCAAGCTGAATGACTCAGACATTGAAAAAACCCTGCAGGGTTTTGAAGCGCGTGTGAAGGCTTCCGCTCAGGCGAAGATGGAGCAGGACGCGAAAGAAAACGAAGCGAAAGGCGCTAAATACGCTGAAGCTTTCGCCAAAGAAAAAGGCGCCAAGAAAACCGAATCTGGTCTGCTGTACAAAGTAGAGAAAGAAGGTACCGGTGAAGCACCGAAAGACAGCGATACCGTAGTGGTGAACTACAAAGGTACTCTGACCGACGGCACCGTATTCGATAACTCTTACGATCGTGGCGAGCCACTGTCATTCCGTCTGGACGGCGTGATCCCAGGCTGGACCGAAGGCCTGAAGCACATCAAGAAAGGCGGCAAAATCAAGCTGGTTATCCCACCGGCGCTGGCTTACGGTAAAACAGGTGTTCCAGGTATTCCTGCGAACTCCACGCTGGTCTTCGACGTTGAGTTGCTGGATGTGAAACCAGCTGCGAAAGCTGACGACAAGACAGAAAAAGCGGCTGACGACGCTGCGGCCGACACCAAAGCTAAATAAGCACGTTGTTTTCCCAACCGCCGCGAATGTCCTTCGCGGCGGTTGTCATTTCTAGCACCCCAATAATGCAAAATTCCTGACAAGTTTGCTTTCTTCCCCTACGGATTGCTTGACGCCTGCCGGGCATCGGGCTTAACGTCAATACCACGCGCAATTGCAAGGGCTCTGATCTGGCTTTTTTGTCAGCTTCCTGGGCTGAAATTATGAATCATGCGCCTGCCCCTTAGGGCGTGTACCTAAGACTGTTCCTGGCCATCTGGCTGGCGGATGAGCCTGCTTATCCTCCCCTGGTGCGGCTGTCCGAGCTGTTTTAGCTGCGTCCCCCTGGCACAGGCGTTCTATGAGGGTGGTACATCGATGTCTAATTCGCTTTTATCCGGCGAAGCCAGCGAACTTGATTTGCTGAATGAGCGTCCGTTTAGTCAGACGGACCATGAAATCCTGAAGTCATATGAAGCCGTGGTGGATGGGCTGGCTATGCTGATTGGCGGGCACTGCGAGATCGTTCTTCATTCACTGGAAGACCTGAAATGCTCCGCCGTACGTATCGCCAATGGTGAGCATACCGGACGTAAAATCGGTTCACCGATCACCGATCACGGATCTGGCGTTGCGTATGCTGCATGACATGGCCGGTGATGACAGCAGCGTCTCTAAAGCTTATTTCACCCGTGCCAAAAGCGGTGTGTTGATGAAGTCGGTGACGATAGCCATCCGCAATCGTGAGCAGCGCGTGATCGGCCTGCTGTGCATCAACATGAACCTCGATGTGCCGTTCTCGCAGATCATGCAGACCTTCATGCCGCCAGAAACGCAAGAGGTGGCTTCTTCAGTCAACTTCGCCTCCTCGGTTGACGATCTGGTAGCGCAGACGTTGGAGTTCACCATCGAAGAGGTGAATGCCGATCGCAGCGTGTCCAACAATGCCAAAAACCGCCAAATTGTGCTCAACCTCTACGAGAAGGGCATCTTTGATATCAAGGATGCAATCAACCAGGTTGCAGATCGGCTGAACATCTCCAAACATACCGTCTACCTGTATATCCGCCAGTTCAAAAGCGGCGACCTATTGGGTAACGATCGTTGATGCTCAGCTATTGCCTGCTGGTGACCGGACCGGCTTATGGAACACAGCAAGCCAGCAGCGCCTGGCAATTCGCCCAGGCCCTACTGGCCGCAGGCCATCGTATCAGCAGCGTCTTCTTTTATCGTGAAGGGGTGCTTAATGCCAATCAACTGACGTCCCCTGCCAGCGATGAATTCGATCTGGTGCGTGCGTGGGTTGATCTGGCACAGCGACATGGTGTGGCGCTTAACGTCTGTGTGGCGGCAGCATTGCGTCGTGGCGTGGCCGATGAACAAGAGGCTGCACAGCTTCAACTGGTGGCGGCCAATTTGCAGCCAGGGTTTACCCTCAGTGGTTTGGGCTCCCTGGCTGAGGCGGCGCTAAGCTGCGACCGTATGGTGCAGTTTTAAGTGAGCAAGATGAAACGAATTGCGTTTGTTTTTACCCAGGGGCCACATGGCAATAGCGCGGGCAGGGAAGGGCTGGATGCCCTGCTTGCGACTTCAGCGCTGAGTGACGATATCGGCGTATTTTTTATTGGCGATGGCGTGCTGCAACTGCTTCCAGGCCAGCAGCCGGAAAAGATCCTGGCTCGCAATTACATTGCTACTTTCGGCGTGCTGCCGCTGTACGATGTTGAAAATTGCTATCTCTGCGAAGCGGCGTTGCAGGAGCGCGGTTTGCAACAGATTACCGATTGGGTACTGAAGGCCGAGATCCTGTCTGCAGACAGATTACGCCAAAAGCTGGCCGCTTATGATGTAGTGATGACTTTCTAGGATATTGTAATGCTCTATACCCTCAGCCATTCTCCAGCCCATTGCGATCTTCCTGCGTTGCTAAGGCTCACTGCGCATGGGGATGCCCTGCTGCTGTTGCAAGATGGCGTAGTGGCTGGCCTTGCGGGGAGTGCCAGCCTTGATTTGTTGATCAACGCCCCCATATCTCTCTATGCGCTGCAGGACGACCTGGATGCCAGAGGCCTGTCTGGTCATATTTCACACAAAGTGTCGGTCATCGGTTATACTCATTTCGTTGAATTGACCGAGAAACACCGTAATCAAATGGCATGGTAATGAGCGTGATGTTGTATATTTCTTGACACCTCTACTGGTCAGCCATAAAATTCTGCGTCCTCGTACTTTGCCAGTAGTGCATACGGGGGGATTTATCACATGTTTACGAAGCAAGAAACGAAGCAAAACCCAGGAGCTTTTTGAATGGCAACGATTAACCAGCTGGTTCGCAAACCACGCTCTGTGAAGGCTGCTAAAAGCAACGTTCCAGCGCTGGAAGCCTGCCCGCAGAAACGTGGTGTATGTACCCGCGTATATACCACCACCCCGAAAAAACCAAACTCCGCACTGCGTAAAGTATGCCGTGTACGTTTGACTAACGGTTTCGAAGTGACTTCCT
This sequence comes from Serratia fonticola, assembly GCF_006715025.1. Lineage (NCBI taxonomy): Bacteria > Pseudomonadati > Pseudomonadota > Gammaproteobacteria > Enterobacterales > Yersiniaceae > Serratia > Serratia fonticola. The sequence continues at coordinate 792,341 of NZ_VFMK01000001.1, forward strand.
ACATCGGTGGTGAAGGTCACAACCTGCAGGAGCACTCCGTGATCCTGATCCGTGGCGGTCGTGTTAAAGACCTGCCAGGTGTGCGTTACCACACCGTCCGTGGTGCACTTGACTGCTCCGGTGTTAAAGACCGTAAGCAAGCTCGTTCCAAGTACGGCGTGAAGAAGCCAAAGGCTTAATGGTTCTCCGTTAAGTAAGGCCAAACATTTTCACTTTAATGTCAAAATAAACTCGTAGAGTTTTGGACAATCCTGAATTAACAACGGAGTATTTCCATGCCACGTCGTCGCGTAATAGGCCAACGTAAAATCCTGCCAGATCCTAAGTTCGGATCCGAGCTGTTGGCCAAATTTGTAAACATTCTGATGGTAGACGGTAAAAAATCTACTGCAGAAGCAATCGTATATACCGCGCTGGAGACCCTGGCTCAGCGTTCTGGTAAAGGTCACCTGGAAGCTTTTGAAGTCGCTCTCGACAACGTGCGCCCGACTGTAGAAGTTAAGTCTCGCCGCGTTGGTGGTTCTACTTACCAGGTACCAGTTGAAGTTCGTCCGGTTCGTCGTAATGCCCTGGCAATGCGTTGGATCGTTGATGCTGCTCGTAAACGTGGTGATAAATCCATGGCTCTGCGCCTGGCGAACGAGCTGTCTGACGCAGCAGAGAACAAAGGTTCTGCTGTTAAGAAGCGTGAAGACGTTCACCGTATGGCCGAAGCCAACAAGGCGTTCGCCCACTACCGCTGGTAATACCACGCTGTAGTTATGCTAACCAGGCGGGCGCTTACAGAAGCCAACCCGCTTGGCTTAACTGAACTTGAACGCCTAAGGCAATAGAGGAATCAAATGGCTCGTACAACACCCATTAAGCGCTACCGTAATATCGGTATCAGTGCTCACATCGACGCCGGTAAAACCACCACTACCGAACGTATTCTGTTCTACACCGGTGTAAACCATAAACTCGGTGAAGTTCATGACGGCGCAGCCACCATGGACTGGATGGAACAGGAGCAGGAGCGTGGTATTACCATCACTTCTGCAGCGACTACCGCTTTCTGGTCCGGTATGGCTAAGCAGTATGAACCGCATCGTATCAACATCATCGACACCCCAGGGCACGTTGACTTCACCATCGAAGTAGAACGTTCCATGCGTGTTCTTGATGGCGCGGTAATGGTTTACTGTGCCGTTGGTGGTGTTCAGCCGCAGTCTGAAACCGTATGGCGTCAGGCTAATAAATACAAAGTTCCACGCATCGCGTTCGTTAACAAAATGGACCGTATGGGTGCCAACTTCCTGAAAGTTGTCGGCCAGATCAAACAGCGTCTGGGTGCGAACCCTGTTCCATTGCAATTGGCGATTGGTGCAGAAGAAGGTTTCACCGGTGTTGTTGACCTGGTGAAAATGAAAGCCATCAACTGGAACGAAGAAGACGCTGGTGTAACCTTCGAATACGAAGATATCCCGGCTGATATGGTTGAACTGGCTGAAGAATGGCATCAGAAACTGGTTGAAGCCGCTGCTGAAGCCTCTGACGAGCTGATGGACAAATTCTTTGGTGGCGAAGAGCTGACCGAAGAAGAAATCAAGAAAGCTCTGCGTCAGCGCGTGCTGAACAACGAAATCATTCTGGTTACCTGTGGTTCTGCGTTTAAGAACAAAGGTGTACAGGCGATGCTGGATGCGGTAATCGATTACCTGCCAGCACCTGATGACGTTGCTGCAATCAACGGTATGCTGGACGACGGTAAAGATACTCCAGCTGTTCGTCACTCTGACGACAACGAGCCGTTCGCGGCGCTGGCGTTCAAAATCGCTACCGACCCATTCGTGGGTAACTTGACGTTCTTCCGCGTGTACTCTGGTGTGGTTAACTCCGGTGATACCGTACTGAACTCCGTTAAGAGTGCTCGTGAGCGTCTGGGCCGTATCGTACAGATGCACGCTAACAAGCGTGAAGAAATCAAAGAAGTTCGCGCGGGCGACATTGCTGCGGCAATCGGCCTGAAAGACGTGACTACCGGTGACACCCTGTGTGATCCAAACAACGTGATCATTCTGGAGCGTATGGAATTCCCTGAGCCGGTAATTTCTATCGCTGTTGAACCGAAAACCAAAGCTGACCAGGAAAAAATGGGTCTGGCTCTGGGACGTCTGGCTAAAGAAGACCCGTCATTCCGCGTATGGACTGACGAAGAGTCTAACCAGACCATCATCGCTGGTATGGGTGAGTTGCACCTGGATATCATCGTTGACCGTATGAAGCGTGAGTTCAACGTTGAAGCGAACGTGGGTAAACCACAGGTTGCTTACCGTGAAGCGATTCGTGCGAAAGTTACCGATATCGAAGGTAAACACGCCAAGCAGTCTGGTGGTCGTGGTCAGTACGGTCATGTTGTTATCGACATGTACCCACTGGAGCCGGGCTCAAATCCGAAAGGCTACGAGTTTGTCAACGACATCAAAGGTGGTGTGATTCCAACGGAATACATCCCTGCCGTTGATAAAGGTATTCAGGAGCAGCTGAAGTCTGGCCCGCTGGCTGGTTACCCTGTGGTAGACATGGGTGTGCGTCTGCACTTCGGTTCTTACCACGACGTTGACTCCTCCGAGTTAGCGTTTAAACTGGCGGCTTCTATCGCCTTTAAAGATGGCTTTAAGAAAGCAAAACCTGTGCTTCTTGAGCCGATCATGAAGGTTGAAGTTGAAACGCCGGAAGAAAACACTGGTGACGTCATCGGTGACCTGAGCCGTCGTCGCGGTATGTTGCGCGGTCAAGAATCCGAAGTTACTGGCGTTAAGATTCACGCTGAAGTTCCGTTGTCCGAAATGTTCGGGTACGCAACCCAACTGCGTTCTCTGACCAAAGGTCGTGCATCATACACTATGGAATTCCTGAAGTATGATGATGCGCCAAACAACGTCGCTCAGGCCGTTATCGAAGCCCGTGGTAAATAAGCTTTCGGGTTTAAAACATTGATCCAGTGCTCTCTCCACGAGGGGGGAGCATAAGAGTAAGGAATATAGCCGTGTCTAAAGAAAAATTTGAACGTTCCAAACCGCACGTTAACGTTGGTACTATCGGCCACGTTGACCACGGTAAAACTACCCTGACTGCAGCAATCACTACCGTGCTGGCTAAAACCTACGGTGGTTCTGCTCGTGCTTTCGACCAGATCGATAACGCGCCAGAAGAAAAAGCTCGTGGTATCACCATCAACACTTCTCACGTTGAATATGACACCCCGACTCGTCACTACGCGCACGTTGACTGCCCAGGGCACGCCGACTACGTGAAAAACATGATCACCGGTGCTGCTCAGATGGACGGCGCTATCCTGGTAGTTGCTGCGACTGACGGCCCAATGCCTCAGACTCGTGAGCACATCCTGCTGGGTCGTCAGGTAGGCGTTCCTTACATCATCGTATTCATGAACAAATGTGACATGGTTGATGATGAAGAGCTGCTGGAACTGGTAGAAATGGAAGTGCGTGAACTTCTGTCTGCTTATGACTTCCCTGGTGATGATCTGCCAGTGGTTCGTGGTTCAGCGCTGAAAGCACTGGAAGGCGACGCTGAGTGGGAAGCTAAAATCATCGAGCTGGCTGGTCACCTGGATACTTACATCCCAGAACCAGAGCGTGCTATCGACAAGCCGTTCCTGCTGCCAATCGAAGACGTATTCTCCATCTCTGGTCGTGGTACCGTTGTTACCGGTCGTGTTGAGCGCGGTATCATCAAAGTGGGTGAAGAAGTTGAAATCGTGGGCATCAAAGACACCGTCAAGTCTACCTGTACGGGTGTTGAAATGTTCCGCAAACTGCTGGACGAAGGCCGTGCTGGTGAGAACGTAGGTGTTCTGCTGCGTGGTATCAAGCGTGAAGAAATCGAACGTGGTCAGGTACTGGCTAAACCAGGTTCAATCAAGCCGCACACTCAGTTCGATTCAGAAGTGTACATCCTGAGCAAAGAAGAAGGTGGTCGTCATACTCCATTCTTCAAAGGCTACCGTCCACAGTTCTACTTCCGTACAACTGACGTGACCGGTACCATCGAACTGCCAGAAGGCGTAGAGATGGTAATGCCAGGCGATAACGTGAACATGAAAGTAACTCTGATTCACCCAATCGCGATGGACGACGGTCTGCGTTTCGCAATCCGTGAAGGCGGCCGTACTGTAGGTGCGGGCGTTGTTGCTAAAGTTATCGCTTAATCGCGAATAATCTATAAGCATAAAAGAGGGCACTTCGGTGCCCTTTTTTTATACTATTTGTTCGAATCTTAATTGAAATAAAAACGATTCCCATTTAGACTCACTGAACTGGTTAAGAAGTGAGTCTCTCTATGTACGTATGTTTGTGTAATGCCGTGACTGACAAAGCGATCCGTAAAGCGGTTCGTCAGCATAATCCTCATACCATGAAGCAACTGCGCGATTTAGTGCCGATTGGTACCGACTGCGGAAAGTGTATTCGTCAGGCAAGACAAATTATGGTGGAGGAACGCGCAACCATTATTCATATGCACGAAGTCGCCTAATAGAAGGATGTCTCTTTTTTGACTCTTGGCCAACAGCTTCTACACTTCTAGAACTGCCCAGGAGGATTCACCTATGAAAGGCGATAAAAAGATCATTGCTCATCTCAACAAACTGCTCGGTAACGAGTTGGTTGCCATCAATCAGTACTTCTTGCATGCGCGAATGTTTAAAAACTGGGGCTTGATGCGTCTCAACGACAAGGAATACCACGAGTCGATCGATGAAATGAAACATGCCGATCGTTATATTGAGCGTATCCTGTTCCTTGAAGGGATCCCGAATCTGCAAGACTTGGGCAAACTCAATATCGGTGAAGATGTCGAAGAGATGCTGCGCTCCGATCTGGCTTTAGAGCTGGACGGTGCCAAAAATCTGCGTGAAGCGATTGCTTATGCCGACTCGATTCATGACTATGTCAGTCGCGATTTGATGAAAGAAGTCTTGGCCGATGAAGAAGGGCATATCGATTGGTTGGAAACTGAATTAAGCCTGATTGAACGGCTCGGCATTCAAAACTATTGCCAGGCGCAAGTGCTGGAACGCAAAGACTGAATACCCCCGAACCCTCTCCCACAGGGAGAGGGGACAGTCCATACCACAACTTAACTGCGACATTCCTCCTTTACTCCCACTATTACATACCAGCTTTAACCCCATACCCGTCCTTAACATTCCCCTGTCACAGATTATCTCCTGCACTTGCCAATAGTGCCGATAGGCTCCCTCGCATTAAAGGAGAGGGTTGGGTGAGGGGCCAAACTCATTAAATACCACTCATTGTGCGCATATTTCCATCCGTAGCTTGCAACCTGGCCTGGTTTGCGTATAATGCGCGGGCTTACCTAATCTTGGTAAGCCTGATTTTAGCGAATCAGTCGACTGGCAGGCCTATTTTGCCTTTCGAACAATACTCCCGATATGGGGGTTATATGTTGACGATTACACTCCCCCATCAATCGAAATGGGTGTGAGGAGTAATTATTTACGTTTATAAATAATTGGAGCTCTGGTCTCATGCAGAACCAAAGAATCCGTATCCGCCTGAAAGCGTTTGATCATCGTCTGATCGATCAATCAACCGCGGAAATCGTCGAGACTGCCAAGCGCACTGGTGCGCAAGTCCGTGGTCCGATCCCGCTGCCAACTCGCAAAGAGCGCTTTACCGTTCTGATCTCTCCGCACGTCAACAAAGATGCGCGTGATCAGTACGAGATCCGCACTCACAAGCGTCTGGTTGACATCGTTGAGCCAACCGAGAAAACCGTTGATGCTCTGATGCGTCTGGATCTGGCTGCCGGTGTAGACGTGCAGATCAGCCTGGGTTAATCAGGTCATTGAGCGATTGAGAGGTTGAAACAATGATTGGTTTAGTCGGTAAAAAAGTGGGTATGACGCGTATCTTCACTGAAGATGGCGTTTCTATCCCAGTAACCGTGATTGAAATTGAAGCGAACCGCGTGACTCAGGTTAAAGACCTGGACAACGACGGGTACCGTGCCATTCAGGTCACTACCGGTAGCAAAAAAGCTAACCGTGTGACCAAACCGGAAGCGGGTCATTTCGCTAAAGCTGGCGTTGAAGCTGGCCGTGGTCTGTGGGAATTCCGCCTTGAAGAAGGTCAAGAGTTCACTGCAGGTCAAGAAATCAGCGTAGAAATCTTCGCTGACGTTAAAAAAGTCGATGTTACCGGTACTTCTAAAGGTAAAGGTTTTGCTGGCACTGTTAAGCGCTGGAACTTCCGTACCCAAGATGCTACCCACGGTAACTCCTTGTCTCACCGTGTTCCGGGTTCTATCGGTCAGAACCAGACTCCGGGCAAAGTGTTCAAAGGCAAGAAAATGGCTGGCCACCTGGGTGACGAGCGTGTAACCGTTCAAAGCCTGGACGTAGTACGTGTTGACGCTGAGCGCAACCTGCTGCTGGTTAAGGGTGCTGTACCGGGCGCAACCGGTGGCAACCTGATCGTTAAACCAGCTGTGAAGGCGTAAGGGGATAGCAATGGAATTAGTATTGAAAGACGCGCAAAGCGCGCTGACTGTTTCCGAAACTACCTTCGGTCGTGATTTCAACGAAGCGCTGGTACACCAGGTTGTTGTTGCTTATGCAGCAGGTGCCCGTCAAGGTACCCGTGCTCAGAAGACCCGTGCTGAAGTGACTGGTTCCGGTAAAAAACCGTGGCGCCAGAAAGGTACTGGCCGTGCGCGTTCAGGTTCTGTAAAGAGCCCGATCTGGCGTTCTGGTGGTGTGACCTTCGCTGCCAAGCCACAAGACCACAGTCAGAAAGTAAACAAAAAGATGTACCGCGGCGCGCTGAAAAGCATCCTGTCCGAACTGGTACGTCAAGATCGTCTGATCGTTGTCGAGAAGTTCTCTGTAGAAGCGCCTAAAACTAAGCTGCTGGCACAGAAACTGAAAGATATGGCGCTGGAAGATGTGCTGATCGTGACCGGTGAACTGGATGAAAATCTGTTCCTGGCTGCGCGTAACCTGTACAAGGTTGACGTGCGCGATGTAGCGGGTATCGACCCAGTTAGCCTGATCGCCTTCGACAAAGTGGTTATGACTGCTGATGCTGTGAAGCAAGTTGAGGAGATGCTGGCATGATCCGTGAAGAACGTTTGCTGAAAGTGCTGCGTGCACCGCACGTATCTGAAAAAGCATCAGCTGCGATGGAAAAAAGTAACACCATCGTTCTCAAAGTTGCCAAAGACGCGACCAAAGCAGAAATCAAAGCTGCAGTGCAGAAACTGTTTGAAGTCGAAGTCGAAGACGTGAACACCCTGTTGGTTAAAGGGAAAGTGAAACGTCACGGTCAGCGTGTTGGTCGTCGTAGCGACTGGAAAAAAGCTTACGTCACCCTGAAAGAAGGCCAGAATCTGGACTTCATCGGCGGCGCAGAGTAAGTCGGAGGAGTAAGAACAATGGCAATTGTTAAATGTAAACCTACATCTCCGGGTCGTCGCCACGTTGTTAAAGTGGTTAACCCTGAGCTGCACAAGGGTAAACCTTATGCCCCGCTGCTTGAGAAACTGAGCAAAAGCGGTGGTCGTAACAACAATGGCCGTATCACCACCCGTCATATCGGTGGTGGCCACAAGCAGCATTATCGTCTGGTTGACTTCAAACGCAACAAAGATGGTATCCCTGCTGTGGTTGAGCGTCTGGAGTACGATCCGAACCGTTCCGCGAACATCGCGCTGGTTCTGTACAAAGACGGCGAACGCCGTTACATCCTGGCGCCGAAAGGCCTGAAAGCTGGTGACCAGATCCAATCTGGTGTTGATGCTGCAATCAAAGCGGGTAACACCCTGCCTATGCGCAACATCCCAGTAGGTTCAACGGTTCACAACGTAGAAATGAAACCAGGTAAAGGCGGCCAGATGGCACGTTCTGCTGGTGCCTACGTTCAGATCGTCGCACGTGATGGTTCCTACGTAACTCTGCGTCTGCGCTCAGGCGAAATGCGTAAAGTTCCAGTTGATTGCCGCGCCACCCTGGGTGAAGTCGGTAACGCTGAACATATGCTTCGCGTTCTGGGTAAAGCAGGTGCTGCACGTTGGCGTGGTGTTCGTCCTACCGTTCGCGGTACGGCGATGAACCCAGTCGATCACCCGCACGGTGGTGGTGAAGGTCGTAACTTTGGTAAGCACCCGGTAACTCCGTGGGGCGTTCAGACCAAAGGTAAGAAGACCCGTAGCAACAAGCGTACTGACAAGTTCATCGTACGTCGCCGTAGTAAAAAATAATTAGAGGATAAGCCATGCCACGTTCTCTCAAGAAAGGTCCTTTTATTGACCTGCACTTGCTGAAGAAGGTAGAGAAAGCGGTGGAAAGCGGTGACAAGAAGCCTTTGCGCACTTGGTCCCGTCGTTCAACGATCTTTCCTAACATGATCGGTTTGACCATCGCTGTCCATAATGGTCGTCAGCACGTACCAGTATTTGTTTCCGACGAAATGGTCGGTCACAAACTGGGTGAATTCGCGCCGACTCGTACTTATCGCGGCCATGCGGCTGATAAAAAAGCTAAAAAGCGCTAAGGTAGGAGGAAGAGATGGAAACTATCGCTAAACATCGCCACGCTCGTTCTTCTGCTCAGAAGGTTCGCCTTGTTGCAGACCTGATCCGCGGTAAGAAAGTGTCGCAAGCTCTGGAAACTCTGACCTACACCAACAAGAAAGCTGCTGGTCTGGTTAAGAAAGTGCTGGAGTCTGCCATTGCTAACGCAGAACACAACGATGGCGCTGACATCGATGATCTGAAAGTCGCGAAAATCTTCGTAGACGAAGGCCCAAGCATGAAGCGCATTATGCCGCGTGCAAAAGGTCGTGCAGATCGCATCCTGAAGCGCACCAGCCACATTACTGTGGTTGTGTCCGATCGCTGAGACTCTGGAGACTAGCAATGGGTCAGAAAGTACATCCTAATGGTATTCGCCTGGGTATTGTCAAACCTTGGAACTCTACTTGGTATGCGAATACCAAAGAATTCGCTGACAACCTGGACAGCGACTTTAAAGTTCGCCAATTCTTGACTAAAGAACTGGCGAAAGCTTCCGTTTCTCGCATCGTTATCGAGCGTCCTGCGAAGAGCATCCGTGTGACTATTCACACCGCTCGTCCAGGCATCGTTATCGGCAAGAAAGGTGAAGATGTCGAAAAACTGCGTAAGGTCGTAGCGGATATCGCTGGCGTTCCTGCGCAGATTAACATCGCCGAAGTCCGTAAACCGGAACTGGACGCAAAATTGGTTGCTGACAGCATCACTTCACAGCTGGAACGTCGCGTTATGTTCCGTCGTGCTATGAAGCGTGCAGTACAGAACGCAATGCGTCTTGGCGCTAAAGGTATCAAAGTTGAAGTAAGCGGCCGTCTTGGCGGTGCTGAAATCGCGCGTACCGAATGGTACCGTGAAGGTCGTGTTCCATTGCACACACTGCGTGCGGATATCGATTACAACACATCTGAAGCGCACACCACTTATGGTGTAATCGGCGTTAAGGTATGGATCTTCAAAGGTGAGATCCTGGGTGGTATGGCTGCAGTTGAACAACCGGAACCGGCTGCTCAACCTAAAAAGCAGCAGCGTAAAGGCCGCAAGTAAGGAGAGTCGCTGATGTTACAACCAAAGCGTACAAAATTCCGTAAGGTGCACAAGGGCCGCAACCGTGGTCTGGCGCAAGGTACGGATGTTAGCTTCGGCACTTTCGGTCTGAAAGCTGTTGGCCGTGGCCGTCTGACTGCTCGTCAAATCGAAGCAGCTCGTCGTGCAATGACTCGTGCAGTTAAGCGTCAAGGTAAGATCTGGATCCGTGTATTCCCGGACAAACCGATCACCGAGAAGCCGCTTGAAGTGCGTATGGGTAAAGGTAAGGGTAACGTGGAGTATTGGGTTGCCCTGATCCAGCCTGGTAAAGTCCTGTACGAAATGGACGGTGTACCGGAAGAAGTCGCCCGTGAAGCGTTCAAGCTGGCAGCAGCGAAACTGCCGATCAAAACCACCTTTGTAACTAAGACGGTGATGTAATGAAAGCACAAGAGCTGCGTGAAAAAAGTGTTGAAGAGCTGAACACTGAGCTGCTCAACCTGCTGCGTGAGCAATTCAACTTACGCATGCAGGCGGCGAGTGGCCAACTGCAACAAACTCACCTGTTGAAACAAGTGCGTCGTAATGTCGCACGCGTTAAGACTTTACTGACTGAAAAGGCGGGTGCGTAAATGACTGATATTATCCGTACTCTGCAAGGTCGTGTTGTTAGTGACAAAATGGAAAAATCCATGGTTGTTGCTATCGAACGTACGGTGAAGCACCCGATCTACGGGAAATTCATCAAACGTACGACTAAGCTGCACGTACATGACGAGAACAACGAATGTGGTATCGGCGACGTGGTGGAAATCCGCGAATGCCGTCCATTGTCCAAGACTAAGTCCTGGACGTTGGTTCGCGTTGTAGAGAAAGCGATTCTGTAATAGAGTAGCTGGCTCTAACTTAATAAACGGCTCAGAAAGTGAGCCGTTTATTTTTTCTACCCATACTTTGGAAGCGGTGTTATAATGCTGCGCCCTCGGTTATGGGGCTTTTCAACGACCTATTAATGGGTCCTAAAGTTGTAGTTGACATTAGCGGAGCACTAACATGATCCAAGAACAGACTATGCTGAACGTGGCCGACAACTCCGGTGCACGTCGCGTAATGTGTATCAAGGTTCTAGGTGGCTCGCACCGTCGCTACGCAGGCGTCGGCGACATCATCAAAATTACCATCAAGGAAGCAATTCCTCGCGGTAAGGTGAAGAAAGGCGATGTGCTGAAGGCGGTAGTGGTGCGCACCAAGAAGGGTGTACGTCGCCCGGACGGTTCTGTCATTCGCTTCGATGGTAATGCATGCGTTATTTTAAACAATAACAGCGAGCAACCTATCGGTACGCGTATTTTTGGGCCGGTAACTCGTGAACTGCGTAATGAGAAGTTCATGAAAATTATCTCTCTGGCACCAGAAGTACTCTAAGGAGCGAACCATGGCAGCGAAAATCCGTCGTGATGACGAAGTTATCGTGCTTACCGGGAAAGACAAAGGTAAACGCGGTAAAGTAAAAAATGTCCTGTCTGCTGGTAAGGTCATTGTTGAAGGTATCAACCTGGTTAAGAAACATCAGAAGCCTGTACCGGCTCTGAACCAACCAGGTGGCATTGTTGAAAAAGAAGCGGCTATTGCGGTTTCCAACATTGCGCTGTTCAACGCGGCTACTGGTAAGGCTGACCGTGTAGGCTTTAGATTCGAAGACGGCAAAAAAGTCCGTTTCTTCAAATCAAATAGCGAAACTATCAAGTAATTTGGAGTATGACGATGGCGAAACTGCATGATTACTACAAAGACGAGGTAGTCAAACAACTGATGTCTCAGTTTGATTACAACTCTGTCATGCAAGTCCCTCGGGTCGAGAAGATCACCCTGAATATGGGTGTTGGTGAAGCGATCGCTGATAAGAAACTGCTGGATAACGCAGCAGCTGACTTGGCAGCAATCTCCGGTCAAAAACCGTTGATCACCAAAGCACGCAAATCTGTTGCAGGCTTCAAAATCCGCCAGGGCTATCCGATCGGCTGTAAAGTAACTCTGCGTGGCGAACGCATGTGGGAGTTCTTTGAGCGTCTGATTTCCATTGCTGTTCCACGTATCCGTGACTTCCGTGGCCTGTCCGCCAAGTCATTCGATGGCCGTGGCAACTACAGCATGGGTGTGCGTGAGCAAATCATCTTCCCAGAAATCGACTACGACAAAGTCGATCGCGTTCGTGGCTTGGATATTACCATTACCACTACTGCGAAATCTGATGATGAAGGCCGCGCACTGTTGGCTGCTTTTAACTTCCCGTTCCGCAAGTAAGGCAGGGTTACTGATGGCTAAGCAATCAATGAAAGCACGCGAAGTCGTTCGCGTGAAACTGGCTGACAAGTACCGCGCTAAACGCGAGGAATTGAAAGCTATCATTTCTAGTGTGAACTCTTCCGACGAAGATCGTTGGAATGCTGTTCTCAAGCTGCAGACTCTGCCGCGTGATTCCAGCCCGTCTCGTCAGCGTAAACGCTGCCGCCAAACTGGCCGTCCACATGGTTATGTGGGCAAATTCGGGTTGAGCCGTATCAAGTTACGTGAAGCCGCTATGCGCGGTGAAGTACCTGGCTTGAAAAAGGCTAGCTGGTAATTACCAATTGAATCACGGGAGTAAAGACAGATGAGCATGCAAGATCCGATCGCGGATATGCTGACCCGTATCCGTAACGGTCAAGCCGCGAACAAAGTTGCGGTCACCATGCCTTCCTCCAAGCTGAAAGTGGCAATTGCCAACGTGCTGAAGGAAGAAGGTTTTATTGAAGATTTCAAAGTCGAAGGCGATGCCAAGCCTGTTCTGGAACTGGTACTCAAGTACTTCCAGGGCAAGGCAGTGGTAGAAAGCATTCAGCGTATCAGCCGTCCAGGTCTGCGCATCTATAAGAAAAAAGATGAGCTGCCAAAAGTTATGGCCGGTTTGGGTATCGCTGTCGTTTCTACCTCTAAAGGTGTTATGACCGATCGTGCAGCTCGCCAGGCTGGTCTTGGTGGCGAGATTATCTGCTACGTAGCTTAATTCGGGAGGAAAGAATGTCTCGTGTTGCAAAAGCACCCGTCGTCATTCCTGCCGGCGTAGAGGTAAAACTCAACGGTCAGGTTATTTCGATTAAGGGTAAGAACGGCGAGCTGACTCGTACAGTCCATGACGCCGTTGAAGTGAAGCAAGAAGCTAACGCACTGACTTTCGCGCCACGCGAAGGTTTTGTTAATGCATGGGCCCAAGCGGGTACTACGCGCGCTCTGCTGAACGCAATGGTTATCGGTGTTACCGAAGGCTTCACCAAGAAGCTTCAACTGGTAGGTGTTGGTTATCGTGCTGCTGTTAAAGGCAACGTGGTGAATTTAGCCCTGGGCTTCTCTCACCCAATCGATCACCAGCTGCCAGCAGGTATTACTGCTGAATGCCCAAGCCAAACTGAGATCGTGCTGAAAGGCGCTGATAAACAGGCTATTGGCCAGGTTGCTGCAGATCTGCGTGCCTACCGCCGTCCTGAGCCTTACAAAGGCAAGGGTGTCCGTTACGCCGACGAAGTCGTGCGTACCAAAGAGGCTAAGAAGAAGTAAGGTAACACTATGGATAAGAAATCTGCTCGTATCCGTCGTGCGACCCGCGCACGCCGTAAGCTCAAAGAACTGGGTGCAACCCGCCTGGTGGTACATCGTACCCCGCGTCACATTTACGCACAGGTCATTGCTCCAAATGGTTCTGAAGTACTGGTAGCCGCTTCTACTGTAGAAAAAGCTATCACTGAGCAACTGAAGTACTCCGGTAACAAAGACGCAGCAGCAGCCGTAGGTAAAGCTCTGGCTGAGCGCGCGTTGGAAAAAGGGATTGCGAAAGTGTCCTTTGACCGTTCCGGTTTCCAATATCATGGTCGAGTCCAGGCACTGGCAGATGCTGCCCGTGAAGCTGGCCTTCAGTTCTAAGGAAGAGGTTTAAGATGGCTCACATCGAAAAACAAGCTGGCGAACTGCAGGAAAAGCTGATCGCGGTAAACCGCGTATCTAAAACCGTAAAAGGTGGCCGTATTTTCAGCTTTACCGCACTGACAGTCGTTGGTGATGGTAACGGTCGCGTTGGTTTTGGCTACGGCAAAGCACGCGAAGTTCCAGCAGCGATCCAGAAAGCGATGGAAAAAGCCCGTCGCAACATGATGAATGTCGCGCTGAACAGCGGCACCCTGCAGCATCCTGTTAAAGGTGCTCATACGGGGTCTCGTGTGTTCATGCAGCCTGCTCACGAAGGTACCGGTATCATCGCGGGTGGTGCAATGCGCGCCGTTCTCGAAGTTGCTGGGGTGCACAACGTATTGGCTAAAGCTTATGGTTCCACCAACCCGATCAACGTGGTTCGTGCAACTATCGATGCTTTGGCAAATATGAAGTCTCCTGAAATGGTCGCTGCCAAGCGTGGTAAATCCGTTGCAGACATTCTGGGGTAATTGACCATGGCTAAGACTATCAAAGTTACACAAGTTCGCAGCGCCATTGGCCGTCTGCCGAAGCATAAAGCTACACTGCTCGGTCTGGGTCTGCGTCGTATTGGTCACACCGTAGAGCGCGAGGATACTCCTGCTGTACGCGGTATGATCAACCTGGTTTCCTACATGGTTAAAGTTGAGGAGTAACAGATGCGTTTAAATACTCTGTCTCCGGCTGAAGGTGCCAAGCATGCGCCGAAGCGTGTAGGTCGTGGTATTGGTTCTGGCCTGGGTAAAACCGGCGGCCGTGGTCACAAAGGTCAGAAGTCTCGTTCTGGCGGTGGCGTACGTCGTGGTTTTGAAGGTGGTCAGATGCCTTTATATCGTCGTTTGCCGAAATTCGGCTTCACCTCTCGCAAAGCTATGATCACGGCAGAAGTTCGTCTGTCTGAACTGGCTCTGATTGAAGGCGACGTAATCGACCTTAACACGCTGAAAGCCGCTAACGTTGTTGGTACCCAGATCGAGTTCGCGAAAGTTATGCTTTCTGGCGAAATCGCTCGTCCGGTTACCCTGCGTGGTCTGCGTGTCACCAAAGGCGCTCGTGCTGCTATCGAGGCTGCTGGCGGTAAAATTGAGGAATAAGTAGCAGATGGCTAAGCAACCAGGATTAGATTTTCAAAGTGCTAAAGGCGGACTCGGTGAGCTGAAGCGCAGACTTTTGTTTGTTATCGGCGCGCTGATTGTTTTCCGCATCGGCTCTTTCATTCCGATTCCTGGTATCGATGCCACTGTGCTTGCCAAATTGCTCGAGCAGCAAAGAGGCACCATCATTGAAATGTTTAACATGTTCTCTGGTGGTGCTCTCAGCCGTGCTTCTATTTTTGCTCTGGGGATCATGCCGTATATCTCGGCGTCGATCATTATCCAGCTACTGACGGTGGTTCATCCAGCGTTAGCGGAAATCAAGAAAGAAGGGGAGGCTGGCCGTCGCAAGATTAGCCAGTACACCCGCTACGGTACGCTGGTATTAGCCATATTCCAGTCGATCGGTATTGCTACCGGTCTGCCGAATATGCCTGGTATGCAGGGCCTGGTATTAAACCCAGGCTTTGCATTCTACTTTACTGCGGTAGTGAGCCTGGTGACCGGGACAATGTTCCTGATGTGGCTGGGTGAGCAGATTACTGAGCGTGGTATCGGTAACGGTATCTCGATCATTATCTTCGCGGGTATTGTGGCGGGTCTTCCGCCGGCAATTGGCCATACTATTGAGCAAGCTCGGCAAGGCGACCTGCACTTCCTCCTGTTGCTGTTGGTTGCAGTATTAGTGTTTGCAGTAACCTTCTTCGTTGTTTTCATCGAACGTGGTCAACGTCGTATCGTCGTTAACTATGCGAAACGTCAACAAGGTCGTCGTGTTTACGCAGCACAGAGCACACACTTACCGTTGAAAGTGAACATGGCAGGGGTTATCCCGGCAATCTTCGCTTCCAGCATTATTCTGTTCCCTGCCACGATTGCATCATGGTTTGGGGGCGGTACCGGTTGGAACTGGCTGACAACGATTTCGCTGTATTTGCAGCCTGGACAACCGCTTTATGTGTTACTCTATGCGTCTGCAATCATCTTCTTCTGTTTCTTCTACACGGCGTTGGTTTTCAACCCGCGTGAAACAGCAGATAACCTGAAGAAGTCCGGTGCCTTCGTACCAGGAATTCGTCCGGGAGAGCAAACGGCGAAGTATATTGATAAAGTAATGACGCGTTTAACCCTGGTGGGCGCGATGTACATTACTTTCATCTGCCTGATCCCGGAGTTCATGCGTGATGCAATGAAAGTGCCATTCTACTTTGGTGGTACCTCGCTACTGATCGTTGTTGTCGTCATCATGGACTTTATGGCTCAAGTGCAAACTCTGATGATGTCAAGTCAGTACGAGTCTGCATTGAAGAAAGCAAACCTGAAAGGCTATAACCGCTAGTCAGGTGCGTTTGAGAAGTTACGGAGAGTAAAAATGAAAGTTCGTGCTTCCGTCAAGAAATTATGTCGTAACTGCAAAATCGTTAAGCGTAACGGTGTCGTTCGTGTGATTTGCAGTGCCGAGCCGAAGCATAAACAGCGTCAAGGCTGATTATCTCGCATATTTTTCTTGCAAAGTTGGGTTGAGCTGGCTAGATTAGCCAGCCAATCTTTTGTATGTAGCTGCAACATTATTTGAGTATCCTGAAAACGGGCTTTTCAGAATGGTGTTGCCGTAAAAAATAGTAGGAGTGCATAGTGGCCCGTATAGCAGGCATTAACATTCCTGATCATAAACATACCGTTATCGCGTTAACGTCGATCTTCGGAATCGGCAAAACTCGTTCACAGTCCATCTGTGCTGCAACGGGTATTGCTGAAAATGTTAAGATCAGTGAGCTGTCTGAAGAGCAAATTGAACAGCTGCGTGAAGCAGTTGCGAAATTCACTGTTGAAGGTGATTTGCGTCGTGAAGTTACCCTGAGCATCAAGCGTCTGATGGATCTTGGTACATACCGTGGTTTACGCCATCGTCGTGGTCTGCCAGTACGCGGTCAGCGTACCAAGACCAACGCACGTACCCGTAAGGGTCCGCGTAAACCGATCAAGAAATAATCGGGGTGATTGAATAATGGCAAAGGCACCTGTTCGTACACGTAAGCGTGTAAGAAAACAAGTCTCTGACGGCGTGGCTCATATCCATGCTTCTTTCAACAACACCATTGTAACTATTACCGATCGTCAGGGTAATGCTTTGGGTTGGGCAACTGCCGGTGGTTCCGGTTTCCGTGGTTCTCGTAAGTCAACTCCGTTTGCAGCTCAGGTTGCAGCCGAACGTTGTGCTGACGCAGTTAAAGAATACGGTATCAAGAACCTGGAAGTTATGGTTAAAGGACCTGGTCCTGGTCGTGAGTCTACTATCCGCGCTCTGAACGCGGCTGGTTTCCGCATCACTAATATTACTGATGTGACTCCGATCCCTCATAACGGTTGTCGTCCGCCGAAAAAGCGTCGCGTGTAACGCCCCTGCTTTTCGGATTGTTGGAGAAAGAAAATGGCAAGATATTTGGGTCCTAAGCTCAAGCTTAGCCGCCGCGAGGGCACAGACCTGTTCCTGAAGTCTGGCGTTCGCGCGATCGATTCAAAGTGCAAAATTGAGCAACCACCTGGTCAACACGGTGCGCGTAAACCGCGTCTGTCTGACTACGGTGTACAGTTACGTGAGAAGCAAAAAGTTCGCCGTATGTACGGTGTTCTGGAGCGTCAGTTCCGTAACTATTACAAAGCAGCAACCCGCCTGAAAGGCAACACAGGTGAAAACCTGTTGGCCCTTCTGGAAGGTCGTCTGGACAACGTTGTTTACCGTATGGGCTTCGGCGCCACTCGTGCAGAAGCACGTCAGCTGGTTAGCCACAAAGCAGTTATGGTAAATGGTCGCGTTGTTAACATCGCTTCTTATCAGGTATCTCCGAATGACGTAGTCAGCATCCGCGAGAAAGCTAAAAAGCAATCTCGTGTGAAGGCTTCTCTGGAGCTGGCTGAGCAGCGTGAAAAGCCGACTTGGCTGGAAGTTGATGCTGCGAAGATGGAAGGTGTGTTCAAACGTATTCCTGAACGTACTGATCTGTCCGCCGACATTAACGAACACCTGATCGTCGAGCTTTACTCCAAGTAAGGCTTGAGTTTCAAAGAGAGGACACAATGCAGGGTTCTGTGACAGAGTTTCTAAAACCGCGCCTGGTAGATATCGAGCAAGTCAGTTCGACGCACGCCAAGGTGACCCTTGAGCCTTTAGAGCGTGGCTTTGGCCATACTCTTGGCAACGCACTGCGCCGTATTCTGCTTTCATCTATGCCGGGTTGCGCGGTGACCGAGGTTGAGATTGATGGTGTACTACATGAGTACAGCACCAAAGAAGGCGTACAGGAAGATATCCTGGAGATCCTGCTCAACCTGAAAGGGCTGGCGGTGAGAGTTCAAGGCAAAGATGAAGTTATTCTTACCCTGAATAAATCTGGCATTGGCCCTGTGACCGCTGCCGACATCACCCATGATGGTGATGTCGAAATCGTCAAGCCGCAGCACGTTATCTGCCACCTGACCGATGAGAACGCTGCTATCAGCATGCGTATCAAAGTTCAGCGCGGTCGTGGTTATGTGCCGGCTTCTGCCCGAATTCATTCGGAAGAAGATGAGCGCCCGATTGGTCGTCTGTTGGTTGACGCCTGCTATAGCCCTGTAGAGCGTATTGCCTACAATGTTGAAGCAGCGCGTGTAGAACAGCGTACCGACTTGGACAAGCTGGTCATCGAGATGGAAACCAATGGCACGATCGATCCTGAAGAGGCGATCCGCCGTGCGGCCACCATTCTGGCTGAACAACTGGAAGCTTTCGTTGACTTACGTGATGTACGTCAGCCGGAAGTGAAAGAAGAGAAACCAGAGTTCGATCCGATCTTGCTGCGCCCTGTTGACGATCTGGAATTGACTGTCCGCTCTGCTAACTGCCTCAAGGCAGAAGCTATCCACTACATCGGTGATCTGGTACAGCGTACCGAGGTTGAGCTGTTGAAAACGCCTAACCTGGGTAAAAAATCTCTTACTGAGATTAAAGACGTGCTGGCCTCCCGTGGTCTGTCTCTGGGCATGCGCCTGGAAAACTGGCCACCGGCAAGCATTGCTGACGAGTAACCGGATCACAGGTTAAGGTTTTACTGAGAAGGATAAGGTCATGCGCCATCGTAAGAGTGGTCGTCAACTGAACCGTAACAGCAGCCATCGCCAGGCTATGTTCCGTAACATGGCCGGCTCTTTGGTTCGTCATGAAATCATCAAGACGACCCTGCCAAAAGCGAAAGAGCTGCGTCGCGTTGTTGAGCCGCTGATTACTCTTGCCAAGACCGACAGCGTAGCTAATCGTCGTCTGGCATTCGCCCGTACTCGTGATAACGAGATCGTGGCAAAACTGTTTAACGAGCTGGGCCCGCGTTTCGCGAGCCGTGCCGGTGGTTACACTCGCATTCTGAAGTGTGGCTTCCGCGCAGGCGACAACGCGCCGATGGCATACATCGAGCTGGTTGATCGTGCTGAGTCTCAAGCAGAAGTGGCAACTGCAGAGTAATCTGTAGACGCGTAAAAAAACCGGGCTTGCCCGGTTTTTTTACGTCTGTTATCCGCTAAACGTGCTTTCCCTCGCGCCCATCTCTTAAGATCCCTCACTATATCCGCTATGCTAAGGCTAAAATCTGTTCGTCAGAAGGTCACATTATGTGGTTACTCGATGCGTGGGCAGAGCGCCATATTCTGGATGCTCAAAAGAACGGGGAGCTGGATAACCTTCCTGGTCAAGGCCAGCCGCTGGTGTTGGATGATGACAGCGCGGTGCCCGCTGAATTACGTGCCGGATTTCGCTTACTGAAGAATGCCGGTTATCTTCCTCCTGAACTGGAAGATCGCAAGGAGGCAGTGACAGTCGCCCAATTGCTGAAAGGGATTAATAGCCAGCATCCTGATTATGTGGCTTTGAGTAAACGCATGGCGCTACTGGAACACCGTCTACGCCAGGCCGGTATGAGTACTGATTTCCTGCATGGGGAATATCACAAGGCGGTAAGTGAGAAATTCAATCAGGAGGAGGCATGATGTTCAAGATCGGTCAATTAGCCAAGCTGGCAGGCGTGACACCGGATACGGTGCGTTATTATGAGAAGCAGGGCATGATGGACCATAATGTTCGCACAGAAGGCGGCTATCGCTTATACAGTGAACAGGATCTACAGCGCTTACGTTTTATTCGCTATGCCAAGCAACTGGGTTTTACGCTAGAAACGATTGCAGAGTTGTTGTCGATCCGCGTAGATCCAGAGCACCATACGTGCAAAGAGTCTAAGTCTATCGTCGATGCGCGTTTACGGGACGTTGAAGACAAGCTTACCGAACTGACGAGAATGCGCGAATCGCTTAAACGACTCAGCGACGCTTGCTGCGGTAGTGCGCATACGAGTAATTACTGCTCTATTCTGGAGGCCTTGGAGCAAGGCGCTAATGAAGAAAGAGCAAAAAGCGCAGTTTGAATACGTGTGGCTCTTTAATTTTTACGTGTCCGGCAGTATTATCGGCGCGTTTATTATCACTAACCAACAGGAAGATTATCATGACTCAATATCGTCATACCAAAGGTCAGATACAGGACAATGCCATTGAGGCGTTATTACGCGATCCTCTGTTCCGCCAGCGGATAGAAAAGAATAACAAAGGGAAAGGCAGCTACCGGCGTAAAGAAAAACACGCAAAAGGCGGTAACTGGGAGGCCAGTGGTAAGTTGTTCAACGGCAATTTACCACTGGCCTTCTGGTTTTAAGCGATAAAAAAGCCATCTGATAGAGATGGCTTTTTTACATGACCAAGGATGATTTACAGTTTTGGCTGTTGCTGATGACTCAGCAGATCGCGGATTTCAGTAAGCAGCTTCTCTTCTGCCGTAGGTGCAGGTGGCGCAGCTGGCTCTTCAACTTCGTTACGACGCAATTTATTCATTAATTTGATGGCCATAAAGATCGCGAAGGCGACAATAACGAAATCAAAAATATTCTGCAGGAATGAGCCATAGTTCATCACTACTGCTGGGACATTGTCTTTAGCTTCACGTAATACCAGATGGAATTGTTTAAAATCGACCCCGCCAATCAATAACCCTAGCGGCGGCATGATGATATCGGCAACCAGCGAGGAAACGATTTTACCGAATGCGGCACCGATGATCACACCGACAGCCAGATCGACCACGTTGCCACGCATGGCAAACTCGCGGAACTCTTTTAACATACCCATCAGAACACCCCTCAAAAAATTAGTAACGCAATTTTAACAAAGCAATTCCCCTTTGACACAATCAGTATAGGAAAATTTTTTGTTTTTCCTAATTCTCGACTGGGATGTGTCAAAAAATCATTCGCATGATTTAAGTATCTATAAGAAGAACGGGCTCGGTTGGAACAGGCGCTCAACGTCTGGTACAAACTTCTTATCAGTAATGAACATGATGACGTGATCGCCTTGCTGGATCTTGCTGTTGCCATTAGCAATAATCACATCGTCACCGCGCACAATAGCACCGATAGTCGTACCCGGTGGCAATTTGATTTCTTCTACCATCCGGCCCACGACTTTGGACGTGCTTTCATCACCATGGGCAATCGCTTCGATGGCTTCGGCAACCCCGCGACGCAATGAGGATACGCTGACAATGTCGGCCTTACGTACGTGGCCGAGGAGTGCGGATATGGTCGCCTGCTGCGGTGAAATCGCGATATCAATTACGCTGCCTTGCACCAAATCGACATAGGCACGGCGTTGGATTAACACCATGACCTTTTTGGCTCCCATGCGCTTGGCCAGCATGGCGGACATAATATTGGCTTCATCATCGTTGGTGATGGCAATAAATACATCAACCTGCTCAACGTGCTCTTCAGCCAACAGCTCCTGATCGGAGGCATCGCCGTAAAATACAATGGTGTCGTGCAGTTGCTCTGCCAGCTCGGCTGCCCGCTGTTGGTTTCGTTCAATCAACTTCACGTTGTATGATTTTTCCAACCGCTGTGCCAGGCCTGCGCCTACGTTGCCCCCACCGACGATCATGATGCGCTTATAGGGTTTTTCAAGGCGCTGTAGCTCACTCATCACCGCGCGGATATGCTGTGAAGCAGCCACGAAGAACACCTCATCACCGGCTTCAATGATGGTGGATCCTTGTGGACGGATGGGACGATCATGACGAAAAATGGCCGCTACGCGTGTATCAATGTGCGGCATATGTTCGCGCATTGAAGACAGGGCATTACCCACCAGTGGACCACCGTAATAGGCTTTTACCGCCGCAATACTGACTTTGCCCTCGGCAAAGTTCACCACTTGCAAAGCACCGGGATATTCGATCAATTTATAGATGTAATCGATAACCAGCTGTTCAGGGGAAATCAGGTGGTCAATTGGCACGGCTTCAGGATGGAATAGCTTCTCGGACTCACGGATATAGTCCGGTGCCCGGATCCGTGCAATGCGGTTTGGGGTGTTAAACAGTGAATAGGCAATCTGACAGGCAACCATGTTGGTTTCATCCGAGTTGGTAACGGCAACCAACATGTCGGCGTCTTCGGCACCGGCTTCACGTAATACGCGTGGATGGGAACCATGCCCCTGAACGACTCGCAGGTCAAATTTATCCTGCAATTGGCGTAGGCGCCCGGTATCAGTATCCACTACGGTGATGTCATTATTTTCACCAACCAGGTTTTCTGCCAGCGTCCCGCCAACCTGACCAGCACCAAGAATAATTATTTTCATCGAATTCTCTGCTCGATCTGCTACGGCCGTAGCCGATAGTTGAGAGCGCTTGAAAGAAGGGCGCTCTCTTAGAATTACATTTTAATCAGCTTAGCGTAAAAGAAACCATCGCCATCCTCGGGATGAGGGAGATTTTGCTTACCCGGTGATTGGATATTCCCGGTTTCAACCAGCTTGGCATCGCCGTGGCGTTGCAGGAATGCAGCTATCTGCTCGCTGTTTTCCTGCGGCAGGATAGAACAGGTTGCATAGACCATAACGCCGCCCGTCTTCAATCGTGGCCAGATAGCTTCCAGGATCTCGCCCTGTAAAGTAGCCAGTTCGGCGATATCACTGTCACGACGTAACCATTTGATATCCGGATGGCGACGAATGACACCGGTGGCGGAGCAAGGGGCATCCAACAGGATACGATCGAACTGCTTATCACCGCACCACTCTTGCGGGTTACGGCCGTCACCTTGGCGAACTTCTGCATGTTGGTGCAGGCGTTGCAGGTTTTCTTTCACCCGGCTCAAACGTTGCTCGTCAATATCAACGGCCATCACATGGGCTTTAGGAGCCGCTTCCAGAATATGGGTGGTTTTACCGCCCGGCGCGGCGCAAAGATCGAGGATCTGTTCGCCGTCTTGCGGATCCAACAGATCAACGCAACCTTGAGCGGAGGCGTCTTGCACCGTGACCCAACCGTCGACAAAGCCTGGCAAATCCGTCACTGCACAGGGTGCCAACAAACGTATTGCATCGCGATATTCGTTATGGGGAACGGCGGCAATACCCGCCTGTTGCATCAACTGCAAATAATCCTCGCGCTTATGGTGCACGCGGTTGACGCGTAGCCACATGGGAGGTTTCTGGTTATTGGCATCAACAATTTGTTCCCACTGCGTTGGGTAAGCCTGTTTGATGCGTTTAAGCAGCCAGCTCGGGTGCAAATAGCGGCTTTCATTGTTGGCAGCACGTGCCAGCAGCTCTTCCTGCTGACGTTGAAACTGACGCAGCACGCCGTTAATCAGCCCCTTCAACTGAGGGCGTTTCAAGGCAACTGCACCCTCAACCGTTTCTGCCAATACGGCATGTGCAGGAATGCGGGTATACAGTAACTGATACAGACCCACCATCAGCAAATAGTGCAACGTGCGCTGCTTACCGGTCAGGGGTTTTGCCATCAGTTGCTGGATACACCATTCGAGTTGCGGCAGCACGCGCAGCGTGCCAAAGCAGAGCTCTTGCAGTAGCGAACGGTCTTTGTCAGAGATGTTCTTTTGTAATGCGGGCAAAATGGTGCTGAGTGATTGTCCTTGATCCAGGACCTGGCCGATAGCTTTGGCTGCGTGGCTTCGGAGATTGTATGTGTTTTTCATAGGCTGAAGCTGATAACGATCGGCATTAAGAAAGAAACAGCCCGGCATAGGCGGCCGGGCAATGGGCGAGGTTTACAACCGATTTCCAGGCGTGAACCATTCGCGGCGTGAATTCAGTAAATCCTGGGCCGACATTGGCTTTTTACCCGCAGGCTGCAGTTGCGTCAGGTTCAAAATACCTTCCGCAGTGGCAACCTGAATACCGTTTTTATCGGCATGCACTATGGTGCCGGGTTCTGCGTTGGCGGTTTCCGGCAGAACGGTAGCCTGCCAGACTTTCACCGGCTGATCTTCGAGGATGAAATAGCTGACTGGCCATGGGTTGAACGCACGAATACAGCGTTCCAGTTGTTCAGCCGAAAGGCTCCAGTCCAGGCGCGCTTCTTCCTTGCTTAATTTTTCAGCATAGGTGACTTGCGTTTCATCTTGGACTTCACGCGTAACCTTACCGACAGCCAACTGCTGCAAGGTCGCCAGCAACCCTTGAGGCCCCAGTTCCGCCAGCTTGTTGTAAAGGCTGGCGCTGGTATCGGTGGCTTCGATCGGGCAAGCGATCTTGTGCATCATGTCGCCGGTATCGAGGCCAACATCCATCTGCATGATGGTTACGCCGGTTTCACTGTCGCCAGCCCACAGTGCACGTTGGATCGGGGCGGCACCGCGCCAGCGCGGTAGCAGAGATCCATGAACGTTGATGCAACCCAGGCGTGGCATATCCAGCACGGCTTTTGGCAGAATCAGGCCATAAGCAACCACCACCATCACGTCGGCATTGAGATCGGCAACCAAGCGCTGATTCTCCTCCGGGCGTAGGGATTTAGGCTGAAATACGGGGATCTGGTGTTGTTCGGCCAGCACTTTGACCGGGCTTGGCGTCAACTTGTTACCGCGCCCGGCAGGGCGATCGGGTTGAGTGAATACACCGACAATCTGGTGCTTAGACGACAACAGCGCGTCTAGGTGACGCGCTGCGAAGTCTGGAGTTCCGGCAAAAATAATCCGTAAAGAATCAGACACGTTGATTTCCTGATCGGTTAGGCGCGTGCGTTAAGCTTGGCCATCTTTTCCAGTTTCTGACGGATACGTTGGCGTTTCAGCGGCGACAGGTAATCGACAAACAACTTACCCACCAGATGATCCATTTCGTGCTGGATACAGATAGCCAGCAGATCATCGGCTTCGAGCTCAAAAGGTTGTCCTTCACGATCAAGAGCACGGATCTTCACTTTCTCTGCGCGTGGCACCAACGCCCGCTGTTCAGGGATGGAAAGACAACCTTCTTCGATACCGGTTTCTCCGCTTTTTTCCAGCAGTTCCGGGTTGATCAATACCAGGCGTTGATCGCGGTTCTCAGAAACGTCAATAACGATAATACGCTGATGGATATCGACCTGTGTCGCAGCCAGACCAATGCCTTCCTCTGCGTACATGGTTTCAAACATATCATCCACGATGCGCTGGACATCTGCATTGACTTCTTTTACCGGGGCCGCAATTTTGCGTAGCCGCTCGTCTGGGAAATGTAATACCTGCAAGACTGACATATATCTTTAGATCTGTATCCGAGTGATAAAGGGAGATTAGCTTCTATTCTAGACATTTCCTGACCTGATTGACAGCATCCTTGACCAATTGCACGAATTGGTAACACCCCATTATCAGCGAGGGAATGCACGATGCAGCCAGAAGAAATCGCTTTACGCATGCATGCAGTCACAGGGATTGATGCGCGGCAGGGAAGCCATATTATCGATTGCTTAATAGCCGCAGGAGGGAATCCTTACCCTCTGCTAAGGCCAGCGGGGCTAGATGAGAAGCAACGTCAACAATTTCAGCGCGGCCATCGGGAGTACCTCAATACCACGCTCAAGTGGTTGGAACAGGAGGGAAATCATCTGGTGCGCTATGGTGGAGCAGGATATCCCGACTCCCTGGCTCATATTGATGATGCACCGTTATTGCTGATGGTAAAAGGTGATACTACGGCTCTGCAACTCCCGCAGATAGCCATGGTTGGTAGCCGCCAGTTCAGTCACTATGGCAAGCATTGGGGGACTTATTTCGCTTCCGGCCTGGTGAACTGTGGCTTTGCGGTGACCAGCGGTTTGGCCATGGGGATTGACGGCATTTGCCACCGTGCGGCATTGCAGGCGCAGGGGGTTACGGTTGCCGTGTTGGGCAGCGGCCTGGCAAATATTTACCCACGCCGCCATCGTCATCTTGCCGAACAAATTATTGAACAGGGAGGCGCACTCGTTTCTGAACATCTGGTCACCGCTCTGCCCTTGGCTGCCCACTTCCCGCGGCGTAACCGTATTATCAGTGGGTTAAGTGTGGGAGTGGTGATCATAGAAGCGGCACTGCGTAGCGGTTCGTTGATTACCGCCCGTTATGCGCTGGAACAAGGGCGTGAAGTGTTTGCTTTACCGGGAGCGTTGGGTAATCCAATGTGTGAGGGAACACATTGGTTGATCCAGCAAGGAGCCAGTCTGGTGACGGGTCCTAAAGATATTGCGGAACAGTTAGGAAGTGGTCTGCATTGGCTGTCTGTGAGTGAAAATACAACTATTTCTGCATCAGAGGACGAAGTTGAATTGCCATTTGCTGATGTGTTGGCTAACGTAGGAGATGAGGTGACACCTGTTGACGTCGTCGCTGAACGTGCCGGCCAACCTGTGCCAGAGGTGGTAATCAAGTTACTCGATCTGGAGTTAGCAGGGTGGATCGCAGCTGTACCCGGCGGCTATGTCCGAATAAGGAGGGCAGGCCATGTTCGACGTACTCATGTATTTGTTTGAAACTTATATCCACAATGAGCCAGAGATGCACGTTGACCAGGATACCCTGACCGACGATCTTGCCGAAGCAGGATTTGATCGGGATGATATCTACAATGCGTTGAACTGGCTTGAAAAACTTGCAGACCTCCAGGAAGGCGAGAATGCCCCTTATTTTATGGATGCCGATCCGTTGGCTATGCGGATCTATACCGAAGAAGAGAGCGTGCGTTTAGATGCCAGTTGCCGTGGTTTTCTCCTGTTCCTGGAACAGATTCAGGTATTGAACCTCGAAACCCGTGAAATGGTTATCGATCGTGTGATGGCTTTGGATAATACGGAATTCGATCTCGAAGACCTGAAATGGGTGGTGTTGATGGTGCTGTTCAATATCCCTGGATATGAGAGTGCTTATCAGCAAATGGAAGAACTGTTATTTGAAGTCAACGAGGGTTACTTGCACTGAGCTGGTGACAAATATTATCCGTCATACTTCAAGTTACAGGTGCGTTGACTTCACTCGGTTACTCGGCCTATCGGTGGCCTCGCCCTTTGGAGGCCGCTGCAAGCCGCGTTCAAATCTGCCAGGAGCAGATTTGTCATCCCAGCCACATAGCGATCTATGCTCCTGGGAACTCTCGAGTTTGTCGCCTTCCTGCAACTGGAATTATTTAGGATAAATAATAAGTTATGACAAAAACAGCGATTTTTGCCACCAGGCAAAATGAACCTTGTCCAGAGTGCGGGGCCGAATTAGTGATCCGCAGTGGTCGCCACGGCCCCTTCCTTGGCTGTTCCCAATATCCTGAATGCCAATATATCCGGCCTTTAAAGGCGCAGGCCGACGGCCATATTGTCAAAGTGCTGGAGGGCCAGGAATGCCCGAAGTGCCAAGCGACTTTGGTGTTACGTCAGGGGCGTTATGGGATGTTTATCGGCTGTAGCCACTATCCCGAATGCGATCATACTGAAGTGATCGACAAGCCGGATGAAACCAGCATCGCTTGTCCTCAGTGTGGTCAGGGTAAATTACTGCAGCGTAAATCCCGCTACGGTAAAGTGTTTCACTCCTGTGATCGTTATCCAGAATGCCAATTTGCCCTCAATTTTAAACCCGTCGCCGGTGAATGTGCCTATTGCCACTATCCATTATTGATGGAAAAGCGCACGGCAAAAGGTCCAGCGCTTTGCTGCGCCAGTAAACTGTGCGGAAAACCCGTCGCAATCACAGAATAATCACGTTATGAGCTCAGAACACAATTCCACTTTCGCACCTATTATTACTGCGCTGGAAAACCAGCAGGTTATCGCCTACCCAACAGAGGCCGTATTCGGCCTGGGGTGTGATCCTGATAGCGAACAGGCCGTCATGGCTTTACTTGATTTGAAGCAGCGTCCGTGGGAGAAGGGCCTGATCCTGATTGCTGCCGATTACTCGCAGCTAACGCCCTATATTGATGACAGCGTATTGAGTGAACAGCAACGTGCCGCGATTTTCGCCAGTTGGCCTGGCCCGGTAACCTGGGTGATCCCGGCAAAACCGCAAACCCCCCGTTTTCTTACCGGTCGCTTCAGTTCGCTGGCGGTACGTGTTAGCGATCATCCTTTGGTGCAGCAACTTTGTCGCCAGTTCGGTAAGCCCCTGGTTTCGACCAGTGCCAATTTAAGTGGTGAGGAACCGTGCCGTACCGTGGCAGAAGTGATGCAGCAGTTCGGTAGCGCTTTCCCTGTATTGGTCGGTAATGTGGGAGGGCGATTGAACCCTTCAGAAATCAAAGATGCTTTGACCGGCGAGCAGATCCGTCAGGGGTAGTGGAGGTTATATATGGAGAAGTTCGCGGTATTCGGTAATCCCATTGCTCACAGCAAGTCCCCTCGTATTCATGCGCTTTTTGCACAGCAAACCGGGATTGAACATCCTTATGGCACCGTGCTGGCGCCGTTAGACGGATTTGAACATAGTCTGCAGCAGTTTATTGCTGCAGGTGGCAAAGGGGCCAATGTCACCGTGCCGTTTAAAGAGCGTGCCTATGAGGTGGCTGACCAGTTAAGTGAAAGAGCTGCAATGGCTGGGGCGGTGAACACGCTCAAGGTATTAGCAGATGGAGAATTGCTGGGGGATAACACTGACGGGATTGGATTGCTGTCAGATCTTGAGCGCCAACAACTGGTGCAGCCAAGCGATCGCGTACTTCTTATTGGGGCTGGTGGGGCTGCGCGAGGTGTTATTCTGCCATTGCTCTCTTTTGGGTGCGAGGTTGTACTCACGAACCGTACTTTCAGTCGGGCACAGCAACTGGCAGAAGTGTTCCAACATCTGGGTGAGATCGTCGCCTTGCCAATGGATCGACTCGATCAGCAGCAGTTTGATTTAATGATCAACGCGACCGCGTCAGGGATCAATGATGAGGTCCCGGCGTTGCCTGATAGCATAGTGAATACAACGACCCGCTGTTACGACATGTTCTACCGTCAAGGTGGCACTCCATTTTTGGCCTGGGCGCAGCAACTGGGGGCGCAACAGACTGCGGATGGCTTGGGGATGCTGGTGGGGCAGGCTGCACATGCTTTCTTTTTGTGGCACGGTGTTATGCCAGAGATCGAACCCGTGCTGGAACAATTGCGTAAAGAAATGGCCTGTTGAGTTTTGCTCCCGCTTGAGCAAGGCAAGCAGGAGCGGGAAAATCAGATATCTTCTGAAAGGTATTCGTCTTTCCAGCGCACATAGTTTTTGGCGGAATAGCGTAATCCCTCTATTTCCTCTGGCGTAAGAGCCCGGACTTTGCGCACCGGGCTACCAACGTATAAGTAGCCACTCTCCAGCCGCTTGCCAGGGGCGACCAGGCTGCCTGCACCAATCATTACATCATCTTCTATTACCGCACCGTCTAGCAGGATCGATCCCATTCCTACCAACACGCGGTTACCAATATGGCAACCGTGCAGCATGGCTTTGTGCCCGACAGTGACATCCTCGCCAATCAATAAGGGGTAACCCGCCGGATTATAATCAGACTGATGGGTGACATGCAGAACGCTGCCGTCCTGAATGTTGCTGCGTGCGCCAATCTTTACTGCGTTAACATCACCGCGAATGGCAACCAGGGGCCAGATGCTGACATCATCAGACAGTTCGACGTTGCCGATCACCACACTGGAAGGATCGATCATGACGCGGAGGCCAATTTGAGGGGAATAATGAAGATAAGAACGCACGGTATTGGACATGGTAAAGCCTCACATCAGGATCATATTACCGGCAATACTAGCCCCTGGCGGTGGAATTACAACCAATCTGCGGCGTAGATCCCATGGAGAATGACCATGATCGGGCAAGATCCACACGAAAGGGCGGAAAAGTGCGCAGTCGGAAAGAAAAGATCCAAAAAGGGGTTGTGCAAAAAAAACGGATCCCTATAATGCGCCTCCATCGACACGGAACATGTGAACAACTTCACAGCGTCTCCGGGGGTCGCAGAGAAAAACCTGAAATTAAGGTTGACTCTGAAAGAGGAAAGCGTATTATACGCCACCTCGAGTTAGCAAGCGAAAGCGCGTAACTCACTGCTCTTTAACAATTTATCAGACAATCTGTGTGGGCACTCACAAGACGATATCCAGCTGCTTTTGCAGCAAAAAAATATCAAGTCTTGAAGAGTGACTAACTGAAGTAAAATTCATGCAGTTGATTTTCGAGCATCGCTTCACGAGTTGAAGCACATCAAGCTTTTAATTGAAGAGTTTGATCATGGCTCAGATTGAACGCTGGCGGCAGGCCTAACACATGCAAGTCGAGCGGTAACACAGGGAGCTTGCTCCCGGGTGACGAGCGGCGGACGGGTGAGTAATGTCTGGGAAACTGCCCGATGGAGGGGGATAACTACTGGAAACGATAGCTAATACCGCATAACGTCTTCGGACCAAAGTGGGGGACCTTCGGGCCTCACACCATCGGATGTGCCCAGATGGGATTAGCTAGTAGGTGGGGTAATGGCTCACCTAGGCGACGATCCCTAGCTGGTCTGAGAGGATGACCAGCCACACTGGAACTGAGACACGGTCCAGACTCCTACGGGAGGCAGCAGTGGGGAATATTGCACAATGGGCGCAAGCCTGATGCAGCCATGCCGCGTGTGTGAAGAAGGCCTTCGGGTTGTAAAGCACTTTCAGCGAGGAGGAAGGGTTCGGTGTTAATAGCACCGTGCATTGACGTTACTCGCAGAAGAAGCACCGGCTAACTCCGTGCCAGCAGCCGCGGTAATACGGAGGGTGCAAGCGTTAATCGGAATTACTGGGCGTAAAGCGCACGCAGGCGGTTTGTTAAGTCAGATGTGAAATCCCCGAGCTTAACTTGGGAACTGCATTTGAAACTGGCAAGCTAGAGTCTTGTAGAGGGGGGTAGAATTCCAGGTGTAGCGGTGAAATGCGTAGAGATCTGGAGGAATACCGGTGGCGAAGGCGGCCCCCTGGACAAAGACTGACGCTCAGGTGCGAAAGCGTGGGGAGCAAACAGGATTAGATACCCTGGTAGTCCACGCTGTAAACGATGTCGATTTGGAGGTTGTGCCCTTGAGGCGTGGCTTCCGGAGCTAACGCGTTAAATCGACCGCCTGGGGAGTACGGCCGCAAGGTTAAAACTCAAATGAATTGACGGGGGCCCGCACAAGCGGTGGAGCATGTGGTTTAATTCGATGCAACGCGAAGAACCTTACCTACTCTTGACATCCAGAGAACTTTCCAGAGATGGATTGGTGCCTTCGGGAACTCTGAGACAGGTGCTGCATGGCTGTCGTCAGCTCGTGTTGTGAAATGTTGGGTTAAGTCCCGCAACGAGCGCAACCCTTATCCTTTGTTGCCAGCGATTCGGTCGGGAACTCAAAGGAGACTGCCGGTGATAAACCGGAGGAAGGTGGGGATGACGTCAAGTCATCATGGCCCTTACGAGTAGGGCTACACACGTGCTACAATGGCGTATACAAAGAGAAGCGAACTCGCGAGAGCAAGCGGACCTCATAAAGTACGTCGTAGTCCGGATTGGAGTCTGCAACTCGACTCCATGAAGTCGGAATCGCTAGTAATCGTAGATCAGAATGCTACGGTGAATACGTTCCCGGGCCTTGTACACACCGCCCGTCACACCATGGGAGTGGGTTGCAAAAGAAGTAGGTAGCTTAACCTTCGGGAGGGCGCTTACCACTTTGTGATTCATGACTGGGGTGAAGTCGTAACAAGGTAACCGTAGGGGAACCTGCGGTTGGATCACCTCCTTACCTAAAGATATTGATTGAGTGCAGTGTCCACACAGATTGTCTGATGAAAAAGTAACGAGCAGAAATACCTTTATAGGCTTGTAGCTCAGGTGGTTAGAGCGCACCCCTGATAAGGGTGAGGTCGGTGGTTCAAGTCCACTCAGGCCTACCAAATTTCTTCTCATGCTGTGTTATGCGCGCGGTCGTTTACCGAAGTAAACTTCCCTTCCGCATGCCTTGCCTGAAAAGAAATTACATTCGCGTTAAAAACGAATGTGACTCTCCGAGTGGTAGTAAAGGTCTCTGCAAGTGACTGTATGGGGCTATAGCTCAGCTGGGAGAGCGCCTGCCTTGCACGCAGGAGGTCAGCGGTTCGATCCCGCTTAGCTCCACCATATACGTCCTTGATAATACTTCAGAGTGTACTGGCAACAGTATGCTGCGAAGTATTTTGCTCTTTAACAATCTGGAACAAGCTGAAAATTGAAACCTGGCAGCTGAAACTTATCCCGCCGTAGAAGTACTGGGGTAAGGACTAACCTGTCAGAGAGTCTCTCAAATGTAGCAACACGACAGGGTTCTCCATGGTGTCAGTGTGAGCGAGAAGACACTCGGCAAGGCGTACCGCGCACAGCAACCGGAGTGAACTTGATGTTCATGAGGATTGCGCGCACGGAACAACGCAGCAGAGTGGGTTCGCAGCCACACCCATAATGAAGACACTTTCGGGTTGTGAGGTTAAGTGACTAAGCGTACACGGTGGATGCCTAGGCAGTCAGAGGCGATGAAGGGCGTGCTAATCTGCGAAAAGCGTCGGTAAGGTGATATGAACCGTTATAACCGGCGATACCCGAATGGGGAAACCCAGTGTGTTTCGACACACTATCATGTCATGAATACATAGTGGCATGAGGCGAACCGGGGGAACTGAAACATCTAAGTACCCCGAGGAAAAGAAATCAACCGAGATTCCCCCAGTAGCGGCGAGCGAACGGGGAGGAGCCCAGAACCTGAATCAGTTCTTGTGTTAGTGGAAGCGTCTGGAAAGTCGCGCAGCAAAGGGTGATAGCCCCGTACACTAAAATGCATTAACTGTGAGTTCGATGAGTAGGGCGGGACACGTGACATCCTGTCTGAATATGGGGGGACCATCCTCCAAGGCTAAATACTCCTGACTGACCGATAGTGAACCAGTACCGTGAGGGAAAGGCGAAAAGAACCCCGGCGAGGGGAGTGAAATAGAACCTGAAACCGTGTACGTACAAGCAGTGGGAGCACCTTCGTGGTGTGACTGCGTACCTTTTGTATAATGGGTCAGCGACTTATATTTTGTAGCAAGGTTAACCGTATAGGGGAGCCGTAGGGAAACCGAGTCTTAACTGGGCGACTAGTTGCAAGGTATAGACCCGAAACCCGGTGATCTAGCCATGGGCAGGTTGAAGGTTGGGTAACACTAACTGGAGGACCGAACCGACTAATGTTGAAAAATTAGCGGATGACTTGTGGCTGGGGGTGAAAGGCCAATCAAACCGGGAGATAGCTGGTTCTCCCCGAAAGCTATTTAGGTAGCGCCTCGTGAATTCATCTTCGGGGGTAGAGCACTGTTTCGGCTAGGGGGCCATCCCGGCTTACCAAACCGATGCAAACTCCGAATACCGAAGAATGTTATCACGGGAGACACACGGCGGGTGCTAACGTCCGTCGTGAAGAGGGAAACAACCCAGACCGCCAGCTAAGGTCCCAAAGTCATGGTTAAGTGGGAAACGATGTGGGAAGGCATAGACAGCCAGGATGTTGGCTTAGAAGCAGCCATCATTTAAAGAAAGCGTAATAGCTCACTGGTCGAGTCGGCCTGCGCGGAAGATGTAACGGGGCTAAACCATGCACCGAAGCTGCGGCAGCGACGCTTAGGCGTTGTTGGGTAGGGGAGCGTTCTGTAAGCCGTTGAAGGTGGACTGTGAGGTCTGCTGGAGGTATCAGAAGTGCGAATGCTGACATAAGTAACGATAAAGCGGGTGAAAAGCCCGCTCGCCGGAAGACCAAGGGTTCCTGTCCAACGTTAATCGGGGCAGGGTGAGTCGACCCCTAAGGCGAGGCTGAAAAGCGTAGTCGATGGGAAACAGGTTAATATTCCTGTACTTGGTGTTACTGCGAAGGGGGGACGGAGAAGGCTAGGCTAGCCGGGCGACGGTTGTCCCGGTTTAAGCGTGTAGGGGGTGTGACCCGGTAAATCCGGTTGCATATCAACCCTGAGGCGTGATGACGATGCACTACGGTGCAGAAGTAGTTGATGCCAAGCTTCCAGGAAAAGCCTCTAAGCATCAGGTAACATTGAATCGTACCCCAAACCGACACAGGTGGTCAGGTAGAGAATACTCAGGCGCTTGAGAGAACTCGGGTGAAGGAACTAGGCAAAATGGTGCCGTAACTTCGGGAGAAGGCACGCTGGCATGTAGGTGAAGGGATTTACTCCTGGAGCTGAAGCCAGTCGCAGATACCAGCTGGCTGCAACTGTTTAATAAAAACACAGCACTGTGCAAACACGAAAGTGGACGTATACGGTGTGACGCCTGCCCGGTGCTGGAAGGTTAATTGATGGGGTCAGCCGCAAGGCGAAGCTCTTGATCGAAGCCCCAGTAAACGGCGGCCGTAACTATAACGGTCCTAAGGTAGCGAAATTCCTTGTCGGGTAAGTTCCGACCTGCACGAATGGCGTAATGATGGCCAGGCTGTCTCCACCCGAGACTCAGTGAAATTGAACTCGCTGTGAAGATGCAGTGTACCCGCGGCAAGACGGAAAGACCCCGTGAACCTTTACTATAGCTTGACACTGAACATTGAGCCTTGATGTGTAGGATAGGTGGGAGGCTTTGAAGTGTGGACGCCAGTCTGCATGGAGCCAACCTTGAAATACCACCCTTTAATGTTTGATGTTCTAACTCGGCCCCATAATCTGGGGTGAGGACAGTGTCTGGTGGGTAGTTTGACTGGGGCGGTCTCCTCCCAAAGAGTAACGGAGGAGCACGAAGGTTAGCTAATCACGGTCGGACATCGTGAGGTTAGTGCAAAGGCATAAGCTAGCTTGACTGCGAGAGTGACGGCTCGAGCAGGTACGAAAGTAGGTCTTAGTGATCCGGTGGTTCTGAATGGAAGGGCCATCGCTCAACGGATAAAAGGTACTCCGGGGATAACAGGCTGATACCGCCCAAGAGTTCATATCGACGGCGGTGTTTGGCACCTCGATGTCGGCTCATCACATCCTGGGGCTGAAGTAGGTCCCAAGGGTATGGCTGTTCGCCATTTAAAGTGGTACGCGAGCTGGGTTTAGAACGTCGTGAGACAGTTCGGTCCCTATCTGCCGTGGGCGTTGGAAGATTGAGAGGGGTTGCTCCTAGTACGAGAGGACCGGAGTGAACGCACCACTGGTGTTCGGGTTGTCATGCCAATGGCACTGCCCGGTAGCTAAGTGCGGAAAAGATAAGCGCTGAAAGCATCTAAGCGCGAAACTTGCCTCGAGATGAGTCTTCCCTGGGCCTTTAAGGTCCCTGAAGGAACGTTTAAGACCAAGACGTTGATAGGCTGGGTGTGTAAGTGCAGCGATGCATTGAGCTAACCAGTACTAATGATCCGTGAGGCTTAACCTTACAACACCGAAGGTGTTTTAGAGTAGACGAAAATTTTCAGCGGTGTTCCGAGATTGGTTCTGGTGGTTACGAAAGTAACGGCCAAGAATGAAACAGAATTTGCCTGGCGGCAATAGCGCGGTGGTCCCACCTGACCCCATGCCGAACTCAGAAGTGAAACGCCGTAGCGCCGATGGTAGTGTGGGGTCTCCCCATGCGAGAGTAGGACACTGCCAGGCATCAAATTTGTGTGCTGATATGGCTCAGTTGGTAGAGCGCACCCTTGGTAAGGGTGAGGTCCCCAGTTCGACTCTGGGTATCAGCACCACTTTATTTAAGTGGTTTAGAAGTTCGGCAGAAAGAAAAGAATCAAAAGAATTTGCTTGGCGGCAATAGCGCGGTGGTCCCACCTGACCCCATGCCGAACTCAGAAGTGAAACGCCGTAGCGCCGATGGTAGTGTGGGGTCTCCCCATGCGAGAGTAGGACACTGCCAAGCATCAATTAAGCCAAGAGGCCATCCGGAAGGATGGCCTTTTTGCTATGGGTCAAAAACAGAAGATACCCCTCACCCCAGCCCTCTGCCAATGCAACGCCCGAGAACACGCTGAGCATCCGTGCGGGGAGAAGGAGCGAACCGGCATCGTGGATGAGCCTGTGCCGCTTCGGCAAGTCGGTGTCGTGAACCCGATTGCAGAAAGAATGAGTAATATCAGCGAACTCGATCGGTTCCCTCTCCCTGCGGGATGTACGGTCCGGGGACATCATGAACACTTGTTCGGGGACATGGTAGACACTTACAACTAAGGCATAAGAACCCGTTTATGGAGTTGCTTATGCCCTGGGATGCGAGAGATACCATGTCATTACGTACCGAGTTTGTTTTGTTCGCCTCGCAGGACGGGGCGAACATCCGTTCCCTTTGCCGTCACTACGGCATTTCCCCTGCCACCGGCTATAAGTGGCTTCAGCGCTGGACTCAGGAAGGCCCATCCGGCCTTCAGGACCGTCCACGAACTCCCCGTCACTCCCCGAACCGCTCGTCTGACCACATCACAGCCCTGCTGCGTATGGCCCATGAACACCATCAACGCTGGGGCGCCCGCAAGATTAAGCGCTGGCTGGAAGACCTGGGGCACCGTATGCCCGCCTTCAGCACCGTCCATAACCTGATGGCCCGTCACGGCCTGCTGCCGGGCGCATCACCAGGCATTCCCGCCACGGGACGGTTCGAACACGACGCGCCGAACAGGCTCTGGCAGATGGATTTTAAGGGGCACTTTCCCTTCGGCGGGGGCCGCTGCCATCCGCTGACCCTGCTGGACGACCACTCCCGTTTTTCCCTGTGCCTGGCGCACTGTACTGATGAACGGCGTGAGACCGTGCAGCAGCAACTGGTCAGCGCGTTTGAACGCTATGGCCTGCCGGAGCGGATGACGATGGACAACGGCGCACCGTGGGGAGACACCACCGGTACCTGGACTGCACTGGAGCTGTGGCTGATGTGTCAGGGTATCCGGGTGGGTCACTCCCGACCTTATCATCCGCAGACGCAGGGCAAGCTGGAGCGTTTTCACCGCAGCCTGAAGGCGGAAGTGCTGTAGGGGAAGTGGTTCGCGGACAGCGGTGAGCTGCAGCGCGCCTTTGAGCACTGGCGTATGGTCTACAACCTTGAACGTCCGCACGAGGCGCTGGATATGGCGGTACCGGCCTCGCGGTATCAGCCGTCGGCCCGGCAGTACAGTAGCATCATAACGCCACCGGAATACGATGAAGGGGTGATGGTCAGGAAGGTGGATAACAGCGGTAAGCTGAGCCTGAAAGGGCTCAGTCTGAAGGCAGGAAAGGCGTTCAGGGGAGAAAGGGTCGGGCTGAAGGAGACACAGGAGGATGGTTGCTATGAGGTGTGGTGGTACAGCACGAAAGTGGGGATGATCGACCTGAAGAAAAAGTCGATCACCATGGGTAAGGGATGTTAAAAAGTGTTCACCATGTCCCCGAACACCTGTCTACCATGTCCCCGGACCGTACAGGGAGAGGGGTAGGGGACAATTGCGAACTAAACAGACAAAAGACTCCCTGTTTTACTATTTACGAACAGCCCTCCCTGTCTGGCGATGAAACATTTTCACCTTCTCGTTGAATCCTCGACATTGTACTAAAAAAACGCTATCTTCGGGCATCTAGAAGTCTAAACGTATAAACGGATATGTGAGGGATAAGTAATGCCGATTCGTGTTCCTGATGAGTTACCTGCGGTTAATTTTTTGCGCAATGAGAATGTCTTTGTGATGACATCTTCGCGAGCAAAAACACAGGAGATCAGGCCGTTAAAGGTACTCATCCTCAACCTGATGCCAAAAAAGATTGAAACAGAAAACCAGTTTCTGCGTTTACTCTCAAATTCTCCGCTACAGATCGATATCCAGTTGCTGCGCATTGATAGCCGCGAATCGAAAAACACACCTGCAGAGCATCTGAATAACTTCTATTGCAACTTTGAAGATATCCAGGATGAAAATTTTGACGGTCTGATTGTCACTGGTGCCCCTTTAGGCTTGGTCGACTTCTGTGATGTCGCCTATTGGCCGCAGATTGAACGTGTTATTGCCTGGGCCAAGAACCATGTGACTTCCACGTTGTTTGTCTGTTGGGCGGTGCAGGCCGCGTTGAACATCCTATACGGGATCCCGAAGAAAACGCGCGAGATAAAGCTCTCAGGCGTTTATCAACATCAAACGCTGCAACCGCATGCCTTATTGACTCGAGGGTTTGATGAAACCTTCCTGGCTCCGCATTCGCGTTATGCTGACTTCCCCACCGACATAATTCGCGAATATACCGATCTTGATATCCTGGCTGAATCAGAGCTTGCCGGGGCGTATTTATTTGCCAGCCGTGATAAGCGCCTGGCATTTGTTACCGGGCATCCTGAATATGATCCCCTAACGTTAGCGGGTGAGTATTGTCGTGATAGCGATGCAGGCCTCAATCCGACCGTACCGCTAAATTACTTTCCTGACGATAACCCTGAACTGACTCCAACCGCCTCATGGCGTAGCCATGGGCATCTGTTGTTTTCCAACTGGTTGAACTACTACGTTTACCAGATCACGCCATTCGATCTGAGTCATATGAATCCTACTCTCGAGTAACATTTCTTTCTGACTCTGGGCGGCTGAATCGAGGCCGCCTGAGTCTCCTTCCTGTTTTACTTTCCTTTTTTGCCACGTTTCAGTACTGAAAATTAATTTAAAAACAATTAGTTATAATTACTCCTGCGTCTTTATGGAACAGGCTTCCTTGTTTGTTAACCAATATGATCAATCTAATCTATTGATAATAAAAGGTTAATAAAATATTTAATAAAAAAATGGAAATCGTTTTTGATTTTTATATTTTGTTGGTTATTCTAGGAACAAACGGGATGATGTCTGACCAGTGCGAGGTCGTTTTTTCACCCTGAATTGCCGCGATTTCCGACAACAATTCTTCGTCCAGTCAACAATGACCGGGTGGAATGATGGAAAGGATTTAAACAATGACGCAACAGATGATAGGTACAGAATTAGCGTTTACACAGGCTTTTGGCGCAGCAGAGCGGCAGATACTGACGGATGATGCGGTCGAGTTCCTGGCTGAACTGGTGGGGAAATTTACGCCACAACGCAACAAGCTGTTGGCGGCACGCGCCAGTTGGCAGGAGAAAATAGACCGTGGCGAGCTGCCAGGTTTTATTTCGGAAACTGATTCCATTCGTAATGCTCAGTGGACAATCCGTGGCGTACCTGATGATTTACGCGATCGCCGGGTAGAAATTACCGGCCCTGTTGAACGCAAAATGGTGATCAACGCGCTGAACGCTAACGTCAAAGTGTTCATGGCTGATTTTGAAGATTCGCTGGCACCCAGTTGGGATAAAGTTATCGATGGGCAAATCAACCTGCGCGATGCGGTCAATGGCACCATTTCCTACACCAATGAAGCGGGCAAAATCTATCAGCTCAAACCTAATCCAGCGGTACTTATTGCTCGCGTTCGCGGTCTGCACCTGCCTGAAAAACACGTGCTGTGGCAAGGGGAGCCTATTCCGGGCGGCTTGTTCGATTTTGCACTCTATTTCTTCCATAACTATCGGCAACTGCTGGCAAAAGGCAGTGGCCCTTATTTCTATCTGCCGAAAACCCAGTCCTGGCAGGAGGCTGCCTGGTGGAGCGAAGTCTTTAGCTTTACCGAGGATCGCTTCGAGTTACCGCGCGGCACTATCAAGGCCACGGTGTTGATCGAAACCCTGCCTGCGGTATTCCAGATGGACGAGATCCTGTATCACCTGCGCGATCATATCGTCGGGCTGAACTGTGGCCGTTGGGACTACATCTTCAGCTATATCAAAACGCTGAAGAATCATGGCGATCGGGTGCTGCCGGACCGGCAGTCTGTCACCATGACCCAGCCTTTCCTCAGCGCCTATTCCCGTTTGCTGATCAAAACCTGCCATAAACGTGGAGCCTTTGCGATGGGGGGAATGGCGGCCTTCATCCCAAGTAAAGACGTGGAACAAAACGCGGTAGTACTGGACAAGGTACGAGCGGATAAAGAACTGGAAGCGACCAATGGCCATGATGGGACTTGGGTCGCTCATCCAGGGTTGGCAGACACGGTGATGGAAGTCTTTAACCGCATCCTTGGCGATCGCCCGAATCAATTGGAGGTCCTGCGTGAAAGTGATGCACCGATCACCGCCGCGCAATTGCTGGAACCTTGTGATGGTGAGCGTACTGAAACGGGAATGCGCGCCAACATTCGCGTAGCGGTGCAATACATTGAAGCCTGGATTTCCGGCAATGGTTGTGTACCCATTTATGGCCTGATGGAAGATGCCGCGACCGCAGAGATTTCACGTACCTCTATCTGGCAGTGGATCCACCACGAGAAAAGCCTCAGCAATGGCCAACAGGTAACCAAAGCCCTGTTCCGCCAGATGTTGCAGGAAGAGATGCAGGTCGTTCGTAAAGAATTGGGTGACGCGCGTTATCACTCCGGCCGTTTCGAAGAGGCGGCGCAACTGATGGAGCGCATTACCACCCAAGATGAATTAATCGATTTCCTGACCTTACCCGGCTACGAATTACTGGCCTGAAACCGTTCCTGACCTTTAACCCTACAGTATTGAAAAGGATAAAAATATGACGACCTCCCGTACCCAACAGATTCAGCAGCTGGAACAGGAATGGAAATCAGCTCGCTGGGAAGGTATCACCCGCCCCTACAGTGCCGAAGACGTGATCAATCTGCGTGGTTCGGTCAATCCGGCCTGTACGTTAGCACAGAACGGTGCCGCCAAGTTGTGGGCGTTACTGCATGGAAAATCGCGCAAAGGCTACGTCAACAGCCTCGGGGCATTGACCGGTGGCCAGGCATTGCAACAGGCGAAAGCCGGTGTGGAGGCGATCTATCTGTCCGGCTGGCAGGTGGCGGCAGATGCCAACACCGCGTCTGCCATGTATCCAGATCAGTCACTGTATCCGGTGGACTCCGTCCCAACGGTGGTTGAGCGTATCAATAACACCTTCCGTCGTGCCGATCAGATCCAATGGGCTAACAAGATTGAGCCCGGCAGCA
The DNA here is from genome assembly GCF_006715025.1 of Serratia fonticola. NCBI lineage: Bacteria > Pseudomonadati > Pseudomonadota > Gammaproteobacteria > Enterobacterales > Yersiniaceae > Serratia > Serratia fonticola. The sequence continues at coordinate 833,417 of NZ_VFMK01000001.1, forward strand.
AAGGCTATACCGATTACTTTTTGCCTATTGTGGCAGATGCAGAGGCCGGATTTGGCGGTGTATTGAATGCCTTTGAACTGATGAAGGCCATGATCGAAGCTGGTGCGGCAGGGGTACATTTTGAAGACCAACTGGCGGCGGTGAAGAAGTGCGGCCATATGGGCGGTAAGGTACTGGTACCGACCCAGGAGGCCATCCAGAAGCTGGTCGCGGCGCGGTTAGCCGCCGACGTGCTGGGGGTACCAACCTTACTGATCGCACGCACTGATGCCGATGCGGCAGATTTGCTGACTTCCGATTGCGATCCGTATGACAGCGCCTTTGTGACCGGTGAACGTACCGCGGAAGGTTTCTTCCGTACTCATGCCGGGATTGAGCAGGCGATTAGCCGCGGTCTGGCCTATGCCCCTTATGCCGATCTGGTGTGGTGTGAAACCTCTACGCCAGATCTGGAGGCTGCCAAACGCTTTGCCGATGCGATTCATGCCCAATTCCCTGGCAAACTGTTGGCTTATAACTGTTCGCCGTCCTTCAACTGGAAGAAAAATCTGGACGACCAGACTATCGCTCGCTTCCAGGACGAACTGGCTGCGATGGGCTACAAGTATCAATTCATCACGCTGGCGGGTATCCACAGCATGTGGTTCAACATGTTCGATCTGGCGCATGCCTACGCACGTGGTGAAGGTATGAAGCACTATGTTGAAAAAGTACAGCAGCCAGAGTTTGCTGCGGTGGAGCGTGGCTATACCTTTGCTTCGCACCAACAGGAAGTGGGTACGGGCTACTTCGACAAAGTGACCACCATTATTCAAGGTGGCGCGTCTTCCGTGACGGCATTGACCGGTTCGACCGAAGAACAGCAGTTCTGATTTCCAGGTTGGGCATGCGTAGGGGCTTGGCATGCATGCTAAGCCCTTGTTTCATTCGTTGATGGCAGAGGCAAAGATGGCGGCAAAACTGGAACTGTTGATTGCACAGACGATCCTGCAGGGCTTTGATGCGCAATATGGCCGCTTTCTTGAAGTCACGGCCGGAGCGCAGCAGCGTTTTGAGCAGGCTGACTGGCCTGCCGTACAACAGGCGATGAAACGACGTATCCATCTTTACGATCACCACGTCGGTCTGGTGGTCGAGCAACTGAAATGCATTACCGGACAGAAATATTACGATGCGGATTTTCCCAACCGGGTGAAAGCGGTTTATACCGAGCTTTTACCTGACTATCCACGTTTTGAGATTGCCGAAAGCTTTTTTAATTCGGTTTACTGCCGTCTGTTCAAACACCGGGATTTGACCCCGGACAAGCTGTTTGTTTTCAGTTCGCAGCCTGAAAGACGTTTCCGTGATATTCCAAGACCATTGGCGCGCAATTTTATTGCCAATGGCGATCTGGCGGCCATGCTGCACAGCCTGCTGACTGACTTACCGCTGAGACTGCCTTGGGAAGATTTGCCACGTGATATCTGCTCTATCACTCAGGCGTTACTGCAAGCCTTTAGCGCGCAACAGCTGGTTGGGGCGACCTTTCAAATCGCCAATGAATTGTTCTACCGTAATAAAGCAGCCTGGTTAGTGGGCAAATTGCGGCTGGCTGATGGCGTTTATCCCTTCCTGTTGCCAATCCATCACAGCGATTCCGGTGCGTTGTTTATTGATACCTGTCTGACCAGCAAGGCCGAAGCCAGTATCGTGTTTGGTTTTGCCCGATCTTACTTTATGGTTTACGCCCCGTTGCCTGCGGCATTGGTTGAATGGTTACGTGAAATTCTACCGGGCAAAACCACCGCCGAACTGTATATGGCAATTGGTTGTCAGAAACATGGCAAAACGGAGTGTTATCGCGAATACCTGACCTTTATGGCGCAGTCTCAGGAGCAATTCATTATTGCACCGGGCGTGAAAGGTATGGTGATGCTGGTGTTTACCCTGCCGTCTTTTGATCGGGTTTTCAAAGTGATCAAAGACGAGTTCGCCCCGCAGAAAGAGGTGACGCAGGCACAGGTGATGGCCTGTTATCAGTTGGTGAAAGAGCATGACCGTGTTGGGCGGATGGCCGATACGCAGGAATATGAGAACTTTGTGGTGGAGAAGGCGCGCCTCAGCCCGGAACTGCTGGCGGAGTTGCAACGTGAAGTGCCAGAAAAGCTGGAAGATCTGGGCGAGCGTGTCGTCATCAAACATCTGTATATGGAACGACGGATGACGCCGCTGAATTTGTACCTGGAACAGGCCAACGAGCAGCAGTTGCATGATGCCATTGAAGAATACGGTAATGCCATCAAACAGCTGGCAGCGGCCAATATCTTCCCCGGCGATATGCTGTTCAAGAACTTTGGCGTCACGCGCCATGGTCGTGTGGTGTTCTACGACTATGACGAGATTTGTTACATGACCGAGGTTAATTTCCGTGATATTCCGCCGCCGCGTTATCCGGAAGATGAATTGGCGAGTGAGCCCTGGTATAGCATTGCGCCCAATGACGTCTTTCCCGAAGAATTCCGTCATTTTCTGTGCGGTGATAAACGTATTCGGAAAATCTTTGAGGAAATGCACAGCGACCTGTTTGAAGCGGACTACTGGCGTGGGCTTCAGCAGCGTATCAAAGAGGGCTACATAGAGGATGTGTTTGCCTATCGTAAAAAGCGACGTTTCAGCCAGCGTTTACCTTCAGGCTATACGGAAGCGCCGATTGAGCAGGCGGGGTGATAGCAGGGCCCGGTCAACAGGGCCCTGACAGCGTTAAAATGGGATGCAGCAGGCGCCTTGTTCCGCGCCAGACAGCTGGCTGCGTAACGCGCTGAACAGTTCACGGCCACTTCCGACGCGTTCACGGCTCAGGTCCGGCTGGTATGGTGTGCGCAGGGCCAGTTCAGCCTCATCAACCAACAGTGTCAACTCGCCGGTGCGGCCATTCACGCGGATCACATCACCATTTTGTACTTTTGCCAGCATCCCGCCGGTATAGGCTTCCGGGGTGACATGAATTGCCGAAGGAACTTTGCCGGAGGCACCTGATAACCGACCATCGGTCACCAATGCGACCTTGAAACCGCGATCCATCAACACGCCAAGTGGTGGCATCAGCTTATGCAATTCAGGCATGCCATTAGCCTGCGGCCCCTGGAAACGAACCACGACTACGCAGTCCTGATTCAGCTTGCCAGCTTCGAAGGCGGGTACGATGTCGTGCTGGCTTTCAAATACAATCGCCGGGGCTTCGATAACCTGATTGTCGGCCGGTACTGCTGACGTTTTCATCACCGCGCGGCCCAGGTTGCCGGAAAGCACCTTGGTACCGCCATGGTGTTCGAACGGTTTGGCGACGCTGGCAATAACGTTGTTATCTAACGAACGCTCAGCGCCATCGCGCCAGGCTAACTGGCCATTATCCAGCCACGGTTCCTGAGTATAACGTTCCAGGCCGAAGCCGGCGATGGTATGAACGTCTTGATGTAACAGGCCATTTTTCAGCAGTTCCCGTACCACAAGTTGTACGCCTCCCGCCGCCTGAAACTGATTGATATCCGCCGGGCCGTTGGGGTAGATGCGGCACAGCAGCGGAATGGCGTCAGAAAGTTCAGAGAAGTCATCCCAATTGATGATGATCCCCGCAGCCCGTGCCATGGCAACCATATGCATGGTCAGATTTGTCGATCCCCCGGTTGCCAACAGCGATACGATGCCATTGACCACCACTTTTTCATCTACCAGTTGCCCTATTGGCAGATAATTACCGGCAGTTTCAGTCAGGCGTGTTACTTGGCGAGCCGCTGCATCATTCAATGCATCGCGTAGCGGTGTATCTGGATGGATAAAAGAGGCCCCAGGCAAATGCAACCCCATCACTTCCATCACCATCTGGTTGGTGTTGGCGGTGCCGTAGAAGGTGCAGGTGCCAATGCCATGGTAAGAGGCGGCTTCGGCTTCCAGCAGCGCATGGCGGTCGGCTTTGCCTTCGGCATACAGCTGGCGCACACGTACTTTCTCTTTATTCGGTAAGCCGCTGCTCATCGGCCCGGCTGGCACAAATATGGCAGGCAAATGGCCAAAGGAGAGGGCCGACATCAGCAGTCCGGGTACAATCTTGTCGCAGATCCCCAAGAACAACGCACCATCGAACATGTTATGAGAAAGACCAATGGCGGCTGACATGGCAATCACATCGCGGCTCATCAACGAAAGCTCCATGCCATCCTGCCCTTGCGTCACCCCGTCGCACATTGCGGGCACGCCCCCGGCAACCTGGCCGACGGCCCCAACGCTGTGCAGCGCCTGCTTCAGCCGTTGCGGATAGTTTTCATAAGGCTGGTGGGCGGAGAGCATATCGTTGTAGGCAGTGATAATGGCAATATCGCTGCGCACCATATTTTTCAGTGCAGCCTTATCCTCGGGCTGACAGGCGGCAAAGCCGTGTGCCAAATTGCCGCAGGCGAGCTGGGAGCGATGTACCGTCTGTGTCCGGGCAGCGTTAATTCGTGCCAGATAAGCGCTTCGGCTCTCTTTAGAACGTTCAATGATGCGCTGTGTTACTCGGGCTAAGGTGTTGTTAATCATACAATCCTCACAGTACAGCCCTGATACGCACCGAGGGCCGGTTATCCCCGTTGTCTTTCACGCTGCAACATGAAATCCGTAGGGTATGTAGTTATGTGGTCTAAAATATCGTCAATGCAATTATGTTGGCACTCAGCCACACCGGCTTTACGCACAGGCTTCCTGTGGCAGGAAGCTCTGGATTTGCTGTACGGTATCGGCAATCACCGCATCCAGTGGCTGATTGATATCAATGGTGATGACATCGTTTTCATCGTTACCTGGTCGCTCCAACGTGGCGAATTGCGTCACCAGCATTTGGGGTTTGAAAAAATGCCCTTTGCGAGCGGCCATTCGGGCTTCGATTACCGGGAAATCGCCATGCAGGTAAATGAACGACAGGTTGCTGTTGCCGGCCCGCAGTCGATCGCGATAATGCTTCTTCAGGGCAGAGCACACGATGAGGGAAACCGCATTGGTACGCTGCATGGCAAAGGCGGCATCATTCAGTGCTGCCAGCCACGGTGCACGATCGTGATCGTTCAGGGGCTCGCCAGAGGCCATTTTCTGGATATTGCTGCGCGGATGGAGAAAATCACCGTCAAGGAAGTTGGCAGATAACCGCTGGGCAACGGCGCTGGCGACGGCTGATTTACCACTGCCGGAAACCCCCATAATGACATAAATTCGGTTCTTATTATTGGTCATGGCTTATTTCTCCCAACCTACTTGTCGTATGACATTCAGTTTTTTGTTACCGGTAACATGTTATCGGTAACATTGTCGTGGGAAGTTTTGCTGCTTGCAATCAGCTTTAACGGGAAGAGTCGTTAACTGTGATCGGATTCATACTTTTTGTTGGCAGCGAAACAAATTCTCTACAGGGCGACACAGAAATACAACAGCGAGAGTTTGCCTCTCACCCCGGCGTCTGGTTAGCCAAGGTGGGAGGTTGATAGGGGCGTTAGCGCACGCCGCCATATTCCAGACTGATCTCTTTTGCTGCGTGGATCACCAGCGCACCCAACTCAGTCACGCGATCGTCCGTGATGCGCGATACCGGGCCCGAAATAGAGATTGCCGCAAAGGCCTCACGGTGCTCGTCAAAGATGCAGGCTGCCACACAGCGCAGGCCAAGGGCGTGCTCTTCATCGTCAAATGAGAACCCCTGTTTGCGGATTAACGCCAACCCCTCTTTCAGGTTATGCGGCGTGAGCGTGTGTGGCGTATAGGTGTGCATTCCTTTTTTATGCAGCAGCTTGGTGACCTGGTCATCCGGCATCGTTGCCAGAAAGGCTTTTCCCGCTCCAGAAGCGTGCATGGGCAGTTTACCGCCTATCGGTGCCGACATGCGCATCAGCGCAGTACATTGCACCTGATCGATGATCACCGCCTGATCTTCAGCTTTGTCCATCACGGCAAGATTGACCGTTTCACCGGACTCTTCCATCAAACGTCGTAGCGTCGGGTGCACCATTGCCAGCAGGTTTCGACTTTGCAGGAAGCTACTGCCAACCACAAACGCATGTGCTCCCATGGTCCACAGGCCAAGATCGCCCACCTGGCGCACAAAGCCTTGCTGTTGCATGGTGGTAAGCAGGCGGTGGGTAGTGGAATTAGGTAAACCGGCTTGCTGAGCCAGATCGGTCAGCGCCACATTACCATGGGCTTCGGCAATATATTCCAGTAACTTCAGTCCACGGGTCAGCGATTGGACCTGGCCTGTTGCAGCATTGGCGGTTGGTGCTGCTGTGCGCGGCTTTTTGCCTCGCTTGGCGGGGACGGGGGTGGCCATGAGTTACCTTCTTTTTTCCGTATGATGGAATTCATTTTCGTTTTTTGAGTATGAATTGCAAGACGCTTATTTGCTCATCGGATCTGTTAACGGCTGAACCTGAAAAACTCTCAACATCCGCTCACACCTTTGTCTGCATAAGCTGTGCTAGGATGGCCGATGCCCGTCGTCTTTCAAGCCGCAGTTGCCAACACTGGCGCAATGTCCTGGTCACTTTGGGGAGCAGCTTGAAAGCCGTTGGGTATCATCGTTGGGCGGATAATCGGGTGTGAAGGGGCTACAGTGAGAAATCGAGTGGAACAACTGCGCCAGCAGTTAGCGCAGCGCATTTTGGTGTTGGACGGCGGTATGGGTACCATGATCCAGAGCTATCGGCTGGAGGAACAGGATTACCGTGGTGAACGCTTCGCTGACTGGCAAAGTGACTTGAAAGGCAATAACGATCTGCTGGTGCTGACCAAGCCAGAGGTGATTACCGCGATCCACAACGGCTATCTGGAAGCGGGTGCCGATATTCTTGAAACCAATACCTTCAACTCGACGACGATTGCGATGGCGGATTACCATATGGAGTCGCTGTCCGCCGAAATTAACTATCAGGCCGCCTTGCTGGCGCGTGCCTGTGCGGATGAGTGGACTGCGCGTACCCCGGAGAAGCCTCGCTATGTCGCGGGGGTGTTGGGGCCAACCAACCGCACGGCGTCGATATCACCTGACGTTAACGACCCGGCCTTCCGCAATGTCTCCTTTGATCAACTGGTAGACGCTTACCGTGAATCAACCCGCGCGCTGGTGGAGGGGGGCGTCGATCTGATTATGATCGAAACCATCTTCGATACCCTGAATGCCAAAGCGGCAGCCTTTGCGGTAGAAACAGAATTTGAAGCCTTGGGTGTGACGCTGCCGATCATGATTTCCGGCACGATCACCGACGCTTCTGGTCGTACCCTTTCCGGCCAGACCACGGAGGCATTCTACAACTCGCTGCGCCACGTTAAACCGCTGACATTTGGCCTGAACTGTGCGTTGGGCCCAGATGAGCTGCGCCAATACGTGGCGGAGCTGGCGCGTATTTCAGAAAGCTATGTGACCGCGCACCCGAACGCCGGTTTGCCCAACGCCTTTGGTGAATACGATCTTGATGCCGAAGAGATGGCCAAACAGGTTGGGGAATGGGCCCAGGCCGGTTTCCTGAATATCATCGGGGGATGTTGTGGAACCACGCCAGCCCATATCGCTGCAATGGTTAAAGCGGTGGAAGGTGTGCCACCACGTCAGTTGCCGGAGTTAGCGGTAGCCTGCCGTCTTTCCGGCCTGGAACCGCTGAATATTGATGCCAAATCGCTGTTCGTCAACGTGGGGGAACGCACCAACGTGACGGGGTCTGCACGCTTTAAGCGGCTGATCAAAGAAGAGAAATATAACGAAGCGCTGGATGTGGCGCGCCAGCAGGTGGAAAGCGGCGCTCAGATCATCGACATCAACATGGATGAAGGGATGCTGGATGCCGAGGCGGCGATGGTGCGCTTCCTCAACCTGATTGCCGGGGAGCCGGATATTGCCCGCGTGCCGATCATGATCGACTCCTCCAAATGGAGCGTGATCGAAAAAGGTTTGAAGTGCATTCAGGGTAAGGGGATCGTCAACTCAATCTCAATGAAGGAGGGCGAGGAAGCCTTTGTTCACCACGCCAAACTGGTGCGTCGCTACGGAGCCGCCGTGGTGGTGATGGCCTTCGATGAGGTCGGCCAGGCCGATACTCGCGAACGCAAGTTTGAGATCTGCCGCCGCGCTTACCAGATCCTGACTGAACGTGTTGGCTTCCCACCGGAAGACATCATTTTCGACCCGAATATCTTTGCCGTCGCTACCGGTATCGAAGAGCATAACAACTATGCTGTCGACTTTATCGAGGCCTGCGCCGATATCAAAAGCCATCTGCCGCACGCGATGATTTCTGGTGGCGTCTCCAACGTCTCCTTCTCGTTCCGCGGTAACGATCCGGTGCGTGAGGCGATCCATGCGGTGTTCCTGTATCACGCGATCCGTAACGGCATGGATATGGGGATCGTCAACGCCGGCCAATTGGCGATCTACGACGATCTTAGCGTGGAACTGCGCGAGGCCGTAGAGGATGTGATCCTTAATCGTCGTCAGGACGGTACCGAACGTTTACTGGATCTGGCTGAGAAATACCGAGGCAGCAAAGACAATGAAGTCGCGGTTCAGCAGGCTGAATGGCGCGGCTGGCCGGTGGTTAAACGCCTGGAATATTCGTTGGTTAAGGGCATTACCGAATTCATTGAACTGGATACCGAAGAAGCGCGCCAGCAGGCGGATCGCCCGATCGAAGTGATTGAAGGGCCCCTGATGGCCGGGATGAACGTGGTTGGCGATCTGTTTGGCGAGGGCAAGATGTTCCTGCCCCAGGTGGTGAAATCTGCCCGTGTTATGAAGCAGGCGGTGGCCTATCTCGAACCTTACATTGAAGCCAGCAAACAGAAAGGGACGACGGCAGGGAAAATCCTGCTGGCGACGGTGAAGGGTGACGTGCACGACATCGGTAAAAACATCGTCGGCGTGGTGCTGCAATGTAACAACTACGAAATTATCGATCTGGGCGTGATGGTGCCAACGGACAAGATCCTGAAAACCGCCCGCGAAGAGAAGGTAGATATTATCGGTCTGTCTGGCCTGATCACTCCGTCGCTGGACGAAATGGTGAACGTGGCAAAAGAGATGGAGCGCCAAGGGTTTACCCTGCCGCTGCTGATCGGCGGGGCGACCACCTCCAAAGCTCATACCGCGGTGAAGATTGAACAGAACTACAGCGGCCCGACTACCTACGTGCAGAACGCGTCGCGTACCGTGGGTGTCGTTGCGGCGCTGCTGTCAGACAGCCAGCGGGACGAGTTTGTTGCCCGCACCCGCAAAGAGTACGAAACCGTGCGTATCCAGCACGGGCGTAAAAAACCGCGTACGCCGCCGGTCAGCCTGCAACAGGCGCGGGATAACGCTATGGTGCTGGATTGGCAGAACTACCAGCCACCGGTGCCGAACAAGCTGGGGGTGTTCCCGGTTGAGGCCAGCATAAATACGCTGCGCCATTATATCGACTGGACGCCATTCTTTATGACCTGGTCGCTGGCGGGCAAGTATCCGCGGATTCTTGAAGATGAAGTGGTGGGTGAAGAGGCTCAACGCTTGTTCAAGGATGCCAACCAAATGCTGGATATGCTGGCCGCTAATGGCAGCCTCAACCCGCGTGGTGTCTACGGCCTGTTCCCGGCCAACCGCGTTGGGGATGATGTGGAAGTCTACCGGGATGAAAGCCGCAATGAGGTGCTGGTGGTCAGCCGTCATCTGCGTCAGCAAACGGAAAAAACCGATTTTCCGAACTACTGTCTGGCAGATTTTGTTGCCCCGAAAAGCAGCGGCAAAGCCGACTACTTTGGCGCATTCGCGGTCACGGGCGGGCTGGAAGAAGATGCATTGGCAGCGGCTTACGACGCCAAACATGATGATTACAACAAGATCATGGTCAAAGCGTTATCCGATCGTCTGGCAGAGGCCTTTGCCGAATATCTGCACGAGCAGGTGCGTAAGCTGCACTGGGGTTTTGCCCCGGATGAAAACCTGAGTAACGAAGCGCTGATCCGTGAGAATTATCAAGGTATTCGCCCGGCACCCGGCTATCCTGCTTGCCCAGAGCATACCGAAAAAGCGCAGATCTGGCAGCTGCTGGACGTGAATCGTCATACCGGCATGGAACTGACGGAATCCTTTGCCATGTGGCCGGGCGCCGCGGTCTCTGGCTGGTATTTCAGCCATCCTGAGAGTAAATATTTTGCCGTGGCACAAATTCAGCGCGATCAGGTAGAAGACTATGCGCGTCGTAAAGGGATGAAGGTCGAGGATGTGGAACGCTGGCTAGCCCCGAATCTGGGATACGATGCGGATAATTGATATACCCGTCGTCTTTCAAGCTGCAGCGTTGTTGATTGCACTCACTTACCCCAGTCATTTACTGAAGTACACTCTTGGGGATAAGTGAGTTTGTCGCCTCGCTGCAACTCGAAACCCATAGGGTATATAAATTATCACTCATACCTGTAATAAGGGGGAGTGAAGAAGGCCGGAAACACCGGTGTTAGACCAGATTCTATCCAAGGGAACGCCTACCGTGTCTATCGTAGAATTGTTAAAGCTGCATCCGGTGATCGCAGCGGTAAAAGATAATGAAAGCCTGCAGATTGCGGTGAAGTCTGACTGCCAGATCATCTCGGTACTGTACGGCAATATCTGCAATATTGGTCGTATCGTGCAGCAGGTTAAAGACGCCGGTAAATATGCTTTTGTGCATGTTGATCTGTTGGAGGGCAGCTCCAACAAGGAGATCGTGATTAATTTCCTGAAAATCGTCACGGCGGCGGATGGCATTATCAGCACCAAAGCCTCGATGGTGAAGGCTGCGCGTCAGCAAGGCTTCTACACCATTCACCGGCTGTTTATCATGGACTCGATTTCCTTCCACAATATCGACAAACAGGTGGCACAGTCGACGCCGGACTGCATCGAAATCCTGCCGGGTTGCATGCCTAAGGTGCTCGGTTGGGTGGCAGAAAAGATCGACTTGCCGATCATTGCCGGTGGTTTGGTGTGTGATGAGGATGATGCGCAAACCGCGTTGCGGGCTGGGGCCATTGCCGTAGCGACTACCAATCACGACGTATGGAAACTGAAGCCATCCCCGTTGTATTTCAAACTGTAACGTTGTTGACCTCACTTAAGTACTCGGCCCGTCCATGGGCCCCACCTTGCGGGGTACGCGTTCAAGTCTGTTCCAGACAGATTTGTCACCCCAGTCACCTGGCTTGCGTAAGCGCCTGGGGGGGCCCTCGCTTGTCGCCGTATAGCGCTTAATCGACCAACGGGCTGAGTGCCTGCAGCAGCGGATCCAGGTGTTTATTCACCTGCTGATATACCTGCTGGTTCAACTGATTGTAGAACCGATGGTTATCCATGTTCGGCTCAAAGCTGTCTCCCATCCTTACCAGTTTCTGTGTGGCCTGCTGGTAGTCACTGAAGACATTCACCGCCATCCCGGCGTTGATGGCACAACCTACCGCTGCGGAACCTTTCATCAGATTACGACTGGTGGGGATGCCGAACACATCGGCAAAAATCTGCATAAACAGATCGCTGTTGGCGCCGCCGCCGGAAATAATCAGGCTCTTGAACGGTGTCTTCAGCTCCAGTGCCATCTTGTCCATATGATTTTTCATGGTGAAAGCGATACCTTCCAGCACTGAGCGATACATATGGGCACGGGTATGACGACCATCGAAGCCGATCATCGCGCCCTTGCGGAATTCCGCTTCTGAAGGAGGGGCCCAGTCATGTACAGTGATTAAGCCTTCACAACCGGCTGGGACGCGCTCCGCTTCCTGGTTAAGCAACTCCTCTATGCTGACACCCGCGTCATGGGCATCCGACATGGCTGCCGCGCCAAACTGGTCGCGGAACCAGCTTATTGTCCACATGCCGCGTCGAACCCCCATGCATTCATACAGATAGCGGCCGGGGATGGATGCCTGGAACGGCCAGAAATTCTGCGCGTCTTTCACGTTGGCCTGGCCATGCACCATGGCTCCGATATAGGTCCCCAGAGAAATCAACGCCACGCCTTCATCCAGTGAACCTGCGCCCAGCGCTTCTACCGCTTTATCATGCGCGGTGGCGACGACGGGAATACCGGCAGGCACACCGAGCTGCTGCGCAACCTGTTGGGTAATATGGCCGAGGATTTCCCCTGGTTTTACCACGTCTAACACCATGTCGCGCGTCAGGTTGCAGCTTTGCCAGGCGGCGGGATCGGTGCTCCAGTCGAGCGTATCGTTGTCCATTGGCCACCAACCAATATAGTTGGCGCAGGTATCTTTGAACTCACCGGTCAGGCGATGGGTAATATAACCGGAGGTGGTGGTGACATAGCGCACGCCCTGATAGGCATCGATATATTCGTAAGGTTTGTTCAGGCGTTTGTCCATCCAGTTGATCACCGGGTAGGCCAGCTCACCGTCAGCCTTCAGCAGGACCCGACAGCAACGGACGATACAGATACCCATCGCCAGAATGTTCTGCGGCCTGCCACCCCGTTCGCCAAAACGTTGCATGGCGCGGCGGAACGCAACTTTAAGTGAATCCCACAAATCGTCGTCCGGGTGTTCCGCCAGCAATGGTGCCGGGATATCCATCTTGCGCAGTTGCTGTTTTCCTTCGCAAATTGCGTTGCCTTCCAGATCAAAAATTACCACTTTGGCGCTCTGGGTGCCTACGTCCACACCCATCAGGTACTTGCTCTTCATGTTGCAACTCCTTGATATTCCGTTCGTCATTAAAGTTGCAAGGGTGTTGGCTACGTTCTCTCACCCCAGTCACTTGGCTCGCCAAGCTCCTGGGGATTTGTTCTCTTGCCGCCTACTTGCAACGCCAATGTCTTTGGGTATATGAAATTATTCGGTCACGGGTTGTGTCGTTGTGTTTTTGGCTCCGGCGCGTTTGATGTTGTTAAACAGCAGGAAGGTGAACACCACAACCAGCGTGGTGGCAGCCAGCCCCATCAGCCACATATTGTGATAAGCCTCGGCGGCGGGCAGCGTGTCCTGCCAATGGCCGATGACCGGGTAAACAAACACGTCGGGCAGGAAGCCGATCACCGAGCAGATCCCCACGGTGGTGCCCATAATGTATTTTGGCGTTCTGGCTTCGCCGATACAGGCGAAGTACAACCCGCGTGAGGCATAACAGGTAAAGGCCAGCAGCAGGATCAGGCCAATACCAACGGCTACCGAGGTCGGATTCTGGTTGGTGATCAGTAAAACGACCAGAGTGGCAATACTCACCAAGGCTAATAGTTGAATGGCCCGCGTTGGTGACTTCAACCGGGTGTAGGTGGTGATCAGCCCTCCCAGTGGCCCACACATGGCCCGAAAGATCTTGTTGATCACGATCCCCATGTAACTGGCGGCGACCAAGGTCATGCCATACATTTCGGTCAGGTAGTTGGTGGAGTAACTGAGAATGGCGTAGATGGTGTAAACGCCGAAGATAATCATACTGCAATACCAGGTCGTACTGATTTTGAGGACCGAGACGATATCCCCCAAGCTGAATTTACGCGGTTTTTCTGTTTCGTCACTGGTGACGAAACCATCACTGACAAAGAACCAGCACAGAATACCCAACAGAATATAAACTCCGCTATAGATCAGGATCACCGCCTTCAGGCTATTAGGGTTTTCTGGTGCGAACAGCGAGAAAATCCACATGGTGAACACCGCCAGGGCCATGACGCCAACCCCGCGCAAGCCCTCCATCCAGCCCATGATTTTTCCCTGTTCGTCATGGTTGCCAAGCAGTGACGCGGCCTTGATCGAAACGGACCACAGCAGCAGGATGGTGGTGACCGCAAAGGCGATCTGGATCAGGATCATCACCCAGAATGGGGGATAAACCGCCATCAGCAACCCCAGCAGACCGGTCGCTATCATGGCGAAGGTCATCATCTTCTTGTGGGAAAACTTATCGGCAATGATCCCACTTGGTGCATACAGGATAATAGCGGTAATACCGAAGGTGCTCATAATCAGCCCAATTTCGGTATTGGAGAAGCCCATGAATTTGGCCATGGGAATTTGGTAAATATAGCGTAAATAAGCCAGATCGAAACTTACTCCGCCGCTGATGCTTATTATTGCAAGTGTTAGCCAGCGGTGGGAATTAGATTTTTCCATGGTAAAGTTCCGCATAGAGATACCCTTTTATTTTCATTGCTCGGCCTTTTGTACCGTAATATGAAATTCATTAGAGTAAATCGCGTTAAACAAAAAAAGAGAAAAGCAAGCTTCCCGCTGAGCAGGAAGTTACTTTTCTCTTCGTCTCTTTCAGTAACTGCGTTAATAAATAGCATGGCGGAGCTTAATTCATCTGTGAGAGTTATCACAAAACGGAAGTTGGCCTGAGAGTTTACGGCTGGCTGTGCAGTAATTCAGCGAATTAATCTTATTAGAAATAGCCGATCGCTACCACTTAATATGCGTAATGACGACTAAGGCATGAAACTGTGATTGGTATCACGGAATAATAACAGATGAACGTGTTATTTTTTTTGCCAGTTACTAGAGACGATGAGAAAAGTAACTTCTCTGCCAAGTGCAGGGAAGCTTGCTTTTCTCTTTTTTTTTGCGTTTTTTCCAGACCAAGGGGCAATATCATGTCGTTAAACGCGTTAAATGAGTTCTCATTGGATTTCTTTTCCCTGAAAGGCAAAACCGCCATTGTCACCGGGGGTAACAGTGGTCTTGGGCAGGCATTTGCCATGGCGCTGGCCAAAGCCGGGGCGAACCTGTTCATCCCAAGTTTTATCATGGATAAGGGTGAAACCCGCGAACTCATCGAACAGCAAGGGGTCAGGGTCGAGTTTATGCAGGTGGATATCACGGAAAAGGGCGCACCTGCGAAGGTGATTGCTCAGTGTCTGGAAACTTTCGGCACCGTGGATATTTTGGTCAACAACGCGGGTATCTGTAAGTTGAACAAGGTACTGGATTTTGGCCGAGAAGACTGGGATCCGATGATTGATATCAACCTGACCGCCGCATTTGAGTTAAGTTATGAAGCGGCGAAAATCATGATCCCGAAAAAACAGGGGAAAATAATCAATATTTGCTCTCTGTTCTCTTATCTTGGCGGGCAATGGTCACCGGCTTATTCTGCGACCAAACATGCGTTAGCGGGTTTTACCAAGGCTTATTGCGATGAATTGGGGCAATATAATATTCAAGTGAACGGTATTGCGCCGGGTTATTATGCCACCGATATTACGGTAGAAACACGTAAAAACCCAGAGACCAATAAACGGGTTCTTGACCATATCCCAGCAAACCGTTGGGGGGAAACACAGGATTTGATGGGAGCCATGGTATTTTTAGCCAGCCGTGCATCTGATTATGTCAATGGTCATTTATTGGTAGTCGATGGCGGTTATTTAGTTCGATAAGTTTATATCCGTCTTTTTTCAAGCTGCAGCTGCACTCACTCACCTCAGTCACTTACTTAAGTAAGCGCCATGGGATGAATGGGTTGGGTGCCTGGCTGTTACTTGAAATTTATAGGCTATATCGGTTTTCAAGGTGGTTTCTATTTAACGGGTTATTTTAAATTTCATATCCAATACATTTCTCGTTACAGCCAATAACGCTGTGGCTTGAAAGATGCAGGGTAAATTAGGAAGGGTTGATTATGTCTCTATCTCGTGAAGAAATTGTCGTTCAGTTAAAAGAAATAGTGGGTTCGGAGCGGGTTATTACCGACGAAAAAGTACTGCAGAAAAACAGCGTAGACCGCTTCAGAAAATATGCTGATATTCACGGTGTATTTACCCAGCCACTGCCTGCAGCGGTGGTTAAACTGGCCAATACCCAACAGGTTGCTGACGTGCTGGCATTTATGAATAAGCACGGTATCAATGGGGTACCGAGAACCGGAGCCTCCGCGACTGAAGGTGGGTTGGAGACGGTGGTGAAAAATTCCGTGGTGCTTGATGGCTCCGCGATGAATAAGGTCATCAGCATTGATATCCGCAACATGCAGGCCACGGCGCAGTGCGGTGTTCCACTAGAAGTATTGGAAAATCAATTACGTGCTCAGGGGTACACCACCGGCCACTCTCCGCAGTCCAAACCGTTGGCGCAGATGGGCGGTCTGGTCGCGACGCGCAGTATCGGCCAGTTCTCCACGCTGTACGGGGCGATCGAAGACATGGTTGTTGGGTTGGAAGCGGTATTCCCGAACGGCACGATCACCCGGATTAAAAACGTACCACGTCGGGCGGCTGGGCCAGATATTCGTCATGTGATTATCGGCAACGAAGGTGCATTGTGCTTTATCACCGAGGTCACGGTGAAAATTTTCAAATATATGCCGGAAAACAACCTGTTCTACGGCTACATTCTCGACAATATGCAGACTGGTTTCAACATCCTGCGCGAAGTGATGGTTGAAGGCTATCGCCCATCTATTGCCCGCTTGTATGACGCAGAAGACGGTACCCAGCACTTTACCCATTTTGCTGAAGGTAAATGCGTACTGATCTTTATGGCCGAAGGGGCAAAAGGCATTGCACAAGCCACGGGGGCGGGCATTGAAGAGATCGTGAAGCGCTATCCGGAATGCAAAAGGGTCGATAGCAAGCTGATTGAAACCTGGTTCAACAACCTGAACTGGGGCCCGGATAAAGTGGCCGCAGAGCGTGTACAGATCATGAAGACCAATAATATGGGCTTCACCACCGAAGTTTCTGGCGATTGGGCCAGCATCAACACCATTTATGAGAATGTGATCCGCCGCATCCGCGAAGAATTCCCTCATGCTGGCGATATCACTATGCTGGGTGGCCACTCGTCACACAGCTATATCAACGGGACTAACATGTACTTTGTCTATGACTACAACGTGGTGGACTGCAAGCCGGAAGAGGAAATCGATAAATACCATAATCCGCTGAACAAAATCATTGTGGAAGAGACCATTAAACAAGGCGGTTCGATGGTGCATCACCACGGTATTGGTAAACACCGCGTGCACTGGACCAAGGATGAACATGGCAGTGCCTACTACATCCTCAAGGCGTTGAAAGAGGTGTACGACCCGAATGGCATCATGAATACTGGCACCATTTATCCGATTGAAAAATAACCATCCTGAATGGCCCGGTTTACCGGGCCTTTCGCGCTGGAATATGGGGGTAACGATGACATCACGATCACCTCAGCAAGTGCGTATGGATGATATTCCGCTAAACACCTTTCATATGAAAATGGCGGGGCTGACTTTTGGTGCCCACCTTACCGACGGCTATGTGCTGGGTGTGATTGGTTTTGCGCTGGCCCAGCTAAAACCGCAGATGGAACTGACGCCATTTTGGGAAGGAATGATCGGTAGTTCGGCGTTAATTGGTCTGTTCCTGGGAAGCCTGATATTAGGCTGGGTTTCAGATCATATTGGCCGCCAGAAAATTTTCAGCTTTAGCTTTGTTATCATCACGTTAGCTTCTGTGATGCAGTTTTTTGCCACCACGCCGGAACAGCTGTTCTGGCTGCGGGTGTTGGTAGGGATTGGCCTAGGGGGCGATTACGCCGTTGGGCACACCATGCTGGCCGAGTTTTCGCCACGTAAGCACCGCGGCATTTTGTTGGGATCGTTTAGTGTGATCTGGACGTTAGGCTATGTTGCCGCTGGCTTTGTCAGTCATTTCCTTATCGAGCCGGGGCCGGATGCCTGGCGTTGGCTGCTGGCCTCAAGCGCCATTCCGGCGCTATTGATTATGCTGTTACGCATCGGCACACCGGAATCGCCCCGCTGGTTGATGCGCAAGGGGCGTATCGCCGAAGCCCATAGGGTGGTGAAGCGCTGCTTTGGTCCCCATGTGGTATTAAATGACGAAATTCCTGTGGAAACAGCGCGCCATATTCACACCTTATTTTCGGCACGTTACTGGCGGCGTACCGCCTTTAACAGCCTGTTTTTCGTCTGTCTGGTGATCCCGTATTTTGCCATCTACACCTTTTTACCGTCGATCCTTACCACGCTAGGGCAGAGTCAGAATTTTGCCACTGACCTGCTGCTCAATGGCTTGCTGATGATTGGCGCCTTGATAGGGATTGCTTTCACTCAATGGTTACCACGTCGTCGTTTCCTGATTGGTGCATTTTGGATCCTCGCGGCGACCTTGGGCGCGTTGGCGTTTGTGCCGCCAGGCCAAGGGGCGATGTTGCTGTTATTTGCTCTGTTTACGCTGACTATTTCAGCGGTCAGTAACCTGGTCGGCGTGTTCCCGGCGGAAAGCTTCCCCACTGATATTCGTTCGTTGGGGGTCGGCTTTGCGACCTCAATGAGTCGGCTCGGCTCCGCCATTGGTACTGCTCTGTTACCGATGTCGATGATTTCTCTGGGGTTGCAGGGCACCATGCTGATATTGACTGGTGTACTGGTGCTGGGGGCTGCGGTCTCTATCCTGTGGGCTCCGGAAACGAAAGATATGACGTTGGTGGGTGCCTCTTCGGTAAAGCCGTTAAGCGCCCACTGACAGGAGAAGCGGATGAACCTGCTGTTGGCGATTAAGGTTGCGCCGGATTTGGGGATGTTGGCTAAGACTGATTGGCAACCCGATGAACAGTTGCAAATCGACACCCACTTTACCCGGCGGTTGTTGAGCGGCTACGACGAATGCGCAGCGGAAATGGTGTTGATGCTGCGCGATGAAATGCCACTCAACCTGAGTGTATTGACGGTGGCGGATGCGAAGGCCGATCCGGTACTGAAACAGCTGCTGGCGCTGGGTTATCAGCAAGCGTTACGTATTGAACCGCCAGTGGATTGGGATCTCCGTTTTAACCCGGCTACGATTGCCGCTTTGATCGCAGCATATCAGCAACAGGTTGCTCCCCAGTCGGTCATCGTCACGGGGGCACAAAGCATTGAGGGACAAAACGGTCAAACACCCTTGATGTTGGCCGAGCGCTTGAACTGGCCTTGTCTCACCGGTGTTTGCCAATTGGCACCGGCCGCTGAAGCGGGGGCTTTACGGGTTACCCGACAAACCGCTTATGGCCAGGAGGTGCTGACAGTGAAGCCGCCTTTGGTCTTGGTGGTCGGGAATTCGCAGCAGGCGAGTGCGTTACGGGTTCCCACGTTAAAACAGAAGCTGGCGGCAAGCAAACGACCGATCCCCTGTCTGTCGCCCGCTGAGTTAGGCGTGCAGACGTTATTACCTGGGGATGTTGAGGTCTGTGGCTTAACGCATTTGGAACATCGGCGTGCCGGAGTGCTGATTGAAGGGGATACGGTGGAGCAGAAAGTGGATCGACTATATCGGGACTATCTTCGTGAACGGTGGCCATCATGAATATTGCGATAGTCCTGGATGCGGATGCCCCCGGCTTTTATGCCCGGGCTGGCCAGATTAATCACTTTCTGCAGTCGAGTGAGTTGACCACATCGAACCTGGAATTGTGGTTATTCAGTCGTGCCGCGCCGGAGAGTTTGCCGCAGTTGTGCGGGCTGGTGGCGCAAATTCGTTGGGTTACCGTACCTCGGTTGGCGGAGGCGCGATTAGCGGTATTGCAACAGATGCAGCAGGCTTTCGCTCCACGGTTACTGCTGTTTGCTGATGACGAAGGCGCAGAGCTGGCTACGCGTCTGGCTTGCCGGAGTGGCGGTTCAGCCTGCAGTGCGGTCGAACAGGCTCAGATCAGGGGGGCAGCATGTCGGGTGACCAAGGCTGTTTATGGCAATCATCTTTCTGCTGAATTGACGATGGTGCGAGAACCCTGGTACCTGAGCGTGGCCCGCAGTGGCATTGCTAATGTGGATAGATTACCTGGCCCAATTGAAGCCGAACGTTTTGAACCGGTAGCGATACCCGTTGGGGAATGGGTATTGGCATCAAGCTGCGAACCGCTGCCGGAGGCGGCACCACTCCATCAGGCGCGTTATGTACTGGCTATCGGGGAAGGGGTTGGCAGTGCCCAGAATGTGGCGCATTTGCAGCAGTTGGCCATCCGCATGGGGGCTGAGCTGGCAGCTAGTCGGCCGGTTGTGATGAATGCCTGGTGCGAGATGGATCGCTTATTGGGGATGTCCGGTGCCATCATTGCCCCTGAGGTTTGCCTTGCCGCCGGCGTTTCTGGGGCACCGGCGTTCGCGATTGGTATTGGGCAGAGTAAATTGATAGTGGCGATCAATCAGGATCCGCAGGCGGCTATTTTCGCGCAGGCAGACGTCGGCATTGTGGGTGATATGCACGAGGTACTGCAAGCATTGGCCTCGGTTTGTTAGCCGAAGCGGAATTCGATCCCTTTCCCCCCCGTAGGATAACGCCAGCGGGCAATCGTCTCTTCCCCGCACAGCAGGCGGCAGGTGCCGCACTCCAGGCAGCCATGCACGTCGAAACGCAGGTTGTCGTTTGGTTGGAGCTGGTACAATCCTGCTGGGCAGGCAATCACCAAACGCATCAGCATCATACGATCCTGGGCATCAGTAAGGATGATATGTGGACTGGCTTCATCCACCTGATAATGGTTATGGCTCAAATCGGGCTGTTTCATAAACTGCGCATTCCATTGACAGTATCTTTCAGTAATTGCCTCAGGCCGATACGGCGCGCATGGCGCCACAACAGGTTGCGCAATGGTGTGGGGGCATCTCCATTGACCTCAAACAGCTCCTGTAGCATATCGGCTGCCAATTGCGGGTAACGGTTGAACCAATGAGGGGAGTGCAGCATCATCTCCGGCAGGCGGCGATATTGTTGGAGCAAGGCCCACATCGTGCTTTGCTGAAGCCGCAGTGGATAATGCCGCAGCGCTTGCCCGGCGATCAACGTCTCCGCTGCTGCCTGCGCTGACAGCATAGCCAGGTCCATTCCTCGTACGGTATGGCCAGCGTTGATACACAATCGCGCCGCATCGCCAATCAGCAGGTAGCCGGGGCCGTACAGCGGCGGCATGCTCTCCACACCCCCTTCAGGGATCAGATGAGCACTGTATTCTTGCAGTTCAGTGTGTTTCAGTAATGGCCGCACGGTGGGGTGTTGTTTGAACTGTTGCAGCATTTGCGGCAGAGCGATTTCACTATCGACAAGATTGGAAAGGTTACACACGACACCAAGCGACAGGCTATCGCGGTTGGTATACAAGAAGCCGCCGCCGACTTTCCCTTGCGTGGGGAAACCTGCAAATAGCCAGGCACAACCCGCGTTGTCTTCTAACGCAAAACGCTCTTCCAGCCGCTCGCCTGGCAGTGCCAACACCTCTTTAACACCGATAGCCATGGTTGAAGTTGGCGGTTTAGCCTGTAACCCTGCATGTTCACTCAGCAGCGTGTTGGCGCCTTCCGCCAGGATCACCGTATTGGCATATAACGCTTCACCTGCTGCCATGACCCCTACGACTCTGCCTTGGTGTACGATCAACTGATCGGCCAGTACGCCCGTCAGGCATTGTGCACCTGCGGCTTCCGCCTGTGCCATCAGCCAGGGATCGAAACGCGCGCGCAACAGACTGTATGAACAAGGCAAGGAATGACGGTAATCCACAGTGACTGCGCTATCGCCATTAACCAATGAGAGCTTTTCCTGGGTTATAGGGCGCTCCAGTGGGGCCGTGGCGGCAAAATCCGGTATCACTTGTGCCAAAGCATGGGTATATAAGCGCCCACCGCTGACGTTTTTGCTGCCCGCCTGATTCCCACGTTCCAACAACAGGGTATTGATACCCGCACGCGCCAGCAATAAAGCCGCAGTGCTGCCAGCAATGCCACCGCCAACGATAATGGCCTCAAAACCAGGCTGTTCCATCGGCATTATGTCTCCTGAATGAGGGTGCTGAACAGAATAGCACTCACGGTTCAGGGTTCATTGATTCTGAACAGTTTTTATGCAGGAGGAGATGGGGGGCGCTTATTGCGCTAGTCCAACGCTAGACGTAAAACACGATAAATCCACCGATTTTTTACGTTGTCATATAATTATCACAATTGCCCGCTATACCCTTGTTACGTGAAGTTGTCGTGTTGCCGGTTGCAACCCCCGTCACTTTGATTACGGGGTGAGTTCTGTCACCCCGTCCCCAAATATCACCTGGAGCATCAGTTATGAAACGTTTGTGCGCTTGCGTGTTAACCAGTGCCATCGTGCTTGCCAGCCAAATGAGCTGGGCTGCCGACAGCGATTTGGCTTCCCTGATTCAGGCCGCCAAGAAAGAAGGTGAAGTCAACAGCGTCGGTATGCCAGACAGTTGGGCGAACTGGAAGGGAACCTGGGTTGATCTGCAGAGCCAGTATGGCCTGAAGCATATTGATACCGACATGAGTTCAGCGCAGGAAATCGCTAAGTTTGATGCCGAGAAAGGCAATGCCACTGCGGATATCGGGGATGTAGGGGCTGCTTTTGGGCCTATCGCAGTACAAAAAGGGGTGACGCAGCCTTATAAACCCACCACCTGGGCACAGGTACCTGATTGGGCGAAGGATAAGGATGGTCACTGGGCGTTGGCCTATACCGGTACCATTGCGTTTATCGTCAATAAACAACAGGTAAAAGATATTCCGCATAGCTGGGCCGATCTGTTGAAAGGTACCTATCAGGTCACTATTGGTGATGTTGGTACAGCATCACAGGCGGCCAGTGGCGTTCTGGCGGCAACCTATGCTATGGGGGGTAACGAGAAAAACCTTAAGCCAGGGCTGGCGTTCTTTGGCAAGCTGGCCAAGGCGGGACGTCTGAGCTTGAGTAACCCAGTGATCGCCTCACTGGAGAAGGGGGAAGTACAGGTCGGTGTGGTTTGGGATTTCAACGGGTTGAACTATCGTGATCAAATCGACAAAACCCGCTTCGAAGTGCTGATCCCGTCAGATGGTTCTATTACCTCCGGTTATACCACCATCATCAACAAATATGCCAAGCACCCTAACGCTGCCAAACTGGCGCGCGAGTATATCTTTTCCGATGCTGGCCAGATTAACCTGGCACGCGGCTATGCCCGTCCAATCCGTGCTGAACACATTACCCTGCCAGACGATGTGAAAGCCAAGCTGCTGCCTGCAGAACAGTATAAAAACGCGCACCCTATCGCCGATCCTGCCGCCTGGGAACAGAGTGCTAAAACGCTGCCGCGCCTGTGGCAGGAAAACGTTATGTTGCAGATGCAGCAGTGAGTTGATGCTCTATGAAGACGATCCTCGTGCTGCTCGATGGCCTTAACTATCGGGTTGCACATGATGCCATGGGCTATCTGCAAGCTGAATGTGCGGCAGGGCGTGGGCGGCTGTATCTGATGGAGAGCGAGTTACCTTCGCTCTCCCGGCCATTGTATGAATGCATCCTCACCGGCGTTACGCCGGTAGACAGTGGCATTGTGCACAATCAGGTATCCCGTCTGTCGCGTGAAAAAAGCCTGTTTCACTATGCGCGAGCGGCTGGGCTGACAACCGCCGCCGCTGCTTATCATTGGTTCAGTGAACTGTATAACCGCACGCCATTCGATGCGGCTCGCGATCGTCATACGCTGGATATGACATTACCGATCCAGTACGGCCATTTCTATTACGACGATCGTTATCCGGATTCCCATTTGTTTGATGACGCTGAAAATCTGCGCCGCCGCTATCTTCCCGACTTCCTGCTGATCCACCCCATGAATATTGATGATGCAGGACACCGCTTTGGTTTGTCGTCGCCGCAGTATCGTAATGCTGCACGCCATGCTGATGATTTGCTGTCCCGCTATCTGGCCGATTGGCTAAATGAGGGGTACCAAGTCATGGTGACGGCCGATCATGGCATGAATGACGACCGCAGCCATGGGGGGATTTTGCCGGAAGAACGCCAGGTGCCGCTGTTTGTGTTTGGTACGGCCTTCAGCCAGAACGATGCCAACCCGCAGCAAACGGAATTGTGCGGCACGCTGTGTGACGTATTGCAGGTGGTTCACGACAAATCGCGTTGCCGAGCGTTGCTGGCATGAAGGTGAATAATGAAAGCTAAGTGGATTGCCACGCTGTGTCTGTTGCCTTTTATCCTGCTCTTTGGCGCTTTTCAAATTGCCCCACTGCTGTGGATTGCGGTCAGCAGTTTTTTCAGTGCCAGTAGCGGTTGGGGATGGGGAAATTATGTTGATGTACTGACTTCGCCATTTTATCTGCAGGCATTTCAGTTCTCATTGGAGATTTCGCTGTGGTCCAGTGTGTACGGCCTGCTTATCGCGTTGGTGGGCAGTTACTCACTTCGCAGGTTAGGCCCGACCAGACTGCACGACTTTGTTATGTCATTTACCAATATGACCAGCAACTTTGCCGGCGTCCCGTTGGCGTTTGCTTTTGTCATCTTACTGGGCCTGAATGGCTGCCTGACACTGTTGCTACGCCAATATGGCCTGATGGAGAGCTTTAATCTCTATTCAAAGACCGGGCTGATCGTGCTCTATACCTATTTCCAGATCCCTTTGGGTGTGTTGCTGCTGTATCCGGCATTTGACGCGCTGCGTGAAGACTGGCGTGAGTCGGCGGCGTTGCTGGGGGCCGGCCCATGGCATTTCTGGCGGTATATCGGGCTGCCGGTGCTGGCTCCTGCGCTGATGGGGACTTTCGTCATTCTGCTGGCGAATGCGTTGGGGGCATACGCCACGGTCTATGCGTTAACAACCGGTAATTTTAACGTTATCCCAATCCGTATTTCGGCATTGGTGGCCGGGGATATCTCGTTGGATCCGAATCTGGCTAGCGCGTTAGCGATGCTGCTGGTGGTCATGATGGTGTTTATCACGGTGGTACATCAATGGTTATTACGCAGGAGCTATACCTTTAATACCTGAAGCTCACGTCCTCCTTACGGTCACTGGGTTAATCCAAGCTCTTGGGGGCTCGAGCGTTTGCCGCCTTGCCGTAGCACCAATTATTTTGGGCATACAGAAAAGTATGTGGGTGAGTTAATGAGATTTGGCATGTTAGGTTCCGGGTACATTTATCACCGGATAGTCGTCACTCTGTTATTCCTGATTTTATTGCTGCCACTGGCGGCAACGTTGATCTATGCCTTGGCCACGCAATGGGGAGCGACCATTCTGCCAGACGGTTTTACCCTGAAGTGGCTGGTGGCGTTGTGGAGCGATCCTCGTTTCCTGCAGGCATTATGGCATTCGTTATTGATCTGCTTTGGGACCTTGGTGCTGGCAGTGGTGGTGATCCTGCCGGTCATGTTTGTGATTGCTTACTATTTTCCGAAGTTGGATGCCGTAATGAATGTGCTGATTCTGCTGCCTTTCGCCGTGCCGCCTGTCGTTTCCTCCGTGGGGCTGATGCAGCTTTTTGCCGCCGATCCTCTGCCGCTATTGGGGACGCCGTGGATTTTAATCGGCTGCTATTTCACCATCACGCTGCCATTTATTTACCGTGCCATCAGCAACAATATGCAGGCGATTAACCTGCGTGACCTGATGGATGCCGCTCACTTATTGGGTGCCAGCACCTGGCAGGCCGCCCTGTTGGTGGTGCTGCCAAACTTGCGCAAGGGGGGGATGATTGCGGTGCTGCTGTCGTTCTCATTTCTGATCGGTGAGTTTGTCTTCGCTAACCTGCTGGTGGGTAGCCAGTATGAAACGTTGCAGGTTTACTTGTTCAACATGCGCAACGGCAGCGGTCATTTCACCAGTGCATTGGTTATCTCCTATTTCGCCGTGGTGCTGCTTGTCACCTGGCTGGCGAATCTGCTGAACAGGACAAAAGGTTAATTGCATGACCTATCTCAACGTCACCCGTCTTAACAAACACTATGGCCACACCCAGGTGTTTCACGATATTGATTTCACTGCCGAAGAAGGGGAATTTGTCACCCTGCTCGGACCGAGCGGTTGTGGTAAGTCGACCCTGCTGCGCTGCCTGGCCGGGCTGACGCCGGTCGACAGTGGGCAAATTCTGTTACAAGGGCAGGATCTGGTACCATTGCCCCCGCAAAAGCGCGGCATTGGCATGGTGTTCCAGAGCTATGCGTTATTCCCTAACATGACGGTGGAAGGCAACGTTGCGTTTGGCCTGAAGATGCAGAAGTTACCTTCTGAGCAGACCCATCAGCGAGTACAGGAAGTCTTGGCGTTGGTTGAACTGACCGAATTGGCAAAACGCTACCCGCATCAACTTTCTGGTGGCCAGTGTCAGCGTGTGGCGCTAGCACGTTCACTGGTGACCCGGCCACGTTTGTTGCTATTAGATGAACCCCTTTCCGCCCTGGATGCGCGCATTCGCAAGCATCTGCGTGAACAAATCCGCCGTATTCAGCGTGAACTGAACCTGACGGCGATTTTCGTCACGCACGATCAGGAGGAAGCATTAACGCTTTCCGATCGTATCGTATTGATGAATAAAGGGGAGATTGTCCAAAGCGACAATGCAGAAACGCTGTATACCCAGCCGATCAACGCCTTTGCGGCCGGGTTTATCGGCAGTTACAACTTACTGTGTGCCGAGCAGGCGCAGGCACTTACCGGGAAGTGTTACACGGGTAAAGTGGCGATTCGTCCAGAATCGATCGCGTTATTGCCCGCTGGGCAGGGGATTGCCGCTGTTATTCTCAATCACAGCCTGTTAGGGAATGTGGTGCGCTACCGCGTTCTGGCGAAGGGGGTTGAGTTACTGGTTGATGTGCTTAATCGTTCGGTGGCCGATTTGCGCCCCGATGGCAGTCAAATTGGGCTACAATTGGAGGCTGTTACATTACGGGAAGTTGCATGATTTCGCTGTGGCCATTCTTGATAACAGCAAGGTGCTCTCCTTCCCTTGTGTGGGTATCTAACCCCGTTCAACATGAAAAGCATAAGCGATCTGCAACCTGCTGCCGTTATCCTGCTTAACTAGCGCCTGGCAGGCGGGATAGCCTGTTGTACCTTGCCGGGCGTTAATGGAGCGTGCTTTCCGTGTTGACCCTTCTTAACCTGCTTTCCGCTATTGCCATGCTGGTGTGGGGGACCCACATTGTACGGACCGGAATTATGCGGGTCTATGGCGCCAATCTGCGCCAGATACTGAGTAACAGCATAGAGAAAAAGCCGCTGGCCTTTGTGGCCGGGATCGGTGTGACCGCGCTGGTACAAAGCAGTAACGCGACGGCGTTGCTGGTGTCTTCTTTTGTCGCGCAGGGGTTGGTGGGGCTGGGGCCTGCACTGGTGATCATGCTGGGTGCCGATGTGGGTACTGCGATCATGGCCCGTGTGCTGACGTTCGATCTCTCCTGGCTTTCGCCGCTACTGATTTTTGTCGGCGTGATTTTATTCCTTAGCCGTAAGCAAACCCGCGTAGGTCAGATGGGACGCGTGGCCATTGGCCTCGGTCTGATCGTTCTGGCGTTGGAGCTGATTGTGGCCGCTGCTACGCCGATTACTCAGGGATACGGCGTCAAAGTGATATTTTCGTCACTTACCGGCGATGTGATGCTTGATGCGCTGATTGGTGCCCTGTTTGCCATTATCAGTTATTCCAGCCTGGCGGCGGTGTTATTGACCGCAACCTTGACCGCATCGGGGGTGATTTCCCTGCAGGTGGCGTTGTGCCTGGTGATTGGTGCCAATCTGGGCAGCGGATTGCTGGTCATGCTCAACACCAGTGGCCAGAATGCGGCAGGTCGTCGTGTTGCACTGGGTAGCCTGTTGTTCAAATTCGTAGGTTGTGCTCTGGTGCTGCCGTTTGTCGCCGTGATCGCCGATGGCATTGAACGGTTGCCGGGTAACGAAGAAGAGTTGGTGATCTACTTCCACATGTTCTACAACCTGGTTCGTTGCCTGCTACTGGTGCCGTTATCAGGGCCGATGGCGCGTCTGTGTGAAATGTTGATTGCGGATGTTCCTGCAGAGGATCCCCGTTTGCGGCCACGTCACCTTGATGCCAGCGCTTTGGATACACCAAGCCTGGCGCTCGCCAACGCGGCGCGGGAAACCCTGCGAATGGGCGATGTGATTGAACATATGATGATTTTGCATCATGAAGTACTGCACGGTAAGTTTGGCCAGGACAAAGAGGTTCGCCGCGTGGACGATGACGTCCACGTGTTGTACACCGCCATCAAACTCTATCTGGCGCAGATCCAGAAGGAGGATTTGGGAGAGGCGGATTCGCGCCGCTGGGCCGAGATCATCGAAATGGCCCTCAACTTGGAGCAGGCTGGCGATATCATCGAACGTATGGCGAGCGATGTGGCGGATCAATCACACCACACACGTTGTTCGTTCTCTGCGGAAGGGTTGGCGGAACTGGACACGTTGCATGAAAGATTGACCTACAACTTGCGCCTTAGCCTGTCGGTCTTTCTCTCCGGCGATGTCGCCAGTGCCAAGCGTCTGCGTCGCTCCAAGCATCGCTTCCGTATTCTGGATCGGCGTTATGCCCATGCCCACGTTGAGCGACTGCATCAACAGAACGTACAAAGCATCGAAACCAGCTCATTGCATCTGGCCCTGTTGGGGGATATGAAACGCCTGAACTCATTGTTCTGCGCTGTGGCCTATAATGCGCTGGATCAGGATGAGAAAGACGACGATCGTGACTGGGAAGAAAACCCGAGAACGCCGTAATGAAATGAAGGGCCGGTGACGGCCCCTTTTTCACTGCTGTTTCTTGATCGGACGACCTGACCAGTACCCTGCCAGCAGAGAACCGGATAGGTTGTGCCATACCGAGAACAAAGCGCCTGGCAGTGCGGCCAGCGGTGAGAAATAGATCTTGCCCAGCGTGGCCGCCAGTCCGGAGTTTTGCATGCCGACTTCAATGGCCAGCGTACGGCAGGTGGATTCGTCGAAACCGAACAGCTTGCCTCCCCAGTACCCACTCAGCAATCCGATGCCGTTATGCAGGATCACTGCGAGAATTACCACCAGACCCACCGAGGCGATATGGCTTTGGCTACCAGCTACCACCGCACTGATGATCGCCACAATACAAACCATCGACAGGGCTGGCAGATAGGGTTCCACGCGTTTCACGGTTTTGGTGAAGGTATGATGGATGAACAGGCCAAGTCCGATGGGGATCACGACGATCTGCAGGATGCTCAACAGCATTCCCATGATATCAACGCTGATCTTGGCATCAACATACAACCGTGTCAGCAGTGGTGTGGCAAAGA
Source organism: Serratia fonticola (assembly GCF_006715025.1). NCBI lineage: Bacteria > Pseudomonadati > Pseudomonadota > Gammaproteobacteria > Enterobacterales > Yersiniaceae > Serratia > Serratia fonticola. The sequence goes on from NZ_VFMK01000001.1 coordinate 862,474, forward strand.
CTCCCACCAACGTGGAAACGGCGGAAATGGTCACCGACAGCGCCACATCACCTTTTGACAGATAGATCATCACGTTGGAAGCGGTGCCGCTGGCTACGCTGCCCACCAGTACCATACCCGCCGAGAGGTCTGGCGGCATACGGAACAGCATCGCCAGGATCCAGGCGGCCAGCGGCATGATCAGGTAGTGCAGGAAGATCCCCGCGGCGACCGGGCCGGGGCGAGACAGCACGCGTTTGAAGTCGTCCAGGCGTAACGTTACGCCCATGGCGAACATGATCAGCATCAGCAGTGGGCTGACATACGGGCCGATACCCGTGAAGGTCGACGGGGTGTAGTAGGCCGCAATGGACAGCAGCACGGCCCATAATGGGAATAAGCGTGTGATTTTTGCCAGCATGAGAGGGGTTATCCTTTGCCAATATTGAACGGGTGTGTGTTGTGGTGGGCCCAGTGCGCTGGGCCTCTGTAGATTCAGTTCAGGCCAATCGATCTCCCCTCACCCCGGCCCTCTCCCGATATGGCGTCCAGGGATGCCTGTTGTACTGTGGTGGGGAGAGGGGGCTACAGGTAGGTGCAGATATTAACCTGTGGCACGTTCAGTGCCCTCTCCCTGTGGGAGAGGGTTAGGGTGAGGGGCTTACTCAAACAGATTGTGATGCAGCGTTTGCACCACTCGTTCGGCATCGTCGCCAGGCACCAGGAAGCACAGGTTATAGCTGCTGGCACCGTAACAGATCATGCGGATATTGAAAGGATCCAGCACGCCGAACACCTCTTTGCCCACGCCACAGGCCTGAGAGAGCTTATTACCAATCAGGGCGACCAACGCCAGGTTCTCTTCCACTTCCACTCGGCACAGCGAGGAAAGTTCGGTCAGTAAAGACGTGGTCAGCAGGCTGCCACCGGTGGTGGTTGAACCCGTAGTATCCATCGTCAAGGCCACGCTGACTTCAGAGGTGGTGATCAGATCGACAGAGATATTGTGGCGAGCAAGAATGTTGAACACTTCAGCCAGGAAGCCGCGTGCGTGCAACATATTGAGGCTATGCAGTGTCAGCAACGTCTGCTTGCGGCGCAAGGCCAACGCACGGAACAGCGGTGGGTTTTCGGTGGTGTTACATACTAACGTCCCGCCCGCGGCCGGATCTTTGCTCGAGCCAACGAATACCGGAATATCACTACGCACGGCAGGCAGCAGGGTGGCCGGGTGCAGCACTTTGGCGCCGAAGGTGGCCATTTCAGCCGCTTCTTCAAAGGCAATTTTATCAATACGCTTGGCGGCAGGGACGACACGCGGATCGGTGGTATAAATCCCGGGCACGTCTGTCCAGATATCCACGCGGCTGACGTTTAACGCTTCACCCAGCAGCGCGGCAGTATAATCGCTGCCGCCACGGCCCAGCGTGGTGGTACGGCCTTTGGGCTCACTGCCAATAAAACCTTGGGTGATCACCAAGGCTTCTTGCAAGCGCGGTTTTAACAGGGTTTGCGCCAATTCGGTCAACGCGGAGCTATCGGGCATCGCACGGCCGAAATGGTCATCAGTACGCATCACTTTGCGAACGTCAAACCATTCAGCCTGCACTTTCCGGCTACGCAGGATTTCAACAAACAGCAGGGTGGACATCAGTTCGCCGTGGCTGACCAATTCGTCGGTCAACGCGGGAGAGGTTGCTAATGCCGCCGCTTCTGACAGCATGGTGATGTTTTCCAACATGCGGTCAATTTCATCGCGTATTACCGCCGGGTTTTCCAGGCGATCGAGGATGGCGTACTGAATGCGGCGGATTTCATCAAGCTGATAGGTGCGTTTCTCTGTTTCGTAGCCTTCGGCCAGTGCCACCAACAGGTTGGTGATACCCGCAGAGGCTGAGAGAACCACCAGACGGACATCGGGATTGGAAAGAACCACGTCGGCGCTGCGGTTCATTGCATCGAAATCGGCTACGCTGGTACCGCCGAATTTTGCCACTACGGTGGCGTTCTGGGTTGCTGCTTGATTCATGTAAAACCTCGTGTCAGGGATGCCATTTAAGATGGCACTTTGTTTCCATAGCCTTGGCACAAGGGAAGAGCGGTAAACAGGGAGCAGGCGTAGGGGTTGAGACTACGATACACCCAGAAGCGCCCCACCTTGCTGACCGCCCTTGCGGGACGACCCAGGGTGACAACCCAGGGGATTCAGCCCCTGTAGCCGACGTGATGATTACCGTATCCATCTCGCCTCGGCGTCGCTCCCCCTCCAGTGCCGTCTTCGGATAACGGCTCCTCTGACACTCTACCTGGGCGACGCGCCTCTTCTGGCTTGCACACCAAGTGTGCAAGTAGGATGTTAGGAATAACGGGTTTATGTGCCGCTGTCAACGGGCAAACGTTGAGGTATTTTCATCTTGTCCCTGTACAATCCCTGTACTGGTGATAACAGGTGCCAAACGGCGGCAAATTAACGCTATATCGCCGATAAAAAAGGGGATTTTAACCAGGTTTTACTTGCAGTGATAACAGGCTGTTAGTTGAAATGCAGGGAGTTTGTTGTTGAATGGTAAAAACGAGTCGTTACTGTCTGAGAGTTAGCGCCTATCGCAAGAAAAGAGATCATAATCACAGACGAACAGGCTACAATCGGAAAATCACGTCACATTCATTCTCAAGCATAAGAGCGTCGCTATGAAAAATATCAATCCTAGTCAAACCGCTGCTTGGCAAGCCCTGCAGCAACATTTTGAACAAATGAAAGACGTACAGATCCGCGATCTGTTTGCTCAGGATAGCGAGCGTTTTTCCAAGTTCTCTGCCACGTTCAACGATCAGATGCTGGTGGATTACTCCAAAAACCGCATCACCGCAGAAACCCTGGAAAAACTGCAGGCATTGGCGAAAGAAACCGATCTGCAAAGTGCGATCAAGTCGATGTTTGCCGGTGAGAAAATCAACCGTACGGAAGATCGCGCGGTGTTGCACGTTGCGCTGCGCAACCGCAGCAACACGCCAATCATCGTTGACGGTAAAGACGTGATGCCGGAAGTGAATGCGGTTCTGGCAAAAATGAAGCAGTTCTGTGACCGTGTGATTGGCGGTGACTGGAAGGGCTACACCGGCAAGCCGATTACTGATGTGGTCAACATTGGTATCGGTGGCTCGGATCTCGGTCCTTATATGGCTACTGAAGCGCTGCGCCCTTATAAAAATCACTTGAATATGCACTTTGTCTCCAACGTGGATGGCACGCATATCGCGGAAACGCTGAAACCTCTGGATCCTGCGACGACGTTGTTCCTGGTGGCCTCCAAAACCTTCACCACTCAGGAAACCATGACCAATGCTCATAGCGCGCGTGACTGGTTCCTGAAAACCGCTGGCGATCAAAAACACGTAGCGAAACACTTTGCCGCGTTGTCCACCAACGGTAAAGCGGTTGCCGAGTTTGGCATCGACACCGACAACATGTTCGAATTCTGGGACTGGGTCGGTGGCCGTTACTCTCTGTGGTCGGCGATCGGCCTGTCTATCGCACTCTCTCTCGGTTTTGAAAACTTTGAGCAGTTGCTGAGCGGTGCGCATGAGATGGACAAGCACTTCGCCCAGACGCCTGCGGAGAAAAACCTGCCTGTGCTGTTGGCGCTGATCGGTATCTGGTACAACAACTTCTTCGGGGCTGAAACCGAAGCTATCCTGCCTTATGACCAGTATATGCACCGTTTTGCGGCTTACTTCCAGCAGGGCAATATGGAATCTAACGGCAAATACGTTGACCGTAACGGCAACCCGGTAGATTACCAGACTGGCCCGATTATCTGGGGTGAACCGGGCACCAACGGCCAGCACGCGTTCTATCAGTTGATCCACCAGGGCACCAAGCTGGTACCTTGTGACTTTATTGCGCCAGCCATCAGCCATAATCCATTGAGCGATCACCATGCCAAACTGTTGTCGAACTTCTTCGCACAGACCGAAGCGCTGGCGTTTGGTAAATCACTGGACGTGGTAGAAGAAGAGTTTGCCGCTCAGGGTAAAAAACCGGAAGACGTTAAGCACGTTGCGCCATTCAAAGTGTTTGAAGGCAACCGCCCAACCAACTCTATCCTGCTGCGTGAAATCACGCCGTTCAGTCTGGGTAGCCTGATTGCCCTGTATGAACACAAGATCTTCACCCAAGGCGCGATCCTCAACATCTTCACCTTCGACCAATGGGGCGTAGAGCTGGGTAAACAGCTGGCAAACCGCATTCTGCCAGAACTGGCGGGTAAAGAGGCGGTGGCAAGCCACGACAGCTCCACTAATGGCCTGATCAATCGCTTCAAGGCCTGGCGTTAAGTTTACGCCGTGAACTGAAGCCAATAAAAAAACCCGCCTAGGCGGGTTTCAGATTGCTGACAAAGTCCTGGCCTCACAGACAGGACTTTGATCTAATAAGGTCAGTGCAAAAAATGGACTGACTGCCATGCTCAAAGACCCCTCCCCTCAGCAATACCAGTTTGAAACCATCACTCTTGATGAACTGGTTCCCGAAGACCATCTAGTACGCAAAATCGATGCCGCCAACGACTTTGAATTTATCCGCGATGCTGTCGCTCATCTCTATTGCCCTGATAACGGCAGACCCGCTATCGACCCGGTTCGTCTGATTAAAATGATGCTGTTAGGCTATCTCTTCGGTGTCCCTTCCGAACGCCGTCTGGTCAAGGATATCCAGGTCAATGTGGCTTACCGCTGGTTCCTGCGAATGGGGTTGACCGAGAAGGTTCCCGATGCCTCTACGCTTAGCCAGAACCGTATCCGCCGGTTTAATGACAGCGATGTCTTCCAGCAAATTTTTGACCATATCGTGACACAGGCACTGAACCGGAGCATGGCAAACGGGCGAGTACTCTACACCGACAGCACTCACCTGAAAGCCAATGCCAACCCGCGAAAAGCCGTGAATGAACAGCGCCCCGAAGGCGTCAGCGAATACCTGGCCCAGTTGAATGAAGCCGTGGAGGCCGACAGGAAGAAACGTGAAAAAAAGCCGTTGCCCGCCGTAAGAAAAACAACCAAAAGCGACGCCGTTAAAAACACGAAAGTCAGCACGACTGACCCGGAAAGTGGGTTCATGCACCGGGATAACAAACCAAAGGGCTTCTTTTACCTGGACCACCGCACGGTGGATGGGAAACACGGCATCATCATGGATACCCATGTCACGCCGGGCAATGTGCATGACAGCCAGCCGTTCATCAGCAGGCTGGCGCGGCAGGTGGAGCGGTTCAGTCTTGATACGGTTGCGGTGGGCGTAGATGCGGGTTACTTCACGGCGGCAGTGTGCCATCTGACGCAGGAAATGGGTATCACGCTGGTTCCCGGCTATCGCAGACCCCACAAAGGTCAAAATGACTTCCAGAAAAAGCACTTCAGGTATGACGAGTCGCGTGATGTGTATATGTGCCCGGCAAAGGAGCCGCTGATATACGGCACAACGGATCGCAACGGTTATCGGCATTACCGTTCGGCCTCGGCAGTGTGCCAAGGGTGCGAGCAGAGAGGGCAATGTACGCAGAACAGCAAGGCGCAGAAAACGGTAACGCGGCACGTGTGGGAAGGGTCGAAAGAGGAGGCCAACAGGTTGCGGCTGACGAAATGGGGCAAAAAGGTGTATGCGCGGCGCAAGGAAACGGTGGAAAGAAGCTTCGCGGATGCGAAACAACACCATGGGCATCGATATGCGCGGTTCCGTGGTCTGTCGAAAGTGCAGATACAGTGCCTGCTAGCCGCCACGGCGCAAAATATGAAGAAGATGGCGCTGCTGGCGCTTCTTTATGATGTTTATAAGTGGTTAAAAGGGCTTATGGAAGGGCAGGAGTGCGATAGAAAGGCTCATGGAAAGCCAAAGGCAGTGTGGTGGAAAAATATTGCGATCGCGACCTGCGGTCGCTAAAAACAACGAACCCCATCAAAATAATGGGGTTCGTCATCAGTCTGAAACCCGCCTAGGCGGGTTTTTTCACTTCTGCAGGATCACAGATTAATTGGGACTTCCATACTGATACCGGCACCCACGTCATCGGCAGTGCTGTTGTTGTTATCGGTGTACCACAGGCTGGTATCGAATTTCACTTTGGAATCAAAGTTGTAACCCCAACCCAACTGGATGCCTTTCAGCGTGTCGGATTTCGGGAAAGCCTGGTTGATGGTCTGGTTTAGCGGGTTCACTTTTGCGTAAACCAAACGGGTGCTCCAGCGCTGGCCGTCGTCCAGCACCAGCTCTACGCGGCCAGACAGCATCTGACCATCGCCGCCCATGGCGTGCCCCAGAGGATAACCCTGCTGATAGTAACCGTCGGTATATACGTAGTGTGTGTATACATAACGTTTAACGTTCATATTGGCACGAGTATCAGCCCCTTCGATATACCAGTTAATCACGGTTGGGCCCCATTCCGGGTGGCCTTCCAGACCGAGCAGATAGGTGTTTTGTGATGGCAGGTAACCCGCTTCATCTTCGCCTACCAACTGACCGTACAGGCTGACCGGCATGCCGATCAACGGCTGCATTTTCAGTTTAAAGTCAAACCCGGCTAGCTGGTTGCCAGGATCGTTACCTTGGCCAGAATCGTCATTATCACGGCCCGCAAAGGCATCCCAGAATGAACTCCAGGATTGTGGGCGGCCATCGCCTCCCCACTGCATTATGCGTGAAGCCCCTAACTCCAGGAAGTCGGTTGGCATCATGGTGAAGCGGCCACCGATCAGCTTGGTATTCGGAACCGCGCTATACTGTGACAGCTGACCGGCGCTGATCTGATACTGCCAGCGGCCAATCCAGGATAGCCAAGGTGTTTCAAAGGGGGATTGATCGGCTCGTTGCAGCATAAAGCCTGTGACCGGGCGCGCGGCATCTGAACGGATCAGGCTGCCGTCATAACCCGGGCCCCACCATTGGGAGACCTCACCAAATGACAGCCACTGGTTCCAGACTTTGATCGCGCCGTAAGAACCGTTCATATTGAACTTGGAGCCATCGCTGACGCGCTGATCGCCTTCCACTGAACCTTGCAGGCGTACATCCCAGAACTCACCGTTGGCGCCCGCTCCAATGGTCAGGCTGCTATCGGCATACTGATTTTGACCAAAGCCTTGTGGTGTACCAGGTTTATCGGTAGAAGCATAACCACTGACACGGATATTGGCTTTCAAATCACCCACGCGGCGTTGTACGCGGTCAATCATATTTTTTTCTGTGTTGGTCACCGGTTTGGCTTGGGCCAGCACCGCAGCGATCTCTTCCTGGCTCAATGGCCAGGTAGACAGGCTGACGTTAATCACTCCGCGGTCTGACAACCAGGCGAGGTCATTACGTAAATCATTATCAGGAGTCACCAGTCCACTGGCGTAACCGGCAAACGAACAGGTGAAAAGACCTGCCGCGACCAGTGCGTGAAGTTTAGCTCGCATGAAAGTTCCTTGCTTAATGACTGGAATTTATTGGCTTTATGCCAAAGTCTGCGACCATGATAGAGGACATTTCAATTTGCTACAAATATATACAAGCGCAACAAATTTATGTAAGTGATTGAAAAAAGACTAATTAATGAGAGAAAATAAAGGGGGGACAACTTTAGGAAAAAGCCTATGATGAATTTTCTACATTTACATGTCATTGAAAGACGGGAGTAATCATGGCAAAAACATCACGCTCACTGATGATAGCCAAAGGGTTGCAGCGGGTACTGAACGTGGGATTGCTGCTACTTGCTGCGATACTGGTGGTTTTTTTAGTCAAGGAAACCATTCATCTGGCGAAAGTTTTATTTGTCAGTAGTGAAGAGTCTTCTTCCTATCAGTTGATCGAAGGGATCGTGATTTACTTCCTCTATTTTGAGTTTATCGCCTTAATAGTGAAGTACTTTGAGTCGGGATATCATTTCCCATTACGCTATTTTATCTATATCGGTATCACCGCCATTATTCGATTGATTATCGTCGATCACGAAAATCCTTTCGATACGCTGATTTATTCCGCAGCAATATTATTGTTAGTGGTCACCTTATATCTGGCCAATACCGATCGCTTGAAGCGGGAGTAATCGATAAAAATGGCGGCCCAGCGCAGGCCGCCAAAGACACAGGTATTGATTACCCGCCGTCTTTCAAGCTGTAAACTTGAAGTCCATAGGGTAATAGTGTGAAGCAAAGTACAGCAAACGTATTGCAGTGGCCAAAACACAGTCGACGGGCTCGGTTGAACCCGGCACAAACTTAACCTTTCACCCCTCCTGCTGTCAGTCCACCCACCAACCAGCGCTGTGCTAACAGGAATACGGCGGTGATTGGGATAGCGGACAGCACGGCAGCGGCGGCAAAGTCACCCCACAGGTAGTTTTGTGGATTCAGATACTGCTGCATACCGACGGCCAGCGTATAGCTGTTTACGTCACGTAACAGCAGCGAAGCAACGGGCACTTCGGTGATTGCCGCGATAAACGACAGAATAAACACCACTGCCAGAATCGGCACAGAAAGCGGTAACAGCACCAGGCGGAACGCTTGCCAAGGGGTGGCGCCGTCCAGGGCAGCGGCTTCTTCCAACGAGTTATCGATGGTTTCGAAGTAGCCTTTAATGGTCCAGACGTGCAGCGCAATACCGCCCATATAGGCGAATATCACGCCACCATGGGTATTCAGACCGATAAACGGAATATACTGCCCAAGACGATCGAACAGGGCATACAACGCCACCAAAGACAGCACTGCCGGAAACATCTGGAATATCAGCATGCTTTTCAACAGGGTGCTTTTGCCACGAAAACGCATGCGGGCGAACGCATAGGCGCACGTAGTAGAGAGCGTTACGATACCCACTGCAGTGATCGCCGCGATCTTAACCGAGTTCCACAGCCATAGCAGCACCGGGAAAGGCGGGGGTGTTACGCTGCCATCTGCGTGAGTGATATTCATCCCCAGCGCCAGCCGCCAGTGATCCCAAGAGATTTGATCCGGGATCAGGCTGCCGGTAGCAAAGTTACCGGAACGCAGCGATATCGCCACTACCATCAGCAGTGGGAACATGATCAGGGCAATAAAGCTCAACATCAGAATATGGGTGATCCACAGGCGTACACGCTGGGATTTGGGTTGCACCATGGCCATTGTCGTTCTCCCTTAGTCAAAATTCATCTTGCTGGCTTTCAGGTTCAGGATCGCCAGTGCGCCAACCAACAGGAAGATCAGCGTGGCAATAGCCGCCGCCAGTCCGAAGTCTTGTCCACCGCCACCTTCAAACGCGATGCGGTAGGTATAGCTCACCAGCAGATCGGTATAACCCGCCGGTGTCGTGGTACCGATCATGTCAGGGCCACCACGAGTCAGCAGTTGGATCAGCACAAAGTTGTTAAAGTTGAAGGCAAAACTGGCAATCATCAGCGGCGTCAAGGGTTTGATCAGCAGCGGCAAGGTGATGCGGAAGAAGTTCTGCATTGGGCTGGCACCGTCCATCGCCGAGGCTTCGTACAGATCGTCAGGGATCGCCTTCAGCAGGCCCATGCACAAGATCATCATGTACGGATAGCCCAGCCAGGTGTTGACGATCAGGATCATGCTCTTGGCGGTGAGCGGATCGGTGAACCAGGCCGGCTTGATGCCGAACAGTGCACTGAGCATCAGGTTGATCTCACCAAAACTCTGGTTGAATAACCCTTTGAAAATCAATATGGAAATAAACGACGGAACGGCATAGGGCAGGATCAGCAGTACCCGATATACCGCTTTACCTTTCAGTGCTTCCCACTGCACTACGCAGGCCAGAACCATGCCAACGGCAACGGTGAGGATCACGGTCATCACCGAGAAAATAATAGTCCAGACAAAAATCGAGACGAAAGGCTTCTGAATGCCTTCATCGTTCAGCACGCGTAAAAAGTTTTTCCAACCGATGGTTACTGTGTAGCCGGGGCTGAGGGTATCGCTGGCCCAGTTGCCCTCGGCATTGACGGCCTGATAGAAACCGATATCCGGGTTGGGGCGGTATTGCACCTGGGTCTGGTTATCGGTCAGCGTTTGGCCATCTTTAGCCAGACTGTATAACGGGCTGGTACCGGAAAACTGGCGCAGCGAGCTCATGCGTAGCTCACCGCCTTCCGGCAAGATGGCGACAATCTGGTTTAAGGCTTGGCGGTTTTGGGTAATCACGCGTAGCGTAGCGCGCTCACCGGCAGGCTCATTGCTTTCAACCGCCAATTTCAACGTTTGTGGTTCACTGGCGTTGAGACTAAACGGCGCGGAAATCAGTAGTTGGCCGCTATCTGGATGAGTGAGCTGCAGACGCCACTGTTGGTTTTCTGCCGGATATAACCCAAAAGTAAAGGTTTTGCCGGTTTGGAACTGGCGCTGCATCAGCACTGACTGCGCGCGTTCAAAGGTCAGCTGGTTGGTGCTGCTGTAGTTGGTGAAGGCGATGGCAATCGTGCATATCAGCGGGAACAGGACGAACAGCCCCATACCGGCAACTCCCGGATAGACATAGCGCCAGGCGTACGCTCGGCGATTGGCGAAGACATAAAGCCCGGCACTGACCAGCACCAACGTCAGGATGGCGAACAGATATTCTCCCTGTGCATACATCAACACAATCAGATAACAGGTCACCAGACTGAACAGGCCAACAAACAGCCACTTCAGTATGTCACTCTGCCACCACTTCGATTTTTTTCGCGCGGGCGAGCCGGCGTGAGCTAATTGCATAGGGGGTTCCTTTCTTGGGTATTACCGCGTGATGCCAACGGCACCACGCACAGCAGGGCAAAGACAGGCATTGCGGCCTGCCTTTGCCGGGGTATTACTTGGTGATACGAGTATGGGCATCTTCCAGAGCCGCTTTTACCGTCTGGCGACCCGTAATCGCGTTGATCACGGCACTGCGCATCGCATACCAGAAGGTACTCATCTGCGGGATGTTTGGCATGATTTCGCCGTTTTGCGAGTTCTGCATGGTGGCGGCAATCTTAGGATCCTTCGCCAACGTTTCCTGGAACGATTTCAACGCCACGGCACCCAACGGTTTGTCCTTGTTAACGTCAGCCAGACCCTGATCGGTGATCAGATAGTTTTCCAGGAACTCGGTCGCCAGTTCTTTGTTCGGGCTGGCGGCGTTGATACCTGCAGTCAGAACGCCAACAAAGGGTTTGGACGGTTTACCTTGGAAAGTTGGCAGCAGCGTTACGCCATAATTGACTTTGCTTTGTTCGATGTTGTTCCAGGCCCAGGGACCATTGATGGTCATCGCCGTCTGGCCTTTATTGAAGGCGGCTTCCGCGATGGAATAATCGGTATCGGCGTTGATGTGCTTGTTTTTGACCAGATCGACAATGAACTGCAGGCCAGCCTGTGAACCGGCATTCGCTACGCCCACGTTTTTGATATCGTATTTACCATTGTCAAATTTGAAGGCATAACCGCCATCAGCAGCGATAATTGGCCAGGTGAAGTAGGGTTCCTGCAGGTTCCACATGATCGCGCTCTTGCCTTTGGCCCGCAGCTCTTTATCCAGCGCCGGGATCTCTTCCCAGGTTTTTGGTGCTTCTTTGATCAGGTCTTTGTTATAAATCAGCGACAGGGCTTCAACCGCGATGGGGTAACCGATCAACTTGCCGTCAAAGCGTACCGCATCCCAGGTAAACGGATAGATTTTTTCCTGGAAGGCTTTGGAAGGATGGATTTCTGCCAGCAGGCCCGATTGCGCGTAACCCCCGAAACGGTCGTGAGCCCAGAAGATGATATCCGGGCCATCACCGGTGGCGGCAACCTGCGGGAACTTCTCTTCCAACTTGTCCGGATGCTCGATAGTCACTTTGATGCCGGTATCTTTCTCGAACTTTTTACCCACTTCGGCCAGGCCGTTATAGCCCTTATCGCCGTTGATCCAGATAACCAGCTTGCCTTCTTCGATCTTGGCGAAAGCGGAAGAAGAGAGTACCAGCGTAGTTAATGCCGAAAGCGCAAGCGTGCGTACAGTTGTTGTCATTCTGCGATTCATAATCCAATCCTTCTGTGGGACTGCGGTAAGGAGAGCGGTTTCGCGCTCATAGTGGGTCACAACCTGCCAGGTTCTCATCCTCCCCCCGTCTACGCCCCTTCCCTGAGGAGTGTGATCCCGCTAGCAAAGTGCCCTATTCTGTGGTGTCAGGCACAAAAAGGGGGGGCGATTTTTGCAAGGAAGATCACAGATTTGCCTTATGCAGGGAACTTTAGCCATACCTCGTCGTTCTCTCATCCTCCCGTCTCCTCCCCCATGAAAAATCTTGTTACGGATGATTACCCCTCCTTGTCATTACCTCACTATCGGCAACATTGATTTTCTCCGCCAAGCGCAGCAGGAACCTGGATTTATGTCGTCGATGCGAACCGCTATTCATCCAACGTTGTACCGGATCCATCCGGTCAGTTTCCGTGATGGAAACGGCGATGGCGTGGGTGACGTTCAGGGCATGATGGCGGCGCTGCCTTATCTGAAAACCCTGGCTGTTGACGGACTGTTGTTACCACAGGCTCTACGCCCGCAGAGCGGTGTGGAAGTGGAGAGTCACGGATTAGCGCTTTGGCATCGTGATGGAAACGGGTGTATCTGCCGCAGTGCCGCGCCCGAACAGCAGTATATGCGTCGGGTACTGGCGCTGGAGGTGATGCCTTTCAGTATCGAAAAGCTGGTGGCGGTGTTGAATCGCCACCGCAGCCAACTGGCTGAATCGATCTGGAGTACGGGCGATGTCGATCAACCACGAATTGTCAGCCATTGGGGACAAGGGGATCTACGTTCTGCGCAGGCTTTTCTGACTCTGTTGGCACTGTTGCCTGCACCGATCTGCCTGTATCAGGGGGAAGAGTTGGGGTTGCCCCATGCCGCGAACCTGCAGGATCCCCATGGTGCACAAACGCCAATGCCTTGGCATGAAGCGCCGGAACAGGTCACTGCAGGTGAAATTCACTGGTATCAGCAGGTGGCTATCGAACACCGTGCATTGGCCATCAGCCGTCAGCAACAGGACAGTAATTCAACCTTACGTTATTGCCAGGCCTTGCTTGCCTTGCGTCAGTTACCGGTGATTCAGGGCGGGGAACTGAACTTGGTCAGCCTGGAAAATGGCGTGCTTCGTTTACTTATTACCCATCAGGATCAATGCCTTGAAGCGCTGATTAACCTCCAGCCTTATACTCAGCCGGCCGCGCCGTCTGAGGCGACGATGCCTTTGGCATGGCAGTACGGCGCGGAGCAAGAGGGTCACCAATGGGTCTTGGCGGGTTTTGCATCTGCCATTTTTACACGAAATGTTAACTGCGAAAGCAGGGGAGTAACGCATGGCTAGCGTCACACTGCGCAGCGTTTATAAAGCCTTCGGCGAGGCTGTGATTTCTAAAGACGTCAATCTGACTATCGATGACGGTGAGTTTGTGGTGTTTGTTGGGCCATCAGGATGTGGCAAGTCGACGCTGCTGCGCATGATCGCCGGGCTTGAAGATATTACCTCTGGCGACCTGTTCATTGGTGAAAAACGCATGAATGAGGTGCCGCCGTCCGAGCGCGGCATCGGGATGGTGTTCCAATCTTATGCGCTGTACCCGCACCTGTCAGTGGCCGACAACATGTCGTTTGGCCTGAAGCTGGCCGGAGCCAAGAAAGCGGAGATCGCCCAACGGGTCAATCAGGTTTCAGAAGTGCTGCAACTGGCACATTTACTGGATCGTCGCCCGAAAGCCCTGTCCGGCGGCCAACGCCAGCGCGTGGCTATTGGCCGGACGCTGGTGGCCGAACCCGATGTGTTCCTGTTGGATGAACCGCTTTCCAACCTGGATGCCGCATTGCGCGTGCAGATGCGTATTGAGATCTCGCGTCTGCACAAGCGCCTGCAGCGCACCATGATTTACGTCACCCATGACCAGGTCGAAGCCATGACGCTGGCCGACAAAATCGTGGTGCTGGATGCCGGACGCGTTGCTCAGATCGGCAAGCCACTGGAACTGTATCACTACCCGGCCAACCGCTTTGTTGCGGGCTTTATTGGCTCTCCAAAAATGAATTTCCTGCCGGTAAAAGTCACCGGTGTGGAACCTCAGCGTGTGCAGGTTGAGCTGCCGATGCCCAATCGCCAACTGGTGTGGTTGCCAGTTGAAGGCCAGGGCATTGAGGTTGGCGCCAACCTCTCGTTGGGCATTCGCCCAGAACACCTGTTACCAAGCTCCGAATCTGAAGTGGCACTGATGGGTGAGGTACAGGTGGTGGAGCAACTCGGTAACGAGACGCAAATCCACATCCAAATTCCGGCAATTCGTCAAAACCTGGTTTACCGCCAGAACGACGTGGTGCTGGTAGAAGAAGGTGCAACATTCGCTATTGGTTTGCCGCCACACCGCTGCCACCTGTTCCGCGAGGACGGTACGGCGTGTAAGCGGCTGCATCAGGAACCGGGCGTTTAAAGCATCAAGGTCTGTATAACAGGAGAATAATGATGACTGTCTTGCGCAAACTTCCTCTGGCACTGGCTGTCGCCGCCGGTGTCTTATCTTCACAAGCGATGGCGGTAGATTTTCACGGCTATGCGCGTTCCGGTATCGGTTGGACCGGGAGCGGTGGTGAACAGCAGTGCTTCCAGGCTACCGGGGCCTCCAGCAAATACCGTCTTGGTAACGAATGTGAAACCTATGCGGAATTGAAACTGGGCCAGGAAGTGTGGAAAGAGGGCGATAAGAGCTTCTACTTCGACACCAACGTTGCTTATTCCGTATCACAGCAGTCTGACTGGGAATCGACCAGCCCGGTCTTCCGCGAAGTTAACGTGCAAGGTAAAAACCTGATTGACGCGTTGCCAGGTGCCAACATGTGGGCCGGTAAACGTTTCTATCAGCGTCATGACGTCCATATGATCGACTTCTACTACTGGGATATCTCCGGCCCAGGTGCTGGTTTGGAAAATATCGATTTGGGCTTCGGCAAGCTGTCTGCTGCCGTGACCCGTAATACCGAATCCGGTGGCTCTTTAGGTTATATCAATAATCAACGTGATGAGCGTCCAACCGTCAATGATACCTTTGACCTGCGTTTGGCTGGTCTTGAGCTGAATCCGGGCGGTACGTTGGAACTGGGTGTGGATTATGGCCGTGCCAATACACAAGATGGCTACTACCTGGCCGACGGGGCAAGTAAAGACGGTTGGATGTTTACTGCGGAACATACCCAGAGCATCCTGAACGGCTACAACAAGTTTGTGGTGCAGTACGCTACCGACTCGATGACTGCGCAGAACAATGGCCGCAGCCAAGGGGCATCCGTTGATGACAACGGCAAGATGATCCGCGTACTGGATCACGGTGCCATCGACTTTAACGACTCCTGGGCAATGATGTACGTTGCCATGTATCAGAATGTCAACCGTGACAACAATAACGGCACAACCTGGTATACCGTGGGCGTGCGCCCAATGTACAAATGGACGCCAATCATGAGCACCCTGCTGGAAGCTGGTTACGACAACGTGAAATCTCAGCGTACTGGCGATCGTAACGGTCAATACAAAGTCACGTTGGCGCAACAGTGGCAGGCCGGTAACAGCATCTGGTCACGCCCGGCGATCCGTGTCTTCGCTACCTACGCCAAGTGGGATGAGAAGTGGGGCTATGCCAACAGTGACTCAGGTGCCGGTTACACTGCAGGAACTGCGTATAACGATACCAGCATGCATACCTTCAGCCGCGGTAATGATGACGAAGTCACCTTCGGCGCTCAGATGGAAATCTGGTGGTAACACAGGTATGACGGAAGGGCACCAACTGCCCTTCCTCTTCTGATTTACCGGCAGTGGAGCGCTTGCCTGCCCACTGCCGGGACGCATGCTCTAAGCGAGAGGGTATAACAATGAAAAAGAATCTGCTGTCACTCGGCCTGTCTCTGGCGCTGACCGTCAGTGCGCCAATAGCTGCCTATGCTGATACCCCGGCCAACGTTTCCGTGGCACCGGCCATCAGTAGCGCCACCCTGCAAAGTTTGCCATGGCAGCCTTTGGTGCCGCCAATCACTCAGGATGTGCCACTGAATAATGTCAGCCCACAAATCAATCAAGGCCCCATTCAGGGAGCGGTTGCCGCTTTTACACTGCCTGCCGACCGTGGTGCATTGGAAATCAAGCTGAGCAGCATCGCCAATAAGAACTCGGTCTATGCACCTAGCGTACTGGTGCTGGATGAGCACTTGCGCCCGGCAGCCTATTATCCAAGTAGTTATTTCGCTTACCAGCCACCGGGCGTCATGTCCGCCGATCGGCTGGAAGGCACCCTAAAATTGACCCCGGCGCTGGGGCAGAAACAGATTTATCTATTGGTGTATACAACGCAACAGGATTTGACGAAAACCACCACCCTGACTAACCCGGCCAAGGCGTATGCGCAAGGGGTGGGGAATGCCGTGCCGGATATTCCGGACCCGATCGCCAGCCATAGTACCAGCGGTTTGTTGAAGTTGAAGGTCACTGCGGAACAGGGAGCCAGCAATATCATGATCGGTATGTTGCAATCCGCTCCAGCAACGCCGCCGGTGGTGGTGGGCTCTAGCGCCCCGGCTACTGCCGCCACGGCTCCGGTGGCTGCGGCGCCAGCAGAACCGATGCTTAATGACACTGAAGCCTACTTCAATAACGGGATCAAACAAGCGGTCAAGGCAGGGGATATCGATAAGGCCCTGAAGCTGATGAACGAAGCTGAAAAATTGGGTTCTACCACCGCACGTGAAACGTTTATTGGTAGTGTGAAAGGCAAGGGGTAATCCCCACGCTGCCGATGCTGGCTTGATGATTGGTGCGCCTCGGCGCACCTTTTTTCATGCTTGAGCCAGCGTGTTGCCGATCAGGTCCAGTAGGCGAGAGTTATCCACCTGTTGCATCACCCTTATCGGCTTGCCCTGAGGTTCGGGCATACCTACCGTCAGGCGAAGGCTAGCTGGCCGCCACCGGCGTGAGCTTCCGCGTGTTATGGCACCTTCTAGCGCGACATCCACGTAATAATCCTCTGTAGTCACCAGCCCAGGCTCCAGTAGCCAGGCAATGACCAGGGCATCATGGATCCAGCAACCCGGCAACTGGCGGGTATGGCGTGAATATTCTATCCATGGCTGAGTTGTGGTGCGAAGGTAACGGCACAGTGCGTTATCTGACAGCGTTATTTGCGCCAGTTGTGCTTGGGTGAGCATGGTCTGGGTGGTGACATCCAAGGGTGCCAGCGTGATATTGGCACCGCTGGTCAACACTTGCTGAGCTGCCTCTGGATCGAGGCCAAAATTGGTATCTTTGAGGTACCCCTCCACATTGAAGACGCCTCCCATAATCACAATCTCTTTTACCGCCTGCGCCATCTGCGGATAAAGCTGCAATGCCTGGGCGATATTGGTCAATGGGCCGATGGCGGCCAGGGTGATTTCACCTGGGTGGTTGCATATCAATTCGCCAATGGCACAGGCGGCGTTGGGCGCAGGAAACGCTGTGACTTGCGGATAAGGGATATCGTGCCATAGAGCGAGCAAATCCGGATTGACGATCGCGCGGTCGAGATGGGCGCGCCAAGGTTCTGGTGGCTCGCATAATGCCCGTGCTGCACCTGCAGCGATCGGTACGGCATAACCGGTTTGTTGCAGTAGGTGATTGGCCACGGCAAAGCCGATTTCTCGCGGTGTATTGCCTGCGACGATGCTGATCAGCTCCAGCTCAAGTTGTGGTTTGGCGGCCAGCGCCAGAGCTAATGCCAGCCCATCGTCTACGTTGGCACCGGGAATGCCGTTGCCAGGGTCGCAATCAATAATCAAACGCATAAAGGTTACCTGAAATAAAGAAGCTAACAGCCGCACGAACGGCGGATATGCAGCTGAAAAGCGAATTCGTGGCACTCTGGCTGAGTTGTCCCGCTGGCCAGCATGGCAATCGCTTGTTTGGCCATAGCGTTAATGGGTTGTTCGACCGCACTGAGTGGCGGCACGCAGAATTCAGCCTGCTGTGTACCGTTGAAACAGATGATGGCCAAATCGTCTGGCACCCGTAGATCGTGCTCTGCCAATGCCGAGAGGCAGCCGAGCGCCTGCTGCTCATTGGAGGTGAATAATGCGCGGGGTCGCTGGCCTTGCAGCAGGGTTACTGTGGCCTGATAGCCTCCCTGACGGGTATAAGGCACCTCAAAAATCCACGCTTCATGCGGGGTAATACCCACCTCAAGCAACGCATCGCGCCAGCCGTTTAAACGATCCTGAGCGTTGAGCATGGTCAATGGCCCAGTAAAAATACCTATCTCGCGATAGCCGTGCTGCAGCAGGTGACGGGTTGCCTGGCAAGCGGCTTCGCGCTCATCGACGCGGATCGTGCTAATGCCAGCCTGGCTGTCGATAGTGTCAATCATCACGCAGGGCGTGCCGGATGTGCGGATCAAATCACTCCAGGGATGACGATCGACGCTGATGTACAGCAGGCCGTCAATCTGACGACGCAACAGATGATTGATCAGTTCGTACTCACGCTGACGGTCATCGCCTGCATCCCCCAGTAAAAGCACACGATCGTGGCTGAAGGCTTCCTGCTGCAATGCCTGCGCCAGCTTGGCAAAGAACGGATTGGAGATATCCGGAACCACCAGACCGTAGGTCTGGGTGGTTCCGGAAGCCAGCGCACGGGCGATGTCGTTTGGCCGGTAGCCGGTTTGCTCAATCGCTGCCAATACTCGCAGGCGGGTCGCCTCTGCAACCGGGCGTGGACCGTTGTTAATCACATAGCTGACCACAGCGACGGAAGTCCCCGCTACGCGGGCCACGTCGGCTCGGGTGATGCGCCGTACGGTTTGGTTATCCAAGTTGGGTTCCTGTTCTCCTTGGCTACACCGCATCCTGCGGCAGGTTCAGATCGCGGCCGCGGGTTTCAGGAGCAAAGAAAGTGGTGAATAAACCTATAGACGCCATTACAACAAAATAGCAGGCAACAGGCCACCAATGACCAAAACCAGTCAACAGTGCAGTGGCAATTAGCGGTGCAGTACCCCCTGAAAGGATTGACCCCAACTCTTTGGCAAACGCCATTTTTGAGTAGCGGTTTTTGACACCGAACAACTCTACGCCGTAAGCCGCCTGTACGCCGAAAATCCCGAGAGAGGCGATGCACATGCCGACCACAATAACCGAAATGATGATCGCGGGGTCGCGGCTATCGAGCAGCCAGAATGCCGGGAAGGCATACAGGACCAACAACAGGCAGAAGGCGCGATAAGTTACCCGGCGGCCAAAGCGATCGGAAAGCCAGCCTGCCAATGGGATCACCAGAAAACCACACAGTGAGGCAATTAAGACCGCCAGTGCGGGAACGGATTTGTCCACCATCAGCACCTTGGCGACGTAGCCGACGATAAAACCCTGGCAAAGATAGGAAGGCCCATTTTCACCAATTCGCAGGCCGAGCATCACCCAGAAGGCTTTGGTTCGTTGCAGATAGCTACGGCTATCCGGTACTGCGGCGGCGTCCAGCATGCGCTGATGATTTTGCTGCAGCTCGCGTTCAAATACCGGGGTTTCACGCACGTGACGGCGCAGGTAGAGAGCAACGCCAGCGATCAGAATGCTGGCCAGGAACGGAATGCGCCAACCCCAGCTCATCAGATCTTCTTTGTCCAACTGCAATACCAACAACCAGACCAGCGAGGCCAGCAGGGTACCACTGTTAGAGCCGATGGCGATGATTGAGGCCACCAGACCCCGACGTTTGGCCGGTGCATATTCTGCCAGCATCACCGCTCCGCCGGAAAGTTCTGCGCCCGCGCCAAAGCCTTGGGCGAAGCGCAGTATGACCAGACAGGTGGGGGCCCAGATACCGATTTGAGCATAAGAAGGGATCAACCCGATCAGCGTGGTAGAGATGCCCATCAGCGCAACGGTGGTGATCAGCACCACGCGACGGCCTTTGCGATCGCCAATCCAGCCGAACACCAGTGCGCCTATCGGCCGGGCAATAAAACCGACGGAATAGGTCGCGAAACTGGCTAACAGTGCCACCATTGGGGTCGCTTCGGGAAAGAATACATCGCCGAACACCATACCGGCCGCCAGGCCATACAATGCAAAATCAACGTATTCCATAGCGGTGCCCAGCCAGCAGGAAAAAGTCGCGCGCCAAAATTGGCTACGGCCTTCCTTGGTGGCTAAGCGTTCATCGGCTGCCAGCGCTTCACTGGTAGCTTGTGTGGGGGGTAGCGTAGTTTCGCTCATGACCTTGATATCCTGTTTTCGCCTCGCCAGTGGTGGCGCGGTAACGATGTTTTCCCTGGTGTTGATAAGAAAGCTAACCAACAACGTATTGGATAGAGGGGGATTCAATGCTGCTGTATAAGCTTATCTACGCGCGTAGATAAAACAACACAGAACCAACCAAAATTTGCCTCGGCTCACATAATCCCCCTTGTTCCGGCAAACGAAAGTAAAGAAAGCAGATGGCAAAATGATGACAGCCCTGACTTTTTTACGGTGATATTGAGCGAAAGTTACGTCACGAATCTGCCTGCCGCTTTTGCATTTCTGCGTTACAATGGCAGTCTGTTAACGATTTGTATTGTTTTGATCGATGCCATCCGGCGTGGCTGAAACCTGGAGTAGAGCAATGTCTGGCACAAGGGATTCTATCCTGCCGCCCATTGAGTGGTTGTCTGAGCATTCCCCAATACCTGCTCCTGTCAGCGACTGGCTGATGGAGTTAGGTTCCATGACCCGCCGTTTTGAGCGCCATTGTGGCCGTGTCCATGTTGAGCCACAGCGTGAATGCTTTGTCACTCGCGAACAACTGGCTGAAGAGGCGGCACACCTGCCACACAGTGAGCGTTACTGGTTACGTGAGATCGTGTTACTGGGGGACGGGCAGCCATGGTTACTGGGACGAACTGTGATCCCACAAGAAACGCTGACCGGGCCTGATCACGCGCTGGTTGACTTGGGCACTGTGCCGTTGGGGCGTTACCTGTTCAGCAGCAGCGATCTGACCCGGGATTATATTGATGTTGGTCGGCAGGAGGCGTTGTGGGCGCGACGTTCTCGTCTGTGTCTGGCGGGAAAGCCCCTGTTGCTGACGGAACTGTTTTTACCGGCCTCTCCGCTTTATGTGGCGGAGAACAGCACGCAGGAATAATAAATATACCCTACGGATTTCAAGCTACAGCTGGCAGGATGACGGATATAAAGGGGAGAAAGGATCTTGGAAGTGAGTGTGATTCAAAGCAAATGGCAGGCCTATAGCCATCTGATGCGCATTGATAAGCCGATAGGCGCGCTCTTGTTGTTGTGGCCTACGCTGTGGGCGCTGTGGTTGGCAGGGCAAGGTGTGCCTTCGCTGTCAGTGTTGCTGGTTTTTGTGCTTGGCGTTTTCCTGATGCGCGCCGCTGGCTGTGTGGTTAATGATTATGCCGATCGCGCATTTGATGGGCATGTGAAGCGTACCGCTGGCCGCCCGATGCCAAGCGGGCGCGTCAGTGAAAAAGAAGCCAAAATTCTCTTTGTCTCGCTGGTGCTGATTTCCTTTGCGCTGGTGCTGACGCTTAATGCCATGACTATCTGGCTGTCGCTGGCGGCGCTGGCGTTGGCCTGGGTGTATCCGTTTATGAAGCGGGTGACCCATCTGCCACAGGTGGTGCTTGGGGCTGCGTTTGGCTGGGGGATCCCGATGGCTTACGCTGCGGTCAGCGAAGCGCTGCCGTTGAGCTGCTGGTTGCTGCTGCTGGCCAATATCTGCTGGACAGTGGCTTACGATACCCTCT
Source organism: Serratia fonticola (assembly GCF_006715025.1). Lineage (NCBI taxonomy): Bacteria > Pseudomonadati > Pseudomonadota > Gammaproteobacteria > Enterobacterales > Yersiniaceae > Serratia > Serratia fonticola. Next base: position 884,257 of record NZ_VFMK01000001.1, read on the forward strand.
ATGCCATGGTTGACCGGGATGACGATTTGAAGATTGGCATCAAATCCACCGCGGTGCTGTTTGGTCGCTATGACAAGATAATCGTTGGATTGTTGCAGTTGGTTACGCTGTTGCTGATGCTATGGATTGGCTTTTTGATGCAGCTGAGCGGGGCGTTTTACTGGTCGCTGTTGCTGGCGGGGGCCCTGTTTGTCCATCAGCAAAAGCAGATAGCCAGCCGCGATCGTGACGCCTGCTTCCGTGCGTTTATGAATAACAACTATGTTGGGTTGGTGCTGTTTATCGGTATTGCTCTCTGTTATGCCTGAATCACCAGACTACGGGGATAAAAAAAGGCATCCTTGGGAGGATGCCTTTTTTACTGGCGCTTATCGCTTACTCGTCTTCTTTGGTCTTTTCCAGCAAGGCCGGTGGGTTGCTGGTTTCCTCTGGCATGCTGACGCTTTCAATCGTCAGTTTGATTTCCGGCGTGATCAGATCGCTCAGCATGGTGTAAACCTCCATGGTGTGCTCACGGATGGCATCGCCAATATCATTGATATAGCCTTCTTCACGCAGCGTCGCCACCAGGGTGGAAAATACCGCTTTGTCAAAGAACTCTGGCGCGTTGATACCATGCAGTACCGACAGGCGCTGGGCCATAATGCGGCTCTCTTTTTCCAATGCACCCCTATTGATACTTGGGTTGGCACTGAGGATTGACATGGTGATCGCATAGCGTTGCAAGGTTTCGCGTACCCCTGCCGCCAGTAATTGCAGCGGACGGATGCGGGCCGGGTTCAGCACCAGCTCATCGCCTTTATCGCAAATCAATTGTTGGCGCGCCAGCTCATCGATCAGCGGTTGCAGCACTTCCGGCAGTTGCTCTTTTTCATAACGCAGGAACAGCTCGGCTTTCAACATCGGATAAATCAGGCTGACCTGGCGCAACAGCTCGACGCGGGAAACGCGGCGGTGGTGCATGACGATGGTGGCAATCAACGATGGCAGCACCAGCATGTGGTGGATGTTGTTGCGGTAGTACGTCATCAGCACGGCCTGTTCGCGCGGCAGAATGATAATGTCACCGATGTTGTCTTTCTCTACTTCAAACTTGTTCATGTTCAAAGCGTGATCCAGCAATTGATCCGGCGTTTGCGTCGGTACGGTGATATCGCGAGCATAAGGCACATTGCGCATCAGTTGCAGATAGCACTCCAACTGCTCAAGCAACTGTTCCCGGGTCAGCGAACGCTGGCGTGAGGCCAGTAACGCGGTAGAGCAGAGGTTCATGGCGTTGGCCGCGGCAGCGTTGTTGATGCGCACCATGATCTGTGCCGCCAGATCGTTCACCGCAGGTGTCAACCAACTCGGGCGTTGTGCTTCTATCGGATCGATAGACTCACGCCAATGCGGGACGTGCTGATTGAGATATGGGGTCAGTGGTAAGGGTTCACCAAAGTTCACGTAGCCCTGACCAAGGTTGCGTAATTTACGCAACCCACGCAGCATTTGCAGCAGGCTCTCTTTCTCTTTGGTCGCCCCGCGTAACTCTTTGGCATAGGTGCCGACTTCCATCACATGTTCGTAACCGATATAAATCGGCACCAGCGTGATGGGGCGAGTCCCTCCACGCAGCATGGCCTGAATGGTCATCGACAGGGTTCCGGTCTTCGGTTCCAGCAGACGGCCGGTACGTGAACGTCCGCCTTCAACAAAGTATTCCACCGAGTAGCCGCGCGTGAAGAGTTCGCCGAGATATTCGCGGAAAACGGTAGAGTAGAGTTTGTTGCCCTTGAAGGTTCGGCGAATAAAGAATGCCCCCAGGCGACGGAAGATTGGCCCGGCGGGCCAGAAGTTCAGGTTGATACCCGCGGCAATATGTGGGGGCACCAGGCCTTGATGATAGAGCACATAAGAGAGCAGCAGGTAATCCATATGGCTGCGGTGGCAAGGCACATAGACGATCTCGTGACCATCTTGTGCCAATTGGCGCACACGCTCGGCATTGGTGACGTTGATCCCCTGATACAAACGGTTCCAGGTCCAGCTCAGAACACGATCGGAGAGGCGCACCGTCTCATACGAGAAATCGGCGGCGATTTCTTCCATCAAGGCGATCGCGTTCTGCTGGGCTTTTTCGTGCGAGATCTTCTTGCTGCGGGCTTCGTCCTCGACGGCTTTTTCGATCGCCTTGGAGGCCAACAGTTTATTGAACAGATCCTGGCGAACCGGCAGGCTCGGCCCAACGGCGGCCAGACGTTGACGCGAGAAGTGCATTCGCGCCACACGAGCCAGTTTCTGCGCTATGGTTTTATCTGTACCGTGCTCTGTCGCCATGCGGCGTAAAGAAACGGTGTTGGAAAAACGGACGAAGCTATCGCGGCCTAACCACAATACGGCGAAGAATTTCTGCACGCCGTTGAGCAGGCGCAGGTGTGGTGTACCATGGCCTTCGCGCCCTGGAGAGCGGCCGAACATCACCGACACTGGCAGCATCTGGATATCAAGGTCCGGATTACTGCGGTGTAGATCCAGATAATCGTGGAACAGTTTTACCGATTCTTCTTTCGGAGTGTAATAGCGGAATACTCGTGGGCCACCATGCACGAAGACATAGCTCGGCAAAACGGTGCCGTCGATCTCCAGCGGATTAAGGGGATCGGGCAGATCCTGCGCCAGACACTGATTGCGCATGGTGAGCAAATCCGCCTTGGAATTATAAGGCAAAACATACAAAATCGGCCGTGAGGGATCCAACCCTAACTCCGTGACCGGATCTAAAGGGATAACTTTACTTCTTACCAACAGTTTCAGTGGTAAATTCAATAACTTGTAATAAATTTTACGCCAACCTGACATAACAACGTGAAGCCTCTTGTTAGCAATTCGCCGCAAGCATACCAGAAACTGGATAGCAGATCTGTGGTGTTGGAAATCCTGAGCCGTTAGGGTAACGGAACACATACTTGAATTATGACTCACCTTGCGAGATTAAACATGGCAAATCAAGCAACCGGCCTGACACGCATCATTAAAGCTGCGGGCTATTCATATAAAGGGTTAACCGCAGCCTGGCAGAACGAAGCAGCGTTCCGTCAGGAGTTGGTCGCGACCGTGGTGGCTATCATACTGGCGATTTGGCTTGATGTGGGTGCGATCGCCCGCATTTTATTGATCGGATCGGTGCTGCTGGTGATGATTGTCGAGATCCTCAACAGTGCCATTGAGGCGATTGTCGATCGCGTAGGGACGGAATATCACGAACTTTCGGGGCGCGCAAAAGACATGGGATCGGCGGCGGTGTCGCTCGCGATTATTCTGGCCTTGTTCGTTTGGGGATCGGTGCTTTGGCAACATTTCGCCTGAAAATAAGGCGACAATGTTGCGAACAGGCTCGCTAATCCCTGATTTTTATTTATTCTTCGGTTCCCAATCCAGACTTACCTGTATATACTCACAGCAAGACTGTATAAACAAACAGGGGGCGGAATGAAAGCACTAACTACCAGACAGCAAGAGGTCTACGACCTGATTCGCGATCATATTTCGCAAACGGGCATGCCACCGACGCGTGCCGAGATCGCTATGCGTCTGGGGTTCCGCTCACCAAATGCTGCAGAAGAGCACTTGAAAGCGCTGGCGCGCAAAGGTGTCATCGAAATTGTCTCCGGGGCTTCACGCGGTATCCGCCTGTTGATGGAAGACGAAGAGGGGTTACCTCTGGTCGGCCGCGTTGCTGCGGGTGAGCCTCTGTTGGCGCAGCAGCACATTGAGGGGCACTATAAAGTCGATCCTTCCCTGTTCAAGCCTAATGCCGACTTTCTGCTGCGTGTCAGCGGTATGTCGATGCGTGACATTGGTATTCTGGATGGCGATCTGCTGGCAGTACATAAAACTCAAGACGTGCGTAACGGCCAGGTGGTTGTCGCCCGTATTGAAGATGAAGTCACGGTCAAACGGTTGAAAAAACACGGCAACGTCGTTGAATTGCTGCCGGAAAACAGTGAGTTTCAGCCAATAGTGGTCGATCTGCGTGAGCAGAACTTTACGATCGAAGGCCTGGCTGTGGGGGTGATCCGCAACGGCGACTGGATCTAAACGCGATTCTCTATTGCTACCCGCTATAACGGGTTATTTCGCCCCAGCTCTGGGGCGAAATCTATTCTTAATCTGCCTCTTCGTATTACCACGGGAACATATCTTCTATGCGCCTGCTCGCAGCCTTCACCAGTAACACCGATAAAGCGTTATGGCGCCTGGCGTTGCCGATGATTTTCTCCAATATTACCGTTCCCTTGCTTGGCCTGGTGGATACTGCCGTGATTGGCCATCTTGATAGCCCCACTTACCTTGGTGGCGTTGCGGTAGGGGCAATGGCGACCAGTTTTCTGTTTATGCTGCTGTTGTTCCTGCGTATGAGTACGACAGGGCTGGCGGCACAGGCGTTAGGTGCACAGGATCCGCACAAGTTGGCCAAGGCCTTTATGCAACCGTTACTGTTGGCACTGGTTGCCGGGCTGGCGATTGTGCTGTTACGAACACCGCTGATCGCGCTGGCTTTGAGCATTGTAGGCGGCGATCGGGAAGTCTTGGAACAGGCCAGGTTGTTTCTGGAGATCCGTTGGCTGAGTGCCCCGGCGGCCTTGGCCAATATGGTGTTACTCGGTTGGCTGCTTGGTGTGCAGTATGTGCGCGCCCCGGTGATATTGCTGATTGTGGGTAACCTGCTGAATATTGTGCTGGATATCTGGCTGGTGATGGGGCTGGGTTGGAATGTGCAAGGCGCCGCCGCTGCAACGGTAATCGCCGAGTATGCCACGCTGCTGCTAGGGATTGGGTTATCCTGGCGGGTACTTCGTTTGCGGGGTATCTCGCTGGTGATGTTGCGCACCGCCTGGCGCGGTAATCTGCGTCGCCTGCTGGCGCTTAACCGCGACATTATGCTGCGTTCACTATTACTTCAGCTGTGCTTTGCTTCGTTGACTATTCTGGGAGCCCGCATGGGGGGCGAGGTGGTGGCGGTGAATGCGGTGCTGATGAATTTGCTGACGTTCACCGCCTACGCTCTGGATGGTTTTGCTTACGCGGTAGAAGCGCATTCTGGTCATGCCTACGGCGCACGTGACGATAGGCAACTACGCAATGTATGGCGCGCTGCCTGCCGTCAGGCTTGTCTGGTGGCATCTGGTTTTGCCGTCATCTACCTGTTTGCCGGGCAGCAGATTGTGGCGGCCTTAACTTCCCTGCCGGAACTGCGTGCCTTGGCGAATCATTATCTTCCTTGGCAAGTGGTGCTGCCTTTGGTGGGTGTTTGGTGCTATCTGTTGGATGGGATGTTTATTGGTGCCACCCGTGGCGCCGAAATGCGTAACAGTATGGCCGTGGCTGCATCCGGTTATGGCCTTACCTTGTTCACCCTTCCTGTACTGGGTAACCATGGTTTATGGTTGGCATTGGCGGTATTCCTGGCGCTGAGAGGGATAGCATTAGGCTGGATATGGCACCGTCATAACGTCAATGGAACATGGTTTTCAGCGCCGGTGAGTTAGGGGGTATCGGATATAAATACATCAAATTCAGTGATGTATTTTATGTGATTCATACATTTCGTTACATGTCATACCGATGGTTTTGTCCCCGCTTCCGCCTGTTTTAACAGCGTTTTTTTCTATTAAGATTATTCTTACCCTGTTTTCATGCTGCCTTTCTAACTCTTTGCGTGATTAACATCTATAGTTAGTCACGTGGCTGGCGAATTAAGCCATCGCTTAATTGGCAACGGGATGCATCAAGCAACCTTAAATTTTACTCAGTTAAGTCCAGCCAGATTTATCTAAAACTGACTAACACTGGTAACGGAGAGATTATGAACAAAGATCAAGCCGACGGTAACTGGAAGCAGTTTAAAGGTAAAGTGAAGGAAAAATGGGGCAAGCTGACCGATGACGATCTGACGGTCATCCAAGGGAAACGCGAACAGCTTGTCGGTAAAATCCAGGAACGCTATGGCTACCAGAAAGAGGCAGCCGAGAAAGAAGTTAAAGCCTGGGAAGATCACAGCAAGTATCGTTGGTAGCGCGATGAGCCGCCGATAACCGCGGCGCTACGACACCATCTGGCCTGGCTATTCCCCCTATGCCAAGGCCACGGGAACATGGATGTCCCCGTCCCCACCACTGCGCTTATTTCTTCTTTATCACAATACTGTGGTCGTGATCGCAATCGTGTTTACTCTCACAAGCCTCAACCTCAACACAGGCAGCGCAGAGGCCATGGGCTTCAACCACGCTGTGGCGTAACACAAACCCCGATTCTTGAGCGAGTTTTTGTAGGGTTTCTTCTACCCCTTCGGTGGTGCGCTCAGTGACCTGCCCGCAACGATCGCAGATAAACAGGGCTGAAGTGTGCATCGGCTGCTCAAAGTGATGGCACAGCACATAACTGTTGGCAGACTCCACGCGGTGAATAAATCCTTGCTCCAGCAAAAAATCCAGGGCGCGGTAAACCGTTGGCGGTTTGGCTTGAGGCTCTGCCACGCGCAGCAGATCCAGCAGATCATAAGCGCTGATGGCACCGGGCTGCTCAGCCATCAGGCGTAACACTTCCAGCCGTTGCGGGGTCAGTCGCACGTTGCGTTGCTGACAGAGTTGTTCAGCCTGCGCGAGCAGCTTTTCCTGGTTGGTTGAGTTCATAGCAAATATCCCGGTACGCAAAAAAGCCGATTTTATCATGTTTAAGAGCAATCGCCGAGAGTTGCCCCATTTTCAGCGGATAAGGCGACATGAACAGGCCATCCACAGGAAACATAGTGTTTGAAATGAGATGCAGATCACGATTCATTGCGTCTTTACCGGAGCACATCATCTTTACTGTTTTCTCGTATAGGTTCCGGCGTAGCGTAGCGGTATAACCGGTAGCGGAGTTTACCCCTTCAGGAGTCAGAGAATGACGGAAAGAGAAAAGTTGCTGCGTGGTGACGTCTACAACAGCCGTGATGATGAATTGATTACGATGTATCATCGAGCGCGAGGATTAACCAAACAGCTTGCCGCGCTGGACTCACATCAGGCTGAAGAGAAGAAACAACTGCTGCGTCAACTGTTCGCCGCCTGGGGTGATGAGAGCTGGATCGAGTTGCCATTCTGGTGTGATTATGGCCAGCATATCCGTATTGGCAGGAACTGTTTCATCAACGTCAATGCGGTCTTTCTTGACTGCAACACCATTACCATCGGCGATAACACGTTGATTGGCCCAAACGTACAAATCTATACGCCAAGCCATCCCCTCAAGGCCAGTGAACGTTTTACCGGCAATCCTGATTTTCCGTTCCATACTTCGGCCCAACCGGTTGTTATCGGTAGTAACGTCTGGATTGGGGGGAATGTGGTGATCCTGCCAGGAGTCACGATTGGTGATGGTACTACGATCGGTGCGGGTAGCGTCGTGACCGGCGATATACCGTCGAATGTGTTGGCGTTGGGCCAGCCTTGCCGTGTCATCAGGCAACTGGAATTGCCGTCTTGATTCAGCCGTGATGGTGGTTATTGGCTGGTGAAAAATGTGCATTTTCGGCGTGGGCGGGAAACTGTCGATATCGTTTCTTTTTAAACTGACTTAATGGTGATTTTCCCAAGGCCCTCGATTGCCGTTATAATAGCCGTTTGCGACATCGGCACAGATCGCCGTTTGTTGAATCCCAGACATCTCAGGTAGCCAGTAACTCAGCATGACGAAAGACATTAACGCCCCCAAATACGCCGCCAATCGTTTCTCCATCGCGCCGATGCTCGACTGGACCGATCGTCATTGCCGTTACTTCCACCGTTTACTGAGCAAGGAAACGCTGCTGTACACCGAAATGGTGACTACCGGCGCGATTATTCACGGTAAGGGTGACTATCTGGCCTACAGCGAAGAAGAGCATCCTGTGGCACTGCAACTGGGCGGCAGCGATCCTGCGGCATTGGCGCACTGTGCCAAGTTGGCGGAACAGCGCGGTTATGATGAGATTAACCTCAATGTCGGCTGTCCTTCAGATCGTGTGCAGAATGGTATGTTTGGTGCCTGCCTGATGGGCCAGGCGACGCTAGTCGCTGACTGTATCAAAGCGATGCGTGACGTAGTGTCGATTCCCGTGACGGTGAAAACCCGTATCGGTATCGACGATCAGGACAGTTATGCGTTCCTGTGCGACTTCATTTCTACCGTGGCAGGGCGCGGTGAGTGCGATATGTTCACGATTCATGCCCGTAAAGCCTGGCTTTCAGGCTTGAGCCCGAAAGAAAACCGTGAAGTCCCACCGTTGGACTACCCACGAGTCTATCAGTTGAAACGAGATTTCCCCGCGTTAACCATCGCGATCAATGGCGGAGTGAAAACGCTGGAAGAGGCAAAACAGCACCTGCAGCATCTGGATGGCGTGATGATGGGCCGTGAGGCCTATCAGAACCCGGGCATTCTTGCACGAGTCGATAGTGAAATATTTGGCGCTCAGGTTGAAGTGATGGACAGCGTTGCGATCATTGAATCGCTGTATCCTTACATCGAACGTGAACTGGCGAATGGAACCTATCTGGGTCACATAACGCGCCACATTCTTGGTTTGTTCCAAGGCGTACCGGGGGCGCGGCAGTGGCGTCGTCACCTGAGCGAAAACGCCCATAAACCAGGGGCTGATGTGCGGATCGTCGAGCAAGCTTTGGCGTTGGTGCGTTCTCCGCGTACAGAAATGGCATAACATTGACTAAAAGTTGGTGTTTTTGACCAATGGCCACACGGAGGGTGGCCTGCTTTCACTTCTATTTCAATCAGTTATCTTCTCGGGCAGGTTGGCACGCTTCTTGTAAGAACAAAAGAGATGCATTGTTTTTGCTAAGGAGCCCCCCATGTTGGAACTGTTCTTTCTTGTCGGCTTTGTGCTCATGTTGGCGGTGACCGGTATTTCACTGCTGGGTGTGATCGCCGCGCTGTTTGTGGCGGCGGCTTTCATGTTGCTCGGTGGGCTGTTTGCTATGGTGATTAAACTGCTGCCGTGGCTGATCCTGGCGGTTGTTGGTGTGTGGATATACCGTTCTATGCAGAAACCACAGGTACGTCGGTATTAATGTTTTTTGCTGATTTATCAGTCAGTCACGCTGAAAATGATGAAGCAATTTACTTGCTTAATGCGGCAGAGATCACACCTTGGTGTTTTAAATGCGAATGCGGCACATTAAGCGTATTTTTTACTTTTTGAGGCTGCTAGGATGGCTCCCGCAGCAGTGATACCAAAGATTTCATCACCGCGAGAGCTGACAATAAGTGTTGCTTAAAGCTTCCCCCATCTCTAGCGGACTCTGCTCTACCCCTACAAATGCAGTACATAGAAAGGGCTCCTTACGGAGCCCTTTTCTTTTTGCGTTAAAGTCCTGGAATCAGCAGGCTGGAGCCGCTGGTTTTGCGGCTTTCCAGCACGCGGTGCGCCCGTTGTGCATCGGCGAGGGCAAACTTTTGGTCTTCATTCACACTGACCTTAATCGCACCGCTGCCGATCAGGGAGAACAGTTCGTTACTGGCATATTGCAGCTCCTGGCGGTTGGTGATGTAGCCATTGAGCGAAGGGCGGGTAACGTACAGTGAGCCTTTCTGATTCAGTAACGCCAGATCGACGCCGGTGACCGGGCCGGAGGCATTACCGAAACTGACCATCAGGCCACGGCGTCTCAGGCTATTGAGCGAGTCTTGCCAGGTACTTTTCCCTACAGAGTCATACACTACGTTGACTTTTTCTCCGTTGGTCAGCTCCGCGACGCGCTGAGCGATATTCTCCCGGTGATAATTGATGGTCGCCCAGGCGCCAGCGTGTTTTGCCAGTTCGGCTTTCTCGTCGCTGCCTACGCTGCCGATCATCTTGGCACCCAATGCTTTGGCCCATTGGCAGGCGATCAGCCCAACGCCACCGGCTGCCGCATGGAACAGGAAGATTTCACCTGGCTTAACCTCATAGGTCTGGCGCAGAAGATAATGCACCGTTAAGCCCTTGAGGAAAGAGGCCGCACCTTGTTCGAAGCTCAGGTTATCCGGCAGGATGGCGACTTTTTCGACCGGAACGTTGTGAACCTCGCTGTAGGCACCCTGTGCAGACTGGGCATAAACCACGCGATCGCCCGGCTTGAGTGCATTGACGCCAGCCCCGACCTTGACCACCACCCCTGCGGCTTCAGAGCCTAAGCCGGTTGGGAAACTGGCTGGCGGATACAGCCCACTGCGTATGTAGGTATCAATAAAGTTGATCCCAATGGCTTTGTTTTCGACTTGGACCTCACCAGCAGTGGGGTCAACAGGTGTAAAATCAACATACTGCAGCACTTCCGGACCGCCGACGGCGGAAAATTGAATGCGTTTGGCCATGTCGTTACCTCGTTTAAATGTCTGATTTCACCCTACGCTCTTCAGTATCGACTATCCATCCTGTCGCGTAGTGCTTTATCCTTTTTTGTCATGGTGACGGCGCAGGAATCGTGATTAAAAATCACGTATACTCTCGCGTCAGGATCCATCATTCCCAACTGGATAAAGAATACGCTTCATGGCAGGCAAAAAACCAACCAACAAAACAAACACGTACGAACCCAGAGACCGCCAGATGGAAGGGCTGAAGATGCCGCCACATTCACTGGAGGCGGAGCAGTCCGTGTTGGGCGGTTTAATGCTGGATAACGAACGCTGGGATAACGTGGCCGAACGCGTGGTGGCCAACGACTTCTTCAGCCGTCCACACCGCCTGATCTTTACCGAAATGCAGCGTCTGCTGGAGATGAGCCGGCCGATCGACCTGATCACGCTGTCTGAGTCGCTGGAACAGAAGGGCGAACTGGAGTCGGTGGGCGGTTTTGCCTATCTGGCTGAGCTATCGAAGAACACACCGAGTGCGGCTAACATTGGCGCTTATGCCGATATCGTGCGCGAACGTGCGGTAGTGCGTGAAATGATTTCCGTTGCTAACGAGATAGCCGATGCGGGTTACGATCCGCAAGGGCGAAGCAGTGAAGACCTGCTCGATCTGGCCGAGTCCCGCGTGTTCCAGATTGCAGAAAATCGTGCCAACAAAGACGAAGGTCCAAAGGGGATTGAACGTATCCTGGAAGATACCGTTGCACGTATTGAACAACTGTATCAGCAGCCACACGATGGTGTTACCGGGGTAGATACCGGTTATCAAGACCTCAACAAGAAAACCGCTGGCCTGCAAAAGTCTGATCTGATTATCGTGGCGGCCCGTCCGTCAATGGGTAAAACCACCTTTGCGATGAACCTGTGCGAACATGCCGCCATGACGCAGGAAAAGCCCGTGCTGATTTTCAGCCTGGAGATGCCCGGTAACCAGATTATGATGCGTATGCTGGCTTCGCTGTCGCGTGTGGATCAGACCCGTATTCGTACCGGTCAACTCGATGATGAAGACTGGGCGCGTATCTCCAGCACCATGGGGATCCTGCTGGAGAAGCGCAATATGTATATTGACGACTCATCAGGTCTGACGCCAACGGAAGTGCGCTCGCGCGCACGCCGTATTTTCCGTGAGCATAACGGGCTTAGCCTGATTATGATCGACTACCTGCAACTGATGCGCGTTCCTGCGCTCTCCGACAACCGTACACTGGAGATTGCTGAAATCTCCCGCTCGCTCAAAGCGTTGGCGAAAGAGTTACAGGTGCCGGTGGTGGCGCTGTCGCAGTTGAACCGAAGCCTGGAGCAACGTGCGGATAAACGCCCGGTCAACTCCGACCTGCGTGAGTCCGGCTCTATCGAGCAGGATGCCGACCTGATTATGTTCATCTATCGTGATGAGGTGTATCACGAGAACAGCGATCTGAAAGGGATCGCTGAAATTATTTTAGGTAAGCAGCGTAACGGCCCAATCGGTACGGTGCGTCTTACCTTTAACGGCCAATGGTCGCGTTTCGATAACTACGCAGGACCACAATACGATGATGAATAATCCGCCGAGTCTATCCCAATAGACTATTTTATTTGTCATTTGGGGGCTGGGCAGTGCTCACCATCCTTGCGTACAGCGTGTCTGTTCCGGTGGTTGCGCGCTGATTGAGCCCAAACTGTCTGCAACAATAACGCCTACTGGGTGAGGCTTTAAGGAACTGAAATGAAAGCGGCAACCGCTGTTATCGACCGCCGCGCTCTGCGACATAACCTGCAACAGGTGCGTCGGCTGGCGCCGCAAAGCCGCCTGATTGCTGTAGTGAAAGCAAACGCGTATGGACATGGTCTGCTGGAAACAGCCCACACTTTGCAAGATGCCGATTGTTATGGCGTGGCACGCATCGGCGAGGCGCTGATGCTGCGTGCTGGCGGTATCGTCAAGCCAATACTGCTGCTGGAAGGTTTCTTCTGTGCCGAAGATTTACCTGCGCTGGTGGCCAATAATATTGAAACGGCCGTGCACAGTATTGAACAGCTTGAGGCGTTGGAGCAAAGTGAGTTGGCGCGCCCGGTAAAGGTCTGGATGAAGCTGGACACCGGTATGCATCGCCTGGGGGTGCGTCCGGAACAGGCAGATGCGTTTTACCAGCGTTTGTGCGCCTGCCGCAATGTGGTACAACCCGTCAATATCATGAGCCACTTCAGCCGTGCCGATGAGCCGCAGGCAGGGGCGACGGAGAAGCAGATCGCCTGTTTCGAGCATTTTACCGGTGGTAAGCCAGGCCAGAAATCGATCGCCGCTTCCGGCGGTATCTTACTGTGGCCGCAAGCTCATCATGATTGGGTGCGCCCAGGTATTATTCTGTATGGGGTGTCGCCCCTTGAGACGCAATACGCCGATCATTTCGGCCTGCAACCGGCTATGACCCTGAAATCCAGCCTGATCGCGGTGCGCGAGCATAAAGCCGGTGAACCGGTGGGGTATGGCGGCATCTGGGTGAGTGAGCGCGATACGCGCTTGGGTGTCGTGGCGATGGGCTATGGTGACGGCTATCCACGCAGCGCGCCCTCAGGTACGCCGGTGTGGGTGAATGGCCGTGAAGTGCCGATTGTTGGCCGCGTCTCTATGGACATGATTTCCGTCGACCTTGGGCCGGGAGCCACCGACAAAGTCGGTGACGAAGTGGTACTCTGGGGCAAGACGTTGCCGGTTGAGCGGGTTGCGGCTTTCAGCGGCATCAGTGCCTATGAGTTGATCACCAAGCTGACCCAGCGTGTTGCGATGGAATATATCGGCGAATAATCCGCTGTTTTTCCTCACCGCTAGACTCTGTGGCCTTGGCGGTGAGGGGATAATCGCCGGTTACTTCTTCACTGCCAACCACTGATCGATAATTTTCTGGTATTCCCCGGTGGCCTTGCTTAAATGCAGCCACTGGTCGACATACAGTTTCCAACTCATATCATCACGCGGCAACATATACGCTTTCTCACCATATTGCATCGGCTTGTCCGGGTTTACCGCGCACAACTTCGGGTAGCGCTTCTGCTGGTACAGTGCTTCCGAGGCGTCTGTGATCATCACGTCGGCCTTACGATCCACCAACTGCTGAAAAATCCCCATATTGTCATGGGATAGTGTCAGGTTAGCCTTGGGCAGATAGGCGCGAACAAACGCCTCATTGGTGCCACCTGCGGGTTCTATCAGACGCACCGACGGCTTGTTTATCTGCGCGACGGTACGGTATTTTTTCACGTCGGAACAGCGTACCAGCGGGATTTTACCGTCGGTATCCAGCCGTTCGGCGAAGAACACCTGCTTCTGGCGCTCCAGCGTCACAGAAATCCCTCCCATAGCAATATCACATTTGCCAGAGACAAAGTCCGGAGTCAGGGTTTTCCAGGTGGTTTTTACCCATTTCACCTTGGCACCCAGGCTGTTAGCCAGCGACTCCGCCATGGTGATATCAATGCCTTCATAGCTGTTATCTTCTTTCAGGAAGGTATAAGGCTTGTAATCACCCGTGGTACAGACTGTCAATGTTTTCTGCTGCAACACTTTATCCAGATTGGATTGGGCGCTGACGCTCCCGGCGGCAATCAGCAAAGCGAGAGGGAGTAGCTTTTTCATGTCATTCCTTTTAGTTATAGATTAGTGGTTTTATGCGTTATTTAGCCGTTAATTGTTGTTGTTTTGCGCGAGTTTTCCGTTTTTTATGCCATCGGTGAGCTGAGAAACTGGCTTTGCTGCTGTGCCGTTCACAACCTGACAAGGGGGGTGTTTTCCGGGCTAAAAAAACTGATAGGCTGTAGCGTCAACATTTCTTAACACATTTTACAGGTGGCTATGTACAACATTGACGATTTTGATATGAAAATCCTGACGCTGTTACAGGCCAATGGTCGTCTGACCAATCAGGAATTGAGCGAACTGGTTGGGCTTTCGGCTTCCCAATGTTCGCGGCGACGCATCAGCCTGGAACAGGCGCAACTGATCAAAGGGTATCATGCGCGTTTGGCACCAGAGGCCGTTGGCCTGGGGTTGGTTGGCTTGATCGAAGTGAGTCTGCTGACTCATACCCAAGAGCAGATTGACAGTTTTCATCAGATGCTCGAGGAAGTGGACGCGATTGTTGACGCTTACAAAACCACCGGTGATGCGGATTATCTGTTAAAAGTGGCCGTTGCCGACTTACCTGCATTAAGTGATTTTCTTAGCCAGACGCTTTCCCGGCACAAAAGTGTGGCGCATTTCAAAACGGCGGTGGTGCTTGAGCGCCTTAAAGAAAACGGTTTACTGCCAGTAGCGCGATAAAGCTAAAGCCAAACGCCGAGTTGTGGCTATAGTAGGAGCGTAACGAATAACCCAAATCAGGAGAACCAACCCGTGTTCCAGAATGTTGATGCTTATGCAGGCGACCCGATCCTGTCGCTGATGGAGAAATTCAAAAAAGATCCCCGTGCGCACAAGGTGAACCTGAGTATCGGCCTTTACTATAACGAGCAGGGCATTATCCCACAGATGAAGGCCGTGGCCACGGCTGAAGCCCAGCTTAACAGCATTGAACATGGCGCATCGGTCTATCTGCCCATGGAAGGTCTGCAGCCTTACCGCAGTGCAATCCAGCAACTGCTGTTCGGTGCTGAACATACCATGTTGCAACAGGGGCGCATTGCGACGATCCAAACCGTGGGCGGCTCTGGCGCGTTGAAAGTTGGAGCCGACTTCCTGAAAAGCTATTTCCCGGATTCACAGGTGTGGGTCAGTGATCCTACCTGGGAAAACCACGTGGCCATCTTTGCCGGTGCCGGGTTCAAGGTGAATACTTACCCTTATTTTGACAGCGAGCATCTGGGGGTGAAATTTGACGCGATGCTGAGCACGCTCAAGCAACTACCCGCCAAGAGCATCGTGCTGCTACACCCTTGTTGCCACAACCCGACAGGCTCCGATCTGACTGCAGCCCAGTGGGATCAGGTGGTCAAAGTGGTTGCGGAGCGTGAATTGATTCCGTTCCTTGATATCGCCTATCAGGGGTTTGGCGGCGGAATCGAACAGGATGCTTATGCCATCCGTGCCATTGCTGGTGCGGGTTTACCGTGCCTGGTAAGCAACTCGTTCTCGAAAATTTTCTCACTTTACGGTGAGCGTGTAGGTGGGCTTTCCGTGGTGTGTGAAAGCAGCGAAGCCGCCGAACGCGTATTGGGGCAACTGAAAGCCACCGTGCGCCGTAACTACTCCAGCCCGCCAAACTTTGGTGCGCAGGTGGTGGCAAAAGTGCTCAATGACACACAGCTTAAAGCGGAATGGCTGGCAGAGGTGGAGTCCATGCGCACTCGTATCCTGGAAATGCGCACGGCCTTGGTCGAGACGCTCAAGAGTGCCTTGCCGCAGCGTAACTTCGATTATCTGCTGGAACAGCGGGGCATGTTCAGCTACACCGGCTTCAGCGCGGCACAGGTTGATCGCCTGCGTGAAGAGTTTGGCGTCTATCTGATCCACAGTGGCCGTATGTGCGTGGCTGGGCTGAACCACAACAATGTGCGTCAGGTGGCAGAAGCGTTTGCCGCAGTACAGTAAATGGGTAAGTATGAAACCTGATTTGCCGAAGGGGTGATAGCGATATCGCCCCTTGTTGTTTTCAGTTTGCCAGTTGCTGCAAACAGGATAAAGAATATACTGATTGAGGGGCGCTCAGACTTATGTGGCATCAGCAAACGCTTATCCTTGGCGCAAAAGCGCGTGGTTTTCATCTGGTTACCGAAGAAATTACCGACCAGTTAACTCACTTGCACCACCTGCAGACAGGCTTGCTGCATTTATTACTGCAGCATACCTCGGCTTCGCTGACGCTGAACGAAAACTGTGACCCCACGGTGCGTGCAGATATGGAACAGCATTTCCTGCGTCATGTCCCAGAGAACGCACCCTATCAGCATGACTACGAAGGGCTGGATGACATGCCCGCGCACATCAAATCCTCGCTGTTAGGCACCTCGTTGATGCTGCCTGTCAGCCGTGGTCGTTTATTGTTGGGCTCGTGGCAAGGTATCTGGCTGGGAGAGCACCGCATTCACGGCGGTTCGCGTCGCGTTGTGGCCACTTTACAAGGGGAGTAATCCAATGAATAACTCAGCACTGCTGGAATATTGCATGTCCAAGCCGGGCGCGGAGCAAAGCGAGCAAAACCAGTGGCAGGCCAGCCAAATCAAGGTCGGGGACGTTATGTTCGCCATGGTATGTGAGGTGCAAGGCCGCCCTGCATTGGCAGTAAAAAGCAGCCCGGAATTGGCGGAAAGCCTGCGTGAACAACATCCGGAAATTGTCCCCTGTGAACATCTGAATAAAGCCCATTGGAACACGGTGTTTCTGGACGGCGACCTGCCAAATTCCCAGTTTTATCATTTAATTGATAGCTCATACCAGCTGGTGCTGGAAGGACTGCCCGAGCAGGTGCGTCAAGCGCTGCGTGTTTAGCAAAATCCGCCGTAAAGCGTGGTTCATTTACGGCGGGGTGCTGTCATTTTTCTCTACACATTTTTCAGGCTGGCGTAATGGAAGTGGCCGCGTAGACGCCTGGAAAATGCTATCCATTGGCAAATTTTATATTGTAGTTTCATACCGTTCGAACCGTAATTGAACGATGATAAAAATAGCGGTGTAGTGCATTTTTAGCCCATCCCTCTGATTGGCTTTCTACCCATTAATTTGTGATGATTTGAAGGTGTAGAAAAATAGGCGGGTATTCTTTAGTGTGTTTTTATTGAGACTGTTCTTATTGAAACATTTATTATTGTTGCTTTAATGAGGCCCATCTAATCTAAATAATTCAAGTTGCAGGGCGAAAGCGCCAAAAGTTTTTTTGAGATGTAGCATACATGCCACTTGAATTATGACTGGATAGGTAAAGAAGAAAAAAGGAACTGTGGAGAACTTCACTAAAAGGACTCGTTGTTATGAAATCACACCACTCACTATTTTTGGCATTACCGTTGCTGGTTTTTTCCTCGCTATCATTCGCTGCTCCTAACTGTGCAATAAAAGAGCAAAAAATCAGAACCCAACTCGACTATGCGACCCGTTATGGTAACGTGAATCGTATTGAAGGGCTTAATCGTGCCTTGGCCAATGTGCAAAGATATTGTTACGGCGGTTATAAATATGGCTACAACAGGTATGATTATATCCCTGATTCTCAGTCCGTTGTTGATGTTAATCACCAATCTCTTGTCGCTGAAAAGCAACGTAAGGTAGCAAAAAGGCAAGAAAAATTGTATAAGGCACAAATTAAAGGCAAGCCGAGTAAAATTGCCAAACAGCAAAGGAAATTGGAAGAGGCCGAATTTGAACTGCGACAGGCTCAGGCGCTGTTGAAATAAAATCTGGCGAAACTAAGCTGATTTTCAGCGTCTGGATAAATAATTCTGTGACTGCCTTGATTTTTTAGGTGGCCGTTCATCCGGTCACCGAGTGTACTTTTATCGTGTGTTTTTTTATGCGTATTACATTTTTCACACTTGATGTTTTTGACTCAGCAGAAAGGGAGCTACTGGTTTAATGAGAAGATGACTTTTCTTGGTTGACAATAAATATTCAAGAAGTCAGAAATTATCGGTGATTAAAAAGAGATTAGCCAGCCTGCCTATGAACGTTATCTGGTCCATCCTATAGCTTTACCCTCCTTATTTTCTCTGTTCCTGATTTTTAACTGCGGTCTCATTACCCGTGTTTTACTGCATTGATACAATAAATCTCGTTAAAAGCAGGGTGGCTATAACGTCATGCTCAAAGTCGTTGGTACACCTTGAGCATGACATGGGCATGCCTATCCTATTTTTTATCCAGCATCGGTTTCAGGAATCGCGCGGTATGGGACGCTTTACAGTTGGCCACGGTTTCCGGCGTACCGGACACCAGGATCTCACCGCCGCCACTGCCGCCTTCCGGCCCCAGATCGACAATCCAGTCCGCCGTTTTAATCACGTCCAGGTTGTGTTCAATCACCACGATGGTGTTGCCCTGATCGCGTAACTGATGCAGAACCGCCAGCAACTGCTGGATATCGGCAAAGTGCAGGCCGGTGGTGGGCTCATCAAGAATATACAGTGTCTGGCCGGTACCACGCTTCGACAGTTCACGCGCCAGCTTCACACGCTGCGCTTCGCCACCGGACAGCGTGGTGGCCGACTGGCCAAGACGGATGTATGAGAGGCCGACTTCCATCAGCGTTTGCAGCTTGCGCGCCAACGCCGGTACAGCATCGAAGAAGTCACGCGCTTCTTCAATCGTCATTTCCAGCACTTCGTGAATATTTTTACCTTTGTATTTCACTTCCAGCGTTTCGCGGTTATAGCGTTTGCCCTTGCACTGATCGCACGGCACGTAGATATCCGGCAGGAAGTGCATTTCCACTTTGATGACGCCATCACCTTGGCAAGCTTCGCAACGGCCCCCTTTCACGTTAAAGCTGAAACGGCCTGGGGTATAACCACGGGTGCGTGATTCTGGTACACCGGCAAACAATTCACGTACCGGGGTAAAGATCCCGGTATAGGTCGCCGGGTTGGAACGCGGCGTACGGCCAATCGGGCTCTGATCGATGTCGATCACTTTGTCGAAATGCTCCAGACCGGTCACTTCACGGTAGGGAGCGGGCTCGGCAATGGTCGCGCCATTGAGCTGTCGCTGGGCAATCGGGAACAGCGTATCGTTGATCAGCGTTGACTTACCGGAACCTGACACCCCGGTAATACAGGTAAACAGACCGACAGGCAGCGTCAGCGTCACGTCTTTCAGGTTGTTGCCGCGTGCGCCGCTCAGTTTCAGCACTTTGGTGGGATCCGCAGGTACGCGTTCGGCCGGGATGGCGATTTCGCGTTTGCCACTCAGGAACTGGCCGGTCAGTGAATCCGGTTGCGCCATGATGTCGTCAACGGTTCCTTCCGCCACCACTTGCCCGCCGTGTACGCCAGCACCGGGGCCGATATCGATCACGTGGTCAGCCGCACGGATTGCATCTTCGTCGTGTTCTACCACGATCACTGTGTTGCCCAGATTACGCAGATGGATCAGCGTTTCCAGCAGGCGTTCATTGTCGCGTTGGTGCAAGCCAATGGAAGGTTCGTCCAGCACGTACATGACGCCAACCAGGCCAGCCCCGATCTGACTGGCCAGGCGGATACGCTGTGCTTCACCGCCGGACAGCGTTTCTGCGGAACGCGACAGAGAAAGATAGTTCAAGCCGACGTTGACCAGGAATTTCAGACGGTCGCCGATCTCTTTCAGAACCTTCTCGGCGATCTTGGCACGTTGACCGCTTAGTTTCATATTCTGGAAGAACGTCATGGCATGCCCGATGCTGAGATCGGAGATCTCCGGCAGCGTGGTATCTTCGACAAACACGTTGCGGGCTTCTTCACGCAGACGGGTGCCATGGCACGAGGCACAAGGGCGATTGCTGATAAATTTGGCCAGCTCTTCGCGCACCGCACTGGATTCGGTTTCTTTATAGCGGCGCTCCATATTGTGCAGCACGCCTTCAAACGGATGGCGGCGCACGGTCGTGTCACCGCGATCGTTGATATATTTGAATTCGATGGTTTCTTTACCCGAACCACTCAGCACCGCTTTCTGAACATTGGCACTCAGGCTGCTGAACGGGGCTTCTACGTCAAAATCATAGTGCTCCGCCAGCGAGCGCAGCATCTGGAAATAGTAGAAGTTACGACGATCCCAACCGCGGATGGCGCCACCGGCCAGCGAAAGCTCGGGGTTCTGTACCACACGCTCAGGATCGAAGAACTGCTGCACGCCTAGTCCGTCACAGGTTGGGCAGGCGCCGGCCGGGTTGTTGAATGAGAACAGGCGTGGTTCCAGCTCACGCATGCTGTAGCCACAAATGGGGCAGGCAAAGTTGGCGGAGAACAGCAGCTCATCGGCCTTTTCGTCATCCATATCGGCGACGACGGCGGTACCGCCGGAAAGCTCCAACGCGGTCTCAAATGATTCGGCCAGGCGTTGTGCCAGATCGTCACGGACTTTGAAACGGTCTACGACCACTTCAATGGTGTGTTTCTTTTGCAGCTCCAGCTTCGGCGGATCGGAGAGATCGCACACTTCGCCGTCGATGCGCGCACGGATATAGCCCTGAGTGGCCAGATTTTCCAGCGTTTTGGTGTGTTCGCCTTTACGATCTTTCACCACTGGCGCCAGCAACATCAGGCGCTTGCCTTCAGGTTGGTTGAGCACGTTGTCCACCATCTGGCTGACGGTTTGCGCCGCCAGCGGGACGTGGTGATCCGGGCAACGGGGTTCGCCGACGCGGGCGAACAGCAGGCGCAGATAATCGTGGATCTCGGTAATGGTACCGACCGTAGAGCGCGGGTTGTGTGACGTGGACTTTTGTTCGATGGAGATCGCGGGCGACAAACCTTCGATGTGGTCGACGTCCGGTTTTTCCATCAGTGAAAGAAACTGGCGTGCGTAGGCTGAGAGCGACTCGACATAGCGCCGCTGCCCTTCGGCATAGAGTGTATCAAAAGCCAGTGAGGACTTGCCTGAACCCGACAGGCCGGTGACGACGATCAGCTTGTCACGCGGGATAATCAGGTTGATGTTTTTGAGATTATGGGTTCGAGCACCACGAACTTCGATATTGTCCATTTACACTTCCCGTCTTGATGATACACCGCGCCTGCCTGCGTATTTTGCCGACGATTTATGTGATCTGATTGGCAAAAAAACGGCACGGCCAGTACGAAACGCATAATTATGACACAAAAAAACCTGAATGAATATCCAGTATACGAATGCAACAATGTCTCTAGCAGAGACATTTCTGGAAGGAACTTCGCAGGTATAATCTCAGCATGTGGCATGCTACAATTTGTGGTTTAGACTATGCAAAACGTGGTTTGTATCCACTTAATGACTCATCAGGAGATTGAACATGGCCAGCAGAGGCGTAAACAAAGTAATTCTGGTCGGGAATCTGGGCCAAGACCCTGAGGTCCGTTACATGCCTAATGGTGGCGCCGTTGCCAACATTACCCTGGCGACCTCCGAAAGCTGGCGTGACAAGGCTACTGGCGAGCAGAAAGAAAAAACGGAATGGCACCGCGTTGTGCTGTTCGGCAAGCTGGCTGAAGTGGCGGGTGAATACCTGCGTAAAGGTTCTCAGGTCTATATCGAAGGTTCACTGCAGACCCGTAAATGGACCGATCAGGCTGGCGTAGAAAAATACACCACTGAAATCGTTGTGAACGTGGGTGGCACCATGCAGATGTTGGGTGGCCGCCAGGGCGGCGGTGCACCTGCGGGCGGTGGTCAGCCAGCGGGTGGCCAGCAGGGCGGTTGGGGACAACCTCAACAGCCACAGGGTGGCAACCAGTTCAGCGGTGGCCAGCAGGCTCGTCCAGCGCAGAGCAGCGCGCCAGCGGCCAGCAATGAACCGCCAATGGATTTCGACGACGATATTCCGTTCTGAGTGCCCTCAGGATCAAAACGAAAAGCCCCTTTTGGGGCTTTTTTGCTTTAGAGCGCATTACGCCGAGAAGCCACCGTCAATCGTCAGGCTGGCACCGGTGATATATCCCGCCTCTGGCCCCGCCAGAAATGCCACAAAGCTGGCAATTTCGTCATCCTTGCCATAGCGGCCAATCGCCATCATGGTTTTCATCAGTTCGGCAAAGTCGCCATCTGCCGGATTCATGTCGGTATCCACCGGGCCGGGTTGCACGTTATTGACCGTAATACCGCGTGAACCCAGATCGCGCGCCATCCCTTTGGTTAAACCGACCAGTGCCGATTTACTCATGGCATACACCGCACCACCAGCAAACGGCATGCGCTCGGCGTTGGTGCTGCCGATATTGATAATGCGGCCGTTGTCGTTCATATGGCGTGCGGCTTCCTGGCTGGCAACAAATACGCTGCGGACGTTAATGGCCAGAGTACGGTCAAGATCTGCTAACGATAATTCCTCCAGGCTACCCATTGCCAGCACGCCCGCGTTGTTAACCAGAATATCCAGTTTGCCGAAGCTGTTTACCGTCTGGCGTATCGCCAGTTGCAGAGCCTCTGCGTCGGCACTGTCTGCACGGAGGGCAATGGCTTGACCGCCAGCGGTCGTAATGGCTTCGACCACCTCATCGGCTTTATCGCGGGAGGAAACGTAGGTGAAAGCGACGGTTGCGCCTTCACGTGCCAGGCGTTTAACGATGGCGGCACCGATACCGCGTGAACCACCCTGGACAAAAGCTACTCTACCTGACAGAAATTGCGTTACTGACATGATATTTCTCCAGAAGTCGTGAAGTTTCTTGAATAGCAGAAGCAGTATTGGGTAAGAACGGGCTGGGAATTGCCAGAGCATGCCGTGAGCAGGACTCTATCTGGAAAGTGCCGGTTGGCTGGTAAATTATAGAGCAGTTTGGCGAGTCCAGGCTTTGCTGCCCGCTAAAATGCGAAAAGCCCCTTGCGGGGCTCATAATCTGACGATTAGTTGAAGATTTCAGCGGTGCCGTACAGCTTGTTCTGGCCACCGGCGGAAACGATGCGGTAAGCGTTGGCACCGGATGCGGCGGCTTTGTTTGCCAGTTCGGCTTCCAGAGCACTCAGGTTACTGGCACCGCTTACAGAAACCACACCGATTTTTTGTGCATCGGCTGCTGGCTGGCTGGTGACCTGATCAGCGGCAATGCTGGCGAAAGAAGCGGAAGTTAACAATACAGCAGCAAAAAATTTGATGTTTTTCATTATGTGATCCTCAGAGTTTTTTTTAGGTGAGAGGCTGTTGTCTCTCGATGTGTTGAATAATAGGCCACTCTGAGGGAATGGAAAATCAGAGAGTTTTGATTATCTACATCAAATAAATTGAAGCAATGTGAGGGTTTGCGATAAATGATCGCACAGCTACCTTCTAGCTGGCCGTTAGCGGAGTTTCTATAATGAAGACGGAACGATTTATTGGGTATGGGATAACGCACCATCCTTCTTTGAGCGAACAGGTGTTGGGCTTGTTTCTTCTTCAATTTTACTCATTTTCCTTGTTACAATGATCAACCAGTTAGGTCAGCCACTAACGTTAAGCTATGCATTGGGAAGCAGGTATGAAGAATAATCTATCGATAAGATCGGCCTCTTTGAGAGATTTTGAGATTATCAAGGCTATTATTGAAAAAGGTTCTGCGACCCAGGCTGCCGAGTCCCTTGGAATAAGTCAGCCAGCGGTCAGTAAGGCTGTAGCCAGTATTGAAGAAAAGTTAGGTAAGACTCTGTTTACCCGTGAGAAAGGGCGCCTTAACCCCACGAAAGATGCTCTATTTTTTTATGAGGAAATCGTTAATATTTTTAACTCCCTCGAGAGAATAGATGATAACAACTGGGCCAGTAAATCCAGCAAGGCGTTAAAAATAATTACAACCCCAACCATTGCGTATTCCTATCTTGCCCCCTTGACAGCTCGCTATGCTAAAGAAAGGAGTAATGTGAAAGTCTCATTTAGTGTGGTTAACTCTGTCGATATGATGAATTTGCTCAGAGAAGGGCGGGCAGATATTGCGTTGGCTAATGTGGATATCAATAACAATCTGGCAGAATTAACGATAGAACCAATATTTAAGTCAAAAATTGTTTGTATGATGCACAAAAAGCATGAGTTGGCTAAGAAGGAAAAATTGGTTCTTTCAGATTTTAATTTCAGAAATATTATCATGTATACCACAAGGAATATTTTGTTTTCCAAAATCATGAAAGCATTCAGTGCTTCAGGTGTAGAAACCAATGTTATAGCAGAAGTGTCGGATTCGTTGGTGGCCCTGAATTTTGTTAATGAGAATCTGGGGTTATGTTTGGCGCCAAATTTCCCGGTTATTCATCAGTTCAACGATAACGTGATTATCAAAAACATTGATGTGGAGATTTACGATGAAATGGCGTTTTTCTATCTGCCCAATAGCTTAAACCCCTACTGCAGTGATTATCTAGAGTATGTAACTAATAATGTGGAGTCTATACAGCATTTTTCGAAATGAAAAACGAGCTCATTGATTGCGTAATGAGCTCTTCGGATATATCAGAGGTTGCATTGATAAAGAACAGTTTATCTTTTTACATGTTGTAAGACAAAGTCAACACAGCTCTCGGCTTCCCCTATATAGCTTGCTTCATCAAGTAATTTATCGATATCTATTGTTGCAACGATATCTTCTTTGATGAGTTGAGCACGGATACAATCGGAAAATGGTGCGCTAGTTAACACCGATTCCATGGCGGCCTCGTACAATATATGGTGTGCTTCGGCACGGCCAATGTCTTTGGCAAGAGCCATCATGATAGATTCGGAGAGAATAAGGCCTTTGGTCAGCTTGATATTTTCCAGCATTTTTTCTGGATAAACCTGTAATCCGTCGATCAGTTTAAACAGATTTTCACAGATCGAGACTGACAGAATAGCCACTTCAGGAAGAGTGACATCCATTACATTACTTTCCGCGGCATCACCTTCGTTCATTTTGATCATCGCCATGTACGATAAGGGAACACGGGCGCGTAGCAATTGTGAAAGGCCAACCAGGTTTTGAGCATTTTGCGGATTACGCTTCTGGGCCATCGTAGAACTACCGACCTTGCCATGATGGAAACTTTCTTCCAGTTCTGCCAGTTCCGTTCTTTGCAAGAAAATGATTTCCTGAGCGACTTTTTCAGTAAAGCTCGCCAATTGCCCAAGAATGGCGATGTAATGTGTTTGCGAATCGCTGGAGGTTCGTACCGGGATTGTATTGGAGGTCAGTTGAAGTAAGGCTGCCATGCCCTCCTGAATCTCCCGGCCTTTGCCCTCCATGGCAGAGAACGTTCCTACGGCACCGCCCAGACTGACAGTAAAAGCCTCTAATGTGGCATCGGAGAGCCTGTTTTTGATGCGCTGAAGTTCAGCAAACCATGACGCGACCTTAAAGCCAAAAGTAATTGGCAGGGCGTGCTGACCATGAGTTCTTCCCGCCTGAGTATAGCTCTTTGATTTTAAAGCCAGTTCAGATAAAGCGTTTAAGGCCTTTTCCAGGTAATCAGCGATTAGGCTGTGGCTGGCACGAAGCTGTAAAGACGCCGCCGTATCAAAGATGTTCTGAGTCGTGGCACCCCAGTGAATATAGCCTGCCGCTTGTTTACCACAGACGCGTTCAAACTCCCTTAAGACAGGTACGAACGGGTGACAAGTTTCCCGGATCCCTTGTTTAATAGCGTCAATGTCCAGTAAATCTGCGTTAGCGGATTGAGTGATTTTTTGCGCACTCTCATCAGGGATGATCCCCAGTTTTGCCTGTGCTTGAGCAAGAGCCGCTTCGACATCTAGCCATGCTTGAATAGTTTTCACATCTGACCAGAGTTCAACAGCTTGGGGATTGAACCAATGACCAGTGATGCATGATTCGAACATACCCGTATTCATAATATACCTCTCATTACATTTTGGTTATGTAAGTATTCCTTTTTTTTGATTATTGGTAGGAAAAGCCAGCGCAGTCAACCGAGGTTTATGGGTTTATGGCGTTTTTTTGCTTTTGAGATCGCTATCACATGTTTTTTAGGTTATATGATCATATCATAAAGGTAATGTTTTTTTTGTTGGATGCTACTTCATGCAAAGGTGAGTCATCATGCAAAGGGTAATGTTGAATCAAGCTAAAACGATATTGTTTATTATCATGGGGTTAATAAGTCTTGGCGCGCTGAAGCACCTTTTTGGTGACAAACCCTTCATTCTTGCTATCACCTTTCTGGTGATTGTGCTGGTTTGTGCGGGTATCGCAAAGAAATACTATGCTCAAGCTGTGATTTTAACCGGGGGCATTATTCTTTTAATCGCAGCGGTTATTGCCTTTCCTGATGTCAGTATGACCAAGGCAGCGTCTGGTTCCCGATTTGTTGATATCTTCGTTGAAATCAAAGTACTTTTTTCCGATAGTATCTCCAAGCTCGGCTTGATTATTATGGTTATTGCCGGCTTTTCAAGATACATGAACGATATTGGTGCTTCGGCAAAACTGGTTGGGGTTTGTATCAAGCCGCTGAAGAGAATCAATGCGAAGTATGTACTTTTAGGCTGTTGTTATATCCTGATGCAGGTCTTAGCCTTGTTTATTTCAAGCCCTTCAGGGTTGGCTCTCTTGATGCTCACAACGCTATACCCGGTTTTACGTTCTATTGGGTGCTCAAAAGCGGCTGTAGCCTCAGTGATTGCCTCTGGGATATGTATTGATTACGGGCCATCCGCTACCGGGAGTGTGCTGATTTCTGAATTAACTGGATATGATCTATTTTCATTTTTTGTGGATAAACAGGTCCCTATTGTTGCTATCCTGTTCGTTGTTATCGGGATTTCTCATATGTTCATGCAGGCATATTGGGACAGAAAAGAAGTTATAAATGAAGATGATAGCGAAATCCAGGCCCAGGGTGCTGACATTTTTAAGCATGTTCCGACGTATTATGCTCTGTTGCCTGTTGTTCCAATGATCATTCTCTTCGTGTTTTCCAGTTTGGTAGAGGAGTACCTCCCCTCTTATTTGCAGATTAAAATTGATGTGGTCTCGGCCATTATTTTTTCGTTCTTTATTGCTTTCCTGATTGATTCAATCAGAACCTTTGATCTCAAAAAATCAACTGATAAGGTGCTTGGGCTATTCGATCAGATGGGGCAGTCCTTTATTACAGTGGTTTCTATTTTGCTTTGTGCTCAAGTTTTGGTGGCGGGTATTATAAAAATTGGGTTTATTGATACGTTGTTTGGATTTATTCCTAATGAAGATCACTATGCTACCATTATTGTCATTCTGTTTAGTTTACTGATTTTCAGTGGTTCAGTGATCATGGGGACGGCTACGGTGTTTAATGCCTTTGCGCCTCTTAGTGCTGAAGTAGCGAAAGGTGCGGGGATTTCGGTATTTAAGATGTTGGTACCACTACATTTTTCAGCCAGCTTAGGGCGGAGTTTCTCGCCAATTTCAGGCGTTATTATCGCCGTATCTGGCTTCGTAGGGGTGACACCGTTCCAGATAATCAAAAGAAACTGTGTGCAATTAACCATTGCCTATGTCTTGATGATGGTGCTTTCTTTGTCCTATTTGTGAGTGAATAAGGCTAGGGGAATCGCCAAGTATCAACATGTCAGATCATTAAACTCAATCATAACCATCATTGGCGAGGCGTGAAATCACAACTACCTTTTAACCAGGGCGTTGAAGGAGTGTATGTGATGATGGCAGATCGGTTTATTGGCAGCTGGGCGTTGGTTTCTTCCGTGTTCAAAGGGGAGGATGGCGCAATACATTGCCCCTTGGGTGAACAAGTATTGGGGCGGATCAACTATGAGGCCAATGGCACCATGGCAGCCCAACTTTATAGCGCAACAAGACCAGTGTTTGCCTCAGACGATCTGGCTCAGGGCAGCAATCAGGAAATTCGCGCAGCTTTTATCAATATGCTTTGTTACTTCGGCCATTATCATATTGATGAGGCTAAACAGTGCGTTACTCATTGGGTGGAGGGGAGCTCATTCCCCAATTGGACGGGTAGCCGACAGATCCGTTTCTACAACTTCATCGACGATAAACTCATCTTACGTACCGTGCCATTGCCGTTAGGTAACAACGTGCAGATTGGCGAGTTGGTATGGCAACGGATCCCCGCAGCAAGTGGAGAAAACGCATGATTATCGTTCATCACCTGAATAACTCACGTTCGCAGCGCATCTTGTGGTTCTTGGAAGAGCTGGGTGTTCCTTACCAAGTGAAGCGCTATGAACGTGATAAGAACACCATGCTGGCACCGCCAGAACTGAAAAAAATTCACCCGTTGGGCAAATCGCCAGTTGTGGTTGATGGCGATCTGACCCTGGCGGAGTCGGGCGCGATTATCGAATACCTGCAAGAAGCTTATGATGCACAAGGGCTGTTCACGCCCACCGACTTCCATGCCCGCCAGGAATACCGTTATTGGTTGCACTATGCCGAAGGGTCTCTGATGCCCTTGTTGGTGATGAAGCTGGTGTTCAGCCGCTTGGGGCACTCGCCGATTCCCTGGCTGATCCGCCCGGTTGCAGGGGCAATTGGTAAAGGGGTACAGAAGGAGTATCTGGATAAGCAGATTGCGACTCATCGTGATTATCTGGAGCAACACCTGAATAA
Source organism: Serratia fonticola (assembly GCF_006715025.1). Lineage (NCBI taxonomy): Bacteria > Pseudomonadati > Pseudomonadota > Gammaproteobacteria > Enterobacterales > Yersiniaceae > Serratia > Serratia fonticola. The sequence goes on from NZ_VFMK01000001.1 coordinate 912,847, forward strand.
AAGCACTTGGTTTGTGGGTAATGAATTCAGCGCCGCAGATATCCAGATGAGCTTCCCGGTAGAGGCGTTGGCCGGACGCGGTGGGCTGGAAGGATGCCCGAAACTGCAAGACTTTCTGCGGCGCATTCATGGACGCCCGGCCTATCAGCGAGCGCTGGAGCAGGGGGGGCCCTTCAACGTGCTTGGATGAACTATACTCGATGGGGTCACTTTTTATTGGAGGTAGCCCATGGCTACGCAAATTTTTGTTAACCTGCCCGTCAGCAATTTGCCTGCTTCCATCGAGTTCTTCCACCAACTGGGGTTTACGTTTAATCCCCAGTTTACCAACGATGCCGCTGCCTGCATGGTGGTCAGTGAGACCATCTATGTCATGTTGCTGACTCACGAAAAATTTAAAATGTTCACCCCTAATCCCGTCAGCGATGCCAAAAAAGCGACGGAGGTACTGATTTGCCTGTCACAACCCAGCCGGGCCGCAGTCGATGCGTTGGTGCGTAAAGCCATTGCGGCCGGGGGGAATACTTACAACCAGCCGCAGGATTACGGCTCAATGTATGGCCATGGCTTTCAGGATTTAGATGGTCATATCTGGGAACTGATGTACATGGATGAGCAGGCATTACAGAAGCAATAACTCTCTCTGCCCCTATGTAATAGGGGCCTTTCCCTTCAACCCTGGTTTGTGTGACGAGTGTCGCATTTTTAACCCGACTTGATCCGGGTGCACTTTCGTGCAAATTGTCGCGATCTTTAGTTGATTAGACGGTATGGAAGGCTAGATAATCGTTTGCCTTAAAAAAGCCCTTCATATCTCGAGCCGAACCGTTGATGTTTTTGCTTGGGATGGTTGGGGAGCAACCACCATAAATCACCCGCTTTATGCAATGAGAGTTAAACGTTTGCCTTTTGTACGGCGTCTGTTGGCCGCATTTCTGAAAGGTATGGAAGCGAACGTGACGGAAACGGTTTCGTAATGACCATGCATGAGCGGAATAACAAGCCTTTTCATATGGGCTGGCAATGAACAACAGGGGACAGCAAGATGTCGAATTCTCAAGCGAATAACGCCGTGAAACCAAAAGGCGGGCTTGATGCGTATTTTAAACTCACCGCACGCGGAACCAACGTGCGTCAGGAAGTGGTCGCAGGTTTAACCACCTTTCTGGCGATGGTCTATTCCGTGATCGTGGTGCCCAGCATGCTGGGTAAGGCCGGCTTCCCTCCCACGGCAGTGTTTGTTGCCACTTGCCTGGTCGCCGGCTTGGGATCGTTATTGATGGGGTTGTGGGCTAACCTACCGATGGCGATTGGTTGTGCTATCTCACTGACGGCGTTCACCGCCTTCAGTCTGGTATTGGGCCAGCAGATCAGTATTCCGGTGGCGCTGGGCGCGGTATTCCTGATGGGGGTATTGTTCACCGTCATCTCTATTACCGGCATCCGTTCCTGGATCTTGCGCAATCTGCCGATGGGTGTGGCACACGGTACGGGTATCGGCATTGGCCTGTTCCTGCTGCTGATTGCCGCCAATGGTGTCGGCCTGGTCGTGAAGAACCCGCTGGACGGTTTGCCGGTAGCGCTGGGCGCATTCACCTCATTCCCGGTGGTCATGACATTGCTTGGGTTGGCGGTGATTTTTGGCCTGGAAAAACTGCGCGTGCCGGGGGGGATCCTGCTGGTTATCATCGCCATTTCCATCATCGGCCTGATTTTCGATCCTGCGGTGAAATATCAGGGGCTGTTTGCTATGCCAAGCCTGGCGGGGCCGGACGGTAAATCATTGATCTTCAGCCTGGATATTATGGGGGCTTTGCAGCCGGTTGTTCTGCCAAGCGTGCTGGCCTTGGTGATGACGGCGGTATTTGACGCCACCGGCACCATCCGTGCGGTGGCCGGGCAGGCTAACCTGCTGGATAAAGATGGCCAGATCATCAACGGTGGTAAAGCGCTGACCTCCGACTCCCTCAGCAGCATCTTCTCCGGCCTGGTCGGCGCGGCACCTGCGGCGGTGTATATCGAATCTGCGGCCGGTACGGCGGCAGGGGGGAAAACCGGCCTGACGGCTACCGTGGTAGGGCTGTTATTCCTGTTGATCCTGTTCCTGTCACCACTGTCTTATCTGGTACCGGTTTATGCAACTGCGCCAGCCCTGATGTACGTCGGCTTGCTGATGCTGAGTAACGTCACCAAACTGGATTTCGATGATTTTGTCGATGCAATGGCCGGTTTGCTGTGTGCAGTATTCATCGTGCTGACCTGCAATATCGTCACTGGCATCATGCTGGGCTTTAGCGCTTTAGTGATTGGCCGCGTGTTCTCTGGCGAATGGCGTAAGCTGAACATCGGCACCGTACTGATTGCGGTGGCGCTGGTAGCGTTTTATGCCGGTGGTTGGGCAATTTAAGCCAGCCTCTTTACGGGGTCGGTTCTTCGGCCCCGTTGTTGCTCTTTGTTAAGAAAAATCTTCTTCTTTCTGCAGCCGGTTTTGAAAGGCACAACAAGCTTTATCCGCACTAAAAAAAGTGATCTACTATTCGGTATCATTTGCCAGCGAGCTTTGGTGATCTGAACCGTAGAGTCTAAGGAAAGCATGGAAATCTTTTTTACAATCCTCATTTTAATCCTGGTGGTCTCCCTCTCAGGGGTCGTGACGCGCATGCTGCCGTTCCAGATCCCTTTGCCGTTAATGCAGATAGCTATCGGGGCTTTACTTGCCTGGCCGCATTTCGGGCTGCATGTTGATTTCGATCCTGAACTGTTTTTAGTGCTGTTTATTCCGCCTCTGTTGTTTGCTGATGGTTGGAAAACGCCGACGCGCGAATTCTTGCACCATGGTCGAGAAATTCTGGGATTAGCTTTGGTGTTAGTGCTACTTACCGTCGTTGGGGTAGGCTATCTGATTTATGTGATGGTGCCGGGGATCCCGCTGGTCGCGGCCTTCGCACTGGCTGCGGTATTGTCACCTACCGATGCCGTGGCATTGGGGGGCATCGTTGGTAAAGGGCGAATTCCAAAGTCCATCATGGGTGTTTTGGAAGGTGAAGCATTGATGAATGACGCTTCCGGCCTGGTGTCATTGAAGTTCGCTATCGCGGTCGCGATGGGAACGATGGTGTTCACCGTCGGTGGCGCCACCATGGAATTCCTGAAGGTGGCCATTGGCGGCCTGTTGGCCGGGGTGGCCGTGACCTGGACCTACAGTAAGTCGCTGCGTGTGATGAGCCGCTGGAGCGGAGACGATCCGGCCACGCAGATTGTGTTCCTGCTGTTGCTGCCGTTTGCTTCTTATCTGATCGCTGAACATATTGGTGTGTCTGGCATCCTGGCTGCCGTGGCCGCGGGGATGACTATCAGCCAGTCCGGCGTGATCCGCAACGCCCCGCTGGCTATGCGTCTACGCGCTAACAGCGTCTGGGCGATGTTGGAGTTCGTGTTCAACGGCATGGTGTTCATTATGTTGGGGCTGCAATTGCCGGGCATTCTGGAAACCTCTATCCTGCAGGCCGAGCTGGATCCCACCATTGAGACCTGGTACCTGTTCACCGACGTAGCCATTATCTACGCCGCGCTCCTGGTGCTGCGTTTCACCTGGCTGTGGTTGATGAAAAACGCCAGTAAACGCTTTATGAAAAAACGCCCGCTGCTGTTTGGCGATTACAGCACGCGTGAACTGTGGGTCGCCTCTTTCGCTGGTGTGCGTGGGGCGATTACGCTGGCAGGTGTACTTTCCATCCCACTCTTGCTCAGTGATGGCACGGCCTTCCCGGCGCGTTATCAACTGGTGTTTATCGCCGCTGGCGTTATCTTGCTGTCGTTGATTGTTGGCGTGCTGGCTTTGCCGCTGTTACTGCGTGGCGTTCACGTGGCAGACAAGAGTGCCAACAAAAGCGAGGAGCGTATGGCGATTGCCGCGGCGGCAGAAGTGGCGATCGAGAGCATCAACAAGATGGAAGAACGCCTGGTGGCGGACACCGAGGAAAATTTCGATCCGCAAGTGCTCAAGGAAGTCAGCTCAAGGGTGATCGGTACGCTGCGGCGGCGTATCACCAGTAAAGACGATATCGAAAATGCGTTGGAGCTGGAAAACCTGGAGCGGCGCTTCCGTTTGACTGCCTTGCGGGCAGAGCGCGGCGAGCTTTACCACCTGCGTGCCACGCAGAAAATCAGTAATGAGACGCTGCAAAAACTGCTGCATGATCTCGACCTGCTGGAAGCTTTGCTGATAGAACGAGAAGGCTAAGAAAACGTTTGATAAGGGCCGCTATGCGGCCCTTGAAATATGAGCCCCATCAGGTATTTTCTGCATCCCCTTCGGCCTTGCGCTCTTTGCTTTGAATCAGTTTCAGCGCCATATACAAATCGGGAACGAGGATCAGATCGCGCGCTTTACTGCCGGAGCGATCCAGGCGAAACCAGCGTGTCAGCTCAGAACGTCGGCCAGCGAGCACCAGGCTGATACCCCGAAGTTTAAGGTCCAGCTTCAGCTCCTCAATGGCCGCGAGTACGCTGATATCCGCATGGGTAAAGCTGGCCACCGCGTCAATCACCACCCAGCGTATTGGGTGCGGTGTTGTTTCTACCAGCGTGGTGATGCGTCGTTTAAAATAGGCCACGTTGAAATAGGTCAGCGGTGAATTAAAGCGGTACATAATGACGCTATCGACCGATTTGACTCCCTTACTGTTACCCATTGAATGGATCATTCCGTTTTCATTCACCCCGAGTAATTGCTCTGTCGGCCGGAAAACCGTCTGTAAAAACTGCAGCAGGCCAAGCAGGACTGCCAGCCCAATGCCGGGGATAATCCCGACCAGCAACACGCTCAAGAAAGTAAACAGTGCCAGATAGAACGCTGGACGATTACGCTTACGTAACAGGAAAATACTGCGCATATCCAGCAGCGACCAAGAGGCGTAAATCAATACTACACCCAGAACCGCGATAGGAATGAACTGCAGCGGCTCGCTGAAGAACAGGACCACCAGCGCGATCGCCAGTGCGGCGATCACCGAGACCAACTGGCTCTTGCCACCGTTGGCATCGTTCACGGCGGTGCGGGAGTTTGCTCCGCTGATGGCAAACCCTTGAGAAAGCCCCGAGACGATATTCACCAATCCCAGCGCACGAAACTCGCTGTCTGCATCAACCTCGTAGCCATTTTTCGCCGCGAAGCTGCGTGTGGTCAGCATCATGCTGACAAAGCTGACAACGGCCAGGTTTAGCGCGGGGAGTACCAAATCGCGCAGTAGCCCTGGCTTAAAATCAGGCCATGCCACCATAGGCAGACCATCCCCGGTATAGCCTGACACCGTTTCGATGCCAAAGCGCGGTAAGCCGGCCCCCCAGGTGAGTGCCGTGGTCAGTACTACCGCGAACAGCGGTGCTGGCCAACCAGGCCGGGCATAGTGTACGCCAAGCAGGATCAGCAGCGTCAGCAATGAGATACCCACCGTGGGCCAGTGGCTGTTGAGTAAATTGATCGGCAGGGCGTAAATACGTTCAATCAATTCGCTGGAAGGCGAGGCAAAACCAAACACCTTGCTGATTTGGTTAACGATAATCGTTAGCGCCACGCCGTTGAGCAATCCCGTTAAAATCGGACGTGACAGCAGGTCCGCAATGGCACCCAGCCTGAAACGGCTGGCAATCAGACACCAGGTTCCCATCATCAGGGTCATGATGATGGTCAATTGCCAGTGGAGTTCAGTCTTGCCTGCCGCCAGCGGCGTCACCACTGCGGCAATGACCGCACAGGTGGCGGCATCAGGGCCGACAATCAACTGGCGCGATGAGCCAAAAATTGCGTAAGCGATCATTGGCAGGATGCAGGAATACAGCCCGACTATGGCACTGACACCGGCCAATTCCGCATAGGCGATCGCCACGGGTAATGCCACTGCCGCGACGGAGAGACCTGCACGTATATCCGGCTTTAGCCAACTGCGCTCATAGGCGAGCAGGTTTATCAGGCCGGGGGTCATTCTCTGGAGGGATTTCCACTGCATATATTTGCCACCCAATATAATGGGAATGAATAGCATTAGGCTGTCTCCCCCGTTAAGCCAGGGTAAAGCAGCGGATTTTCAGTCGGTTTCTACCAATATTAGCTGATTTATAGCGGGTGACATCGCCCTGACGTTCTGTTCACCGTTGGTGGCCAGCGGTGTCGTCAGCGCGCTGATCTGGAAGACTGCCCTGAGCAGGACGGGCCACTTTACTTTGGCAAAGGCCAGTAGTCGCGACAACAGGCAATCCAGGCTTGGGCACTGTGGGAGAGGTAGCTGCCTTGGCGCCAGATCAACCCTACTTGCCACGCCATCCGGGGTTCCAATGGCAACCAGAGCAGGGTTTCTTTATCCAGCCATTGGCAGACCGGTTCAGGCAAAGTGGCAATCCCCACGCCGGCCTGTACCATCGCCGCCAGGAAATCCCACTGGCCGCTGCGTACGGCGATCTTGGGGTCGAAACCCGCCAGCTTAAATGCGGCCATCAGCATTTTATACAGCGTGAAATCCTCGTTATAAATCAGGATCGGCCACTCAGCGAGTTCACTGATATTAATGCTGGTGCGGTTAAGCCAGTGCGGTGATTTAGGCACCACGACGCACATCGGATGGCTGAGCAAGGGCAGAAAGGTCAATGGCTGATCGGTGCCGGAGGGCAGTATTGTCATCGCCAGATCCAGCTCGCCAGATAGCACCGCCTGTTCGACCGAAAGGCCGCCCAGTTCGGAAATTCTCAGTTCGATGCCTGGATAGGTCTGACGAAATTGCCGGATCAGACCCGCGATCTGTCTGCCAACCATGGGGGGAATGCCTAACCGCAACACGCCTTTTTTCACCGAACTGATATCTTCCAGTTCGGCCTCTAATTGGCGGAATTCATCCAGGATCGCCAGGCCGCGCTGATAAACCGCCTGCCCGCTGTCGGTGAGGTGCAGCTTGCGCCCTTCGCGCACCAATAGTGTGCACTCGAGCTCCTCTTCCAGGTGGCGCAACATCTTGCTGATGGTCGGTTGGGTCACAAACAGTTTCTCAGCCGCCCGGGTGAAGCTTTGCTGACGAACGACTTCGACAAAATAGCGTAGGGCGCGGACATCCACTTTAGGACTCTCCTGGTGGCGATATCGGTGGGAAACTATTCCCTTGCGGCATGATGTTGATGATTTTAATTCATTTCAGGCAAGGTTTCCCGGCTGCGTATACTGTAGAACGTGATTTTTTGTTTGAGGTTTCTCCCCATGTCTCTGGCGTTACGCCGTGCTGCGCCATCCTTTCTGACACGTTTGCAGGTCCCGATTCAGGTTGTGCTGTATGCCGTGTTATTCCTGGTAGCCGATCAACTGGTTAAACAATTCCATCTGCCGTTACCGGCCAATATTGTCGGCATGCTGATGCTGCTGGCCCTGATCCTGCTGCGTATATTGCCCCTGAACTGGGTAAAGGCAGGGTCGCGTTGGTTACTGGCTGAAATGCTGCTGTTTTTTGTGCCGGCGGTGGTGGCGGTGGTGAACTATGCCCAACTGTTGATGGTGGAAGGGTGGAAGATTTTTCTGGTGATTGCCATCAGCACCATGTTGACGTTGGCCGCTACCGGGTTGGTAGTAGACCGTGTTTATCGTTTTGAAATCTGGTTACAACGGCGGAAATCGCGCGATGCATGACGTTATCCTCAGTGTTACCTGCTTTGTCGTGACGCTGGTACTCTATTTTGCCAATAAAAAGCTCTATCGTCGTCGCCGTAGCTTATTGTTGATGCCGTTGGTACTGACACCGATGGTATTGGTGCTGTTGCTGGTGGTGACGCATATTTCGTATCAGAACTATATCGGTGAAACGCACTGGCTGTTGTGGCTGCTGGGGCCGGCAACCATTGCTTTTGCCGTTCCGGTGTATGAAAACCTGCATATCATTCGTCGTCACTGGTTGTCACTTAGCGCGGGGGTATTCACCGCGGTGGTCGTGGCCGTTTACAGTTCGGTGTGGCTGGCACGCTGGCTGACTCTGCCTGATGAGGTCCAACGTAGCCTGGCGGTACGCTCTATCACCACCCCATTTGCCCTTGAGGCGGCGAAACAAATGGGAGGGCAACCGGATCTGGTCGCGCTGTTTGTGGTTATCACCGGTGTGTTTGGCATGGCGGTTGGCGATATTCTGTTCCTGCGCCTGTCGGTGCGCAGCGGTCTGGCCAAGGGGGCGGGATTCGGTGCCTCATCGCATGGTGCGGGTACGGCCAGAGCCTATGAGATTGGACAGCAGGAGGGCGTAGTGTCCAGCCTGGTGATGATGCTGGCAGGGATTATCACGGTGATCGGCGCGCCATTGATTGGGCGGCTGATGTGGTAATGGGGGCAGGATTAGCCCCCGACAAGGTTTAGCGAGCGGCCTGGATCAGGGCCACAATCAGTGGGGAAAGCTCCCCACGTAACGCTGTACGTTCTGACTGGAACAGGGTGGCTGCATAAAAACGGTGCCCTGGCAGCTCCACCGAGCGAACATCGCCTTCAATATCATACCCACTGATAATCAGTGGGTGTTGCTCCAAATCTGCCACAAATTCAGGGTTAACCCCAAAGTTACAGTGATAGCCTTCGTGAGTCTCCAGCTTGCCATAGGCGCGGGCAATCAGCGAATTTGGTTTAAACAGGATGGTGCCGGTTTTCTCAACCAGTGAACAGCTCAACGGTGCGATCACCAAGCGGCCCCCGCTATCGGTCTCCGCGTGGCCAGCATCGTGCCAACCCATCGCATTGCGAGCATATTCCACCACCGCATATTGAAACCCACCGCAAGACCCCAGAAAGGGGATGTTCTGCTCGCGAGCATGGCGGATCGTCATAAAGACGCCGTCATCGTTGCGATAGGGGCTGCCGGGGACCACCCAGATAGCATCGTAACCCTGTAGGGCAGAGACATCGGTCAAAGTTTCTGTGGGGAGCCATTGGGATTGGATATCAAGATTCAGGTGTGAAGCGGTAAGTTGGAGAGCGGCGGGGATGGCTTGGTGGGCAACAATTTCGCTGCAGTAATCACCAATCAGAGCGAGACGAACCTGTGTTTTCATCGTTTCTTTTTCCTGAGCGGGCAAAAAGGGATGTTACAGCAGAGTTAAAAACGGGTCTGTGGATTTTTCAGGGGGGAGCACAAAATGTTCGAGAGGGAGATGGGGTACCAAAAGTGGCACCCCCGAATAGGTGATTTAATACAGTGAAGGTGAGCCAACGGGCCGAGTTTTGAAACGGCGGTGTAACCACAGATATTGTTCTGGGGCACGCATGATCTCTTTCTCAACCACTTTATTCATGTAAGCCGCTGCGGCCACTTCATTATCGATGGGGTAGTCTTCCAACGCCGGTTGGATCAGCAGATCATAGCCGCAGCCATTGGGGCGGCGAATCAATACGACGGGTACCAACGCGGGTTTTGCCATACGCGCCAGCATAAAAGTACCGCTGGTGGTGGCTGCCTGATCGACGGCAAACAGCGGGGCAAACACGCTACCGCGTGGGCCGTAATCCTGATCGGGAGCGAACCACACGGCTTCCCCACGTTTCAGGGCTTGTACCATGCCGCGCAGGTCTTTGCGGTCCAGCATGGCCTTGTTAGAGCGCATACGGCCTTTGGTCTGTGCCCATTCCATCGCTTTGTTATTGTGTGGACGATACATTGCCATCATGGGTTGGCACAGGCCCATCGCCCGGCCACCGAGTTCCAGTGACATAAAATGCACGCCAATCACCAGCACGCCACGATCATTCTGCTGGGCCATTTTCAGGTGGTTGATACCCGAAACGTTGAACCAGCGCTTCACGCGTTTATCCGACCAGAACCAGGCCATACCGGTTTCCAGTAAGCCCATACCGAGGGATTCGAAGTTACCGATAATTTTGCGGTTACGCTGCGCTTCATCCATCTCTGGGAAGCACAGCTCAAGATTGCGGCGGGTTATCGACACGCGGCGTTTCAGGAAGCGCATTGATGTACGGCCCATCCATCCACCGAGTTTGTACAGCATCGGGTAAGGGAGTTGAACCAGTAGAAACAGCACACCCAGACCAAACCAGGTCAGCCAGTAGCGTGGGTGCAGTAAAGCACGTTGAAAACTTTGTTGACGCTTCATATTAACTCTTATGCGATGTGGGGGTAGAAACCTGTAGCGCATAAAGAAGCGACTCGATAGCGATACGATACTCAGACACCCAGTCATGGTGATCGTTTAGCCAGAATAGAAAATTGACTAAATCTTTACATTCGAAGGGCGGTTCGCACTGCTATCAGGCTTCGGGAGAATGGCTGTTTGCCAGCGAAGGGGCTCTAGGAAGGCGTATTGTATCACACTAAACGGTGTGGCTTGCGAAGATTGTTGTGCACTGAGTGGCTTTGTCTGTCACGCGATCGGGCCTGCCCGGCCCGGGTATCGTATTTAAAGGCTTGGCAGGATGATGGCTGCAAAGATTGCCGCTATTACCAACCATTTCATCAGATAATAGACACGCCGATTTCTCGCCTTCAGGCGTTGTCCTACGTCACGAGCCGCATTGACATATTTGAATATTTTGTTGATAAAGCCGGTGCGATCCTGCTCGTCATTGGGCGAACTGGCCGCAGACATGAGCGATGAGCCAACCCAGTGGTTGATTGCCTGTGCCCAGCGCCATTTCATCGGTCGCTCCACATCGCAAAACAGAATGATGCGGGTCTGTTCGGTTGCGTTTTGTGCCCAATGCACATAGGTTTCATCAAAAATCACCGCTTCGCCATCTCGCCAGCTATGGCGCTGCCGATCAACTTCAATAAAGCAGCGATCGTCATTGGGGGTCATGAGTCCGAGATGATAGCGAACCGAGCCAGCATAGGGGTCGCGATGTTTCCCCAGATGACTACCTGCGGGCAGTTCTGCAAACATGGCGGCCTTGACCGAAGGAATGCGGTTGAGCAGGGCGACGGTGTTTGGGCAGAGTTCGCGGGCTGATGGATGGCTTTCGCTATACCACTTCAGGTAAAAACGCTTCCAGCCACGTTTAAAGAAGGTATTAAAGCCGGCATCGTTATGCGATTGCGCTTTTTTGATATGGGCCTGCAATTGCACCGCTTCATCACGGATGATCTCCCAGTTGTCGGTTAACAGCTGTAACTCGGCAAATGTCTCGGGGGCGAAATAAGGTTGTTTGGCGGGCAAATTCGAAAAAACGGTCATGAACATATTGATCGGTCCCATAAATGTCGAGTGATCAAAGAGTTGACGTGTCACCTTCTGTTTTTCGATACCGCGAGAGTGGGCATAGACAAAGCTGATGATAAATATACCGATAATGATGGCGGCAACCATGGAGTCCATCCTATTTGCGCCTGTTTATATTTGGTAAAAAATTATAGTTTTATGATTAGATATTGTTAATTATTTGTGCTTTTCAATATGGCGGTGGGTAAGTCAATACTTCACTTTGTGAGTGTTATTGATTGAAACTAAAGGTTTTTTTGTGATTCCACTACGATATTCATAAAGGTCTTCTGGTGGTTATGGCGATGCCATGCGTTACAGATCCTTCTCGATGAGGGGCTACTGTCCACGGAATATCGTGTTATTTCAGGAAGGGGGGAGACGTGGGGACGGCCTATTTATGCCTGACAGGTGCTAAGGTGATTGCAACACCATCAGGGCTTCTAACCACCACCGTTAACGTAGATAACGAGGTCGTTATGAGAAATCATACCACAGCGCCGCAGCGCTTCACCTTCCTGTTTTTGCCCGTAATTCGTGCCAATCCACAAGCCCACCCTCACCGTGAGCAGGTAACAGCCGCCAGCGAGCGCGAAGCCCGTTCTTTGTTGGCTGATCGGTTTGTACTGCTGTTCGCTGGACGCCTGCCAGTGCGGGAGGTACCTTATGCTTAACCATTTCGACAGTTCCGCAGCGGTGGCCATTGTGACGTTAATGAACGCACTTATTGAAATTGGTGCGATCGCCAAAGAGACAGATAAACACGCCACCCGCGAAACAGAATACTCAGGTGCAATTACCCCACAGGCATTTGCTTTAATCGAATTACGGGCCAGCGAGGCTATCGGGCAGGCTAATACCATCCTGGAGAACGATATCCGGGTGATCGAGGAAGAAAGGCTTAACGTAAATCTCCCCGTTATTCCGAAATTATCCGATATCCCGCTGGAAACGCTACTGGCCTTGAGTATTTTCCCCACCACAACCGGCAAGATCAAACTCACTGTAGAGAACGGCGTTATACGGAGCAGTGCTCCTATACCGGCCGATCACCTGGATTGCTCCCTTGATACGTTTCCGTTCAGTCAATGATGGGGTGGATGGGCGCGGGGAGCGCTGGCGGTGCAGGACGTTCTGTCATGGGGATGATCCCTGTGTTTGATGGTGGCGGCTATACCGGCCCAGGCGGAAAATTGGAACCTGCGGGGATCGTCCACAAGGATGAGTTTGTATTCACCAAAGAAGCCACGCAGCGCATCGGCGTTGATAACTTGTACGCCATGATGCGCGGCTACGCCACAGGCGGTCTGGTAGGAAATACCGTTACCGGTACTGCGCCAATGCATGGATTGCGCGGTGGTGGCGTTAATGTCGATATGAGCGGCATGACTATTGTCACTCAAGGCGGGCAGCAACAAGCGCAAAATACTGGTAACAACGAACTTGTGAGTAAGGCGATCAGGAATGAGGTTATTGGAATAGTGACAGAGCGGCTTGATAAAGCTATGGGACAATCAGGGAGTATCACTAAATTTTTTGATTACAAGACAGGTAGACGATAACCAATTGACCCCGCATCAGGGCACCGGCCATTGATGCGGTTATGTGTCAGGCTTATGGGTAAATAAGAAGGCGAAATATGAAATTAAAAATTCAGGTTGATAAACGTCAGTTGTGGCAAGGCAATGGTGCCAACAAGAGCGAAGCATTTCGTAAGGAACTGGTGGAGGCCGTCAATAACCGATTTGGTGGCGATCTGTCGGATGCCATAGGGAAGAAACTCGATGGCTTGACAGTCGAGGTCGGTGATTATGGTTTTACCCAGGTGGAAAGCAGCTCTGCAAATGTCGATCTGGTGAAGCGGGTTGTCAGGGATTTAATTTCCACCACCACAAGCCGACAATTATGGCGCCAGTGATCAGCTGGCCGTCTCTGTAAAATAATATGCCCCTGATAGGATGCTTTCTGGGGGCCCACCAAACACCAGGAAAAAAATCATGCTGATGAGCAAAGCGGCCTATGCCAAGCATCGCGGTGTCAGTCGCCAGACTGTCTACGACTGGATCGCCAAAAATGAAGTTGTGATGTCCGGTACCAAGATTGATGTTGAGGCCACCGAACGGCAGCGGCAAGGTAGTGATAACCCAGGCCCAGAAGACACTACTACCAACCCGTGGGCACACAGAAAGCTCGAAATGACGTGGGGGGATTTTTGGAAAGCTGTTCAAGCCAAAGACGGTAAGGTTCCACGCCCAACAACAGATGAGTCAATAGAGCAGCGTGTGCGGCACGCTGCCGATGAGCTAAACTGGTCGGTAGAATTTCTAGAGGACGAGGGAATTTACTTGGATGATGGCGATACTGTGCATTATTTTCAGCAGTATAACCTTATGCAAAATGCCGAACTTGCCATTGGGTTGCTCAGAAGAGAGGTTTGCTACGTTGCTGCCCAATGTACAAATGACCTAGACGATTGGAGTTCTGAGGGACTGAGAGCGTTAGCTGAATGGGATCGTTAACTTATGTCATTAACATGGTAAGGGTGGTGAATAGTAGGCGTCTGGAGACTAATTCGTTTTTTCTACTAGTTACATGATTTTTACCTTTAAAAGGAGTTGTCTCGTGAGAGTTGAAGGCGAATATAAGAAGACAGGCTATTTCTGGCTACCAGGAGAGGATGCTAAGAAGATACCTGGAGTGCTCTCGATTAATGATGGGGGAGAGGTTGAGTTAGAAATTATCGGTTTTTTCGATACCAGCATAAATTCCTTAGATGCAGATGATAATATTGATAGGATAATAGGTCATGTTGAAGTAGATGGTCTGGTAACCCTTGATGATTGCTCTTATTCCTGCAAGAACTTCTCATTCGGTGGCATTTCAAAATCAAAGATTCTAGTGCGGAGGGCTTTAGTCGGGGCTGACTGGGGGAAAGATGAGGATGTCACTTTTAATACTTTCTCCTTCACCTTAGACTGCCTGGATGAGTGGGTTGGTATCAGTGGAATAGATGTAAGATATGATAGGATAAGAAAAACGGCAATGATTAATTTTAATCCGCCGGAAATAATAGAATTCACTCTTGATAATGAAATGAAACTATCAATCTGCTTTACATACTCACTTCCTAGCTCTAGAAGCCTAAAAGAGGCTAAAATTACGCAGGACGCATATTTTAAACTTGAATCAGATAAACTGCTTGCTTTGAACGACTTCAAAACTGTTGCTTACAAGATTACTAATCTTATGTGCTTTGCAATGGATGAGGTCGTTACTATGAAAAATGTTTCTGCTACATCCTCAGAAATACAACATGAAGTAGGCGCGGGGAAAAAATATCCTGTTTCAATTAAGATATATTATCAAAGCATTCCATATTCTGAAAAAATACCTGAGCGAGATAGGTATAATATGCTATTCAATTTTGGGACTGTAAAAAACAATGCCCAGCAGGTTTTCAATAATTGGATAAACGCTTATGAATACTTATACCCTGCATTAGGATTATATTTCTCAACTAAAGTAGGTGCTCAAAAATACCTTGATGGTAAGTTCCTAGCTCTGGCTCAAGGGTTGGAAACTTATCATCGTAGAACTAGTAATGAAAAGTTAATGGAACTAGAGGATTTTGAATCACTAGTATCAAAAATTCTTGAGGCATGTCCAAATGAACATATTGACTGGTTGAAAGGCAGATTAATGCATGGTAATGAAATAAGTTTGAGGAATAGATTAAAAAAAATTATTGAACCGTTTGAAGAACACCTTGGAACAAGTAAAGAGAGAAGTAAGCTTCTAAGAAAAATAGTAGACACAAGGAATTACTTTACACATTACAGTGAAGATTTAGAAGGGGATTCTGCTAAGGGAAAAGAACTCTGGAATCTTTGCTTAAAAATGGAAGCTATATTAAATTTGCACTTTTTAAATGTCATTGGTTTCACTGTGGAAGAAATAAAAATAATCATTGAAAATTGCGCACCACTGCAACGAAAACTAGAAGGGGTTTGATAAATAAAAGTGTTATTAACGGGGGGCTGTATATTAGTTGTGGTTTTTTTAGTTCTCCCATAACCGCCCGAGGTACTTCCTGCGGGCGACTGAGTGCCCAATGTGGATGTTTTCTGGGGAATCTTCATTCGTTGTGGTAATATGCGCTCACTCGCATAGTTAGATTATGAAATGGTGCACAGATGAAAAAAGAACAGGGTATTTCAAAATATAAACTGAATAAAATTGCTACTGAGTCATTGAGGAATACTATCCGTCTCCATTTTGATTCTATATTATTATATGAAAATGGATCGTATCCAAGTGCACTTCAGCTTTCTGTTTTGGCCCTTGAAGAGTTTTCAAAGGCAATTTGGGTAGATCATTACATTTGGACGTCTGAAACTAATGAGGGTTATCCTGGCGCTGAATTCGAGCAGGAATGGTTAAAACTGTTGTATCTTCATCCAAAAAAACAGTGGAACTTTGTAGCTAAAGAAACCTATGATTACTCTCCAAATTTTATCTCTCTGATCCGGAACAGAAAACTAGAAGAGAAAAAACAAAATGCTATATATGTTGGACTATCACGCGCTAAAGGGAGGATTGATGTAAGTAGCCGAGTTTCTACTCCGTGGAGAATTAAACAAAAAGATGCAAGGCAATTTATCTCAATAATCAATGATGAATTACTTAGGATATACGCAAGAATAGAGGACGATGAGTTCTATTTCGAGGGCGGGAATGACATGGATGATGTATTTGACTATGATATATATAAAAAACTTTTCAAATGGCCCCACAAGAGTGGAATAAAAAATAATGGTTGGAGAAAGAAAAACCTTCAACGAAGCTAACAAATACATGTTAACGGATTATTTTTACAGCGCGCAAAAAAGCAACTGTAAATGCGGGGGTAATTTTTTCATTTATAGACGTCCTAGATATTCCCTTAGTTAGTAAGTGTCAAAAGAGGATGTTACTCACATCTCGGTATGTTTTTGAATGGAGAAGCAGTTCGCCAGGTTGACAGTAGGTACGTGAACTGAGAAATTGCAGGCTAAGGCCCTATGGAATATATTCTCATGTCAAATAAAGACCTTGAAGCTAAGAAGCGGCACCATTATGTATGGGCAAAGTATCTCACCAACTGGGGTAACGGGACGAAAAATGTTTTCTACACTACTAAGACAGGGAAGATTGCTCATGACAGTGTGCGTGCTATAGCTGCTGACGACTACTTTTACAAAACTACAATACTGACTAGTAAGCATGTTGAAGTAATAAAAAGCGTATCCCTAGAAAGCCCAGATCATCTTCAGCACCAGCACATATCGTATCTAAACGACTTCCTTAAAGCACAGCATGCGGAAACACTTTATTTTAAGTCTGGCATTAAAAATCAGGAAATTGAGAAATACATACATGCAATGAGATGCAACCTCATGGAAAATCTACATGCTTCTCACGAAAAAATGGCACTACTGATATTGTCCGCCCTCGCTGATGGTCAGCTCGATATACTGCAAGATAAGCATCACATGATTGAGTTCATGGTGTTTTTGGGTCACCAAATCGCTCGCACGAAGCCTTTCCGGGATGGTGTGCTCCAGGTACTACCCAGACGCAATATCATAGAAATTGAAGTGGCAGACGCGATGACGCATGCATGGTGGTTCATAAGCTACATGCTTGGGATGAATATCGGGCTCAGCCTATACTCAAGTCGTCACGACGCAAGGCACGCATTGCTTGTAAATGACACGATAGTGCCTTTCATCACATCCGATCAGCCGGTCGTCAATGTGCATTCATGTGTATCAGAGACAGAGTTTACCGCACCTGAGTACGCAGACTTCTACTACCCAATTTCGCCGCGCGTCGCCTACATCATCTGCGAATCCGAGCGGTTCACGCCAGGCATAAATAAAGTTGATGAAGTCACCGTCGCTGAGTTCAATATCAAAGTGGCGTCTCGGGCTATGGTGCATATCATAGGTAATACCGAGAGCGTTATTCGACCTCTGCGAAAGTACATTGGACGGCACTATGCTAAGAAGAACGGCGTTTTATGAACAACTACGTTAAATCCCATGATAATGGCCACATTTTCCTGTATTGCACTACCCTTCGTGGTATCTGTATTTGACGCAATGTTTATTGTCATTGGTATACAGTTTTATACAGGCTAACTACCGGAATCCCCCGCTTTTCTGCGCATAAAGTGTCAAGTTCACCTTCATACTTGACACTTTTCATGGTCGGACTTTACACATTGCTTTAAACCCGCATCAGCACTGGGCTAAACCGTTTTAATGGCCAGGATTTTCTTCGTTTGATGCTAAGAAATGTTAAGGATTTTCAGGCATGGATGGCAAAAGTGTAAAGCGGCCATGTACCGGAATGTACCGCTTTTCGTAAGTCATCATGAAAAAGTGTCAACCCACCTAACGAAACCTCAGAATTTATAATTGGGTGAGCTGTGTCAACTGTGCGTAGTACAAGGCACTCTTAATCAGTTTTCTATTTTCGGGTTATTTTGGCGTTAGGTTGACAGGAACGATTGATTCTCGCAAAAATCCCCCGTCATAATTGCAGTAACGTGGTTCTTTACGTGCATCATCTGATAATGCTATCTGATTGCCGTGGAAACGTAAGTGTCCACTGTCTAGGAGGCGGTGAAAATCTACGGCAAGAGCAATGCCATTCTCAACACTGGGAGTCCCGCCACTTGCGTGGCTAATAATATGGCAAGCCTCTATGACAAGAGCGCTACCTGTGATAGCGCAGCGATATCCCCAATTTGCAAGTACATCTTGGCGGAAACGCCCCTGAGCTTTACGTATTTTAACCTTTGACCATCCATCATTTTCATACTCCCGCATTTGCAAGGTCGGGGAATATATTGATTGAGTTTTGTTTGCGTGTCCTGTTCCGCTTCGTGTGAGTTCGAAAGCATGTTGTTCAATGCCTTTTTCTGATTTTGATGTGAAAGCTGAAGAGGTATGCCCATAAGTTTTAAAGGAATCCCATAAAACTTTACTTGGAGTTTTGCCTTGTAGAGTACACCAAACCACAAATTCCTTGCGTTCATCATCCTCAATACTCAACAGCCACGTTTGCAGGGAGCTGATAGGAGACTCAACCTCTGTATGGCTTTTAGTTTCCACATGGCTTTTAGGAAATTGAATATTTTTCCCGCGTCGGTATGGTGGGATTTTACGAGTACCGCTGAGAGATATTAATCCGCCGGCATTAAGCCTTGCACTCGAAAGTTGAGGTGGAGGGCCATGCGGTTTACGATTATTTATCCGTCTAAGGCGATTGGCTTCAATTGCATGCCCACTAGCAACCCATGAACGTGTTCTAGCGATGATTTCCTGTGGCCCAATCCCTTGATTTATAAGGTTGGTGATATAAATTCGTATTTGCCTTCCATAAGGTTGATTTTTCCATAAATCTGGAGAAATTTCCTCAAGCTGCTTTAAGGTGGTTCTAGGTTTGATCACGATTCACTCCCAAAAAGTATTCCCTCGGAATGCGTAAAACCTAATTTTAAAGCAGCTTATGACAACTAGCTGACAGTGAACAGTGAGTAGCTTCAGAAAATTTCCACTAAATGACATACCTCGAAAAAGGGGGCAACTTTGCAGCAAGTGGCAACCATCGGATGGAGAGTGGATGTTGCACATCTCGAGGCGATATCTTAATTATTTTTGTATGAATTTTAGCTACAGAAATGACCGTGTATCACGTGGTGTATCACGTGAAAAGAAAAAGGCGCTTACCAAATGAGGTAAAAGCGCCTTTTTTCAATACGTTAACTGATTAGTATCAGTTCATGCCGTATTTTTTCAATTTCTTACGCAGTGTACCGCGGTTGATGCCCATCATCAGGGCTGCACGGGTCTGGTTGCCACGGGTGTATTGCATCACCATGTCCAACAGTGGCTGTTCAACTTCAGCCAGTACCAGCTCATACAGATCATTAACGTCTTGACCATTCAGTTGAGCAAAATAGTTCTTCAGTGCTTGCTTAACCGAGTCACGCAGAGGCTTTTGAGTCACTTGATCCTGTGAGTTCACGGTTGAAACGGTCAGTACGTCAGAATTTACGCGTTGTTCGAACATAGTTCTGTCAGCTCTTTTTTGTTACGCAAGATTTTCGAAATATGCCTCCAACGCCTCCAGCTGTTCGCTGGCATCCTCTATGGCGTTGAATGTGCGCCGAAACTGGTCATTTGGGGCATGCTCCTGTAAGTACCAGGAGACGTGCTTTCGTGCAATCCGGAATCCCTTGCCTTGGCCATAAAAGCCGTGCAATTCCCGAATATGCCCTATCAACAAGTGCTTCACTTCGCCAAGTGGCATCGGTGGCAGCAGCTCCCCAGTGTCCAGATAATGCTGGATTTCCCGGAAGATCCAGGGTCTCCCCTGAGCAGCACGGCCTATCATCAGGGCATCAGCCCCGGTGTAGTCGAGCACTGCTCTGGCTTTATGCGGGTCAGTAATGTCGCCGTTCGCGATAATCGGAATGGAAACATTCTGCTTAACTGCCCGAATACTGTCGTACTCCGCGTTGCCGTTAAACAGGCAGGCACGGGTTCGGCCATGAATAGTCAGGGCCTGTATACCACAATCTTCGGCCAGTTGGGCAATCTCTACACAGTTACGGTGTTCTGGCGCCCAGCCGGTACGGATCTTAAGTGTTACCGGCACATCCACCGCGTTGACTACCGCGAGGAGGATCTGTTTAACCAGATCCGGGTACTGCAGTAACGCAGACCCTGCAAGCTTCCGGTTCACTTTCTTGGCCGGGCACCCCATATTGATGTCGATGATCTGTGCGCCGCTGGCCACATTAATGCGCGCCGCGGCGGCCATATCATCAGGATCGCATCCGGCAATTTGCACGGAGCGGATCCCTGGTTCATCACTATGCACCATACGCAGACGTGACTTATCCGTTCGCCACACCTCCGGATTGGAGGAGAGCATTTCGGATACAGCCATCCCAGCACCCATTGCATGACATAAGGTTCTGAATGGGCGATCTGTGATGCCGGCCATCGGGGCCGCAATCAGGCAATTTGTTAACTGGTGGTGTCCAATGCGCATAGACAAAGAATGACCATACTGTGTCCGCAAGGGCGCGTATATTACGCATTTTTTCGTTGAGATGAAAGGCCAAACTTTGACCAATTTACTGCTATTTATCAATGAAAATGCGGTTCGCAGCCGTTTATGAAAATATTATAGTTATTTAACAATACCTTGGCTTAAAGTGCTTAATTTGCGTTCAGTGAAATATTCCACTTTCAACAGAATTTTATCTTTAGACGGTGTGGTTATAAGCAGGCGATAGCAGGCATTTTGTAACATTATCAGGGTAATGCTTTGACAACGCGAAAAAAATAGCTCCCGAAAATAGCGGATAGCGGCTTTAAGGCCCCACCGCCACGCCACTGGCGCAGCGGTGAGTACCTGGCAAATATCAATCGACGATTACGCGACCGTTCAGCGGCTGTATCGGGCGATTGTTGTCATGATGGACTACCGAGTGGAATTGACTGATCTGCTCGGCAGAGGCGCTTACAGGCGCGTCCAGCACTAGCCAACTGACTCCCTCGGAACAGGGCGGAGTAGTCAATGAGCCGCTGAAACGGTAAAAGTTAAACTGCTTAGGCAACAGCGCGTTGATATCCACCGGTTTGTTCAATACGGCGGTCTGATCAACGGCGGTGGGCATTTGTTGCCAGGCCTGTGCCAGCTGCGGGTTGGCCTTACCTTCCTGGAACATCAGGGCTAGCACCGCCAGGGCACCGTCTTTGTCTTTGTAGACAAAGTGGGCTTCCAGAGGGAACTGCTTACCATCGATCTCATTTTCGCTGGGGGTGTGGAAATGAAATTGCTGCAGCGTGAAAGTGTCGTTATCCAGCCGCAAGGTGTTTCCTTCGCTGACGTTGACCTGAATGGTGTGGCCATTGTTGACGATTTGCTGTTTACCCGGCTTGAAAGCCAGTTCAAGCTTGCCGTGGTGGGTTTTTAATGCGCCCTGAATATTGACAGGGGACTGATTTTTACCGGTTTCACACAGTGAGAAATCGGGGGAGAGCTTGCCCCAGTGTGCCGGGTCTTCCTGACCTTCATATCCCCAATGAGCGTGTTCGGCGGCATTGATCGAGAAGCTGGCGGCCAACAGGGCGGCAAGCAACGCTTTTCCTTTCATTTCCTTATCCTTTTTAAACAAAAATGCCAATCATCCTAAGCGGGTAGCTCATGTGCTGCAGGCTACCGTCGCTCCGCGCAGGAGAATACGCCCAGCATATAAAAGGATAAATTGAGAAATTGTTATGGGGATAAAGAAAACCATCGGAAGTTATTAAATTTCCGATGGTTTTTAGCAGCAGAGAAAAATGTAACTATTTGCGTTGGCCGGTGATGCGGCACCACTCTTCGCGTTCAGCAACCGGGTCGAGATTGAACTTATCCTGGTAAGCTTCTGCGACGCTGGCGGCCTGCGTCGCCAGCACGCCAGACAGGCCAAGATAACCACCGGATTTTGGCAGAGCGCCGATCAGCGGTGCCAACTCACGCAATGGGCCTGCCAGAATATTGGCCACGACCACGTCGGCCAGCAGATCGGCAGGCTGGTCTTTTGGCAAATACAGCTCCAAACGTTCAGACACGCCGTTACGTTGTGCGTTGTCGCGGCTGGCCTGAATGGCCTGGGGATCGATATCAATGCCAATAGCGCGCGCAGCACCGAGTTTTAACGCGGCAATCGCCAGGATGCCGGAACCGCAACCGAAGTCGATGACGGTTTTATCCGTCAGATCCAGGCCATCCAGCCATTGCAGGCAAAGCGCCGTGGTGGGGTGTGTTCCGGTGCCGAACGCCAGGCCTGGATCGAGCATGACATTCACTGCTGACGGATCGGGCACGTCGCGCCAGCTTGGGCAAATCCACAGGCGTTCGCCAAAACGCATGGGATGGAAGTTATCCATCCATTCGCGCTCCCAGTCTTTGTCTTCCAACTGCTCGATTTTATGGCGGAAACCGATACCCAGCAGCGGATGTTGTTCCAACATGGCGACCACGTCAGCCATATCGGTCTCGGCGTCAAACAGGCCGATCACATCGGTATCGCCCCATAGCAGGGTTTCGCCTGGCAAGGGTTCAAATACCGGGTTGTCATGGGTGTCCTGAAAGGTCACCGATACCGCGCCGCTTTCAACCAACGCATCACTCAGGTCTTCTGCCTGGCTGCCGGTGGTGTTCAGTTTAAGTTGGATCCAAGGCATAACAATTCTCTTCAAGAGGGTAAGGATGACGCCAACTGGCGTTTTTCGCCGTAGACGTTACCAAGATAAAACGCCAACAGGCTGAGTAACAGCGAAGGCACAATAGGGTGCAGCCCTGCCAGCCGCAGGTCAAAGCTGGCTAATAGCGTATAGCATAACGCACCGACAAGCATTGAGCTAAGGGCTCCCTGTGCGTTGGCTCGCTCCCAATACAGGCCCAGCACCAGCGGCCACAGAAACACGGCTTCCAGGCCGCCGAATGCCAGCAGGTTCAGCCAGATGATCATTTCCGGCGGCCGCCAGGCGGCCAATAGCACTAACAATCCGAGGATCAGCGTCGTCAGGCTGGAGAAGCGTTTGATCATCTTCTCGTTCTGCATCAGCTGCGGGCGCACGCCCAGATACATGTCTTTAATGATGGTGGCAGAAGACTGCAGCAGTTGGGCATTGATGGTTGACATGATGGCAGCCATCGGTGCGGCCAGGAAGATCCCCGCCGCGTAAGGCGGCAGCACGGTGACCATCAGCGTGGGGATCACCTGATCGGGGATTTGTAGATCCGGGAGTACGGCACGGCCCAGGGCTCCCGCCAGGTGCATGCCAAACATCAGCACCGCGACCACGATCGTACCGAGAATAATGCCGCGGTGCACGGCCTTGCTGTCTTTATACGAAATGCAGCGAACGGCGGTGTGTGGCAGTCCGATCACCCCGAAGCACACCAGGATCCAGAACGAAGCCATAAACGGCAGGCTGAGGATCTGATCGCCACCTTGCGGTGTGACCAGCGCCGGATCGATCTGTTGCAGCTTATCTACCGCACTGTGTAAGCCACCAGCGGCGTGGATCACGGCAATCAGCAGCAAGATTGTGCCCAACAGCATGACCAACCCCTGCATGGCGTCGTTGAGGACGCTGGCACGGAAGCCGCCAAACGCGGTATACAGCGCAATACTGACGCCAAAAATCAGCAGGCCCTTATCATAAGGAATGCCTGCCGCGGTCTCCAGCAAACGCGCACCACCGATAAACTGTACCGTCATCGCGCCCAGGAAAGCCACAAGCAGGCTCAGGCTGGCCAGCCACACCAACAGGCGGCTCTGGTAGCGGGCAAACAGCATGTCGTTCAGCGTGATGGCGTTGTAGCGCCGCGCCAGAATGGCAAACTTTTTACCCAGTACGCCGAGCGAGAGCCAGACGGCGGGCAGTTGGATCATCGCCAGCAGCACCCAGCCAAGACCGTATTTGTAGGCGGCACCGGGGCCGCCAATAAACGAGCTGGCACTGATATAGGTGGCGGTGAGTGTCATCGCCAGCACAAAGCCGCCCATTGAGCGGTTGCCGAGGAAATATTCACTCAGGAAGTTGCCGCTCTGACGACGGCTGTAGGCATAGACTGACAGGCCAAACACCAGCAGCAGATAAGCGACCAGCGGCAGAATGACTTCAGTTTGCATCGCTGTCCTCCAGGGGAATGTCGCGGAAGATGCCGCGTACCATCAGCCAGCACAGGCCGATAAACAGCAGCGGTACCAGCAGGCAGGCCATTTCGAACCAGTGTGGCAGGCCGGTGATGCCGCTTGTACTGTCTGGCAGATAGGCCGCCAGCGACCAGGCCAGCAGGTACAGCAGCGTCAGGCCCAGCGCCCAGCGTGCTTCGCGGTGAGCTTGAACAAAGCGTTGTTCCATCCGTGCCTCCAGGGGGTTTACGGTTATGGATTGGCAAAGGAGGGGATTTTACGACAAGGGACGGTTTTGCCAAGCCGTTATGTGGCGATGTAGATAAAAAAACACCGCAGAGGATCTCATGCGGTGTTTTTTATTCACACATAGCCCTTAACGGGTTATCAGGTTTCTTGCAGACCCAGCTTCTTCTCCAGATAGTGGATGTTGGTGCCACCATGCTGGAAGTTTTCGTCGCTCATGATCTTCTGCTGCAGTTCAACGTTGGTTTTGATGCCGTCGATGATCAGCTCAGCCAGGGCATTCTTCATGCGGGCAATGGCCACGTCACGGTTTTCACCGTAGGTGATCAGTTTGCCGATCATGGAGTCATAGTACGGCGGTACGGTATAACCGGCGTAGATATGAGATTCCCAGCGCACACCGAAGCCACCGGGCGCATGGAAACGGGTAATTTTGCCCGGGCTTGGCAGGAAGGTGTTCGGGTCTTCGGCGTTGATACGGCATTCTACCGCGTGGCCTTGCACCTTCACTTCTTCCTGTTTGATCGACAGCGGCTGACCGGCAGCGATACGCAACTGCTCTTTGATCAGATCCACGCCGGTAATCATTTCGGTCACCGGGTGTTCCACCTGAATACGGGTGTTCATTTCAATGAAATAGAATTCGCCGTTTTCATACAGGAACTCGAAGGTACCTGCTCCGCGATAACCGATTTCCACACAGGCTTTTGAACAGCGCTCGCCGATATAGCGGCGCAGTTCCGGGGTGATCCCTGGTGCTGGGGCTTCTTCGACCACTTTCTGGTGGCGGCGCTGCATGGAGCAGTCACGTTCTGCCAGATAGATCGCGTTGCCCTGGCCGTCTGCCAACACCTGAATTTCGATGTGGCGTGGGTTTTCCAGGTATTTTTCCATATAGACCATGTCGTTGTTGAAAGCCGCTTTGGCTTCCGCTTTCGTCATGGTGATGGACTGTTCGAGATCTTTATCGCTGCGCACAACGCGCATACCCCGACCGCCGCCGCCGCCGGAAGCCTTGATAATCACCGGATAACCGATACGCTTGGCGAAGGCACGGTTTTTATCCATGTCATCGGTCAGCGGGCCGTCGGAACCAGGAACACAAGGTACGCCCGCTTTTTTCATCGCGTTGATGGCAGAAACCTTATCGCCCATCAGACGGATGGTTTCTGCACGTGGGCCGATGAAAATAAAGCCTGAACGTTCAACCTGTTCGGCGAAATCAGCATTCTCGGACAGGAAACCATAGCCAGGGTGGATCGCCACGGCACCGGTGATTTCGGCGGCGGAGATGATCGCTGGAATGTTCAGATAGCTTTTGACTGAAGGAGCAGGGCCGATACAAACGGTCTCATCTGCCAGCAGTACGTGTTTCAGATCGCGATCGGCGCTTGAGTGAACGGCAACGGTTTTGATGCCCAGTTCCTTACAAGCACGCAGAATACGAAGCGCGATCTCGCCACGGTTGGCGATAACAATTTTATCAAGCATGGTGCGCCTCGTTATTCGATGACGACCAATGGCTCGTCATATTCAACCGGTTGGCCGTTTTCTACCAGGATAGCTTTAACCACACCGGATTTGTCGGCTTCGATCTGGTTCATCATTTTCATTGCTTCAACGATGCACAGGGTATCGCCGGCGTTCACTTTCTGACCCACTTCCACAAAGGCTTTCGCGTCTGGGCTTGGGGTGCGGTAGAAGGTGCCTACCATCGGTGAACGAACGACGTGGCCACTCATGGCCGCCGGTGCTGCAGGGGTTTCTGCGGCAGCAGCAGGGGCGACGGCAGCGGTCAGCGCAGGTTGCTGCTGGGCCGGCATTGCGTACTGTTGCATCATTGGGTAAGCCTGCGCCGGTGCGGCACGGCTGATGCGAACTGACTCTTCGCCTTCAGAGATTTCCAGTTCAGAAATACCTGATTCTTCAACCAGTTCGATCAGTTTCTTGATTTTACGAATATCCATGAGTGTGATTCCGTACTCTTTTTGTGTAGCTATTAGTGGGTTTTCGACAAACGGCGAGCCGCTGCCTGTAAAGCAAATGTGTAGCCATCAGCGCCGAGGCCGCAAATCACGCCTACCGCAATATCAGACAGGTAAGAGTGATGGCGGAAAGGCTCGCGGGCATGCACGTTGGACAGGTGGATCTCGATAAACGGGATCTGCACCGCCAGCAGCGCATCGCGCAGCGCCACGCTGGTATGCGTGAACGCAGCAGGGTTAATCAGAATAAAATCTGTATTACCGCGTGCCTCGTGAATGCGATCGATTAACGCATGCTCGGCATTGGATTGCAGATGGCTCAGGGTGATATCGAGCGCGAGCGCCTGGTTTTCCAATCCGTTAACAATCTCTGCCAGCGTCGTGCTGCCGTACTTTTCCGGCTCACGCGTCCCCAGAAGATTCAGATTGGGGCCGTTCAGAAGCAAAATGTGAAACTTATCCGCCATTGTGCTGGTATCTCCGGCAATAAAACCATCATCGTAGAAAATAACCCGATGTCACCGATTTGTCACCTGTTACGCAGTAATTTTGCAACAGTAACAGGAACAAGGTCGGGCATTATAACGATATCGTAGCAATTCGCAGCTAAATACTGGTCTTATCAGCGAAGATATTCAACCCTAAATCGGTAAACCGATCGCGTTGTTATCAGATTATGAGGGATAGAACACAGAAAAGTTCCGTATCGTGGCGGGCGCATTTTACCGTCAATCTTCCCGCCTTATACCGGGTTTACCGCCACCAGGAACGGAATTTCTTGTAACGCAGAGCTAACAACAGCAGTGCCAACGCAACATAGATGAAAGGCTGCGGTGAAAAGGTTTTTACCGACCATAAATAATGAATCGGTGCCAGGATCGCCACCAGATAGACGAAGTTATGCAACGTCTGCCATTTGGCCCCCAACTTGCGTTGTGCCCATAACGTTGAGGTGGCGGCCAGTGCCAGCAAAATCAGCCAACAAATGATGCCCAGTGTCAGATACGGGCGTGTCACCAGTTCGCGTCCCAACAGGCCAACATTGCTCAATCCCAGCTCTAGCGTGGAATAGCTTACCAGATGCAGAGTACCCCAGGCAAAACACCACAAACCTAGCAGGCGACGACAGCGGATTAGCAGCGGTTGCCGGGTGTAACGGGCAACAGGGGTCACCAGCAGGGTAGCCAGCAGCAGTTTTAGCGTCATCCTGCCGGTAAAATGCTGGATATCTTTGGCCGGATCGGCACTGAACCAGCCTTGCTCAACCGCCAGAATTAACCAGAGAAAAGGGATGAATGCCGCCAGATAGATGGCTACCTTCAGCCAGGTGATTTGCTTGGGGGTTAAGCGCACTCAGAAGTTCTCCCTTAAATCGAGGCCACGATACAGCGAGGCAACCTGCTCGGCATAGCCGTTGAACAGCAATGTCGGTTGGCGCTGTACGTCCAGAATACCTCCGGCACCAATGAAGCGTTCGGTCGCTTGCGACCAACGCGGGTGATCGACATGGGGATTCACATTGGCGTAAAAACCATACTCATTGGGAGCCGACAGATTCCAGGTAGTTGGGGGTTGCTCACGGGTCAGGCTGATCTGCACAATGGATTTGATGCCTTTAAAGCCGTATTTCCAGGGAGTGATCAGGCGTAACGGCGCCCCGTTTTGTGGCGGCAACATTTTGCCATAGACACCGACGGTCAACAGGGCCAGCGGGTGCATGGCCTCATCGAGGCGTAACCCCTCAACATAAGGGTATTGCAGACCGCCGCCGATAAAGCGATCTTGCTGGCCGGGCATTTGCTGCGGGTCATACAGCGTTTGAAACGCCACATAACGTGCGTTACTGGTGGGTTCGGCCAACTTGAGCAACTTACCCAATTCAAATCCAATCCAGGGCACCACCATTGACCAGGCTTCGACACAACGCATGCGATAAATGCGCTGTTCAAGGGGGAAACGTTTGATGAGATCGTCGATATCCAGCGTTATCGGTTTACCGACTTCACCGTCTATTTTCACCTTCCAGTCAGCGGTTTTCAGCGAGCCGGCGTTGGCTGCAGGATCGGCCTTATCCAGACCAAATTCGTAGAAATTATTGTAGCCCGACACTTTTTCTTCTGGCGTCAGCGTCAGCTTGGCCTGCCAGGCCTCTGGTTTGCTGAATTCCAACGCTTTACCCGGTGGGGCTTTGGGCCGATCGTGGCCTTTGAACCATGACAATAAATCGGCTTGGGCAGGGGTAGGTAGCGCCAGCGAAGCGGCAGTGATCCCCAATGCCTGGAGCACTTTACGCCGTTGATAAAATACGCTCTCCGGCGTGACATCGGCTTCGGTCAGTTTTCGTTGTTGTTTCATCTTCTGATCTCCATTCCTCACAACCTAAGCATGGCGTGAAAACCAGGGTTACGCGAGATAAAGAGTGTCAAGAAGGTAAAATGCGTGTCAATGCGGGGTGGGGGAAATAAAAAGCGCGGTATGACCCGCGCGTCTCGCGTTTTAGGTCTTGAGGGAAATTCCCCCCTGGCTATTTCAGCGGATTTTTACCAACGTACGGCCCGTGACTTGATTGTTCATCAGTGCGGCAGCGGCAGCGGGTACCCCCTCTAACCCAATTTCCTGGGTTGCCTGCTCGTAGAAGCTGTCTGGCAGGATACCGGCCAGGCGCTCCCAGGCCGTTTGGCGGCGATGCAGTGGCGTCTGTACGGAGTCGACCCCCTGCAGACGAACGTTACGCAGAATAAACGGCATCACTGTCGTTGGCAGTTGGTAACCGCCAGCCAAACCACAGGCGGCAACGGTACCGTTGTAGTTCATCTGTGCCAGCACACGCGCCAGCATTTTGTCACCTACGGTATCGACGGCACCTGCCCACAGTTGCTTCTCTAGTGGGCGCGGGGATTCAATATAGTCACTACGTGGCAAGACGTCCTTGGCACCGAGGGATCTGAGGTAATCGGTATTGCTGCCACGGCCACTGATGGCGGTCACGCTATAACCCAATGCTGCCAGCAGGGCGATCGCCGTGCTGCCGACGCCACCACTGGCACCGGTGACCAGAATGTTGCCGTCTTCCGGTTTCACACCGCCTTCCTCCAGCGCCATTACGCACAGCATGGCGGTAAAACCAGCGGTGCCGAGGATCATCGCTTTGCGTTCACACAGCCCTTTTGGTAATGGCACTAACCATTCCCCGGAGACACGGGCTTGTTCGGCCAATCCGCCCCAGTGATTTTCCCCTACGCCCCAACCGGTGAGCACCACGCTCTGGCCTGCTGTAAAACGCGGATCCTTACTGCTGCTAACCTGTCCGGCAAAGTCGATACCAGGCACCATCGGGAAGTTACGCACGATCTTTCCTTTGCCGGTGATCGCCAAGGCATCCTTATAGTTAAGGCTTGACCAATTAACGTCGACCGTCACGTCACCTTCGGGCAACTGAGCGCTATCAATGTCTTTGATCTGCGCTAAGGTTTGATCGTCACGTTGTTCCAATAACAATGCACGCATGTCATTCTTCCCCTTGTTTTCATATATTATATGAATGTTTAAGCCTATTTCATTTGACTATATGCAGAATAAAAAAGGATGTCCTGATAAAGGACAAAAAAAAGGCGCTTAATGGTTTTCTTCGTTGTCTATGCTTGATAGGTTGTTAAGGATAACCTGATGGTTGGCAAGGAAAAGGAAACTCCTTCATAATTTTTTAAAATCAGGGTATTGCGTTGTATTTATTTGAGCAGGAACGGGGCCTTTATTCATCGAAAGGTGGCTCTTTACTTAATCATCGCGGACAAGGCACAGGGATGAGATTCACGACCAAACTCTCTGCATTAATCACCCTGCTCGTCGCATTGGCGATGTTTCTCATGCTGATGGGGTGTTCATACAGTTTCTTCTATGTCACTCAGGAGCGCATGGAGCGCCGCTTTGATGCCCTGGCAACCTCCCTCGATCAGGCGATGTTGCTTGAGCCGCTGCAAAACCAGGAGAGCTGGATCCCCTTGGTGATGCGGCCGTTGGGCATTGTTGCCATCCACGTGGATACTGAAACTAGCAACCTCTTTTCCTATAGCTTGCCAACGATAAAAGTGCCTTGGGAATCCCTTAACGGTTATCGGCAGACTTCATTGACCATGATGCAACATCCTGGCACCCGGCTGAACATCACCTACCTCGATCCGTTTGCCAGCGATGTGCGCTCATTGCAATCCACGGCGGCGGTGACGCTGTCGATCATCCTGATGATGGCGATCCTGCTGTTTAGTCTGCGCTGGCTACGTGAACAGGCCGATGGGGAAGATCGCCTCGAGCGACGAGCGCGGCGCATTCTTAACGGCGAGCGGGAAGAAGTGCTCAAGGGGGATGTGCGTGAATGGCCTGCCACCGTCAGTGGGGCGCTGGATCGCCTGTTGGCGGATCTGGCTGAGGCGCGTGAGGAACGCAGCCGGGTCGATACCCTGATCCGTGCCTTTGCCGCCCAGGATGCGAAAACCGGGCTTAACAACCGCTTGTTCTTCGATAACCAGCTCACTACACAGTTGGAGGATGAGGGCTCGCACGGTATTGTGATGATGGTACGCCTGCCGGATTTCGACACCTTACGTGAGATTCATGGCAGCGCGGCAGTGCAGGAACTGATGTATTCGCTGGTTAACCTGCTCTCTACCTTTGTGATGCGTTACCCGTCGGCCTTGCTGGCGCGCTATTTCCACAGCGACTTTACCGTCTTGCTGCCACACCGCACGTTAAAAGAGGCGGACGGTATTGCGGCACAGTTGGTCAATGCCATCGACTCTCTGCCTTCAACCGCACTTATCGATCGTGAAGCCTTCCTGCACATCGGTATCGTTGCCTATCGCAGCGGGCAAACGACGGAGCAGATCATCGATTTCGCCGAACAGGCGACGCGCCATGCCGTGTTGCAGGGGGAAAACGGCTGGTATGTCTATGATAGCGATGTGCCGGAAAAAGGGCGTGGCAGCGTGAAATGGCGTACGTTGCTTGAGCAGGTGCTGGCACGAGGCGGCCCGCGTCTGTATCAAAAACCGGCGGTTACGATCGAAGGGGATGTGCATCACCGTGAGATCATGAGCCGCATTTATGACGGTGCGCAGGAGCTGCTGCCTGCCGAGTACATGCCACTGATCAAACAGCTGGGGCTGGCGGAAAACTACGATCGTCAACAGATGAACCGGATTATTCCGTTATTGGCCCTTTGGCCTGAAGAGACGCTGGCATTTCCGCTCTGTGTTGATTCATTATTACAGCGCAGTTTTCAACGTTGGTTGCGCGATACCCTGTTACAGTGTGAAAAAAGTCATCGCAGGCGAATTCTGATTGAACTTGCGGAGGCAGATGTGTGTCAACATATCGACCGTTTGCGCCCGGTGTTGCGATTACTCACCGGATTGGGTTGCCGCCTGGCGGTTTCTCAGGCAGGGTTAACCGTGGTCAGTACCTCTTATATCAAGTCGTTGCCGGTGGAGATCGTCAAGCTTCATCCAGGCCTGGTGCGAAGTATCGACCGACGGGATGAAAACCAGCTGTTTGTTCAGAGCCTGACCGGTGCCTGTGAAGGCACTCATGCGAAGGTTTTTGCCGCCAGCGTGCGTACGCGTAACGAATGGCAGACGCTGAAGGAAAGCGGGATCCTCGGTGGGCAGGGCGATTTCTTTGCGTCGCCAGAGCCTATCGACGCAGGCCGCAAAAAATATTCGCGTCGTTATCGTGTTTAACCTGATGACCGGGCAAAAATTAACGTAGAATGGCCTGTCTTTTCCTGTGGGCGTCAGTAGGTGCTTACCACCGGTGACAATCAGGAAAAATGTTAGATTTTATGAGCTGTGTTGTGCCGTTTGGTTCGTTGATTTGGTGGAAAACTGATTCTTTATTGAGGGATATCAGGCCCCATTCGCTTTCCGTACCTCCGGCCAGAAACAACGCAGACTATTTTTCACCGAAGTAGAACGTTTTTGCGCCTTGTCGCTGCTTCGTGTGGTTGGTAAAGTAGGCGGATTTTATTTTCCGCCCCCAGCTTGCAGGATTATCCTTTCGTTATGTTTAAGAAATTTCGTGGCATGTTTTCCAATGACTTGTCCATCGACTTGGGTACCGCCAATACCCTGATTTATGTTAAAGGACAAGGCATTGTACTGAATGAACCGTCGGTGGTTGCCATTCGCCAGGATCGTGCCGGTTCACCCAAGAGTGTTGCGGCCGTAGGCCATGATGCCAAACAGATGCTGGGGCGTACGCCTGGCAATATCGCTGCCATTCGTCCGATGAAAGACGGCGTTATCGCCGACTTCTTCGTGACCGAAAAAATGCTGCAGCACTTCATCAAACAGGTTCACAGCAACAGCTTCATGCGCCCAAGCCCGCGCGTGCTGGTTTGCGTACCTGTTGGTGCCACCCAGGTTGAACGTCGTGCGATCCGCGAGTCCGCGCAGGGTGCAGGTGCCCGCGAAGTCTTCCTGATTGAAGAACCTATGGCAGCGGCTATCGGTGCTGGTCTGCCAGTATCGGAAGCGACCGGCTCCATGGTAGTGGATATCGGTGGTGGTACTACCGAAGTCGCGGTTATCTCCCTCAATGGCGTGGTGTACTCCTCTTCTGTGCGTATCGGCGGTGACCGTTTCGACGAAGCCATTATTAATTATGTGCGTCGTAACTATGGTTCACTGATCGGTGAGGCCACGGCTGAACGCATCAAACATGGTATCGGTTCGGCTTATCCGGATGATGAAGTACGTGAAATCGAAGTGCGTGGCCGTAACCTGGCAGAAGGTGTTCCGCGCGGTTTCACCATGAACTCCAATGAAATTCTCGAGGCCTTGCAAGAGCCGCTGACCGGTATTGTCAGCGCGGTAATGGTTGCGCTGGAACAGTGCCCGCCAGAACTGGCTTCCGACATCTCCGAACGCGGTATGGTGCTGACCGGCGGTGGCGCATTGCTGCGTAACCTGGATCGCCTGCTGATGGAAGAGACCGGTATCCCGGTAGTGGTGGCAGAAGATCCGCTTACCTGCGTGGCTCGTGGTGGCGGTAAGGCGTTGGAAATGATCGACATGCATGGCGGCGATTTGTTCAGCGAAGAATAGTCAGCAGCCCAGAACGGAGGGAGCGTAGCGGATGACGGCAATAGCATGGCATCTGGTGCGTTCCCCTTTCTGTTGTCGAGGAACGCGCATAATTTATGAAGCCGATTTTTAGCAGGGGGCCTTCCCTGCAACTACGACTTTTTCTCGCAGTGATCGCGGCTATTGCCTTGATCGTTGCTGATAGCCGGCTCGGTACGTTCGTAAAAATACGAAACTACATGGATACTGCCGTCAGCCCTTTTTATTTTTTGGCCAATGGGCCGCGTAAAGTTTTGGACAGCGTTTCGGAAACGCTGGCTACCCGCCAACAGCTGGAGCTGGAGAATCGAGCTCTACGGCAGGAATTGTTACTGAAAAACAGCGATATTCTTCTTCTTGGCCAATTCAAACAGGAAAACGCCCGTTTGCGTGAGCTATTAGGCTCACCGTTGCGCCAGGACGAACACAAAATGGTCACTCAGGTGATCTCGACCGGTTCTGACCCTTATAGCGATCAGGTGGTGATCGATAAAGGTTCGGACAACGGTGTCTATGAAGGCCAGCCGGTTATCAGCGATAAAGGCGTGGTCGGGCAGGTGGTGGCGGTAGCAAAAATGACCAGCCGCGTCCTGTTGATTTGTGATGCTTCTCATGCGTTGCCCATTCAGGTGCTGCGTAATGATATCCGTGTGATTGCTGCGGGCAGCGGTTGTGCAGACGATCTGCAACTGGAACATCTGCCGGGCAATACTGATATCCGCGTAGGAGATGTACTGGTGACTTCTGGCCTGGGTGGCCGCTTCCCGGAAGGCTATCCGGTGGCGGTAGTGTCTTCGGTAAAGGTGGATAACCAGCGTGCTTACACGGTGATCCAGGCGCGCCCCACTGCGGGCCTGCAGCGCCTGCGTTATCTGTTGCTGCTGTGGGGAGCCGATCGTAATGGTGAAATGCCGTTGCCGCCGGATGAAGTACATCGCGTCGCCAATGAACGTCTGATGCAGATGATGCCACAGGTGTTGCCACCGGCGGATGCCATGGGACCACCGGCACCATTGCCAGCACCCGCGACCGGGACGACGCTGCCTCCGACAGCAACCCAAACGCCAGTGGACGCAGGAGCCCCACGATGAATCGCTATCGCAGCCATGGGCGCTGGATAATCTGGCTGTCGTTTCTGGTGGCATTAGTGCTGCAAATCATGCCGTGGCCAGAACAGATCTACATGTTCCGGCCCTCTTGGCTGCTGCTGATCCTCACTTACTGGGTGATGGCGTTGCCGCATCGGGTTAACGTCGGCACCGGTTTTATCCTGGGGCTGGTCATGGACCTGATCCTCGGTTCAACGCTGGGTGTTCGTGCGTTGGCGATGGGCATCATCGCTTATCTGGTCGCTTTTAAATTCCAATTGTTCCGCAATATGGCCCTCTGGCAGCAAGCGCTGATTGTAGTCCTGCTATCATTGGCAATGGATGTTGTCGTTTTCTGGGCAGAGTTTTTAGTGATCAACGTCTCTTTCCGGCCAGAGGTGTTCTGGAGTAGTGTGGTAAACGGCGTGCTTTGGCCGTGGTTATTCCTGCTGATGCGCAAGATCCGCCGTCAGTTTGCCGTACAATAACAAGGGTATTTAATGCGTTCACTGTATCTTGCTTCCGGTTCTCCCCGTCGGCGTGAATTACTTACCCTGCTCGGCGTCCCGTTTGAAATCATTCTGACGCATACTGAAGAACAACGTCAGGAAGGTGAAACGGCGGAAAACTATGTTCGCCGTCTGGCACAGGATAAAGCGCGTGCAGGTGTGTCTCTGGTGCCACAGGATTGGCCGGTATTGGGCGCGGACACCATTGTGGTGCTTAACGGCCAGATACTGGAAAAACCGCACGACGAGCAGCATGCCGCACAGATGCTGGCTGCGCTATCGGGTAAACAGCATCAGGTGATGACCGCCGTGGCC
This sequence comes from Serratia fonticola, assembly GCF_006715025.1. Classification (NCBI taxonomy): domain Bacteria; kingdom Pseudomonadati; phylum Pseudomonadota; class Gammaproteobacteria; order Enterobacterales; family Yersiniaceae; genus Serratia; species Serratia fonticola. Next base: position 948,085 of record NZ_VFMK01000001.1, read on the forward strand.
ATTGCCGATCGGCAAGACGTTTTGTGCCAATTGGTCGTGACCGACGTGACGTTCCGCATGCTGTCACAACAAGATATTCGCGACTATATTGCAACAGGCGAACCGATGGATAAAGCGGGTGCCTATGGAATTCAAGGAAAGGGTGGTTGTTTCGTCAGAACCATTACCGGGAGTTATCATGCGGTGATGGGCTTACCGTTAGTCGAAACACATGAGCTGCTCAGTCATTTTGTCGCATTACGAGAGGTAAGAACCGGTTGATAGCGCCATTAGATTTTATGCTGCCGCATGAAAGATAAGGGGCAGGTGGACACCGGCTCTGAGGAGAGAGCATGACAGCTGAGCTACTGGTTAATATCACACCGTCTGAAACACGGGTTGCCTATATCGACGGTGGCATTCTGCAAGAGATCCACATCGAACGCGAGGCCAAACGTGGCATCGTCGGCAATATCTACAAAGGGCGTGTCAGCCGTGTGTTACCCGGTATGCAGGCGGCCTTTGTCGATATCGGCCTGGATAAAGCGGCCTTTCTGCACGCTTCCGATATCATGCCGCACACCGAATGTGTCGCTGGCGATGAACAAAAGAATTTCCATGTGCGCGATATTGCCGAGCTGGTTCGCCAGGGGCAGGATCTGATGGTTCAGGTGGTGAAAGATCCTCTGGGTACCAAGGGCGCACGCCTCACCACTGATATTACACTGCCTTCACGCTATCTGGTGTTTATGCCGGGGGCGGCGCATGTCGGCGTTTCCCAGCGTATTGAAAGCGAAGCCGAGCGCGAGCGCCTGAAGCGTGCCGTTGCGGGGTATTGTGACGATCTGGGCGGCTTTATTATCCGCACCGCGGCGGAAGGGATTGGTGAAGAAGAACTGGCACAAGACGCGGCCTTCCTCAAACGTTTGTGGACCAAGGTCATGGAGCGTAAAAAACGCAACCAGACCAAGTACAAGCTATATGGCGAGTTGGCGTTGGCACACCGCATTTTGCGTGATTTTGCCGGTTCTGCGCTGGATCGGATTCGTGTCGATTCGCGCCTGACGCACGATCAACTGGTGGAATTTACCGGCGAGTATATCCCGGATATCACCGACAAGCTGGAGCTGTATACCGGCAGCCAGCCGATTTTCGATCTGTATGATGTGGAAAATGAAATCCAACGCGCACTGGAACGCAAAGTCGAGTTGAAATCGGGTGGTTACCTGATCATCGATCAGACCGAAGCCATGACCACCGTGGATATCAACACTGGCGCGTTTGTCGGCCACCGGAATCTTGATGAAACCATCTTCAATACCAACATCGAAGCGACCCAGGCGATAGCACGTCAGCTGCGGCTGCGTAATCTGGGGGGCATCATCATCATTGATTTCATTGACATGAACAATGAAGAGCACCGTCGCCGGGTGTTGCATTCGCTGGAGCAGGCGCTGAGTAAAGATCGCGTAAAAACCACGATCAACGGCTTCTCTCAGCTAGGATTAGTGGAAATGACGCGTAAACGTACGCGTGAAAGCATTGAACATGTGCTGTGTAACGATTGTCCTACCTGTAATGGCCGTGGAACGGTGAAAACGGTAGAGACTGTCTGCTATGAGATCATGCGCGAGATCGTCCGTGTTCATCACGCCTACGACTCCGATCGTTTTCTGGTCTATGCTTCCGCTGCCGTGGGAGAGGCGCTGAAAGGTGAGGAGTCGCATGCGCTGGCGGAAGTGGAAATCTTCGTAGGTAAACAGGTCAAGGTGCAGATCGAACCCTTGTACAGCCAGGAACAATTTGACGTCGTGATGATGTAATACCCCTCACCCCAACCCTCTCTCATGGGGAGAGGGAGCTGTTAGTTCCTGCTCTTTTGGAGGTAAAGAAGTCATCTAGGCCGCCGTGATTGTCCTCTCATCCAAGGTGGATCAGCCGGTGCTCATGAGGAATCAATACTTTCAACCTAACTCGATCGGTCCCCTCTCCCTTTGGGAGAGGGTGAGGGAAACAAGGTTATATATTCGGTCATTAAGGAGAAATGCGTGAGGCGACTGCCCGGGATCCTGTTAGCCACAGGCGCCAGTTTGATTGTTGTTGTGGCGTTGCTGATCAGCGGGTTGCGTCTGGTGCTGCCTGAGCTTAACCACTATCGTCCGCAATTGCTGGAGAAAGTGCAGGCGATCGCCGGGGTGCCTGTCGAGGCCGATTTTATTCAGGGCAGTTGGGAAACCTTTGGCCCAACGCTGGAAGCCCGCAATATCCGTTTAGCCCTGCCAACAAGCAAGATCCAGATCGAACGCGTCACGCTGGCGCTGGATGTGTGGCAATCTCTGCTGCATTGGCGCTGGCAGTTCCGCGATCTCACCTTCCATCAATTGCAATTTGATCTTAATGCTACGCTTGGGGGGGATGGCAATAACGGCAATACCCTCACACCGAGCAAAATCAGCGATCTGTTTCTCTACCAGTTGGATCATTTTGATCTGCGCAATAGTCGTCTCTCTTTCCTGACGCCGTCAGGGTCGCGAGCCGAATTCCACATTCCGCAACTGACTTGGCTAAATAGCCGTAACCGCCACCGGGCAGAGGGCCAGATCAGCCTGTCGACGCTGAATGGTCAGCACGGTGCGGTACAGGTGCGCCTGGATCTGCGAGATGAACAAGGGTTACTCAGTACCGGCACGGTCTATATGCAGGCCGATGATATCGACATGAAGCCCTGGTTCAGCCGCTGGTTGAAAACCAACACCGGCCTGGAAAGCGCGGATTTCAGCCTGGCAGCCTGGATGAATCTCAAAAACGGTGAGATATACAGTGGCAACGTCTTGCTCAAGCAAGGAGTGGCCAGTTGGTCAGTAGGCAGTGAACAACACCGCTTGAACGTGGATAACCTGGCATTGGCGTTAAGCCGCGAAGGTAACGGTTGGCAGGTGGATGTGCCGCAACTGAATCTGAAAACCGACGGTGAAGCCTGGTCGCCAGGCACCTTGAGCGCTTTATGGCTGCCGGAAAACACTCAGTTTATGGGGCCGAATCAGCGCGAAGAACTGCGCATCCGCGCCACAGACATTCAACTGGAACGACTCGAGGCATTACTGCCCACCTTCTCGTTCCTGAGCCCGAACGTGCTGGAGCGTTGGAAGGATTTGCAGCCGCATGGCAAGCTGCAGGCGTTGGCATTGGATATTCCACTGCAACAGCCGGAGAAAACCCGTTTTCAAGCGTTGTGGCAGGATCTGAGCTGGCAACATTGGCAACTGTTGCCAGGTATGGATCACTTTTCTGGCGCCCTGTCAGGGGGCGTGGAAAACGGCCGACTGACGCTCGGTTTGAACAACAGCACCTTGCCGTACGGCGATATGTTCCGTGCTCCGCTGCAGATAAAGCGCGCACGGGGTGCGCTAACCTGGCAATTTAATGACAAGGGTTGGCAACTGGCCAGCCAGGGTCTGGATGTACAGGCCAAATCCCTATGGATTAACGGTGATTTCCGTTACCAGCAACCGGCCAACGGGGAACCTTGGTTGGATATTCTGGCCGGTATCCGTCTGTTTGACGGGGCTGATGCCTGGCGCTACTTCCCTGAGCCGTTGATGGGCAAACATCTGGTGGATTACCTCAGCGGTGCGATCCAAGGGGGGCAGGTAGACAATGCTTCGTTGATCTATGCCGGTAATCCGCATCAGTTCCCTTATAAGAAAAATGAAGGCCAGTTCCAGGTGTTTGTACCGCTGCGCCACGCCACCTTCCAGTTTCAGCCGGACTGGCCTGCGCTGAACGATCTGGCCATCGATCTGAATTTCGTTAACGATGGCCTGTGGATGAAGGCGCCGCAGACCTTATTGGGTAAGGTTACTGGCAGTAATATCAGTGCCATCATTCCTGACTACCAGAAGGAACGGTTGTTTATTGATGCCGATGTGTCAGGTGACGGTCAGGACGTGCATGACTATTTCGAACAAACGCCGCTGGATGATTCCGTGGGGGCCGCGCTGGATGAGTTGCAGGTCGGAGGAAAAGTCAGTGGGCGCTTACACTTAGATATCCCGCTGGATGGTGAACAGGTCACTGCCAAAGGTGAAGTGGCGTTGAATAACAACACGTTGCTGGTTAACCCGCTGGAAAGTCAGTTAAAAAACGTCAGCGGCAAGTTCCGCTTCAACAATGGCAATCTGGAAAGCGATACCCTGGCAGCCAACTGGTTCGGGCAACCGCTGGAGGTTAACTTTAATACGCTGGAAGGTCAGCAAGATTATAAGGTTAACGTTGGGCTGAAGGGCGATTGGCAACCGGCCAAAGTAGAAGGTATGCCACCCGCGTTTGCCAAAGCGCTAGGTGGAAGCGCGGGTTGGCAGGGTAAGGTAGCGATCACGCTGCCGCATAAAGGCGCTCCAAGCTACGACATTGACGTCAACGCCGATTTGAAAAAAGTAAGCAGCCACTTACCTTCACCGCTGGATAAACCCGCAGGGGAAGCGCTACCGGTCAGCGTTAAGGTGAAAGGCGGTCTGCACGGATTTATGCTTAACGGCAGTGCGGGCAAGCAAAACCACTTCAATAGCGAATGGCTGCTGGCCAAGCAGCAGGTGACGCTGGCACGCGCTGCCTGGAAGACCGGCAGTACCGGCACCCCTGAGCTTCCAAAAGATAAATCGTTGACGCTCAGCCTGCCAGCGCTGGATGGTGAACAATGGCTGGGGCTATTGGCACCGGCGGCAAAGCAGAGCAGTGGCGCGGGTAAAATCGGTAATTTCAAATTCCCCACCACCGTTGCGCTAAACACCCCCCAACTGACATTGGGCGGGCAGGCTTGGCATAACCTTCAGCTTGCCATGCAACAACAGTTGGCGGGGACGACTATCACGGCTAAAGGCAAAGAGATCGACGGCAGCCTGTCGATGCCGGATCGCGGCCCGTGGCGGGCGGATCTCAGTTATCTTTATTACAACCCGCAGTTTTCCGACGGCAAGAATGCGCCAGGGGCCACTAACCCATTGGCGACGGGCGAGCGTATTTCGTTCCGTGACTGGCCCTCATTGGTATTGCGCTGTAAATCCTGTTGGGCGATGGGGCAAAATCTGGGCACGGTAGAAGCCGATATTCAGCATAACGGCGATTCACTGGTGCTGGAACATGGCCTGGTCGACACGGGATATGGCCGTATGAGCGCCACCGGCCTGTGGAAACAGAACGGCCAGGAAGAGCGCAGCGCACTGAAGGGCAAACTGTCGGGTAAAAAAATCGATCAAACCGCCAGCTTCTTTGGTACGACCATCCCACTGAAAGACGCGCCTTACAATATTGATTTTGATCTGCACTGGCGCGGGCAGCCGTGGAAGCCGCAGGTCAATACGCTGAACGGCACCATGAAGATCGACCTGGGTAAAGGGGAGATCGATAACGTCGGTGGTGGCCGTGCCGGGCAGCTGTTACGCCTGGTTAGCTTCGATGCCTTGCTGCGTAAGCTGCAGTTCGATTTCAGAGATACCTTTGGTAATGGCTTCTACTTTGACTCTATCCGCGGCACAGTCTGGTCGAAAGATGGCATAATGCATACAGATAACCTGCTGGTCGATGGGTTGGCCGCCGATATCGCCATGAGTGGTCAGATCGATCTGGTGCGTCGAGAGATTAATATGCAGGCAGTGATTGCGCCGGAAATCTCAGCGACGGTAGGGGTAGCCACCGCCTTCGTGATCAACCCGATTGTAGGGGCGGCGGTGTTTGCTGCGTCGAAAGTGCTGGGGCCGTTGTGGAGTAAAATCTCGTTTATCCGCTATGACATTACCGGCAGTCTGGATCACCCAAATATTAATGAGGTGTTGCGTAAGCCAAAGGAGGAGAAGGCGCCATGAAAAATGCTAACGTTGCGTTGTTACAACTGTGTAGCGGTGAGCTGGTGCGGGACAACCTGGCTCAGATTGAGCAGCAGATCAAGCAGCTTAACGCCGGGGTAAAACTGGTGATGACGCCAGAGAACGCCTTGCTGTTTGCCAACTCCGCCGCCTACCGTGAGCATGCGGAGCAGGAAGGCAATGGGCCGTTGCAACAGGCTGTGAGAGAGATGGCCCGCCGTTACGGAGTATGGTTATTGGTGGGGTCCATGCCGCTGATCAGTCGTGAAGATCCGCAGCGCATTACGACCAGCAGCCTGTTGTTTGACGACCAGGGCGAAATCCGCGCCCGTTACGACAAAATGCATATGTTCGACGTGGATATCAATGATATCCACGCGCATTACCGTGAGTCGGACACCTACCAGCATGGCCAGCAATTGACAGTGGTGGATACCCCGGTCGGGCGCTTGGGCATGACGATCTGCTACGACTTGCGCTTCCCCGGTTTGTATCAGGCATTACGTGCCAAGGGGGCCGAATTGATCTCGGTGCCTTCTGCCTTTACTCGCGTGACCGGTGAATCACACTGGGAAATATTGCTGCGTGCGCGTGCTATTGAGAACCAGTGTGTGATCCTGGCTCCTGCACAGGTGGGTCGCCACGGCGCTACCCGCCGAACCTGGGGACACTCCATGGTGGTAGACAGCTGGGGCAATATATTGGCGGAGAACGCCGATGCGGTCTCCGCACTGAAAGTGCGCGTAGATACCGGTAAGTTGAAAACGGTGCGCAAACAGATGCCGGTGATGCAGCACAATCGATTCCGGCCGACGCTGATTGCGCCGGTTGACACTCCTTCCTCTAATAAAGAGTAAAAACATTATGAGCCTGACGTTTGTCAGTGAGCAGTTACTCGCTGCGAATAAGCTGAGTCATCAAGACCTTTTCTCCGTACTGGGTCAACTGGCCGAACGCCGCCTCGATTACGCCGATCTCTATTTTCAGTCCAGTTACCATGAAGCCTGGGTGATTGAGGACGGCATCATTAAAGATGGTTCGTACAATATCGATCAGGGCGTCGGCGTGCGTGCCGTCAGCGGGGAAAAGACCGGTTTTGCCTATGCCGACCAGATCACTCTGAATGCCCTTAACCAAAGCGCGCAGGCAGCGCGCAGTATCGTGCGCGAAACCGGTAACGGCAAAGTGCATACGCTGGGTGAGATTAGCCATCAGGCGCTTTATCCGTTGCTCGATCCGCTGCAAAGCCTGCCGCGTGAAGAGAAAATCGCGCTGCTGCATCGGGTAGATAAAGTGGCGCGCGCTGAGGATAAGCGCGTGCAGGAAGTGACGGCCAGCATCACCGGTGTCTACGAGCAGGTGCTGGTTGCTGCCACCGACGGCACTCTGGCGGCGGACGTTCGTCCGCTGGTGCGTTTTTCAGTCAGCGTACTGGTGGAAGAAGACGGTAAACGTGAACGTGGTGCCAGCGGTGGTGGTGGCCGTTTCGGCTATGACTACTTCCTGGAAAGTGTGGACGGTGAAGTCCGTGCTGACGCCTATGCGAAAGAAGCGGTCCGTATGGCGCTGATCAACCTCTCTGCGGTGGCGGCACCGGCTGGCACCATGCCAGTGGTGCTGGGCGCGGGCTGGCCGGGCGTGTTGCTGCATGAAGCAGTCGGTCACGGGCTGGAAGGCGACTTCAACCGCCGGGGTACGTCGGTATTCAGCGGCCAGATGGGGCAGTTGGTGGCTTCTGAGCTGTGCACCGTGGTGGACGATGGCACCTTGCAAGGCCGCCGTGGATCGCTTGCGATCGATGATGAAGGCGTGCCGGGTCAGTACAACGTGCTGATCGAGAACGGCATTCTGAAAGGTTATATGCAGGATAAGCTCAACGCACGCCTGATGGGGGTTGCCCCTACCGGTAATGGCCGCCGTGAGTCTTATGCTCACCTGCCGATGCCACGTATGACCAACACTTATATGCTGGCGGGTAAATCGACGCCGGAAGATATCATCGCCAGCGTGGAATATGGCCTGTATGCGCCGAACTTTGGCGGAGGCCAGGTGGATATTACCTCAGGCAAATTTGTGTTTTCTACCTCTGAAGCTTATCTGATCGAAAAGGGTCGAATTACCAAACCGGTGAAAGGTGCCACGTTAATCGGTTCCGGCATTGAGGCGATGCAGCAAATTTCGATGGTCGGTAACGACCTGGCGTTGGATAAAGGCGTGGGCGTCTGTGGCAAAGAAGGTCAAAGCCTGCCGGTAGGGGTTGGTCAGCCAACGCTGAAGCTGGATTCACTCACCGTCGGCGGTACGGCGTAATTGATATATCGGCCCTGATCCTGGGTGGTCAGGGCATTTGCGTTAGTGAAAAGCGTAATCGTCCGAGATTTTTTTATCTGTTTTTTTCACCCTGTCAATTTGTCAGTATTCAGCATAATTACCTATTGAAACTACCTGCCTGAAATGAAATAAAGTTTTTCAAAAAATATTGAGGCGTTCATATTGTCCTGCCACAGATAATTCTCAATTTCTCATTAATCCTGCTGCGCAAAAAATAAAGTCGCAGCTTGTCTAATAGGGAATCATCTGGCTAGAATGCCGCAAAATCATTAAGGCGGCTTATCTGAATGGACTCAGTAACTCAACGACTGGCAGCAGTATTACTGTGCCTAACGTTCACCTCTGGCGCAGGCGCGAATATGCTCAGTCCGGCGGATCGTGACACTATCCAGCAGCAACAGCGTGAACTGTTGCAGCAAAACCAACAGCAGCGCCAGGAACTGCAACGCAGCCTGACGCCTACGCGCCCGCCAGCTCCAGCGGCCAGCTCTGGTGGTGGCCCCTGCTTTACGATCAATTCCATTCGTCTTGAAGGTGCCAATCACTTGCCTGCCAGCGCGCGGCAAACCTTGACGCAGCCTTACCAACAGCGCTGCCTCAACCTGGGCCAGATCCAGACGTTGGTACAGCAGATCTCCGATTGGTATATCGAACGGGGCTATATCACCAGCCGTGCATTTCTGACCGAGCAGGATTTGTCTCAGGGGGAACTGAAACTGCTGGTGCTGGAAGGTCAGTTGGAGAAGATTTTGCTGGATCAACGAGATGACCGGATGCTGAAAATGGCGTTTCCTGGTTTGGTCGGCCATATCCTCAACCTGCGTGATATTGAACAGGGCATGGAGCAGATCAACCGCCTGCGCCAGCAACCGGTGCAGATCGAAATTCTGCCGGGCAGCCAGCCGGGATATTCGGTGGTGAATCTGACCGCCAAACCCGAGTTCCCTTTGATGCTGGGGCTGGGTTTTGACAACAGCGGACAGAAGAGTACCGGCACTGGGCAAATCAACGGATCGTTGACCGGCAACAACCTGCTGGGGCTCGCGGATCAATGGTTTGTTTCCGGCGCCCGCAGCAGCGATTTTGCCAACGATCACGACGCGCGCAGTGTGCAAGCCGGTGTCAGCCTGCCCTATGGCTATTGGCTGATGGATTACAACTACTCCTACAGCGACTACCTGTCGACCATCAACAATCGGGGTTTTGACTGGCAATCCTCGGGCGATAGCCAGACGCATCGTCTTGGCGTTTCACGGGTGTTATTCCGCAACAGCGAGATGAAAACCGGTTTGGCGCTGGGCCTGACGCACCGCATCAACCGCAACTACCTCAATGATGTGCGCCTGGACAGCAGCAGCCGCAAACTGACCAGCGCATCACTCGGTATCAGCCATAGCCAGAAACTGTGGGGCGGCTTTGCCACGCTGAACCCTTCCTACAGCCGTGGCGTGCCTTGGTTAGGGGCGGAAAACGACGGCGGTAAAGCCAGCGAAGCCCCCAAGGCGGAGTTCGACAAGTTTTCGCTCTCCAGCAGCTATTACCTGCCATTGGCGCAGGACTGGACCTATCTCACCAGCTTCTACGGGCAATGGACACCGGATCGCCTGTACGGCAGCGAACGCCTGACCATCGGCGGTGAGAGTTCGGTACGCGGTTTCAAGGAACAATACCTCTCCGGCGATAAGGGCGGTTACTGGCGTAACGAAGTTAACTGGTCGCCTTTCAGCCTGCCGTACCTGGGAGATATCTCCGTATTGGCCGCGCTAGATGGCGGCTATCTGCGCCACGATTCGTTGGATACTTACGCCTCCGGCACGCTGTGGGGCGGTGCGGTTGGCTTGGGGAGCCGCAACCGTTATTTCAGCAGCCAATTTACCGTCGGTTGGCCACTGTCTCATCCGAGCTGGCTTGAACCGGATCGGGTTTCCATTTATTACCGCATTAACGTCGTTCTTTAATTCACAGGAAAAGGGTTTCAAGGATGAAGCAGAAAGAGAATCAACCCATTCATGCCACCCAACGTTGGTTGAGCTATACCCTGTGCGGTGTTTTGGTCTGGCAGCCGTTGCTGCCCGCCTTTGCTAATGGCGTTAACGTCGCGGCGGGTAATACCCAGCTCGATCAGGCTGCCAATGGCGTGCCGGTGGTCAATATCGCCACGCCCAACCAGGCCGGTATCTCTCATAATAAATACAATGACTTCAACGTTGGTAAAGAAGGGCTGATCCTCAACAACGCGACCGGGCAGCTTAATCAGACCCAGCTTGGCGGCCTGATCCAGAACAACCCCAATCTGAAGGCGGGCCAGGAAGCACAGGGCATTATCAACGAGGTTGTTGCGCCGAACCGTTCGCAGCTGCAAGGCTACATGGAAGTCGCGGGCAAGCAGGCCAACGTGATGGTGGCCAACCCGTACGGTATTACCTGCGACGGCTGTGGCTTTATCAATACGCCAAACGCGACGCTGACCACCGGTAAGCCGGTGTTGGGGCCAGACGGCAAACTGCAGGCGCTGGAAGTGACCCAAGGGGCCATCAGCATTCAGGGCAAAGGGCTGGACGCCAGCCAGAGCGAGAAATTCGCCCTGATCGCCCGTGCCACCGAAATCAACGCACAGCTTTATGCCCAGGATGCCAGCATTACCCTGGGGGCTAACCGCGTCGATGCGCAAGGTAATGCCACACCGATAGCCGGAAACGGCGAAATACCTAAAGTGGCGATTGATACCGGTGCACTGGGAGGAATGTATGCCAACCGTATTCATCTGGTTTCCAGCGATAAAGGCGTGGGGATTAACCTTGGCAATCTCAATGCCCGAACCGGGGATATTCGGCTCGATGCCAACGGCAAACTGACCCTCAATAACGCCTTGGCGCAAGGTGGTCTGAACGTCAATGCAACCGATGTGACGCTGACGGGGAGCCATAAGGCTGGCCAAGAGGTGGTACTGAACAGCCAGGGCAAGCTGGCGCTGAATAATGCCTCGGTGAATGCGGGCCAGCATATAACGCTCAAAGGTGGCGATCTGGCTCTGGAGCAAAGCACCCTGAGTGCCGCGAAAGGGATCACCCTGGATTCAACAGGCCGACTGCGTGCAGCAAACAGCACGGTGCTGGCGGGTACGGATGAACAAGGCAAGTTGACTGCCGGGCAAACCCTGACGTTAAAAGGCAGTGAGCAACAGTGGTTGAACAGCCAACTGGCGGCCGGAACGGTAAACGCAGTGGCACAGAACGGCCTGATCCTGGATGGCGGTTCCCAACTCACCGGGTTGAATGGCGTGACTGTGCAAGGTGGGCCGCTGAGTCTGCTGGGCAAAGCCAGTTCCGGCGGTGATTTCACCCTGCAAGGCTCCCGCCTGCAAAGTGCCAGCAGTAGCCAGCTTAGTGCACAAGGCGATATCAACCTCACGCTCAGCGGCGACGCAGATTGGCAGGGGCAGCTTATCGCCGGACGCGACTTGACGGTGCAAGCGGCAACGTTGAATAACCAGGGCCAACTGGCTGCCAACCGTGAAAACCAAATTACGGTACAAGACCTGAAGAACAGCGGATTGATCCAGTCGCAAGGCAGCCAGATCCTGCACACCGGCAAGCTCGACAACTGCGGTCAAGTACAGTCGGCGGGCATGACGATGCTGTATGCCGATGAGGTCTATAACAGCGGTCTGATCGGTTCACAGCAGTGGTTGGCGTTGCTGGCGCGGGATTTACTTGATGTGAGTGGTTCACTGTACGCCGGTGGTGCCCTGGATATTCATGCCGGAGAGTTTCTGCTGGCAGGCCGGGCAACCGGGGTGAAAAGTATTGGTTTGGACGCCAATCTGCGCACCGAGGAGGGATCGGCATTATTGAGTGGCGGCAATATCCGCCTGGAAGGGGATACATTCCTGTTGAGTGGGTTGTTGTCTGGCGAGCAAAACCTGACGTTGGAGGGAAAACAGCTTACCACGAGCGGCAGCGCGCAGATCCAGGCTAAAAACAGCATCGCGTTGAACGTTGAAAACAGCGCCCAGCTTGCGGGTGTTTTCACCACGCTGGGTGACCTGACTATCAACGCTGCTGCAGCGGACAACCGGGCAGAGATGGCGGCGCGCAATATCAATTGGCAGGGCGACACCTTAACCCAGCGTGGTCGCCTGTTGGCCGATAAAGGGTTGAGCTTGACGGTCGCTCGGCTCAACCAGCAAGGGACGTTGCAGGCTGGACAGCAACTGAGTCTGCGCGGTGAGCAATTGACTAATAGCGGGCTGATTGGCGCACCGCAGCTTGATCTGGCATTTACTCAGGATGTGAATAACAGCGGCTCGCTGCTGGCAAGCCAAGGGCTGACGCTGACGGTTCCAGCACTGAACAACAGTGGCACCTTGGCAACGGATACCTTGGTACTGAAAACCGACGGTCTGGATAACCGTGGGCTGATACAGGCCGAGGCCAATGCCGATATTGATGCACAAACGTTGGTCAACCGGCTTGAAGGCCGTTTGTTGGCGGGTGGGATCCTGGCATTGCACGGATTGCAGCTGAATAACGCCGGTAAACTTCAGGCTGCCGAATTGAACGTGGAGACAGAAAACTGGGACAACAGCGGTAGCGCATTGGGTATCGATCGCGTCACGGGGCGGATTGCACAAACCCTCGACAACGATGGGCAATTGCTAAGCCAGGGGTCGATGACGTTGGATGCCACCACGTTGAACAACCGCGGGAAAATGCTCAGCGAGGGGCAACTCAACCTGACGGCACAGCAGGTTTCCAACCAGGGGGAAGCGCAAGGCAGCACCACATTGTTGAGTGCGAACCAACTGAGCAACAGCGGCAATCTGATCGGCGTTGAACAACTGGTACTGCAACTGCAGCAGGATCTGAATAACGCCGCCAGCGGTAACTTACTGAGCGGCGGCGAGCTGAAGGTGAATGCGCAGGCCGTCAGTAATGCAGGCCTGTGGCAGGGGGAGCGGATTATATTGGCCGCCCGCCAACTGGATCATACGGGCATTTTACAAGCCAACAAACGCATTCAACTGAACCTGACCGGCGATATCAACAGCGGTGTGGGCAGCAAGGTCGTGACCAATGGTGAGGCAGCGATTAACGCGCTGGCGCTGACCAATCTGGGCAACTGGCAGGCAACCAGTCTGAGCCTGAAGGGCGATTCACTGTTCAACAATGGCGTGATTGCCGGGGTGAATCAGCTCAAGGCTGAGATGAATGGCGACGTCACTCAGCAAGCCAGCGGGCAGATGTTGAGCAATGGCGCACTGACCCTGAACGCCAACCAGGTAGATAACCAAGGGCGTATGCAGGCGGGTAGCCTGACGCTGCAAGCGGCAGAGGTCAGCAACGCCGGTGTGATGTTGGGGCAGGAAAGTGTTAATGCTCAACTGCGCGGTGTGTTCCGTAACCTGGCGACAGGCGATCTGCGCAGCCAAAACGGGCTGCAACTGAATGCGGCGGCATTGGATAACGCCGGAAATATCCAGAGTGGCGCTGCCAGCACGTTGGTGCTGACAAACCAAATGCTCAACGCAGGTAAGCTGGTAGCGGGTGGTGGGCTGGAACTTAGCGCCCCCAGCCTGAACAACAGCGGTTGGCTGCAAGCGAATAGCATCGGCTATCACGGCAGCCAGTTGGATAACACCGGCACGTTGATTGCCGCTGGCGATAACCTGCTGACGCTCGATATTTTCAACAACCAGGGCACGGTACAGGGCGAGAACCTGCAACTGAACACCGGCAGTCTGAACAATGGCGGTACGCTGTTGGCGACGCGCCAGCTAACCCTGCAAGCGCAACAGGCCAATAACCAGCAGAACGCCAAGCTGTTCAGTGCGGGCGATCTGAGCCTGGTGAGTGGTTCGTTCAGCCAGTTCGGACAGTTGGTGGCGTTGGGCAACCTGGCGCTGACGTTGAGCGATGCTTTCACCCAGCAAGGCACATTAGCGGCAGGCAATGCGTTGAGCATTAAAGCCAATGGTGACATTACGTTGGCGGGTACCGCGCAAGGGCAAAGCCTGGATCTCCGCAGCCTTGGGCAATTCACTAATGCCGGAATACTGCGCGGGGGCAACGGGGATGTGCGCATCGAAGCCGCTGCTATTACGCAAAACGACGCCGCCAGCCTGCAATCGGGTGGCCGCGTGCAGTTGCTGAGCGGAAGCACCATCAGCAACAGCGGCTTTATCGGCACCGCAGGCGATCTCCTGCTGAGCGCCGCCAGCCAACTATTCAACAGCGGTATGCTGTACAGCGGCGGCAATATGCAGTTGCTGGCAGACCGCATCAGCAATCATTACGGCGATATTCTGGCAGGCAACAGCCTGTGGATGCAGAAAGATGCCGATGGCAATGCCAATAGCGAGATCGTCAACAGCTCCGGCACCATTGAAACCGAGAAGGGTGATATCACTATTAATACCGCTCATCTGTTGAATCAGCGTGATGGGTTAGCATTCGAGAGCAAAACCATTAATTTAGGAGCAGGGAATAATATCGGGGATATTTCTGTCAGTATCCCAATTGATGAACTGGACCCTGATAGCTATGGGGTTTATCTGGATGAATGGCAGCAACAGGTGGGTTCATGCAATGGCCATGGCGCTTGTAACTCGATTACTCATTATGATTATTACTACGCGCCATTCAAACAATCAGCAATTCAGAAATTTGCGCAAACGCAAACGACAGTTGATGTCATCAGTAATGGCGGGGCTGCACGTATCGTATCAGGCAAGGATTTAAATATCTTTGCGGGTAATCTTGATAATGCAGCTAGCGATATCCTTGCCAACCGCAACATTATACTTGCTGGTGGGCAGCTAAATAACCAGAGTTATCAGGTTGGCACTTCCACGGATTTCCTGATTTATCAATACGGTGTACAGAGCGGTTCGATATTTGCTGACAGCACAGTAAAACTTCCCGGAGGTAAAACGCCGAAAAATGACAGCATTACATTTACGTTAACAGGTCGTGAAACGGTGAATGAAAATGGCGAACTCTATCGCTCGGTGATCCAGGCCGGTGGTGCGGTTAACGCCAATTTCACCAGCGATATCAGCAACACCACGGTGACGCCAAACGCGGGCGGCGTAAGCCATACGCTGGCTGCGCCAACGCTGGATACCTTGCAGCAGCCGGAAAATGTGGCCGGTGCCCAGGCACAGGATCTGGCTGGCGATCAAAGCATTACGGTGGGAACCCCTGCCTGGAAAGACAGCCTGCAAAATGCGCTGAGCAACCTGGGTAACAACGCGGCGGAACTGGCGGATTATCCGCTGCCAAACAGCAACAATGGCCGTTTTGTACCGAATCCGGATCCGGATAGCCCATATCTGATCACCACCAACCCGAAACTCGATGGCCTGGGGCAACTCGACAACAGCCTGTTTGACGATCTGTACGCCATGCTCGGCCAAAAGCCGGGGAGCGCCCCGCAGGAAACCGACAGCCGCTATACCGATCAAAGCCAGTTTATCGGCTCGGCCTATTTCCTGGGTCGTCTGAATCTGAACCCGGATTACGACTACCGTTTCCTGGGGGATGCGGCGTTTGATACGCGCTATATCAGCAACGCGATGCTACATCAGACGGGTCAGCGCTATATCAACGGGATCGGTTCTGACCTGGCGCAGATGCAATACCTGATCGACAACGCCGTCAAGGCACAAAGCGCACTTGGCCTGCAGTTTGGCGTCAGCCTGACGGCGGAGCAGGTGGCGGCGCTGGACAAGAGTATCGTCTGGTGGGAGAAGGTGACGGTCAACGGCCAGACGGTGCTGGCACCGAAGCTGTATCTGTCGAGCAAAGATACCGCGCCATTGAACGGCAGCGTGATCAGCGGCAACACGGTGAACCTGAGCGCAGGTAACCTGACTAATGACGGCAGCACGTTGCTGGGTGGCGATCGCCTGATCGTGTTCAGCCAGGGCGGCATCAGCAACCTGAATGGGGGGTTATTGAGTGCAGCGGGCGATCTGCAACTGAACGCCATCAATAATATCAGCAATATCGGTTCAACCATCAGCGGCAACCGGGTGCAGTTGGAAAGCCTTGATGGCAGCATCATCAACCAGACGCTGACTCGCCAATGGGATACTCAGGGGTCACTGGGGGGCTGGGGGCAGCAAAGCCTGTCGCTGTCACGTACGGAGATCGGCGCTATCGGCACCATTCAGGCCGGGGATTCGCTGAGCCTGAGCGCCGGTAACAACATCGATATCCTGGGGGCCAAGGTCGCCTCCGGTGGGGCGATGGATCTGCAGGCAGGCAACGATATCAACGTGCTGGCCAACAGCACCTACACTGCCGACAAAACTCAGGGCTGGAGGAACGTTCAAGAGCGCGAGACGCACAGCAGCCAGGGTAGCGAAATCAGCGCTGGTGGGCCGCTGACCGTGAATGCGGGGCGGGATGTCAATGTGGCAGCCAGCCAGATCGGCAGCCAGAGTGATGCCACTGTGAGCGCCGGGCGTGACATCAACCTGCAAACGCAGGCAGAGAGCACACGGCAGAAAAACAACGGCGACGAACAGCGCAGCAACAATGTTGCGCGCAGCACCCTCACCAGCGGTGGCGACCTGGCGTTGGCGGCGGGCCGCGATGTGAACTCACAGGCTGCGGCGATGGTGGCAGACAACAACGTCAGCCTGCAGGCCGGGCGTGATGTGAATCTCAGTACCCAGCAAACCAGCGAGTATCGTGAGAGCAAGGGCGGCAAGCGGCAGCAGGTGGATGAAGCTATCCGCCAGCAGGGTACAGAGATTGCCAGTGGGGGTAACACCACCATTCGCGCCGATCGAGATGCCAACTTGAATGCGGCACAGGTGCAGGCCAGCGGCGACGTTGCGGTGAGCGCCGGACGCGATCTGACGCTCAACAGCGCCACTGAAAGCGACTATCACTTCTTTGAGGAAACCAAGACCAAGAAAGGGTTCCTGTCGAAGACGACTACCCACACGGTGCGAGAAGATTACGCCACGCAGGAAAAAGGCACGATGCTGAGCGGCAACAACGTGTCGCTGTCTGCTGGTAACGATCTGACGGTGAAAGGGTCTGCAGTTGTCGGTGATGGCAAGATCAACCTGCAGGCGGGCAACAACGTTGAGATCGTGGCGGCGACGGAAGAGCAATCCAGCTACCAGTTGAACGAGAAGAAAAAGAGCGGCGCGTTCAGCGGCGGTGGGCTGGGCTTTACCGTAGGCACGTCTTCCTCTCGGCATCAGGTGAACGAGGCTGGCACCACTCAGAGCCAGAGCGTCAGCACCATTGGCTCGACCGGTGGCGATGTGAACATCGTTGCAGGTGGCAAGGCGCACATTGGCGGCGCGGATCTGATTGCGGACAAGAACCTGTCGGTGACCGGCGACAGCGTGCAGATCGACCCGGGGCACGATCTTTATCGCCGTGATGAAACCTTCGAGCAGAAGACCAGTGGCCTGACGGTGGCGCTGTCTGGCGCGGCGGGCGGTGCGGTCAATACGGCGGTGAATACCGCGCAGCAGGCGAAAAAAGAGACCGATGGGCGTCTGGCGGCGTTGCAAGGTACCAAGGCCGCATTGTCTGGTGCACAAGCCGGCCAGGCCGTGGCGCAGGAGCTGGCGAAGGGCGGGAATGTTAACAACACCGTGGGCATCAGTGCGTCGTTGGGGAGCCAGAAGTCCAAATCTGAATCGCACACGCAGTCCGACACGGTGACTGGCTCGACGCTGTCCGCAGGTAACAACCTGTCGGTGACCGCCAAGGGCAAAGGCAGTAGTGCCAACAGCGGTGACATCGTTATCGCCGGTAGCCAGTTGAAAGCCGGTGGCGATACTGCGCTGAGTGCCGAGCGGGATGTGTTGCTGAGCGGCGCGGCCAATCGCCAGCAGACTACCGGCAGTAACAGCAGCAGCGGTTTTGGCGTGGGGGTGGATGTATCTACCACGGGCATCATGGCCTCGGCCAATGCCAACAAGAGCAAGGGCTCAGAGAGCGGCAACGGCACCCAGTGGGCGGAAACCACGGTAGACAGCGGCAAAAACCTGAGTATCACCAGCGGGCGCGACACCACGTTAAGCGGTGCGCAGGTGAGCGGTGAAAGCGTAACGGCCAACATAGGACGCGACCTGACGCTCAGCAGCCAGCAGGACAGCGACCGCTACGATGCCAGGCAGAGCAGCGTGTCGGGCGGGATTTCGGTGCCAGTGGGCCCCGGCGTCGGCGGGGCGCAGCTCTCTGCCAGCCGCGACAAGCTGCACAGCAATTACGACAGCGTGCAGGAACAGACGGGGATTTACGCAGGGCAGGGTGGCTTTGATATCACCGTCGGTCACCACACCCAGTTGGACGGAGCGGTGATTGCCAGCCAGGCAGAGAAGAGCAAGAACAGCCTGGATACGGGCACGCTGGGCTTTAACGATATCCACAATCAGGCCGACTTCAAGACAGAGCACCAGGGCGGCAGCTTCAGCACCGGTGGCAGTCTGCTGGGCAATGTGCTGTCGAACAGCAATAACCTGTCGCTGGCGGGCGCGAACAATAGCGGCCATGCGGAAGGGACGAGTCAGGCCGCGGTGAGCGAGGGCAACATCACCATCCGAGACCAGGCCAGCCAGCAGCAGGATATCGCGGAGCTGAGCCGGGATACGGAGCACGCGAACGGCAGCATCGGGGCTATCTTTGATAAAGAGAAGGAGCAGAACCGGCTCAAAGAGGTACAGTTGATAGGGGAAATCGGCGCTCAGGCGATGGATATCATCCGGACACAGGGGGATATCAATGGACTTGAGGAAGCACTGAAACGTCACCCAGAGTTGAAAGGTGATATTGAGGCGCTACGCAACACCGATACCTACCAAGCGGAGATGCAGAAATACGGCACGGGCAGTGACCTGCAGAAAGCGGCACAGGCGGTGACGGCAGCGTTGCAGGGCCTGGCCGGTGGCAATATCTCTCAGGCCCTTGCCGGAGGGATGAACCCGTATGTGGCGGAGCAAATCAAGAAGTACACCGGCGGTAATGATAGCGCCAACGTGCTGGCGCATGCGGTGTGGGGGGCAATAGCGGCAGAGATGAGCGGCAACTCTGCGGCAGCGGGTGCGGCAGGCGCAGCCGGAGGTGAACTTGCCGCGCATTATCTGGCAGAGAAGCTGTATGGTGCAGACACGGCGGATAAAATAGCTAAACTGAGTGAGGAGCAGAAGCAGAATATCAGCTCGCTCTCGACGCTGGCGGCAGGCTTGGCAGGTGGCGTGTCGGGTGACAGCACGGCGAATGCTCTGGCCGGTGCGCAGGCCGGTAAGAATGCGGTGGAGAATAACTTCCTGAAGGTTGTTGCGGAAGGTTGTGCCATCGCTGCCCCATGTCGTAGCAAGGTCGCAGAGCAACTGCTAGAGATAGGAGCAAAGGCAGGTATCGCAGGGTTGGCAGGTGCCGCAATCAAGGATGTTGCGGACAAGATGACGTCAGATGAACTGGATCATCTTGTTACCCTGAAAATGATGGGCAACGATGAGATCACCGGAAAATATCTCAGTTCGCTTCAGGATAAATATGCTCCTTCGCATACCGGGGGTGACCAGATAGCTGGGGGAGGCCCAACCAACACGGGCGGAAACCAATTACCAGAGCAGGGTGTAAATCATACAGGTAACAATAATGGTCAGACCGATGCAGGGCCAAATAATACTGGTGGAAATCAAACTGTAGACCAGTCGCCAAACAACACGGGTAATACCGAAGCCGTACCCGACTTGCCAAATAATATGACAAGTGATGGGCATGATAATGGGGCGGAAAAGCCATCTAATATAAAAGTTGCTGATGATAAGTTCCTGAAAAATAATGGTGTGGATGCTCATCAAATCAAAAAGGATTTTCTCGGTGCTAAAGCAGAGATAAAGCTTTATGACATTTATGTTGATAAAGACAATGGGCAGTTGTGGATTTTCAGAAAAGGTGGAAAAGGTGAAGGAATCCCGACTGGCGAATTTATTAATAAGTAGGGCCGTTACATGGATAAAACAACAGTAAAAGCAGAGTTTTCTATTTGTGGCGATGTCTTTGATCCCAATGAGATAACTGCTTTGCTACAGATAGAACCTATGGAGGTTCATCTCAAAGGTGTCATCAGCGGAACGAGGAAAAGGCCGAGTACAGAGACTAGCTGGTCAATCTGTACAGAGAAGGAAGAATCCTATGATGTAGATGAGCAAACAAGAAAGTTGTTGTCTTTATTAAAATGTAAAGTTGATGTTTTGGAAGAAATAAAAGAGAAATATAGTGTTACGTTCATTTTTTCTCTTTTAATAGAAATAGAGAATGGGGAGAAACCATCCATCTATTGGTCAGCAGAAACGAATCGGTTTTTGGGTAGCATTGGGGCTGAAAGTTCTATTGATTTATATATCTATAGTTAAAGCGAACATAAATTACTCATGTTTAATCCCGGCCAACTGGCCGGGATTTTTGCTTTTATGCCCTAAAAACATCCACTTCCCGCCGTTGCAACCGGAGCACGCCGGGCGCAGCGGTGATCTCCAACTGTTCCGCCTCGGTAATGCCAGACTCGGTAAGCCAGTCGCCGCCGATAATCACCTCGCCGTTCTCGCGTACCCAATCCGCTCCCAAATCCTGCCTATCCTGACTGGCCTCGCACAGCGCTTCCCAGGAGGCTTCATCGATGACGGGGGTGCTCCACAGCGTATGGTTCTGAAGCGTCAGTTGTAACGGGGTGCCGTAGGTAAAACCGAGCGTCGCCAGCGTCTCACCTGCCAATATCAGCTCCGGGATCGGTTGGGGTGTAAAGGTGATGTTCATGCTACCCCCATATCGATATAGCGCCGGAAGTCGTCGCCCTCGAGGCTCTTGCACAGGGCCTCATGGGGACCGGTGATCAGCTGTTCCAGCATCTGGCGCTGGGTCAGGCCGTGATGGTGCGCCAGTCGTTCAAGCGCAAAATGGGCGACGAGGCTCACCTCGATGTTCAGGCGTGTGCTTACCCCGTCGCGGCGACGGCGTGCGCGGTACTCGGCCTGACGTTGTGCGTTGGTCTTGGCCATGATGAACCTCCCTGTTACTGCGTAACGACGCGGATGATCAACTGACCCGGTGCGGTGACCGCTTAGATCCTTTGGTCAGAAGTCAAGGCAATTGAGTTAAACCGCTAATGGCAGAGAGGGGGCTTGTTGGTACTATGGCTAACGAGCAGGCAAAGATGCCAAGGCAGGGCGGTAGCTTGCTTCTTTTTCTCGATATGGTTCTAACAATCACTTCCATTGATTCAAGTGACCTTGGCAATCGCCTGAACCCGGATCTGGATTACGACAATCTTTTCCTGATGATTTCCTATTTGACGCCTGGCCGTTGAGCGGTGAAAGCGTGACGGCCAACGTAGGACGCGACCTGACGCTCAGCAGCCAGCAGGACAGCGACCGCTACGATGCCAGGCAGAGCAGCGTGTCGGGCGGGATTTCGGTGCCTGTGGGGCCTGGCGTCGGTGGGGCGCAGCTCTCTGCCAGTCGCGACAAGCTGCACAGCAATTACGACAGCGTGCAGGAACAGACGGGGATTTACGCAGGGCAGGGTGGCTTTGATATCACCGTCGGTCACCACACCCAGTTGGACGGAGCGGTGATTGCCAGCCAGGCAGAGAAGAGCAAGAACAGCCTGGATACGGGCACGCTGGGCTTTAACGATATCCACAATCAGGCCGACTTCAAGACAGAGCACCAGGGCGGTAGCTTCAGCACCGGTGGCAGTCTGCTGGGCAATGTGTTGTCGAACAGCAATAACCTGTCGCTGGCGGGCGCGAACAATAGCGGGCATGCGGAAGGGACGAGTCAGGCCGCGGTGAGCGAGGGCAACATCACCATCCGAGACCAGGCCAGCCAGCAGCAGGATATCGCGGAGCTGAGCCGGGATACGGAGCATGCGAACGGCAGCATCGGGGCTATCTTTGATAAAGAGAAGGAGCAGAACCGGCTTAAAGAGGTACAGCTGATAGGGGAAATCGGCGGTCAGGCGATGGATATCATCCGGACACAGGGGGATATCAATGGTCTTGAGGAAGCACTGAAACGTCACCCAGAGTTGAAAGGTGATATTGAGGCGCTGCGCAACACCGATACCTACCAAGCGGAGATGCAGAAATACGGCACGGGCAGTGACCTGCAGAAAGCGGCACAGGCGGTGACGGCAGCGTTGCAGGGCCTGGCCGGTGGCAATATCTCTCAGGCCCTTGCTGGAGGGATGAACCCGTATGTGGCGGAGCAAATCAAGAAGTACACCGGCGGTAATGATAGCGCCAACGTGCTGGCGCATGCGGTGTGGGGGGCAATAGCGGCAGAGATGAGCGGTAACTCTGCGGCAGCGGGTGCGGCAGGCGCAGCAGGCGGAGAACTTGCCGCGCGTTATCTGGCAGAGAAGCTTTATGGTGCAGACACGGCGGATAAAATAGCTAAACTGAGTGAGGAGCAGAAGCAGAATATCAGCTCGCTCTCGACGCTGGCGGCAGGCTTGGCAGGTGGCGTGTCGGGTGACAGCAGTGCGAATGCTCTGGCCGGTGCGCAGGCCGGTAAGAATGCGGTGGAGAATAATGCGCTGAGTGACATCATCGAGAATAAAGTCTCTGGGGTGTCGCAGGAAGAGAAGTACCAAAATGCGCAAAAAGAACTGGTTGCTGCTGTTGAGGAGTTCAAGGCGCAGAACTGTGCTGGAATGAGCGCAGAAGCGTGTTCGGCGAAGATCAGTGAACATCGTGATGAGTTGCTGAAAGGAGCTACCGGCTTTGGTGTAGATTTCGTGCCGGTATTGGGTGATATCAAGAGCTTTGCAGAAGCGCAAAGTTCATTGGATTACCTGGTTGCTGTGATAGGTATCATCCCAGGAGCCGGGGATGCTGTGGGTAAAGCGATTAAGGCGGCAGAAGCGGCGCTGAAGAAAGGTGATGTTGCTGAAGCATCCAAGCTGATTAACAAGGCTAGCGATGAAATAGCAGGTTATCTACCAAGTCCGGGTAATACATCTTTGCCAAGTTCTGGTATCGGTTCTAACGCTGCATTCTCGGTAACTAATGCACAATTAGGGAAAAAGCTTGGTAAGCATGTTGAAGATTTTGGTGGCAATCCATCGAATGCTGCTGATAGACAACGTGTATTGGAAATTATAAATGATATAGGTTCTAACCCGGACAAGGTCATTGCTGGTAAGTTTGCAGGACAAGGAGCTGGAGCAGGGGCTAGCCGTGGAGATGTATTCTTCAGAATAAAGGGAAATGACGTAGTTGTTACTAAGCCTGATGGTAGCTTTGTTACTGTTCTCAAAGATGGGGTTACTAATAATACCTCAGTGATAAATGCACTGAAGGGGAATCCACAATGAATTATCTGTTAGAAATATATCAGGAATGGGGGCGTGATGTTATTGGTAAGGAACTCTTTAATGTCAATGGATTAGTGTATGTTTACGAAACTCCTGACTTGGAGCATCCTCAACAGTTGCAACTTATTTTCTCTGGTATCAATCGGGAGATTAGCTTTCGTTGTGGGAAAGATGGAGCAACTCTTGCGTTGACTGAATTACCTATGCAAGAAAGTGACCTTGGTGAATATGGTAAAGAAGTGATCATGAGCATGTCAGAATCGTGCTTATTTTGCCGATATCTTGGGAGAATAGTGTCGAAAGTTTCGGTGATTTACTCTGATGCTGAAAAGGCCATTGTAGGTATAAAGTTAGTTTTTGATGGTGAACTTGATTTAATTATTATTAACTTAGGTGATGAGCTAAATATCTTTGACTCTTTTCCATTACAGTATGAACAGGAAGAAGGCATTCATTATCTTGAAATATTGGCTTAAGTATATATAGCCCCTAGGTGTAGCCGGGGGCTACTACATCTAAGCCCTGAAAGCCTCTACCTCCCGCCGCTGCAACCGGATCACTCCGGGGACGGCGGTTACCTCCAGTTGTCCCGCGTCAGTGATCCCAGACTCGGTGAGCCGCTCCCCGCCGATGATCCTGTAAGTATCCCGTATAATCGAACCATTCACATTTGGAGATCTTTCGGCATACCTAATCCGCCTCTAAATCGTAACGGTGCCATGGCGTTGGCCCACACTGATGACCGAGGTTTCAATACTGGTGTGAACACGCAATAAGCCTTTTTTCTAACCCGGGTTTTAATATCCCTCATAACTCACTGTTTTTTAAAATAAAATTAAAACTAATGTTGCAATTTTATTTTATTCAATGGGTTATATTTATTAACATTTTTTATGTGATGATAATTTATTGATTTTTTATTGTTAAACAAAAATAGGGCTAGGCTGAAGTTAGCAAAATATATATTGCAATGAGTAATAGACTGTATAGAGACTCTTTAAAAATATCATGGTGCTATATTTATAATAATTAAGAAAATAAATAAAAAATTACAATGAGCCAAATGCTCAAAGATGATTTCTTACCAAGCAGCAACTAAGCTGAAACGGCTACCTTGCCTATCTTCTTCTCTACAGTTCCGAGGTGCTTTATGGTAAAGAAAACAGACTATGCCGAGTTAAGAGGCAGGCTTAAATCACTGAGCAAAACGCCTATTTTCCAAAAAGATACTCTTTCATTTTCTAAGCAAGAAAAAGTGTCGTACTTATATGCACTAATGGAAATGGTGGTAAAGGAGTCAAATGTCAGAGCAGATGATATTACTGATGATATGGGGAAGTTATTAACGGTAATGGAGTCTCCTTGCCTGATGAGTAATTACGGGCTATGCCCATTACTTGCCAGCCATTATAACCTTTGCTTAGGAACCATAATGAATCTGGCTGGTAGTAACCGGCATCATTTGCAAGGTTATATCGATGAGTTGGAGCAGTTGGAAACCAAAGGGATCTATATGGTGACCGAGATAGATCATGGTAACAATGCCATGAGTATGCAAACGGAAGCCCGTTTTGATAAGGAAAAACAAGAGTTTATTATCAATACCCCTTATCCGGGTGCATGCAAGTTCATGCCTTACCTTTCATCAGAAGAGCAACCTAAACTGGCTATCGTCATGGCCCGTTTATGGCTGGAGGATCAAGACTGTGGCGTACATCCTTTCATCGTTCGCTGCCGCGATAAACAAGGGAGGTTATTAAAGGGAGTTAAAGCAAGCAAACTATCAGCCGTTGATCTCTATTCTGTTTCAGATGTGGACCACAGTATTACCGCGTTTGAGCAGGTCCGTATTCCTTATTATGCCTTCTTGGGCGGGGAGCTTAATCAGGTAACTCCGGATGGCAAGTTTATTACCCGGGCGAAAAGTCAGCGCGAGATCTTCTTTAACTCTTTGTGCCGTGTTGAGTGGGGGAAAATTGTTCTTACCGCTGCACTTATGTCTCCTATAAAAATGGCCGTCACTATTGCCATCGAGTATGCTCGTCGGCGAAAGGTGGCAAACCGTCGCGGTTCTCATTCTCTGACGGAGTTTCAATTTCATAAACTGGAATTGGCCAAAGCCTATGTATACCTGATCGCTTCTGTCAGTCTTTATGAAAAGAGAAAGGATATATGCCTGCATCAGAAAATGGAGCTTGAAACGTTGGCGATGAATGCCGCAATTATTAAGAGTATGTGCGTTGAGATGGCACGCGACGCTTTAAATATCTGTTTGGCACGTACCGGTGCTCAAGGGAAGATGGTTCGCAATCGTGTTATCTCGGCATGCATCCTTAACGATATCACCAGTACGGCGGAAGGGGACAGCGTTCCCGTACTGATGAAAATAGCGAAGGAATTAATCACTGGCGGCGGCTTGTTACCCTTCAGTGAAGAAAAAGCGGATGCGCCAATAGCATCCTCAGCCAGGTTATTCACTTTACTGGCTACCAGGGAAAAGGCGCTGAAAAGCCAGTTACAGCAAGAAATAAGTGAATCATCAGATCGAGATCTGGCCTGGAATAACGCTACACCGATTGCCCAAGAGCTTGCCTGGGTACACGGGATACGCAACGCGGCCGATGCATTGGCTGAACGCGAAGCGATTCAGACAACGTTTTGTTCGTTATATATATTGCAGCATGCTGCCTGGTATAGCGCCAATGAACTCATTTCTGCCTCAGAGATGCGGGAGCTTATCGGCTATACGCAGCGCAGTTTGCCCGCTATTTTTGACGAGCAGGCGATCAATGTGGCTAGCGAGTTTGAACTGCATGACCTCATAGAACTGACGGCAATCGGCAGTGCCGATATGCCTGAATATTGGTTGAGAGTCGCTGAGTTTGGGGGGAACTCAGAGGCGTCAGAACATTTGGCTTCGGGTATAGGGGAAAGGTGTTAGCCGCCATTGATATCTGCTCGCTGTTCCAGCCCCGTCGGCACCAAAATCTGCGGTACCGGCGGGGTTGGGCCTTAGAGGCCCAATAAGGTCAACTGGTGATCGCCGGTTCCTCTGTTTCCCCCAAGCGGATCACTTTCTCTGCCGATGCAATGGTTGAAGGCCGGTGTGCTACGATGATGCGGGTGATCTTCAATTGTGATATCGACTGGTTGACGATGGCCTCGTTATCCAGATCTAAATGGCTGGTAGCCTCATCCATAAAAATCACGTTGGGCTTTCTATAGAGCGCCCTGGCAATCAACAGTCGTTGTTTTTGTCCGCCAGAAAGCCCGGTGCCTAATTCCCCCAATAGCGTTTCATAACCCATTGGTAATCGGATGATTTCATCATGGATATTGCAATGCTTGGCGCAGGCCTCAACGAGTTCATAATCTGGTGTTAAATCGAAACCGCAAATGTTGTCGGCGATCGAACCGGAGAATAACTTGTCATCCTGTAACACGCAGGAAACACAATCCCGGTAGTTGTCCAAGCCGATTTTTTTGATATCCATGCCTTCGATATACACCGTGCCACGGGTGGGCGCGATCAACCCTGCCATCACTTTCAGCAAGGTGGTTTTCCCTACGCCAGAGGGCCCTACAATGGCGATACTTTGCCCGGCTTCGACGGTAAAACTGAGGTTATCGAAGATTGGAGGAGAAACGCTGTCGTACTGATAGCTCAGTTCTTTGATCTCAAACCGCACCGGTTGATTCGGTGCAAAGAGCTTCCGGGTCGGGACTTCATCTTCAGGCTCGGTAAAGGCAATATCCGAGATCCTTTCATTGTGTAATGACAGTACCCGTAATTGCATAAACAAATCGACCAGATTGCCTGCCCGTTGCGAGAACTGCCCGCGGTAAGCATTGAAGGCGATAAACATCCCCAATGACATACTGTTATCGACCACCATCAAAGCACCGAGCCAGAGAATGGCAATCTGATCCAGCGAAGTGATAAAGGTATTGATGCCGCCTATAAGCATGTTGAAACGCGATAGCCGGATGTTGGTGTTGGCGGCTTCCACGTTCAGGTTGAGCCAGAAACCGGCGCGCCGTTTATAAAGCCCCAAGGCTTTGATCGCGGCAATGCCGTACAGCGTTTCCATAAAGTGCGAGTTGGCTTTCGCGTCTTTGACGATCTTCTCTTCGGACATGCGGCGATAAAAGCCGTAAGTCGCCATGCGTAGAATGACATAGCAGGCAGTAAAGCCCAGCACGACCCAGGATAGCCAGCCGCCATAGAATACCATCATGGTAATCAGGCCAACGGCCATGATGCTGTCTATCAGCCCGCCAATGATGTTGTTGGTAAAGGTATTGCGGATCACTTCCAGAGACGAAAAGCGCGACTGAATATCGCCTAAATGCCGTTTCTCGAAGAACGACAGCGGTAACCTCATCAGGTGATCAAAGAAAGAAGACTTCCATTGCAGATCGATCATGCTGCCCGTCACCAGCGAGATCCAACCACGGATCATACTGACAAAGGCGTGGAATATCAGGAAGAACAGCAGGCCGATACAGATGATGGAAAGCAGGTTGCTGTCTTTGGCCTGAATCACGTGGTCGGTAACCAACTGGGTCCCTACGGGGATCAGCAGATTGATCGCCTCGACGACCACCGACAGGAAGAAGATCTTGACCAGGGTGCCTTTTAAACCGACAACGCTTCTGACCAGATCCAACAGCCTGACTTTGCTTTTTAACTTGGCCTTTTTGAACTCGCTGTTTGGCCACAGCTCCAATGCCACACCGGTAAAATGATTCGAGAGCTCCCTGATGCCAATAACGCGTTTTCCGCTGGCGGGATCATGGATCACCACAGACGAGCGTCTTACCGCTACCAGAACTACAAAGTGGCTCATATCCCAGTGCAGTATGCAGGGCAGCTTGAGCTCTTTAACCTCGTGCAGATCCAGTGCCAAAGCGCGGGTTTGCATATTGACCATGGTCGCCGCCTGCACCAGCGTATTCAGGTTGGCCCCTTGGCTGGAGACGCTAAATTTGCTGCGCAGGTTGAAGATATCAATATTCAGGCCGTAGTAACCACAAATCATTGCCAGACTGGCCAGGCTGCATTCTGATGTTTCCGTCTGCAATATCTGCGGTACTTTCCGGAATAAGCCAAAATTTAATTTCCGGGAAATATGCTCGAACACATGATCACTCATCTATCTTCCCCGCAATGCTGTTTTTAATGCCATAGAACGGAACAAACATCCATTGGTACAATGGTCGGCTTTCCAGGAAGACAATGACGTGGGCCTTTAATCCACTGGATAAACGCATTTGCTTGCCTTTATCGCTGAACTCCGTCTCTTTCATGGATATCAAAACCTTGTAATAATTATCCATCACCACGCCATTGTTGTTTACGGCGGGGATGTTGAACTCAGATATTTCCTGATTGGTGACTGGAATGCTGGAAATGGAATCGACCCGCCCGGGGAATTGGCCAAATTTTTCGGAAGGGAACGCGTCATAGCGGATATTCACGCCGTCTCCTTTCTTGAGGTAAGGCAGGCTGTTGTTCGGCAGCCAGATCACCAGAAAATATTTGACGTCTTCTGTTGGCCTTATTTTTGCCAGACTCCCGCCAGCATTGACCATCTGACCATCGGTGACGCTCAATGACTCCACCACGCCAGTGATTTGCGCGCTGATGATCGTGGCATCATCCGCGTCAGACTCTACGATTTTTCTTTTCAGCTCACTCAGTTGATACTCATATTCCGAGATCTGGTTATCAAAGCTGGCGGATTGCGTAAGGATCTCGCTCCTCAGCTTTGATATCTCCAAGCCTTCCTGAATACTTTGGCTGTTTAACGCTTGAAAACCACTTTGCTGTTGATAGAACAAATAACGTTGGTTGTTCAGTTGATCTTTGGTAATTAGCCCTCTCTCGCGGTATTTCTCGTAGCTCGCCATGCCTGAACGCATATGCTCAACCCCTTCACGGGCGCTGGCCACCAGCTTTTTGGTATCTTCATGCGAGAAAATGTATTGGCCTAATTGCCCCTTCAGATTAAGCAAGGTGACTTCTTTGGAATTTTTCAGCTTCGAAACGATAGATTCAATACTGGCGATCTGTTCTTCCAGAGCGGCTTTTCTTGTGGCGCTGAGATCCCCTGAGCGTGTCAGCCGTGAAGTGCTGATTTCATATAAAGGATCTCCCTGTTTGACGCGATCGCCGATCCGCACATAGCTTTTTTTCACGTAGCCCTGTGTTGGCGTATAGATATTGATCGAGTGCGGGTAGGTGATGACTTCACCTGTGACATCGACCCTTCTGGTGTATTCAAAATGATAGGCAAGAAAACACAGCACGATGACAAAAAGACTGGATAAAAAGGCAATCAGCCAAGCTGGCGCCCCCTTTTTTAGCAGGACCTTTCCTTTCCATTTTTGTTGCTGATTTTCAATGACTTCCCGACGAAAAATGCCTTTTCTTTCCATAGCATACTTATGATAACGCTTAGAGGTAGCCCCGAAATGCCAACCGGATATTCACTCAATAGCCAATTTTCCGAAGAAGAAAAGAGCAAACCCAACCGGATTTGCTCTTAAAACCGATGATGACACTAAAGAATTATTTATATTGATTTTTAATATAAATTGATGTCATCAATAATGGTTTACTTGGTATAACGACCTTCCCAGAAACCTTTAACCGTATTAAATACAAAGTCGGTGAAGACTTTGCCGGTTTCCACGAAAGCATTACCAATACTGTTTAACGCCACGTCTGCGCTTTTGGTGATATCACCGAACAGATCACCCAAAAAACCTGCGCCAGAAACTTCTTTCATTTCAACTTTAGATAGTTCTCTCATGATTTATCCTTAATCAATCGCGGTGTTATTAAGCGCAGTTAGCCATATCAACAGGCTTGCTTGACGTAGTGGTATTACCCCATTTGTCTTCGCAGGCAACGGTAACATTGCAGGTTACTTTCCCTTCGGAAGACAGGCTTTTGTTATATACTTGCACACAGCCCATTGCACCACCGACAACAGTCATGGCTTTTTGATTGTTAATTTTTTTCACTGTAATATCCTTATTAACTACAGTGCCTATGTTAATAAGCACTAAGTAAAATTATTGAAGAAATAGAATGATATTACTTGCTTTTGAAGATATTGGCGATGCTGTCCAGGAAGCCCATACCGATACCTACAGTGGCACCCAGAGCATAACCAATGCCGCTAGTCCAAACGCTTACCGCGCTTGCAACAGAGTGAACGGCAGAATTGGTAATTGAGCCAAGAACATCGGCAACATTACCCAGCAGGCCAGCACCAGAAACTTCGGTCATTTCAGTTTTAGATAATTCTCTCATGAATATACTCTCTTCTATTTATAACGGATGATGTTTTAATACACTATGCACGCAAATGAAACAGCTATAATTGATGCTTCAAATGAATGGATGAAGATACTAATTATAGTATAATGACTAATATCCCCAACAATTGAGGAGTCTACACTCGTTTTGATGGGGAAATAAACCTGTGCTCGACTTTACCGAATGAATTAAGGAAAAGTCTTAATTATTTTGCTGTTTTTTTTGGTTATTATCCTGCTTTATTTAACATGCGGTTATTTAAGAGTTTGATATTGCCTATTAATTGCTCAATAATGTTTCATGTTGTGATTAATAACAATGATAATGATTTCGGCGGTGTTAAATATTTTAGAAAGGATAAAGTAGAAAAAATATAATACGGTATTTGGGGTAAGATTAATGTTAATTAGTTGTTGTATATTAGCTGGTTACCCTGTAATGAGTTTTATAATTTATCGGCATATATTTGTGCATGGCTTTGCTTTATTCTCACTGAGAGGCTAGTTTCCGTGATCAAATGATGATGGATTGGCGGCTCCTCTCCGATAAGGAGAAGAGCGCCATGCTTATGTGTAGCGTTGAGGGACTCAGCTCTCCAGCTCCAATACCGGCTTTCTCTTGAGTATGACTCGTAGCACAAAGTAATAAACAATGCCTATCGCCAGCCAACTGAGGCCAAGGATCTTGGCTTCAATATCCATCTCATACAGCACAAAACCTATGATGGCCAAACCGACCAACGGGAACAGCAGGTGCTGCATCCATGCCGTGGATTTCTGGCGGATGATGTAATGGTTAATCACCGACAGGTGCAGGATTAAAAAACCCATCAGCGCACCAAAATTCACCAAACGGCTCAAATTATCGATACTGCCGTTAAAATACAGCCCCGAGCCGAGTGATATCACCGCCACCAGCAAGGTACTGATGTAAGGCGTTTTAAAGCGTGGGTGGACTTTTGCCAGGATCTTCGGCAGTTGGCGATCGCGGCCCATGGCAAACAGAATACGTGAGATAGCGGCCTGAGCAACTAACGCATTGGCGATCCCCCATGAGAGTGCTGTGGCCCAGATGGTGGCCTGTTTTAACCAGGAGCCGCCCGCCAGACTGGCAGTGTCATAGAATGCGGTATCCAGATTGGTGAAGTTTTTACCTGCGGCGAGATCGGCGGCGATCCAGGTTTGCAGGATAAACAGCGTTCCTACCAGTAATAATGCATACAACGAGGCTTTCCCTACCGCATCGGCACCGCCTTTGCTCTCTTCAGAGAGGGTTGAAATACCGTCAAAGCCCAGGAATGACAGAACCGCGATTGAGACCGCGCCCATCACCAGCGGCAGGCTGAATTTCTCGGCATTATAGAGCGGGTTGAGCGTCAGGCCGCCCGCGCCTTCACCTGAATAAAGCGCAATCAGGCCCATCACCACAAAGATGGTCAGGATCACGATCTCGGCCACCAGAATGTAGCGGTTGGCTTTGGCGGTAAACTGGATACCAACCAGGTTAATCGCGCTGTTGATGACGATAAACGTTACGATCCACAACCAGGCAGGGACATCCGGCAGGATCGGCCCAAGCGCCGCTGCGCTGACGATGTACAGCAACGAAGGCACCAGAATGTAATCGAGCAGGATCAACCAACCGGCAAAGAAGCCGACGGTTTCATGGATACCTCGTTGCGCATAAGCATAGACCGAGCCAGAAACCGGAAACGCGCGCGACATGGACCAGTAGCTCATGGCGGTGAAGAACATCGCCACCATGCCGATCAGGTAGGCTAGCGCCACCATGCCTTGTGCGCCTTCCCAGACATAGCCGAATACGCCGAATGGGGCGATCGGCACCATAAAGATCATGCCGTAAATCACCAGATCTTTCAGGGTGAGGCTCCGATGCAGCTCCTGCTTATAGCCAAATTGTTCTATAGACATGGTTTGGCTCCTAATCCAGCTGAATGTTTAACTGCTTGGCCACGCTGCGTGGCAGCGCGAAGCGGCAGGTTTTCAGCGGATCGACCACTTGACAGATTTGCAGATCGCCGGTGATGCTCAGCAGATTAATGGCGTCGGCCAGCGAAACATGGCTGTAATCTGCGACAAAGTGCGCCATATTGCGCGTTGCCAGTTGGGCTGCATCGTCCAGTGTTTCGGCCGAGGCGAGGGTATAGAGCGCCTCTGCGGTACTCATCATTGGGGTCGGGAGCGCACGGTTTTTTACCACGGTTAAGTTCACGACCACTTCACCCGGAATTTCCAGCCCGCACACCGAGACTTCGCCATCGCCCATTGCGGCGTGCAGATCGCCAAGCGCGAATAAGGCGCCGGGTAAGTTAACCGGCAGCCAGAGGGTGCAGCCTTCAGTGATGATTTTACAGTCCATATTGCCACCGTGGGCATCAGGTGTGCCACAAGGCACCGCGGCGCCAGCCGGGGCGACGCCAATCACACCGATCATCGGCTTTAAAGGCCAGCGTACTCCGCCTGGCAGCAAGGCAAATCCATCTTCCAATGGCACGGTACGGATCTGCGGCTGTTGTAATTCGTCGCCGATCACACCCAGACCTGGAGCGGTAACCATCACGGCTTGATGGCTGCGTGGTGTAATCCGTTTAATCTCTACGCGTAATATATCGCCGGGCATGGCATCTTCTACGTAAACCGGACCGGTGGCCGGATTAATTCGGCTCCAATCCAGTTCGGTAAAGGCGGCTTGCTCAGAGGCGATTTGATCTTCAAAACAGTCGCAGGTTTCGAAACAAACGTCGCTGCCGCTGGTAATACTGGCCACAGGGGCATTATCACGCGACATGGCATAAACCACGTGCGAGCGAGGGATTTTTTCCATGGTGATTCCTGTCATTAATGTTGTGCTAAATTTTTATTATTGATGGCGTAGGTTTCATTTTGGCGAACCAGTGCCAATCTCCTTGCCAGAATTAATTAATCACACCCGCCAGGGCGGAAGCAAGCACAGCAAAAGGCCGTCAGAATGGGGGGGCAACGCGGTTGGCAGGATATGCTTGAATTAATTATCACCACGGTTTTTTAGTTTAATTAATCCCCCAGATTTCCGCATAACCGATCGGTTAACCCGAAGTAATTCAGTAGAGTGGGTAGTAGAGAATGGTAATCAATTGAAAGTAAATAATTACGAAAACTAGCGTAAAAAAGATGAATTAGCGGTTTTATAGTGCCAAAAGCAATATAGGTGCGCCAGGGAGAACGGCCGCTAAAGCCTGGGGCGTCCCCCAGGGATTAGCGGGAATTAACGATAACCCTGATAAACTTCCGCTACACGCTTGAAATACTCCGTCAGGTAATTGATACATACCTGAACCTTCAGCGGCAGTTTGTCTTTTTCAGTGTAAAGGGCGTATACCGGACGCGGTTCAGAGTGGTAACGCTTGAACAGGATTTCGATCTCGCCGCGTTTGATTTCTTCAATGACCCACATTAGCGGTGCATAGGCAATCCCGGCGCCAGCCTTTAGCCAGCGGATCATGGTTTGCGAATCGTTGGTCACAAAACGCCCTTGCGGCGAAATACGTGTGCTGATCCCCTCTGGAGCCATCAATTCAAACTCGCTGTCTGGGCGCACGCTGTACTCCAGCCAGGAAAAATTGACCATATCACTTGGCTTCAGTGGTGTGCCGTGCTGGGCCAGGTAGCTTTTGGCGGCGCAAACCACCATCGGCATCGACCCCAGGCGTTTGGAAAACAGGCTGGAATCCTGCAATGCACCGGTGCGGATCACCACGTCCAATCCGTCTGCAATCAAGTCCGGGGCAGGGATGCCGGTGACAAGGTTAACCGTCAGGCCAGGATACTCTTGCAGCATTTCTGCCGTCATGGTCGCCAATACGTTTTGCGCCATGGTGGAAGAACTGCCGATACGTAGCGTACCGGTTGGGGTATTGTTCAGCGCATAAAGCTGTTCATGAACTTCGGCGGCCTCCTGCAGCATACGGCGGCAGCCCTGGTAGTAGATTTTACCGGCTTCGGTCAGGCCGATACTGCGCGTGCTGCGGTTAAGTAACTTTATCTGCAGATCATTTTCCAGTTTGGACACTGTCTGGCTGATGGATGAAACGCTCATGTCGAGGTGGCGTGCTGCGGCAGTAAATGACCCGCATTCAACAACTTTGGCAAACACGGACATCCGTTTTAGTCTTTCCATTGTTCACTCTGGCTTAAAAGTGATTTAGATCACAGATTGTAGATGAGTTGATAGTAAGCAGGCTAATATATCTCGTCGGGTATCCTTCCGGTCATCCACGTATTCCTTTTCATGGACGTAAGTTCTGAGTTTAACCCTTTTTCAGGTTCGTGACCTGGGCAACTGTCTAGGGGATAACGTTTTGCG
Source organism: Serratia fonticola (assembly GCF_006715025.1). Taxonomy (NCBI): domain Bacteria; kingdom Pseudomonadati; phylum Pseudomonadota; class Gammaproteobacteria; order Enterobacterales; family Yersiniaceae; genus Serratia; species Serratia fonticola. Next base: position 983,307 of record NZ_VFMK01000001.1, read on the forward strand.
TCCGTGCGATATAATGTAAATGGAATGTGAAATCAGAAGAGGATGTCGTCCCGGCGCAGTAATTATTAAGGAAAAAGTGATGAGTTTGCTTCCGGTTATGGTCATTTTTGGACTGTCGTTTCCGCCGGTGTTTTTTGAGCTGTTAGCGTCGTTGGCGCTGTTTTTTGTGATACGCCGCCTTCTGCAGCCAACCGGGATTTACGATTTTGTCTGGCATCCGGCGTTGTTCAATACCGCGCTGTATTGCTGTCTGTTTTATCTGGTTTCTTGTCTTTTCGTTTGAGGTCGCTGTGAAAACTTTTTCATTAAAAATAATCCGGATCGCGATCACTTTGATCCTTGTCCTGCTGGCGGCTATTGCAGTGTTCAAGGCCTGGGCGTTTTACACCGAGTCGCCATGGACAAGAGATGCCAAATTTACCGCCGACGTAGTGGCGATTGCGCCAGACGTCAGCGGGTTGCTGACGGATGTGCCGATCATCGACAACCAACTGGTGAAAGCGGGGCAGATCCTGTTTGTGATTGATCAACCGCGCTACCAACAGGCACTGGCGGAAGCCAACGCCGACGTGGCTTATTACCAGACGCTGGCAGCAGAGAAAAAGCGTGAAGCTGGCCGCCGCGTACGTCTGGGGGTACAGGCGATGTCACAAGAAGAGATCGATCAATCCAATAATGTGTTGCAGACCGTACAACACCAGTTGGCCAAGGCGATCGCGGCCCGCGATCTGGCGCAGTTGGATCTTGAACGTACCACGGTGCGTGCACCGGCCGACGGTTGGGTCACTAACCTGAATGTGCATGCCGGTGAATTTATCACCCGTGGTTCCACGGCGGTGGCACTGGTGAAGAAAAACAGTTTTTATATCATCGCCTATCTGGAAGAAACCAAACTGCATGGCCTGAACAAAGGCGACCGCGCGGAAATCACCCCGCTGGGCAGTAACCGCATCATGCACGGGACGGTCGACAGCCTGGCGGCCGCTGTGAATAACAGCAGCAGCACCGTAGATAGCAAAGGGTTGGCGTCCATTGACAGCAATCTGGAGTGGGTACGATTGGCGCAGCGGGTGCCGGTGAAAATCATTCTGGACGAGAAAGACCAGCAGCACCCTTATCCGGCAGGGACCACGGCGACCGTAGTGATTACCGGTAAAAGCGATCGCAGTGTTGACAGCGGTTCACCGTTTATCCGGCTGATGCATCGGTTGCGTGAGTTCGGTTAATGAACAGCTCAACCTTTATCCGCCTGAGGTTTGCCTTCAAACTCAGCTTTGCGATTGTCTTTGCGCTGTTTGTCGGTTTTCACCTTAACCTGGAAACGCCGCGCTGGTCAGTATTGACGGCGGCCATTGTGGCGGCTGGCCCGGCTTTCGCCGCCGGTGGCGAACCTTTCTCTGGGGCCATTCGCTACCGTGGCTGGCTGCGTATTATCGGTACTTTTATCGGCTGCTTTGTCGGGTTGCTGATTATCGTCACCTGTGCGCGTGCGCCGGTTGTCATGTTGATGCTTTGCTGTGTCTGGGTGGGGGTCTGTACCTGGATCTCCTCACTGGTAAAAGTCGAGAATTCCTACGCCTGGGGTCTGGCTGGCTATACGGCGCTGATTATCATCGTTACCTCTGCCACCACGACCACCTCATTGCTGGCCGCGCCGCAGTTTGCCGTTGAGCGCTGTAGCGAGATTGTGCTCGGTATTCTCAGTGCGATATTGGCCGACCTGCTGTTTTCCCCCCGCTCGATCAAAGAGGATATCGATCGTGCGGTAGATCAACTGCTGGTACGGCACTATAAGCTGATGCAGATGTGCATCAGTAACGCAGATAAAGAAGATATTGACCGCACCTGGAGTGACCTGGTGAAAAGCACCACGGCGCTGAATGGGATGCGTAGCAATCTGATGCTGGAGTCATCGCGCTGGCAGCGGGTGAATAGCCGTATGCGTGCGCTGCATACGCTTTCCCTGACGCTGATCACTCAAGCCTGTGAAACCTACCTGATTTTGCTCAATCATCCGGACGCGGTGAAAGAGAATATCCGTGAGCTGTTGATGGTACCGGCAGAAACACCGCAGGAAATCCATCGGCACCTGAAACTGGTGCGCCAGGTGCTGGCTACTAACCGTAGCGATGAAACGCTGCAGACGGTCACCAGTTGGGTGGGAGCGGCAACGCGTTATCTGCTGGTAGCGAAAGGGATACATACCAACAGCGGTATCAACGCGGTGGAAAACGAGATACTGGCCGGTGAGGTGGTGGTGAAAACGCCTTCGGCTGAAGGTCATCATGCGATGATTAACGGCTTGCGTGCCTGGGCGGCGACGTCTATCGGTTGTCTGTTCTGGCTGTGGACCGGCTGGACGTCCGGCAGCGGTTGCATGGTAATGATTGCTGTGGTGACCGCGCTGGCAATGCGCACGCCAAACCCGAAAATGATGGCGCTCGACTTCCTGCTGGGCGTGCTGATGGCCTTCCCGCTGGGGGCGCTGTTTTATATGTTTATCCTGCCAGAAACGCAGCAAAGTATGTTTTTGTTGTGCCTGAGCCTGGGGATTATGGCCTTTGTCATCGGGATAGAAGTACAGAAACGCCGCTTGGGTTCGCTGGGGACGTTGGCAAGTACCATCAATATCATCGTGTTGAGCAACCCGATGAGTTTTCACGTTACCTCTTTTATCGACAGCGCCATCGGCCAGATTATCGGCTGCTTTGTGGCTATGATCGTGCTGTTCCTGATCCGCGATACTTCACGTGAGCGCACGGGCCGTACGTTGATGAATCAACTGGTCAGCAGTGCCGTTTCGGCATTGACCACCAAAGCGGCTCGTCGCCGGGAAAACCATTTGCCTGCGTTATACCAGCGTCTCAACCAACTGCTGATGATGTTCCCGAACGACATCGCTAAATACCGCCTGGCGCTTAACCTGATTATTGCCCATCAGCGGATGCAGATGACCGTGATCCCGGCACGGGAAGAGCTTTCGGTGTTCCATAAGCAGATCCGTGGCACTGCCGATCATGTGGTGACCGCAAAGAACGATGTTAAGCGAGCCTACTACTACGATCGTCTGTTGAAAGAGATGAACGAATATCAGCAGAAGCTGGTGGATAACAGCGCTCCACTCAGCGTTACCGGGCCGGTAAAACGCCTGGCGGATATGTTGCACCGTTACCGTCATGCGTTGATCGATTGATTCCTTTCCCTCCTGCCGGGCTGCATGCCCGGCATCAAAGGCTATACTGAGCATTGTCCCCTGCAGCCATACAGAGCGGTAAACGGGCAACTGTGGCTCAATATCATCCTGAGAGCGTTTCCTCGCAGTATACGCCCGGCTATTAAGGCGTAGTCTTAAACCTGTATTCAATCGGGGGTGTTCCGCGTGTCAGATGCGTTGGAAAGTGGCATGATGAGCAGAGATGAAAATGTTTGATGGGCTGATGAATGTGATGCCTGGCTGGATAGGGCCAAAAGTGAAAACGTTACACGGCGGTAATCTTTGATTCATTAATTTTTGTTATACCTTATGGATTTCAAATTGTCGTTAGTGCAGCTAACAATGTGGCAGTGTGAAAAACAATGGGTATAGAGTTTCAGGGAAAGTATGAACAAACGAACGCTTATAGCGATGGTGATTGCTTTAGTGGTGGCGGCTTTTAGTGCGCTGCATGGCAATGGCGATCGTGCTATCACCGGCGTTGCTACCCCGGTAGCGGCAGAGAGCATTGAGAAACTGACGGAGCAGAAGCGGGTGGTCAGCTACGTACAGCAGCATCAGCGTCTGCCGGACTACTACATCACCAAAAAGCAGGCACGTGAGCAGGGGTGGGATGCGGGCAAGGGCAATCTGTGTCAGGTTTTGCCAGGCAAAGCCATTGGCGGCGACCGTTTCTCTAACCGTGAAGGGCGCTTACCGACTGCAAACAATCGGGTATGGCGTGAGGCGGATATCAACTACCAATGCGGTCGTCGTGGAGCCGATCGGTTGTTGTATTCCAGTGACGGTCTGATTTTTGTCACTCGCGACCATTATAAAAACTTCATTCGGATGGAGTGAGTCGATGGGGAAAATAGAGTTCGATTTTAACCAGATACCGGACTTGCCAGCGTTCTATCGTCACTTTGCCGAGCGGTTCGCACTGGGTGAGGGATTTGGCGCCAATTTGGACGCGCTGTGGGATGTGGTCACTGGCGATATCAGCCTGCCGGTCGAAATTGAGTTTATCAATCTCAATGCTCGCAGCAAACGCCGCTTTGGTGCCATCATTCTGCTGTTCGAAGAAGCGGAAGAAGAGCTGGAGGGCAACCTGCGGTTCAATATCCGTGAAATGAGCGGTGCAGCAGGGCATCACCGGGGATGAACCAGGTTCATCCCATCATGATGCTGCTGGCGTTTACTGTTGCGCTTCAGCCAGATCGCGCAGGTACTGGAAGATTTGGCGGAATGATTTTGGCGGCTTGTTAGCGGCCTTCTCTTTCTGCGCGTTACGCACCAGTGCGCGCAACTGTTGGCGATCGGCCTCTGGATACAGTTCCAGCACGGACGGGATCGCATCATCGCCTTCTTCCACCAGGCGGTCACGCAGCGCTTCCAGCTTGTGGAACAGCGAAACCTGTTGGTTATGCCGGTTTTTCAGTTTGTCGAGTGCGGTCTGAATGGGCTCGACATCGCGGGCGCGCAGCATTTTGCCGATCAGTTGGATCTGGCGGCGACGGCCTTCTTTCTTGATCTTCTGTGCCAGTTCGATGGCAGCACGCAGATCTTCATCTAACGGGATACGCTCCAGGGCGTTTTTACCCAGTTCGACCAGTTCGGTCCCCAGGTCTTTCAGCGCTTCGGCATCACGTTTAATTTCACTTTTACTGACCCAGATAATCTCGTCATCGTCCTCGTTTTCGTTTTCCGGGACATCGTCGAGCCAGTCTTCAGGCTGTTTGTTCATGGTAGGCTCCGTTAAAAAGAGGCTAATCCTAACAGGTTGCCGGCTTTATGCGAAATTCCACGCGGTTCCTGTTAGACTCAAAAGAGCATTAGGCTGCGGCCTGCTCTGCTTGTGAGCGTTTTTTGTATCGGCCATAGTCTGACATTATTTTGGCGCGTTATATCCTGATGACTTGGCGCAACTGGGATTTTGCTCGGTTGCCTGCTTATCTGCAACGTCAAGTCCTTGGGGTATCGTCTGCGCAAAACCATGCCGCCACGGCACTTTTCTCAACGATTTTCTGATTAAGTATGGCAGATTGATGAAAGTAGTCACTCAAGTTGCAGAACAGCGCAAGGCGCTGGAACAGGCCGTTTCACAGGCTTTAGAACTGGCCAGCGCTGGTTCTGATGCGGCAGAAGTTGCCGTAACCAAAACCACCGGTATCAGTGTCAGCACTCGCTTCGGTGAAGTAGAGAACGTCGAGTTCAACAGCGATGGTGCGTTAGGTATTACCGTTTATTATCAACAACGCAAGGGTAGCGCTTCTTCTACCGATCTCAGCCCTGGCGCCATCTCCCGTACCGTGCAGGCGGCGTTGGATATCGCGCGCTATACCTCGCCAGATCCCAACGCCGGTCCGGCAGAAAAAGAGCTGCTGGCCTTTGACGCACCGGATCTCGATCTGTTCCACCCGACGGAGCTGGATGCTGAACGGGGCATTGAACTTGCTGCCCGTGCCGAACAGGCCTCTCTGGCGGCAGATAAACGTATTACCAATACCGAAGGCGGCAGTTTCAACAGCCATTATGGCATCAAAGTCTTCGGCAACAGCCACGGCATGCTGCAAAGCTATTGTTCCAGCCGCCATTCCCTCTCCAGCTGCGTGATCGCAGAACATGAGGGCGATATGGAGCGGGATTACGCTTATACCATTGGCCGGGCGATGAGCGATATGGCCAGCCCTGAATGGGTTGGTCAGGAATGTGCCCGTCGCACCTTGGCACGCCTCTCGCCGCGCAAGCTCTCAACCATGAAGGCGCCAGTGCTGTTCTCTGCCGAAGTGGCCACCGGCCTGTTTGGCCATTTGGTTGGTGCTATCAGCGGCAGCAGTGTTTACCGCAAATCTACCTTCCTGCTTGACTCGCTGGGTAAACAGATCCTGCCGGAGTGGATGACCATCGAAGAACATCCGCATTTGCTGAAAGGGCTGGCCTCAACGCCCTTTGATAGCGAAGGGGTTCGCACGCAACGCCGTGATATTGTTAAGGACGGTGTGCTGCAAACCTGGCTGCTGACCACCTATGCCGCGCGTAAACTGGGGCTGCAAAGCACCGGTCATGCCGGTGGGATCCATAACTGGCGTATTGCCGGGCAGGGGGATGACTTTGCTGGCATGCTCAAACAACTGGGCACCGGTCTGGTGGTGACTGAACTGATGGGGCAAGGCGTTAGCGGCATTACCGGCGACTACTCACGTGGGGCTGCCGGGTTCTGGGTTGAAAACGGTGAGATCCAGTATCCGGTCAGTGAAATCACCATTGCTGGCAACCTGAAAGACATGCTGCGCAATATCGTCAGCATCGGTAGCGATATCGAAACCCGCAGTAACATTCAATGCGGTTCGGTACTGCTGCCAGAAATGAAAATCGCCGGTCAATGATTTAATCCCCCTCTCCCAGTTGGAGAGGGGACAATATGCCCTACGCCGATTAATCCCTCTTCTTTTAACCTTCCTTACAAATATTCGGTTTCGGTTTTCGCTATCACTGCCTATGTTAATCAAGGGTAAATTAAAACCATAACGGGAAGATGAGCATGAGAAAAACATTGAAAGTGTTGGCGGCATTGACGCTGTTGGGCGCCAGCTCGTGGGCAATGGCTGCCGATCTGGCTGATGATATGGATACCATTTCTGCTAATTATAAGACCGTACTGAAAACTGACTCCGTCGATACCTTCAAGCAGAGCCTGCAGAATATGCGTGCAGCCGCTACCGATGCACAGAAAGGCACGCCGCCGAAGTTGGAAAAAAAGGCAGCTGATGGCCCTGAGATGCAGGAGTTTCGCCATGGCTTAACGATACTGATTGACCAGATCGATCAGTCACTGGCGTTGGCAAATCAAGGTAAGCTGGAGGAGGCGCGTAAGGTGGCGCAAGATTTCAAACAAACCCGCGATACCTATCATAAGAAATTCCGTTAAACAGCCCTTATGACCGTCGATGGCGGTCATAACCCTTTCGGTGGTGCCCCCAGATAGGCTGAAGGCGCTAGCCCCAGCACCCGGCGAAACATCGCCGAAAAAGCCGCACTGCTCTCATAGCCCAACTCGAGTGCCACCTGGGTAACGCTGCTGCCCGCCGCCAAGCGTGCCAGCGCCAGCACCACACAGGCTCGCTGACGCCATTGCGAAAATGACATTCCGGTTTGTTTGCGGAAAAAACGGCCAAAGGTTCGCAGGCTCATATACAGGCTTTCAGCCCAACGCCAAGGAGGGTCATGGGCATCCGGTTGGTGCAGAAAAGCCTGGCATAAGGCACTGAGCCGCGGGTCCTCTGGCAGAGGAATATGCAGCGGCAGGGCCGGCATCTGGGCAATCTCATACAGTAGCAGTGAAACCAGCGCGTCATCCCGTCCACCCTGTTGATACTCCAATGGCATATCGACGGCGGCTATCAGCAACTGACGCAGCAATGGCGAAACGCTGACGACTTGGCAAACCTCGGCGATGGGAGCGATAAGGGCGTCGGGTTCAATATAAAGACTGCGCGTGCTCACGCCCATCATCCTGACTTCATGCGCGACCTGTGGCGGTATCCATACGGCGCGTTGGGGCGGCACCACCCAATTCCCTTGGCGGGTAAAAACCTGCATTACGCCTGTAGCGCCATAAAGCAATTGCGCGCGCCGATGACGATGCAACGGCAGGAGGTAATCTGGCGGATAGTCGCTACCGATGGCTATTACCGCTCTTGGCGTATGATCCCACAGGTTAATGGAGGTATTACGCATAGTTGTTTTGTCATTTTGGCCGAAATACGATGATGGTTGACCGATGATAGCATGCAAGCCATAACGCGGCCGCTTATCCTGCCCTTTAATGAAGGCTATTTGGAGTGATAGGGCGATGGCGGATATTTTATTGGTGCTGTTTACCGGCTTTTTGACTGGAATCACCACCATTGCGTTTGGTTTTGGTGGCGGTTTTGTGGTGGTTCCTTTTGTCTATCATGTGGTTTCAGCCTCTGGGGAGTATCCGGGGCAGGCGATGCATATTGCGGTAGCCACATCGGCGGCGGTGATGGTTTTGAACGCCAGCTACGCCACTGTCACGCAATGGCGCAGGGGGAATGTCTTGAGTGAGACTATCACTCCTCTGATCTTTTTTATCAGCGCGGGGGCGGTCATCGGGGTTTTCGCTGCGATGCGACTGCCAGACGCCGTCGTTCGAGGACTTTTTATCCTCTACATGCTGGTGACCATTGCTGATTGTCTGTTGCGGAAAGGTTTTATTACCAAACCGCCAAGAATGGCGCGGTCGACCTCTTCATTATGGCTTGGTGGGCCATTGATTGGCGTGATCGCCGCCATGTTAGGCGTGGGGGGCAGTGTGATGACCGTGCCACTGTTACGCCGCCAAGGGTATGAGATGAAGTACTGCGTCAGTGCTGCCAATCCGTTGTCGATTCCGGTGGCATTGGTTGCGGCAGCCTTATATAGCTATTTGGGTATGGGAGAGGTGAATGGGCCGGGTTATTTTGGCTATGTGAATCTGTGGATACTGGGATGGCTGCTGGTGTCGGGGATTATGGGCATCACCTTTGCCAAACGTGTTTTACCTTGCGTAGACGACAGGCTGCATGCCAGGATTTATGTGCTCCTGCTAGTCCTGGTCCTGATTGCGATTGCACTGTGAAATTGCAAAAAGGGCGGCATTTATGCCGCCCAGAACCCTGGCTTAGCGGTGATACTCGCCAGCAGCTTCCGGTTGATACAACAGTTCCAGCACTTCAATCTGCGCTTCTTCGCCGTTCGGCAACTGCCAGTTGATCTGTTTACCTACGTGCATCCCCAGCAGGGCTGCTCCCAGCGGCGCCATCACGGACAGCTGCTCATTGCTGTCTGTTAGCGAAGCGGGGTAAACCAGCGTCCGCACGTGTTCTTCTGAGGTGTGAAGATCGCGGAATCGAACGCGGCTGTTCATGGTGACGACGTGTGCAGGGATTTTTGCTGGCGGTACAATGTCAGCACGATCCAGTTCGGCGTTCAGCGCCGCGGCGACGTCCGTGTTGGCAAAGGCTGGTTGTGCCAGTAGTGCATCCAGGCGTTCCGCATCCAGCTCATTAATGGTAATGGTTGGTTTGGTCATTCCACTCTCCAGTCCAATCAAAGGGCGCCCTTTCTGCGCCCATAAATTCGGAAAAACAACACAAAAGCAACACCCCCGCGCCGTTGGGAGCGGGGGTGTGAGAAATGTCGGTTTGTCCTCATGATAGTAGGCTGTTAAGGACAGAAAAGAAAGAGATCCCGATCACGAAGTTTTTTCAGTGATGATGACAACGAGAAACGTTGCGTGGTGAACTCTTTTTGTCATCTCATTCACTTAGCGTAGGAGTTGTCGGTTTTGCGAAATGGATCCCTTACCGTCACTTAATTTCCAGTTTGAACTGGAAAAAGACGGACTACACAAGAAATGCCTCAAGGGTTAGGGTAAAGGCATCAAAGAAAGCGGGAATCATTATATTCGTCATGCTTCAAGTTGACGGCAACCATTCACCCTGGTCACATAGTTTATCTATGCTTCTTGGGACTCTTAGGTTTGCCACCTTCATGTAGCGCGAATTATTTTGAGTATGGCGACTGCTTCTCATCCTTTATAGATTAATATCCAGATCCAGAGGTGACTGAAAAGTGAATGAAGGAACTGTTTCGGTAAATAAAATGGAGCAAGCAGATATCAGCGAGGCTGCCGCAATAACAACGCAGGTGTTGGCAGATATCGCGGCCATGTTGAGTGCGGAAAATATTTATACCAATGCGGTGCAACAACAAATGTTGGAGTCACATATTCGTGCCATGGTGTTGCGCTCAATAACCGGTGAGCCTTTGCCGGAAGTGGATAAATCACTGTTCGATGAAATATCTGCTGAATCAATGCAGTTAGCTGAGCAAGTGGTCAATAAATTTGCCACGCTCCCCATCGAAGAGGCTTACCTGCTTTCTGTCCATTTTGAAGTAGCGAAAGATAACAACCAATAGGTTATAGAGAAAGTTTAATCAGGAGAAAATACCATGGGTCAAATTACTGTTGTGATCGGCGATCGTCTGGGTAAAGGTCAGAAAGTGGGTCAGGGCATTGAAAATGCCGGTGGAAAAGCGATTGTTATCCCAGGCGTGGCGGCGGATATGAAGCTGGGCGACGTGATGAAAGCGGAAAACGCACATTTGGGTATCTCTTTCTGCGGCAGCGGTGGTGCCGGTGCCATTACCGCACAAACCAAATATGGTTATAAGGCAAAATATGGTATGCGCTCGATTGAAGAAGGCGTTACGGCAATTAACGAAGGGTGCAACGTATTAGGCTTTGGTTTTATGGATAAAGAAGAATTAGGTCAGAAGCTGGTGGAAGCTTATATCAAAAAACACGGCAACCCGTAATGAAAGAAAACTATACCACATCAGTGAAGGTGGAGGGTAAAGGCGACAGTAAAGCGAAAGCCTTTGCCTCTGCATTAGCCAATGTACAAGGCGCAGTTTTAAAATCCACCAGTAATATTCTGCTGCGTATTGAGCCGCAGGACGTCAAAATATTAAAGGCGGAAGAGAAAACAACCAAAGAAAAGTTTCTTTTCTTCTTTCTGCCGCGAGAAAGAAAAAGCTATGCCGTTTCTTTGGAAATAACCGTGAGTGTGACGATCATCAATACCGAGAAGGTGGTCTTCACCACGAAATAAAAACGTTATACCCGTCATACTTGAAGATGCTTCTGCGTTGGCTATGCCACTCACTTCAGTCACCTGCTTGGGTAGGTTTTTGGGGATGTGTTCGCTTGCCGCCTTGATGCAAATCTGATTATTTGGGGTATAGCATCAAAAGGGGATGCTGATGTTTTTAATCATCTTATTTAAGTCGATTATTATCGGCGGGCTAGTTGGTGTCGGCGTAGGGGCCGGTGCCGCACGTATGTTCCATGCTCCGACAACGCAGGGTATGGGAGCTTTTCGTACCTTGGGTGAGCTGAATTCCTGTGAAGGCGATCCGGCTTCTCACTTCTCATTTGGCCTGGGTTTCTTCTTTAATGCCTGGGCGTCTTCCGTGGCGGCCGGTGCCTTCACGCAGGATGTGGATCACCGCATTATTCCCAACTGGGGCGCCGCGGCCTTGATGATCAAGAACCGTAACGTGGCTGAAACGCTGCACGATCCGAAAAAAATGGCGATCGCCTGCGGCATCATTGGCATCTTGGTTGTGGCCTTCCTTAACACGACAGCTTCGGCAGTTCCGGCCGCCTTGCAGGTGACCGCGATCAAGGTGCTGGTACCAGCGGCTAACCTGCTGGTGAATACCGTGATGCCGGTCATCTTCTGGTTGGCTGCCATCGAAGCCGGTAAGCGTTCAGGCTTCTGGGGCACCATCTTTGGTGGTTTGGCCCAGTTGATCATGGGTAACGCCGTACCGGGTCTGGTGCTGGGGATCCTGATCGGTAAAGGCGTCGAAGAGAGCGGCTGGAACAAAGTCACCAAGATCATGATGGCGGTGATTGTGCTGTTGTTCGTGCTGAGCGGTTTCTTCCGTGGCTTTGATATGAAACTTCTCGAGTCCTTCAGCCTGGGCGTGCCTGGCTGGTTGGATGCCATTCATAACACCCTGAGCGGTAAATAAGGAGCTGAATGATGGAAGCACAAGCTCAAAAAGGCTTCTGGTATGCCGACTGGTCGTTCCCGATTTTTGTTGGCCTGCTTTCGTCCGGCGTATTCGCCGGGACACATATGTATTACCTGTATGGCATTGGCGCGTTTAACGAAGTGGCTTTCGTTTCTATGCTGCGTGCCGGGATGGACACCGGGGTGTACGGCGCGGTAGCGGCGTTCGGTGCCAGCTTCCTGTTTGCCCGAATCATTGAAGGCTCGCTGGTCGGGATCCTGGATATCGGCGGGGCAATCCAGACCGGGGTGGGGCTGGGGGTACCTGCGCTGTTGCTGGGGGCGGGGATTGTTTTCCCGGTCGCCAACTTTGCCGCCTCGCTGGTCACCGGCCTGGTCATTGGTCTGGCGATTGGTTATCTGATTATTCTGGCGCGTAAATTCACCATCAATCAGAGCAACTCCACTTACGGCGCGGACGTAATGATGGGGGCCGGTAACTCCTCCGGGCGCTTCCTGGGTCCATTGATCATCCTGTCAGCCATGGCAGCATCGATTCCAATTGGTGTGGGTTCTCTGCTGGGGGCACTGCTGTTTTATATCTGGGGCAAGCCAATCACTGGCGGTGCAATCCTGGGGGCGATGATCTTGGGGGCAATTTTCCCGGTAGCCATTTCTTAATCACGCGTTCAACCCCTGGGGCTCCCAGGGGTTGAAAAGGAGTAGCGTAGTATGTATGACCTAATCATCCGGCGCGCCAGACTGGTGGACAACACCCTGGCCGATGTGGCTATCAAGGCGGGCAAGATTGCCGCTGTGGGGCAACTGGCCACAGACGTTAGCGCCCACAAGCAACTGGATCTGGCGGGGAACTACCGCCTGAGCGCTGGCTGGATCGACTCTCACGTACACTGTTATCCCTCTTCACCGATTTATCATGATGAACCGGATCTGGTCGGCGTCGCCAGCGGTGTGACCTCTGTGGTCGATGCTGGCAGCACCGGTACTGATGACATTGATGAATTTTATGCTCTGACACGCAAGGCCAAGACTAACGTTTTTGCCTTCCTCAATATCTCCCGCATTGGTCTGTTAAGGCAAAATGAGCTGGCGGATATGGCGGATATCAATAAGCAGGAAGTCAAAAAAGCCATCGACGGCAAAGCGGGATTTGTCATTGGTATCAAGGCACGCATGAGCAGCAGCGTGGTGGGCCAAAATGGCACCCGACCGCTGGTGCTGGCGAAGGAAATCCAGCAGGAAAACCATCAACTGCCGCTGATGGTGCATATCGGCAACAATCCACCGGATCTTGACGAGATCGCCGATCTGCTGACGCAGGGTGACATTATCACCCATTGTTATAACGGCAAACCGAACCGCATTCTGACACCTGCAGGTACGTTGCGAGAGTCGATCCAGCGGGCGCTGAAACGTGGCGTATTGCTGGACGTCGGCCACGGTACGGCCAGTTTCAGTTTTGAGGTTGCCCGGCAGGCGATCGCGCTGGGGATTTTCCCCCACACCATCAGTTCCGATATCTACTGCCGTAACCGTATGGCAGGCCCGGTACACAGCCTGGCGGCAGTGATGTCCAAATTCTTTACCGTCGGGCTCTCGTTACCGCAAGTCATTGCCTGCGTGACGGAAAACGCCGCCTCAGCATTACGCCTGACCACCAAAGGGCAACTGAAGCCGGGTTTTGACGCCGACCTGACCATTTTTGATCTTCGCACAGGGCCACAGGTGTTTGCTGATTCTGAAGGGGAGTCGGTTAACGGCGAACAACTGTTGGTGCCGCTGGCCGCTGTCGTGGCTGGGGAAGTCCTATTAACCGATGAAGGAAAAGCTGCTCATGTCTTCAGTCTATGAAAAATATAATTTAAAGCAGGTTATCAATACTTCCGGTCGTATGACCATTCTCGGCGTGTCTACGCCACGCCAGGACGTGATTGACGCCGTGGACTACGGCTTGAACCATTACTTTGAAATCAAAGACCTGGTGAATAAAACCGGGGCTTATATTGCTGGCCTGCTGAATGTGGAAGACGCGGTGATTGTTTCCTGCGCTTCCGCCGGTATTGCCCAGTCGGTGGCCGCGGTTATCGTAAAAGACAATGCCAATCTGTTGGTCAATCTGCATTCTGCGCCGGTCAATGAGCCACGCGAGATCGTGTTACCCCGTGGCCATAACGTCAACTTTGGTGCGCCGGTCGATACCATGGTTGCCCTTGGCGGTGGCAAGGTGGTGGAGGCGGGGTATGCCAACGAATGTTCTCCTGAGCAGATTGAAGCCTGCATCACCCCGCAGACCGCGGCCATTCTGTACGTGAAGTCCCATCATTGCGTACAAAAAAGCATTCTCTCCGTTGAGCAGGCGGCCGTCGTGGCGCGTAAACACAATCTGCCGCTGATCGTTGATGCGGCAGCCGAAGAAGATCTGATGTGTTACTACCAGATGGGCGCGGATTTGGTGATTTACAGCGGTGCCAAAGCGATCGAAGGGCCGACTAGCGGCCTGGTGATCGGTAAGAAGCAATATGTGGAATGGGTCAAGCAGCAGTCCGGCGGCATTGGCCGTGCGATGAAGGTGGGCAAAGAAGGCATCCTGGGTCTGACGCAGGCGATTGAAAGCTATCTGACCGTGGAGAAAACCACCGGTGCGCAGATGGTGGAGCGTATGACGCCGTTCATCTCTCAGCTCAATACCTTGAAAGGCGTCAGTGCCAAAACCGTCTGGGACAGCGCAGGGCGCGATATCGCCCGGGCTGAAATCACCTTTGATGAAGCGGTGATCGGCATGTCGACCGTCGATATCGTGCAGGCGTTGAAAACCGGCGAGATCGCCATCTATTTCCGTGGCTACAAGGCCAACGAAGGCAAGATTGAGGTGGATGTCCGCAGCGTCAACGAACAGCAACTGATGACCGTCTTTACTTGTATTAAAAATCTGTTTACGGAGTCACAAGCATGAAGCTGAAGCCTAATTATTATAAAGATCGCGTTTGTCTGAACGTATTGGCCGGGTCGAAAGGTAATGCGCAGGACATTTATGAGGCAGCGCAAGGGCATGTGTTAGTGGGCGTGCTTTCCAAAAATTATCCGGATGTGGAAAGTGCGGTAACGGATATGTCGCGCTATGCACGCCTGATCGAAAATGCCCTCTCTGTCGGTCTGGGCGCGGGCGATCCCAAACAGTCGAATATGGTCAGCCTGATCTCTCAGCGCGTCCAACCACAGCATGTGAACCAGGTATTTACCGGCGTAGGCGCCAGCCGTGCCTTGCTGGGGCAAAGCGAAACCGTGGTTAATGGTCTGGTGTCGCCCACCGGCCGCGTGGGCTGGGTGAAGATCTCGACCGGGCCGCTGAGTGCCCAGGCGACGGAGGGTATCGTGCCAGTAGAAACCGCCATTGCCTTACTGAAGGACATGGGCGGCAGTTCGATTAAGTATTTCCCTATGGGTGGCCTCAAGCACAAAGATGAATATGCATACGTGGCGAAAGCCTGTGCCGAGCATGACTTTATGCTGGAGCCGACCGGGGGTATCGATCTGGAAAACTTCGAGCCGATCCTGGAGATTGCTCTGCAAGCCGGTGTTAAGCAGGTGATCCCGCATATCTACAGCTCCATCATTGATTCTGCCAGCGGCAATACCCGTCCACAGGATGTCAAAACCCTGCTGGAGATGACTAAAAAGTTGGTGGGTTAAACCCGCCCCCCCTCACCCCAACCCTCTCCCACAGGGAGAGGGAGCGGGTACGGAGTTGTGGCTAGGTGTGGTGAAAACAGTGGCATGTTCGATTTGATGTGGCCGTTGGATACTGGAGTTAAGTTGTGGCACGTTCTGTCCCTTTCCCACAGGGAGCGGGAATTGGTACGGAGTTGTGGTTAGGTGTGGTGTAAAGCAGTGGCATGTTCGATTTGATGTGGCCGTTGGATACTGGAGTTAAGTTGTGGCACGTTCTGTCCCTTTCCCACAGGGAGCGGGAATTGGTACGGAGTTGTGGTTAGGTGTGGTGTAAAGCTGTGGCATGTTCGATTTGATGTGGCGGTTGGATACTGGCGTTAAGTTGTGGCACGTTCGGTCCCCTCTCCCTTCGGGAGAGGGTTAGGGTGAGGGGCATCTTTTTGTCCCTATCTATCGGTCAAAAGGATAACTATGCGAAACTGGCAGGCTTCGAAATTACCCATCGCTCCGCTGTGGAGTGCGTTGTCTCTGGCGCTGCTGGCCGTTGCCAGCCCAGTGCTACACGCTGAGGATGCAATGAAACCTACGTCGTCCCATTTTGCTTATATTGGCACCTATAACCCGAATGGCGAGGGGGTTTACCGGGTACAGGTTGATACGAAAAGCGGGGCGCTGAGCGGAAAAACCCTGGTCAGTAACCTGCCAAATCCGGCGCAGCTGGTGGTGGATGCCAAAGGACAAACCCTGTATGTGGCCAGCGAAGTAGCTGATTTTAACGGTACTCAACATGGCGGTATTGTTGCGTATCGCATCAACCCGCAAGATGGCCATCTAACGCAGCTTAACCAGGTGGATTCGCAAGGGGCAGGGCCGGTTTATCTGTCTCTGACGCCGGATGGCCGCCATCTGTTGGTTGCCAACTATATCAGCGGCAGCATTGCAGCGTTCCCGGTTGATAGCGAAGGCAAACTTGGCGCAGCCAGTTCTGTCCAGCAGGACGAAGGCCCAGCAGGGGCAGCTAAGCCCGCCGCCGCGGTGGAGGGCAGTTTTGCCATCAGCGATCACAATGGTCCACATGCGCACATGATCGCCAGCGATCCCAGTGGTAAATTTGTCTTCTCGACCGATCTGGGTTTGGATCGGATCTATCAATGGCGTTTTGACGGCAGCACCGGCAAGTTGACCCCGAACGATCCACCTTGGATCGCGGCGTCTTCCGCAGGGGCCGGGCCACGCCACTTTGTGTTCCATCCCGATGGCAAGACGGTTTTACTGATCAACGAAGAGGCTTCTACGCTGACCAGCTACCGTTTTGACCACCAGAAAGGAACGCTGAAGCAGCTCCACGCGGTTTCCTCTTTGCCGGCTGATTATAAGGGAACCAGCTTTGCGGCTGGCCTGGCACTGAGCGAAGATGGTAAAAACCTGTATGTTGCCAACCGGTTGCACAACAGCATTGCGCAATTTAACGTGGGCGAAGAGGGTGAACTCAAACCGGTAGCGGAGGTTTGGACGCGTGGTGATTACCCGCGCACGATCACACTGGACCCCACAGGGCGTTATCTGTATGCGCTGAACCAGCGCAGCGATAACGTGACCCGCTTTAGCGTGGATAAGCAGAGCGGCAAACTCAGCTTTGTTGATGGCTACACCCCGGTGGGTAGCCCTTCGCAGATGGTATTCCTGCCAACCGCGAAGTAACCTGTTGCCCGCCCGGTTCAATCGGGCGGGTACGTTTTGAAAACGGAAAGAGAATGGTGAGATTCCCCTACCCACGATTGGCCTATCTGTTTGATGCTTTGCAGTCCGAGACGTTACCGCAGGACGAGTTGGCGAAGCGCTTTGCTGTGTCTACCCGTACGGTACGTGCGGATATCACCGCGCTGAATGATATCCTGGAAAATTATGGGGCTCAGTTCGTACACAGCCGTGGGGCAGGTTATCGTCTGCAGGTGAATGATCAGGCGCTGTTCAGTGCGCTGCAGCATCAGGAGCGTAAAAAACAGGCCACGCCACGCAGTGCACAGGAGCGGGTGCATTACCTGTTGATGCGTTTCTTGACCTCAGCTTTTTCTATGAAGCTGGAAGATCTGGCCGATGAATGGTTTGTTAGCCGCGGTACGCTGCAAAACGACATGGCTGAGGTGAGGGAGCGTCTGGCACATTACCAGCTCACCATAGAAACCAAACCGCGTTACGGAATGAAGCTGTTTGGCTCGGAAATGGCCATCCGTGCCTGTCTGACCGATCTGCTGTTCCAACTGCATCTGGCAGATACGGAGAACCCGCTGCTGAACAATGATATTCTCCATCAGCCGCAGGTTGCCACCTTTGCCGGATTGCTGCATCCCTTGCTTTCACAATATGCCATCCGCCTGACGGACGAAGGCGAGCAGTATCTGATCTTCTATTGTGCGGTGGCGCTGCGGCGTATCACGGATGGCTACCCGTTACAGGATTTCGAGGTGGAAGACGGTGATGAAGCCGTACGCAAAGCATCGACCTGGTTGGCGGGTGAATTGCGCAAAGCGGCAGGTAAAGAGATTTCGGCGGCGGAAGAGGCCTATTTGCGGGTCAATATTGCCGCGCGGCGGGTGCAGGACGTCCAGCCGACCAAAATCAATGCCGATGACGAAGAAGCATTGGTGGATTACATCCTTTCCTACATCAACTCGCACTATAACTACAATCTGCAGGGCGACAAACAGCTGCGGGCCGATCTGCTCACCCATATCAAGACCATGATCACCCGAGTGAAATACCAGATCAATATCCCGAACCCGCTGCTGGCTAACATCAAACAGCATTATCCGATGGCCTACGATGTTACTCTGGCGGCGGTTTCAAGCTGGGGTAAGCATACGCCTTATACCCTGAGCGAGAACGAAATCGGCTACCTGGTGCTGCACATCGGTGTTGGCCTGGAGCGGCACTACAATATCGGTTATGAACGCCATCCGCAGGTGATGCTGGTGTGTGATACCGGCAACTCCACGGTACGGATGATCCAGGCACAGATCGCGCGCAAGTATCCGCAATTGGTGATGACGCGCATCGTTTCGCTGCGTGATTATGAGATCCTCGACAGTATCGACGAGGACTTTGTTATTTCCAATGCGCGCATCAGCGAGAAGAATAAGCCCATCGTGGTGATGTCGCCGTTCCCGACCGAATATCAGTTGGAACAACTGGGCAAGCTGGTGTTAGTGGATCGCACCAAGCCGTACATGCTGGAAAAATTCTTCGACGCCAGCCATTTCATGATCGTCAACGAACCTTTGACGCAGGAGCAGTTGTTCAAGAAGGTTTGCACCCAGTTGGAGCAGGAAGGCTATGTGGGCAGTGATTTTTATCCTTCCGTGGTGGAGCGTGAAGCCATTGTTTCGACCATGCTCGGGGAAGGCATCGCATTGCCACATTCCCTTGGGCTATTGGCGAAAAAGACCGTCGTGGTGACGCTGTTGGCTCCTCAGGGTATTCCTTGGGGCGAGGGGGAAGTAGCGCACGTGATATTCTTGCTGGCAATCAGCAAAAGCGATTATGAAGAAGCGATGGCGATTTACGATCTGTTCGTCACTTTTGTGCGCGAACGCTCCATGAGCCGTTTGCTGGGGAGTGATGACTTCGACAGTTTCAAAGCGGTCGCGCTGGACTGCCTGAGCCGGATTTAATGGCTTCCTCTCTCTGGTGAGAGGGGAAGCATCCGATTACTTCTCTTTCTTTTTGCCGAATATTTTCATCAGCGCGCCGATGATCAGACCCACGGCGATACCGGTCAAAATCCAATCAATAATCCCCATCTTATTTCTCCCTTTAATTTATTGATCTCATTATATTCTCATTCCATTAGGAACGCGCTCTCGATCATCAGCTGCCGTTGGGTGCTGGAATAAGTGAGCCACGAGTTTTTACTATTGGACTTCTCCAGCACGATGGCCAATTCATGCCTGTTGAGCGTGAGCTCATCCTGCCAGAACGGGGCGATAGCATTGCGGGTGATATAGTCGATCAGATAGCGTTCGGGATTGTCCCGTTCTTCCGGGAACAACCGCTGGGCCAGCTCTGCCATCAACGTTCGCTGCTGCGGGTGCTCACTCTCATCCAACAGCTCCAGGAATGGCAACAGCAGGCGGCCGCAAACCTGGCCGTGGTGATAATCCCTTAGCGCCCCAATCTCGCCAGCGATACCGTGGATCACCCCCAGGCCGGCCATACTTAGCGTCAGGCCACCCAGATAGGAAGCCTGCATAATCGCTTCACGGGCCTCATCACTGTGTTTCATTGCCGGCCAGGCGATAAGAAAGTGGCGAATACCGGTCAACGACATCTCGCGTGACAGGCTACTGGCGGTGTTGGAGAGATAGGATTCGAACAGATGGGTGAAGGCATCAATGGCGCAATAGGCCAATACCTTATCCGGAGCCCCTTTCAGCAACTCGGGATCGAGGATCGCCGTTTGTGGCACAAAGTTAGGGTGGCGTAATGAGGCTTTCACCTTGGTAACCTGGGTATCGGTGATCACCGCGTTTTGGGTGACCTCGCTCCCCGTGCCCGCGGTGGTGGGGATGGCGATCAACGGTAACGTGGCACTACTTATGGCGCTGTCACCCACCTTCTCCATATAACGAATTGTCGGCAGCGGATGCTCTATCAGGGCGGCGAACGCTTTGGCGGCATCCAATACGCTTCCTCCGCCGATAGCCACCACTCTTTGTACCTTGCCACGCCAGCGGGCGACCCAGCGGTCAATTTCTTGGGGGGACGCCTCATGGGCCACAATCTCGCTACCTATCAGTAGCGGTGTCAGCGTATCCGCCAGCGTGGCATAAATAGCACCATTAAGGAACGATCGGCAGGTAAATAACAGCGTTGTCTGCGGCTCAGCCTGCAGCAGAGGGATTAGCCGCTGGATACTGCCATTGCCAAACCAGGTTTGCCGGTTAGCGATCATCAGGCTCGGGGTCATGTTCTCTCCTTGGTGCACATAAACGTGAGAACCACAGCATAATTCAGCCCACAGAGGTCACCAACGCTTTTCTCGGTCCTAACGCGGAATTGTTAATGTATTACTCACTATTTTGTTGCCAACTTGTGATTTGATTAACATGTAAACAGTATCCCTCTTGCATTCTGACCGCTTGAATGCTTTTTATAGCACAGGGTCCACAGTCTGTTGGCCAGGTTCCGGAATAAATTAATTGTTAATTTGTTAATAATTGCGGGGGCGGGGATGAATATTCAGGTCGAAAGATTATCGGCGGTGATCGATGCAGTGGCGACCCGCCGATTTTACGCCAATTTGCTGGCCTATCTGGAAGGCTTCTTTGCCTTCGACAATGCCATCGTCTATGCCTTTGAATATGGCCAGGCTCCGCGTTGCCTGATGAAAGCCGAGAAGGAAAACAGCGACGCGATAAACCAGATCTATCAACAGGGAGCTTATCTGGAAGATCCTTTTTACCGTGCGCTGAATGAAGGAGGCCATGGTGATGTTTTCACTCTACGCCAATTGGTGCCCTGCGGTTTTTACCAGACAGATTATTACCGTAACTTTTACCGCAAAACCGGCTGGCATGACGAAGCCGGTGTGTTATTGCAACTGACGCCAGAGCGGGGATTGGGGATATTTTTCGGCTCTGCGCGGCAAACGGTGGGCGTGCGTTCTCCCCATCAGGCGGATCTGCGTGGTGCCTTGATGCTGGTAAAAAGCGTGGCGCGCTTGCATGGGGAAGTGGTGGCGGCAGATATACCCGCCTCACCCACTCCCCTGGTGGATAGCGCCGCTCAGGCGCGTTATGCGCTAACGCCACGTGAGCGAGAGATCGTCGACCTGATCCTGGCGGGTAATGGATCGCAGCAGATCGCGCAGCGGCTGTTTATCAGCCTGGGAACGGTAAAAAATCACCGTAAAAATATTTACGGCAAGCTGAACATTAGTTCACAAGCGGAGTTGTTCAACCTGTTCCTGAGTTCTCCCCTGCACCGCAGCGCATAATGTTAAAAAACTGTTGCAAATATCCCTAAAGGGACATAGCCGCCAGCGATCGCTCTCCTGATAATCCAGGCTAAAGCAATGGGTATGGGAGTGCAGCAATGAACAATGAAATCGAATCGTTAACCTACTACGCGGCGACCAAGAAATATGATCTGCGCTTTCCCGCGCTGGAAGAGGATCTGGATGTTGACGTGGTGATCATTGGCGGTGGCTTCTCCGGCATTAACACCGCGCTGGAATTGGCGGAAAAAGGCATCACTAATATCGCGATCCTGGAAGGCCGCTACTTGGGTTACGGCGGGACTGGTCGCAATGGAGGACAGGTGATGGCCGGGATCGGTCACGATCTGGAGAAGATCAAGCGCCACGTCGGACCGACAGGGTTAGAGACTATCTTCAAGATCAGTAATCTCGGGGCAGGAATTATCCGCGAGCGTATTAAAAAGTATGACATTGATGCTGATTTTTGCTTTGGCTATGGCTATCTGGGCAGTAACGCGCGGCAGGAAAAAACCTTGCGTAGCTGGCTCAAGGAATTCAAAGCGGTTTCTCCGGATGAAGAGATTGAGTTTTATACCGG
This sequence comes from Serratia fonticola, assembly GCF_006715025.1. Lineage (NCBI taxonomy): Bacteria > Pseudomonadati > Pseudomonadota > Gammaproteobacteria > Enterobacterales > Yersiniaceae > Serratia > Serratia fonticola. Next base: position 1,005,356 of record NZ_VFMK01000001.1, read on the forward strand.
CTCGGAGGTCAAGCAGGTTGTGGGTTCCGATGCGTATACCTGTGCCCTGAAACACATGGGCGGTGGGCATGTGCATTCCCTCAACCTGCTGCTGGGGGAGGCGAAAGCATTGAGCGGTTATGGCGTGAAGATCTTCGAAAACAGTCATGTGCTGAACGTGGAATACGGCTCGCGTATTACGGTACGTACCGCCATGGGATCGGTACGCGCCAATAAGATGCTCTGGGCATGCAATGGTTTCCTCAATGGTATGGATCCTTTTATCTACAAGAAGACCATCAATACCTATGCGTTTCAACTGGCTACGGAGCCGCTGCCGGAAGAACTTATTCATAAGATCAGCCCTATTCGTGGGGCTTACAGTGATATCCGGCCGGTGATCGATTATTACCGTGTGACCAACGAGAACCGCTTGCTGTTCGGGAGTGCTACCCGTTTGATCGAGTACATTCCTGCGGACCTGAAGGCCTGGAACCGCAACCTGATGCTGAAAATTTTCCCGTATCTGAAAGACGTGAAGATCGATCTGGCCTGGGGAGGCCCCTTATGCTGCAGCGCTAATCTGTTCCCTCAGATCGGGACGTTGCCGCAGCATGACAATGTGTTTTATGTGCAGGGCTATTCCGGCTTTGGTGTGACACCAAGCCACATCGTTTGCAAGGTACTGGCGGAAGGGATGAGCGAAGGATCCGATCGTTACGATCTGATGAGCTCGATACCGCACGTTGATATTTTCGGCAAAGACAAGCTGCGCCGCGTGATGACCACTGCGGGCAAGGTTTGGCACCAGACTTCAGGCTACTGGAAGGGGCGTCGTTAGTCCGCGCCCCTCACCCCAACCCTCTCCCATAGGGAGAGGGAGCTGAACGGAGCGCGTAGTTGACTCGTGCAGCTTCGGAAAGTCGGGAGCAAAAAAGACAAGGTATTACACGGAAAGATCAACGAACTCGATCGGTCCTCTTTCTCCAATCCTTTCCCACAGGGAGAGGGAGCTGAACGGAGCGCGTAGTTGACTCGTGCAGCTTCGGAAAGTAGGGAGCAAGAAAGACAAGGTATTACACGGAAGGATCAACGAACTCGATCGGTCCGCTCTCTCCAACCCTTTCCCACAGGGAGAGGACGCTGAACGGAGCGCGTAGTTGACTCGTGCAGCTTCGGAAAGTCGGGAGCAAGAAAGACAAGGTATTACACGGAAGGATCAACGAACTCGATCGGTCCCCTCTCCCTTTGGGAGAGGGTTAGGGTGAGGGGAAAACCCTTACCACTAATCTAACAGGAAAAAACCATGAAACCATTACTGCTTAAGCAAGCGCTACCAGAACTGCAACAGATTGGCAGCGTCAGCAACCTGGGGGCCACGGTGGTCGCTGGTGAACCTAACGTCGGTGTGGCGATGATCTTCGGCGCCCCAACGGACAATCTGAACTGTGGTGTCTTCAGCTGCACCCGCGGCACCTTCGTGATGGAATACCCGTTTGCGGAACATGCTACGGTGTGGGAAGGCACGGCAACGCTGACCAATGAGAACACCGGCGAGTCAGTAAAGTATCAGGCCGGGGACTCCTGGTTTGTTGAGAAAGGCACCCCGGTACGCTGGGAAATTACCTGCGATCGCTTTGTAAAACATTACCTGGCGATTGTCGAAGGCTAACGCGAAAAGAGGGCGATGCGATGACGGACATTACGCTGTTACCACAGGTTAAGGCCTTTCTGGGCCGTAACCAGGGCCACTACATTAACGGCCAACAGCTGGCCGGGGCTGGTTCGGAAAGTTTTGCGGTGGTTAACCCAGCAACCGGGCAGGCCATCGCGCAGGTAAATGAAGGCGGGCAGGCTGAAGTGGATGCGGCGATGCAGGCGGCCTTTGACGCTTTTCATGGCGTTTGGGCGCAGGTTTCGCCGATGGAACGTGGAAACTGCCTGACACGCCTGGCCGATCTGCTGCAGGCCCACCGTGAGGAATTGGCGCAGTTGGAAAGCCTGTGTTCCGGTAAAACCATCCAACTGGCGCGTGGGCTGGAAATCGATATGGCCTCGCAGTTCCTGCGTTATTTTGCTGGCTGGTCGAGCAAAATCAGTGGGGAAACGCTGAACGTTTCATTGCCTTCCTTCCAGGGTGAGCAATACAGCGCATTTACCCGGCGTGAACCCCTGGGCGTGGTGGTCGGGATCATCCCCTGGAACTTCTCGATCATGATCGCCATCTGGAAGCTGGCTGCGGCGCTGACCTGCGGCTGTACGGTGGTGCTCAAGCCGAGTGAATACACGCCGTTGACCATGCTGCGGGTTGCCGAACTGGCAAAAGAAGCGGGGATCCCGGATGGTACGCTCAACATCATCAACGGTTCTGGAGCTCGTCTGGGGCCGGCGCTAATTGCCCATCCACATTGTGCCAAAGTGACCTTTACCGGTTCAGTACCGACCGGGATTGCGGTAGGTAAAGCCGCGATGGAACAAGGCATTGTGCGCACCACGCTGGAACTGGGGGGCAAAAATGCGGCCGCATTTTTAGCCGATGTCTCAGTCGACAAGATGGTCGACGGCATTATTGAAGCGGGTTATCTGAATCAGGGACAGATCTGCGCCGCTGCGGAACGTTTTTATCTGCCTGCCAGCCACATTGATGCGGTGCTGGAAGCGCTGACGCAGCGTCTGGCGCAGATGAAAGTGGGATCGCCGCTGGATGAAAGCACGGAAATGGGCCCGTTGGCCAATGAGGCCCATTATCGTAAGGTGATGGCGCTGTTTGATAAAGCGCGGGCCGAAGGCAGCCAGATTATCTGTGGCGGTCATGCCTTGGCTGGCCCAGGTTTCTTTGTTGCCCCCACGGCGATCCGTGCAAAAGGGCCAAATGATGCATTAATGCGTGAGGAAACCTTTGGCCCGGTAGGCACCTTCCTGGCCTATGAAGATGAAGAGCAGATGATCGCCATGATCAACGATTCGCCTTACGGCCTGGCTGCCAGCCTATGGACCAACGATCTCAGCAAGGCCATGCGTATGATCCCACGTATTGAAGCCGGTACGGTATGGATCAATATGCACACCTTCCTCGATCCGGCGTTACCGTTTGGTGGCGTGAAATCGTCAGGAATTGGCCGCGAGTTTGGCAGCGCGTTTATTGAGCATTATACGGAGCTGAAGTCGGTGATGGTGAGGTACTAATCCCTATCCCCGTCGCCTTTCGAGCCGTAGCGTTGTTGACTGCGTGCGTTAACCCCAGTCACTTACGACAGTAAGCTCCTGGGGATTATCGCTCTGGTCGCCTGGCTACAACTCGAAATTCATAGGGGATTTTTCGTCGCCTTTAGAAGGACAACTTGAGGGGGCGGTGATATACCCAAAATCATTCGAGTTGCGTCGAGGCGGCAAGTGAGCAAATCCCCAGGAGCATAGGTCACTATGTGACTGGGGTGAGCAAGCGTGGCCAACAAAGAGGCAGCCTGAAGGATGAAGGGTATAATCAGTCTTCGTCGAAGCCTGAGTTGAACAGCTCAATCACCGCTGCCAGCGCCTGAACTTCCTGTGGCCCGGTGGCTTCAATTTCGATTTGGCGGCCTTGGGCTGAATCGAGCATCAGCAGCGCAATCACGCTGCTGGCTTCCGCTTCGGTGCCGCTATCATTGCGCAGCAGCACTTCAGCGTCAAAACTCTGCACTAATTCAAACAGCTTCATTGCCGGGCGTGCATGCATACCCAGCTTGTTTTTAATTTCTACCGTTTGTTTGACCGTCATTGCTTACGCTTTTCCAGCGTGCGGTGACGTGACTGCACGTTTTTACCGCGCGAACGGAAATAGTCAGCCAATTGCTCTGCTACGTAAACCGAACGGTGCTTACCCCCGGTACAACCAATGGCGACGGTCAGATAGCTACGGTTGTTGGTTTCCAGCATGGGTAGCCACTGTTCCAGGTAGCTGCGTGTCTGGTAGATGAAGTTATGCACTTCAGTGTGACGATCGAGGAACGAGGCTACGGGTTTATCCAGGCCGGTCATTGGGCGCAGTTTGGGGTCCCAGTGTGGGTTTGGCAGAAAACGGACGTCGAACACGTAGTCGGCATCGATAGGAATACCGTGCTTGAAGCCGAAGGATTCAAACACCATGGTCAGTTCGCGCTCGCGTTTGCCCAGCAAGCGGGTACGCAACATTTCGGCCAGCTCATGAACCGACATTTCTGAGGTATCAATGATCAGATCGGCGCGTGAACGCAGCGGCTCCAGCAGATCGCTTTCTTCATCAATTGCGCTTTCCAGCGACAGGTTTTTGCTGGAGAGCGGATGCAGACGACGGGTATCGCTGTAGCGGCGGATCAGGGTGTTTCGATCGGCATCAAGGAACAGCAACTGCGGTGAGAAACTCTCTGGCAGTTGGGTCATTGCATATTCAAACACTTCCGGCGATTCTGGCATGTTACGGACATCGATGCTTACCGCGGCGGAGCTGTTGCGTTCAGCCAGCGTCTGGGCAAGCTGCGGTAGCAGTACCACGGGCAGGTTATCAACGCAGTAAAAACCCATGTCTTCCAACGCCCGTAAGGCGACGGATTTCCCTGAACCGGAACGGCCGCTGACAATCATCAGCACCATGTGGTAACTCCCCCTGGCATCTCAATGGCGCTCATCGCCACCGTAGGATCACTTTAATCCAGGCCGTAGCCCGGCGTTATCATAAATAAAACAGTAGCGTTTTCATCGCTGGAAGTCACGCCAGCTGATGGTTATTCGGTAATGATCTGGTAGAGCTCTTCATCACTTTGCGCAGCCCGCAGGCGGCGGCACACGGTTTTGTCTGCCAGCCGTTTGGCAACCAGCGACAGCGTATGCAAATGGGTTTTACATTGATCTGCGGGTACCAGTAACGCAAACAGCAGATCGACCGGTTGGTTATCAATGGCATCAAAGGCGATAGGTTGATCAAGACGGATAAATACGCCGACGGCTCGCAGGGTGTCTTCCTCCAGCTTTCCGTGAGGAATAGCGATACCGTTGCCGATACCGGTACTGCCCATGCGTTCCCGAGTGAGTACAGCCTCAAAGACCACCTGCGAAGGCAGGTTAAGCTGTTTGGCTGCCAGTTCACTGATAATTTCCAAAGCACGTTTCTTGCTGGTGCAGTGTACCGCGCTTCTGGTGCACTCGATGTTTAACACCGAGCTTAATTGCATTATTTCGTTGTTCATCTCATCTTCACTTAAAACCGCTTCATTCAGCAACCTGCTTGCCAGTGATAGCACCGGCACTGATGAAACGGTTTTTCGCCTGTTTAACCCTGATGGCTTATCGGCGCGTACCCATTCAGGTGGCGCGCCGATGGTTGCCGATGTAGCCAAGTAGACTACGTTTAGGGCGATCACCGTAATAGGGCGATCGCCCAGAATGTCAGTGTTGCTTTAATTTGTCTTTATGTTTGTTCAATTGACGCGCCAGCTTGTCGATCAGGCAGTCAATGGCGGCATACATATCTTCTTTTTCCGAGGTGGCGTGCAGCTCGCCTCCATTCACATGCACCGTTGCTTCCGCAATCTGCTGCACTTTTTCCACACTTAGTACGACATAAACCTGGTTAATGCGATCAAAATACTGTTCGAGTTTGGCAAATTTGCTGTTTACGAACTCACGCAAAGGTTCGGTTATCTCGATGTGGTGTCCGGTAATGTTGAGCTGCATAATGTCTTCCTTCTCTATTGAGGTCAAACCAACTGTTTGCGTTGGTTAGACGGCGGGATGGACAAAGACTCTCGGTACTTGGCAACGGTGCGCCGTGCCACCATGATCCCCTGATCGGAAAGCATTGTGGCCAGCTTGCTGTCGCTAAGCGGTTTGGCGGGGTTTTCCGCCGCAATCAATTTCTTCACTAACGCCCGGATCGCCGTGGAGGAGGCTTCGCCGCCGCTATCGGTATTCACATGGCTTGAGAAGAAATATTTCAATTCGAAAATACCACGCGGGCTGTGCAGGAATTTCTGCGTAGTGACGCGCGAGATTGTCGATTCATGCATTTCCACGGCCTGAGCGATATCTGCCAGCACCATGGGTTTCATAAATTCTTCCCCTTGTTCAAAGAACGCTTCCTGCTGTTCGACAATACAGCGGGTGACCTTGAGCAGCGTTTCATTGCGGCTTTCCAGGCTTTTAATCAGCCATTTCGCTTCCTGCAGATTACTGCGGATAAACTGGCCATCAGCATCATTGCGGACGCTGTTGCCGAGCGCGGCGTATTGCTGATTGATTTTCAGGCGTGGGATGCTGTCGGCATTAAGTTCCACCGTCCACTTATCCTGCACCTTGCGTACCAGAACATCCGGGATCACATACTCTGACTCACCGGTATTGATCGACTGCCCGGGCCGAGGATCGAGTGACTGGATCAACTCCATCGCTTCTTTCAGTGTATCTTCTTTTAAGCGAGTTGTTCGCATCAGACTGCGAAAGTCGTGGTTAGCCAGCAAATCCAGGTGATCGCTGATGATCAGGCGGGCCTCCGCCAGATAAGGTGTGTCTTTGGCATACTGAGAGAGTTGGATCAACAGGCAATCGCGCAGATCGCGGGCTGCCACGCCGACCGGATCAAAACGCTGTACGCGCTTTAATACCGCTTCGACCTCGTCCATTGTCACATTCTCGTCACCCATACTCTCCAGAATATCTTCCAGAGGTACGGTGAGGTAACCGGTATCGTCAACGGCGTCAACGATAGAAGTGGCGATGGCCGCGTCGGTATCGGAAAATGGCGTAAGGTCCACTTGCCACATCAGGTAATCCTGCAGCGTTTGTGTGGTTTCCCCCTGATAGACCGGGAGTTCGTCATCGCCATAGTCGGTACCGGTACCGGAAGGGGTACCTGCAGTGTAGATTTCATCCCAGGTGGCATCCAGCGGCAACTCTTCTGGCATGTCCTTCTGTTCCAGCGCTTCGCGAGTATCCAGCCCTTCCGTATCATGGCTCTCTTGGGCATCGACCTCTTCGTGCTGGTCTTCAGACTGTTCAAGCAGCGGGTTGCTCTCTAACGCCTGTTGGATCTCCTGCTGGAGCTCAAGCGTAGACAGCTGCAACAGGCGTATCGCCTGCTGTAGTTGGGGTGTCATGGCCAGCTGTTGGCTGAGCCTGAGTTGCAAACCTTGCTTCATAATCTTCTGTTTACATCCGTTAACGGCTGCCTGCTGGCATACCGCCAGAACCTAGAGGCGGAATTCTTCGCCCAAATAAACACGTTTCACTTGCTCATCGGCCAGAATAACATCTGGCGTGCCGTGAGCAATCAGCTTTCCTTGGCTGACGATATAGGCGCGTTCACAGACGTCCAGCGTCTCGCGCACGTTATGATCGGTGATCAGCACGCCCAGACCACTGTCACGCAGGTGCTCGATAATCTTTTTGATATCGATAACGGAAATTGGGTCAACCCCGGCAAAAGGTTCGTCCAAGAGGATAAATTTCGGGTTGGCGGCGAGTGCACGGGCTATCTCCACGCGGCGACGTTCCCCCCCGGAAAGCGATTGACCCAGATTGTCCCGCAGATGTGAGATGTGGAATTCCTCCATCAGCTCCACGGCCCGATCGTTACGTTGCTCACTGGTGAGGTCGGGGCGAATTTCCAGCACGGCCATCAGGTTGTCGTAAACACTCAATCGACGGAAGATCGATGCTTCCTGTGGCAGATAGCCGATACCGCGGCGTGCACGAGCGTGCAACGGCAGGATGCTGATATCTTCTTCATCGATCACGATGCGCCCGGCATCGCGCTGAACGATACCGACAACCATGTAAAACGTGGTGGTCTTTCCGGCGCCGTTTGGCCCCAGCAGGCCGACGATTTCGCCTGACTTCACTTTCAGGCTCACGTCTTCAACGACTTTACGGCCTTTATAGGCTTTCGCCAGGTTTTCTGCGATGAGTGTTGCCATAAGTGATTAGTTACTCTTTTTTTGACCGTTTTTGTCTTGCAACTGTGAAGGCACCAGAACCGTTGTCACGCGTTTGCCTTTATCGCTGAACGCTTGCATCTGCTGCTGTTGCACCAGATAGGTAATACGGTCGCCCTGCACGTTGCTGTCAAGCTGTTCCAGGTAGGCTTTGCCGGTGAGCGTGACCAACTGCGTAGCAACGTCGTAACGGACTTTCTGCGCATGGCCTTTCACGGGCTTACCGTTGTCCTGCATCTGGTAGAAGGTTACCGGATTGCCGAACGCTTCAATATAGGTTTTATTCTGATCGCCACCAGGGCGGGTAACCACCACTTTATCGGCTTTGATCTCGATGGTGCCTTGTTTTATCACGACATCATCGGTGAAGGTGCTGACGTTGCTCTGCATATCGAGCGACTGTTTCAGCGAGTCGATGTTCACGGGTTGGTCAGAATCGGATTTCAGCGCCAGTGCTGGGGTGCTGGCGGTCAAAACGAGGCTGACGATCAACAGATTACGGAGTTGTTTTTGGGTTCTGAATTTCATAGTTGGTCTTAACCTTATCAATCAGCTCAGCGGTTTTGTCCCGCAGATTGCCACGCATTTTCATGCCGTTAGAAGTAAAGTTCGTCCCGAACAGCGTCACTTCATCGTCGGAAGAGACATCCTGCGTGACCAGATTAACCTGAGCATTGTCTGTTTTGATTTTTTCCAGCTGTGATGTGGTGGTCAAACTGTTCACCTCAACATGGCCATACAGATAAAGCATACGGTCTTTGGTCAGCTTGGCGCGATCGGCGCGCACTGACCAGGTGGCCACGGCATTCTCATCAAACAGCGTCATTACCGGCTGGGTGAACCAGCTTAACTCATCGGCGGTGTAGTGCTTCACCTCTTCTGCTACCAGTTTATAGTTCAGTTTACCGGTCGGGTTATAGACGATGGTGACGGTATGCTGGCTCTGATAGGTCGGATCCTGATTATTGATCGGTACCGTGCTGTCGTCATCGCCAAAGTCCGCCATGTTCCAGCCAATCAGGGCCAGCACGATCAACATCAATACGACGGTGATCCAAAGTTTGGTTTTACTCATATCGACAGCCCTTTGGCGTCCTCCAGCTTGTTTTGCGCCAAGAGAATCAGGTCGCACAGTTCACGAACTGCACCACGGCCGCCCGCGATGCGGGTGACATAATGGGCTCTGGGCAACAGCAGCGGATGCGCATCTGCGACGGCCACGGCCAGACCCACTTCGGCCATCACCGGCCAGTCGATCAGGTCGTCACCGATGTAGGCGATTTCGTCCGCTGCCAAAGACAGTTTATCCAACAGTTCGCGGAAGGCCAAAAGCTTATCGGACTGCCCTTGATACAGGTGTGTGATATCCAGGGTTTTTGCCCGATCTTCCAACAGTTTGGCTGAACGACCGGTGATAATGGCGACCTCGATACCCGATGTTTTCAGGCAGCGGATACCATAGCCATCACGGACATTGAAGGCTTTCAGTTCTTCGCCGTTGTTGCCCATGTAGATCAGGCCGTCTGACAGTACGCCGTCGACATCACAAATCAACAGGCGGATTTTCCCGGCTCGTGCCATTACCTCTTCAGTTACCGGCCCGTAGCAGGTTTCAACCAGACTCATTTACTTTCCTCAGATCTTTAACAAATCAGGCGTTATAGCCGTCACCGGTTTGGTGCGGACAGCGCACAGAAACCGGAGCGTACACGGAGTACGTAAGAATTTCGAGTACTGCTCAATGCCAAATTGGCCAGTAAAACATTAAACGACGCCGGCACGCAGCATGTCATGCATATGTACCACACCCAGCAATTGGTCGCCATCGGCAACCAGCACGGCGGTGATATGGCGTTGCTGCATAAGGTTAAGTGCATCGACGGCCAGCATGTTCGGGCGCACCCTGATACCGCCCAATGTCATGACATCGGCGATTTTGGCGCTATTGAGATCGATCCCCATATCGAATACCCGACGTAAGTCACCATCGGTGAAGATACCGGCGATCTTCATCAGATCGTTACAAATCACGGTCATGCCAAGGTTTTTGCGGGTAATCTCCAGCAGGGCATCACGCAACGAGGCTTCGGCGCTAACGTGAGGGATTTCGTCGCCGCTGTGCATGATATCGCTGACGCGCAAGAGCAGACGGCGCCCCAGAGCGCCACCAGGATGAGACAAGGCAAAATCTTCTGCCGTGAACCCTCGGGCTTTCAACAGTGCGACCGCGAGTGCATCGCCCATCACCAGGGTTGCCGTGGTGCTGGTGGTTGGCGCTAGGCCCAGCGGGCAGGCTTCTTGTGGTATTTTGATGCACAGATGCACGTCTGCCGCTTTGCCCATGGAGCTTTCCGGGTTGTTGGTCATGCAGATCAGTGGGATCTGCTGGCGTTTCAGTACCGGGATCAGGGCCAGAATTTCGTTGGATTCTCCAGAGTTGGAGATCGCCAACACGATATCCTGTGGTGAGACCATGCCAAGATCGCCATGGCTGGCTTCCGCCGGGTGTACAAAGAACGCCGGGGTCCCTGTGCTAGCCAGCGTGGCGGCAATTTTGCAGCCGATATGCCCGGATTTACCCATACCCATAACCACGACTTTACCGCCGCACTCTGCGATGGCAACGCATGCGCGGGTGAAATCTGCATTGATGTATTGATCGAGCTGAGCCAGGCCTTCACGCTCAATCTCGAGGACTTCTTTACCGGCTTGCTGAAAATCAAATCCTGGTTGCAACTGGATCGCTGACATACTCATTCCCATCAATTTTTACCCGTCATCTTTCAAGATGCAGGGGTGTTGGCTGCCTTCAGTTATCAGGCCCGCTGTGAGCAGCGTTTAAATCGGTTGAAAACCGATTTGTCCTTCAGTTGCCGCCTATCTGTATCTTGAACGCTACAGGGTAAAGCTAAAAGAGCTGAAAGGGTTAAAGAACAGCACTGCAAGATACGTAATAAACCCACATAATAACAGAGCCCCCGCCAGATGACCGATGCGATGTTTACGCCTGATACACAGGGCAGTCAGCAGTATGCTGGCCGCCAGCATGACCCAGTAATCGCGTTGGAAGGCGGCGGGATCGATACTGCCGGGTGACAGCAGGGCGGGGATGCCCAGTACGATGACCGTATTAAAAATGTTTGAGCCGATGATATTACCAATTGCCATATCATCTTCACCCTTTAGTGCGCCCGCGATGGAGGTCGCCAGTTCGGGCAGGCTGGTGCCAATGGCGATAATCGTCAGGCCAACCACCAGTTCGCTCAGGCCAAAGTAATGCGCAATCACCGTGGCATTATCGATGATCATCTTCGATGAGAGCGGCAGGATAATGAAGGCCAACACCAGCCACAGGATAGCCACGGTATTGCTGCTGTCCTGCGGCAATTCGGCAAGTTGTTCCACCGTCAGTGTGTCGCTGCCCTCTCGCTGTGCCAGCCGGGCAATTTTCAGCATCAGCAGGATAAACCCGGCAGCGGCCAACAACAGCACAACGCCGTCCAGCCTGCTCAAGCTGTTATCCATCAGCACAAAGCCGCATAACACGGTGACCGCCAGCATTAATGGCAGTTCTCGTCGAAGCACTTCAGAACGAGCCGATAACGGGTGGATCAGGGCGGCAACCCCGATAATGAGCAGAATATTGGTGATGTTGGAACCTAAAACGTTCCCCACGGCCATGTTCGTTTGCCCATTCAGGGCCGCAGTGACTGAAACGATCAGTTCTGGCAACGAGGTACCAATGCCAACAATCGTCATGCCGATAATCAGTGGCGGAACACCCAGAGAGCGGCTAATCACCGCCGCGCCATAAACCAGTCTATCAGCTCCGTACACCAGTAAAAATAAACCAACGATTAACAATACTATCGCGAGAAACATTCATGGTCCTTTCTTGGGTATACTCCTTAACTTTCAAACTGCGGCGCTGTGACCTGCAGTTTGAAACCCGTAGGGTATATAATCCCGGTTCGTTGGTTAAACGCCGTAATCGGCTATCTTGCTTGCCTCACGTTGTGTATAACAACGGATTTTCCCGGCTAAAAAGCGAACAGTTTCATTTTTTTTACGTTATTTCCTAATTTTGACCGTCTGGAGCCTAAAAGTAAAACTAATGGCATCATTGGTAGCGAAATGACGGTAAGTTTTTGGGAAAATAAGACGCATTGTGCCTATTGCTTTACCATCACAGGGTGATTTGTCAGAAATAGCCCGTACAGGATCAACAAATATGCACCAGAAGGCAGATAATCTGGTCGAAGTCCGCGGTATGAGCTTCTCGCGCGGCGATCGGCTGATATTCGAAGACATCAACCTGACGGTCCCCCGTGGCAAGGTGACCGCGATCATGGGGCCATCAGGCATTGGTAAAACCACACTGCTGCGCCTGATTGGCGGCCAGCTGACGCCGGATCGCGGTGAGATCTGGTTTGATGGCGACAACATTCCAGCCTTGTCGCGCCAGCAGTTGTATGAATCACGCAAGAAAATGAGCATGCTGTTTCAGTCGGGAGCGCTGTTCACCGATCTGACCGTATTCGAGAACGTGGCTTTTCCGCTGCGCGAGCACAGCCGCTTGCCAGAACCCATCTTGCGCAGCACGGTGATGATGAAGCTGGAAGCGGTGGGGCTACGCGGTGCCGCAGAATTGATGCCGAACGAGCTTTCTGGCGGCATGGCACGGCGCGCAGCGTTGGCCCGGGCCATTGCTCTGGATCCGGCAATGATCATGTTCGACGAACCTTTCGTCGGTCAGGATCCGATCACCATGGGCGTCCTGGTCAAACTGATTGATGAACTGAATAATGCGTTGGGGATCACCTGTATTGTGGTTTCACATGATGTGCCGGAAGTGTTGAGTATTGCGGACTACGCCTATATCGTGGCAGATCATCATGTGATTGCCGAGGGCTCCGCGCAGCAATTACAGAACAATCCTGATGCGCGCGTGCGTCAGTTTCTGGATGGTATTGCTGATGGGCCGGTACCATTCCGTTACCCTGCTGGTGATTATCAGACTGAGCTTTTAGGGGAAGGGAGTAAATAACCTCATGTTTTTACAGGCGTTAGCGTCGTTAGGGCGCCGTGGCATCAATACCAGTGCTTCTTTTGGACGCGCTGGATTGATGCTGTTCCACGCGTTGATCGGCCGCCCCGAACCGCGCAAACAATGGCCGCTGCTGATCAAACAGCTCTACAGCGTCGGTGTGCAATCGTTGTTGATCATTATGGTTTCCGGCGTGTTTATCGGCATGGTATTGGGGCTGCAAGGATACCTGGTATTGACCACCTATAGCGCGGAAGCCAGCCTGGGTATGATGGTGGCATTGTCATTGCTGCGCGAGTTAGGACCGGTCGTGACCGCGCTGCTGTTTGCTGGCCGCGCCGGTTCGGCGCTGACCGCCGAGATCGGCTTGATGAAGGCTACCGAGCAGATCTCCAGCCTGGAAATGATGGCGGTGGATCCGTTGCGGCGTATTGTGGCTCCACGCTTCTGGGCTGGCCTTATCAGCATGCCGTTGCTGACGATTATTTTTGTTGCCGTCGGTATCTGGGGCGGTTCGGTGGTGGGGGTAGATTGGAAGGGGATCGACAGCGGTTTCTTCTGGTCGGCCATGCAAGGGGCTGTTGAATGGCGCAAGGATTTACTCAACTGCCTGATTAAGAGTGTGGTATTTGCCATTACCGTTACCTGGATTGCGATCTTCAACGGTTATGATGCGGTGCCGACCTCTGAAGGGATTAGCCGGGCAACGACGCGTACCGTGGTACATTCGTCACTGGCGGTGTTGGGATTGGATTTTGTGCTGACTGCACTGATGTTTGGGAATTGATTCATGCAAACGAAGAAGAGTGAAATCTGGGTTGGGGCGTTTATGCTGATTGCGCTGTGCGCCATCGTCTTCCTCTGCCTCCAGGTAGCCAATATTAAATCGATCGGTAATGAGCCGACTTACCGTATTTATGCCACCTTTGATAATATCGGTGGCTTGAAAGCGCGTTCCCCCGTGAAGATTGGTGGGGTGGTGATAGGCCGGGTGGCCGATATTTCACTCGATCCAAAAACCTACACGCCGCGTGTGGCCTTGGATATTCAGGATAAATACAATCATATCCCGGACACCAGCTCATTGGCGATCCGTACCTCCGGTCTTTTGGGGGAGCAGTATCTGGCGTTGAACGTCGGTTTTGAAGATCCCGATATGGGCACGACTATCCTCAAGGATGGAGGTACTCTTCAGGACACCAAGTCAGCCATGGTTCTGGAAGATTTGATCGGCCAGTTCCTTTACAAGAGCGGTGGCCAGGATAGCACGGATAAATCGGGTGATGCAGCCGCAGCACCGGTAACTGATGCTGTTCCACATTCCGCGCCAAGTCATTAATAGAGGAAGCCTGCATGTTTAAACGTTTACTGATGGTGGCCCTGCTGGTGGTTGCTCCGCTGGCTAACGCTGTGGATCAAACCAATCCTTACAGCCTGATGAAGGACGCTGCGGAGAAAACCTTCACCCGCCTGAAAACCGAGCAGTCAAAAATCAAGCAGGATCCCAACTATCTGCGCGCTATCGTGCATGAAGAACTGATGCCGTTTGTTCAGGTGAAATATGCTGGGGCACTGGTGCTGGGCCGTTATTACAAAGATGCCACCCCGGCGCAGCGTGAAGCCTATTTCATCGCCTTCCAGGCTTATCTGGAGCAGGCGTATGGCCAGGCATTGGCCATGTATCACGGTCAAACCTATCAAATTGAACCGGAACAGCCGCTCGGGAGTGCCGATATTATTGCGATCCGTGTGACCATCATTGATAACGGTGGTCGTCCGCCAGTGCGTCTGGACTTCCAATGGCGTAAAAACAGCAAGACTGGCCACTGGCAGGCGTATGACATGATCGCGGAAGGCGTCAGCATGATCACTACCAAACAGAATGAGTGGGCATCAACGCTGCGCCTCAAAGGTGTGGACGGCTTGACTCAGCAACTGCAAGCGGCGGCGAAACAGCCGATCACGCTGGATCAGAAAAACTGATGGCTGAAGCACTGAGCTGGGCGTCACTGCAGCAGACGTTGGTGCTGCGTGGTGAGCTTGACCGTGAGACATTGCTGCCACTGTGGCAGCAACGTGAGACGTTGCTGGCGGATAAAACCGTCATTGATGTTGCGCAACTGCAGCGGGTTGATTCTTCCGGCCTGGCATTGCTGCTGCATTTACGTGAGCAACGGCGCGAGCAGGGGGTTGAGATCACCATTAGCGGCGCGACCGAACGGCTGAAAACGCTGATTACACTCTACAATCTGCAAGCAATAATGCCGGTCGAGACCGCCAGTTAATCAAGTTTCATGCTGGCTGATGGCTGAAGCGGTGTTGAAAGCCCCTGGTGCTCAGGGGCTTTTTCTTTAGTTTAAGAAAGAGTCGGATTCCACTAAGATATACGCCATGAAGTCGCCCTGGGTGACGATGATCCTTCTATGCAGAATTGGATACTATGGAAAATAGCGAAATTAAAGATGTGCTGATGAAAGCATTGGCACTGGATGAAGCCCATGTCACCGGTGATGGCAGCCACTTTCAGGTGATCGCCGTAGGCGAACTGTTTGCCACCATGAGCCGCGTCAAAAAACAGCAAGCTGTCTATGCGCCGCTGATGGAATATATCGCCGATAATCGCATTCATGCTTTGTCCATCAAGACATATACCCCAGAAGAGTGGCAGCGGGATCGCAAACTCAACGGATTTTAAGGCTGTTTGCCCAGCGGGCAGGCAGCTCAGAACAGTGAATAGAGAGTAGTCAAATGGATAAATTTCGTGTGCAGGGTCGGACCCGTCTTAGCGGTGAAGTGACCATCTCCGGGGCGAAAAATGCCGCCCTGCCGATCCTGTTTGCCGCCCTGCTGGCGGAAGAGCCTGTCGAGCTACAGAATGTTCCGAAACTGAAGGACATTGATACCACCATCAAGTTACTCAACCAGTTAGGCACCAAGATCGAGCGTAATGGTTCGGTATTTGTCGATGCCAGCGGTGTGAATGAGTTTTGCGCCCCTTATGATCTGGTGAAAACCATGCGTGCCTCCATCTGGGCATTGGGGCCACTGGTGGCACGTTTCGGCCGTGGCCAGGTGTCACTGCCAGGCGGCTGTGCCATTGGTGCTCGCCCGGTTGACCTGCACATTACCGGCCTGGAACAGCTGGGTGCGGAAATCAAATTGGAAGAAGGTTACGTTAAGGCTTCTGTGGAAGGGCGCTTGAAGGGCGCACATATCGTGATGGATAAGGTCAGCGTAGGCGCGACCGTCACTATCATGAGCGCTGCAACGCTGGCTACCGGTACTACCATTATTGAGAACGCGGCCCGTGAACCGGAAATTGTGGATACGGCCAATTTCCTCAACACGCTGGGGGCCAAAATCAGTGGCGCAGGCACGGACAAAATCACCATCGAAGGCGTTGAGCGCCTGGGTGGCGGGGTTTACCGCGTACTGCCAGACCGCATTGAAACCGGGACGTTCCTGGTGGCTGCTGCCGTTTCTGGTGGGAAAGTGCTGTGCCGTAACACTCGTCCAGACACGCTGGATGCGGTGTTGGCCAAACTGCGTGAAGCCGGAGCCGATATCGAAGTAGGCGAAGACTGGATCAGTCTGGATATGCATGGTAAGCGGCCAAAAGCGGTGACCGTGCGCACCGCTCCACATCCCGGTTTCCCAACCGATATGCAGGCACAGTTCAGCCTGTTGAATCTGGTGGCAGAAGGAACCGGTGTGATCACCGAAACCATTTTCGAGAACCGCTTTATGCACGTGCCTGAGTTGATCCGTATGGGCGCTCACGCGGAAATCGAGAGTAACACCGTGATCTGCCATGGCGTTGAGCAGCTTTCTGGTGCGCAGGTGATGGCAACGGATCTACGTGCTTCTGCGAGCCTGGTATTGGCTGGTTGTATTGCGGAAGGCGTGACCGTTGTCGATCGTATCTATCATATCGATCGTGGCTACGAGCGTATTGAAGACAAACTGCGTGCGTTAGGTGCAAATATCGAAAGGGTGAAAGGCGAGTAACCGCTGAGGTGCTTGGCCGCTCTGGCGCATTTATGTGCTCGCGGCCTTGGTAGATCCTTTTACAGCACGGTTAACCGCGCTGTAGTTTAAATCCGATGAATGAAAAGCCCGGCTTGCCGGGCTTTTTGCGACTTAGCTGTTATCTTCCGGGAATTCACCTACGGTCATCGTCAGCGTGATGCGTTGACCATCGCGCAATACCACTACCGGGATCTCGGTGCCTGGGCGAATTTCAGCCACCTGATCCATGGTTTCCAATACGGAGATCGCCGGTTTGTTGTTAACGTTGATGATGATGTCGTTGATATGAAACCCCGCGCTGGCGGCGGGGCCATTTGGGGTGATCTCGGTTACGATGATACCTTGCAGACGATCAATACCCGTCGTGGAGGTGCGCACCGGGATGATCTCTTTCCCCTGAATGCCAAAATATCCGCGTATCACCCGGCCATCACGGATCAGCTTATCCATGATCTTGGTCGCCAATTCCGTGGGGATAGCAAAACCCAAGCCTTCAGGCGTTTCCCCATCGGTGATTTTATCGTAGGTAAGCGTGTTGATACCCATCAACTCTCCCAATGAATTGACCAGTGCGCCGCCAGAATTGCCGCGGTTGATTGAGGCATCGGTCTGCAGGAACGTTTGCCGCCCGGTGGTGCTCAAACTGATACGGCCAGTAGCACTGATAATCCCTTGTGTCACGGTTTGCCCAAGGTTATAGGGGTTACCGATCGCTAAAACGACATCGCCGATATGTGCCGGGCGATGATTATTAATGGGGATCACCGGCAAATTGCCCGGATCGATTTTCAGCACGGCCAGATCGGTCAGGCTATCGGATCCCACCAACAGCGCCTCATAGCGGCGGCCATCCTGCAGCACGACGGTGATCTGTTGAGCGTCTTTGATCACATGGCGGTTGGTGATGATATAGCCGCGATCGTTCATGATCACCCCGGAACCCAGAGAGAGCACATTGGCTGCACCGCTCATGTTACGGTTGTAAATATTGACGACGGCTGGGGCAGCACGGCGTACGCCAGTATTGAAGCTGACCGGGGTTTCATTACTGGTATTCTCGGGTTTGCCGGCGAACAGATTATTGGAAGAACGCAACACTGGCATGGCAACCAACAGCAGGCCGGCAACAATCAAACCAATAACAATAGAACGCAAGAGCTTAGCAAACATGGAGTTTTAGTAATTGAAAGAAAAGATGAAGGGAGGATAGCACGAGTTAACCGGGCGCAGTATGTCACTGAGCCCGGTTTTTAAACAAATTAACGCAGCAGCAGGTAAATGCTCTCGTCACCGCGTACGATACTCAACGCCATAACCGCGGGTTTGGATTCGATCAGTTTGCGTAAGGCCGTGATGTTCTCAATGCGCTCGCGGTTGACACCGATAATCACATCCCCTTTCTGCAGGCCAACCTGCGCCGCCGGCGAACCTTTATCAACATTGTCGATCTTCACGCCTTTATTGCCGTTGGGCAATGTCCCGTTACTGAGGGAGGCACCCTGCAGCGAAGGTGACAGCGTTTCTGCATTGGTCGACGTATTTTCGCTGTTGTCCAGCGTGACGGAGAGCTCCATCGGCTTACCTTCACGCAGCAGACCCACTTTAAGAGTAGTGCCTGGTGCAGTGGTTCCGACTTTGGCGCGTAGCTCGGCAAAGCTGTTGATCGGTTTGCCGTCCAGAGAGATCAGAATGTCACCGGCTTTGATTCCCGCTTTGGCGGCGGCAGATTTTGGCAGCACTTCGCTGACAAAGGCGCCGCGCTGAGCGTCGGTTTTGAACGCTTTGGCCATATCGGCAGTCATTTCACTGCCCTTGATCCCCAGCAGGCCCCGTTTCACTTCGCCAAATTCGATAAGCTGTTTGCTCAGGCTTTGTGCCATGTTGCTTGGAATAGCGAAGCCGATACCGATATTGCCGCCACCTGGCGCCAGGATCGCGGTGTTGATGCCGATCAGTTCGCCGTTAAGGTTAACCAATGCGCCGCCGGAGTTGCCCCGGTTGATGGAGGCGTCAGTCTGGATAAAGTTCTCCAATCCTTCCAGGCTCAGGCCGCTGCGGCCCAGTGCGGAGATAATGCCTGAAGTGGCAGTCTGACCCAGGCCAAATGGGTTACCCACGGCAACGGCGAAATCACCGACGCGCAGTTTGTCGGAATCCGCCATTTTTACCGCCGTCAGGTTTTTGACATCGGCTACCTGTAAAAGGGCAATATCGGACTGTTCGTCACGGCCAATCAGCTTGGCGTCATATTCGCGACCATCGTTGAGCTGCACGCTGATTTTATCCGCGTTATTGATCACATGGTTATTGGTAAGGATATAACCTTTCGCCGCATCGATAATGACACCGGAACCCAACCCTTCAAAAGGACGAGAGCTTTCCTTCTGTGAAGGCATGTTCGGGCCAAAGAAGAACTTGAACTGCTCGGGTAACTGTTGGCGTTGTACCTGAGTACCTTCCACACGCACACTCACCACGGCGGGCAGGACTTTTTCCAACATGGGGGCCAGGCTTGGCAGTGCCTGACCTTCAACGGCCACAGGCATAGCTGCGTTGGCCACCGGTACGGAGGCCAGCGTCAGGCCAATACTCATTGCTAATGCGCTAAGGATTAAGGATTTTTTCTTCATTGATAATAACTCTCTCAATACCGGACGGTGAAATTTAAATAATAAAACAACAGCAATACTGTGGTGAATGGTAAGACCGTGAATTTGCGCGAAAAGTTCACTTTGTCGTCAGCGGTAAGCATAACTCGGGAATAGGGCGGTGGGCAGGAAAGAATGAAAAAAACCCGCAGGCTGGCCCACGGGTCGTATAGCAGACCTTAATCGCGGTTTGGAGCACCGCGCAGCAGGCCGGAAGCGCCTTCGGAGTAGTCACGAGGCATTTCTACCGGGGCCTGGTCGTTATCGGCTTCCGCTTCGGTCAGGCGGTAGCGGAACGGGTTATCCTGCATTGGCAGGTCCGGCAACAGGTTATTGGAGCTTTTCGCCATGTGCTGATACAGCTGGCGATAATCGCGCGCCATGTTATCCAGCAGTTCGGCACTGCGGGCAAAATGGCCAACCAGTTCCTGACGGTACTCTTCGAGCTCGGTTTTGCTTTTATCCAGTTCGTTTTGTAAGGCTTGTTGTTGACGTAGTTTCCGGTTACCAAAACGCATCGCTACCGCACCAATCACGATACCGACAACCAAACCAATCAGCGCATACTCCCAGGTCATGATAACTCCTATTTTGACTTCGTTGTTCCGCAGGGATTTTTCACTTAATAATATCCACTATAACCGTTAACCTTGTCCGAGTGGAATCCTGATAAACCTATACCTGACATTTTCAGGGGTTTTCTCCGGGTGCAGCGCCAATAAATGCGGCGAAATAGACGCGAAGCGGCCGCTATCCGCCGCGAAAATTGACGAAATAAATTCTCAGTGTTCTTGACCCAATGACTTCGAGAAGCAGGCAACAACACTGCGGCTTGAAAGATGATGGATATAAGGGATCTTCGAAGAAATGCAGGTACAGTCACCATTATCACGCTACCAGCAGGCGCTGGATGCGGGGGAATATCAGGCCGACGCGGTTCAGCGTCAGGCCGTTACGCAGTTGGATCATATCTATCAGGCTTTACAGCAGCAACCGATGCCAGGTACGACTCAGGGGGGCATACGAAGCAAGCTTGGCCGCTGGTTCGGCAAGGGCGAAGAAAACGTCTCTCAACGCCCGGTGCAGGGCCTCTATATGTGGGGGGGCGTTGGCCGCGGTAAAACCTGGCTGATGGATCTGTTCTTTCACAGCCTGCCTGGCGATCGCAAACTGCGGCTGCATTTCCACCGTTTTATGCTGCGGGTGCATGAAGAACTGACCGAATTGCAGGGGAACGAGAACCCGTTGGAAATCGTTGCTGATGGCTTCAAAGCACAAACGGACGTGCTGTGTTTTGATGAGTTCTTTGTTTCCGATATTACTGATGCCATGCTGCTAGCGACATTGTTGCAGGCTCTGTTCGCCCGTGGTATCACGCTGGTGGCGACATCCAATATTCTGCCGGAAAATCTGTATCGCAACGGTCTGCAGCGCTCACGGTTCTTGCCAGCGATCGATCTGATCAAAGAATACTGTGACGTGATGAACGTCGATGCAGGGATCGATTACCGCCTGCGGACGTTGACGCAAGCCCACCTGTATCTGACGCCGCTTAATGCGCAGACGCAGGAAACAATGGATCATATTTTCCTCAAGCTGGCAGGAAAGCGCGGGGAAGAGGCTCCCGTATTGCAAATCAATCATCGGCCACTGCCAACGCTGCGCGCAGTGGAAGGCGTCTTGGCGGTTGATTTCCATACCTTGTGTGAAGAGGCTCGTAGCCAACTGGACTACATTGCGCTGTCACGCCTTTATCACAGCGTGATGCTCTATAATGTGCGGGTTATGGGGCCATTAAAAGAAAATACTGCCCGCCGCTTCCTGGCGTTGGTGGATGAATTCTATGAACGCCACGTTAAACTGGTGATCGCCGCCGAAGTGCCGATGTTCGAGATCTATCAGGGGGAACAGCTGAAATTTGAGTTCCAGCGCTGCCTGTCACGCTTACAGGAGATGCAGAGCGAGGAGTATCTTAAGCTGCCGCACCTGCCATAACATAGACCCAGCGGGCTATTTTGCGGGAGGGGTAAAGCTTGCCATCCTCGCGCGCTTCATGTGCGTTCCAGAGGTTGTGCGCTGTACGCCACTAAACCGCCGGCGCAGAAGAGGTCCGTTGGGTCCGTTTGGCATACCAGTCTGCTTTTAGGGATGGCGAAAATTCAATTCAAAAACTGTTCGATCTTTGCGGGCGACTTCTCTATAATCTTGCGACCCCACGTTACAACAAAGTTTTTTTCCCAAAAACTTTATAGTGCCGGCAATGGCTATTCGAAGGGGTAGGTTTGCTGGACTTGATGGTCGTGTGAGCCTCAACTGTTTTCGAGCGTTTGGGTGTTCACCAACGTGTAACTAATTATTGGGTAAGCTTTCTAATGAAAACTTTTACAGCTAAACCAGAAACCGTAAAACGCGACTGGTATGTAGTTGATGCAGACGGTAAAACTTTAGGCCGCCTCGCTACTGAACTGGCTCGTCGTCTGCGCGGCAAGCATAAAGCGGAATACACCCCGCACGTTGATACTGGTGATTACATCATCGTTCTGAACGCAGAAAAAGTTGCTGTAACCGGCAACAAGCGTAATGACAAGATGTACTACCACCACACCGGCCACATCGGTGGTATCAAAGAAGCGACCTTTGAAGAGATGATTGCCCGCCGTCCTGAGCGTGTGATTGAAATCGCGGTTAAAGGCATGCTGCCGAAGGGCCCGCTGGGTCGTGCAATGTTCCGTAAACTGAAAGTTTACGCGGGTACTGAGCACAATCACGCGGCACAGCAACCGCAAGTTCTTGACATCTAATCGGGATTATAGGCAATGGCTGAAAATCAATACTACGGCACTGGTCGCCGCAAAAGCTCCGCCGCTCGCGTCTTTATCAAGCCGGGCAACGGTAACATCGTTATCAACCAGCGTAGCCTGGAACAGTACTTCGGTCGCGAAACTGCCCGCATGGTAGTTCGTCAGCCGCTGGAACTGATCGACATGGTAGGTAAGTTTGACCTGTACATCACCGTTAAAGGTGGTGGTATTTCTGGTCAAGCTGGCGCAATCCGTCACGGCATCACGCGTGCTCTGATGGAATATGACGAAAGTCTGCGTGGCGAACTGCGTAAAGCTGGCTTCGTTACTCGTGACGCTCGTCAGGTTGAACGTAAGAAAGTCGGCCTGCGTAAAGCACGTCGTCGTCCGCAGTTCTCCAAGCGTTAAGTACGACAAACGTCGCACTTATGGTGTGCAAGTTATTGTATTTATGCAATTTCCTGCACACTTGGAACAAGCCCTCCGGGGCTTGCTCCAACTTCATTACGATATAATCAAAAAAAACGCTTCAGATTTCCTCTCCTCTATTCAGTAAATCTTTTTCTTTACACGCTCACGCTTCAGACTTTCTGCAACTGCGCCATGCAGGCTCATGCTACTCGCCAGAAAATGGGATTTCAGCAGTGACGGATACTGGCTACCCAGATCTGAATCAAAACGACAGTAGCCCGGTTAGACTCTGATCCATCTGATATCGCCGGTACTGGTCTTCAGGCCTGATATACGGTGATGTTATACGACACCTCAACAGTAAGTTATTTTTTGTCTCTCAGATACGGCAGGGTGGCAAAATACCATCTATCCTTAGCCTGAGGTTTTCAGGACCTCGCTACTACAAGCTGTCATTTATCACTTAATGGGAGTTTTGCAATGAACAAGTCAATACGTGAGTTGTCAGAACAGGAAACCT
The DNA here is from genome assembly GCF_006715025.1 of Serratia fonticola. Lineage (NCBI taxonomy): Bacteria > Pseudomonadati > Pseudomonadota > Gammaproteobacteria > Enterobacterales > Yersiniaceae > Serratia > Serratia fonticola. The sequence goes on from NZ_VFMK01000001.1 coordinate 1,028,734, forward strand.
CACAGATCAGTGGAGGTGCTTCAACGGGGTCATCAGTGGACACATTAGTTGGGGGCGTTACAACCACCGCTGATGATCTTCTTGGTGATGTTGACGGCATAGCTAACGATGTAAGTGGCTTGGTTGGTAGTGTCTTTAACAATATTAGATAACTTAATACTCTAATTTAAAGCCTTAGCTCGGCACTGTTAGCGTCATGCTGCCAGTGCCTATTTTGTTAAAAATATTGCATAAACAGCATGTTGCAAATATTTAATCACCAATCCTGCTTTTTAAAAAGACGACTCCAGGTCGTGTTTTATTGAATAAATCCACATCAACAGGGGAATACGGTAAGCGCCTTGAATGAGAGGAGGGAAATCCTGAAAACGCCATCCAACTCCGTTGGATAGAAAACAATTCAACATGAAATCACCGCATGATCCCCACAGACGATCAAAATCTGGTAAACTATCACACACTTTTGCGCCTGTTCGCCGTGCAGTTGCTGTCAGTTTACCTCTGAGGCCGCTTTCCAGACCTAAGGTTTATCTACGAGCTGCGGGCTAGCGGTCACGATTATTCAGGATAGCAGCCTGATATACCCAATAAATTTCAAGTTGCAGCCAGACGGCAACAACGCGGTGGCTTGAGAGACGATGGGCATTTTGGGCTATTCGCAGTATTTTCTAGACAAAACTTGGAGGTTTTCATGGCTGTCGCTGCCAACAAACGTTCGGTAATGACGCTGTTTTCTGGCCCGACCGACATCTTTAGCCATCAAGTACGTATCGTACTGGCGGAAAAAGGTGTCAGCGTCGAGATCGAGCAGGTTGAACCGGATAACCTGCCACAGGATCTGATTGACCTCAATCCTTACCAGACGGTACCGACGCTGGTCGATCGCGAACTGACGCTGTACGAATCCCGTATCATCATGGAATACCTCGATGAACGTTTTCCGCATCCACCGTTAATGCCGGTTTACCCGGTTGCGCGTGGTGAAAGCCGTTTGATGATGCTGCGTATCGAGAAAAACTGGTACACGCTGATGTACAAAATCGAGCAGAGCAACGGGCAGGAAGCGGAATCAGCACGTCGCCAACTGCGCGAAGAGCTGCTGGCGATTGCCCCAATCTTCGGCCAGACCCCGTACTTCATGAGTGAAGAGTTCAGCCTGGTAGATTGCTATCTGGCCCCGCTGCTGTGGCGTTTGCCGCAACTGGGTATTGAACTGAGCGGTGCCGGTTCCAAAGAACTGAAAGGTTACATGACGCGCGTATTCGAGCGTGATGCCTTCCTCGCCTCCCTGACCGAAGCTGAGCGCGAAATGCGCCTGCAGACTCGGGGCTAAGCGTCATGGATATGTCTCAGATGACCCCGCGCCGTCCTTATCTGTTGCGGGCCTTCTATGACTGGTTGTTGGATAACCAACTGACCCCTCACCTGGTGGTGGACGTTATGCGTCCTGACGTTCAGGTGCCTATGGAGTTTGCGCGCGATGGTCAGATCGTACTGAACATTGCTCCGCGCGCCGTAGGTAATCTGCAACTGGGTGACGAAGCAGTGAGTTTTAACGCGCGTTTTGGTGGCGTCCCGCGCCAGGTTCTGGTTCCCATGGCGGCGGTGTTGGCCATTTATGCACGGGAAAACGGGGCGGGCACCATGTTCGAACCGGAAGCCGGGTATGAAGCTGAAGGTACCTTCGCCGATCAGGATAATGAGACGAGCCAGACAGATAACCTGATGTCGGTGATTGACGGCGATCGTCCAGATAATGCCGATGATAATGGCCCTGATGATGAACCGCCGCAGCCGCCGCGTGGTGGTCGCCCGGCGTTGCGTGTCGTGAAGTAGTCGACGCTATTTAGGACGGGTCAGTCGAATAAAAAAGGTACAGCATGTCTGTACCTTTTTTGCAGATGAAGATGAGAGCCGTTTTACTACATCAGTAGCGGTAGACGCGAGTTAATCTAAACCCAATAGCCCCCCCACTCTTATTACAATGACGCCCGCTTGTCCCACCAGCACTTCTGGAGCATCCAACGTATCAGATATTACGGAAGTAACATCATCAACCAACGTTGAGATAAGACCTGCACCTGTAATTGATATGACTTCGTCATCCGTTATTTCTCTCATATTTATCGCCTCGCATTGATTATTAATTGAACAGCTCTCATTGTTTTTTTCCTGAGAGTCAAAGCTTGAATGCAAGAGCTGATAGGGGTGATTTGAGTATAGAAAGTGATGGTTAATTGGCAAACCATGGCATTGTGGGGCCGGATTGAACGCGTACAGATGATGCCGACTTTTGATACTTGCTTATTTCATCTACCACGTGGGGCACGCAAATCACCTGCACTTATGGTGGCGTAGCGGGTTACCGGTGTGCAGGTAATGTGCTGAGCAAATAAAGAAGGGGCCGAGCCGGCCCCTGTGGATAACGCCATGGAAGCTATTACACTTCCAGGTAACTCATGATGCCTTCAGCGGCTTTACGCCCCTCGGCAATCGCGGTGACCACCAGATCAGAACCGCGTACCGCATCGCCACCGGCGAAGATTTTCGGGTTGCTGGTCTGGAAGGCGTTTTCGGGCGTTTCCGGTGCCAGGATACGGCCTTGTTTATCCAACTGCACATCATGCGCAGCCAACCAATCCATCTTGTGTGGGCGGAAACCAAATGCCATGACGACGGCATCGGCGTCGATCACATGTTCTGAACCGGGTACCTGCTCGGCAACCTGGCGGCCATTGGCATCGGGAGCGCCCAATTGGGTGCGTACCATTTTGACACCGGCCACGCGGCCCGCGCTGTTAAGCTCAATGCTCAGCGGCTGCAGGTTGAATTTGAATTCAACCCCTTCCTCACGCGCATTCTTCACCTCACGCCTGGAACCCGGCATGTTGGCTTCATCACGGCGATATGCACAGGTCACTTGGGTAGCGCCTTGGCGGATAGAGGTGCGCACACAGTCCATTGCGGTGTCACCGCCACCGAGAACCACCACACGCTTGCCCGACATGCTGACATAAGGCTCGTGTTGCTGTGCTTCGTAGCCCATCAGTTGCTTGGTATTGGCGATCAGGAACGGCAGGGCATCGTATACTCCCGGCGCATCTTCGTTTTCCAACCCGCCACGCATTGATTGATAGGTGCCTACGCCAAGGAATACCGCGTCGTATTCGTTCAACAGGGCTTCCATGGCAATGTCTTTACCGACTTCGGTATTGAGTTGGAATTCTATGCCCATCTCACTGAAGATTTCGCGGCGCTTGACCATGACTTCTTTTTCCAGCTTGAAGGCGGGAATGCCAAAGGTCAGCAGGCCGCCAATTTCCGGATGGCGATCGTAAACCACCGCCTTAACCCCATTGCGGGTCAATACGTCGGCACAGGCCAGGCCCGCAGGCCCGGCACCGATGATGGCCACACGCTTGCCGGTCGGCTGTACGTGAGACATATCCGGCTTCCAGCCCATTTCAATCGCTTTATCACTGATATAGCGTTCGATGTTGCCAATGGTGACTGCGCCAAACTCGTCGTTCAGTGTGCAGGAACCTTCACACAGACGGTCTTGTGGGCAAACGCGGCCACAGACTTCCGGCAGGCTGTTGGTCTGGTGTGCCAGATCGGCCGCTTCCATGATGCGGCCTTCGTTCGCCAGCTTCAGCCAGTTCGGAATATAGTTGTGAACCGGGCATTTCCATTCGCAATAAGGGTTGCCGCATGACAGGCAGCGATCGGCCTGCGCTTTCGCCTGAGTTTCCGAAAAGGGTTCGTAAATTTCCACAAACTCGATTTTGCGGATCTTCAGCGGTTTCTTTGGCGGATCAACACGCTGCAGGTCGATAAATTGATAAACATTCTGACTCATTCAATATGACCTCTTACTGTGCCTGAACCCGCAGCTCGGCGGCGCTTCGACTACGATGACCCAACAGTGCTTTGACATCACTGGACTTTGGCTTGACCAGCGCGAACTTCGGCGCCCATACCGGCCAGTTTGCCAGAATTTCCTCCCCGCGCGATGAGCCGGTCAACTGTACATGCTCGGTAATCAGGCCGCGCAGGTGTTCTTCATGAATCGCCAGTTGATCGACGTCCAGAACCTCCACCAGTTCCGGGTTAACGCGTTTACGGAACTCGCCGTCTTCATCCAGCACGTAGGCAAAACCGCCGGTCATGCCTGCACCAAAGTTGATACCGGTTTTACCCAGCACGCAGACGATGCCGCCCGTCATGTATTCACAGCCGTTGTCGCCAATGCCCTCAACGACGGTAATTGCCCCGGAATTACGCACGGCGAAACGTTCACCGGCACGGCCAGCAGCAAACAGTTTGCCGCCAGTTGCGCCATACAGGCAGGTATTCCCTACGATGCTGGCCTCAAAGCTGCGGAAGGCAGAGCCCACCGGTGGACGCACGGCGATGCGGCCACCGGCCATCCCTTTACCCACATAGTCGTTGGCATCACCGGTCAGGGTTAATTCAACACCACCGGCATTCCACACGCCGAAGCTCTGGCCAGCAGTACCTGAGAAATGTGCCTTGATCGGATCGGCCGCCATACCTTGGTCACCATGCAGCGTCGCAATGGTTCCCGACAGGGTGGCCCCCACGGAGCGATCGGTGTTACGGATATCGAAATAGAAGGTCTTGCTTTGCTTCGCTTCGACATGCGGCAACGCTTGCGCCAGCAGCTCTTTATTCAGCAACCCCTGATCGAACGGCGGGTTGCTGCTTTCGGTGCAGTGCAGCGCTTTACCCGCGTGCGGCGTGGCGGTTTTCAGCAATGGCGACAGATCCAGCTTATTCTGCTTGGCCGAGATCCCGTCCAGTTCAGTCAGGAACTCTGTGCGGCCAATCAGGTCAACCAACTGGCTGACACCCAACTCTGCCATGATTTCGCGGGTTTCCCGGGCAATGAACTGGAAGTAGTTGATCACCCGTTCTGGCAGGCCGTGATAGTGATCGCGGCGCAGTTTTTCATCTTGGGTCGCCACACCGGTAGCACAGTTGTTCAAGTGGCAGATACGCAGGTATTTACAACCCAGCGCCACCATCGGCCCGGTACCGAAGCCAAAGCTTTCCGCGCCCAGGATGGCTGCTTTGACAATATCGACGCCGGTTTTCAGGCCGCCATCCACCTGCAGGCGGATCTTGTGGCGCAGGCCGTTGGCGACCAACGCCTGTTGCGTTTCCACCAGGCCCAGTTCCCATGGGCAACCGGCGTATTTCACGGAGGACAGCGGGCTTGCGCCAGTGCCGCCATCATAACCGGCAATGGTGATCAGATCGGCATAGGCTTTTGCCACGCCGGTGGCAATGGTGCCTACACCTGGCTCGGAAACCAGTTTCACCGAAATCATCGCTTTCGGGTTCACCTGTTTCAAATCGAAAATCAGCTGTGCCAAATCTTCTATCGAGTAGATGTCGTGGTGCGGTGGTGGCGAGATCAGGGTAACGCCTGGCACCGAATAACGCAGCTTGGCGATATACGGCGTGACCTTATCCCCTGGCAATTGCCCACCTTCACCAGGCTTGGCACCCTGCGCGACTTTAATCTGAATCACGTCAGCGTTAACCAGATAGGCCGGAGTCACCCCAAAGCGACCAGAAGCCACCTGCTTGATACGCGAAACCTTGTTGGTGCCGTAACGCGCTGGATCTTCACCGCCTTCGCCGGAGTTGGAGAAGCCACCAAGACTGTTCATGGCGATGGCCAGCGACTCATGGGCTTCCGGGCTTAATGCCCCGATAGACATGGCCGCGGTATCAAAGCGCTGGAACAACGATTCCGCCGGTTCAACCTGATCAACCGGGATCGGTGTGCCAAGTGGTTTGATTGCCAGCAGATCGCGCAGGGTGGCTACCGGACGTTCGTTTACCAGTTTGGCGTAAGCCTGATAGTCGCTATATTCACCGCTGTGTACTGCTTTTTGCAGGGCATTCACCACGTCCGGGTTATAGGCGTGATATTCACCGTTATGCACGAACTTCAGCAGCCCACCTTGATCCAGCGGTTTGCGTTTCAGCCAGGCGCGTTTAGACAGATTCTGCAGATCCTGCTGGAAGTCGCTGAAGCTCGCGCCACCGATACGGCTGACCACGCCCTGGAAACAGAGATTGGACAGATCGCGGTGCAGGCCGACGGCCTCAAACAGTTTGGAGCAACGGTACGAGGCAATAGTCGAGATGCCCATTTTGGACATGATCTTGTACAGCCCTTTATTGATGCCGTTACGGTAGTTCAGCATCACGTCGCGGTATTTCTTGTCGATGGCCTGGCTGTCTACCAGCTTGGCCAGCGTTTCGTAGGCCAGGTAAGGATAGATTGCGGTGGCACCAAAGCCCAGCAGTACGGCGAAATGATGAGGATCGCGGGCACTGGCGGTTTCGACGATGATGTTGGCATCGCAACGCAGGTTCTTTTCAACCAGACGGGTCTGGACGGCTCCCACGGCCATGGGTGCGGGTACCGGCAAACGTTGCGGGGTAATGGCTCGGTCGGACAGGACCAGCAACACTGCGCCATCACGGACTTTTCGTTCCGCTTCGTCACACAGAGCGCGGACAGCCTGCTCCAGATCCTGTTCTGCCGGATCGAAGGTCAGATCGAGCGTGTCGGCACGGTAGTATTCGCCTTCCAGCGTGGTCAACTGCTTGAAATCGGAATACAGCAGGATTGGCGATTTAAAGCTCAGGCGGTGGGCCTGGCCTTCGGCTTCACAGAATACGTTCATCTCGCGGCCGATGCTGGTGGCCAGGGACATGACATGCGCTTCACGCAGTGGATCGATCGGCGGGTTGGTGACCTGCGCAAACTGCTGGCGGAAGTAGTCATAAATGATACGAGGACGGCTGGAAAGCACGGCGAACGGGGTATCGTCACCCATTGAGCCAGTGGCTTCCTGGCCAATCTCGCCCAGCACGCGGAGTACCTGATCCAACTCTTCGCTGCTGTAACCAAACTGCTTCTGGTAAGTCTCCAGCGTTGCATCGTCGAGTTCGCGGCTCCCCACCTGATCTTCCGGCAGGTCTTCGAACGGCACCAGACGCTTAACGTTCTTTTCCATCCACTCTTTATAAGGGTGACGGCTTTTCAGATCGTTGTCGGTCTCGGCGGAGTGCAGGATCTTGCCGCTACGGGTATCGATCACCATCAGTTCGCCTGGCCCAACACGGCCTTTTTCCACCACTTCATCCGGCTGGTAATCCCAGATACCGACTTCTGAAGCGCAGGTGATCAGCTTGTCCTTGGTAATGACATAACGCGCCGGACGCAGACCGTTACGGTCCAGGTTACAGGCCGCATAGCGGCCATCGGACATCACGATACCCGCCGGGCCGTCCCACGGTTCCATGTGCATCGAGTTGAAGTCAAAGAAGGCACGCAGATCGGTGTCCATATCCGGGTTGTTCTGCCAGGCCGGTGGCACCAGCAAACGCATGGCGCGGATCAGATCCATCCCCCCCGCCAGCAACAGCTCCAGCATGTTATCCAGCGAGCTGGAATCGGAGCCGGTTTCGTTGACGAAAGGTGCGGCGGATTGTAAATCCGGGATCAGGGGGGTCTGGAATTTATAAGTACGGGCACGGGCCCACTGACGGTTACCGGTAATGGTGTTGATCTCACCGTTGTGCGCCAGATAGCGAAACGGTTGCGCTAACGGCCAGCGCGGCACGGTATTGGTGGAGAAGCGCTGGTGGAACAGGCAGATGGCAGATTCCAGCCGCAGATCGGCCAGATCCAGATAGAAACGTGGCAAGTCGGCCGGCATGCACAGGCCTTTGTAGATCGTCACCAGATTGGAGAAGCTGCACACATAGAAGCTGTCATCCTGGACCCGTTTCTCGATACGGCGGCGTGCCACAAACAGGCGGCGCTCCATATCGCGTGGACGCCAGCCCGCAGGAGCGTTGACGAAAATCTGTTCAATACGCGGCAGAGAAGAGAGGGCAATTTCGCCCAATACATCCGGGTTGGTGGGGACTTCACGCCAGCCGACGATCGACAGCGTTTCGTTCTGCAGCTCTTCTTCAACAATGCGGCGGCTGGCGCGCGCTTCCTCTTCATTCTGGCTGAGGAACATCATGCCAACAGCGTAGTTTTTGGCTAAACGCCAGCCGCGCTCTTCCGCCACCATGCGGAAAAAGCGATCGGGCTTTTGCAATAACAGGCCGCAACCGTCGCCAGTCTTGCCGTCAGCAAGGATTGCGCCACGGTGCTGCATGCGGGCCAGTGCGTGAATAGCGGTGCGCACTACCTTGTGGCTAGGTTCGCCTTCTATGTGGGCGATTAGGCCGAAACCACAGTTGTCCCTCTCTTGGGATTTATCGTACAACATATTAGTGAACCTCCCCAGGCTCTGCGTGACTCTTACAACCCACTGCGAGGGGCCTGATTAATCTCAGGCAGAATTCCAATCAGCAAGGTTAATTCCCTTATTATTTGGCGTTTCAGGGCCGTGCTTTGTCGTTCTGTTACCGCCTACCTGCAACACCAAATACTTTGGGTATATCGCCAATCAGCTTTTCCGCCCTCCATCAATGGCCTCTCGTGACGGTTCTCACAAGTGGTAAATGACTTGTTCTAAGAGGGAGTTTTAAATTACTGCATAATTATGACGAGACGTTCGCCCGTCCAGAAAGCTTCCAGCGGACTCCCAACTTAGCGAGAAAGAATACGCAGGTCAAATATGCTCTGAACAGGGATTTTTGTGGTGTATTTTCGGTTTACTTTTTTGAAAAATAACAATTTTCAGGCTTTTTTGACGAAATGATAAGGTCAAGTAAGGGCCTTAAAAATGTGAGCTGTCTCACTATGGTGCAATGTCTGAATCTCTGCACCGTGCTAGTGCTAATCAGAATGCCAGAGTTTTATTCTGTTAGGTTTCTATTTTTTGTTGTTTATAACTATTTTTCATCGCGCTGTCATAAACAGCTTAACGTCGCAGTGAGGATTAGAAAAATTCATCGTGATGAAAGTGATTTTATTTGCATTAATAATGAATAGTTATGCCTTGGCCGGCCTTTGAGAAAAAGCGTTGATCTCTGTCATCGCGGGAAAAGCCACTTTTTATGTACCCTACAGGTTTTGAGTTGCAGCTAGGCGGCCAGCTTATTCATCCCCTGAAACCGACTTAAGGCAGTGACTGGGGTGAGTAAATGCGGGTAACAACGCTGCAGCTCGAAAGACGACGGGTATAGCATCGCGGGCTTTGAACACAGAGAGACACCAAGATTATGCAGTTGCCGCAATTAGTCAATATGTTTGGCAGCGATCTTCAGCGCCGCTACGGTGAAAAAATCCATAAACTCACGCTGCATGGCGGTTTTAGCTGTCCGAATCGTGATGGTACCCTCGGGCGCGGCGGCTGTACTTTCTGCAATGTGGCCTCGTTTGCCGATGAACAGATGCAGCGGCAAAGTATCGCGGAACAGTTGGCGATTCAGGCGCAAAAAGTGAACCGGGCGAAGCGCTATCTGGCCTATTTCCAGGCCTATACCAGCACGTACGCTGAAGTGGAGCTGTTGGCCAGCATGTACCAGCAGGCTTTGGCACAGGCCGACATCGTGGGGCTTTGTGTGGGCACTCGCCCTGACTGCGTGCCCGACGCCGCGCTGGATCTGCTGGCGGGCTATCGTGAGCAAGGTTTTGAGGTCTGGCTGGAACTGGGGCTGCAAACGGCGCACGATAAAACGCTAAAGCGTATCAACCGAGGCCATGATTTCTGCTGTTATCAGCACACCGCTCGGTTGGCACGTGAACGTGGTCTGAAAGTCTGCAGCCACCTTATTGTCGGCCTGCCTGGGGAGACTCATGAACACCATCTGGCCACGTTGCAGGCGGTGATTGACAGCGGAGTCGATGGCATCAAACTGCACCCGCTGCATATTGTGACCGGCAGCACGATGGCGCGAGCCTGGCAGGCGGGGCGTCTGCCGGAGTTGTCACTTGAGGATTACGCTTTCAGTGCCGGGGAAATGATCCGTCATACGCCGAAAGAGGTTATCTATCACCGTATTTCGGCCAGCGCCCGGCGGCCAACCTTGCTGGCACCATTATGGTGCGAGAATCGCTGGAATGGCATGCAGGCCGTGGGTGGATATCTCCAGCATCAGGGGGGCCAGGGCTCGGCCCTGGCGACGAACCAGCACTACCATCCGTAAAAGCGCGATTTCAGTGCGATTTGCAATCACTCCCACACTTCACCGTTAGGTTTCTTATCTCGACGGTGTTTTACGGTATGCTCTGTACCCGTCATACTTCAAGTTGCAGGGAATTGGCTGCAACTCGCATTATTTAGGATAAGACTCTGTCTGTTGGGAATGGCTCATGAAGCAAATCCGGGTGTTAGCCCAGTATTACGTTGATTTAATGGTGAAACTGGGGCTGGTCCGCTTTTCACTGTTGCTGGCTTCTGCGCTGGTGCTGCTGGCGATGGTGGTGCAGATGGCGGTCACCATGCTGCTGCGTGGTGAAGTGGAAAGCATTGATGTGGTGCGCTCCATCTTTTTTGGTCTGTTGATCACTCCGTGGGCGGTTTATTTTCTCTCGGTGGTTGTAGAACAGTTGGAAGAGTCGCGCCAGCGTCTGGCTCGGCTGGTGGATAAGCTTGAGGAAATGCGCCACCGGGATCTTGCGCTTAACCAACAGTTGCAAGAGAACATCATCCAGCTCAATCAGGAAATTGCCGACCGTATCAAGGCTGAGGAAGATCGCCAACAGGTCATGGACAAACTGACCGAGGAGATGGAGCAGCGTGAATTGGCACAGGTGGAACTGGGTCAACAATCGGCGTTGCTGCGCTCTTTCCTTGATGCCTCCCCGGATCTGGTTTATTACCGCAACGAAGAAAAAGAGTTCTCTGGCTGCAACCGGGCGATGGAACTGCTGACCGGCAAAAGTGAAAAACAGCTGATCGGCCTGACCCCCTTCGATGTTTACAGTAAAGATATTGCCGAAAAAGTCATCGAAACCGATGAGAAAGTGTTCCGCCACAATGTCTCCCTGACCTATGAACAATGGCTGGTCTATCCAGACGGACGTAAGGCCTGTTTTGAGCTGCGCAAAGTGCCTTTTTACGATCGCGTGGGGAAACGGCACGGGCTGATGGGCTTTGGCCGCGATATAACCGAGCGTAAGCGCTACCAGGACGCGCTGGAGAATGCCAGCAGGGATAAGACGACCTTTATCTCAACGATCAGCCACGAGCTTCGTACGCCGCTTAATGGCATTGTCGGGCTAAGCCGCATTCTGCTCGATACCGACTTGAACGATGAACAGCTGAAATACCTGAAAACCATTCATGTCAGTGCCATTACCCTGGGCAATATTTTCAATGACATCATCGAGATGGATAAGCTTGAGCGGCGCAAGGTGCAGTTGGATAACCAACCGGTCGATTTTACCGGTTTCCTGGCGGATCTGGAGAATCTCTCCGGCCTGTTGGCCCAACCGAAAGGGCTGCAGTTCCTGATGGAACCACAATTACCGCTGCCAGCCAAAATCATCACTGACGGTACGCGCCTGCGCCAGATTTTGTGGAATCTGATTGGTAATGCGGTGAAGTTTACCCAGCAGGGGCAGATTGTGGTGCGCGTAAGAAGCGAAGACCAGGAACGGATTGTGTTTGAGGTAGAAGATTCCGGCATGGGGATCCCGCAGGATGAACAGGACAAGATTTTTGCCATGTATTATCAGGTCAAAGATCAGAATGGCGGGCGACCGGCGACCGGGACCGGTATTGGCCTGGCGGTCTCCAAGCGGCTGGCGCAAAGTATGGGTGGGGATATCACCGTACAAAGTGCGCAAGGGCACGGTTCTTGCTTCACTTTGACCATCACGGCACCGGCAGTGCCAGAGGTGGTGAACGAAACGCAGGCCGTGGAAGAGTTGCCGCTGCCGGCATTGCATATCCTGCTGGTGGAGGATATCGAACTGAACGTGATTGTTGCCCGCTCGGTGCTGGAAAAATTGGGGAATAGCGTAGAAGTGGCAATGAATGGCCATGATGCGCTGGCGATGTTTGACCCGGACGAGTTCGATCTGGTGCTACTGGATATTCAACTGCCGGATATGACCGGCCTGGATATCGCCCGCGAGTTGCGCGGGCGGTATGCCGATCGCACACTGCCGCCGCTGATTGCGCTGACGGCCAACGTGCTGAAAGACAAGAAAGAGTACCTTGATGCCGGCATGGACGATGTGTTGAGCAAACCGTTGTCGGTACCGGCTTTAACCAAAATGATTAAACATTACTGGGATCATCAACCTCTACATACCACAAAAAAAACGGAGCAAAAGTCGATGCAGATTAATGAGTCGTTACTGGATACCGCAATGCTGGAGCAGTACATGGAGCTGGTAGGGCCACAGTTGATTCATCAGAGCTTGGCGATGTTTGAACAGGTGATGCCGGGGTATCTCGCAGTGCTGGACTCCAATATGACGGCGCGTGATCAGAAAGGGATCACCGAAGAAGGCCATAAAATCAAAGGGGCAGCGGGCTCTGTCGGGTTAAAACACCTGCAGCAACTGGCGCAGCAGATCCAGACGCCAACGTTACCGGCCTGGTGGGACAACGTGCAGGATTGGGTCGATGAGCTGAAACAGGAATGGCGCAACGATGTCGCTATGTTGCGCGCCTGGGTTGAGAACGCTGAAAAAAAATGACCCCGACCTAGGCCGGGGTGCGCGAATATTGCGCCAACACCAGGGAAATCGTGCACCTGCGCATTGGTTTTCAGTGTTCTGGTCGAGCAGGTCTTTGTGAATCCGTGAACATCATACAGCGAACAACATAGCAAATGTAAGCGCTCTTGTTAGAAGATTCATTAAAATATGTGATGTACTTAGTGTTTGTCGGCTCTGGGCCTGCCTTGGCTGGCAGTTCTGGTTGGGAGAAAATTGATGAAACAGGTCGGTGTTGTACTGAGTGGTTGTGGTGTTTATGACGGTGCCGAGATCCATGAGGCGGTGCTCACCTTACTGGCGCTGGATCGTGCCGGTGCGCAAGCCCTTTGTTTTGCTCCAGATAAACCGCAACTGCATGTTATTAATCATTTATCTGGCGATGAAATGCCTGAGGAACGTAATGTGTTGCTGGAATCGGCGCGCATTGCACGGGGGAAAATCCAGCCCCTCGCACAGGCGGATGCCTCGTTGCTGGATGCCGTGATCGTTCCCGGTGGATTTGGTGCAGCCAAGAATTTGAGCAGTTTTGCCAAGGACGGAGCGGATTGCAGCGTAGATAAAGAATTAGCTGAACTTATTCAGCAAATGCATAAGATGCATAAACCAATTGGTTTCATGTGTATAGCTCCGGCCCTGCTGCCTAATATTATTCCTCAGCAGTTGCGGTTGACCATTGGTAACGATCCCGATCTCGGAGAGGTGATTGATGCGATGGGGGGAGAACCTGTGATTTGCCCAGTGGATGATATTGTGGTCGATATTGATAACAAGGTCGTTACCACTCCTGCCTACATGCTGGCCCAGTCGATCGGCGAAGCTGCCCGCGGTATTGATAAACTGGTTTCACGGGTGTTGGATTTGGTGGAATGATAAAGTTTTCAGGTAAATCGCGCTTCTCACGCCTATGGCTTTGGGTCAAACGTGGCGTTATGACGATCGTCGGCCTGTGGGTCGCGGGCATTATCCTGTTTGCTTTTCTGCCGGTGCCGTTTTCAGCCGTGATGGCAGAACGGCAAATCAGCGCCTGGTTAAGCGGTGATTTCAGCTATGTGGCCCATTCCGATTGGGTCGCGATGGAGGATATCTCGCCTTATATGGCCTTGGCGGTGATGGCGGCAGAAGATCAGAAATTCCCCGATCATTGGGGATTTGATGTTGCTGCCATTGAAAAGGCGATCAGTCACAATGAAAAGCGTCCGGCGCGTATCCGCGGGGCTTCCACTCTGTCCCAGCAAACGACGAAGAATCTGTTTTTGTGGGATGGGCGCAGTTGGGTGCGTAAAGGGTTGGAAGCTGGACTCACCGCAGGGATTGAACTGGTTTGGACCAAGCGCCGTATTTTGACGGTTTACCTGAATATCGTGGAGTTTGGTGACGGGATCTTTGGTGTCGAGGCGGCGGCCCAGCGCTTTTTCAACAAACCGGCAAAACGTCTGACCGCGTCGGAGGCCGCGTTGCTGGCTGCCGTTCTGCCTAACCCACATCGTTTTAAGGCCGGGGCCCCTTCCGGGTATGTCATACAGCGGCAGCAGTGGATTTTGCGCCAGATGCACCAGTTGGGCGGGGAAGACTTTCTTAAGGCAAACGATCTGAAGTGATGCCCCCTCACCCCAACCCTCTCCCATAGGGAGAGGGAGCTGAACGGAGCGCGTGCTTGCCCCGTGCGGCTTCGGAAAGTCGAGCTTAAGAAGAAAGATAGGATATGACCCGGAAGAATCAATGAACTCGATCGCTCCCCTCTCCCTGTGGGAGCTGAATGGAGCGCACGGTTGGGAGTAGAGTGATTCTATAACGACTTGATATAAAAGGTGAGTCACGTAGCGAAGTCATGGCTTGCTCGGACCCCTCTCCCTGTGGGTGCTGAACGGAGCGACGGTTGGGAGTAGATTGATTCTATAACTAATTGATATAAAAGGTGAGGCACGTAGTAAAGTCGTGGCTCGATCGCTCCCCTTTCCCTGTGGGAGCTGAACGGAGCGCACGGTTGGGAGTAGAGTGATTCTATAACGACTTGATATAAAAGGTGAGTCACGTAGCGAAGTCGTGGCTCGATCGCTCCCCTCTCCCTGTGGGTGCTGAACGGAGCGCACGGTTGGGAGTAGAGTGATTCTATAACTACTTGATATAAAAGGTGAGTCACGTAGTAAAGTCGTGGCTCGATCGGTCCCCTCTCCCTGTGGGAGAGGGTTAGGGTGAGGGGACCGGACAACGCCGAACTCACCCGTGGTGCACGAGTTTACTTAACGTAGGTAAAGGCAGTGGTGACGTGCTTGACGCCGCTAACCTGGCTGGCGATTTGCGCCGCAGATTGCCCTTCCTGCTGTGTGACCAGGCCCAGCAGGAAAACCTCGCCATTTTCGGTCGTTACCTTCACGTTCGACGATTTGACGGTATCGCTGGTCAGGATCTGCGAACGCACCTTGGTGGTGATCCAGGTATCTGACGAAGCGGTTCCCAGGCTGACCGGCGTGCCTTGGCGAATTTCGTTGTAAACCTCGGTGGCCCCGTCAACGCCAAGAGCGATCTGCTTCGCACGGCTGGCCAGTTCGGTGTTAGGGGCTTGGCCGGTCAACAGCACTTTTCCCTGATAGGCAGTTGCTACGACGCGGGCTTCTTTTTTCAGTTGCTGATCTTTACCCAAGGCATTTTCAACCCGAGCTTCCAGCGTACTGTCATCGACCTGTGTCCCTACGGTGCGGGGATCGGTGGCCGTTTTGGTGGCAACGGCTGCGC
Source organism: Serratia fonticola (assembly GCF_006715025.1). Taxonomy (NCBI): domain Bacteria; kingdom Pseudomonadati; phylum Pseudomonadota; class Gammaproteobacteria; order Enterobacterales; family Yersiniaceae; genus Serratia; species Serratia fonticola. The sequence goes on from NZ_VFMK01000001.1 coordinate 1,044,152, forward strand.
TGCCAACAACTACGCCAGCGACGCAGCCTTGTAATAGCAGGGCGCTGAACAGCACTGCAAATGTGGCTTTTAGCTTCATCTCAGTTCCTTTAATCGTCCTGGTGGGGGAACAATGTGTTATCAATCAGGTCGCATAGGCAATTTACGGTAAGCATATGCATTTCCTGAATGCGTGCACTGCGGTGAGAGGGAATGCGGATTTCCACATCCTGCTGGCCGAGTAAGCCTGCCAGCTCTCCACCGTCGTAGCCGGTAAGCGCCACAATGGTCATATCGCGCGTTACGGCGGCTTCGACCGCTTTCACAATATCACGGCTATTACCGCGGGTGGAAATTGCCAGTAGCACGTCACCGGCGTGGCCGAGTGCGCGTACCTGCTTGGCATACACTTCGTCATGCAGACGATCGTTGCTGATCGCCGTCAGCACCACGTTATCGGCATTTAACGCAATGGCTGGCAGACTGGGGCGTTCGGTTTCAAAGCGATTGATCATACTGGCGGCAAAATGCTGGGCGTTGGCAGCCGAGGTGCCATTGCCACAGCACAGGATCTTGTTACCGTTTAACAGTGATTGGACTAAGGTCATCGCGGCACGGGATATGGCGTCAGGCAGGGCTTCCGCCGCCGCAATCTGGGTTTGGATACTTTCGGTAAAACAGACTTTGATTCTATCCAGCACGTTGTTTAATCCACTAAAGTCAAAGTGCCGTTCGGCACCGGTATACCCGTCTTCTTTCCAGCTGTAGCGTTGTTCACTGCGACTTGAAATCCATAGGGTAGAAACAAAGATTAATCCGCATTGAAGGCATTCGGTATCCATTCTAGCTGGCTACCGGTGATGGCTAAAACATCAAAACGGCAAGATGATGTGTCAAAACTGGCTCCGCGCCCCGCCAGCCATACGGCAGCGGCATGCAGCAACCGTTGTTGCTTGCGGTAAGTTATGCTGGCAGCAGCATCACCAAAGGTGGCGCTGCGCCGATAGCGTACTTCAACGAACACCCAGGTTTGACCATCGCGCATGATGAGGTCGAGCTCACCGCCACGCACCGCCACATTGGCGGCGGTGAAGGTCAGCCCCGCGCGCTCCAGGTAACGGCGGGCCACTGCTTCATAGCCCGCTCCTTTGGCGCGTTGACTCAGGAGACCGGAACGACCGAGCCCTGGCGGTATTGCAGCCAAGTCAGCTTCCTGGTGATCACGCAATTCGGTGAGGATGTTAACACACCCGTGGTGCCTGAGACCTGGAACCCTGGCAGTTGGTGCATTTCAGCAAAGTGATTGGCTAATGTCCAGGCGTCCATTCCCATGGCATAGAGGCGCACCAGAGAATAGTCGTTGCGGAATTTTGCACTGGCTTGCTGCTGCAGCTGTGGGTTGGCACCTGCCAATAACGGGATATCACTGAACTGCAGCCCTTCCATCTCCAGACGGAAATCTGGGCCGGCACCGGCCTGATAACTGCGGGAGCTGGCAAACAGAGCGGGTTTGCTGCGTGAGCTGGTGGTCATGTCGATCATCGGTTTGATCAGCGTCAGCTGATCCTGCGTTGCGACGATGTACACCGCATCAATGCTGCCACCGGTGGCCGTTGGGATATCGCTTGGTGGAGCCGGAATGGTCAGGCCCGCGATAGTGACCGACTGTTGCACCGGTGCCTGTACGGTTACTGGCGTACCGCTTATACGGATACCGCCGCTGTTGACCATCTGACGCAATTCACCGGTAGAACCGATCCCTTGTTGCAGTACGGTCTGGCCCCCCAGTTTCTGCCACTCTTCGGTAAAGGCTTTGGCAATGCGATCGCCAAAGGAACCGCGCGGTATCAACAGCAACGGCTGGCGTTTCTGCTGTTCCCAGATATGGCGGGCAGCATCTCTGGCTTCATCTTCTGGAGACAGGGCGAAGTAACAGATATTCGGGCTGTCTTTCGGCTGCTCAGGCTGGTTGAGAGCCAGCACGTTCAGCGTGGTTGGTGTGGACGCGAGCTGATCGACATCGGCTTTCAGTAACGGGCCTACCACCAGGGTTGCTCCATCCTGCTGCGCCTGGGCCAGCAAGGCGGGTAAAGGCTGGCTGGTGGTATCGTAGACTTTCACCTGTCCACCGGTTGCCGGGGCTGGCGTGACCGGCGCTGGGGGAGCCGGTTGGGCTGCGGTTACCGGGGCGCTATCCGCAACAGGGGCGGAAGTGCTTACGGCACCATTGGCGTTAATACCGGCCGCTGGTGTGCTCTGATCCGGATTATTGGTTGGCTGTGGTGCCGGTGCGGTGAGTGCAATACCACTTTGGGCCGCATTAAAGCCTTGCTGGATGGCATCGGCAAACACCTTCGCCTGGCCATTCAACGGTAGCAACAGGGCGATATGGGAGGTGGAAGCCTGAGTAAAATTCAGCACCTGATTGAGCTGAGTTGGCAGGCTTTTTGCCGCCGGGTTCTGCGGATAACGGTTTTGCCAATCTTTGATCCCGGCTTTCAGCAGATCGGGATCCTGGCGGTTTTCCTGATAAACACGCAACAGATCCAGCCAGCCTTGCAGCACGTTTTCGTTGGCGTTGATTACCAGGCTGTTCATGTCAGCGGGCTTCAGACCCAACAGGGTCTGCCAGGTTTTATCCAGGTTATCCTGATGGGCTTGGGCGCTCAGCAACGGTTCCTGGGCAATATAGGCCCGGATCAGCGGCAACGAAGCCTGGCCCTGGTTAGCCGCAATCTGCGCCTGATACAGGCGAACCAGCTGATTCGCTGACAGTGAACTGTTATCGATTTGATTCAGTGCATCGCGTGCTGCGCCATAATTTTTGTTGGCGACCTGCAGTTCCGCACTCAGCAACTCGCGTTCCTGCTGCTGCGTAGCAGACAGATTTTGTGGCAGGGTACTGAGCTGCTGAGCAGCCTCCGGCAGCTTGCCTTCGCGAGTTAATGCGCGAATAGCAAGTAATTGCCAGTCAGCCTTGTTATTATCGCTACTTTGCTGCAACTGCTGCAGGTAGTAATCGGCGTTGGCGCTGGCTTCGTCCTGAATATTTGAGGGCGGAGTCTGCGGAGCCTGACTTGGACAGCCAGCTAACAGCAGAGCTACCAGTATAGCAGGTACTAAACGCCCTACTTTGGGACGAACGAACGTTGAGGAAAGCATACTGTATCCAGTGATGTTTTTTTCAAGATGCTCAATATTAAATCGGCAATCCGGATGAAACAATGAATCAACACCAACAATCAGTTATTTCTGCATCAACGCTGTACGTGGTGCCCACCCCCATTGGCAACCTGGGGGATATGACTCATCGGGCATTAGAGGTACTGAAAAGCGTCGATCTGATTGCGGCGGAAGATACGCGCCATACCGGGTTGCTGCTGCAACACTTTGCTATTAGCGCGCGGTTGTTTGCGCTGCACGACCATAATGAACAGCAGAAGGCGGACCAACTGCTGGCCAAACTGCTGGAAGGCCAGAGCATAGCACTGGTTTCCGATGCTGGCACGCCACTGATCAACGATCCGGGCTACCATCTGGTGCGCCGCTGCCGTGAAGCAGGAGTCCGCGTGGTTCCCCTGCCGGGGGCTTGCGCAGCCACCACGGCGCTTTGTGCTGCTGGTGTGGCTTCCGATCGTTTCTGCTATGAAGGATTCCTGCCAGCAAAAACCAAAGGCCGTAAGGATACCCTGCTGGCGCTGGCAGAGGAACCGCGTACGCTGATTTTCTATGAATCGACTCACCGTTTGCTGGAAAGTTTGCAAGACATGGTGACCGTGTGGGGGTCACAACGTTATGTGGTGCTGGCGCGTGAACTGACCAAAACCTGGGAATCTATCCACGGCGCGCCAGTGGGCGAATTGCTGGCCTGGGTGCAGGAAGATGAAATGCGCCGCCGTGGGGAAATGGTGCTGATTGTCGAAGGTCATAAGGCACAAGAAGACGATTTGCCGCCCGAAGCGCTGCGCACGCTGGCATTGCTGCAAAAAGAGCTGCCGTTGAAAAAGGCGGCGGCGTTAACTGCAGAGATCCACGGCGTGAAGAAAAATGCGCTGTATAAACATGCGCTGGAGCAACAGGAAGAGTAAAGCGGTTGACCTGTCGCGGTCACAACGCTACTATCCGCGCCGGAGTTGACCAGACAGTCGCCGCTTCATTGCCGTCCTCTTCGGGGAGACAGATGGAGGGGAGGAAAGTCCGGGCTCCATAGGGCAGGGTGCCAGGTAACGCCTGGGAGGCGCAAGCCTACGACTAGTGCAACAGAGAGCAAACCGCCGATGGCCCGCGTAAGCGGGATCAGGTAAGGGTGAAAGGGTGCGGTAAGAGCGCACCGCGCGGCTGGCAACAGTCCGTGGCACGGTAAACTCCACCCGGAGCAAGGCCAAATAGGGGTTCACATGGTACGGCCCGTACTGAACCCGGGTAGGCTGCTTGAGCCAGTGAGCGATTGCTGGCCTAGAGGAATGACTGTCCACGACAGAACCCGGCTTACCGGTCAACTCCCTCTATACTGATAACCCCGCGCGGCGAAAGTCACGCGGGGTTTTTCTTTTCCTATACCGGTAAATCAATCAGCAGCGCACGTAGCGGTGTCTCTGCCTGGAGGGTAAGGCGATTTTCCTCGCGGATAAACGCCCCGTCGCCACAGGTCAGGTGCTGGCTATCGTGATGCTCGCCGGTGACCTCAATGGTACCGTGGATCGATTGCAGATAAGCGCGCGGCCCATTCAGCACCAGAGACTGCCGTTCACCGGGCTGTAAATTCAGATGGTGGATCCAAACTTGTTGCCGCAGTTGCAGGCTACCTTGTGCACCATCAGGTGAGGCCAGCAGCGTATGCGGCTGCGTTGACAGCGTCATGCGCTGCACCCGTTCGTTACTGCGCTCCGGACAGGCATCGAGCCACAGTTGCATCCGCGTCAGCGGCGTATCACTGCTGATATTCTGTTCGCTATAGCTTAGCCCGGGGTGCGTCGCCAAGAGCAGTGCTTCTCCTGCCCCAGCACGGAGGGTGTTACCATCGCTGTCGCGGTATTCGGCTTCGCCCTGCAAAATCAGATTCAGGATATCTACATTCGGGTAGGTACGCGGTTGGAACGACGCGCCGGGTGCTAATACTTCCTGATTGAGAACGCGTAGCGAGGCATAGCCCATCAGCTTGGGATCGAAATAGTGGCCAAAGGAAAACGTATAACGAGCCTGCAGCCAACCAAAGTCGGCCTGCCCGCATTGTTGTGCTGTTCTGCAAGTAATCATGGCATTCGGCTCTCTAAATTCATTGTCCTGATGGTAAGCATCTGGACGCCGGATTGTTAGCCAGTTAATCTGGTCGGCATATTCAAATTTCCTGAAAGAGAGATTCGATGGCCAGAGATCGGGCGTTAACGCTTGAAGCGCTTAGGGTTATGGACGCGATCGACCGCCGTGGCAGCTTTGCTGCGGCCGCCGATGAGCTGGGACGGGTGCCTTCGGCACTCAGTTATACCATGCAGAAGTTGGAAGAAGAGCTGGATGTGGTGCTGTTTGACCGCTCAGGACATCGTACCAAATTCACTAATGTAGGCCGGATGCTGCTGGAACGCGGGCGTGTTTTGCTTGAGGCGGCTGATAAGCTGACGACCGATGCAGAAGCGTTGGCGCGGGGGTGGGAAACTCACCTTACCATCGTGAGTGAAGCGTTGTCACCGGCGTATAAACTGTTCCCGCTGATCGATAAATTGGCACTGAAAGCCAATACCCAGGTTTCAATATTCACTGAAGTGCTGGCCGGCGCCTGGGAGCGGCTGGAGCAAGGGCGGGCCGATATCGTTATTGCACCGGATATGCATTTTCGTGCCTCCTCCGAGATCAACACCCGTAAGCTGTATAAGGTGATGAGCGTGTATGTCGCCGCGCCGGAGCATCCGATCCATCAAGAGCCAGAACCGCTGTCGGAGTTGACCCGGGTGAAATACCGTGGGATTGCGGTAGCGGATACCGCCCGCGAAAGGCCGGTGTTGACGGTGCAATTGCTCGATAAGCAGCAACGCCTGACGGTAAGCACCATTGAAGATAAACGTCGTGCGTTGCTCGCCGGGCTGGGTGTTGCCACCATGCCGTATCAGATGGTGGAAAAAGACATTGAGCAAGGGCGTTTGCGCGTGGTGGGCCCGGAATATAGCCGTGAAGCGGACATCATCATGGCCTGGCGTCGTGATAGCATGGGCGAGGCCAAATCCTGGTTCCTGCGCGAGATCCCGCGCCTGTTTGCTCGTGAGGAGAATCAGTAACTTCTTCGTATTTTTGCATTGGGTGAGGGGGACGTTGCGACTACGGAATAACCGAGAGCACACGGTTTTCTCACCCAGCCTATCAACCAAAACGCACATCGCGCCCGTGGGGTTCATCCAGATCCTGCGCGGGGCCGATCGAGATGATGCCGTGCGGGTTGATGGTGCCGTGGCTGCGGTAATAGTGGTTACGAATGTGTGCCATATTTACCGTCTCGGCAATGCCCGGCATCTGGTAGATATCGCGCAGGAAACCGTACAGGTTTAGATAGTCGCTGATGCGGTGTTTGTCACACTTGAAATGGGTGACATAGACCGGATCAAAGCGGATTAGCGTCGTCCACAGGCGTAAATCGGCTTCCGTCAGCCGGTCGCCCGTCAGGTAGCGGTGCTGACCAAGGATCTGCTCAAGCCGTGCCAACGAGGCAAACACGCCGTTCACGGCCTCATCATAGGCCTCCTGGCTGGTAGCGAAACCGGCCTTGTAGACTCCATTGTTTACCGTGTCATAAATCCATCCGTTAAGCGTATCGATCTTTTCACGCAGTTCTATAGGGTAGTAATCCCCAGCCCGTGCCCCCAAGGCGTCGAAGGCGGAGTTAAACATGCGGATAATATCGGCAGACTCGTTGCTGACGATGGTCTGTTGCTGTTTATCCCACAATACAGGCACCGTAACCCGGCCAGTATAGTGGGGATCGGCGTGGAGATAACGTTGATAGAGAAAATCGGAGTGATAGAGTTGATCGCCCGTTGTACCCGGGAAATCCTGGTCGAAGGTCCAGCCGTTTTCCAACATTAACGGGTGCACCACCGAAACCGGGATAATCTGCTCCAGCCCCTTCAGCTTGCGCATCAGCAGGGTGCGATGTGCCCAAGGGCAGGCGAGGGAGACATACAGATGATAGCGGTCTTTCTCGGCTTTAAAGCCCCCTTTGCCGTGTTCCCCTGCTTCACCGTCCACCGTGACCCAATTACGGAACTGAGAGGTGGAGCGTTTGAAACGGCCTCCGGTGGATTTGGTGTCATACCAGGTGTCTTGCCAAACGCCGTCGACGAGTTGCCCCATGGGAATCTCCTTCTGGTCTGAATGAAAAAGCCGACAGGCCCGACAATAAGCCGAGCCAGTGCAGGGTGTTATAAACTTACCACTTTTTGTTCAGCAGACGGTCGATGCTGAAGCCGCCTGGTCCGGCAATGGCCAGTACGATAAAGCCACCGGCAATGGTCAGGTTCTTCATGAACATCAGCTGATTTACGCCTTCAGCAAAGTTAGTGTGGAACAACAATGCGGTCAGGATGGTGAAACCGGCAGTGAACAGTGCCACGGTACGGGTCAGGAAGCCGAACAGAATCGCCAGGCCACCGCCGAACTCCAGCAGGATGGTCAGTGGCAGCAAGAAGCCAGGTACGCCCATTGACTGCATGTATTGTTGGGTTCCGGCATAAGCATCACCCATTTTGCCGTAACCTGCGACGATAAACAGGATTGGCATCAGAATACGAGCAACCAGCAAACCAGCATCTTCTAATTTTTTCATCATTCACTCCAAAAAGTATTTTTGCCTGCCAATCTTGGCATCTGTTCTGTCATGGTGGCTGTTGCCGCCATGTCTTGTTGATGGAGTGAATGTTAGACGGGAATGATTTAGGTTGTTAGCAAGTAAAACTGTCGTATTTTTTCAAAAAATCTGAATCTTTAGCGTGCTAATAAAGTGCCAAGAATCAGGTTATTGCTGGAAAAACAAGCATGGTGGAACAGAAACCGTGCAAATATAGGGGAATAACAACGGGATAATTGAACGAGCTGCGCGAGAATTATTTCGGAGAAAAGGTTTTCCGAAACAAGCGGATAGTTCCCCACAGGCTAAGCGCCCGTCGTGACCAGCGGATCAGCTTGCTGGGATGGCGGATACCGTAAAGGGCAACCAGACTGGAACCGACAGCCAGATATTTACGCAGGCCAAACACGGTTTGCCAACCACGATCCAGAGGTTCGGTCTTTTCCAGCCACAAAGCTTTGCTGGCGGCCAGATCCAGACGCTGCTGCTGGATCTGCCGGATCAGTTGTTCTTTTTTCCATTCACGGTACTGGCGGTGATTCATTGCTTCCCTCCAGTTCAGAACGGTCGAGTTCCAATTGTTTGCGCGTGGCACCCAGCAGCGTTGAACGGCGTGCTTTCGCGAGTGTCCAGATAGCGCCACTGAGCGCCAGGAACAGCAGAACGGCAGTAGTGGTGCCCAAGGCTATCAGGCGGTAGGTGGGATCAATCGCCCAGAATATCAGTATCAACAGGCTCATCAGGCCAAACGCCGTGAACAGCAAGGTAAGCCCCGCCATCATCAGCAACTGGACGATGTTGGCTTTTTCCTCTTCAAGCTCAATAACGGCCAGGCGAACCCGTGTTTCCACCATACTGACCAGTATGGTGATGATGCGTTGGGCGATATCCAGGGCCCCTTTTGCAGGGCCCTGGGCGCGTGCTTGCGGAAGCTCAGCCATGATTAGCGGCGCGCAAGCAGAACACCCAACACGACGCCAACCGCCGCACCGATGCCGATGCCCGTCCACGGGTTGTCACGGACGTACTCATCGGCCTGACCAGCAATCTGCTTGGTTTGATGAGCCAGTTTATCGCCTGCATCACTCAGACGGGCACGGGTATCTTTCAGGGCACCTTCTGCTTTGGTACGCAGTTTGTCCAGTTCAGCTTTAGATTTATCGGTGGAAGAGTTCAGCACTTCTTCCAAGGTATCGGCCAGGGACTTCAGTTCAGCGCGTAAATTTTCTGCATTTGAATCTTGTGCCATTTCGATAACTCCTTAACATTTACTTCGACAGACTTTCAACATAGCGGATTTATTCGAGAGAGCAAAGGGCTTATGCCCGGTATTTATCACTAACCAAGGTCATTATCGGCAGTAAAAATCCCGCCTGGCGGGGCTCTCATCGATAAATCCGCTGTTGTAAAAAAATTATTCCGCTTGAGCGGCTTTCAGCTCAGCCTGAGCTTCAGCCAGCTTTTTCTGCTTCTTGGCGATTTTATCCGCTTTACCCGTCTGCTGGGCTTCCTTCAGCTCTTGTTCCCGCTCAGCCACTTTGCTTTGTTTTTCTGCGATCTTCTTCTGGCGATCGGCAGCTAAACCCGCTTCTGTGCAGTGGGCTTGCACTTCACTCAGCGCTTTTTCCAAGCCAGCCACGCGATGGGTATTGCCATGCTGAGTGGCGTAATCGATCTGGGTCTGGATATCTTGTGCTTTCGTCGCACAGGTTTCTACGGCCGCCTGTGAGAAGGCAGAGAGCGCGAAGAGAGGGAGTGCCAATAACAGAGAATGGCGTAATTTCATGGTTTCAATTCCTTATTGCGGGGAGATAACGATTATGCTCCCGGTTTCCTACTGCCCGAAGGGCAGTGCGACAGGTAGCTTACGCGGCTGACCCGTGCTGGTATTCAGCTTAGTCATAAATGGAGAGGAATCCCAAGGATTCAACAATGAACAGTGGCTAATTGATGAATAATTGGCCAGTTGAGGCGGGGGAGCGCCTTTCTGTTAAGAAAAGGCTACCCCAAATTCAGTGGGGCGCGTGCAAATTGCCGTACCCAATGGCTGGGGGCAGGAGACTCACTCAGCGCGATGATATAGCCCTGAGGCAAGAGATTTTGCAGGGCTTCACGTGCCAACAGCTGTTGTTCTGGAGAATCCAGGCGGATCACCAGGCCGTCGGCTTCCGGAGTAATACTCTTGATGTGAATACCGCGTTCATCCAGGCGCTGGTAGACATAAAAACCATCCGGCAACGAAAGCCCTTGCTGGGCTACGTGAATACGCAGCTCGCTCTCCGTACGAGCGACATAGGGCACCAGCACGGCGGCCATTGCCAACAGTGCCAGTGTGAATATCATCGCGAAGTGCCAGCGTGGGCGTTGGGATGTCACGCCCCTTTCCCCTGACCGCCGGAACGCTTTTTGCGCCACAGCACCACCAGAGAACCGACCAGTCCAACAACCAGCAAAACCAGCGGCAGCATCATCAAGCCGAACATCAACTGGTCTTCATATTTGCGAAACATCGGGGTTTTCCCCAAGGCAAAACCGACCGAGACCAGAATCAATACCCACAACAGCCCACTCATCCAGTTGAAGAATTGGAAACGGGCATTATTCAGACCAGACAAACCGGCAATGGTGGGCAACAGCGTACGGACGAAAGCCAGAAAGCGCCCGACCAACAGGGCTGAAAGACCATGGCGATGGAACAGATTATGGGCGCGCTGATGATAATGTGCAGGTAGGTGGGACAGCCAGCTTTGCACCGTTCGCGTATTGCCTAACCATCGGCCTTGTATATAGCTGACCCAGCAGCCCAGACTGGCTGCCGTCGTCAGGATCAGTATGGTGACAGGGAAATTCATGGTGCCTTTGGCGACCAGCACACCGACCAGGATCAACAGGCTGTCACCCGGCAGAAAGGCGGCAGGCAGCAGGCCGTTTTCCAGAAATAAAATCATAAACAGCAAGACATACAGCGTCCAGACCAGCGAAGGGTTAGCCAGCGTTTCGAAGTCTTGCTGCCATAAGGCATCCAACAGTTGCTTAATGATATCCATCCGGTGTTCCTAAAAACGTCATTGTTTGTTTTCATTCAGCGCCAAAGCGGCGGTAAGCAGAAAGCTCGGAGAGCCCAGGCAGCTGAAGATGATAAAAACGGTGTAGATTGATTCGTTAATTCTAATGGGGCGACACCGGTCATGAGTGATACGTCAGCGAGCCTCGGTAAAGTATGTTGCTGTCTTTCCACCCTCCCACTCGGCTTTGTTGCGGTGAGGATTGCAGCACCCAGTTGACCTGTTGAAGCCGATTGGGGGCCAGGGCTGCTGATAACCATTGAGGCCGCAGGCGGTAACCCAGATCCGTCGCTAAAGTATAGGTCGGAACCAACTGGGAAGGTGCGAGCAACGAGCTGGGGCAGGTGTGTATCCGCGGCAAGAGGTGTGGCCGTTTGCCAGCGGGTTTGCGTTGGAGCTCATTGGCGGGGCGGTAAACACGATCGTAAGAGGAGATTTCGGGCTCATCGGGAGATAAATGAGCGCTTAACGCGTTGGGGATCGCAGCCGTTTGTACTGCATAGCGCTGTTGGCCGGAGACCGAAGCGGTCCAGCAAAAAAGAGCAATAAGCATGGCAAACAACCAGCGCATGTATTCGCGTTCCGCCCCCGAAGCCAGTAGGTAAAAAAGTGGTCTAACTTTACCAAAATAGCATGATGGGCAACAGGGAAATCTGCGCCACCCGCGGTGAAATCTTACGCAATAGGTGGCTGCATTGGGAACGATTCAGCTGTTTTTACAATACCTGACATTTGACGACGTTTTTTGACGGCAAAACGCTATTTAATGCTGCTAGCCACGTTGTCCAGATGGATCACCGGGTTCTCTGCAAACAGATAGCGATCGGCGTTGTATTCGAAGTCGTCGGTGGTGGCGTTGAACAGCATCTGCTTGGTGTTTTCCAGATGCTGCCACATAGCCAGTTTGGCCCCGTGAGGATCCTTGCGCATCAGCGCCTTGAGGATCTCATCATGATCGTCACACCAGCTGGCGATGGAACGCTCGTCAATGTGTTCGTGCAGTTTGATCCAGTAAGGATTATTGACGCGCTGAACCCACATTTTCTCCACGATCGTCGCCATGGCGGTGTTCTGGGTTGCCAGCGCCACCTGAACATGGAATTTGAGATCCCATTGTGAATCACGGAAACGGTCTTCTTTGCGAGCCTGCTCCTGGATCTCCATCAGGTGGACAATATCCTGCTTGGTCACCTGCGTCGCGGCGAATTCCGCGATATTGCTTTCGATCAGCTGACGCGCCTGCAGCAGTTCAAAAGGCCCGGCAGTGGCGAATTCAATGCTGTCGCCCGGTATCACCAGATTTTTCTGCTGGTTGGAGATGACATGGATCCCAGAGCCTTTGCGCACCTCTACGTAGCCTTCAACCTCCAGCATGATAATCGCCTCACGCACCACGGTGCGGCTGACGTTCATCTCTTCTGCGATATAACGCTCGGCTGGCAGCTTATCCCCAACGGGATAAACTCCCCCCTCAATGCGCCGTTTCAGTTCGGCAGCCAATTGCTGATAAAGGCGTCTGGTTTCGGTGAATTCCATCGTGAATACTCTGTGGTCGGTGGACGTAATGCCATCCGACCTGTTATACCACTTATCGGCCGCAGCTGCCAGTCAGTCAGGCAGAGAAAGCCCGGCACAAAGGCCGGGCGACAGGGGATCAACTGCTGGCTTGCGCCGTGCGTAATCGTTCCTGTTCCAGCTCTGCCACCGGGCGGTTTTGCAATACGGTCCAGATCACGATTGCGGCCAGGATATCGAACACCGACAAGGCGGCAAACAGCGGGCTGAACCCCATGGTGTCGGCCAATGCGCCAACTACCAGGGCGAACATGGTACTTGCCGTCCAGGCAGCCATACCGGTCAAACCATTGGCGGTTGCCACTTCGTTACGACCAAATACGTCTGAAGACAGCGTAATCAAGGCGCCGGACAGCGCCTGATGGGCGAACCCACCGACACACAGCAGAGCAATGGCAACATAAGGGCTGGTGAACAGGCCGATCATGCCTGGACCAATCATCAATACTGCGCCCAGGGTCACCACCAGCTTACGCGAAACAATCAGGCTGACGTTAAAGTGTTTCTGGAAGAAGGGGGGCAGATAGCCACCCAGGATGCAGCCAAGATCGGCAAACAACATGGGCATCCAGGCGAACATGGCAATTTCTTTCAGGTTAAAACCATACGCCTTGAACATGAACAGTGGGATCCAGGCGTTGAACGTGCCCCAGGCAGGCTCCGCCAGGAAACGTGGTAGCGCGATACCCCAGAACTGGCGGTTACGCAGAATTTGCCAGGCAGACATCTTTTTGCCATTGCTCGTCTGGTGCTGCGCCTCTTGGCCATCAAGAATGTAACTGCGCTCCTCTGTACTGAGTTTCTTCTGGTCTTTCGGGTGTTTATAAAAGATCAGCCAGCAGATGGCCCAGATCAGGCTCAGAACGCCGGTGATGATAAACGCCATTTCCCAGCTGTGCGCCACGATAGCCCACACGACCAGAGGCGGAGCGAGCATGGCACCAATAGAGGAGCCGACGTTAAAGTAACCCACGGCAATCGAACGCTCTTTCGCCGGGAACCATTCGCTGCTGGCCTTCAAGCCCGCAGGGATCATCGCGGCTTCGGCCATACCGACTGCCCCACGTGCCATGGCCAGACCGGCCCAGCTATTAGCCAGTGCGGTTCCCATACAGAATACAGCCCACAGGATGGCGAACATGGCATAGCCGATTTTGGTGCCGAGCACGTCGAGGACATAGCCTGCGACAGGTTGCATCAGGGTATAACAGGCTGAATAGGCGGCAACAATATAAGAATATTGCTGTGTGGTAATGCCCAGCGAGCCTTCCAGCGTAGGTGCTGCGACAGACATCGCATTGCGGGTGAGATAACCCAGTATGGTGCCCACGGTCACCAGGCCGATCATATACCAGCGTAACCCTTTAATTTTACGCATCTCAACGCTCTCCCAGTCTTGAATTTCTGCCACTGATGGGCCCGTGGCGGTCATGGTGGTGATTCCCTTTCATCATGCAGCCGGTATTCCGCTTACCGGCGCCGCCCCGTCCGTTGCCATAGTGCGCTGCTGAAACCAGTTAGGGTGGCGAGACAATAACTTGTCATACAGATTTAAAAGTTGAGTGACATCACAAAAGACATTATTTTTTTAGGTGATAATGCCACGCATTATAGGTCACGACTTTGATGATGCTTCGGCCATAAATTGTGCTTTAACGCCGGGTAAAGGCATAAGCAAAGGTAAAATAGGGCTGGACACTGCATTAAATTGGTGTGATAACTTTTTCGAGTTAACAGCACGGCTAGCCAGGAAATAAGGTGAGGAACCCGATATGGCCACGTTTTTGAGCGATGATTTTTTGTTGGACAGTGAATTCGCCCGCCGCCTTTATCACGATTACGCGGCGGATCAGCCTATTTTCGACTATCACTGCCATCTGCCGCCGCAGCAGATTGCCGAAAATACCCGCTTCCAGAATATGTACGATATTTGGCTGAAGGGTGATCACTATAAATGGCGTGCTATGCGCACTAATGGTGTTGCGGAGCGTTTGTGCACCGGTGATGCCTCTGACCGCGAAAAATTCGATGCCTGGGCGGCGACGGTGCCGCATACCATCGGCAACCCGCTTTATCATTGGACACACCTGGAACTGCGCCGCCCGTTTGGGATTACCGGTAAACTCCTTTCCCCCGCGACGGCAGATGAAATCTGGCAGCGTGGCAATCAGTTACTGGCGCAAGAGTCTTTTAGCGCGCGCGGCATCATGCAGCAGATGAAGGTGAAAATGGTCGGTACCACCGACGATCCGATCGACGATCTGCGCCATCATAAAGCGATTGCAGCTGACGGCAGTTTCGACATTAAAGTGTTGCCCAGCTGGCGGCCAGATAAAGCCTTTAACATTGAAGCTCCAGGGTTCAATGATTATATGCAGAAGCTTGAAGCCGCTGCGGATACGTCAATTCGCCGCTTCAGCGATCTGCGAGACGCGCTGAAAAAACGCATGGATCACTTTGCTGCGCACGGTTGCAAGGTGTCCGATCACGCTTTGGATGTGGTGGTCTACGGTGAAGCAGACGAAGCCACACTGGACTCTATCCTGGCGCAACGGCTCAGCGGTAAACTGCCGACGCCACAGCAAGTGGCGCAGTTCAAGACGGCCGTTCTGCTGTTCCTGGGGGCTGAATATCAGCGTCGTGAATGGGTGCAGCAGTATCACATTGGCGCACTGCGTAATAACAACAGCTTGATGTTTAACCGCATCGGCCCGGATATCGGCTTCGATTCCATTAACGATAGGCCGTTGGCCGAACCGCTGTCACGCTTGCTGGACGCCCAGGCCAAACAGGGGGCGTTGCCCAAAACCATCCTTTACTGCCTTAACCCACGCGATAACGAAGTGATCGGCACCATGGTCGGTAACTTCCAGGGGGAAGGAACGCCGGGCAAGATGCAGTTTGGTTCTGGCTGGTGGTTTAACGATCAGAAAGATGGCATGCAACGCCAGATGACCCAATTGGCCCAGCTCGGGCTGCTTAGCCGTTTTGTCGGTATGCTGACCGATAGCCGTAGTTTCCTATCTTATACTCGGCATGAATACTTCCGCCGCATCCTTTGCCAGATGATTGGCCGTTGGGTGGAACAGGGGGAGGCACCGGCAGACATCGCCTTGCTGGGTGAGATGGTAAAAAACATCTGTTTCGACAACGCTAAACACTATTTCGCAATCGAATTAGCGTAGTCACGGCTCAAGGTGGGTTTATGCAAAGCATCATAAAGATCCATGCAAAAGATAATGTGGCGGTCGCGCTGTGTGATTTGGCCGCCGGTGAGATGCCTCAATGGGATGGCCAGACGATCACGCTGGCGCAGGACGTGGCGCGAGGGCACAAGTTTGCGCTTGAGCCGATC
The DNA here is from genome assembly GCF_006715025.1 of Serratia fonticola. Lineage (NCBI taxonomy): Bacteria > Pseudomonadati > Pseudomonadota > Gammaproteobacteria > Enterobacterales > Yersiniaceae > Serratia > Serratia fonticola. The sequence continues at coordinate 1,059,957 of NZ_VFMK01000001.1, forward strand.
GGTGTCGGTGATTCGATCGTCAAGTATGGTTTACCGATCGGCCATGCGTTGGTGGCTATTGCACCGGGTGAGCATATTCATTCACAAAACGCTAAAACCAACCTGAGCGATCTCGATAGCTATCAATATCAACCGGATTTCCAAACCCTACCGCCGCAAGCAGCCGATCGAGATGTGCAGATCTATCGGCGCAATAATGGTGAGGTCGGGATCCGTAACGAACTGTGGATCATCCCGACCGTCGGCTGTGTCAATGGCATTGCGCGCCAGATCCTGCAGCGCTTCGTGAAGGAAACCGAAGAGGCACCTGGAATTGATGGCGTGCATTTGTTCAGCCATCCCTTTGGCTGTTCTCAGCTCGGACAGGATCATGAGAATACGCGTACCATGTTGCAGAATATGGTGCGTCACCCGAATGCCGGGGCGGTGTTGGTCATTGGATTAGGGTGTGAAAACAATCAGGTGGAGGCTTTTCGCAGCACGTTGGGTGAATTTGACACGCAACGCGTGCGTTTTATGGTCTGCCAGCAGCAGGATGATGAAGTGGCCGCCGGGCTGGCACAGTTGCATGAGCTGTACCAGCTGATGCGTCACGATCGCCGCCAGCCAGGCAAACTGAGCGAACTGAAGTTTGGTCTGGAGTGTGGGGGATCGGACGGTTTATCGGGCATTACGGCCAACCCATTGTTGGGGTGTTTCTCGGATTATGTGATTACCAACGGGGGAACGACGGTACTGACCGAAGTGCCTGAAATGTTCGGCGCCGAACGGATCCTGATGAGCCGTTGCCGCGATGAAGCGACCTTTGAAAAAACCGTCGATATGGTTAACGATTTCAAACAGTACTTTATTGCCCATCATCAACCCATTTACGAAAACCCTTCTCCAGGTAACAAAGCCGGGGGGATCACCACATTGGAAGAAAAATCCCTGGGATGTACCCAAAAAGCCGGGCAGAGCCAGGTAGTGGACGTTTTGAAATACGGCGAGCGTCTGCGCCAGCCTGGGCTGAACCTGCTGAGTGCGCCAGGCAACGATGCGGTTGCCACCAGTGCACTGGCCGGCGCGGGCTGCCATATGGTGTTGTTCAGCACCGGGCGAGGCACGCCTTATGGCGGCTTTGTGCCAACGGTGAAACTGGCCACCAACTCGGAGCTGGCGGCTAAAAAGCCGCACTGGATTGATTTTGATGCGGGTCGCCTGATCCACGGTTTGCCAATGGCGGAGATGTTGACTCAGTTTGTCGATCTGATTGTGGAGATTGCGGATGGCAAACCGGCACGTAACGAAGTCAATGACTTCCGCGAGTTGGCCATTTTTAAGAGCGGGGTAACATTGTAAAGCCTGGTGGGCAGGAGTAGCATAAAACGGCGTTTCACTTCTGCGCCTTTCTATTTTCGCCCCAGGATCCTCGAATGACGTTTTATTGGTTTGCGCAGGCCGTTGGCGTGCTGGCTTTTTTGGTGGGTATCACCAGCTTCTTCAACCGTGATGACCGGCGTTTTAAACTGCAGCTGTCGGGTTACAGCCTGATTATCGGTATCCATTTCCTGATGATGGGGGCTACTGCTGCAGGGAGTAGCGCGCTGCTAAGCGCTTGCCGCAACCTGATCTCCATGCGAACGCGAAGCCTGTGGGTGATGTGCATCTTCATCACCCTCACGCTTATCATTGGTTTATCTCATTTCAACTATTGGATCGAGCTGTTGCCTATCTTTGGCACCTCCATCAGTACCTGGGCGCTATTCCGTACCCGTGGTTTGACCACCCGCTGTGTGATGTGGTGTTCAACGGCCTGTTGGGTTACGCACAATATCTGGTTAGGTTCGATAGGTGGGGCACTGATTGAAGGCAGTTTCCTGCTGATGAACGGCTTCAACATTCTTCGCTTCCGCCGCTTGCAGTTACGTGGTGTCGACCCTTTTGCAGTCGAAAAAAAGATGCCGGTTGGACAACCTCAGCCGGTTAATCAGAAGAATGCATGATAAGAGTTGGCGCAGGGGATCCCTCTCCCTAAGGGAGAGGGAATCTGTAGCGCTTAGCGTACCTTCAGTGGATCTTCGTCGGCCAGGCGTTGGTCTTCTGCCTGGCAGGCTGCGGCGGTAAACAGCACGTCGGTGGAGGAGTTCAGCGCGGTTTCTGCCGAGTCCTGCAGGACACCAATGATAAAACCAACGGCGACCACCTGCATGGCGATGTCATTTGGAATGCCGAACATATTGCAGGCCAGTGGGATCAGCAGCAGTGATCCCCCGGCGACGCCAGAGGCACCGCAGGCACAGACGGCGGCGACCAGGCTCAGCAGTAGTGCCGTCGGCACGTCAACCGGAACGCCCAGCGTATGCACGGCCGCCAGCGTAAGCACGGTGATGGTGATTGCGGCACCGGCCATGTTGATGGTGGCGCCCAGCGGAATAGAAACCGAGTAGGTATCTTCGTTCAGGTTAAGTTTTCTGCTCAGTTCCATATTCACCGGAATGTTGGCTGCGGAGCTGCGGGTAAAGAAGGCGGTAACGCCACTCTCACGCAGGCAGGTCAACACCAGTGGATAAGGATTGCGGCGGATTTTCCAGTAAACGATCAACGGGTTTAGCACCAGTGCCACCAGCAACATACAACCGATCAGCACCATCAGCAGTTGCGCATAGCCCCACAGCACATTGAAGCCTGTTTCGGCCAGCGTAGAAGCCACCAGACCAAAGATCCCCAAGGGGGCGCAGCGGATCACTGCGCGTACCACCATAGTCACCGCATGTGACATGTCGGCGATCAAGGATTTTGTGGTGTCAGAGGCATGGCGCAGTGCCAGCCCCAGGCCGATAGCCCAAGCCAGGATACCAATGTAGTTGGCGTTGATCAGTGCGTTGAACGGGTTGGCGACCACGCTCAGCAGCAACCCTTTCAACACTTCAACGATGCCTCCCGGCGGATTGATATCGGTATTACCCACCACCAGTACCAGGTTTGACGGGAAAACGAAACTGACCAGCACGGCGGTTAAGGCTGCCGCAAAGGTGCCTAACAGATACAGGAACAGGATAGGGCGAATATTGGTCTTCTGGCCCTGCTTATGATTGGCAATCGAGGCCATCACCAACAACAGAACCAGCAGAGGTGCCACGGCTTTCAATGCGCCGACAAACAGCGTACCGAGCAGGCCCACTGCGGCGGCAGCGGATGGCGAAACCAGCGCCACCAGGATGCCCGCCACCAGGCCGATCATTATTTGTTTAACCAGGCTGCCCTGAGAGATTCGTAATAATAGTTTATTCATGATGCTCTTGCGTTTCCGCTCCCTGAAATGTGACGTACAGATCGCTGCGCCTCGGCAGGAACGTTGCCGGGCTACTTATCGTCATATCTGTAACTAAGTGTGTTTGCTTTGCCAGTATTCAGCAAACAGGAGGTCTTGAAAAGAGGAGAAGGTGAAATTACGTGCACGGATCAATTCTTGGTAACATGCTGTTTACATTTGTGTGATCGCAATAACATTTGGCGTTTAAGGTGAATTGCCAAACAATCGCGGGGCGTCTAGCGCCCCGGATAACAGATTATGATGTCTGGCGGGATTTGACATCATTGCGGTGGTTAACCCAGGCGTTGATCAGCAGGGTCAGTACCAGGATGCCCGCCACCACGCCGAGCGAGATAGCGATCGGAATGTGATAGAAATCGACGATCAGCATCTTGACCCCGATAAACACCAGGATCACCGAGAGACCATATTTCAACATCGAGAAGCGCTCTGCGACGTTAGCCAGCAGGAAATACATGGCGCGCAGGCCCATGATGGCGAACAGGTTAGAGGTCAGCACGATAAACGGATCGGTTGTCACGGCGAAGATCGCCGGGATACTGTCGACGGCGAAAATAACGTCACTCAGTTCGACCAGGATCAGCACCAATACCAGCGGCGTGGCAAACAGGATGCCGTTGCGCCGCACGAAGAAACGTTCGCCTTCCAGATTATCGGTCATACGCAGATGACTGCGTAACCACTTCACCAAAGGTTTATCACCAATAGCCGCATCATCTTCTTTTGCCGTGGCCATTTTGATACCGGTAAACAGCAGGAAAGCACCGAACAGGTAGAGCAACCAGGCGAATTGAGAAATCAGCCAGCTACCTGCGAAGATCATGATGGTACGCAACACAATGGCACCCAAGACACCGAAGATCAGCACCCGGCGTTGTAAATGGGTCGGGACGGCAAAATAGCTGAACAGCATTAACCAGACGAAGACGTTGTCTATCGCCAACGCTTTTTCAATCAGGTAACCCGTCAGGAAGGCCAGCGCCTGGGTATCTGCCACCGCGCGTCCGGCGGTTTCATTCAGGTAGTACCAGAAGCCAACGTTGAACAGCATGGCCAGGCTCACCCACACCAGTGACCAGCAGGCAGCCTGCTTTAACGTCATGGTTTGTGTGCCCTTGCGGCCTTGCAGCAAGAGATCAACGGCAAGCATCACGATTATAATGGCGGCAAAGCTGCCCCATAACCAAGGCGTGCCAACGGTATTCATCATCAGGGGTATCCTTCAAAAAACAAAAACGGCCAACGTCGGAAGACGCTAGCCGCTCTGTGAACGCTGCAAGCAAACCTCGCCTTCCGGCAAGGTCTCACTTACAACGCAGATGTTGGTGATGGACACCGTTAACATCAGGTTGCCCGGTAACCGGGTGCTTACGCACCGTAATGACGATTAACCGGCAATGAAGTTACTCCCCTTTGCAGCGCAGAAAATAAGGCAAAATGCGTTGGCGGTCAACTTTTAAAATACTAACCGGCCAACGACTGCTGTGCCCCCAGACTGACGACAAAGCCTTGCAATAACATCTGGCTGAACGGCGTGTCGCTAACCTGTTGTTGCTTAAGCCGATAAGTCTGTTGATTGGCCGGATCGTACTCGCTGAGCCAGTTTAGGTAATGCAGCATGGCGGCACCGTTGAATTCCGGATGGAACTGGGTGGTGAGGGCATTATCACCATAACGCAGGATCTGATGGGCATCATGCTGTGAGCGGGCAAGCACCTCGGCACCTGGTGGCGGGGTCAGGACGCTCTGTGAGTGGATCAGATTCGCCTTGAAACGTGGGGGCAGTATCGCCAGGCGTCGATCATTGCAGGCGGCGGGTAACAGTTCAATCTCAAGGGTACCGACCTCCATTCCTTGCGGGTGATAACCCACTTCTCCCCCCAAGGCATACGCCAGCAACTGGTGGCCGTAGCACACGCCAAAAATGGGTAACCTGATTTCCATCGCCTGGCGTAGCCATTCGGCGGCCTGTTCGCTCCAGGGTAACCGTTCTGTCACCATCGCCGGAGAACCGGTAATCACCACGCCACAGTAGCTTTCAGGTGGCAATGGTGTTTGCCCGGCGGGTAGGTGCACGATATGCACACGATCGGCGGCGATATTCCCCTGTTGCAGGAACATCTGTTCAAAGTTGGCCTGTTCCTGCTGAATGAGCGCTGGCGCATCACCGGTTTGCATTAACAACAGCGGTTTCATCTCATGCTCCATCGGCGGGGAAAATAACGCCTGTCTGGCGGCGGATCTCTGTCAGCAGACGGGCGACGATCAGCGAGTTTTCCAGGCCGGCATGTTCAACTTGTTGTTTTTCCACCAAATCGGTAAACACTTGCGCTTCATACAGCATGGTATTGATGTGCTGCGGTTGCGTGAGAACCTGGCTGTTTTCGCCGCGTGGGATCAGCACCACATCTTGAGCTTCAGAGATTTTTTCAATCACCAACGAGCCGTCTTCACCCTGAATTTCACTGGGAATAGCCGAGTTGCTGACCTTGGAATGGCTGATCATGACGTCAAAGTCGTCATAGTTCAGGCAGACGCTACCATGCGCATCCACACCAGTGTCGAGTAATGATGCGCTGGCCATTACCGCTTTGGGGGCGCCAAATAGTGCCACAGCGCTGGCAACGCAGTAATAGCCGATATCCATGATGGAACCATTGGAAAACTGCGGATTGAAGGTATTTGGGTTTTCGCCAGCCAGGTAGCGTGGGTAGCGGGAAGAGTACTGGCAATAATTGAGGAACGCTTTGCGTAGCCTGCCAATTTTGGGCAATGCCTGTTGCAGCACTAAAAAGTTTGGTAAGTGCGCGCTTTTGAACGCCTCAAACAGCACCACCTGGTTTTCCCGCGCGCAGGCGACCAGCTTTTCTACCTCACGCAGGTTAGACGCCAGTGGTTTTTCACAGATCACATGTTTTTTATGGCTGAGGAACAGCAGGGATTGCGGAAAATGCAAAGAGTTAGGGCTGGCGATATAGACTGCGTCGATAACGTCTGACTGCGCCAGGGCTTCAAGCGAGTCAAAAAAATGTTCGACCGGGTAATTTACGCCAAACGTCTGTGCCTGTTCGAGCTTACGCGAGTAGATGGCGGTCAGTTTCATTTTGCCGCTTTCATGAGCAGCGTCGATAAAGCGTTCGGTAATCCAATTGGTGCCGACAACAGCAAAGCGAAGCATAGATCCCTCCGGTTCCCACGAGAAAATGTACCCGCCGTCCGTCAAGATGCAGGGGGCTATCGCCTGTCTGCATATTGAAGTCACTTGGGTATAGCCCAGAACAGCAGATTATCACGCCAGAAACGCAAGGCGAATAACTGCTTGAAACATTGATTTACTGATAAAGCTCACCAAATAGCGACAGGTGGGTCAGATACAGACGAGTATCAAACTCCAGTTGGTGATAGCTGGGTTCCATATGGCAGCACAGGCTGTAAAACGCTTTGTTATGATCTTTCTCTTTCAGGTGCGCCAGTTCATGCACCACGATCATGCGCAGGAAGGGCTCCGGGGCGTTTTTAAATACCGTCGCCACGCGGATCTCGGCCTTGGCCTTCAGTTTACCGCCTTGAACCCGGGAAATGGCGGTATGCAGACCCAGTGCGTGTTTCATCACCTGGATCTTGCTGTCATAGGCCACTTTACTGAGTGGTTGCGCATTGCGCAGATACTGATTTTTCAGATCGACAGTAAACTGATAGAGCGACTTGTCGGTAGTACAGTCGTGAACCTGTGGGTAGCGCTGTAATAGAACATCGCCCAGCCGTTGCTGCTTGATGAGCTGCCGCACCTGCATTTGCAGATGATCTGGATAGCCTTGCAGGTAAGTCAGTTCGGACATGTTGTTCTGTATTCAGTGATAAACCAGGACGAACATTGTATCCCCTTCTTACTTGAAATTGCAGCGTTGTTGGCACCCATCCTTGCCGCCTGGGCGCAATTCCAAGTACGTTGGGTATAGGGCGTTTTATTGCTCAAACCCCATTAAGGGCAATTAATCCCAAAAAACATTTTACTGATGAGCGTTTTTAGGGGATAAACAGCCCAAATTTATCAGTCAGGAGGGGCAATGAGCCAACTCGATCTGGGAACACAGCAACTTGAGCTGGAGCGTTATCCCCAACAGGAAGAGTCCACCCAGCTACAGGCGTGGGAAGCGGCAGACGAATATCTGCTGCAACAGCTTGAAAATGTAGAGATCGGCGAACGCCCGGTGCTGATTTTCAACGATAACTTCGGTACGCTGGCCTGTGCCCTGCACGGTGTTAAACCTTACAGCATCAGCGATTCCTACATGAGCCAACTGGCTACTTGCCACAATCTCAAGCTCAATGGGCTGGATGTTGAATACGTCACGCTGCAGGACAGCCTGGCCGATCTGCCGGCCAACCCGGCGGTGGTGCTGATGCGCATCCCAAAAGCGTTGGCGTTGCTTGAGCAGCAACTGCGGGCGCTGCGCAACGTAGTGGCAGCCGATACGCTGATTGTGGCCGGGGCCAAAGCGCGTGACGTTCATACCTCTACCATGCAGGTATTTGAGCGAGTGCTTGGACCAACCCGTACCAGCCTGGCCTGGAAGAAAGCGCGCCTGATTTATTGCCAGGTCGCCGATATCGCGCCACCGTCCGCGCCGGAAACCACCAACTGGCTGCTCGACGGCACCGATTGGCTTATCCACAACCATGCCAACGTGTTCTCACGTGGTAGCCTGGATATTGGGGCGCGCCTGTTCCTGGAACATTTGCCGCACGATCTGAACGGCCATATTGTCGATCTCGGTTGTGGCAACGGTATTATCGGCATGAGGGCGCTGGCGCAGAACCCGCAAGCGCAGGTGACTTTCGTCGATGAATCTTATATGGCGGTTGCTTCCAGCGAACTGAACGTGTCACACAATCTGCCGCAGGATTTGGATCGCTGCCAGTTTGAAGTGAACAACTCGCTGGCAGGGATTGAGCGTGAAAGCGTGCAGGCGGTGTTGTGCAACCCACCGTTCCACCAACAGCATGCCATCACCGATCACACCGCCTGGCAGATGTTCTGCGATGCCAAGCGTTGCCTGCAAGTTGGTGGCGAGCTGCGCATCGTGGGGAATCGTCATCTGGATTATTACCAGAAGCTGAAGCGTTTGTTTGGCAACTGCACTACCGTGGCGTCCAACCAGAAGTTTGTGATCCTCAAAGCGGTCAAATCAGGCGCACGCCGTTAATAAGGTTGGGCGCAGCCTTCAACTGCGCCCAACCGATCACAGTGCCATCGCCAGACGCGTGCCCTGATCGATGGCGCGGCGGGCGTCCAGTTCGGCGGCCACATCGGCACCGCCAATCAGATGAACCTTCTTCCCCATTTCCAGCAGCGGCTGTTGTAATTCGCGACGTGGTTCTTGCCCGGCACAAATCACCACGGTATCGACCGGTAAACAGCTTTCCTGTTCGGCGCGGAGGATATGCAAGCCTTCATCGTCAATTCGTTGATAGCTCACGCTGTTGAGCATCTTCACGCCACGTAGCGCCAGACTGGTGCGATGGATCCACCCGGTGGTTTTCCCCAACCCTTCACCCACTTTGCTGGTTTTGCGTTGCAACAGAAATATCTGGCGCGGTGAGGGCGGAACGACGGGTCCTTGGGTACTCAGGCCGCCACGCTGGCTGAGTTGTGGATCGATACCCCATTCACGGTTGAACGCTTGAGGATCCAGGCTGCTGGAAGTGCCGTGCTGGCTGAGGTATTCGGCGGTGTCGAAACCGATGCCCCCCGCCCCGATGATGGCGACGCGCTGCCCGACCGGTTTTTTATCGCGCAGCACGTCCAGATAACTCATTACCTTGGCGTGCTCAATGCCGGGGATCGCTGGCATACGCGGCACGATGCCACAGGCGAGTATCACCTCGTCAAAATCCGCCAGATCCTGCGCCTGTACTTTCAGCCCCAGTTTCACCACTACACCATTGAGTGCCAACTGGCGGCTGAAATAGCGTAACGTCTGGTGAAACTCTTCCTTGCCGGGAATTTGCTTGGCGATATTGAATTGGCCACCAATCTGATCGGCGGCATCGAACAGAGTAACCTGATGACCACGGCTGGCGGCGGTGGTAGCGAAAGCCAGCCCGGCAGGGCCCGCGCCAACGACGGCCAATCGTTTGGGATGCTCCGCCGCGATAAGCGGCATTTCGCTTTCGCGGCAGGCACGTGGATTCACCAGGCAGGAAGTGAGTTTGCCTTCAAAAATCTGGTCCAGACAGGCTTGATTACAGCCAATACAGGTGTTGATTTCGTCTGCACGTCCTTCAGCCGCTTTTTGTACCAACGCCGCATCGGCCAGGAAAGGGCGGGCCATAGAAACCATATCGGCACAGCCTTCGCTTAGTACCTGTTCCGCGACGGCCGGATCGTTGATGCGATTGGTGGTGATTAGCGGGATCTTTACCGTGCCCATCAGCCTACGGGTGACCCAACTGAACCCGGCGCGAGGCACCATGGTGGCGATGGTCGGAATGCGCGCTTCATGCCAGCCGATCCCGGTGTTGATCAAGGTGGCACCAGCCTGCTCGATCGCCACGGCGAGCTGTTCTATCTCCTGCCAACTGGATCCCTCCTCCACCAGGTCGAGCATTGAAAGGCGGTAGATCAAGATAAATTCCGATCCCGTCGCTTGGCGAACGGCACGCACAATCTCGATGGCGAAACGCATGCGATTGCTGAAGCTGCCGCCCCATTGATCGCTACGCTGATTGGTTCGTGCCACCAGAAACTGGTTGATCAGGTAGCCTTCAGAACCCATGATTTCCACACCGTCGTAACCGGCCTGCTGCGCCAGGGCCGCGCAGTTGGCGAAATCGGCAATAGTTTGCTCAATTTCTGCCTCGCTCAATGCCGTTGGGCTGAATGGGTTGATCGGGGCCTGCAGTGCAGAGGGGGCCACGGGCTGCGGTTGATAGCTGTAGCGCCCGGCGTGCAGGATCTGCAAAGCGATCTTGCCGCCTGCCCGGTGGACGGCATCGGTCACGATCTGGTGATGCGCCACCTGCTGTGGCTGGCTCAGCGTGGAGCCACCACGATACACCACGCCTTTTTCATTGGGGGCGATCCCCCCGGTCACGATCAGGGCGACGCCGGCGGCGGCACGCTCAGCATAAAAGGCCGCCATACGTTGTGGGCCATCAGGCAGTTCTTCCAGGCCAGTATGCATCGATCCCATCAACACCCGGTTTTTCAGGGTCGTGAAGCCGAGATCGAGCGGTGCCAGCAGGTGGGGGTAAGCGCTCATTGCAGTCTCCAAAGCGTTATACCCGCGTCTTTCAAGCCGCAGCGTCCTGGTCAGTTACCTAAGTAAACTTCAGGGGGCATGTTCTTGCCGCTGAGCTGCACATGAAATCCATAGGGTATGCGTTGTTATAGTTATTAAGGATTACCAAGTGGTCGGATGAGATAAATCTAGCCGTTGTCTGCGCGCTTGGGAACTGAGGATGCGCTGAATGTGATAGACCTCATGGATCTTTGCTGGCACCGTTGCAAAATTTTGATAATGGCAATTGAAATGGTGTTTTTCTGCTGCTGGGATTGTGCGTGACATTACTTGAAGGTGGGTATTTTCAATACGTCATCACCTTATGGATTTATCTGTAGCCTGTTGAGGGGGGGAGGTTAAAAAATTGATTTTTATCTTTCTCTACGGCGTTCTCAACAACACGAAACAAGGATAACCCCCACGATCCTACGCTGCGTTGGCAAGCTACTGGCTCGATGCTTCTTTGAACATGACAATGGCAGGAGAGTAACATGAGGTTTATGGGGGGATTTTTGCTGTGCGTATTGGCTGGCTGGTTCTTAACATTACTCGGCATCCCTCTTGGCATGATGTTCGGCCCCCTGATTATGGTGATTGTGCTCAAGCGCTGGCGGATTGCCATTCCAGCGATACCGGGCAGCATTCCTTTTATCCAGCTCTCGCTTGGCCTCTCCATCGGCCTGATGTTCCGTGGGATGTCTTTCGGGGAGACCGGCAATTTGCTTATCCTGCTGTGTCTGTTATGCCTGTGCTTACTGTTGCAGTTTATTATCAATTATCAATGGTGTATCCGGCACCTGCGCTGGAACAGGGACGAAGCACTTCTCGGCGCAGTTCCGGGGGCGATGGCTGCCGTGTTGGCTTTGGCGGCTCATATCAATGCACCGCCGCAGAAAATCGTCATTTCTCACGCCTTGCGATTGATTACGCTCACCTTACTTGCTGGTTTTATTGCAGGGGAGCAGACGCATGCCAACCCATTCCTGTCCTGGCCCGTTTTTTATTCCGCTCAAAATGCGTTATGGCTGGTGGGGATAGGAATAGCCGGTTTTATTTCCGGTAAACTGTTGGAGCGTTGGCATTTCCCCGCGCCGTTTATGATTACGGCGCTTTTCTGTTCCGTATGCCTTCATACATTGGCTCCTCAGCCTTTGCATTATCCGGATATTCTGAATCAACTGAGTATGGTATTGATGGGAATACTCATTGGACATCATTTTACCGCGTTTTCACTGGCCGATTTTATGCGCCATCTGTGGGCGTCGGTTCAACTGATCGCCCTGAGTCTCGCAGTGACATTCGTCATGGCTTGCGGCACATCCGCTTTGCTTGGTTATCCGTCGTATCTGTTGATTCTTTCCTGGGTGCCAGGCAGCGTTGAGTCAATGTCTTTTGCGGCATTAGCTTTAAAAGCCGATGCCGGATTCGTGATGGCGAACCATATTATACGAATGTTGATCATTCATACCGTCCCTGCTCTGGCGCTTTATCGCCAGAGACCGGCAGATACCGGGTAATGATTTTTGAGCGACAACGGCCTGCCGGGTTGCTGTTGATATCGACGATGAGCCCGGAATAAAAATCAATCTGCTTGAAGTCACGGTACGGTAACCTACCAGTTAAAGATTCCGGGCGATAAAATACGACGCCAAGGCTTGTGCAACAGAGTCTCTGGAATATCTATAAAAGATCGGTTAGGATCTGTGCGCTATTTACCCGTATTTATGTCGGGAATACATTACCCAACTGTTTTCTCTGCGGAGCCATTACCGAAAATGAACAACCACACCTGTTGATATCGGGTCCCATGTCGCGCACACCTGTGCCGTCTGGGGATGTTTTGATTTCATTCAGGAGTGCTTATGGCTCATTGTGCCCAGTCCCCTCATTTCGTTTTACATCAATTAACCTGTCAGTTTGCCAATGGCGAGAGGCTGTTTGGTCCGCTAAACCTGGCTGTTGAACAACAGCATTGTGGATTAGTGGGGCGCAACGGCGTGGGGAAAACCCGCTTGCTGCGGCTGATTGCCGGGCTGGATCGGCCTGCTGAAGGACATATTGAAGCTCAGGCTTCTTTCGCCTATGTGGCACAGCAGACAGACATCACCGCGCAGACTTCTCTGGCGCAATGGCTGGGCTACGGTGACGTTTTCGCCGCGCAGGCCCGCCTCGAACAAGGTTGTCCGCAACTGGACGATATCGATCGTCTGGAAGGGCAATGGGATCTGGCCGATCGCCTGAAAACGGCGTTCGTTACCGCTGGCTTACCCGCTTTTGACCCGCAGCGGCCCGCCAGCGATCTGAGTGGTGGTGAACGTATGCGAGCCACCTTGTGTGGTGCGTTACTGAGCGACGCGGATTTCCTGTTGTTGGATGAACCAACCAATCATCTCGACATTGACGGGCGCGAATGGCTGTATCAACAGCTTGCGCAGTGGCGCGGAGGGCTGCTGGTCGCCAGCCACGATCGGCAGCTACTGGCCAGAATGCAGCGGATTGTTGAGTTGACCCCGGATGCATTGCGCAGTTATGGCGGCAACTATCACGATTACCATCGGCAACGGGAGCAAGAGCAGCAAGCGGCGCGTGCCCAACTGGAACATGCCGCGCTGGAAAGACGACGTATCCGAACCCGCCAGCAGAAAGAGCATGATAATTACCAGCGCCATTCCGCCCGTACGCTGAGAACCGTGGACTCGCTGAATATCGCCTCTTTCGAGAAAATGGCTCTCAAAGGGGCGGCCCGCGACACTATGGGTACATTGCGTAAGCAGCACCAGGGGCAAAAAAACGCGCTGGATGAAGCAGTACGTGAGGCAAGAGAGCGGGTAGAGGAAGAGAATCCGGTAATGTTGACGTTGCCAGGCAGTATGGTGGCTGCGGGTAAGCAAGTGCTGGTCGTGGAACAACTGCAACTGCCGTTCATCAGCATGCCGCCGCTGGATTGGCGGGTAGATGGCCCGATGCGCGTCGCCATTACCGGCCCGAACGGTTGTGGCAAATCCACATTGCTTAAAGTGATTCTGGGGCAGTTACCTGCCGTTGATGGCCATTGCCATTGCTCGGTGTCGCTGGCTTATCTCGACCAAACGCTCAGCCAACTTGATCTGTCGCGTTCAGTGGTGGATCACCTCGGTTTGCAGGATACGCCGCTGGCAGAGGGGGCGCTACGTAGCCAACTGGCACACCTGCAATTGAACGCTGAGCGGGTGATGTTGCCCTTGGCGGCACTGAGCGGCGGCGAACGTTTGAAGGCCGCTCTGGCCTGCGTATTGTGGCGACGGGAACCTGCACAGCTACTGTTACTGGATGAACCGACCAATCATTTGGATCTGGCTTCCTCACAGGCGATTGAAACGGCACTGGCGGCGTTCCCCGGCGCGATGCTGGTGGTATCGCACGATGAGGATTTCCTACAGGCTTTAAAATTGACTCATCGGCTACATTGGTACAACGGGCAATGGCAGTTTCAGGCGATGTAGCCGGGTGAAGGATTTCAGTTTTGATCCCACTCAGCGCTATACTTAAGGCCATTTTGTGAGGTTTTGAGACAGTTGACATGACACCAGTGGCAAAAACGGCCGATGTAATTTATTACAACGGTACTATCTACACGGCGGATGCAGCAAATAACGTGTGCAGCGCGTTGGCGATAGGGCAGGGATATGTTCTTGCCGTAGGGAATGATGAGCAGGTACTTGCACTGGCATCACCGACGACCGAACGCGTCGATCTGCAGGGTAAAATGATGATGCCGGGCCTGATTGACAGCCATATGCACCCGTTTTGGGGCGGCAAACAGCTCAGAGGGTGCAACCTGCATTATGCGGCGCTGACCGTAGAGCAGACTTTGCAGCATATTCAGGCGCATCTGGACAAATACCCGGCTCATGATGATGAATGGCTGACGGTACGCGCCTGGCAGCGTCAGGCGATGATCCCGGTTGGCGCGGACATGAGCCGTGAGCTGTTGGATACCCTGAACACGCGTCGTCCGGTGGCGCTATTTTCCAACGATTGCCATACGCTGGCGGCTAACAGCCGTGCGTTGGAGATGTTGGGGATTGATGAGCATACGCCGGTGCCGCCAGACGGCAAGATCGCCCGTGATGCCAATGGTCAACTGACCGGGATCCTGGAAGATGCGCCAGCCATGCGCGCCTTTGACAGCATTCCTTCCGGCACGGCAGAACAGAACGTGCAGGTGGCGGCCCATGTGCAGCAGGTATTGCATTCGCAGGGTGTGACTACGGTCATGGATACCCGCGTGTTTGCCGAACAGCTCGAAGCATTTGCTGCGCTGCGCGATCGTGGCGAACTGACTCTGCGCGTTCTGGGGGCCAAAGAGATCACCCCAGACAGCGTGCACGGGCCGGAAGATGCTGCCCGTGCCGTGCAGGATGTGGTGGCCTTTGCCGAGCGATGGAGCGATAAAGCCTGGACCCCGCAGGCCGGTATTGCGGTTAATCATCTGAAGCTGTTTGTGGATGGCGTTCTGCAGCCACCGACCATGACGGCGGCATTGTTAGCACCTTATCGTGAACATCACGGTGAAGAGAAGGGGGAACGTTATGGCGATCTCTACTTCACCACGCCGGTGCTGAATGCACTGATCGTCGAGTGTGGCCGTGCCGGTTTGCATCCACATACCCATACGGTGGGGGATGGTGCAATCGAACAGGTGTTGGATGCGGTTGAGCTGATGCGTGCCGCCTGTCCAGGCAAAGATATTCGTCCTGGGTTGGCACATAACGAACTGGTTGCTGCCCATCAGTATGCGCGTTTTGCCCATCTTGGCGCTACCGCGGTGCTGTCATTCCAGTGGGCTGGGTTGCCAGGGGTGTTGATCGACGAAGAGCGGGAAATGCTGGGTGAAGAGCGTTTCCCTCATCTGGAACCCGCCGCGCGCTTCCTGGATGCCGGTGCGCGGTTGGCTTACGGCAGTGACTGGCCGATTGACCGCCTGGACGAATGGTATAACCTGCAGGTCGGTATGACCCGTCGCGCCTGGGACAGTGAAGGTAACCCAGCCGGGCCGCGTCTGGATAACGATCGTGACTTGACGCTGATCGAGGCGCTACGTGCAGCCACTATTGATGCGGCCTATATGATTGCCAAAGAGCAGTACATCGGTTCGCTGGAGGTCGGCAAATTTGCCGATGCGATCGTGCTGCACAATAATCTGTTCGAGCAGCCAGCAGAGAAAATCTACCAAACCCGTATCGAACGGACCTTGGTGGGTGGCCAAGTGATTTACCAGTCCTGATACTTATCTGAATAAAAGCGGTAATTTTTTACCGCTTTCGTTATCACTGAAACAATAAATCAACGGGTTGGGATCCAGTTTATTACTTATCTCCGCCCGTTTGAGCGAAAGCCGATTGTTGACTTCCCCGGCCGCCTTTCTTGTGCCAGAATTCGTGCCCTTGTTTTTTCCGCAGCAAATAAAATAGCCTATTGGGATTGGCCCTTAATGGAGCTGAGCTGCGCCAGGAGATGATACGGCGATGCCGCAAAATATTCAGTTGCAACGAGTTCTTAAAACCCCTGCCCTGGTCGCGTTTGGCCTCGCCTATATGGTACCGCTGGGCGTATTTACCACCTATGGTCAGGTCACTGTGTTAAGCCAGGGCCATTTGCCCGTCGCTTATCTGGTGACAATCGTGACTATCCTGTTTACCGCACTGAGCTATTGCCGGATGACCAACGCGATGCCGTTGGCTGGATCGGCCTATTCTTATGTGCAGCGCAGCTTTGGGGGTAAAACCGGTTTTCTGGTCGGGTGGGCACAGATCCTCGATTATCTGTTCCTGCCAATGCTTAACTACCTGGTTTTAGGTATCTTTTTGCACGAGGCATTTCCGTCTATCCCTGCTTATGTGTTTATTCTTGCTTCTATCGGTAGCGTCAGTGCACTGAATATCCTCGGTGTCCGTCTGCTGAGTTCGGTTAACTTTACGCTGATTGCTTTGCAGATGGTGTTTATCGTGCTGTTTATCGTGCTGTCATTCAGTGAAGCCGATCTCAGCCCAGCAGCGCTGATGAAGCCGTTACTGGTGGATGCTGGCGACTTCTCGGGATTGATTGCCGGGGCAGCGGTACTGTGCCTGGCATTCCTCGGGTTTGATGCCATCGCCACCATGGCGGAAGAGGCCGACGACGCCAAGCGCACGCTGCCGCGCGCTATTCTGATCACCGTAATCAGCGCCGGTGCTATCTTTGTTGCTGTTTCGTACGCCGCACATCTGGCTTACCCGGATTGGCAATCGCTGATCCCTTATCAGGATACTTCCAGCCTGATTATCTCGGAGCATGTGGGCGGCAAGTGGATGTACAACTTCTTTATGGCCACTTATCTGACCGGGGTGTATGCCTCTTCGATGAGTGCGCAAACCGGCGTTTCACGCATTTTCTATGCCATGGGGCGTGAGGGCGTGTTGCCGCGTAAAGTGTTCTTCCACCTGCATGCTCGCTTCCGTACGCCGTGGCGCGCGATTGTATTTGTTGCCATCATTTCCCTGCTGGCGCTGTGGATGGACCTGAGCATGGTGGTTTCAATGATCAGTTTTGGCGCGTTGGGTGCATTTACCTTTGTTAACCTCAGCGTGATTAAACATTTTCTGATTAACGAAAAACGCCGTGGCCTGAGTGCGATGTTTAAATACGGCCTGTTGCCGCTGATTGGTTTTGGCATGTCGGTATGGCTGTGGTTCAACCTGGATCCAGAGGCGTTGAAAGTGGGCTTTGCCTGGCTGTTTGCCGGTTTTCTTTATCTGCTATGGCTGACCAGGGGGATGCGCAAAGCTCCGCCTGCCGTTACCCATGATGATATTTCCCACTTACTGGATTAATTCACCAGACAAGATTGACAAGGCGACCCGAAAGCGTCGCCTTTTGTTTAGGGGATACACGCCAATAATACGTTAAATGCCGCCGCCATCTGATCCTCCGGCACGCAGGCAAACCCCATCAACAGGCCGCGCCGCGCGTTGGGTAACATGTAATAACGCGACAGCGCCCGCACCAGTACCCCTCGTTGGTTAGCTGCCGCAGCGATGGCGACATCATCGGCGTCATCGGGCAGATTGAGCACCAAATGCAACCCGGCATTGCTGTTGAATTCACTTAACGCCTGTTTTCCCAGGTGCTGCTCAATCAATGCGGTGAGGAATGCGCGCCGTTTGGCATACAGCAGGCGCATGCGGCGAATATGGGCGGTATAGTACCCTTCCTGAATAAACTGCGCCAAGGCAGCCTGAATGATCAGGTGGCCACCACGATAAAGTTCGGTATGGGCCGTTTTCAGTGCATTGACCAACGGCGTCGGCAGCACCACATAGCCCAGCCGCAGAGCCGGATACAGTGTTTTGCTGAAGGTGCCAATATAAATGACCGGTGAATCGGCCTCCAGCCCCTGCAAAGCCGGGATAGGCTGGCCGGAAAATCGGAATTCGCTGTCATAATCATCTTCCACAATCCAGCCACCAGCGGCACGGGCCAACGCCAGTAAGCGTTGTCGACGGGCCAGACTCATCACCGACCCCAAGGGATACTGGTGCGAAGGCGTGACGAAAATCAGCCGGGGTAATCCAGCCGGTTGTTCTGGCGGCACCATACCGGCCTCATCCACTTCCCATGGGCAAATATTCACCGCGTTCATCCGCAATATATTGCGAATACCCCAATAGCCAGGCTCTTCAATCCAGGCGTCATCTCCTGGGTTACACAACATGCGGGTAACCAGATCGATAGCCTGGTGGATGCCCTCTGTAATCAGGATCTGCTCCGGCGAACAGCGTACAGAACGCGCCACGCGCAGATAGTCCACTAGCGCATGTTGCAGCTCCGGGCTCCCGCCCTGACTGCTGTAAGTCAGGCGCTGCGGTGCCGGACGGCGGCTGATGCGCGCCTGGATCTTGCTGAAAATATGATGGGGAAAGGCATTAACATCGGGCACGCCGGGAATAAAAGCGCCCCATTGCTTCGGGCTGGCGCTGGCATGTTGCAATAGTGCCGCTCCCCGTTGCGACAGTTCAACGCGTCGTTGTTCACCGTAACTGCTTATCGGGTGGCTGGCGGTGGATAAACAACTGTCGGGTACCGTTTCTGCGACGAAAGTTCCACTTCCCTGACGAGAAAACACATATCCTTCTGCCAGCAATTGTTCATAAACGGTTAAAACCGTGTTGCGTGACAGCCCAAGTTCCTGAGCCAGATCGCGAGACGCGAGCAAGCGGCTGGAGGGGGGCAGGCTGCCGTCCAGAATACTGGTGCGGATCGCATTATACAGCCGCTTATGCAGCTTATCATCGGGTTGGTCGCTCAAACGCTGCAGCAGCAGGTCACCACTTAATGAACGCAATTGGATCCCTCAATTAATCGTAACTGGCACTAGATTATAGGGCCACATCCTGTGTAAATAAACGTCATTGTTTCACACTTGTGAACAAAATTGACAACTGGCACTGTGCGGAGAGAACAGCATGAAAAACGCAGAACTGAATCAACGTCGTCTGGCTGCTACCCCACGAGGGATCGGCGTGATGTGTGGTTTTTACGCAGAGCGGGCCGAGAATGCCACTTTGTGGGATGTGGAAGGTAATGAAGTTATCGATTTTGCCTCGGGCATTGCGGTGCTTAATACCGGGCACCGTCATCCGAAAGTGATCGCCGCGATTGAAAAACAGCTTCAGTCATTCACCCATACGGCTTACCAGATTGTTCCTTATGAAAGCTATATCTCACTGGCAGAGCGTATCAACCAATTGGCACCTATCGCAGGCCCGTGTAAAACCGCTTTCTTCACTACCGGCGCAGAGGCGGTAGAAAATGCGGTAAAAATTGCCCGCGCATACACGGGGCGCCCAGGTTTGATTACCTTTGGCGGCGGCTTCCATGGTCGTACTTACATGACGATGGCGCTGACCGGTAAAGTGGCCCCTTACAAATTGGGCTTTGGCCCATTCCCTGGCTCGGTGTTCCACGGCCAGTACCCCAATGCGTTGTATGGCGTCAGCACTGAAGACGCCATGAACAGCCTGGAGCGCATTTTTAAAGCCGATATCGATCCTAAGCAGGTGGCGGCAATCGTGCTGGAACCGGTGCAGGGAGAAGGTGGCTTTAACATCGCACCGGCTGCGTTTATGCAGGCGTTGCGTTCGCTGTGCGATCAGCACGGCATCCTGCTGATTGCCGATGAGGTGCAGACCGGTTTTGCCCGTACCGGCAAGCTGTTCGCGATGGATCACTATGCGGTGAAACCCGATCTGATCACCATGGCGAAAAGCCTGGCAGGTGGCATGCCGCTGTCTGCCGTGGCCGGGCGTGCCGACGTGATGGATGCTCCAGCACCGGGCGGGCTGGGCGGTACTTACGCCGGTAACCCACTGGCCGTCGCCGCAGCGTTGGCGGTGTTGGACGTCATTGAAGAAGAACAGTTGTGTCAGCGCTCGCAGCGCTTGGGACAACATCTGGTGGAGGTCCTGCAACAGGCCCGCAACCACTGCCCCGCGATTGCCGATATCCGTGCGCAGGGCTCCATGGTCGCAGTGGAGTTCAACGATCCGGCAACCGGCAAACCTTCTCCGGAGTTTACCCGTCAGGTACAGCAAAAAGCACAGCAAGAGGGGCTGCTGCTGCTCAGCTGTGGTGTGAACGGCAACGTGATCCGTTTCCTTTATCCGCTGACCATTCCCGATGCCCAGTTTAATCAGGCGCTGGCGATCCTTTCCCGCGCGCTGAGCCAATAAGGAGCGAGACCGATGAAATTGCAAAATCCCGATCTGCTACGCAGTCAATGTTTGATAAACGGTGAGTGGTGCGATGCCCAGAGTGGCAAACGTGAAGCCGTGATCAATCCGGCCAACGGTGTAGAGCTGACTACCGTACCCTTGGTGAGCGCAGAAGAAACCCAACAGGCCATCAACGCTGCGCAACAGGCACAGATTGGTTGGAAGCAACAAACCGCTAAACAGCGTTCCGTACTGCTGCTGGCCTGGGCCGACAAAATCATGGCGGCCCAGGAAGATCTGGCACAGCTGATGACGGCCGAGCAGGGGAAGTCGTTGGCAGAAGCGCGTGGTGAAGTGGCCTATGCCGCTTCATTTATTACCTGGTTTGCCGAAGAGGCCAAGCGCGTTGATGGTGCCGTGTTGCAGGCGCCGCAAGCTTCGCAACGTCTGGTGGTGGTGAAACAGCCCATCGGTGTCTGTGCGGCGATTACGCCATGGAACTTCCCGGCGGCGATGATCACCCGTAAAGCCGCACCTGCGCTGGCGGCGGGATGCACGATGATTGTCAAACCGGCAGAGCAGACCCCGCTGACCGCCTTGGCGCTGGCTAAACTGGCGCAGGATGCCGGTATCCCTGCGGGGGTGCTGCAGGTGGTCACCGGAGAGGCGGCGCAGGTGGGCAAAGTGCTGTGTGACAGCCCGGTGGTACGCAAGCTGAGTTTCACTGGCTCGACCGAAGTCGGGCGTATCCTGATGGCCCAATGTGCGCCAACGATCAAAAAACTCTCGTTGGAATTGGGGGGGAATGCGCCGGTGATCGTCTTTGACGATGCCAATCTGGATGCCGCCGTCGCCGGGATTATGGCCTCCAAATTCCGTAACAGCGGCCAGACCTGCGTTTGCGCCAACCGGATCTACGTGCAGGACGGCATCTACGATCGCCTGGTCGATAAGCTGGTGGCGGCCGTCGAGCAATTGAAAGTGGGCGACGGCGCGCAGGAAGGCACCACACAGGGGCCACTGATTGATGCTGAAGCCATAGAGAAAGTGCAAAGCCATATTGATGATGCGCTGATCAAAGGGGCTCAAATCGCCATCGGCGGGCAGCCTCATGCGCTGGGACGTACTTTCTTCCAACCGACGGTGGTCACCGGCGTTACCCAGCAGATGCGTTTTGCCAAAGAAGAAACCTTTGGTCCGGTTGCCCCACTGTTCCGTTTCCATGACGAAGCAGAGGCCATCGCGATGGCCAACGATACCGAATTCGGCCTCGCGGCTTACCTGTTCACCCAGAATGCCTCCCGCCAGTGGCGTGTACCCGAAGCGCTGGAATACGGCATGGTGGGCATCAATACCGGGTTGATTTCCAATGAGGTCGCTCCCTTTGGCGGCATCAAGCAATCAGGGCTCGGGCGTGAAGGATCGCGCTACGGGATAGAAGAATATCTGGAGCTGAAATACCTGTGTATCGATGTGAGCTGTTAACCCCTGGAACGCTAACACCTCCCGGCAGCCTGCGCTGCCGGGGATCAAAGGATGAATTATGTCTTCCGAAAATATCTGCATTTCTCCGGTGCTTGCCGCCGGGGAGCGAACATCTGCACCCGCCAAATCGCTGAGTTTCCTCGAAGGGGTGGCGATGATTGTGGGTACCAATATCGGTGCAGGTGTGCTTTCCATTGCATATGCCTCTAGCAAAGCAGGCTATTTACCTCTGTTATTCTGGCTGATCCTGGTGGGGTGTCTGACCACGATTACCATGCTGTACGTTGCCGAATCGACACTGCGCACCCGTGAACACCTGCAATTAAGTGGTCTTGCGCAGCGCTATGTGGGGGGATTGGGGGCCTGGCTGATGTTTGCTTCGGTCTGTGTCAACAGCGTGGGAGCACTTACCGCCTACATGAGTGGCAGCGGCAAACTATTGCAATCGTTGCTTGGTATCTCCCCGGCGTTTGGCAGTCTGCTGTTTTTTATCCCGGCAGCGTTGGTGCTCTACCTTGGCCTGAAAGCCATTGGCCGCGGCGAGAAGTTTATCAGTATTGGCATGGTCGTGATGCTTGCGGTATTGGTTGTCGCCACCTTGTTGAAGGATTCAACACAGATGCGCAATCTGCTGGACGGTGACTGGCGCTTTATGGTGCCGGTGTTCAGCGTAGTGGTGTTCTGTTTCTCTGCCCAATATATCGTGCCGGAGATGGCGCGTGGTTTTGCCGATAAGCCAGCCCAACTGCCCAAGGCGATTATTGTCGGCATGGTGACCACCTTTGTGCTGTTGGCCGCAGTGCCGATGTCGGTGATTGCCCTCAGTGGCCTGGAGAATATTTCTGACGTCGCAACCATTTCCTGGGGGCAGGCGTTAGGAGAATGGGCTTTCTTCTCCGCCAATATCTTCGCCTTATGCGCCATGCTGACCTCGTACTGGGGGCTGGGCGGCAGCTTTCTGACCAATATTTTCGACAAGTTTCGCTTGGGGGATGATGAACGGCCATTCCGCCGTTTCATTGTGCTATTGCTGGTTGTGCTACCGCCTTTTGCTCTGGCTTATAGCGGCTTGGTCTCTTTCGTCAATGCGCTGTATTTCGCTGGGGTATTCAGCGGGGTGATCCTGTCGATCATGCCAATGCTTATTTTACGCGGGGCGCGAGAACGGGGTGATCAGGTGCCGCTCTGGCAATGTAACTGGATCACCCATCCCGTGCTGCAAGTGAGTATCGTGCTGTTGTATCTGGGCTGCGCCGTTTATGCCATTGCCTCGCTGTTGGGTTACCTGCCCGCCGGTTGGTGATTTCCCCTCTCTGCAAGAAGTGATGTTGTTTCTCAATATTGAGAACGGCGGCGTCGTGGCCGCCGGTTTTTTTTAACCGCGCATTTTCTCCGGCAAAGCCAGCCACGCCCGTACTGAAGGACGTTGCCACTGTTTCTGCGCATAGTGGCGGATGTTTTCTGGCACCTCATCACCGTGCATCACCAGCCGGTTAAGCATCAGCGCCAGATCGGTATCGGCGATGCACCACTCGCGAAATAAATGATCCTGCCCATGGCTCAGCAATTTTTCCGTC
Organism: Serratia fonticola; assembly: GCF_006715025.1. Taxonomy (NCBI): domain Bacteria; kingdom Pseudomonadati; phylum Pseudomonadota; class Gammaproteobacteria; order Enterobacterales; family Yersiniaceae; genus Serratia; species Serratia fonticola. Next base: position 1,083,352 of record NZ_VFMK01000001.1, read on the forward strand.
GCGGCAAGTAACTTTTGTGCGGCCTGTTGAGCCGCTTCGCTCAATGGGGCGAATTTACCGCCACAAAAAATCACTTCGGTTGGCCGTTCTGCGCGCAATGGCAGCAGATCGCTGCGTAACCAGGCCTGGATCTCGCGGGCTTTGGCGCGTTGTTTCACATCACGCGGATAGACGGGATGAGCAGGGTGGATCTCTTCCAGGTATTCATCAATGGCGGAAGACTCTGAAAGCTGGAAACTGTCTATCACCAGCGTTGGCACGCGGTGAGTGAGCGACAAGGCGCCATAGGTTTGTCCCCGATTTTCCCCTTGCGATAAATCCACCGGCCTAACGGTGAAAGGGATCCCTTTTTCTGTCAGCGTAACAAAAGCTGACATGGCATAAGGGCTGAAAAAGTCTGCGTCAGTGTAGAGTACGGTGGCCAATGGATTCATTACCTATTCCTAACACGTCAGGGGGAGTCTGAAATCATTGGCGAACAACGAAATAAAATCAAGGTAATACGCCGTGATGGCTGATGATAAATCGTCATGGCGTATTAGCCATACTTATGCCCATCAGCTTATGAGCTCTGTCAGTTCTCACTGACCAGGATAATCCCCAGCCGGTCGATCAAGCCGACGATCTGTTGGCTGTCCAACTGAACACCTTCCAGATCGTTGTGGCGGATATCCAGATCCCCCAGTTCAGCACCGGTCAGGTTGCAGTGATTGAACGTCGCGCTGCGCCAGTCAAAATGGGTAAACTCGCCACCGGAGAGATCTGAACCGATGAAGGAGGCGCCCAGCACGTTAGCGCCGTTCCAGCGGTTTTCCCACAGTTCGCATTTCTCCAGCACCACTTTAGAGAAGTTGGCATAGCTCAGGTTGCTCTTGGTAATAAAGGCACTGCAAAAATAACTACGCTGCGAAATCATGTTCATAAAGTTTGCCCCGCGAAAATCGGCCCCTTGTACTTTGCACTCGCGGATTTCCAGGCCAAGCGCCTGGGTATTTCGCAAATCTGCCAGCGAGAGATCGCAACTTTTGAAACTGGCATCTTTCAAGATGGCGCGATTAAACGTGCAGCCGAGCTGTGTCTCTTCATCATAGAAAATACAGCCAATAAATTGAGTATCGGTCAGATCGGCGCCAGAGAAGTCACAGTTCAGGAATTTACCTTGGGTAATGGTTTCCCCACGGAACTGGTCACGGGCGATCTTGGTGGATTGCAGAAGTAAGGGTTGCATTTTTTACCTGTTTTTTTATACAGCCTGGTGCGATAGTACCCGAGTATCACCATGAAGGGAAAGCGGTTTTTATCGGGCAGATAAACGCTTTGTTGCCATTTTACACCGTGGGTGAGAAAGAATACCTTGCAGAATAAGTGCCAATAAATCATCATTTAAAACGATGTTTCACTTCCTTCCTACAGGCCAATTTTGAATTTACACGCGGTAGTGCGCCAACGCGTTGCCAAAACACATTGGTATACCAAGCGAAAAAGTTATCGGGTGCTTTTCTGGCGTGAGATCACGCCGCTCGCCATACCCATCTTCCTGGAGAACACCTGCGTACTGCTGATGGGGGTGGTGAGCACCTTCCTGGTGAGTTGGCTGGGTAAAGAGTCGATGGCTGGCGTGGGGCTGGCGGACAGCTTCAATATGGTCATTATGGCCTTTTTCGCCGCAGTGGATTTGGGCACCACGGTTGTGGTGGCCTTCAGCCTGGGTACTCGGGATCCTAAACGGGCACGTGCGGCAGCACGGCAGTCGCTGATATTAATGACCGTCGTCGCCTTGCTGCTGGCAGCAGGGATCCATTTGGCGGGTGAACAGATCATTGATGTGATTGCCGGTGAAGCCACGCCCGAAGTCAAAGCGCTGGCCCTCTCTTATCTGCAAACCACCGTGTGGAGCTATCCGGCAGCGGCGATTGCGTTAATCGGCAGTGGAGCTCTGCGTGGTGCTGGCAATACCAAGATCCCACTGTTGATTAATGGCGGTATGAATATCCTTAATATTCTGATCAGCAGCACATTGATCTATGGCCTGTTGGGTTGGCAAGGACTGGGTTTTGTGGGGGCCGGGCTGGGACTGACCATTTCCCGTTATATTGGCGCGATCGGCATTATTTATGTGCTGGCTATCGGGATTAACCCAGCGCTTCGCATTTCGCTAAAGAGTTATCTCACCCCCTTAAACAGCAGTATCTTGCGCGAGGTCTTGGGGATTGGTATTCCGGCCAGTATCGAATCGGTGCTGTTTAACGGCGGTAAATTGCTGACGCAGATGTTTGTGGCTGGCATGGGGACTAACGTCATTGCCGGTAACTTTATCGCGTTCTCCATTGCCGCTCTGATTAACCTGCCGGGCAACGCTCTGGGTTCAGCATCGACCATTATTGTCGGTAAACGTTTGGGCAAGGGGCAGATTGCTCAGGCAGAACGACAACTACGCCACGTGTTCTGGCTGGCTACCATCGGTTTGACGGTGCTGGCCTGGGGAACCGCTCCCTTTGCCGGGTTGTTTGCCTCGTTTTATACCCAGGAGGAGGATGTTAAAGAGGTGGTCAAAATCCTGATTTGGCTTAACGCTGCCTTTATGCCGATCTGGGCCGCCTCGTGGGTGCTGCCCGCTGGGTTGAAAGGGGCGCGTGATGCCCGGTTTGCCATGTGGGTTTCGATGTTGGGCATGTGGGGTTGCCGGGTGATCGCCGGTTATACCTTGGGTGTGGTGCTCGGCATGGGGGTCGTCGGGGTTTGGTTGGGCATGTTCTTCGACTGGGCGGTACGTGGCGCCTTGTTCTACTGGCGTATGGTGAGTGGCCGTTGGCTGTGGAAGTACCCGCGGCGTGGGGGTAAGGAACCGCTCATTCCGGCAGAAGAATCACAATCCGGCTAAAAGTGCAGGGACTAACGGCTGTCTCTGCCCGGTTTGGAGGCCCGGTTAAAGGCCTCACCCGGTGATGCGGGCTGGCCACCTTGTGGGGAGCAGTAAACGTCTGGACGTGTTTTTGCTCCCCCAAAGGGCCGGGAATACGCGTTGAATTATTTGGCGCGAAATGCCGTAACGGTATCCCACGCAACCTGCTGCAGCGCTTTAGCTGTCTGTTCTGTCATGGTGCTATCGACTGGGAGTGCGCCACCCACGGGGGAATGGTCATAAAGCGTGGCGAACAGCACGCAGGCGGCCAGATAGGTTCCTGCTAACGAAGGATGGCTGCCATCGCTGTGGTACAGATCAATTTCTGGATGCGCCTTTATTGCGTTGCTGAATGCCAGACCAACGGGAGCCATATATCCGCCGGTTTTGCTGGCGATATCAAGATAGGCTTTTTCGAGTTTTGCCGTCTGTTCTGGTTTATCCTTGTTAGCCCAGGTCATGAAGTACACCACCTTGGAACCGGCTTTGTGAGCAACATCGGCCATTTTGGTGGCAGACTCAACGAAATAATCCCGTGACTCTGCTTTGGCGGAGAATGGCTCTGTGGAGTTGCCCTGCAGGATCACGACATCCCATTTTTGCAGCGAATTCTGCATTGTCAGGTTAGGGATATGCCAGCCCAGACGCCCGCTTGAGATGGTGATAGCGCGGAACGCATAGCCTTTCGCCTCATTGGGCAACAGCGAACGGGTGAGATCGCGCAGGCGGGTATTGACGTTATTGTTGTAGTGCGAGTATGAATTACCGTAAATGACGACGGTTTTATTTTCTCCGCTTAGCTTATCTTGTGGGGAGGCGGCAATAATGGCGTCGGCATAAGCGTTCGTTATCAATGCCAGACAACCCGCCAGCAGTAGCATACACTTTTTCATTCTCTATCCCTCAGCGGTCATTTTTAGTTTTGGGTTTCATGCTTTTATTTTCTTAGAGCAAAATAAAATCAATTACCCCCGGAATCTAGGGTTGCGCAATATCAGTACCTTTTATGAAGAGTAAATGACAATAAATAGCGATGAATATGGGAATTGTTTTTTCTCATATTAAAATGTGACGCCCCCCTCAAAAATAAAGTCGGCTAGGATTTGTGACGCTTTTTCTCAATGCTGGCGCGTTATATAAAAAGCACTGATGCTCGATTGACGCGATAATGAAACAAGCCGCCAATTTATGTTAGATCTATCACATTTTCTGCACTGATTTTCTGCCGGTATCGGGGAAAAACACATTCCCATTTTTCTACAACAGTAATTGCCGCAAAATTCAAATGGCGAAGATGAAATAAATATTATTGATGTGCTGTCTATCAGCCATAGACGTTTACGGGAGTTTATAATGCATAGCAGTCCAAGTTCGGTTTTTGATTCAGAACTGTATTCATCGCTATTCACTCAGTCGGAAATGAAAGCGATTTGGTCGGATGAAAACCTTATCCGCTGTTGGTTGACGTTTGAAGCGACAGTTGCGAAGGTGCAGGCGCAATTAGCCATTATTCCCGACCAGGCCGCAACGGAAATCAACGCGACCTGTGAGGCTCTAAGTATCGACTGGCCGCGCCTGGCCACGGAAACATGCACCGTAGGCATGGCAATAAAACCCCTTATTGATCAAATTGCCGATGCGGGTACCCCGTTGGTGAAGAAGTATTTACACTGGGGCTGTACTACCCAGGATTTGCTGGATTCCGCGCTGGCGATGCGCATGAAGCAATCTCTGCAATTACTGCGTAGCCAATTGGTCCAACTGGCTGAAAAGGTCAAGGACATGGCGCTTGAGCATAAGCAGACGGTGATGGTGGCCAGAACCAATTCTGTGGATGCTTCTGCCACAACCTGGGGGCTGCAGGCCAGTAGCTATCTGGCAGAGATTACCCGCCATATCCAGCGTCTGGATCGCCTTTATCCTGCGGCAACCACCGGGCTGTTCGGTGGTGCGGTGGGTAATCTTGCCTCTGTGGGTCATCAAGGCATGGACATACGACAAAAGCTGATGGATGGGCTGGGCCTGTCATGCCCAGTCGGGATGATGAATGCCAGCCAGGATCATATCGTTGAGGCGGTGCAGTTTTTTGCTCTGGTACACGGCACGCTCTGCCGTATGGCCAACGATGTCGAAACCCAGGGGCGCACCTCGATTGCCGAACTGCGCGAAGGCGAGGGTGGTGGCGGTTCCAGCACCATGCCGCACAAAACCAATCCGCGCGCCAGTAACATGATGCAAACCCTGTCGCGCCTTGGCTGGACCTATGCCGCGGGGGCAACTCACCTGCTCGACCAGTGCGACGTTCGTTCCGCCTCTATGCGCGTGCTCAACTGGACGCTGGTGCCAGAATCGGCACTGGTACTCTCGGCAAGTCTTGAACGTGCTATCCGGCTGATTTCCTGTCTGGTGGTGGACAAAGAGAAAATGCGCAGCAATTTTGCCGCCTCGAAGAACTTTATCATGTCGGAATCCGTTTCCATGAAGCTGGCGGAAAAGATTGGCCGTGACGCCGCCTATAATCTGACGAAAAAGCTGTTGAAAGGAGCCGATGGTTCCCAGGATCTGTTGCAATGTGTCATGGGGAGCGAGCAGATCCGCGAAGTGCTCACGGACGAGGAGATCGGTGCCGCCTGCGATCCGTTGTCTTACATTGGCTGCAATGATCAATTGATTGACGAAACCATTGCCGCTTTTGACGCCTATATCGGTGCCGCGGCATTGCAGCACTGAATTCTGCTGTATGAAACCTTCCCCCGGCAGGCATCGGGGGAGGCGCCCCATCTGCAGGGTAACGATTCAAAAGTACCTTTCTGGCGGCTATCGACAACAACGTCGGTCAGCCGCTGCCATCCTCAATGATAAAATCTTTAATTAACATCATGGCATATTCATATATGGAATAAACCAAGTGATGAGAATAACGATATTTTCACTATTCTGAATGATATCAATCAATTTAAATGCCAGGTTCATGTTTTGTGATTGTTACCTGCGATGGTAATGATTTTATTTATCCTGGTTGCAAATACCTTGTGAAAATATTTTAGCCTGAGTGCGTGATATCAGTTAAAACAGTGTCATCCACCTGTGCGATGGGCACTTTTATCACAGAGGTAAAGGAAAAGAACGTTATTAAATCCGACAGGGTGTTGGGGACGTTTTGCAGGATGAAAATACACCGTTTGGCATAATGAGATCATGCGCACATTTTATTGCGGGAAAAACATTTTCTCATTCCTCCTTGGAAGTACTGCTTCTACCATGAACTTGCCAACACCATTCTCTTAATTTACGAAATAATAAATATTCTTATTATAACTTTTCTGCATCAGAAAAAGTAAAGGACGACCTATGATTACATTTATCATTGCGATAGTGGTTACTGTTATAGCCGCATGGTTAATCATTAAAAACTATCAGCCCCAGACCGTTTTACTCTTGGCAGGGTTGATATTGCTGACGATAACCGCTGTTTTCTATCCTGAAAAAAGCATTCTGTATGGGAAGGCGGCGTCGACGGGTTCAACCTGGTTAGATATTTTTGCTTTTGCCAAAGGATCACTGAGCACACAAGTTGCCGGAATTGGTCTGATCATCATGGCGGCTGGTGGCTTTGCCAGCTATATGGATCACATCAAAGCGTCAAACGCGATGGTGAATGTCTGCATCCGCCCTTTACAGTTGATCAAAGCGCCTTATGTCATTCTGGCGCTGGGCTATATCTGTGCCCAACTGTTGCATGTTGCTATTTCTAGTGCTGCCGGGCTTGCCATGCTGTTACTGGTGACCTTCTTCCCTGTGCTAGTGCGCCTAGGGGTAAGTAAGGCGGCCGCTGCGGCCATGATAGGCTTGTGTGCATTTATGGACCTGGGCCCGGCGGTTGGTACTGCCAACCTGGCGGCTAAACATGCCGGTATGGAAGCTGCCGTCTACTTTGCCCACTACCAGTTGCCTATCGCGATTGCTGTCATGCTGGTGGTCTCCGTGCTGGTTTACTTCACCGCCAAACATTACGACAAGAAAGACGGTCATGTGGTCGTCATTCAGGATGTCAGCCAACAGGGTAATGCAGAAGAAGGCGAGTCAGCGCCGCTGCTGTACGCCATTCTTCCGGTGTTTCCGGTGGTATTGGTTCTGGTCTTCAGCCCGCTGGTGATTGACACCATTAAGGTCGACGTTGTCACTGCAATGATCCTCGGTACGCTGCTGGCCTTTGTTTGCGAGCTGTGTGTTAAACGTGATTTCCGTGCCTGCTGCAAGGGCGTGCAAGTGTTCTTTAAAGGCATGGGCGGCATGTTCACCAGTATCGTTTCTCTGCTGGTATGTGCGGATATCTATGCCCAGGGTATGCAGAAAATTGGCGCGATCGATTACCTGCTTGAGACGGTGCAAACCGCTGGCTTTGGTTTTGACAGCATGACCATCGTAATGACGCTGTTGGTCGGTGTAACGGCGGTATTGACTGGCTCCGGTGTTGCTGCCTTCTTCTCTTTCTCCGGTATGGCACCTTCCATCGCCAGCAAATTTGGTGAAAGCGCCGTTCACATGATCCTGCCGATGCAGTTGATGGCAGGGATGGGGCGCTCTATTTCACCGGTGGCTGGGATAATCATTGCGGTCAGTAAAGCGGGCGAATGTTCACCTTTCATGATTGTGCGCAGAACCCTGATCCCTGCTATTGGCGGCATTCTTACCATGATGGCTGCTAACTTCCTGTTGCGCTGAAAACCAGGCACTTTCACCATTAACAACAGGTATCTGGATGTACGATATGTTTAATGAGACAAGAGACAGCTTGCTTTATATCCCCTATTCGGGCTCGGTATTACTGGAGTCCCCGTTACTGAACAAAGGCAGCGGATTCAGTGAGGAGGAGCGTGAAACCTTCAACCTGAATGGGTTGCTGCCTGCGGCGGTAGAATCAATAGAGGAGCAGTCGCAGCGGGCCAGGCAGCAATTTCTTGATTTTAAATCCGATATTGCTCGCCATATTTATCTTCGCAATATTCAGGATACTAACGAGACGCTGTTTTACCATCTGCTTGGCAAGCATCTCGCAGAAATGATGCCGCTTATTTATACCCCGGTGGTCGGCCATGCCTGTGAGCATTTTTCCGATATTTATCGCCGCGCCAGGGGGTTGTTTATCTCGTGGCCGGATCGGCACATGATCGACGATATTTTGCATAATGCCACCAAACAGAATATCAAGGTCATCGTGGTAACCGATGGTGAGCGTATTCTTGGCCTGGGCGATCAGGGCATCGGCGGCATGGGCATTCCGATCGGTAAACTTTCGCTGTACACCTTATGCGGCGGTATCGAGCCTTCGCATACCTTGCCCATTCTGCTTGATGTGGGAACCAATAATTCCCAGTTGCTTAACGACCCGTTGTATATGGGCTGGCGCCATCCGCGCATTACCGGTGAAGAATACTTCGAGTTCGTGGATATCTTCATCAGCGCGGTGAAACGCCGCTGGCCTAACGTGTTGCTGCAGTTTGAAGACTTTGCCCAGCAAACCGCGATGCCGTTGCTGAACCGCTATCAGGATGAAATCTGCTGCTTTAACGATGATATTCAGGGAACGGCGGCCGTCACGCTGGGATGCCTGATGGCGGCGAGCCTGGTGTCCCAGCGTCGTCTGCGCGATCAGACCGTGGTCTTCCTTGGCGCGGGATCGGCAGGTTGCGGTATCGCTGAACATATTGTCACGCAGATGGTTGCGGAAGGCCTCACCGAAGCCGAGGCGCGTGGCAGGATCTATATGGTCGACCGCTTTGGTTTGCTGACCGACGACCAGATAAATCTGGCGCCTTTCCAGCGTAAGCTGGCTCAGCCGCGTACTCGTCTGGCGGCATGGCAGGGGCAGGGCGAGACGTTCTCGTTTATGGATGTGGTGAGTCACGCGAAACCAACGGTCCTGATTGGCGTGACCGGACAGCCTGGCCTGTTCAGTGAAGACGTCATCCGGGAAATGTATCGCCATTGCCCGCAGCCCATTGTCATGCCGCTCTCTAACCCCACCTCACGGGTTGAAGCCAGGCCGGAAGACATTCTGAACTGGACCGACGGTAACGCCATTATTGCCAGCGGTAGCCCGTTTGAGCCGGTGAACTATAAAGGTAAACATTACCCTATTGCCCAGTGCAATAACGTGTATATCTTCCCTGGCATCGGTCTGGGCGTGATTGCCAGCCATGCTTCCAGGGTAACGGAAAATATGCTGATGGCCGCCAGCCGAACGCTGGCTCGTTGTTCACCGCTGGTACGAGAAGGGCAGGGGCCATTACTGCCTGACGTGAGCGAAATCCAGCAGGTGACGCGGGAAATTGCGCTCAGCGTTGCCATTGCCGCCCAGTCTGATGGCGTGGCCGTTGAAATAACGGAAGAGGCGCTGCGTAACAATATCGAGGCCAACTTCTGGCATCCGCAATATCGTCGTTATAAACGAACCTCATTCTGATGGCATACCGGTAATCAATCCCCCTTGATTGGCTCAATTGAGGGGGATAAGGCTGCATGCCATTCAGAGCCATGCTTAATAGAACGGTGCCAATGACGACGGTGCTGTACCGCATGTCAACGCAACATCGAATGACGTTATCTATGGAGTTTTATTATGAGCCAAGAGAATTTGCTCTTTTCACCCTTTACTTTTCCTGGTGGTTCAACCTTAAAAAACCGGCTGATGATGGCGCCCATGACAACCTGCTCAGGGTTTCACGATGGTTCAGTCACCGAAGATGTTGTTGACTATTATCGCCAGCGCGCCGAGGGGTTGGGCGGGGTGATCGTTGAGAGTTGTTTTATCGATAAAAAAGGCCCGGCTTTTCCAGGTGCGCTGGGGATTGATGATGATGACAAGATCCCAGGGCTGGCGCGTATCGCCAGCGCTATCAAAGAGCGGGGGGCGAAAGCCATTGTGCAAATTTATCATGGTGGCCGGATGGTCGATCCGGCGTTGATCGGTGGGCAGACACCCTGCGGCCCCAGCGCCATTGCAGCACCGCGTGAAGGGGCCTGCACACCGCTGGCGTTGAGTGCCGATGACGTCGTGCTCCTGGTGCAGCAATTCGCCGCCGCAGTCCGCCGCAGTATCCAGGCGGGTTTCGACGGGGTAGAGATCCACGGAGCGAACACCTATCTGATCCAACAGTTCTTTTCACCGCATTCTAACCAGCGTACGGATAGTTGGGGGGGCAGTCGGGAAAAGCGCACCGCATTTGCTCGGGCCATACTGGATGCGGCTCATCAGCAGATTACGCAGCACACGCTTTGCGGCGAATTTATTGTTGGCTATCGTTTTTCACCTGAAGAGATTGAGGAACCGGGCATTCGTTTCGCTGACACGATGTATCTGCTGGAAACACTGGCAGGACATGGGTTGGACTATGTGCATTTTTCGATGGGACATTTTCTGCGCTCTTCGTTGTGCGATGCCCAAGATCCGACCCCGTTGATTACTCGCTATTGCGCCGAGCGCTCAGCCCGGTTGGCGGCAATACCGACCATCGGTGTAGGAGGGATCATTAATCTCGCCGATGCGGAAGCGGCGTTGGCGCAGGGTTACGATCTGGCGGCAGTAGGCAAAGCCTGTATTGCTTACCCAGACTGGGTTAGCAGGGCAGAAAAACAGGCGACTTTGTCGCTGTTTATCGACAGTAACCAACGTGAAGCGTTGTCCATCCCTTTGCCATTGTGGCATTTTGCGCCGGTGGCCTCGATGGTTTGTGACGCCAGCCTGCTCAACAAAAAGTATAAACCTGGCCTGTATCGTGAGTGGGTCAAGGAAGAAAACCATGCGGTTTGCGTTGATGTTCAACTGGATAAGCATGGCATCACCGATATGATGCTGGAATCTCACCAGGGATTTGGCCCGGAGCTCCCCGACTGTTTTAGCACCCTACGTGAACGTATGCTGAGCGCCAACTCGCCGCACGTTGACGCTATCAGTGGCGCAACCACGCAGTGCGAACAGATCAAAAAGGCGGTGATCAAAGCGCTGAATAAATCTGTGAGGGCCCAGCAGCAGGATGACGGTTTGAGCCATGAGCGCTTCCCTCATTATGATGTACTGGTGGTCGGTAGCGGCGGCGGCGGTATGTCGGCGGCGATCCAGGCCAGTGATAGCGGCGCCCGGGTTATCTTGGTAGATAAAATGCCTTCTCTGGGGGGCAATACCTTTAAAGCCTCGGCAGGGATGAACGCAGCCGGGACACGCTTTCAACGGCAAAAAGGTATCGAAGATGACAAATCGTTATTTTTTGAGGAGACGCTCAAAGGTGGCCACTATAAGAACAATGTGGAACTCCTCCGGTACTTTGTCGATCAGGCACCGCTGGCGGTTGAATGGCTTGCCGACCGCGGTATTGAGCTTAACGACCTGACGACCACTGGCGGAATGAGCGTTGAGCGTACCCATCGGCCACCCGATGGATCCTCCGTGGGCAGCTATCTGATCAAAGGGTTGGTGCAGAATATCACTCGTCGTCCCATCGATATCCTGACCGATACCTCCGTCGCTCGCATTCGTTTGCAACAGGGGGCCATGCATAGTGTCGATATTGTCACAGACGGAGAAGAACAACAGATCCTGGCGCGTTCCATTATCGTTGCGACCGGCGGTTTTAGCGCCAACAAAGCCATGATCACTCAGTATCGTCCTGACCTGTCTCACTTTGTCACCACCAACCATAAGGGGGCGACGGGGTGTGGCATTCGTATGCTGATGGAAATCGGCGCGACCACCGTCGATATGGAGCAAATTCAGACTCACCCCACCGTTGAGCAATCCACTTCATATTTGATATCGGAATCGATTCGTGGGGGTGGCGCTATTCTGCTGGCTAGCAACGGGCAGCGTTTTGTCAATGAAATGGCGACCCGCGATCGCGTGTCAGAAGCCATCATCCGCCAGAAGGGGGGGATCGCCTGGCTGCTGTTTAACGAACAGATCAGGCAGTCGAACAAGTCGGTGGAAGAGTATATCCGGCGCGGGCTGGTGACGCTTTGCGACACGATTGATGCGCTAGCCCAACATTTGTCCATTGAGCCAGAGACGCTGGCACATACCCTTTCACGCTATAACGCTTTTGTGGAAAGCGGGCTGGATGAAGATTTTGGGCGTCAGACTGCACTGCGTAGTACCTGATTCGCATTGCGCCAGGTATCCATCACACCATGGGTGGGGTGGCGATCAATGCAGAAACGGCCGTGCTTAATGGCGATGGGGAACCTATACCGGGAGTGTACGCTGCAGGGGAAGTGGTCGGCGGGATCCACGGCGCGAATCGTATTGGCGGCAATGCGGTGGCCGACGTCATTGTGTTCGGTGTACAGGCTGGGAAACACGCAGCCAGCTATGCCCGCACCTGCCAGTAAGACACATCCAGGCCGGGATGAAGAACGTCCCGGCTATTTCTGTTTCGTCACCCATGAGCCCTATGTACACCTATCGTACCCGACTACTGGGAACACACATTTCCCTCACCCTGACCGTTCCGGGTCATGCTATTGCACAGCGGGCGTTCGAGCTTATACGCCATCTGGAAAGTCTGCTGACGGTAAATGGCGATCGCTCCTTGCTGTTGGAGATCAACGCAGCGGCAGGGAGACATGCCGTTCAGGTGCCGCAGGATATTTTCCTGATGTTAGAAAAAGCTCATGTGGCCAGCCTGATCCCTGGTAGCTGCTTTAACCTGGCTATTGGCCCCTTGGTGAAATGTTGGCGTATTGGTTTTCAGGGGCAGCAAGTCCCCGCAGAAGAGACAATTCAAACGGCGTTGAACTTGTCACGTCCTCAGAACGTCCAACTTGATAAAGCCTCCCATAGCGTCTTTCTATCTCAACGGGGTATGCAGCTGGATGCAGGCGCAATCGCCAAGGGGTTTATCGCCGACAACGTCAGCGCCTTGCTGGCCGCAGAAGGCATTCAGCACAGTATTGTTAACCTGGGGGGCAACCTTGTTGTTTCAGGGATGCGCCATCCTGCAACCTGCACCCCATGGACACTGGGTGTGCAGGTTCCGTTCGCCCTGTCTGATGAAGTGCTGGGCGAATTTGAGATAACGGATCAGTCCGTCGTGACTTCCGGCATTTATGAGCGTTATTTTACTCATCAAGGGAGGCTATATCATCATCTTCTCGACCCGGCGACCGGTTATCCGCTCCGTTCCACGCTAGCCAGTGTGACGGTTATTGCCCCTTCTTCGATGGATGCCGACCTGTTTAGCACGCTGCTTTTCGGCATGGGCATTGAAGACGGGCTGACTTTTCTGCAACGTTATCCCACCATCAAAGCCATTTTTGTCACACGTGACCGCCATGTGGTGTGTTCCGCCGCACCTGAAACGCTGGGCTTGAAATTACTGAAACCGGATTACACCCTCGCATAACCGATCTTTATCAGCCCAGTTGCTGCCTGTGTTTGCTCGTCGATGAGTTTAATGCTGGGTATTGAGAAATGCTCGTTGAAAAACGGGTTTTCCCTTCTGATGAAGATATCTTATTAGATAACTTAATACTCACTCTGTGATTGGGCTTGTAAAATAAATGCTTTACGTAAAGGATAGTTATCAATTATATAAACTAAGTGATTAACAATAATTGAAGTATTTAGGGAGTATTACTGTTCTTACTTGACTTTATTGATATTTTTTATAATGAAAAGCTCAAAAAGGGAATAGTTCGTTTTGCAGGGATACTTACACATGGTAGAAAATGAACTCAAAAAGTCAGGGATAAAACAGAGTGTTGTCAGGAGGTTCATGCATACTCTGTTAGAAACCATGGCGTCAATTTTAGGTGGTGCACTGGTTATTATATGTGCATATTGTTTTTTTCATTTTGATACATGGCATGAACGATTCATCTATATCTCTTTATCTATTGTGGCTGTGTATTTGATTTGTAAGGTGTTGCCTGGTAGGCCAGAGTGAGAATATCTTTTATCAGGTCGCTAACGTTCCCCCATATTCCAAATCAGTAAGTAAACGCGCAGAGTCTTATCCAGGCACCCATAATAAAGCCCGCATAACAATGCGGGCTGTCGGGGTTATGGCAGTTCCCTGATGTTGCCACAAGAAGCCTATTAACCCTAGATGAATGGCTAAAACTCGTCCAATCGATTCGCTAGATCAATAAGCTGTTATTGATCGGTGAAAACGATCGTCCTTAGGTATCACCTTCTTTTCTTGCCTGTGACCTGTTTGCGGACAGTTAAGGGAGCCTGTAACGCCAGCCGTTCCCGGTAAGTTTTGTCGCTGTGCGGGCCAAATAAATAGTGTGAGAAGTCAGGAGCAATAGCTGCAGATTGATAAATTGATATCGGTCATTTAATAGCGCTATCATCAAGCCTTGTATCTAGCGGATTATGGCAAATGCTCAGAAGAAATGATGTGATACCACGTGCCTACAAGCAGGTGGATGTATTTACCACCTCGCCATTGCAGGGGAATCCCTTGGCGGTGATCCTGGAAGCGGAGGGATTGAATGAAATGCAGATGCTTTCATTGGCCCGCTGGAACAACCTTTCAGAAACGACGTTTGTTTTCAAACCAACTAATCCGCTTGCAGATTATCAGGTGCGCATTTTTACCCCCGAAAAAGAGTTGCCCTTTGCCGGACATCCGACATTGGGTACAGCCCATGCATTATTGGAGGCTGGGTTGGAGACCAAACAGCCGGGGGTTGTTATGCAAGAATGCGGGGTTGGCCTGGTTGCGGTCAATATCTTACCCGAAGGAGCACTGGCGTTTGCCGCACCTGCGGTAACGTTTCGGACGCTGGCTGTTGAGGAATGGGAGCGGTTAATAGCCACTTTTCACCCTACGGTTATTGAAACCGATACGATGCCAGTGATTGCCGACATGGGTATTCGCTGGCTTATGGTACGTATGCCAAACGCTCAATCTTGTCTGACGATGGCGCCGGATCAAGCCATGATTAAAAAGCTGCAAATTGCCTGCCATGTTGATGGCGTAGTGATTTATGGAGCCTATTCACCCGGTGGTCCAGCAGATTACGAATTGCGAGCGTTTCTGGTTGAATGGGATAAGTTGGTTGAGGATCCCGTGACTGGCAGTGCCAATGCGTGCTTGGCCCGTTTGTTGAAAGCCAATAACTTCCCTGACGGTGGCTTGACGGCACAGGGGTATGAGGTTCGACAAGGTACCCAACTACATCGAGAAGGCCGGGTTAGCGTTCGTTTTATTGACGATGAGCCATGGATTGGTGGGCAGAGTTGCACGCTGATTAACGGCTGGTTGCACATTTAGTCAGTAAGCCTAAGAGACTCTGGAGAATTCGAGAGGGAGTAGGGGGCCAAAAACTAGAGCGGCACTGGCGGCTAGATACAAAAAAACCACCTGCGAAAAGGTGGTTTAATGCACTGTTATATCAGCTAAAATTTGGTGGCCCCTGCTGGGTTTGAACCAGCGACCAAGCGATTATGAGTCATAAAATCGGCATGTTTCTAATCGTTCGCTATTGACGCTTATTGTGTTTTTAATTGTCTATAATCAATCAGTTATGATGTTGTTTTTGTTTCTGATTGGTTCTCTCGTTTCTCCTGACCTGACCCAAAATGAGCATTGGGCCAGGTGCTTATCCTCAGAAGGTAACCTCATGGCCGCTAATCTTACTGAGACTGCTATACGTTGGTTGAAGACAAAAAGTACGTCGCACTACGTGTGGAACAACAGCGCTCAGCGCGGTATCGGCAGGCTTGGCGTCAAAGTTCAGCCTTCAGGCAGCAAGGTTTTTTATTTTCGTTACTACGTTGAGAAAGGGAAGAAAGAGAAATTCATTCAGTTAGGCATCTGGCCTGAGATGAAACTGGTCAATATCCCGCTGCTGTCAAAACATAGGTGGTGGAGGCTGTCAGGATAGATAAATCACAAAGGTTGGCGCTGGCAACAAAGAAGACCACCCCGTTGCAGGATTCGCAAGAGCTGGGGATGGCGTAAGCAGACGAACAAATGCAGCTACTGGCTTGGAAGTATTACCGGATGCTGATTAACCGGGAAGATGCTGAAGCCGCGCCGGATATTGATTGACGGTCGGTGCCGGAGGTTTAAAAATGACCCACTAATAAGTGAGTTATCTTCTGAGCGCATTCCATTAACCAACCTAAGCTCGCTCTGTAACTTGCCGGGCAATCGAAATATCTTGCGTAAGATATGTTTATCAATAATATAAACTAGGCGGTTTTTTGATAAGTTATAGATTAGAGAGTATTTTTTAATGAATAGATTGATGCAGGAAATGTATGATGAGTTGGAAGGCATTGAGCGCAATCCATATATCAATCGGGAGGACAGGGAGCGGGGGCGACAAAAAGTCATTGGTGTTATTATCAGTTATAAACACAATGAACTTATGCAGGTAATGAACAGCGTTGCCAGTAAGTATATGAAGTGGAGCTTGGCAAAGGATAAATTTATTAGTGAGGTTATCAGTTATTCCAATGATATTACATCTAAGATTAATACGGGTGAAATGACGCAAGATCAAGCGATGAGATCGTTAGATCAGGAAATTGAAAATCTAAGAAAGCAAGATGAAGCTATGACAAGGAAAAATGTACAACAGGTAATCCTTGTTAAAGCGAGCATAGATAACAAGAGGAAAAATATCAACGATAGGGTAGAGGGAAACATAAAACTAACTATTGCTGGCATAGGTTTTGTTACGTCGGGTTTGCAGGTGGTTGTTGGTGCGGGAATGGTAGGGAGTGTTGTTGGAACTGTGTCTGGGGCTCTTTTGATTGCACATGGCGTCAATGGGGTTGTTGAAAATGGTTATTATCTTCTATATAGAAAAGATTATACTGGGCCCGTAAAATTTGTTTATGAAGGTATTGGGGAACAACTTGGATTAAGCAAGCGAGATTCTGATGTTGTGTATACGGTTGTCGATATTGCTTTATCCGTGAATGGGATGCTTGGTTATAAATTGGCAGAGGATGCAGCGCGTCTCTATCGCTATGTAAATGCGGATCTATTGTGGGGGCTCAAAGAGATGGGTATTAATAGTATGAGTTCTATGGATATTATTGTAGAGGTGCTTGGTGATATAAATACTATATATAGTCAAAAGAGAAGTTACTAATGATTACTCTATATATACTATTGTCTCTAATGGTGATGATTTTAAATTTTGTTTATTTAAAAAAGTTATTGCTTTCTGAAGGCCTATACGCACATGTTTACGCAATACTCATTTCAGTAGCACCGGCATTATTTCACTTTTATGTTTTGAACTTCAGAGAAATACCTTTTTTTGATATAGATATTTCTGAAAACGAACCAATGATCTATCTTTCATTAGCATTCGGATACTTAACCGGCTTGCCTTATATGATTGCTAGGAGAATGTATAGATAGGGGCGATGTGGTGGTGTAGACTATCCTAAAAAACTAGCTCAGGAAGGGAAGGTGAACTATATCTATAAACTCAATATAGAAGCTATTAGGACTAAAAAATGAGCTACACTTATTCATTGTTCTCAATTTTATCGATGGTGCCTTTGTTCTTGATTGTAAAAAGGTTGACATCATCTGATTATCCATACACTAGATTTTATGCTATCTTGGTCGCATCATTATTTATGCTGTTCCATATCTATGTCTTCAATTTCCAAGAAATTCCTGTTCTTGGTATTGCCGTACCAGAAGATAACGAGTTCATGTCATATGCTCCATATTTGTATGGGTTATTGACCGCTGCCGTCTGTGCAGTGGCTCATAATAAAAGTAAAAACTAATCAATGGCAGGGAAGATTGAAGGCTGTATCTCTCTGTCTCTGCAGTTTTTTTAATAAAGCTTTGAAGTGATTCCATGGGCTATATATACTCTATTTTCTCTATCATTGGTCTTGCTGTTTTATACTATTACAAATAGAAGGCTGACATCGTCATACTACCCTTTATATAATTTTTTGGGGTAATGATTTCCTTCTTGTTTGTACTTTTCCATATGATAGTTTTGAGAGCTCATGTGACCCCTATTTTGGCGATTCCCGTTTCAGAAGATGATGATTTTATGTATTATGGTCCGCTAATACACGCCTTCTTGTGTATTATTGTCAGTATGTTGGCTCACGGAAAAGGTAGGGGATGAGTTATATATATTCAATATTTTCCATCTTAACACTTTATCACTTATTTATCTGGGTCAGAAAGTTATCATCATCACACTACCCTTACACTCGGTTTGGTGCTATTGCCGTAATAGGGGCCTTTATTGTTTTTCATTTGCATATTTCATATGAAAATCATCCCTATTCTAGATATCTCTGTTCCTGAAGATAATGAGTTTGTGTCTTATGCTCCTTATTTTTTTAGCTTATTAGTAACGATCGTTAGCATGATGGCCTTTAAAAGTAAGGGCAAGAAAACTTGTGAGGGATGGGCTTAACCATCCCCCCTTTATATCAATAGACTCTGTCATCCCAAATGCTGTAACCACTGGTGCCCGCAATGATATGGTTCCAGGTAATGCTCTTGTATTTCAATGAGATAGTTTCTTGTGGTTGTGCGCCACTGTGCGTAATTGAGTGAGGGTGTGAGCCTGAAATATCGGAAATGCTGGCATCAGTGAGTAAGATGGTAAAGTAAAGCTCTTGCGCTCCGGACGCATTGGTTCTGTAGAACTCAAACATGATTTCAAGTGATTCATTGTTGGAAATAGCCACGCCCAGCAAAGGCGAGGATTTATCGATAGGTTTGGTAAACACGACAGGGTGATGGCTTACATGCTGTTCCCTGCTCATCGCATAGTTCAGGCTATTAATCAGGATTTGGTCTAAATGGCTGGCCTGGCCTTTATTACCGATGGAATCCATAGAGGAACACCCGGCAGAAATAAGTCCCTGCTGTTTACCTTTCAATGTCGCATAGATTACGTTAGCCATTATTCAATGTCCTTATATTTACAATGTGACTTGGTGCCACGAAGCGTAGAGGTTTATATCATTATGTGAACCTACTGAATATAACATAAGCACCCATAATAAAGCCCGCATAAAATCCGCAATGCCGATCAGTTAAGGAGCGGTTGACCGCTCCTTAATCTGCGGCAATATAACGGCTTCCATTACAGGGAGCCGTTTCTTATGCCACTTCTCGATGACCTGCTGAGTTTTAACGACCAGCCTTTATTACCTCCACCTTCCGCTCAGCTTTTTGCTGAACATCTTCCCGTTGAATGGCTCCAACACTGCCTTTCTCTTTCCACTCATGCCACCATCAGACGCCGTCGATTACCCGGTGATATGGTGGTCTGGATGGTCGTTTACATGGCTTTCTTTCGTAATGAACCCATTACCGATATTGTCCGCCGTCTTAACCTTAGCGCCGATGGTGAAGCGGGTACCCAGCTTCTCGCCCGCAGTGCCATTACTCAGGCTCGTCAGCGGGTCGGGTCTGCCCCTGTTGAGTGGCTATTTCGCCAGACCGCTCTGACTTGGGGAACCGAGCGTTCCCCCAAAGATGACTGGAAAGGGCTGCAACTTTTCGCCGTAGATGGTGCTCAACTACGTACGCCGGATGAGCCGGAACTGCGTGAGTATTTTGGCTCAAGTAACACTTCAACTGCTCGCCAAAGTCCTTTCCCTGTAATGCGTCTGGTAGCGTTGATGAACCTGAGCAGTCATGTACTGTTGGACGCGGCCATTGGATCTTATCGCAGCAGTGAGATCCGACTGGCCCCAAACGGCTAATATATCTGTGAGGGAGTCTGGAGACGATGTTTATAACAAAACGCCCCCGACCATCAAGGTCGAGGGCGGTTAAGATATCAAAAACCCGTTATCCGGTTAACCACTATGCTTCACCACTTAAGTGAACGGCATTGCCGCATCGCGGGGTTTTTTTATGCACGGGGTGTTATGGCTTTAGAAAACTTACCGCCATTTTATCGCCACTAATACTCAAGATAATAAAAAAGCCACTGTAAAAAGTGGCTTAATATTATGATTTTAAAGCTAAAATTTGGTGGCCCCTGCTGGGTTTGAACCAGCGACCAAGCGATTATGAGTCGCCTGCTCTAACCACTGAGCTAAGGGGCCAAGCGGCGTGATTATACGGTAATCACGGGACGCAGGTCTACAGTCATAAAACCATATGGTGCTTTTCTGCACAGTGATAGTCTGTTGTAATTGCAGACAGATTTTGCGATAACCGCTGTAATCCCCTTTAATGGACGTCCAATACTTATGGAACTTTTGGCACCCAACCTGCAGGTGGTGTTCTGTGGCATCAATCCTGGTCTTTCTTCTGCCCATCAGGGGTATCCTTTTGCCAACGGCAGTAACCGCTTTTGGAAGGTGATTCACCAGGCTGGCTTCACCAGACATCAACTCGCGCCGGAGCAGTGGCAGCAACTGAAAGAGAACGGCTGTGGTATCACCGCGCTGGTGGCACGCCCAACGGTGGCGGCTAGTGAACTGACTCGTGATGAGCTGCGTGGTGGTGGTGAGGTGCTAAAAGAAAAAATCCTGCGTTATCAGCCGCGTGCTTTAGCCATCCTGGGTAAACAGGCATTCAGTAGCGCATTTGGCATCCGTAATGTTGCCTGGGGACGTCAGGAGATGATAATAGGCCAAACTGTGGTCTGGGTATTGCCTAATCCCAGTGGTTTGAACCGCGCTACGTTAGAGCAGCTAACTGAGTCTTATCGAGAGCTCTATCTGACACTGTAAAGCGGTGGCTCTATCAATGGCCTATTTTTAATTTAGGCCATTAACTTATAGTTTTTAAATTAGTTTGCATGTTAATTATTTCATTCTTACCCTTCTATTTATCTCCGCACATATTTTATTAGTTTACTGTCAAGGGGAATGCTTCCCCCGTGTGAAACCATTTAACTGCGCTAAAACTTATTCTCATCATCTCATTAGGGATGGATTGTTCGCAAAGTAAACAGCAAAGTTCTGGGGAGAGGTGGTATGTATCATTTAGCTATGGAGGAAAGGCAAGACAATTTGGATGAGTGTTTGGAATTGTTTTCAGGGTTACCGTTACAAAATTCAGAACGTGAATTACGGCTGGTCACCTTCTGCGAAAGATATAAAACGAATATTCTTTCAGTGATGCCTTGGGTTGCTTCAGAGTTTGCAGCTTACAGCGGCTTTGAGAATTTATTTAAGTTATTACATTCTTATGGTGGACGTAAAATTTATCTTCCTAAAGAACTGAGTAAGTTTTGCCATCTTTATGGCGTGGATATTCCACAACACAGCTATCATAAACTGTATAAAAAGGCTGATTCCTCTGGTTATCTGGATGTGCCTTCTACTTGGGGTGTTTTCATTGCGATAAGAAGAGCAGCAATGCAAATAGCGATGAAAGAGAATATTCCAGCCAAATTATTAACACAAACCTTTGGTGTTACGATGCGTAATATCAGGTTAATCAAATCACGTAACTCTTGTTTATAAGGGGGTATAAGAAGTTAAAACTGGCAGCGCAATATTATAAACATACAAATTAACATAAAAAGGTGAATCAAATGACTCAATATTCCGTGACGTTTAAGAATAACTCTTCAAATTTCGGTTCTGCGTGTATCTATCAAACTTTGCCGGATGTTGATGACCCGCGCATTATGTCATTAGCTTGGTTTTCCAAGGCTGCGCATCCAGATACCAAAGTAGTATTCGACTGGAATATCGACTATAGCTTTGTGTGGGACGAGACTGGTCAGCTGATCCCAGGGGTGAAGTTTGATGCCTCACAAACCCTGGCGGCAGATTTGAAAACTAAAAATCAGGTAACATTGAAGTATGAAAACGGTGCTTTCCTGTTTGATGAATTGGGACAAGGAAGCCGTAATGGAACACTATATATCGCTCACGATAATAGTCTCCCTCTTAATGTGGCTTCTGTTGGGGTGGGGATGTCAGGAGCTGGTATTTTTGTGGTTCAGGCTCAACCTAATTTAAATGTCAATTTTACGCCACATCCTAAATACTGGATCACGTTTGGTAATTATATCCCTGGTCAAGTTTTGGATATCAGTGATATTACCGATGCTCAGGAATTGGCATTCCCTCCTAATGTTTATAACCTGAATGCAGAGTTGAAGATGGATAACTCTTGGGCTGTTACCAGCATTGTGTAAACTATTATCTAACCTATGAGGTATGACTATGATACTTATCGTATGTACAGATGACGATAGCTTAGTTACGATAGCTAATCGTTCTATTATTAAAAATCCGCTAACATTCGGTCTGCATTATCAGGTTTTTCAGGAGCTATTACCCCCGTTGGCGAAGTATGAAAACCTATTTATTATTGCTCATGGGGCTTTCTTGGGAGATAACGGGATGCCAGTGATTGGCGATCAGGAAGAAGATTTCTATCTTAATGGAAGTACGCTTTATCAAAGTATCGCGGCGATTATTCCAGGGGACTACCAAGGAAATGTTTATATTGACGCTTGCGAATCAGCAGATAATACGGAGGAAATGTTAAGTTTTGCAGAGACATTCTACGTTTATTTTAGAGACAAGCATAAAGATTCACACGTTTTTGGTGTGAATGGTTGTAGTAGCGGTTTAATCCCGTTACCAGACGATCCTAAGTGGATCCCAGTAACCTTGGTTTGAGAAGAGAATACGATAATAGGGAATGCAGAATAAAATAATCAGGAGAAATAAAAGGTGTATCTAAAAAAATAGCCCCGGAATTTATTCCGGGGCTATCTGTTTATGCTGTTCAGCACATGGTTGCCAGGCCTAGGCCTTAGTCATCCAGGAAGCTACGCAGTACTTCTGAACGGCTTGGGTGGCGCAGTTTACGCAACGCCTTGGCTTCGATCTGACGGATACGTTCACGGGTAACGTCGAATTGCTTACCCACTTCTTCCAACGTGTGGTCAGTGTTCATATCGATACCGAAACGCATACGCAGCACTTTCGCTTCACGCGCGGTCAGGCCAGCCAGAACGTCGTGCGTGGCAGAACGCAGGCTTTCTGAGGTGGCAGAATCCAGCGGCAGCTCGAGGGTGGTATCCTCGATGAAATCGCCCAGATGTGAATCTTCATCATCACCAATCGGCGTTTCCATGGAGATCGGCTCTTTGGCGATCTTCAGGACCTTACGGATTTTGTCTTCCGGCATCAGCATACGCTCAGCCAGCTCTTCCGGCGTAGGTTCACGGCCCATCTCTTGCAGCATCTGGCGCGAAATACGGTTGAGTTTGTTGATGGTCTCAATCATATGCACCGGAATACGGATGGTACGTGCCTGGTCGGCGATAGAACGGGTGATTGCCTGGCGGATCCACCAGGTGGCATAAGTTGAGAACTTGTAGCCACGACGGTATTCAAACTTGTCAACCGCTTTCATCAGACCGATGTTGCCTTCCTGGATCAGATCCAGGAACTGCAGGCCACGGTTGGTGTATTTCTTGGCAATCGAGATAACCAGACGCAAGTTGGCCTCAACCATCTCTTTCTTCGCGCGGCGGGCTTTCGCTTCACCGATCGACATGCGACGGTTGATGTCTTTAACCTGCTCAATGGTCAGGCCGGTTTCTTCTTCGATCTGACGCAGTTTCTGCAGGCTACGCTGGACGTCTTCGTTCACATCCTTAAGCTTCTCTGACCATGGTTTGGCCATCGCCAGTGCCGCTTCGAACCAGGTATCGCTGGTTTCGTTGCCAGCGAACAGGGTGACGAAGTTTTTCTTCGGCATTTTGCACTGTTCAACGCACAGTTTCATGATGATACGTTCTTGAGTACGAACGCGATCCATCATGACGCGCATGCTGTTGACCAGGAAATCGAACTGTTTTGGCACCAGGCGGAACTGCTTGAACACTTCAGACAGCTTCAGGATTTCTTCTGCTGCACTGGCGTGGCTGCGGCCGTTCTTTTTGATGACCAGACGCGTCGATTCATACTGATCGCGCAGATCGGCAAATTTCTGGCGCGCCAGTTCCGGATCGATGCTGTTGTCGTCTTCAGCGTCTTCGTCTTCGTCTTCTTCGTCGTCATCCTGCTCTTCGGTGGTTAATTCAGAACCGATGTGCGTGGCGGTAGGTGCGATGTCCTCTTCCGCGTTAGGATCGACGAAACCGGTGATCAGGTCGGACAGACGAGCTTCGCCAGCTTCGACGCGATCGTACTGTTCCAACAGGTAGGTGATGGCTTCAGGGTACTCGGCAACCGAGCATTGCACCTGGTTGATACCGTCTTCGATACGTTTGGCGATGTCGATTTCGCCTTCACGCGTCAGCAGCTCAACGGTACCCATTTCACGCATGTACATGCGCACCGGGTCGGTAGTACGCCCGATTTCAGATTCCACGCTGGACAGCACCTGAGCGGCAGCTTCTTCCGCATCTTCGTCTGTGCTGTTTGCGTTTTCAGCAAGCAACAGATCGTCGGCGTCCGGGGCTTCTTCCATCACCTGGATGCCCATGTCGTTAATCATCTGGATGATGTCTTCGATCTGGTCGGAGTCGACGATATCTTCCGGCAGATGGTCATTGACCTCAGCATAGGTCAGATAGCCTTGCTCCTTACCACGGGTGACAAGTAGCTTCAGCTGTGACTGCGGGTTTTGCTCCATAAGACGGTATCCACACTTCAGAGTATTTGGGTTGGTGTCGGTCGGCGAAACCGCCAACAATAGCATTTGGGGCGTTTTTGTTGTTGCCGCGGCCCACTATGACGGCATATTGCAGGGCTCAGCCCTCGCATTTATCGGCACTTAAGCCGTTTGGTATTCAGTTTTTCTTCGCTAATACCTGATTCAGTGAACGTACTTCTTCACGTTCTTCAGGGCTCAAACCGTGTGTTCTGGCCTGGGCGATCAGTGTTTCCAGCCGTTGCTCGAGTACCGAGTCATACAGGCTGGCCAACGTATCCAAAAAAGTCTGTTCAACCATATCCTCAACAATCATATGGTTCCATGTTGCCAAGGTTTCAAGCTGTTGGCTGAATTTGTTATCACGATACACCTCCAGCAACTGGCCGGTTGTCAGGCCAGGCTGTGCCAAACAGGTTTGTACCAGTTCAACAAATAGCGGTAAACCCGCCTGTTTCGTCTGCTCAAGCCCTTCCAGCGAAGGGATAAGTGTAGCCAAACGCGGATTCTGCACCAGTAATCCTATCAGTATACGCATGGTTGTGCGTTTTAGCTGGGGAGCCTGATAAGTATTCGCATTTTCCGCCAGCTTGGGCATTAATTTGTCGAGCTGACTATCGTCCAGCAGGCCCAGCTTGCTACCTAGCTGTTGGCGCAGGTACAAACGTAACGTTTCGCCTGGCACTTGAGTGATCAACGGCAGTGCCAGCGTACTCAGCTTGGCACGGCCATCCGGGCTGCTCAGGTCGACCTGTGGCATCAACGTTTCGAACAGGAAAGTGGAAAGCGGCTGCGCCTGCTCCATTCGCTGTTCAAAGGCGTCTTTGCCTTCTTTACGAACCAAGGTGTCCGGGTCTTCGCCATCGGGCAAAAACATAAACCGCAACTGGCGCCCGTCGTTAAGATAGGGTAGCGCGGTTTCCAACGCACGCCAGGCGGCTTCACGGCCAGCCCTGTCGCCGTCATAACAGCAGATAACGTTATCGGTGGCGCGGAACAGCAGCTGAATATGTTCAGCCGTCGTCGAGGTTCCGAGTGAGGCAACGGCATAATCAATGCCGTATTGCGCTAACGCCACCACGTCCATGTAGCCTTCCACTACCAGCAAACGTTGCAGGGTAGAATGGCTCTGCTGTGCTTCATACAGGCCATACAACTGGCGGCCCTTATGGAATACTTCGGTTTCCGGCGAGTTCAGGTATTTGGGCATACCGTCGCCCAATACGCGCCCACCGAAGGCAATCACCCGCCCGCGTTTGTCGCGGATGGGGAACATCACTCGTTCGCGGAAGCGATCGTAAGTGCGCCCTTGATCGTTAGTCACCAACATTCCGGCATCGTTCAATGCTTCTCGGCTGCCGCTTTCACGGCCAAAACGCTTTAGCGCGTTATCCCAACCGGCAGGGGCAAAGCCGATGGCAAAATGGCGGATGACGTCGTCACTCAGCCCACGTTGCTGCAGGTAATGCCGTGCCTGCGTTCCGTTAGGTTGGTGCAGTGACTGTTGATAGAAAGCACTCAGCTGTTCCATCAGTTGATAGAGGCTTTGACGCTGATGGCGTTCAATTTGTGTCGGCCCGGTACCTGCCTCGTAAGGCACTTCCAGTCCGTGCATGGTGGCCAGCTCCTCGATGGTTTCGACAAACTCCAGTCTGTCGTAATTCATCAGGAAGTCGACGGCGTTACCGTGCGCTCCACAACCAAAACAGTGATAAAACTGTTTTTCGCCATTAACGGTGAATGAAGGTGTCTTTTCGTGATGGAACGGACAGCACGCGTGATAGTTCTTGCCTTGCTTCTTGAGCTTTACCCGGGCATCGATCAGATCGACGATGTCGGTTCGAGCCAGCAAGTCATTGATAAATACACGCGGAATTCGTCCAGCCATAAGCCCCTATTCGATTGCCTATAAACGAGAACAAGCCGCGCATTCCTTACGGAAAGCACGGCCTTCGTATGCAACTACTCGGTCTGCGTGTTCTTGGAAAAGAAAAAATCACGCGGTGGGGTTCCCCCCGAAGGATTAATACAGACGAGTGCGGCGTGCGTTTTCGCGAGCCAGTTTCTTCGCGTGGCGTTTTACAGCAGAAGCTTTAGCGCGTTTACGTTCGGTAGTCGGTTTTTCATAGAACTCACGACGACGAACTTCAGCTAAAACGCCTGCTTTTTCGCATGAACGCTTGAAACGACGCAGAGCAACGTCAAATGGCTCGTTTTCACGTACTTTAATTACCGGCATGTGCCTCTCACCTCAATAGAATTCGGTTTGCTGCTGGCCAAGCGCCAGCCTTTTCAAAATGGTGCGGAATTTTACTTCAATGGATGCTGCTTTGTAAAGCACCATAGCAAATTGAAACATGCCGCGTTCTGGCAAACTCGCGCAATTATGCATCGGCCGACGATTATAGACTAATCAGAAAAAATTGCTCGTTTTTAATCATTCGCTCGGTCACGTTGTGAATCATCAACATAGCGAAGAGGCGCGTTCTGTATGCAGCAGGCTGGCGGTAAATGGCCATGATTGTGCTAAACTGGCGGCCGCACGTGAATGATGGGAAATGTAATGCGAGTACTGGGTATAGAAACATCCTGCGATGAAACCGGAATTGCAGTGTATGACGATCAAGCCGGTTTATTAGCCAATCAGCTCTACAGCCAGGTGAAACTGCATGCGGATTACGGTGGCGTGGTGCCGGAGCTTGCCTCTCGCGATCACGTGCGCAAAACCGTGCCGCTGATTCAGGCCGCATTGAAAGAAGCGGGCCTGACGGCTGCCGATATCGATGGTGTGGCGTATACCGCCGGACCGGGCCTGGTGGGCGCGTTGTTGGTAGGGGCCACCATTGGCCGTGCGCTGGCATTTGCCTGGAACGTACCTGCGGTGCCGGTGCATCATATGGAAGGCCACTTGCTGGCGCCGATGCTGGAGGATAATCCCCCCGCGTTCCCGTTTGTGGCGCTGCTGGTGTCTGGCGGCCATACTCAGCTCATCAGCGTGACCGGTATCGGTGAATATACCCTGCTGGGGGAATCTATCGATGATGCAGCAGGAGAGGCTTTCGACAAAACGGCCAAGCTGTTGGGGCTGGATTATCCTGGCGGACCGATGCTGTCTAAAATGGCGCAGCAGGGCACCGAAGGTCGTTTTACTTTCCCGCGCCCGATGACCGATCGTCCGGGGTTGGATTTCAGCTTCTCTGGCCTCAAGACCTTTGCTGCCAATACCATCCGTGCTAATGGTAACGATGACCAGACGCGTGCCGACATTGCCCGTGCCTTTGAAGATGCGGTGGTGGATACGTTGGCGATCAAATGCAAGCGCGCGCTGGAGCAGACCGGGTTCAAACGCCTGGTGATGGCCGGTGGCGTCAGCGCCAACCGTACGTTGCGCAGCAAGCTGGCGGAAATGATGAAAAAGCGCGGTGGTGAAGTGTTCTACGCCCGTCCGGAATTCTGTACTGATAACGGCGCGATGATCGCCTACGCTGGGATGATACGGCTGAAAAACGGCGGGAACCCTGAGTTGAGCGTGGCCGTGCGTCCCCGTTGGCCATTGGCAGAACTGCCAGCGGTATAATAAAAGCCAAGGGCCGGAATTTCCGGCCTTCGATCACTCTTCTTTGTGCTCTTCCTGTTCCGCTGCATCTGCTTTCTTCTTGCGGAATTTACCCCAGATTTTCCCTTCCTGCCCACGCCACAAGCGCTGGATATTGTCGTGATGGCGCATCAGGATCAGGCAAGAGAGCATCGCCACCGGGAAGGTAAACTGTGGTTTGAACCACCAGACGTAGAAGGGCGCAATCAGTGCGCTGACAATCGCTCCCAGCGAGGAATAGCCGCTCAGCAGCACGGTCAGCAACCAGGTGCCGGTCATCAGGCCGGTGAGATCCCAGCCTATCGGTGCAATGGCGCCAAACGCCGTCGCAACGCCTTTTCCCCCGCGGAAGTGAAAGAACACCGGATAGATATGCCCAAGGCAGGCAGCAATTGCCGTCAACCCCAGGTACAGCGGCGGGACGTTGAAGGCATAGGCCAGCCAGACGGGTAGCATCCCTTTCAGAATATCGAACACCAATACCGTTGCTGCCGCCAAACGGCCGCCGATACGCAGGACGTTAGTCGCCCCTGGATTTCCCGATCCATGTTCACGCGGGTCTGGTAGCCTGGCGATCCGGCAAACCAGGATCGCGCTTGAAATTGAGCCACACAGATACGCGAAGATAATCATGCCAAGCGCGGTAGCACTCATAACGCGGTTCCGTTTAATAATGGTCGTTTTACTCGCAATATCTATGGATAATACGCATATTCCGCCGGAAGTGGTATCTGGCAAGGTCAAAAACTGAGAATGACGTGATGGATATCGTATTTATTGAAGAGCTTACCGTGATCACCACCATTGGCGTTTATGATTGGGAACAAACCATTCAGCAGAAGCTGGTGTTCGATATCGAAATGGCGTGGGACAACCGCCAGGCAGCTGCCAGTGACGATGTGAA
Organism: Serratia fonticola; assembly: GCF_006715025.1. NCBI lineage: Bacteria > Pseudomonadati > Pseudomonadota > Gammaproteobacteria > Enterobacterales > Yersiniaceae > Serratia > Serratia fonticola. The sequence goes on from NZ_VFMK01000001.1 coordinate 1,112,355, forward strand.
TGATTGCCTGAGCTATGCCGATATCAGTGATGCGGTTATCCAGCATGTACAGCCCAATCGTTTCGCGCTGGTGGAGCGTGTAGCAGAGGAGGTGTCTGAAATTTTGCTCCGGCGCTTTAAATCTCCCTGGGTACGTATTAAGGTCAGCAAGCCGGGTGCGGTCGCGCATGCAAACCGGGTTGGGGTGATCATTGAACGGGGTGAGCGCCCAAGCCGATAAGTTGTCATTTTCATGCAACTCATGATCGTTATTCTGGTCTGTAGTTAGACTTGTTTAAGCGGCAATGTATTGAACAGTGCCGCTTTTTGTGTTTTTAGCCTTAAATTTAACATGGGGTAAACAGGCTGATGGCGGACATGCATTCGTTGTTTGTGGCATTTGTGCTTGGGGTAGTCGAAGGACTGACGGAATTCATTCCGGTTTCCTCTACTGGGCACATGATTATCGTAGGGGAATGGTTGGGTTTTACTGGGGACAAAGCAAAAACGTTCGAAGTGATTATCCAACTGGGTTCGATTCTGGCGGTAGTGGTGGTGTTCTGGCGCCGCCTGTTTGGCCTGATCGGTATTCACTTTGGTGGTAAACCGGTACCGCATGAAGGGGAAACGTCGGGGCAACTGAAATTAGGCCATATCTTGCTGGCGATGATCCCGGCCGTGGTATTGGGTTTAGCGTTCCACGATCTGATCAAATCGCTGTTTGAACCAAAGAATGTGGCATATGCGCTGGTGCTCGGTGGCTTGCTGCTGCTGGCCGCAGAATGGCTGAAGCCGAAAAAACCCCGTGCAGTCGGGTTGGATGATATCACCTATCGCCAGGCCTTTTTGATCGGTTGTTTCCAGTGTCTGGCATTGTGGCCGGGCTTTTCCCGTTCGGGTTCTACCATTTCGGGGGGGATGCTGGTCGGCGTGAGCCGTTACGCGGCTTCTGAGTTCTCCTTTATCCTGGCGGTACCGATGATGATCGGGGCCAGTGGCCTGGATCTCTACAAGAGTTTGCACTTCCTGACGCTGAATGATTTGCCGATGTTTGCCGTAGGCTTCATCACCGCTTTCGTTGTGGCGTTGATTGCTATCAAGACTTTCCTGACGCTGATCAAGCGTATTTCCTTCGTGCCGTTTGCCATTTACCGCTTTATCGTTGCGGCTGTGGTTTACATGGTATTTATGTAAGAGAACGGCGAATGAAAAACCCCGCATCGCGGGGTTTTTTATGCCTGTGCTTCCTGTCCTTTCTTCCATTCGGCCAAGGCTTGCTGGCGGCGTCGCTTGACTTCATCGCGGATCGCCAGCCCTTGCAAACCACTCTCTACCACCTCTTTGACCGAGACGGTGTTTGCCACCTGATAGGCCTGGCGCAGGTAATCTCCCTGCGGGTAGGGGTTATTTTCAAAACCGGTTCGGCCACGGGCATCGGCTTCACTGGTAAGGATCATCTGCTCCAGCCGTTGCGGTTTACGCCAGACGTCAATGGCATCAAACAGCTTCAGCAGGGTTTCCGGGCGCAGTTTTTGCACCGTATGGATCAGGTCGTGATATTCCGCTACCAGCTTGGCTAAATCACGCACCGGGTTGGGTACGCGTAGCCGTTGGCAGAGTTTCTCTACCAACCTGACACCGGCGGGACCATGGCCATGGTGATGTGGCCAAAGTGCTTTTGGCGTCACCCCCTTACCGAGATCGTGGCACAGCGCAGAGAAGCGGATATCCAGCTCGGGGCTCAGCTGGGCGGCAATCGCCAGCGTCATCAGGGTATGTACGCCGGTGTCGATCTCCGGGTGCCACTTTTCTGGTGCAGGCACGCCGTATAGAGCATCAATCTCCGGGAACAGCACTTTCAAGGCACCGCAGTCGCGCAACACCTGAAAATACACCTGCGGGCTCTGGCTCTGTAACGCTTTCTCTGTTTCCTTCCAGACGCGCTCCGCCGTCAATGCGGCCAATTCTCCACTTTCAGCCATCTTGCGCATCAGTTCTGCGGTTTCTGGGGCGATGGTAAAGCCCAGTGAGGCAAAGCGGGCGGCAAAGCGCGCTACACGCAATACGCGTAGCGGGTCTTCACCGAAGGCGTCGGAGACATGGCGTAAAATGCGCGCATCAAGATCGGCCTTGCCGTGGTAAGGATCGACCAATTCCCCATCGTCACTTCGCGCCATTGCGTTAATGGTGAGATCGCGTCGCAGGAGATCTTCTTCCAGCGTCACGTCCGGGGCGGCATAACAGGTAAACCCGGTGTAACCCTGACCAGATTTGCGTTCGGTGCGTGCCAGCGCATACTCTTCATGCGTTTGCGGATTGAGGAATACCGGGAAGTCTTTACCCACCTGCTGATAACCCCGAGCCAAAAGATCGGCAGGGGTTGCACCAACCACTACCCAGTCACGGTCAAACACCGGTAAATTGAGTAGGGTGTCACGGACGGCACCGCCGACCAGGTAAATTTTCACGCTTTAACTCCTCAATACGGTATACCCATTGTCTGCCAGGCTGGCCTCGCGAGAGCGGCCAACTTGAAATCCAATTAAGGTATGGATAGTTCATTTAATCAGATTACATGAATTGGGCGTAGGATGCGCAAGGCAATAAAAAGGGCGCCACAGGCGCCCAAACTGGAGAACGGAAATCAGTTCATCCAGCGATTGTTCTTGCGGCGCGGGATCAGGTGCGGCAACAGCAGGCCGAGTAGCAGACCGACGCCAGCAACGCCGCCGCCGTACATGAACCATTGCAAAATAATGGTACGCTGCTTGTCATCAAGTTGCAGATTAACGGCATTCACTTTTTTCTGTGCCACGACCAACTGGTTTTTCAGATCCTGGTTTTCTTGCTGCAGACCGCTGATGGTGCTGTCGCTAGCGGCGACTTTCTGCTGCATTTCGGCGGTACGCTGGTTCCAACTGTTATCGATATTGGCCAGCTTGTCGGTCAGGGTTTTCACCTGTTGTTCCAGCTCTGGCACCTGAGTGCGCAGGCTGGGTGTCTGGCTTAACTGATCCAGCGGGATCCAGACGTTGCGCCCTTTCGCATCGCGGATCTGGCCGTAGTTGGTGCTGTCGTTCACGCTCAACAGCGTCACTTCTTCACCGGCGTTCAGGGTGCCGACGATACGGTATTGGTTACCTGGGCCGCTATGGACATAAGTGTTTAATTCATCGGAGATATAGCGTTTATCTTCGGCATGCGCGCCCCAAGTGATGCTAAAACTTAGCACGGCAAGGCAAATCAGGCGTAATTTCTGCATTAGTTCATCGTTTCTGTGTGGATTTATGGAACGATAGTAGAGCGTTCAGTCTGACGGCGCAACGCCAAAACCGGAATGGGAACTATCTTACTGTGATGGATTCTGTGAGTTGAGCGGTGTTCTATAACGTAACAGGTTTTTTCTGCAGTCATCCGCGTCAAGGCAGAGGGAATCGCGGTAAGATACTGTCACTGTGCGCTGTCGGGCTGAGTACGGCTGGCTGACTCCGTTGCCGTGAAGACTCCCGCGAATGCCTAACCTATTGGTGTAAAAGAACTATGAGCGTTGAAATAGAACTGAAATTTATTGTTGCCCCCGAAGCGATTGCCACGCTGCCCGAGCGTTTTTCCGCTTGGCCCAATCAGCATTCTGCTGCGCAGAAGCTTACTAACATCTACTTTGAAACTGCCGACAACTTTTTACGCAACCATGATATGGGCCTGCGTATTCGTGGTTTTGATGACAGCTATGAGATGACCATCAAAACGGCCGGTTCGGTGGTGGGTGGGTTGCATCAGCGGCCGGAATATAACGTCGTTATCAGCAAGCCAGAGCTGGCCCTGAAAAAATTCCCGGCGGATATCTGGCCGGAAGGCTGCAAGTTGGCGCAGTTGCAAAAGGCGCTCCAGCCGCTGTTTCGAACCGACTTTATGCGTGAAAAGTGGGTGGTCACTTACGGTGAAAGCGAGATTGAGATTGGTCTTGATCAAGGTGAAGTCCGTGCGGGGGATCTTTCCGAAGCGTTATGCGAACTTGAGCTGGAACTGAAAAGCGGCGCAACCCGTGATTTGCTGGCGTTGGCGACGGCATTGGCTGAACAGGGCGGTTTGCGCCAGGGCAGCCTCAGCAAAGCGGCGCGAGGTTATCATTTGGCGCAGGGGAATACAGAACGCGAATTGCGCCCGCTGACGGTGCTGAAGCCCGCGCCTAAATCCACGGTTGAACAAGGTATGGTTGCGGCCTTCGAGTTGGCGCTGAGCCATTGGCAGTATCACGAAGAGCTGTGGCTGCGTGGTGATAAGCAAGCACGTCGTGCGGTGATGGAAGCTATCGGCCTGATCCGCCAGGCTCTGGTGATTTTTGGTGGCTTGGTGCCACGTAAGGCGAGTGCCGATTTACGGGCACGCCTGACCGCGCTGGAACCCTTGCTGGTGGACAAAACCACCGAGCCGCAGGCGCTGTGTTACAGCGCAGAGTATCTGCAATGTAAGTTGGCGCTCACATCGTGGTTGATCACCGGCGCATGGCGGCCGTTTATTGATGCCAAGTCTCAGAGCAAGCTGGACGGTTCCTTCAAACGCTTCTGCGATATTATGCTAGGCCGTAGCGCCGCCGAGCTGAAAGAGGCCTTTACGCGTACCCTGAATGAAGATGAATATCAGGAACAATTACCTCGCCTGACGCGCCAGGTACTTGCGTTTATTCTGCTTTCTGGCGCTTATCCAGACAGCGAAACCGGGCCGTTCATTGCAAGCTGGCGTGAACTGCAATCAGCCGTTTCAGAGCGTCGTCAGGGTTGGTACGAAGCCAGCCGTAAACAAGCGCTTTCCCATGCGCCATTCTGGTTAAACGGCGCGGTTCGTTAATCACAGTAGGCCTGCCGGGCTGCAGGCCATAGAACGGGTCATTCACTATGTTGCCACTCTCTGCTGCGTTACAGGTTCAGGCACAGAATATCGTGCAGCGTTTTCAGGAAATTCAGGGTGCCGGGGAGAGACTCAGCGCCATAGAACAAGGCGTTTTGGCATCGAGCGATTTTGTCAGTGACATGTTGCTTAGCCATCCGCAATGGTTGGAGACGCTGCGCCAGCAGCCGCCAGTGGCCGACGAGTGGCAGCATTATGCCGCCTGGTTGCAGGACTCCCTTGAAGACGTGAGTGACGAAGCACAGCTAATGCGTGTGCTGCGCCTGTTCCGCCGCGAGAGCCTGGTACGCATTGCATGGGCGCAGGCTCAACGGCTCTGTTCCACGGAGGAAACGCTGCAACAGCTGAGCGCACTGGCGGAAACGCTGATTGTCAGCGCGCGTGACTGGCTATATCAAACCTGTTGTCGTGAGTGGGGCACGCCGTGCAATGCGGATGGTGTGCCGCAACCGCTGCTGATCCTGGGGATGGGCAAGCTCGGCGGTGGCGAACTGAATTTCTCATCGGATATCGATCTGATCTTCGCCTATCCGGAAAACGGTCATACCCAAGGCGGGCGGCGTGAACTGGATAATGCCCAGTTCTTTACCCGTTTGGGGCAACGGTTGATCAAAGCGCTGGATCAGCAAACCATCGACGGCTTTGTCTACCGCGTGGATATGCGCCTACGCCCCTTCGGCGACAGCGGCCCGCTGGTGATGAGCTTTGCTGCGCTGGAAGATTATTACCAGGAGCAGGGACGTGACTGGGAGCGCTACGCGATGGTGAAGGCCCGCTTGATGGGGGGATCTGAAGATCCCTATAGCCAGGAACTGCGTAAAACGCTGCGGCCTTTCGTATTCCGCCGTTATATCGATTTCAGCGTGATCCAGTCACTGCGCAATATGAAGGGCATGATTGCCCGTGAAGTGCGGCGACGTGGGCTGAAAGACAATATCAAACTGGGGGCCGGTGGCATCCGGGAAATTGAATTTATTACCCAGGTATTCCAACTGATCCGCGGTGGACGTGAACCCAGCCTGCAGGGGCGTTCACTGTTGCCGACGTTGCAGGCCGTTGGGACGTTGGGATTGCTGACCCCGCAACAGGTTGCGCAATTGAGCTCGGGTTATCTGTTCCTGCGGCGGCTGGAGAATCTGCTGCAGGCGATTGCTGACCAGCAGACGCAAACTTTGCCACAGGATGAATTGGATCAGGCACGCCTGGCCTGGGGGATGGATCAGCCTGACTGGCCATCACTGATAGCCGCATTAGAAGGCCATATGCAGCAGGTTAGAGCGGTATTTGACGACCTGATCGGCGACGATAGCCCAGATGTGGGAGAAGACCCTAACTATCAGCATTTCCACAGCCTGTGGCAGGATGCGCTGGAAGAGGATGAGCTGGCTCCGCTGACGCCGCATTTGGGTGAAGAAGCCCGGCGGCAGATGCTGCGTACTATCGCCGAATTCCGCCATGACGTGGACAAACGCACCATTGGCCCGCGTGGGCGTGATGTGCTGGATCAACTGATGCCCCGTTTGCTGGCAGAAGTTTGCCCACGCCTTGATGCCGCGACGGCGTTGGTGCGCCTGACACAGCTGTTGCTGAGTATCGTGACTCGCACCACTTATCTTGAATTGCTGGTGGAGTATCACGCGGCTCTGAGCCACTTAATCCGTCTGTGCGCGGCATCACCGATGGTCACCAGCCAACTGGCTCGTTATCCGCTATTGCTGGATGAATTGTTGGATACGGCCACGCTGTATCAACCCGTGGCTCCCGATGCCTACCGCAGCGAACTGCGCCAATACCGTCTGCGGGTGCCGGAAGATGATGAAGAGCAGCAGTTGGAGGCGTTGCGGCAGTTCAAGCAGGCACAGCAGTTGCGCATCGCCGCCGCGGATATTGCGGAAGCGTTACCGGTGATGAAAGTGAGCGATCACTTAACCTACCTGGCCGAGGCGATCATTGATGCGGTAGTGCAGCAGGCATGGAACGACATGGTGGCGCGCTACGGCCAGCCAACCCATCTGCACGAGCGGGAAGGGCGCGGTTTCGCGGTGATCGGCTACGGTAAACTTGGGGGTTGGGAATTAGGCTACAGTTCGGACCTCGATCTGGTATTCCTGCTGGATTGCCCACCAGAGGTGATGACGGATGGCGATCGCTGCATTGATGGCCGCCAGTTCTATTTGCGCCTGGCTCAGCGCGTCATGCACTTGTTCAGCACCCGCACCTCTTCCGGCATTCTCTATGAGGTGGATGCACGCCTGCGCCCTTCTGGTGCCGCCGGGATGCTGGTCAGCACTATTGACGCTTTTGCCGATTATCAACATAACGAAGCCTGGACCTGGGAGCATCAGGCTCTGGTACGGGCGCGCATCGTGTATGGCGATCCGGCATTGCATCAGCAATTTGACACTATTCGCCGCGAGATCTTGTGTAAGCCGCGTGAGGCAGAAAAGCTGCAACAAGAAGTGCGCGAAATGCGCGAGAAGATGCGCAACCACCTGGGTAATAAACAGCGCGATCTGTTTGATATCAAAGCCGACGAAGGTGGCATCACGGATATCGAATTTATCGCCCAATATCTGGTCTTACGTTACGCTGGAGAGGAGCCGCGCTTGACGCGCTGGTCGGACAACGTGCGTATCTTTGAGCTGATGGCCAATTACGACATCATGCCAGAGGAAGAGGCGCGAGCGCTGACCAAAGCCTATGTCACCATGCGTGATGAAATCCATCATCTGGCGCTGCAGGAGCATTCCAGCAAAGTCAGCAGTGAGCTGTTTACCGCTGAGCGTGAGCAGGTGCGTGTCAGTTGGCGCAAATGGCTGGGCTGAGGGGCATATGTATCCCCTCACCCTAACCCTCTCCCCAAAGGAGAGGGGATCGATCGAGTGTGTTTGAAATTATAGTGGCTCACCTCGGCAGAGGAGGCGATCGAGTCTGTTGAGACTATCGCTTGACTGCCAAACGAGTGGGGGCCATAAGCTCCCTCTCCCGAATGGAGAGGGGATCGATCGAGTGTTTGAAATTATAGTGGCTAACCTCGGCTGAGGAGGCGATCGAGTCTGTTGAGACTATCGCTTTACTGCCAAACGAGTGGGGGCCATAAGCCCCCTCTCCCTGTGGGAGAGGGGATAGAGTGTGTTTGAAATTATAGTGGCTCACCTTGGCTGAGGAGGCGATCGAGTCTGTTGAGACTATCGCTTTACTGCCAAACGAGTGGGGGCCATAAGCCCCCTCTCCCTGTGGGAGAGGGGATAGAGTGTGTTTGAAATTATAGTGGCTCACCTCGGCTGAGGAGGCGATCGAGTCTGTTGAGACTATCGCTTTACTGCCAAACGAGTGGGGGCTATAAGCTCCCTCTCCCCGTGGGAGAGGGTTGGGGTGAGGGGCAGTTTTTACGGGTATGGCGGCTTCTATGCTACTATCTGCCGAATTTATTTTTATGACTTGTTTGGAGTTATCGGATGAAAGTTACACTGCCTGATTTTCGCCGCGCCGGTGTGTTGGTGGTTGGTGACGTCATGTTGGATCGCTATTGGTATGGGCCGACCAGCCGTATTTCGCCGGAAGCCCCGGTGCCGGTGGTCAAGGTTGAAACCATCGAGGAGCGTCCAGGTGGTGCGGCTAACGTGGCGATGAATATTGCTTCGCTAGGGGCCAATTCGCGCCTGGTGGGGTTGACGGGGATTGACGATGCAGCGCGTGCATTGAGCGCCAAGCTGAATGAAGTCAATGTCCGCTGCGACTTTGTCTCGGTGCCAACGCATCCGACAATCACCAAGCTACGTGTACTTTCCCGTAACCAACAGCTGATCCGCCTCGATTTTGAAGAAGGCTTTTCCAACGTTGATCCGCAACCAATCCTGGAGCGTATCCAGCAAGCGTTGCCGCAGATTGGCGCTCTGGTGCTGTCGGATTATGCCAAGGGAGCGTTAAGCAAAATACAGGGCATGATTACGCTAGCCCGTGCGGCGAAGGTTCCGGTCTTGATCGATCCTAAAGGGACGGATTTTGAACGTTATCGCGGCGCAACGTTGCTGACTCCTAACCTGTCTGAATTCGAAGCCGTGGTCGGCCACTGCAAAACGGAAGAAGAACTGGTCGAGCGTGGTATGAAGCTGGTGGCAGACTATGATCTGTCGGCGCTGTTGATCACCCGTTCCGAGCAGGGTATGACGTTGCTGCAACCGGGGCATGCACCGCTGCATCTGCCAACCCAGGCGCAGGAAGTGTTCGACGTGACCGGGGCCGGTGATACAGTGATCGGCGTTCTGGCTGCCGCCCTGGCTGCGGGCAATACGCTCGAGGAGTCCTGTTTCCTGGCCAACGCCGCTGCGGGTGTGGTGGTCGGCAAACTGGGGACGTCTACCGTATCGCCTATCGAACTGGAAAATGCCATTCGTGGCCGCGCCGAAACCGGCTTTGGCGTAATGACGGAGGCCGAACTGAAAAATGCTGTGGCGCAGGCACGTCAGCGCGGCGAGAAAGTCGTGATGACCAACGGTATTTTCGACATTCTTCATGCTGGTCATGTCTCCTACCTGGCTAATGCGCGTAAGTTGGGCGATCGTCTGATTGTGGCAGTGAATAGCGATGCCTCAACCAAACGCCTGAAAGGGGAAACCCGGCCGATCAACCCGCTAGAAAACCGTATGGTGGTGCTTGGTGCATTGGAAGCGGTGGATTGGGTTGTGCCGTTTGAAGAAGATACGCCACAGCGCCTGATTGCCGATATCCTGCCGGACCTGCTGGTGAAAGGCGGCGATTATCAACCACATGAAATCGCGGGCAGCGCCGAAGTGTGGGCCAACGGTGGTGATGTGAGAGTGCTGAACTTTGAGGATGGGTTGTCAACAACCAACATCATCAAGGCTATCAAGGGTGAGCGCGGTTAACGTTATCTCTATAGATACCCTATGGATTTCAAGTTGCAGCCAGGCAACAAACTCACTCATCCCCAAGAGCTTACTACTGTAAGTGACGGAGGGGAGAGTGAGCGCAGTTAACAACGCGGCAGATTGAAAGACGACGGGTAAACAGGGCGGTTTACAGTGAGTGGATTAAAGCAGGAGCTGAGTTTAGCGCAGGGCGTTGGGCTATTGTCCACTTCACTGCTGGGTACCGGCGTGTTTGCCGTTCCCGCATTGGCCGCGCAGGTGGCAGGCGGCGATAGCCTGTGGGCCTGGCCAATATTGATTGTGCTGGTTTTCCCGATCGCCATCGCCTTTGCGGCTCTGGGTCGCCATTTTCCAAGTGCTGGTGGTGCCGCACACTTTGTCGGGATGGCTTTTGGGCCACGCATGGCAAAGGTGACCGCCTGGCTGTTTCTTTCCGTGATCCCCGTTGGGTTACCTGCGGCATTGCAGATTGCCGCCGGTTTCTGGCAGGCTGCGTTTGGCTGGGATGCCAATGGTTTGCTGGTGGTTCAGATCGCCACACTGGTGGTGATTTGGCTGCTTGGCACGCGCAGTGCGGGGTCTAGCGCTAATATTCAGACGTTGATCGCCATTCTGGTGGTGGCCTTAGTGCTGGCAATCTGGTGGCAAGGGGAGATAGCACCTGGTCAGATCCCCTGGCCGGCGGTCAGCGATATTTCTCCTCCCAATATGTTCCACGCGTTGGCGGTCATGTTTTGGTGTTTTGTCGGGCTGGAGGCGTTTGCGCATCTGGCAACCGAGTTCCGCAATCCGGAGCGTGATTTTCCGCGCGCATTGCTGCTAGGGCTGTTGGTTGCTGGCGCAGTCTATTGGGGCTGTACCGTTGCGGTTCTGCACTTTCATGCTTACGGAGAGCATCAAGCGGCTGCGGCATCGCTGCCCGGAATTGTAGTGCAACTGTTCGGCGAACATGCACTGTGGGTTGCCTGCATCATTGGCTATCTGGCCTGTTTTGCCAGCGTGAATATCTATACCCAGAGCTTTGCGCGTCTTGTCTGGTCCCAGGCACAGGAAAAACCCAACAGCGCACTGGCTAAACTTTCCGCCGGGCAGGTGCCGGTCAATGCGCTGAGCACGGTCGTGGGCAGTTGCCTGATCTTCGCCTTGCTGATCTATACCCTGAAGCTGCCGCTGGATACGTTGCTGGTGTATGCCAATGGCATTTTTGTGCTGATTTATCTGATGTGTATGTTGGCAGGTTGCCGGATATTGCAGGGGCGTTCACGCTGGATGGCGATCGTCGGTTCGCTACTGTGCTTGCTGCTGTTGGGGATCATCGGTTGGAAGAGCCTGTATGCGCTGGCTATGTTAGTGTTGATCTGGCTGGTGCTGCCGCGTCGGGTACAGCCGGTGGTCAGAAAAAGGTAAGGGCGCGCTGCCGCGCCCAGGCTTGGGCTTATTCGTCTTCCGATTTGGCTACCGGCGCGCTATTGAGCTTGCTTTCCATTTCGCTCAGACGCTGCTCCAGCAGTGCCAGCTTTTCACGGGTGCGCAGCAACACCTGAGTCTGCACATCAAACTCTTCGCGATTAACCAGATCCAGACGGGTCAGCTGCGCTTGCAGCACCTGACGGATTTTCTTCTCAACGTCTTCCCCGAATTCCCGTACGCCTTTAGGCATCGATTCTTGTACCTGGCGTGCGATCTGTTCAATTTTTTTCGGGTCAATCATGGTGTTTACCTTTCTGATATTGGGTGGCTGGATTTAGGCTGTATCCCTCAATTGCACGTGAGCGCCCGCCGTCGCAGACACAAAAGCCCGTAATCAAGGCAGAGGGTGCAGGGCCTAGTGTAATGCGAGTTACTCGCCGGATAAACTATTACCGTCCTGGAACCCTATACCCAAGAGTGTGATCGGCCAACATGGTGATGTCTTGAAAGACAACGGGGATGGGGTTATAGTCGATATGCTTATTCTCAGGGCGGGGTGCAAGTCCCCACCGGCGGTAAATCACCATTCACGGTGAAAGCCCGCGAGCGCTCAACTTATCTCTCAGGAGTGGGTTAGAGGTCAGCAGATCCGGTGTAATTCCGGGGCCGACGGTTATAGTCCGGATGGGAGAGAGTAACGGTACCTGCCGGGCAAATGCTCGCTTGCGTTATTTTTTCGGCTATTGTTATAGCCACTCCTCAAGATCGCCCTGGTTCTGGTAATCCATAATATTAATGAGGTTTTTTACCATGAATCAGACTCTACTTTCAGATTTCGGCACGCCGGTAGAACGCGTTGAACGCGCTCTTGATGCACTGCGCAATGGGCGCGGCGTCATGGTGCTTGATGATGAAAACCGTGAAAACGAAGGTGATATGATCTTCGCTGCAGAAACCATGACCGTTGAACAGATGGCGCTGACCATTCGCCACGGTAGCGGTATTGTTTGCCTGTGTATCACCGAAGAACGTCGTCAGCAGCTTGAGCTGCCTATGATGGTCAGCAACAACTCCAGCCAGTTCCAGACCGCCTTTACCGTGACGATTGAAGCGGCGCAGGGTGTAACCACTGGCGTTTCGGCTGGCGATCGTATCACCACCATTCGTGCTGCCATTGCAGACAGTGCCAAACCAAGCGATCTGAACCGCCCTGGCCATGTCTTCCCGTTGCGTGCTCAGCCGGGGGGCGTATTGAGCCGCCGTGGCCATACCGAAGCGACGATCGACCTGGTTTCTATGGCCGGTTTCAAACCTGCAGGTGTACTGTGCGAGCTGACCAACGATGATGGCAGCATGGCGCATGCGCCGGAAGTGATCGCTTTTGCCAAGCAGCATGATATGACTGTGCTGACCATCGAAGATCTGGTCGCTTACCGTCAGTCGCAGGAAAAGAAAGCCAGCTGATAGGCTGATCAAGATGAAAAGGCCGCTTGATAAAGCGGCTTTTTTTACGCCCAAATTGGTTAGCTGAGGCCGCTACTTTGCAGTAGCGTCAGGCTGAAGCCCATTACCGTCATACCGCATAACACGCCGTAACTGGGGTTATTGTGCGGGTCGATCTCTTTGGCCAAGGGCATCAGTTCATCCACCGACAGCGCCACCATAATCCCTGCCACTGCAGCCATAATTGATGCCATCACCACCGGTGAAATCATCGGCCCTAACAGCAGGAAAGCCAGCACACCTCCCAGAATTTCGGCCAGACCGGAGATCCCTGACCACATCAACGCTTTGGTTTTCGAGCCCGTGGCAGCATACACCGGCCCGGCAACGGCTAACCCTTCAGGAATATTGTGAATGGCGACAGCCAGCGCAATGCCCATTCCCAGCTCCAGATCGGCGCTGGCGGTGACAAAAGTAGCGATCCCTTCTGGGAAGTTGTGCAGGCTAATGCCTAGCGTCAGCAACATTGCAGTACGCTTCAGGTTATGGGGCTTGAGAGGTTTTTGAACCAGATCCTGCGGGTGTTGGTGCGGCAACATGCGATCAAGTGCAAAGTAACCTAGCAAGCCGAGCATGAACATGCCGTAACCAAGCATAGGCGACATACCAGGGGTATGCAGTGCGGCCGGCAGCATTTCCATCAGTGAAATTAACAGCATAATCCCTGCGGCAAACCCGAGCGCAAAAGCCAGCAGGCGATTGGACGGTTTCTGGCCGATAATGCCGAACAGGGCGCCGACAAAAGTGGCACCACCGGCTAACAGGGTCAGGATCAGCGGGACTGACATGCATTCTCCTTTTATGCAAATGAAAATCAGTTCGCTTTGATACTAACAGAGTAAGGAGATAAATCGAGTGGATTTAGCTGATAGATCCAATCGATTCAACCATTCAAATTTCTTGATGATCATCATCAGGGTTATCCGGCTGCCTCGGTAAGGTAATGGGCGTATTCTGATTCCCATAACGATGATCACATTCAGCAAAGGAAAAGTTATGACCACCTCTCGTATGCCCGCACTGTTTCTTGGCCACGGTAGCCCGATGAACGTGCTGGAAGAAAACCGCTATACCCAGGCATGGCGTGCGTTGGGTGAGCAATTACCTCGGCCGAAAGCCATTGTTGCCGTTTCTGCCCACTGGTACACCCGAGGGACAGCGGTGACGGCGATGGCACAGCCGAAAACCATTCACGATTTTGGCGGTTTCCCACAAGCGCTGTTTGATACTCAGTATCCAGCGCCGGGTTCACCTGAACTGGCGGCAGAGCTGCAACGTTTACTGGCTCCTACCAACGTGTTTGCCGATACCAGCGAATGGGGGTTGGATCATGGTAGCTGGGGCGTGCTGATCAAGATGTATCCGCAGGCCGATATCCCGGTGGTGCAGCTAAGTATCGACGGGACTCAGCCAGCGGAATACCACTACGAACTTGGCCGCAAGTTGGCAGCGCTGCGTGAGCAGGGGATTATGATTGTCGCCAGCGGCAACGTGGTACACAACTTGCGCATGGTAAAGTGGCAGGGAGATACCAGCCCGTATCCTTGGGCCGAGTCGTTTAACCAGTATGTGCGTGATAACCTGAATTATCAGGGAGAAAATCATCCGCTGGTGAACTTTATGCAACATGAAGGGGCCGCATTGTCGAATCCGACGCCGGAACACTACCTGCCGCTACTTTATGTACTGGGCGGTTGGGATGGTAAAGAGACGATTTCGATCCCGATTGATGGGATTGAAATGGGCGCATTGAGTATGCTTTCGGTACAGATTGGTTGAGAAAAAGGCGCGAATATTTCGCGCCTTCAGCTGTCAGACTGTCGCCGTTAGCCAAGAATGATATGTGGGTAGAAGCGAGACAGATCCTGGGTGATCAACTCGCGATCTTCACGCAGACCGATACCACATGGCTGATCGTTAACCAGCCAGCTACCGATCAGCGTATAGCTGCCTTCAAACTGCGGTAACGGATGGAATTGCTGCACAATCATGCCTTCTTCACCATAAGGGCCTTCGACGCGCGCCACTTCCTGGCCATTCTGCACGATCTGAATATTGGCACCTTCACGTGAGAACAACGGTTTGGTGACGTAGTGCGCCATCTGCGGGTGATCGTCTTCTGCAAAATAAGCGGGCAGCAGGTTCGGATGGTTCGGGAACATTTCCCACAGTAATGGCAGGAGTGCCTTGTTGGAAATAATGCTCTTCCAGGCGGGTTCCAGCCAGCGTACACCCGCATCTTCCAGCTTGGTGGAGAACATCTCGCGCAGCATGAATTCCCACGGGTAGAGCTTGAACAGGTTACCGATAACCTGATTCTGCAGATCGGTAAACTGGCCTTTCTCACCCAGACCGATCTCTTCCATAAACAGGAACTCGGTGGGTAAACCCGCTTCCAGCGCACAATCCTGCAGATATTGCACCGTACCGCGATCTTCCTCGCTGTCCTGACAGCAGGCCAGATGCAGCAGGTTAAAGCCGTGATGGGCTTGCAGATCGGCGAAACGCTCAATCAGTTTTTCCTGCAGGCTGTTGTATTGATCGGACTGCGGATCCAGGTTGCCAGCGTTGATCTGATCTTCCAGCCATAACCATTGGAAGAAGGCCGCTTCATACAGCGAGGTTGGCGTATCGGCGTTGTTTTCCAGCAACTTGGGGGGATTAATGCCGTCATAAGCCAGATCGAGACGCGAATACAGCGAAGGCTGATGGGTGCGCCAGGAGCTGCGAACGAAATCCCAGGTGTGCTTGGGAATGCGGAATTTTGTCATCAGCTCATCGCTGTTGACCACTTTCTCTACCACTTGCAGGCACATTTGATGCAGCTCGGCAGTGGCTTCTTCAATTTCTTCGATCTGGGCCAGGGTGAACTGGTAATAGGCATCTTCACACCAGTACGGCTCGCCGTACATGGTGTGGAACCGGAAACCGAATTCAGTGGCTTTCTCGCGCCAGTCAGGACGCTCGGTAATCGCAACGCGTTTCATGCATTAACCGCCCATGCTGCGTGAGCTGGAGTTGGAGGTGGCGCTGCTGCGTTGCATACTGGTCTGTTTGGCCACGGTCTCACCGAAACCGCCACGGGTAATGGTATTGGTCACGGCAGGTTTAGGCGCCATGGCGGTTTTGGGCACCGTCATGCTGCGGCCACCGGCGGTTGCCGGGCCATAGCTTTTACCGGTGGCGTCAACGAATTTGCCGTTTGCCGGGCTGGCCGCATTCTTGGAGGTAAACAACGGTTGTTGAGCATAGCCGCCACCGCCCATCATACGACCCATCATATAGCCAGCCATCAGTGGCATCCACATGCTGCCGCTGCTTTGTGATTCAGCGGCCATCCCTGCCTGTGCAGGAGCCTGAGTACATTGCGCTTCACCGAATTCGGCAACGCAATCTTCACGGGTGGCGTACTTTGGTGCGGTTTTCTCTGCTTCTTTCATCGCGTTGTTGTACGCGGTGGTGCATTGCTCACTCATTGACGGGTTAGCGCGGGAGCAATCGTCAGCATTCTGATACAACGAGACCGTCTCATCCGCCTGTTCGCAGCCGGCCAGCATAAAGACTGCGCTGATCGCCAAAGCCACGGGCGCAACACGGTAACTGCGCCAGGATTTGCGGAAGGTCTCTTTGTTGATGTGTTTTGTCCGTTTCATTGATATGTATCCCATCATACGGGCTGTATTCGCCCTTCTACCCAGTGTGGCGGTAAGGATAGGGGAAACATGGTCAAAATTAAAGCTGAAATACCCATAGAATCCACTCTTTACGCAGTTATACGTTAGGGTGTGCGCCACTTCGCTTTACGGACGAAAAAACCGCCAGTCATGTTACATAATGGAACGTTATGCCTGATGCTACGTTCCATTATGTAACGTTTTTATCCTTGCTCGCTAACCGGTGAGCAGACCGTATAGTCATAAACATAACAACGTGCTGGCATTGCACTGCACGTAATTTCACCTGAGATCTGAACGTTACCATCGTTAACTTTCCCACAAGGAGTCAGTTATGTTGAGAATCATTCAGTCGCCCAGTAAATATATCCAAGGGGCAAATGCTTTAGCGTCTGTTGGTGAATACGCCAAGTCTCTTGCCGACCACTATTTTGTGATAGCCGATGATTTCGTGATGAAACTGGCGGGCGATACCGTAATGGGTAGCCTGCAGCAGCACGGGGTGAAATATCACGCCTGCGCCTTCAATGGCGAATGTTGTCATAAGGAAATCAAACGTCTTGGCCAGCAATTGCAAACTCAGGGGTGCAAGGGGGTGATCGGTATTGGCGGGGGTAAAACGCTGGATACGGCCAAAGCGGTCGCCTACTACCAGCATGTTCCTGTCGTATTGATTCCCACTATTGCCTCGACCGATGCACCTACCAGCGCCTTGTCTGTGATCTACAGTGAAAGCGGTGAGTTTGAAGAGTATCTGATCTACCCCAGTAATCCGAATATGGTGGTGATGGACAGCGCCATTATCGCCAAAGCACCGGTACGCCTGTTGGTGGCTGGCATGGGGGATGCCTTGTCCACCTATTTTGAAGCTCAGGCCTGTTTTGATGCTCAGGCCACCAGCATGGCGGGAGGGAAATCGACGTTGGCGGCGCTCAGTTTGGCACGGCTTTGCTATGAAACGCTGTTAGCGGAGGGGGTTAAAGCCAAACTGGCGGCTGAGTCTGGCGTGGTCACCGAGGCGGTGGAGCGCATTATTGAGGCCAACACCTATCTGAGTGGGCTGGGTTTTGAAAGCAGTGGTTTGGCCGCCGCGCATGCCATTCACAATGGTTTTACCGTGCTGGAAGAGTGTCACCACCTGTATCACGGCGAGAAAGTGGCTTTTGGCACTCTGTCGCAACTGGTACTGCAAAATAGCGCAATGGCACAGATTGAAACGGTGATGGATTTCTGCCAGCAGGTCGGGCTACCGATCACTTTGGCGGAAATGGGCGTCACGGGCGATCTGGCGGAGAAAATCCGTAAAGTGGCCGAGGCAAGCTGTGCCAAAGGCGAAACCATTCATAACATGCCATTCAGCGTAACGCCGGACAGTGTGCTGGCTGCCATCCTGACGGCAGACAAGCTGGGCAATGCCTGGCTGCAACGAGCATAACCCATCGGGCGTGGTTCTCACGCCCGATATTCCCAACAGAGGAGTGAACCGTGAAGAAGCTTATCAATAAGGTTGAATCGGTACTTAACGAGCAATTGCTGGGAATGGGGGAAGCCCACCCGGAACTGCTGGTGCATCAGGATCCCGTGTTTGTGACCCGAGCATCGGGACCAATCCAGGGGAAAGTGGCGATCCTGTCCGGCGGTGGTAGCGGCCATGAGCCGATGCACTGTGGCTTTGTTGGCGAGGGCATGCTCGACGGTGCCTGTCCTGGCGAAATATTTACGTCTCCGACGCCAGACAAGATGTATGAGTGCGGCCAGGCTATTGATGGCGGCGCGGGGGTCTTGCTGATTATCAAGAACTACACCGGCGACGTACTGAATTTTGAGACGGCAACAGAATTGCTGCACGACAGCGGCATGGCGGTTGCGACAGTGTTGGTGGATGACGACGTGGCAGTCAAAGACAGCCTGTTTACCGCCGGGCGACGCGGCGTCGCCAACACGGTGCTGATGGAAAAACTGCTCGGGGCTGCCGCGATGAGAGGGGACGATTTGGATGCCCTGGTGGCGTTGGGCCACAAGATCAACAATCAGGGACACTCCTTGGGAATCGCTCTCGGTGCCTGTACCGTCCCGGCGGCTGGTAAACCCTCGTTTGTGTTGGCAGAAAACGAGATGGAGTTCGGTGTGGGTATCCATGGTGAGCCTGGGATCGAGCGGCGGCCATTCACGACGCTGGATAAAACAGTTGATGATATGTTCCATACGCTGATCGAGCACGGCGCTTATCAGCGCACAATCCGCGTCTGGGATCGTCAGCAGGGAGAATGGCGCGAGGAGAGTCAAAGCAAGCGTGCTCTGAAGCGAGGCGACCGGGTGATTGCGCTGGTCAATAATCTGGGGGCAACGCCGCTTTCTGAATTGTATGGCGTCTACCATCGCCTGGCGGAGCGCTGTGCCGAGGCTGGCATGATCATTGAACGTAATCTGGTGGGATCATACTGCACTTCGCTGGACATGCAGGGCGTGTCCATTACTTTGCTGCAAGTGGATGACGAATTGCTCTCTCTGTGGGATGCGCCGGTGAAAACCCCTGCATTGCGCTGGGGCTGAGGAGGAAACATGACGTTAAGCAAACAGCAGGTTGTTGAATGGTTGATGCGTTGTGGCGAGGTCTTTGCCCGTGAGCGTGATTTTCTGACTCAGTTGGATACCGAAATTGGCGACGGCGACCACGGCCTGAATATGAACCGCGGCTTTAACAAGGTGGTGGAGAAACTGCCTTCGGTGGCGGACAAGGATATTGGGTTTATTCTGAAGAACACCGGTATGACGTTGCTGTCCAGCGTGGGGGGGGCCAGTGGCCCATTATTTGGCACGTTTTTCATCCGTGCAGCCCAGGCGGCCAATGCCAAACAGAGTCTGGACCTGGCGGAACTGAAACAGGTTATCCAGGAGGGCGCAGAAGGGGTCATGATGCGCGGCAAGGCCGAACTGGGGGATAAAACGATGTGTGACGTCTGGGGGCCGGTAGTCGATAGCCTTGGTCAGTCGTTCCAGCAACAGCTCGGGATGACGCAGGCGATGCAACAGGCCGCTATACGGGCCGAAGAAGCGGCACAGGCCACTATCATCATGCAGGCCCGCAAAGGGCGTGCCAGTTACCTGGGCGAGCGCAGTATCGGCCACCAGGATCCCGGTGCAACCTCCGCAATGTTGATGATAAAAACGTTGGCAGCCGTCGTGGAGGAGGCAGGATGATCAATATTGTTGTGGTTTCGCACAGTGCGCGATTGGCGCAGGGGGTTGAAGAACTGGCCCACCAGATGATGCGCAGTGACGGCTGCAAACTGGCACTGGCGGCGGGGGTCGATGATGAAGAGCACGCGATTGGTACCGATGCAATCAAAGTGATGGCGGCCATCGAGTCTGTCGCTGAAGGGGCGACAGGGATCGTTGTGCTGATGGATCTCGGCAGTGCGTTATTGAGTGCGGAAACTGCGCTTGAACTGTTGGATCCGCAGCTTGCTGCACGAGTCACGCTGTGTTCGGCTCCGCTGGTGGAGGGAACGCTGGCTGCGGTTGTGGCCGCCAATTCCGGTGGTAGCCTGGAGCAGGTACTGGCAGAGGCACAGGAAGCTTTGCAGGGAAAACAGGCGCAGCTTGGTGAAACCATACCCGCCAGCAAGCCACTGAACCTGCCCTTGAAGCAGGGAAAAAGCCTGAGTTGGAAGGTGCAGAATCCGCATGGGTTACACGCGCGTCCGGCAGCCCGCCTGGCGGAGACATTAGCCCCTTTTGACGCAGAACTGGTGCTGGAGAAACAGGGGCAATGTGCTAACCCGCGCAGCCTGAACCAGTTGGCCATGCTGCAGATCCGTTATGGCGATACTATCCGCCTGATCGCCGATGGCATGCAGGCTGACGAAGCGCTGGCGGCTTTCAAGGCGTTAGCAGAACAGCATTTTGGCGAAACCGTTTCCGAACAGCAGCAGCCCTCGTTGCATGGCATTCCGGTTGAAGAGAGCATCAGCAGCGGTCCGATATTTCATGCCCGGAGCTTTAGCCCGCAAATTGTGGCGCGCCAGGTGGGGGCTGACGATGTGTTGGATGAACAGCAGCGCCTGCGTATTGCGCTGCAGCACACGTTGAGTGACCTTAACAAATTGGCAGATCGCGCCAGCACGTTGATCGGCAAACCCCAGGCGGCAATCTTTGGCGCACACAGCATGTTGTTAGACGATCCGGATCTACAACAGGCCGCCTATACCCGTATTGCTCAGCAACGGTGCACCGCCGAGCAGGCATGGCAGCAGGAAATGGAACAGATTGCCGCTGATTATCGGGCATTGGACGATCCCTACCTGCGAGCGCGTGAGCTGGATGTGCGTGATATTTTGCGTCGCACGTTGAGCCATCTGCAGCAGCAGCCGATCCCGGCAATCACACTCAACGAGGCGTCGATCCTGGTGATGGATGAGCTGATGCCTTCAGAGGTGGTGATGCTCGATCGGCGCATGGTGCTGGGCATTTGCCTGAGCGGCGGCAACGCGCTGTCACATACTGCTATTCTGGCGAAAGCAATGGGGATCCCGATGGTCGTGGGGATGAACGAATGTCTGACCCAGACGCGCAGCGGCCAGAAAGCGATGTTGGACGCGGCACGTGGTGTGTTGCAACTGAGTCATTAAGCTCGCAGTTTGAACTGGCGGATGTCGATTTCAAGCTGTTTGATTTTCCGCCATAGCGTGGTGCGGCTGATGCCCAACAGCTGCGCCATCTCATTGAGTTGCCCATGACTGATGTTGGCCACGCGAATAATGGCTTGCCGCTCCATTTCCACCAGCGTCAGCTGAGGCATGGCTGGTTGAGTATCGCTTTCCAGCAGGGGTTGTTGGCTGAGCAGGTGAGGCGGTAAATCCGCCAGTTGAATATGGTGACTGTGGCAAATCATCGCGGCGCGCTCGATGACGCCTTTCAGCTCCAGATCGTTCCCTGGCCACAGATACAACCCTAGCTGGGTCATCACGTCTTCATCTACTCGGAATCGGCATTGAAAGTGGTGTTCCAGGGCGCGCAGATGGTGCTGGACCAGCAAAGGAATATCGCTGAGGCGCTGGCGCAGCGGCGGGATCTGAATTTCAAAGGCCTGCAGGCTGTAGAACAATTGACGACGAAAACGGTTTTGCTGCACCAGAACGGGCAGATTGGCGGCACTGGTAGCGACGATCCTGACATTGACTGGGATCACGCGATTAGAGTTCATACGCATGACTACGCCGGTTTTCAGTACCTGCAATAGGGCGGACTGCATGGCGAGGGGCAGATATTCGATCTGTTCGAGGTACAGTGTGCCGCCATTAGCCAGCTCAAACTTGCTGAGCTGGCCTGCTTCTTCCTCACTGGCATCGCTGCCCAGCAGTTCCTTCAGCCCCTGAGCCTCTGGCAATAGCTGGCAGTTTAGGGCGATATAAGGCCCGGCGGCCCGTTCGCTGGCGTTATGAATTGCCTGGCTGATCCGTTCTTTACCTACGCCCTCTTCACCACACAGCAAAATGGGGTGATGGCCTTTCGCCGCCTGCTGGCCGTAGCGGATCAGGCGGCGCATTTCCTGTGTCCCCGATGGCATCTGCTCGAAGGTGTGACTGACGCGGCCAATCTGGCTACTCACATATTGGTGCAGCCTTTCAAGCGGATGCAGCAGGGCGATAAAGCTGCAGTGCTCGCCATCGAGGATGGGTTTGAGCGTTAATAATACGGCGATAAACTGGCCCTGATTTTCAAACGTCACTTCCACATGCTCCAACGCTTGGCGTTGTTCAATGGCACGCTTAAGCAACGCCGGTAACGTCAGCAACTGTGCCAACGGTTTGCCCTGGCTTTGCAGCTCGTGCAGCTTCAGCATCAAAGCGGCACGCTGGTTGATATATTGCAGATAACCGCGATGATCCCAGGCCATGACGCCGTCATCCACACTATTGAGTAACCCATAGAGCTGATTCAGATGGCGGTTGGACTCAGCCAGCAGGCTGTCGGCATTCAGGGCGTTGCCGATTTCCCTGGCAATCGCCAGGATCAGTGAGAGATCGCCTGCGCTGCAGTCAGCCAATGGGCAACCCAACGCCAGCGTACCGCGCTGGCGGCCACTGTTGTCATAAACCGGTGCGGCGCAGAATGACCAGCCGTGTAACGCCTGACGAACATGCTCATCGCCGCGGATCTGCACCGGTTGGCCTTCCGATGTGGCGAGAGCTGGCGCATTGGTCCCAATATCCCCCTCTGCCCAATAAGCGCCGGGGATAAAACCGAGTGCGCGCAGTTGCGCGCTGGTGGTGCTATCGCCGCATTGCCACAGCGTACAACCGCTCTCATCCAGGATCATCAGCACGCAGTGGCGCTGTTCCATATATTCCCAGGCATCTTCCAGTGCAGCCTGGCCAAGCGTGATGAAATCATTTTTGCGCTGGCAGATCGAATGGAAAGTGGCCCCCAGCGCGCAGTGTGGTCGTTTCCAGACTGCGGGCTGCATCAGGGTACGACAGCGTAGCCAAGAGGCATAAATCGCTGCTGAAGGCTGATGTGCTGCTGATAATGCGCCCTCAGCGATCAACCGTTGCCAGCGTGAAGCTTTCTCCATCAGATCCCGTCCAACCGGTGAGATAACAGGGGGATAATCATAACACTGAACCCCCAGAGGTAGGCTGTGAAGCGGCAGGCATTAGACGGATTAAGGGATAAAAAAACGGAGCGCGGCAGGTGCCGGGCTCCGTATTGCAGACAACCGTGATAATCAGTTGTTGGTAGCTGAAGTACGGGTTGTTGCTGGTCTGGTGGCGCTTGAGCCATCCACATAGGCATCTTGAGCCGTGGTTGGCGGCGCTACAACGTCTGGTGAAGTGGAAATGGGTTTACCCAACGCTCCATTGAGCATCATCAGATCGTTTTCGTTCAGCGTACCGAGCGCAGATTTGATGTTCAACTGGTTAATCAGATAGGAGTAACGCGCGCTGGAAAGCTGCTGCTTGGCGTTATACAGCGTGGTGGTCGCATCCAGCACGTCAACGATGGTACGCGTACCCACCTCATAACCGGCTTCAGTTGCATCCAGAGAACTCTGGGCAGAAATCACCGCTTGTTTATAAGCGCTGATGCTGCTGATGGAAGCAGAAACGTTGTTGAAGGAGGAGCGCACGGTCTGCACGACACTGCGGTGTGCACTTTCCAACTGCTCACTGGCACCGACGAAGTTATACTGCGCCTGTTGTACCTGGGAGTTGGTTGCGCCGCCGCTGTACAGTGGCAGGTTAACGCTGACACCGACCTGGTTCTGGCCATTAATCGCATCGTTGCCGCGCTGAGGGTTGTTTGAGCCACTGTATCTGGAGTTGGTGAGGCCAGTGGAAGCGTTCAGATTGACGGTTGGCATATAGCCGGTCTGTGCCGATCTGATTTGCTCACGGGCCAGATCCTGGCTCAGACGGGCAGACAGCAGGCTCAGGTTACGGCTTTCTGCTTCTTTCAACAGGTTGTTGACGGCATCCGGGCGTTTGGTACTGAATTTATCGGTATTCAGTGACGCCAGTTCCGGGTAGAAGGTGCCGGTGATCTGGCGTAACACTTCCACCGCATTGTCCAGGTTATTGCGCGCAGTTACTTCGTTGGCCAGCACGGTATCGTAGTTGGCACGGGCGTTCTGCACGTCGGTGATCGCCACCAGGCCCACGTTAAAGCGTTGGGTGGTCTGATCCAAGGTACGGTAAACCGCCTGTTTGTTCGCCTGGGTGTAAGACAGCGCGTCAATCGCCTGTAATACGTTGAAATAGGCCGTTGCGGTATCCAGGATCAGTTGCTGGGCTGAAGTCTGAAAAGTGACATCAGTAATACCGGCAGCCTTTTCCTGTAACGTCAGCGCACGCCATTTCGACATATCGAAGATGGTCTGGGTCAGCCCCAGCGATCCGGTGGTGGAATTACTGTTGCTATTACTGTTATCACGAAAGCCGTTGGTATAGGTATAACCAGCAGACAACCCAAGCTGTGGCAGTAACGGGCTGCGCGCTTCGTTGATTTTTTCATATGCCGCATCACGGTCAGCGGCACTTTTACGCAGATCCGGGTTACTTTCCCTTGCCTGTTTGTAAACCTGCAACAGGTTCTCTGCCTGACTCATGGTACTGAAGCCACCGAGGCTAAGACCGATAAGAAGGGGGAGCAGTTTCTTCATTTGCATTCCTTGTTGTGCAGCAATATTGCTATGTTAGCGCTGACTATAGTCGAATAGTTGCCGATTCTAGCAGAGTCTGCCGATCGCTGAAGGTGGCTTAATGTGCCATCTCACAGAACTTTTACCTTCCTGGACGCTACGTTGACTTACACTTGACTGTTTGCATCGGCGCCACCTGATATCATGGTTCACAATCTAACACAAAGCCAGGGAGGATGATCCTGCTGTTTCTGTCATCAAAACCCATTATTTTACCGGCATAATGACTCAGGAGAAATTCGCTGATGAGCGACTCGTTACCTTCACCCGTTACTCTCGATAAAAATGATGTAGAAATTATTGCACGAGAGACGCTATACCGTGGTTTTTTTTCACTCAATTTGTACCGATTTCGTCATCGCTTGTTCAATGGTGAAATGAGCGGTGAGGTAAAACGCGAAGTTTTTGAGCGCGGCCATGCGGCGGTATTGCTACCCTATGATCCAGTGAGGGATGAAGTTGTGCTGGTTGAACAGTTGCGCATCCCCGCGATTGATAGCTCTGATTCTCCTTGGCTCCTGGAAATGGTGGCGGGTATGATCGAGGAGGGAGAAAGCGTTGAGGATGTCTGCCGACGCGAGGCGCAGGAAGAAGCTGGCGTAGTGGTCGGGCGTTGCAAGCCGGTGTTGAGTTATCTGGCAAGCCCCGGCGGCACCAGTGAGCGCTTGTCGATTATGGTCGGTGAGGTTGATGCCCTGACGGCCGAAGGGATCCACGGATTGCCCGAAGAGAATGAAGATATCCGTGTCCATGTGGTCAGCCGCGAACAGGCTTACCGCTGGGTTGAAGAAGGCGCGATCGATAACGCGGCATCAGTGATTGCATTGCAATGGCTGGCGTTGCACCATGAATCGCTCAAAGCAGAATGGGTTAGCTAAATGCAAAAGCGCTATACGCCTGATTTTCCAGAAATGATGAGATTGTGTGAAACCAACTTCGCGCAATTGCGGCGTTTACTGCCGCGTAACGATGAAGTCGATGAAACCGTCACTTATCAGGTTAATGGCGCGCACTATCGTCTGACAATTATTGAATCTACCCGTTACACCTCGCTGGTGCAGATTGAGCAGACGGCTCCTGCCGTCAGTTACTGGAGCCTGCCTGCGATGTCCGTGCGGCTGTATCATGATGCGATGGTTGCGGAAGTGTGTTCCAGTCAGCAGATCTATCGGTTTAAAGCGCGTTATGATTATCCGAACAAAAAGTTGCATCAGCGTGACGAAAAGCATCAAATTAACCAGTTTCTTGCTGATTGGTTGCGCTACTGTTTAGCGCATGGCGTGATGGCGGTTCCGGTTATGTAAGATACCCAATGGTCTTCAGGTTGCGGCGAGGTAATAACCGCAGGTAACAAGGCTGCGCCTTGAAAGACGACGGGTATATACTCTGAATAATTCGCGTGGTATGAAGGCGGCAAGACCGTGAGTCCCCAGCAGCATAGGTTTGTGTGTCACTGGGGGAGTCGGTGCAGCCGGCACAGGTCGCTTGAAGTATGACGAGTATAAACAGACTGAAATAACAAAGGACATTATTTGGAAAGCCTGTTTAGACTGCCCGTGGCGAGTGGGGCCAAGGTCAGGATTCTACAAATAACAGATACCCACCTTTTTGCCGGCAACCATGAGACCTTGCTTGGCATTAATACCTATTCCAGTTATCACGCGGTGCTGGATGCGGTCATCGCGCAGCAGCGTGACTATGATTTGATTGTGGCGACGGGCGATCTGGCCCAGGATCATTCACCGGCGGCGTATCGGCACTTTGCAGAAGGGATCTCCCGTCTGCCAGCTCCCTGTGTCTGGCTCCCTGGCAACCATGATTTTCAGCCCGCGATGGTCGATGCGTTGGCTGCTGCCGGGATCTCACCCTCCAAACAGGTGCTGTTAGGGGAGCATTGGCAGATCCTGCTGCTGGACAGCCAGGTCTTCGGTGTGCCGCACGGTGAACTGAGCGAATACCAGTTGGAATGGATGGAGCGTTGTCTGCAGGCACATCCAGAACGTTATACGTTGCTGTTACTGCATCATCATCCATTGCCTTCAGGCTGTACCTGGCTGGATCAACACAGCCTGCGTAACCCGCATATGCTGGCGGCCATCCTGTTACGCTACCCGAAAGTGAATACCCTGCTGTGTGGGCATATCCATCAGGAGTTGGATCTGGATTGGCATGGGCGCCGGTTGTTGGCTTCACCTTCGACCTGTGTGCAGTTCAAACCGCACTGTACCAACTTTACCATCGATGACGTTTCTCCAGGTTGGCGCTATCTTGACCTGCTGCCGGATGGCCGGGTAGAAACCCAGGTGTTCCGGCTTGAGAACGATGACTTTCGCCCCGATATGGACTCGGACGGCTACTGATGCCTTCAACATTACTTTACCTGCACGGTTTTAACAGCTCGCCACTTTCGGCCAAGGCAACCGCGTTTAAGGCGTGGTTGGCTGAGCATCATCCCGATATCGACATGTTGGTGCCACAACTCCCGCCTTATCCGGCTGAAGCGGCGGATATGCTGGAGGAACTGGTGATGGCACGCGCAGGTCAGACAATGGGGATCGTTGGTTCCTCGCTGGGGGGATACTATGCGACCTGGTTATCGCAGTGTTTTTCACTGCCTGCGGTGGTAGTAAATCCGGCGGTGAAGCCCTTTGAACTGTTGATCGACTATCTTGGCCAGAACGAGAACCCCTACACCGGGCAGCAATATGTGTTAGAGTCACGCCACGTTTATGATCTGAAAGTGATGCAGATCGATCCCTTGGAGTCGCCGGATTTAATCTGGCTGCTGCAACAAACGGGCGATGAAGTACTCGATTACGGGCAGGCTGTGGCGTATTACACCGCTTGCCGGCAGACGGTGGAGTCGGGGGGAAACCACGCCTTCGTCGGCTTCGAGCACTACTTCCCGCAGATTGTGGATTTTTTAGGGTTATGACACCGCGGCAACTTTCCGTTGCGCGGGGATACGATACCTTCCCTCAACCACGAAAATATAATCAACGATGACTCAATCCAGCTATAACGCTGATGCCATTGAAGTACTCAGCGGTCTAGAACCAGTGCGCCGTCGTCCCGGTATGTATACTGACACGACGCGCCCAAACCACCTCGGCCAAGAGGTGATTGATAACAGCGTCGATGAAGCGTTGGCGGGTCATGCCAAGCGTATCGACGTGATCCTGCACGCCGATCAGTCTCTTGAAGTGATTGATGATGGCCGTGGCATGCCGGTGGATATTCACCCGGAAGAAGGCGTGCCCGCAGTGGAGCTGATCCTTTGCCGTCTGCATGCTGGCGGCAAGTTCTCCAATAAAAACTACCAGTTTTCCGGCGGCCTGCACGGCGTAGGGATCTCGGTGGTCAACGCCCTGTCAAAACGTGTTGAAGTCAACGTGCGCCGTGATGGCAACGTCTACAGCATTGCTTTTGAAAACGGCGATAAAGTGCAGGATCTGGCTATTACCGGCACCTGTGGCAAGCGCAATACCGGTACCAGCGTCCACTTCTGGCCGGACGAGCAGTTCTTTGATAGCCCGCGTTTCTCGGTTTCGCGCCTCTCTCACCTGCTGAAAGCCAAAGCGGTGCTGTGCCCTGGCGTTGAAATCTACTTTTTCGACAAGGTAAACAATACCGAGCAGCGCTGGTGTTATCAGGACGGCCTGACCGATTACCTGATGGAAGCGGTGAACGGCCTGATTACCCTGCCGGAAAAAGCCTTCGTGGGTAATTTTTCTGGTGATACCGAGGCGGTGGACTGGGCATTGCTGTGGCTGCCAGAAGGCGGGGAACTGCTGACGGAAAGCTACGTCAACCTGATCCCGACCATGCAGGGTGGTACCCATGTCAACGGGCTGCGCCAAGGCTTGCTGGATGCCATGCGTGAGTTCTGCGAATTCCGCAATATCTTGCCGCGCGGTGTGAAGCTGTCTGCAGAAGATATCTGGGATCGTTGTGCATACGTGCTGTCGGTAAAAATGCAGGATCCACAATTTGCCGGGCAGACCAAAGAACGGCTTTCATCGCGTCAGTGCGCGGCGTTTGTTTCTGGCGTAGTGAAAGATGCCTTCAGCCTGTGGCTGAACCAGAACGTGCAGGCGGCTGAACAACTGGCTGAACTGGCGATCTCCAGCGCACAACGTCGTTTGCGTGCGGCGAAGAAAGTGGTGCGTAAAAAACTGACCAGTGGGCCTGCATTGCCAGGTAAGCTGGCGGACTGCACTTCGCAGGATCTGAGCATGACGGAGCTGTTCCTGGTGGAAGGGGACTCGGCTGGCGGTTCTGCCAAGCAGGCGCGCGATCGCGAATATCAGGCGATCATGCCGTTGAAAGGTAAAATCCTGAACACCTGGGAAGTTTCCTCCGACGAAGTCCTGGCCTCGCAGGAGGTGCATGATATCTCTGTGGCGATCGGCATCGATCCGGACAGCGAAGACCTCAGCCAGCTGCGTTACGGCAAAATCTGTATCCTGGCGGATGCGGACTCCGATGGTTTGCACATTGCCACGCTGCTGTGCGCCCTGTTTGTACGCCACTTCCGCACGCTGGTGAAAGGTGGCCATGTGTATGTGGCGATGCCGCCGTTATACCGTATCGATCTGGGTAAAGAGGTATATTACGCTCTCGATGAGGAAGAAAAGGCCGGCGTGCTGGAACAACTGAAACGCAAGAAAGGCAAACCGAACGTCCAGCGCTTTAAAGGTCTGGGTGAGATGAACCCGCTGCAGTTGCGTGAAACCACGCTGGATCCCAATACCCGTCGTCTGGTGCAGTTGACCATTGATGATGAAAATACGGATCAGACCATGGCGATCATGGATATGCTGCTGGCGAAGAAACGTTCAGAAGACCGCCGCAACTGGTTGCAAGACAAAGGCGACACGGCTGAACTTTCAGTCTGATAGCGATGGGGCCGGAACAGTGGCCCCAAGTTCCACCGGTGTCACTTCTTGAGGGCGCGACAAACTGCGTCGATAACTCAGGGTTGAAGGCATGAAAATCACCCTCGAAGAATTACTGGCCTATACCTTGGTGGTTGATAGTGGCTCGATTACCGCCGCCGCCGAGCAGCTTGGCCAAACCACTTCTGGCATCAGCCGCGCGCTCAGCCGCCTGGAAAAGAAGCTCGATACCACCTTATTGCGCCGAACCACCCGTCGTCTGGAATTGACTGAGGAAGGGCAGGGCTTTTTGGTCTATGCGCGGGAAATTATCAACTCGGTGGAACATGCTGAAGAGCAGATGGCGCTGCGCCGCATGAGCCCGGCAGGCAGACTGCGTGTTAACGCTGCCGCCCCCTTTATGGAACACGTTATCGTGCCGTTGGTCGCCGGTTTTCGCCAACGCTTTCCGCAAATCGAGCTGGAACTCAATACCGATAACCTGATTATCGATCTGCTGGAGAAACGCACGGATATTGCCATTCGTATTGGCCCATTGCGTGATTCCACCATCCATGCGCGCCTGCTGGGGGCCAGCCGGTTACGTATTCTCGCCAGCCCAGAGTATATTGCCCGCTTTGGTGCGCCACGCAGCGTAGAAGAGTTGAATCATCATTGCCTGCTGGGCTTTACTCAACCGGAATCGCTTAATCTGTGGCCGCTGCGCAATCAGCAGGCGGAGCACTTTGCCATTACCCCGACACTATCAGCCTCAAGCGGTGAAACGCTGCGGCAACTGGCGCTACGTGGGGAGGGGATTGTGCAACTGGCTGATTTTATGACGCGAGAAGATCAGCGCAAAGGGCGGTTGATTCAAATTTTGGCGCAGGAAACGCGGGATGTGCGCCAGCCGATTAACGCGGTGTATTACCGTAATACCCAGTTGGCTGCGCGTATCACCTGTTTCCTGGACTATGTCAGTGCGCATATCAATGCGCAAAGTTTATAGATGGGTGCGGGACGGGGGTGTCTGGCGTCCCCTTTTTCCATAAGGGACGTCAGAGTAAGCCTTCAGTGGTTTTTCAGGCGTTATCCAGCACGTAGATCGTGGTGCCCAGTACGCAATCCTTGATGGTTTCACGGTGCTTAAGCATGTGTTCCATCTGCAGGTGCTTTTCCAGATGCGCCTGGCTTTGCCATTTTTCCAGCATAAACACAGAATCCGGTGACAGTTTCTGCCATGGAGCCTGCGTATTGACATCGATCATCGGCTGATAACCGCCACACCCTTCTTCGGCCAGCACTGCGGGGATCAGCTTTTCGATCGCTTTCAGTACCGTTGCCCGCTGGCCCGGTTTGGTTTTGATTTCTGCAATGACGGTGATCATAACGGCCTCACTGATTAACGGATGATGAATAAAACACGTGGCAGTTAAGCAAATACTTCGCCCAGATGCGCGCGTAAACGTGCGATATCGCTGGTGATATTCGGCTGTTTAATCACATCGTTACAGATAAAGGTTGGCAGCGCTTCCATCCCCAGGAACTGGTTGGCCTTGTGGAAGTGCAGGTAAACCCCGTCAACGCCCACGCCGTGGAAGAACTGGTCAGGATCGGTAAAGGCTTCCAGTGGTGCGTTCCAGGTCAGGCTCAGCATATATTTTTTCCCCTGAATCAGACCGCCGGAGCCGTATTTTTTGCTGGCATCGGAGCGGGTACGGCCATCGCTGGCGTACAGGCTACCGTGGCCTGCGGTGAAAACTTCGTCGATGTATTTTTTCAGGATCCACGGTTCACCCATCCACCAGCCTGGCATCTGGTAGATTACCGCATCGGCCCACAGGTACTTCTGTACTTCTGCTTCGATATCATAGCCATCATCAACCACCGTGATCTGCACATCGTGCTTGGCATCACGCAGGAAGCTTTCCGCTACGTCGCTCAGGGTTTGGTTCAGTTCGCCGTTGGAGTGGCCAAATTGTTTCTTGGCATTAATAATCAGGATATTGCTCATCGGTATGAGGCTCCGTCAGAATGAAATAAGGTCATGGTCATCGCCAGAAGGGCGTAAGCCATAGCGTTGAAACGGAGTGTAACGTGTCAACCGGCAGGAAAAAATGCGACTTAGAGCACAACAGTGTTGACTGTGAGTCAATAAAAGCGATTGCTGATGGCAAAATTCCACATAAACGGGGGAGATCGCAGGGATAAGCCTGCGATCAATGCACCAACTGTGACAGCCACCCCGCAGATGAGGTACTATCGCGGGCAGAATCGACCCTTTGTCGTCTGAGGATATCTGAGTAATGAGTGAACTGACTCATGACGGTGTTGAGCGTCTACCGCTGCACACATTCACTGAAAACGCCTATCTGAACTACTCCATGTACGTCATCATGGATCGGGCGCTGCCTTATATTGGCGATGGTTTAAAGCCGGTACAGCGCCGCATCATCTATGCCATGTCGGAACTGGGGCTTAACAATAGCGCCAAATTCAAAAAATCGGCCCGTACCGTGGGCGATGTGCTGGGTAAATATCATCCACACGGCGATAGCGCCTGTTATGAGGCGATGGTGCTGATGGCACAGCCCTTCTCTTACCGCTACCCATTGGTAGACGGGCAGGGGAACTGGGGGGCACCGGATGACCCGAAATCTTTCGCCGCGATGCGTTATACCGAATCGCGTTTGTCGAAATATGCCGAAGTGCTGTTGGGCGAATTGGGCCAGGGTACGGTGGACTGGGTACCCAACTTCGACGGCACTATGCAAGAGCCGAAGATGCTGCCAGCGCGCTTGCCAAACATCCTGCTTAACGGGACGACCGGTATTGCCGTAGGGATGGCAACGGATATCCCACCGCATAACGTGCGCGAAGTGGCCGCCGCCGCGGTTGCTCTGATCGACAAGCCCGGGGCCTCGCTTGATGATCTGCTGGAATTTGTACAAGGGCCGGACTTCCCGACGGAAGCGGAGATCATTACCCCGCGCGAAGAAATCCGCAAAATTTATCAGAATGGCCGTGGCTCGGTACGTATGCGCGCTGTCTGGAAGAAAGAAGATGGCAGCGCGGTCATCACCGCCTTGCCACATCAGGTATCCGGTGCCAAGGTGCTGGAGCAAATAGCCAGCCAGATGCGTGCCAAAAAGCTGCCGATGGTGGAAGATCTGCGTGATGAATCCGACCATGAAAACCCGACCCGTCTGGTTATCGTGCCGCGTTCGAATCGGATCGATCTGGATCAGGTGATGAACCACCTGTTTGCCACCACCGATCTTGAGCGTAGCTACCGCATCAACATGAACATGATCGGTCTGGATAACCGTCCGCAGGTCAAAGGGCTGGTGGAAATCCTGACCGAATGGTTGGCCTTCCGTCGCGATACCGTGCGTCGCCGTCTGAATTATCGCCTGGAGAAAGTGCTCAAGCGGCTGCATATCCTGGAAGGTTTGCTGGTCGCGTTCCTCAATATTGATGAAGTGATCCACATCATCCGCAGCGAAGATGAACCGAAACCGGTGCTGATGCAACGGTTCGGCATTTCTGATACCCAGGCCGAAGCGATCCTTGAGCTGAAACTGCGTCATTTGGCCAAGCTGGAAGAAGTGAAGATCCGGGGTGAGCAGGATGAACTGGCGAAAGAGCGTGATCATCTGCAGGCGCTGCTGGCTTCCGAGCGCAAGCTGAACACCTTGATCAAAAAAGAGATCCAGGCAGATTCGCAGGCTTACGGTGACGATCGTCGCTCCCCGCTGACCGAGCGTGAAGAAGCCAAGGCCATGAGCGAGCACGATTTTGTGCCTTCTGAGCCGGTGACGATTGTGTTGTCTGAAATGGGATGGGTGCGCAGTGCCAAGGGGCATGATATCGATCCGAGTGGCTTGAGCTACAAGGCCGGTGACAGCTTCCGCGCGGCGGCACGCGGCAAGAGCAATCAGCCGGTCGTGTTTATCGACTCCACCGGGCGCAGTTACGCACTCGACCCGCTGACGCTGCCTTCGGCACGTGGGCAAGGGGAGCCGCTGACCGGTAAGCTGACACCGCCGCCGGGTGCGACCGTTGAACAGGTTCTGATGGCCGCTGACGATCAGAAACTGCTGATGGCTTCCGACGCGGGTTACGGCTTCGTGTGTACCTTCAACGATCTGGTGGCGCGTAACCGTGCCGGTAAGGTCATGATTACCTTACCGGATAATGCCAAGGCCTTACCACCGATGGAGATCCACAGCGACGACGACATGCTGCTGTCGATCAGTGCGGCAGGCCGTATGCTGATGTTCCCGGTGGCCGATCTGCCGCAGCTTTCGAAGGGCAAGGGCAACAAGATTATCTCTATTCCGTCTGCGCAGGCGGCGAGTGGTGAAGATAAACTGGCCTGGCTGTTTGTGTTGCCACCGCAGACTTCAATCACTCTGCATGTGGGCAAACGCAAGCTGAAACTGCGGCCGGAAGATTTGCAGAAATTCCGCGCCGAACGCGGCCGTAAAGGCACTCTGTTGCCTCGGGGGCTGCAACGTATCGATCGGGTTGAACTGGATATGCCTGAACGCGCCTCACAGGGTGACAGCGAAGAGTAAGCCGGGGTAATCCATTGATAAGGGCGCAGCATGCTGCGCCCGTTCTCTTTTCTGGTGCGTGTTATTCCAAATATTTAACTTTTCCCGCGATAAACTTATTGTGCCGAGGGTCGGCTGGCAGGAAAATAGCGAAAATCGACGTGGGCGGTGTAACAATGTCATCCACGTCCGCGACAACAAGAAATCTTCGCAGTGGCGACATCGCTCAATTTGGGAAGGCTGCTGTGTTGGCAGGGTGCTAATGAGGTTGTTATGTTATTAATATTGCGTGCAATTATCGTGACGGTCTATTGCATTTTGGTGTGTATTCTCGGTTCGGTGTACTGCTTGTTCAGCCCGCGTAGTCCACGTCATGTGGCGACCTTTGGCCATCTGTTTGGCCGCTTGTCGACGGTGTTCGGCCTGAAGGTTGAAGTTCGCAAGCCTGCCAGTGCCGCCAATAACGGCAAATGCATCTACATTGCCAACCATCAGAACAACTACGACATGGTGACGGCTTCCAATATTGTGCAGCCGCGTACCGTGACCGTTGGCAAAAAAAGCCTGATCTGGATCCCGTTTTTCGGTCAACTTTATTGGTTGACGGGTAACTTGCTGATCGACAGGAATAATCGTGCCAAAGCGCATGGCACTATTGCGCAGGTGGTTGAGGCTTTCAAGAAAAAAGACATTTCCATCTGGATGTTCCCCGAGGGGACTCGCAGCCGTGGCCGTGGCTTGTTGCCATTTAAAACCGGTGCTTTCCATGCGGCCATTGCGGCTGGTGTGCCGGTGGTACCGATTTGTGTGTCTACCACGAGTGGCAAGATTAACCTGAACCGTTGGAACAACGGCCATGCGATCGTCGAAATGCTGGAGCCGATTGATACCCGCGGCTATAACAAGGAGCAGGTCCGTGAGTTGGCGGCCCATTGCTACGCGTTGATGAAGACGAAAATCGAACAGTTGGATGCGGAAGTGGCCCAGTTAGACGCGGCTAAAAAATAAAATTAACACTACCCGTTATCTTTCAAGCTGTGCTGTTCGGGGATACCCCTACGCTAGAACGGCCAGCTTGAAATCCATAGGGTACAGATTGCGATTTTCATACGGCATCATGCCGTTTATGCCCCGGTCAACTGGGGTTTTGCACTCGGTTTAACCTTAGTTTTCATGGAGAAGATATGTCACTCAGTCGGCGTCAGTTTATTCAGGCATCGGGCTTGGCGCTGTGCGCCGGAGCGGTGCCGCTGAGGGCTGAGGCGAGCGGAACGCAAACCCCGTTACCCATTCCCCCCTTGCTGGAGTCCCGCCGTGGTCAGCCGCTGTTCTTAACCTTGCAGCGTGCCCATTGGTCCTTTATGGATAACCGCAAAGCGTCAGTCTGGGGCATTAACGGCATGTATCTGGGGCCGACGGTGCGGGTGTATAGCGGTGACGACGTCAAACTGATCTACAGTAATCGTCTGAACGAACCGGTATCGATGACCGTCAGCGGCTTACAGGTGCCAGGTACCCTGATGGGCGGTGCGCCACGCATGATGTCACCGAATGTTGACTGGTCGCCGGTCATTCCTATTCGTCAGGCTGCGGCCACCTGCTGGTATCACGCCAATACCCCTAATCGTATGGCGCCGCATATCTACAACGGTGTGGCCGGTTTATGGCTGATTGAGGACGAAATCAGTAAAAACCTGCCGTTGCCGAACCATTACGGCGTCGATGATTTCCCGTTGATCATTCAGGACAAGCGGTTGGATAACTTTGGTACGCCACAATATGATCCTCCGGCCCAGGGCGGGTTTGTTGGCGATACGCTGCTGGTGAATGGTGTGCAGAACCCATTCGTCGAAGTCTCGCGTGGTTGGGTGCGCCTACGTCTGTTAAATGCGTCTAACTCACGGCGTTATTCGCTGCAACTCAGTGATGGTCGTCCCATCAACGTGATCGCCAGCGATCAGGGCTTCCTTCCTGCTCCGGTGGCAGTGCAACAGCTTTCTCTGGCACCGGGCGAGCGCCGCGAAGTGCTGATCGACATGTCAAAGGGGGAGGAGGTCTCCCTCACCGCCGGTGAGGCTGCGGGGATCATGGATCGCTTGCGTGGCCTGTTCGAACCTTCCAGCATACTGGTTTCCACCCAGGTACTGACACTGAAACCGACGGGCCTGCTGCCGTTGGTGACCGATAATCTGCCGATGCGGCTGATGGCGGACCAACTGCTGGATGGCAACGTCAGCCGTTCGCGTGAGTTCCGCCTGGGTGACAAGATGGCTGGCATTAACGGCGCCATCTGGGATATGAACCGCATTGACGTTCAGGCATTGCAGGGCTCCTGGGAGCGCTGGACTCTCCATGCGGATACGCCGCAGGCGTTCCACATTCAGGGCGTGCAGTTCCTGGTTAAACGCGTCAATGGTGCTCAGCCGATGGCCGAGGATCGTGGCTGGAAGGACACCGTTTGGGTGGATGGGGATGTCGAACTGCTGGTGTACTTCAACCAGGTGTCTTCGGAACACTTCCCGTTCCTGTTCTACAGCCAGACGCTGGAGATGGCAGACCGCGGTTCTACCGGCCAGTTCGTGGTGCAGGCATCTTCTTAATCACCACCGGGCGTTCGTAGCATCTTCAGGAACGCCCGTACCACCGGTGTGGCACTTTCAGCATGGTAGATGGCATACAGATCGGCTGAAGGTGCCGCCTGTAACGGGCAGAAACGCACGCCAGGCCACGGGATGTGTCCGTAGCTGTCAGGCAGCAGCGTAATGCCGAAACCTTCCGCCACCAGCGCGATTAACGTTTGCGGCTCGTTGACCTGATGGGCAATATCGGGCGCAAAGCCCTGTTGCAGACACAGGTCATGTAAATAGAGCCCCAGGCTCGCTTCGTGGGGCGGGAGCACGATAAATTTGTCATGCTGCAACGCCTGGAGCGTAATTGCTTCCCCATTTGCCAACGGGTGATCGGTTGGCAGCACCACTGAAATCTTCTCTCGTGATAACAGTTGGCAGGTCAGGTCAGGCAGCACCTGTTGTTTTGCTTCACGCCAGACGCCGATATCAATATGGCGCTTTTGGAGTGAGATAATCTGCTGGCTGGGGGTTTGTTCGTTCAAGGCCCAGGTGACTTTCTGCGCCTGGGAGGTAAAGCGTTTCAGCGCCGGGAGCAGGCCGCTCCAGACAGAGGTCCCCACCATGCCAATCACCATATGCCCCGCTTCGCCCCGACCCAGTTGTTGCACCTGATTCAATGCATTACCCGCCTGATCAAGCAGCATCTCTACGTTATGGAACAGCGTACGGCCTGCCAGCGTGAGCGCCATTGAACGGGTGGTGCGTTTGAACAGTTCCACCCCCAGTTGGTTTTCCAGCTCTTTAATATGTTTGCTGAGCGGCGGCTGGGAGATATTCAACCGTTGTGCGGCCTGAGTGAAGTTCATCTCTTCGGCGACAACCCGGAAATAATGCAGCAGGCGAAAGTTGATCCGGCTTGGATCAGGCAGTGGCTGTTTCATGAGTTGTCGGGCCTCCCGATGCAGCGTTATTTATAGGCAAACAGAATAAATCAGCGGGCAATAATGTATTGGTCGCCGCCCTTTCCTGCTCTCTACTATGGGGAATAACTCACCCTCCCACAGAAGAGAATACTATGTTTAATCAAGACGATGCTTTTTCCTGTGCTGATGTTCTGCGTGCCAGATTACCAGGTTTTCAACCGCGAGCCGCGCTGATTCTGGGATCCGGCCTGGGAGCGTTGGCCGATGTCATGACCGATGCTGTGACCATCGACTATACCGAACTGCCGGGGTTTCCGGTGAGCAGTGTGGTCGGCCATGCCGGGCAGTTGGTAGCCGGTTGGCTGGAAGGCGTACCGGTATTGTGCATGAAAGGACGCGGGCACTTCTATGAAGGCCATGGCATGCAGGTGATGACCACGGCGATCCGTACCTTCAAACTGTTGGGCTGCGAATTCCTATTGGCGACCAACGCTGCGGGTTCGCTGCGTAAATCTGTCACACCGGGCCGCCTGGTGGCGTTAACCGATCATATCAACTTTATGCCGGAGTCTCCGCTGGTGGGCAGCAACGACGAGCGTTTCGGCCCGCGTTTCTTCAGCCTGGCTAATGCCTATGATCGCGATCTGCGTGCGCAGTTGGCGGCGGTGGCGGCCGACGCCGGTATCCCACTGGCCGAAGGGGTCTTTGCGGCTTACACCGGTCCGAATTTTGAAACCCCGGCCGAAATTCGCATGATGCAGATCCTGGGCTGTGATGTGGTGGGGATGTCGATTGTGCCTGAGGTTCTTTCCGCCCGGCATTGCGGCCTGAAGGTACTGGTGGTTTCGGCGATGACCAACTATGCCGAAGGGCTATCGGATACGCCGCTTTCCCATGAGCAGACGCTGAGCTGTGCAGCCATGGCAGCAGATGACTTTATGCGTCTGATACGGGAGTTTTTCAAAACGCTGTGATGCTTATTTCCCTCTGACTACCCCGCGGTAAGCTCCCTACTTGCCGCGTCAATCATCGTATTAATGACAATAACAGGTGATGGTAATGGCAATAAAAACACGTTTGAAAGTGATGGTTTTTCTCCAGTTCTTTATCTGGGGAGCCTGGTTGGTGACGTTGGGTTCCTACATGATTAACACCCTGCATTTCAGTGGGATACAAGTGGGGATGGTGTATAGTTCGAAAGGGATTGCTGCATTGATCATGCCGAGCCTGGCAGGGATCGTCGCCGATCGCTGGATCAAGGCCAATTATCTCTACGGCCTGTGTCATTTGTTGGGGGCAGTGGCGCTTTACTGCGCTGCACAGGTCGAACAGCCGCTGGTGATGTTCTGGGTCATGCTATTCAACGCTATGGTCTATATGCCCACCATCGCGCTTTCTAACGCCATTTCTTACTTCTGCCTGGAAAAACACGGCTGCGATACGGTAAAAGATTTCCCGCCGGTCCGGGTGTATGGCACCGTGGGATTTATTTTTGCAATGTGGTCGATCAGCTTCAGCAAGATTGAATTGAGTAATATGCAGCTGTACCTGGCTGCGGCGGCATCGCTGTTGCTGGCCGCTTATTCTCTGACGTTGCCTCGTTGCCCGACTAACAATGTGAAGCGCGCACACAATTGGGTCAGCCTGCTGGGGCTGGATGCCTTTGTGTTGTTCAAGCAAAAGCGCATGGCGGTGTTCTTTCTGTTTGCTATGTTGTTGGGGGCGGCATTGCAGATCACCAACACCTTCGGCAACCCGTTCCTGCACGACTTCTCGTTGGATCCGCTTTACCAAGACAGTTTCAGCGTGCGTTATCCCTCAGTGCTGCTCTCCTTGTCGCAAATATCCGAGGTATTTTTCATCCTCACCATTCCGTTCTTCCTGCGTAAATATGGCATCAAGCAAGTGATGTTGATCAGTATGGCGGCCTGGACGCTGCGTTTTCTGTTTCTGGCCTACGGCACGCCTGCCGGGTTCGGTTTTGTGCTGCTGTTGCTCTCAATGATTGTTTACGGCTGTGCGTTTGATTTCTTTAATATTTCTGGTGCCATCTTTGTTGAAAAGGAGGCAGACCACCGCATTCGTGCCAGTGCCCAAGGGCTGTTTATGACCATGGTTAACGGAGCTGGTGCCTATGTTGGCGCGATCGCCAGCGGTGAGGTTGTCGATTTCTTTACCAACAATGGTGTGAAAGACTGGCAGAGTATCTGGCTGGTGTTTGCGGGTTATACGCTGGTACTAGGCATCGTTTTTGCGCTGTCTTTCAACTACCAGCATCGGCCGGAAGAGGTGAACGGCGAGCTGCAGAAGGCGCATTAAAGATAAAACACAGGGGCTGAGCCAGCCCCCGTTATCAAGCAGGGAAACGCTGTTGTAATTGTTGCCAGTCTGGCGCACCGGCGGCACCGCGGCTGGCTACCACGCAGGCGGCTACGCGGTTGGCAAGGTCGACAGCTTGCACCAACGGCAGGCCAGCGGAAAGTCCGGCTAACAGACCCGCGCAATGGGCATCGCCAGCACCGATGGTATCAACCACTTCAACCGGGTAAACCGGCACATGCAGTGGCTCATGGCGGCCATCGCAAATCCAGGCGCCATCACGATCCAGCCGACAGATCAGCGTAATGTTATGCGCTGCGGCATAACGTTGCGCGGCACTGACCGTATCGCCTTCGCCACACAAGATCGCGACTTCGTCGCGGTTCAGGGTGAGCAAAGTATTGCTATCGCTCAGCATGGCAAAAAACGCCTCATCCAGTTGGCTGACTCGAGGGCCAGGATCCAGCAACCGCCACTGATCGAACGGCAGGCGGGTTAACCAATCGCGCAGCGCTTCTCCTGGTTCACCCACCAGTTCATAACCGTTGGCGTAAACCACCGTTTCCGGCGTTAGCGGCAGGGTAGCCAGCTGCGCTTTATTCCAATGAGCTTCACAACCGGTAACGGTGACAAAAGTACGTTCGCCGTTGGGTTCCACTAACGCCAGACACCAGCCGTTATCCATCTGGCCATGGCGTAACAGCACCGGCAGATCCAACTCTTGCATGGCGGCTTCGATGGCACTTCCCCAGTCTCCGTTGCCAACCGGCATACCGTTGACCACTGGAACCTCCAGGCGACGCAACGCTCGTGCCACGTTAAAGGCACAGCCGCCAATCTGCCTCTCTTGTGGCTGCGCTTCGATATCTTCACCGCTGGTTGGCAACTTTGGCAGCGTGAGCACCACATCGCCTACGGCACCCCCTACCACCAGAATCGGTTTTATTGCGACAAACTCACTCATTGTTGTCCTCTGTGACTTGCCAGATACAGGCCATAGGCTATCAGGCTGACCAGGAAGGAAACGAACAGCCCCAGGCTGGAATCTGCGAACAGGCCTTTAGCCAATGGGCCATCGATAAAGCCGGTTTTGGTCACCAACAGCCCACATAAGGCCCCGAGGAACCAGCAGAACAACGGGACTTTACGCACGCCGCGGTTCTGGCCATTCAGGCCGTACAGGGCATTACCGTCATAACCATGATGACGGCGCACTTTAGCATAATCGAGAATGAAAATAGCCTCCCAGGCGGCAAGGAATACCCCGCAGAACACCAGGAAGGAAATGAAAGGCCCCATGAAGTCGCCAGAGATGAACAGCACATAGATAGCGATACCAAGGATCATCACGGCGTCGATGGAAACGGCCAGCGATTGCTTCACTTTCACCCCCAGCGTGAGCAGGTTAAGGCTGGCTGAGTAGAGGCTGAGTACGGCAATAGTGACGATGCCGGCAGTTGCGGCCAGCAGATAAGGGATGGCCATCCACTTTGGCAACACCGAGCCGATGAGCGCAATCGGGTTGGCCGCATTGGCCAGATCCGGCAACTGTACTGACAGCAGAATACCGGTGAACATCAGCAGGATCAGCGGTAGGCAGGCACCACCTACGACGGCGGCAAAGATGCTTTTATCCGAAGATTGCGGGCTTTGATAGCGGCTGTAATCGGCCCCGGCGATGGCCCAACTGATACCGGTACCGGCGGCGATCACCGAGACGGCGGGCAGGAAGCCGGTCAACCAACTGCCGGAAGGCAATGATAGCACTTTGCCCCATTCGGTGGTAAAGACGATATACAGCACCACAATCAGCGTCATGGTACCAAAGATGCGGCTGAACCAGCTCTGCATCCAGACCACGGTGTTCTGCCCCAACAGGCTGACCACGATGGTCAGGCCGCCAAACAGCAACAGGCTGAACGCGGTGAGGGAGTGGCTTTCCCCAAGGCCTGCGGCCTGGAACAGGGCCGCCAGGGTTAGCGTACCGGTAATGACGTTCACCGCCTCCCAACCCATCAGGTTAATCCAACTGAAGGTGGTGGGGGCGATATTGCCTTTCAGGCCAAAAATCACCCGCGATAAGGTCAGGGTCGAGGTACGGCCGCGTTTCCCGGCGAAGCTGGTATAGCCCACTAAAGCAAAGCTGGCTACGCCAACCAGTGCAGCCAGGATTGACTGGATAAAGGAGAGGCCGAACGCGACAATGATTGCCCCGTAGACCACGCCAAGAATGCCGATGTTAGCGGCAGACCATATCCAGAATAGCTCGAGCGGTTTACCTGTCTGCTCGGCATCCGGTACGCGATCGATCCCCGTGCTTTCTACTTTCCATGTTTCACTGCGGTTGATTTCACTCATGGTGCGATTTATTCCTGTTTGCGCAGCCTGAGGAGAGCGGCCGCGTAGGGCTCAAAATCAATTTGATTGGCAAGATTGATAGTGCCAATCCAGTCCGCCGGGAAAGCGGCGATACCGCGTAATGCGCCGCAGATTGCCGTTGCCATAGCGCCAATGGTATCAGTATCTCCACCCAGGTTAGCGGCCAGGATCGCACAACGTTGCGGATCGGTGCCGGCCAGTTCAACCAGCGCTAACGCCATCGGGATCGACTCGATCGTGTCCATCCCGGCACCGATGGTGTGGTAAAGCTCCGCCAATGCGTTACTGTCCTGCAGATCGCACAGCGGGGCGGCGAACTCCAGTGCCCAAGCCACACGGCGGCTGAGGGATGGGCTGAAGGTGGTGATCTGCTGTTGTTGCACCTGTTCTATCCGGGGCGGTAGTTCTTGCTTGATAGTGGCCCAGTCAGCACCTTCGATGGCCCGGCTAACGGACCAGGCAATGGCAAAAGCCCCCGCCACG
The DNA here is from genome assembly GCF_006715025.1 of Serratia fonticola. Classification (NCBI taxonomy): domain Bacteria; kingdom Pseudomonadati; phylum Pseudomonadota; class Gammaproteobacteria; order Enterobacterales; family Yersiniaceae; genus Serratia; species Serratia fonticola. Next base: position 1,155,034 of record NZ_VFMK01000001.1, read on the forward strand.
GCGATATCCGACTTGTGAGTCGGGCTGCAAGACAGCCTTACCGCATCGATAAATTTTGACAAATCGCCGCTGGGCAACAGGCAGCCTAACGGTGCTACGCGCATGGCGGCACCATTGGTGACGCCGTTAGCGGTGATCTCTGCCACCGGCGTACCGGCACGGAATGCCAGCAGTGCGGCTTTGGAACTGGGGCCGAGAATATTTTTCTCAAAAGCGCCGATCTGCTCTGCCCACAACATGATGTGGTGAGCAATGCGTTCCGGTTCGACCCGGCCCTCAGCCGCTAACAACGCATCCATCAACGCGACTGCCTGCTGGGTATCATCCGTGTATTCCCCGGCGATAAATCCTGTTGCCGCACTATTTTCTACTGGGCCAGGCAGGAAGTGAGTGATCCAACCAAAATAATCACGTACCTGCTGCAATGGCCACAGTTCTGACGGCATCCCCATCGCATCGCCCACGGCTTGCCCATAGAGCGCACCGAGAATAGCGTGGTGAGGATTTTTTATATTTTTCATTTATGGGTGTTCCCTGGTGTTGATGCTTATCGATGTAAAACATCAGTGTGGCTAATGCTACGTGTGAGAATGATCCAATTAAAGTCCAATGATTGTGAAATGTGATGCCAATCTAATTCCAATGTAAACGCGCGCCATGCCGTTACCTTGGGTGTGACAAATATGGTAAAACCGATGGGTGAGAGGAATATGACTAATATCAGAGGGCGGGTCCGATGAATGATTTTATTGCCTGGCTGTGTCAGCAGTTTTCGCAGGCAGCGGCGGCGCCACGTTATATCCAACTGGCGACAACGATCGAAATTGCCATTAAGAAGCATGTATTGGCCGTGGGGGATTTTCTGCCACCAGAACGCATGATGGCTGAAGCGTTGGATTTGTCTCGCGTGACCGTCAGCAAGGCAATGAAGTTACTGGAAGAGAAAGCGTTGGTCTCGCGCCAGCAGGGTATTGGCACCCGTGTGGCAATGCATATTGGTTATTCCCTCAATCAGGATCACGGCTTTACTGCTCAGGTATTGCGTACTGGCAGTAACGTCAGCAACCAATGGTTGTTACGCACGCGCATGACGGCACCGGCTGATGTTGCCAAAGCGTTGGAGTTGGACGGCAATAGCGTGGTGGTCAAGTTGCGCCGCCTGCGTCTGATGGATGGGAATCCGGTCTCGCTGGAGACCACCTATATTCCGCTCCGTTTCCTGCCCGATCCTGAAACGCTGGAACATTCGCTGTACGCCCTGTGGCAGTCGCGGGGCATTACGCCTGATGGACGGCATTTTCTGTTGAAGGCCGTAGCCAGTAACGATGAACAGGCCAGTCTGCTCAATGTACAGCGCGGTACCCCATTGCTGCGTATCGTACAAACCAGCCGCAATTCGCAGGGGGAAGTGTTGGAGCTCAGTGAGACATTGTGCCGCAGCGATGTGTATGAGTTTGAGGTCAACAGTTGAGTAATCTGAGAAATTACCATGCTCTTTTGGCAGGGAGTGCGTATAATCGCCGCCCGGCGATAAATTAACCTGTACAAGAGCACCCGAATGAGCACGACCAGCCTGATCCAACCCGAACGTGAACTGTTCTCCTACGAGCCTTATTGGGCTGAATGTTTTGGCCCCGCGCCATTTTTACCGATGTCGCGTGAGGAAATGGACCAATTAGGCTGGGATAGCTGCGATGTGATTATTATCAGCGGCGATGCTTACGTCGATCACCCAAGCTTTGGGATGGCGATCGTGGGCCGCATGTTGGAGGCTCAGGGCTTCCGCGTCGGGATTATTGCTCAGCCGGACTGGAGCAACAAAGAAGACTTTATGCGTTTGGGCAAACCGAACCTGTTCTTCGGCGTGACTGCTGGCAATATGGACTCGATGATCAACCGCTATACCGCAGACCGTAAGCTACGTCATGACGATGCCTACACCGCCGGTAATGTGGCTGGCAAACGCCCGGATCGCGCCACATTGGTTTATAGCCAACGTTGCAGAGAAGCCTATAAAGATGTGCCCGTCATCTTGGGCGGTATCGAAGCCAGTCTGCGCCGCATTGCCCATTATGATTACTGGTCGGATACTGTGCGCCGCTCGGTGCTGGTAGACTCCAAGGCCGATATGCTGATCTACGGCAACGGTGAACGTCCGCTGGTGGAATTGGCGCATCGCCTGGCGGCGGGTGAAAAAATTCAGGATATCCACGATATCCGTAACACCGCCGTGATGCGTAAAGGGGCCATGCCGGGGTGGAGCGGGGTGGATTCTACTCGTCTGGACAAACCCGGCCGCATTGAGCCAATCCCTAATCCTTACGGTGAAGATTTACCCTGTGCCGATGGCAGCACGCCAGAGCCAGAGGCCAAGCCGGTCACCGTACGTGCCGCCAAACCCAAGCCGTGGGAAAAAACCTACGTGCTGTTGCCTTCTTTTGAGAAAGTGAAAGCGGACAAGGTGTTGTATGCCCATACTTCACGTATCCTGCACCACGAAACCAACCCAGGCTGTGCTCGTGCGTTGATGCAAAAGCATGGCGATCGTTATGTGTGGATCAACCCACCGGCTATCCCACTCACCACGCCGGAAATGGACAGCGTCTTTGCCCTGCCGTACCAGCGTGTGCCACACCCTTCCTATGGCGAAGAGCGCATCCCGGCTTATGACATGATCCGCTTCTCGGTGAATATCATGCGCGGCTGTTACGGCGGCTGCTCGTTCTGTTCAATCACCGAGCATGAAGGGCGCATCATCCAGAGCCGTTCAGAAGACTCAATTGTGCGCGAGATTGAAGAGATCCGCGACAAGGTACCGGGCTTTACCGGGGTGATTTCTGATCTGGGTGGTCCAACGGCCAATATGTATATGCTGCGCTGTACCAATCCGCGAGCTGAACAGACTTGCCGCCGTGCATCCTGCGTGTACCCGGAAATTTGTACCTATATGGATACCAACCACGAACCGACCATCAAGCTCTACCGACGCGCCCGTGAGTTGGAAGGGATCAAGAAGATCCTGATCGCCTCGGGGGTGCGTTACGATCTGGCGGTTGAGGATCCTCGTTACATCAAGGAACTGGCTACTCACCACGTCGGTGGCTATCTCAAGATTGCACCTGAGCATACCGAAGAAGGGCCATTGTCCAAGATGATGAAGCCGGGTATGGGCAGCTACGATCGGTTCAAGCAACTGTTCGACCAGTATTCCAAACAGGCAGGCAAAGAGCAGTATCTGATCCCTTACTTTATCTCTTCACACCCGGGCACGCGTGATGAAGATATGGTGAATCTGGCGTTGTGGCTGAAGAAAAACCGTTTCCGTCTCGATCAGGTACAGAACTTCTATCCGTCGCCGATGGCAAACTCCACCACCATGTATTACAGCGGTAAGAATCCGCTGGGTAAGGTGGGGTATAAGAGCGAAGACGTGTTTATTCCGAAGGGCGATCGCCAGCGCCGCCTGCATAAGGCGCTGTTGCGCTATCACGATCCGGCTAACTGGCCGTTGATCCGCAGTGCGTTGGAGGAGATGGGGATGAAACATCTGATTGGGGGACGCCGCGAATGTCTGGTGCCTGCGCCAAGCCTTGATGAGCAACGTGAGGCTAAGCGCCTGCAGCGCCGAACTCGTCCAGCGTTGACCAAGCACACGGATATCACGCGCCAGCGCACACCGTCCAACAAACCGCCGCGTAAGCCTATCCGCAGCGGTAAAGCCTGATAGAGCAGGGAGCCCAAGTGGCTCCCTTCAGATTGCTGACAACGTGTTCTTTCCCCCTTGTCAGTAAAGAGCCAGGAGAATTGCCGAAAAAATAGCTTCTTTCTCTGAAGCCATTATGAACGGCAATTGCAGAGCCCTGCACCCGCGCCTATGCTCAACGTCAACACCCGTATCTGCTAGCACTGGGCCATCTCTACATTGGTGTTGATAACCGTGCTGCACATTCCACGCCTGGTAAGGTGAGCACGGGTGTTGAAGCCATTGAAGGCGCCGAACGCAGACGCGGCGCATAGGCAAAAACGCCAGGGAGGGCGTTTTTAGGCGAGATAAACAGGGATGTGAATCGCAGCCGGCCGTGATGCGCGGTGGCGGAGTGAGACAAATCTGCCGGGAGCAGATTTGAACGCTGCTTGCAGCGGCCCCGAAGGGGCGAGGCCCAGGACGGGCCGAGTAATAGCGCGCAGCGGCCGCCTGATTTGGCGAAGGCGCGGATTGCAAAGGGTTCCGCCTTGAACCCTTTGCTCGGGCGCCGTCAGCGGGGGTCAATAAGGCAACAAGAGGATAGCGGCCGAAACCTCTCGTGATTACCAGGAAAGACTGAGAAAGCGGTCATAAGGGGTATCGTCGTTCTCCCTGTCATATTTGACTTTGTCAGCAGTCTGCAGGGAGCCCAAGTGGCCCCCTTTCTTTTATCCCCGAGAGGGGATATCCATAAATTATCCCTTGGTAAGGATACTATTTTGTTATCCCTTTCAGGGAAGACGCTATGGGGTTGGCTATTGCCAGGCTACAAACTGTTATACGCCGCCTCTACCTTCAGCATATAGCGCGGTGCCTGTGGTGAAGGATGGTGCTGACGCACATGCCAGTGAAACGCCTCGGGCGACAGACTGTTGATCATACTAATGGCTTTCTGACGATCGCCAGAGAAGGTGCGCAGTAGGGCACCCGCGCCGTTGGCATAGGCCACTTCGGTGGCATAGCGACGAGTCACCGGATCGTCAATCCACTTCAGTTGCTGCTGTTGCAGCGCGCCGATATAGGCCGCCCCCAGATCGATATTGGTTTCTGGATCCAACAAGTCGTCATCATCCGGACAACCACGTTTGCCTTTAAAGCGGTAGGCATCGCAACCGGCGGTATTCGCCTTGAGTTGCATCAGGCCGATCGCATTGGAAGGGCTGACGGCCTTTGGGTTGAAGCCTGACTCTACCTGGATAATGGCGGCGATCAGTTTGCGATCGATTTTATACTCGTCGGCCGCGTCTTTGATTTTATCGTCATAGGCGTGAGGATTGTAGCTGGTGCGCGGGTGTTTGCTGGAACAGCCCGCCAGCACCAACAGCATTAACAGTATGGTCAGGCGTGGCAAAGATGAGAAAGAGAAAATCATGAAACTCCAAGCTACTGTAATTGGATCACTGTGCCATATCATAGCGATAGTGTCCGATAAGATCCTGGTTTAAAAACCAGTTTACGGGCGCAGCATGCGGCGACCCTACGGTTCACTTCATCTTATTTATTACCACGTCATTTCCGCCAGTGCCTGCTCGGCATACAGATAGCCAATTCCCATCACCTGCTGCTGCCGCGTCAGATGACCAAAATCGATCGACGTCGCGTTGGCCTGTGTTTGATCGTGGCGGTCGAACGGGCTAAAGCCGGTCTGGCCGATAATGGTTTGCAGCCAGCTATCGCCAAATCCGCAACTGCGACCATAAAGGTAGATGCGGTTTATATTGAGGATATTAAGAAAATTATACAGGCTTAGGCCAATAGCCTGTGCCGCCTGTTGCACCAATACCTGTAGTGCCGCATCCCCTTGGTGAAAACGGGCGATCAACTCGGCGGTGCTGGGGGTTTTCAAGTGTTCGCCCTCTGGCAGTACCGGCAGTGTTGCCTTGAGCTGAATACGCGCTTTTTTCTTTAAAGCGGACAACGAGGCAATCGTCTCCAGGCAACCGTAGCGGCCACAGGAGCAGATGCCGCCGTCGGGGTCGACAATAGTATGGCCAATCTGCCCGCTACCGAACAGGCTACCACGGTAAATTTGCTGGTTGATCACAAACGACGAACCAATGCCATAATCCACGTTGATCACGCAGAAATCCTGCACATTGGCCGCATTTTGCCACTTTTCGGCCAGTGCCAGCATCACGCAGTCGTTATCCAGCAGCACCTCGGTTTTCAGCCGTTCTTCCAGCAGGTATTTGATCTCGACCGGCCCTTCCCAAGGGGCCTGCGGCATCCGCTGCGAAACACCGGTCAATGGGTTCACCTGGCCGTGGATCGACAGGGCAATTTTCAGATCACCGCCTTGCTGTTGGCGATGCAGATAATAAATCTGCACAATTTCCTGCAGCAGCGCCTGTGGGGTGGTGGCGATAATGGCGAGCTGATTGAACGGCCCGCAAGGGGTGATCATGCCATCGACCACGATGCTTTCTATCAGGTAGGGGGAAACGTTCAGGCATAGAATGCGCTGGCTTGAGGCGGCAATACGGTAACTGCCCCCACCCAGTCCCCGCCGATGCAGGTTTTGCACATCATGCTCCACCCGCTTTTCTGCCAGCAACGCATCAAGAATTTTGCCCACAGCCGGAATGGAGAGTTGGCAAAGCCGTGCCAGCGTGGATTTGCTGGCGACCTTTTCCCGGTACAGCAAGGCATACAGCACGCGTTTGTTGAAGTTGCGTACCCGCTGATTATTCAAGCCCTGTAGTTTCATTCACTAAACCCTGTTTACTGTATTGCGTGAGCGGTGTGCATAATATAACCGATTCTGTCAATTAGACTGCTTGAAATGCCATATTCAGTATTTATAGCGAGGAAAGCATGTACGGACCAGTCAAAGTTTGGCAGGAGCAGATCGAGTTACCTACCTACGCCACCGGCGAGCAGGATCCCCATCCGATGTTCCTGGAAAATCGGGTCTATCAGGGATCTTCTGGTGCGGTATATCCATATGGTGTGATCGATACCCTGAGTGGCAAGCAGGCCCCAAGATGTTATCAGGCCATCTGGTTGGAGAATGATTTTCTGCGGGTGATGTTGCTGCCTGAGCTGGGCGGGCGTATCCATCGTGCCTATGACAAAGTGCAGCAGCGTGATTTTGTTTATTACAACGAAGTGGTGAAACCCGCGTTGGTGGGGCTGTTGGGGCCTTGGATCTCCGGCGGTATCGAATTCAACTGGCCGCAGCACCATCGCCCAACCACCTATATGCCGGTGGATCACCGTATCCAGCAGCATGAAAACGGCGCGAAAACGGTGTGGATGGGGGAAGTGGAGCCTATGCGTGGCCTACAGGTGATGGCAGGTTTTACCCTGTATCCCGAGCGGGCATTGATTGAAATCAGCGCCAAGATCTATAACGCCAACCCCACTCCACGCCATTTCCTGTGGTGGGCCAATCCGGCAGTGAAGGGGGGAGACGATCACCAAAGCGTATTCCCGCCGGATGTCACCGCAGTCTTCGATCACGGTAAACGCGACGTCTCTTCCTTCCCGATTGCTACCGGGACTTATTACAAAGTCGATTACTCGGCAGGTGTGGATATTTCGCGCTACAAGAATATCCCGGTGCCTACCTCCTATATGGCCCATAAGTCGGATTACGACTTTGTTGGTGCTTATAGCCATGATGAGCAGGGCGGTTTACTGCACGTTGCCGATCACCATGTTTCACCAGGTAAAAAGCAGTGGAGCTGGGGTCACAGTGAGTTTGGCCAGGCATGGGATCGCAGCCTGACCGACAGCAATGGTCCCTATATCGAGCTGATGACCGGGGTATTTACCGATAACCAGCCGGACTTTACCTGGCTGGATGGCTACGAAGAGAAATGCTTTGTACAAAACTTCCTGCCCTACAGCCAGTTGGGGATGGTGCAGAATGCCAATACCCAGGCGGCGTTGAAGCTGGAGGCCGATGAACGCCAGTTGGTATGGGGGATCTATGCGGTAGCGCCGTTGGAACAGCATCGGTTGGTGATCCGTTCGGATCACGAGCGGCAGATCCTGCTGGACCGTACTGTCGATCTTACGCCAGGGGCTGCTTTGCTTGAACAGTTGAATGGGGATTTCCACGGTAGATTGACTATCGAACTGCTGGATGAGCAAGGCCACTGCGTACTCAGCTATTGCCAACATCAGCCGGATCCCAACGAGATGTTGCCCGTACCCGCCAAACCGCCGTTACCGGCAGAGCAAATCACCAGTACCGACGAAGCCTGGTTTATCGGCCAGCATCTGGAGCAATACAATCATGCCAGCCGTTCGGCCTTTGATTATTACCAGCGGGGTTTGGCGCTGGATGCTCAGGATTATCGCTGCAATCTGGCGTTGGCGACGCTGGAGTACAACCGCGCCAACTTCTCAGTAGCGATAGCCTATGCCGACAGTGCGCTGGCCCGTGCCCATCATCTAAACCGTAACCCGCAATGTGGGCTTGCCAGCCTGATGCGTGGTTGTGCGTGGGAGCAGCTTGGGGACGATACTGCCGCTTACGAAGATTTCTTCCGTGCGACCTGGAGCGGTAATGGTAAAGCGGGGGGCTTCTATGGATTGGCCCGTATCAAGATGCGTCAGGGAGAGTATGCGCAGGCGCTGGCCTTCTGTGAAAGCAGCCTCAAAAATAACGCCAATCATTATCCGCTGATTGCCATGAAGGCGAGGTTGTTACAGCTGACGGGGCTTGGGGAACAGAGCCTGGTTTACCTCGATCGACAGATTGCCGCACTGCCGCTGCATTATGCTCTGTACTATCTGCGTTATGCACAAACGCGTAGCACCAGCGACTTGCAGGCCCTGCGCGAAGTGACCGGTGGTCGTGGGATCAATGCACTGAATATCGCTAATCTGCTGTGCGAATGGGGGCAGCAACCGCAGGCGATAGAGGTGTTGACGTTGTTAGACAGCCAAGAAACGCTGCCGCTTTATCTGTTGGCCAGCCTACGCAAGCTGGAATTGAGCGCCGAGGAGTATCAACAGCTGTTGGCCAAGGCACAGGCCGGATTTGCACAACAGGTACGTTTCCCAAACAGTCTGGCGGAGGTGCGCATGTTGGCGCAGCTACCAGAATGCAATTTTGCCCAATACCTGTTGGGATGCTTCCACTACAGCAAGCGCAACTATCAGCAGGCTGTTGCGCTGTGGCGAGGATGTGTGGAACAACAGCCGGACTTTGCCGACGCCTGGCGTAACCTGGGGATAGATGCTTTCAACAAACATCATCAGGGCGAGAAGGCGCTGGCGTATTTGCAGCGAGCGGTCAATCTGGCACCGCAGGATGCGCGCCTGTTGTTCGAACTGGATCACCTGAGCAAATTACTCGGTATCGCCCCCCAACAGCGTCTGGCACGTCTGAAACAGTCGCTGCCGGTGGTTGCCAAGCGCGACGATCTCACAGCAGAACTACTCAGCCTCTATAACCAATGCGACGAGCTGGCGGCGGCGCAGGCCATCCTGCAGCAGCGTGAGTTCCATCCGTGGGAAGGAGGGGAAGGCAAAGTCACCGGCCAGTATCTGATCAACCTGCAACGCCAGGCCTTCCACGCACTACAACAGGGGCAAGCACAGCAAGCCACCACGCTATTACACAGTGCGCTTCGCTATCCGCATAACCTGGCAGAAGGGCGTTTGGTCGGCCAGAGTGATAACGACATTTATTACTGGCTCGGAGTTTGTGCCGCACGGCTTGGGGAGCACACTGCGGCACAAGGCTACTGGCAGCAGGCCTGCGCGGGTCACAGTGAAATGGCCGAAAGCCGTTATTACAACGATCAGCCGGTGGATTACCTGTTCTATCGCGGTATGGCATTGAAGCAGTTGGGACAACAGCCAGCGGCAACGGCGCTGTTTACACAGATGGCGCAATGGGCCGAGTCGCAACGTGGGCAGAAGGTAAATGCCGATTTCTTTGCTGTCTCTTTACCGGATCTGATGGCGCTGAACGGCGATCTGCAATTGGCACATCGGCAGCACTGTTTGCTGGTGCAGGCTTTGGCTTTGTTGGGAGTAGAACGCTTGCTCGATGCCCAGAACACGCTGGCTGAGTTGTTGGCGACTAACCCAAGTCACGATAAAGCGCGGTTATTTAGCCTGTTGGCTGAAACCCTGGTTAGAGGAGCGTAGTATGAATAATCATCTTAATATGGGGTATGTCTGGACGATTTGCCTGGTGGCGGCCTGCGGTGGTTTGCTTTTTGGTTATGACTGGGTGGTGATCGGTGGTGCCAAGCCATTTTATGAGGCCTACTTTGGCATTACCGATCCGGTACAATCCGGTTGGGCGATGAGCTCGGCGCTGGTGGGGTGTATTTTCGGGGCGTTGGTTTCTGGTCTGCTGTCCGATCGCTTTGGCCGTAAACTGCCCTTGGTGGTCGCAGCATTAACCTTCGTGATTTCCGCCTGGGGCACGGCGATGGCGGCCACTTTCGATGCTTTTATCATCTACCGTATCGTGGGTGGGGTGGGTATCGGCCTGGCTTCGGCTCTGTCGCCGGTTTATATCGCCGAGGTGAGTCCGGCGGCTCAGCGTGGGCGCTTTGTTGCCGTAAACCAACTGACAATTGTGATAGGCGTGCTGGCCGCACAGCTGATTAACCTGATGATCGCCGAACCGGTTGCCGCCAATGCCAGCGCTGCAGATCTGTTGGCCAGTTGGAACGGCCAGGTTGGTTGGCGCTACATGTTTGGTGCCGAACTGATCCCGGCAATGGCCTTCCTGCTACTAATGCTGATTGTACCGGAGTCTCCGCGTTGGCTGGCCAAGGTTGGGCGCCATGAAAAAGCGCACGGTGTTTTACAGCGTATTGGTAATGCTCATTACGCGCAGCAAACGCTGACGGAGATCCGCCAGACGCTGAGCAGCGACGGTAAAAAAGTGCCACTCAGCGCGCTATTGCGCAGCGATGTGCGCCCGGTGCTGCTGATAGGCATCGTACTGGCCGTTTTCCAGCAGTGGTGCGGGATCAACGTGATCTTCAACTATGCGCAGGAGATCTTTGCCTCTGCCGGATTTGATATCAACGATACGCTCAAGTCGATCGTGGCTACCGGATTGATCAATCTGGTATTTACCCTGCTGGCGTTGCCGCTGGTGGATCGTATAGGTCGTCGTCGCCTGATGCTGATGGGTTCTGCCGGGTTGACCATTATCTATGTGCTAATGGCCGCAGCGTATGCTTATGGCCTGTTGGGGCTACCGGTTCTGCTGTTGGTACTGGTGGCGATTGCCATCTATGCGTTGACCTTGGCACCGGTAACCTGGGTGCTGCTTTCCGAGATTTTCCCCAATCGGATCCGTGGTTCGGCGATGGCCGTGGGAACCTTTGCCCTGTGGATTGCCTGCTTTGTACTGACCTATACATTCCCGATACTGAATGCGGCGTTGGGCGCAGCGGGCAGTTTCCTGCTGTATGGTGTGATCTGTTTGGCCGGGCTGGTGTTTATTCATGCCAAGGTGCCTGAAACCAAAGGGATCACTCTGGAAGCGCTGGAGGAGCAACTGCGTGGTAAGTCCAGCGGTGAGGAGGGCGCAGTGCGCCAGGCTGAATGATCGAGCTTGCCAATGAAACGCTGTCCCTACAACTGCGATTGTCAGGGGCAGCCATTCTGAACCTGATCGACCGGCGTAACGGGCGAGCCATTCTGCGCCCCACGCCTGAGACGGCAACGGCCTGCGGTGACTGTGCCCTGTTCCCGATGTTGCCACTGGCGAACCGGGTGGCGGGTAATGCGTTTAGTTGGCAGGGAAAAGTCTGGCGGTTGCCTGCCAGCACGGCGGATGAGCAATTTTTCCTGCATGGCGATGGTTGGCTATTGCCTTGGCGGCAGCTAGAGAAAACGGCGAATTACGTTACTTTGGTATTGGAGTCACAGGTTGAGACGTTGTACCACTACCGGGCGCTGTTGACCTATGGCCTATGGGATAATGTGTTTTCCGCTACGCTGCAATTAACGCATCTGGCAGAGGCACCTTTCCCGTATGGCCTCGGTTTCCATCCCTTCTTCGCCCGGCAACCTGACAGTGAAATACAGTTTGATTGCGAAGGGTATTGGCCGGAATGCCAGCATCATCTGCCAGGGCGGTGGCAATCGTCGTTACCTGCCGAGCTGGATTTTCAATGTGCGCAAAGACCACAAGGCTGGATAAACAATGCGTTCAGTGGCTGGAATGGGCGGGCTCAGCTATGGACTCCTTCAACCGGGCAGCAGCACATCACGTTACTCAGCCATACGCCTTATTTGATGATTTATCAGCCCGCAAGTCAGGCTGACTTTATTTGCCTGGAGCCGCAGACGCATCCGGTTAATGCCCATAACCATCCGCAGTTACCGGGGCTACGGGTACTGGGGGCGGGGGAAAGTGTGACGTTGGCAATGCGTATCCTGTGCCAGTGAGTGTCAACTCAAGCAACGGGGCCGATAGTGCGGCCCCGTTCAGATTAAAAGGCGTCCGGATCCGGCCCCAGGCGATTGCCAATATCCAGTTTGGCAATGTCGCTCAGCTCATCTTTATCCAGTTTGAAATCAAACACCTCAAAGTTTTCACGAATGCGGGCAGGTGTGACCGATTTCGGTATCACAATCAAACCGCTGTCCAAGTGCCAGCGAACCACGATCTGCGCAGGCGTCTTGTTGTACTTCTCGGCCAGCTTTTTGATCAACGGTTGATCGAATACCCCTTCGCCCCCTTGTGCCAGCGGGCTCCAGGATTCAGTGGCAATGTGATGGGTAGCGTTCCAGGCGCGCAGCTGGCGTTGTTGCAGCAGTGGGTGCAGTTCGATCTGGTTGATCACCGGCGCGACGTTGGTTTCATCAAGCAGGCGTTGCAGGTGCGGCGTATGGAAATTACATACGCCGATACTTTTCGCCAACCCCTGTTCGCGCAGTTTGATTAACCCGCGCCAGGCATCCACATAGCGATCCTGTGCCGCTTTCGGCCAATGGATCAGATAGAGATCGACGTAATCCAGCTTCAGCTTTTTGAGGCTGGTTTCCAGCGCAGCCTGAGGATCGCCCTGATCGTCGTTCCACAGTTTGGTGGTGATAAATAGCTCTTCACGCGGGATAGTGGTCGATTGCAGCGCGGCGCCGACCCCTTCCTCGTTTTTGTAAATCGCGGCGGTATCGATGGAGCGATAGCCGACCTCTAACGCTTTGGTAACCGCATTGGTGGTTTCTGCAATGCTTGCCTGCCAAACGCCGAGACCCAACTGCGGCATCAGATTACCATCGTGGAGCTTGATGATGGGTTGCATGCGTTTTCTCCTTATGACAGCTTACGGGCCGAAGCCCGTTTGTACACAGTGTCTTTCAAACTGAGCCGTATTAACGACCGGCTGAAATCCATAGGGTAAAGCGTAATTTTAGTTCGTAACCTCAGCGATTGCCGAGTTTGCGTTCTCAAGCGTGCATATCCAGTACGATACGATATCGTGCCTTGCCCGCTTCCAGATGCGCGATGGCATCGTTTACTTTACTTAGTGGGAAATGCTCCACCTGTGGCTCAATACCGTGTCGGGCACAGAACGCCAGCATGTCTGCCAGGCGGGAAGGGGCCCCGGTTGGCGAAGCCGAAAGTTCGGCCTGTTTGCTGATAAACGAGAATACCTGAACCGGCACTGGGTTTGGGATCGCCCCGACAAAGTGCAGACGGCCTTTAGGTGCCAGGGTACTGATGAAGGCATCCCAGTCCAGTGAGGCGCTGGCGGTCACCAGAATAAAGTCGAGCTGATTGGCGATGGCTTTCAATGCTGCGCTATCGTTACTGGCCACGACACGGTGCGCCCCGAGCGAAAGCGCCTCATCACGCTTGCTGTTAGACGAGGTAAAGGCCGTTACTTCACAACCCCAGGCGTGCATAAAGCGGATAGCCATATGACCCAGGCCGCCGATCCCCACGACGCCAACGCGTTGCGTCGGGCGGACATCATATTGCAGCAAAGGGTTGAAAACGGTGATCCCACCGCAGAACAACGGCCCGGCGCTGGTCACATCGACCCCTTCCGGCAGGGGGATCGCCCAGGCCCAATGGCTGCGGATACGATCGGCAAAACCGCCATGGCGGCCAATAATGGTGGGCTGTACTTCATGACACAGGTGCTGATCGCCAGATATGCAAGGGTGGCAGTGCATACAACTGCCGCGGTTCCAACCCACGCCGACCACCTGGCCAATCTTGAGCCCTTTGTTCTGCGCGTGCGGGCCAAGCTTGGTCACTTTACCCACCACTTCATGGCCTGGTACGAACGGGTAGTGAGTCATCCCCCATTCGTTATTTAGCATGGATAAATCGGAATGGCACACGCCGCAATAATCGATAGCCACTTCAATTTCATCATCACCCAAGACTCCCGCATCGAAGCTGAAAGGCTCAAGCGGCTTTCCCTTGCCGGGCACGGCCCAGGCATGAATAGTGTTGTCGGAAACGGTGCTGGATTGGTTGGCCATAATACTCTCCCATGAATTAACGAAATGGTGTCATGCGATGCGATCGAAAGCGCAGGTGAGGCGCAAACCGTGCCCGGTGATCAACCGGGCACGGGAGGTAGAAACTAAAGCCTAGCAGGAAACTGTGATGTTGCGATGAATTAACGTGCCGCCTGATAAATGCGTTGGCTGACTTCCAGCGTAATGTCCTGGTGCTCACCCAGCGCCGTCATGCCGTGCTGATGCAGTTTGTCGATCAATGCCGGGATCGAGCTGCCATCAAGCTGGTAGTCAGACAGGCGGGTTGGCACGCCCATTTTTTCAAAGAAATCGCGGGTAGCGGCAATGGCACCGTCAATGCGACTCTCTTCGCTACCTTCACGCAGGCCCCAGACGCGATCGGCATATTGCAGCAGTTTCTCGCGTTTCTGGGCTTTTTTCTCTATAAGCAAGGCAGGCAGCACGATCGCCAGGGTTTGTGCGTGATCCAGACCGTGCATGGCGGTCAGCTCATGGCCGAGCATATGGGTTGCCCAGTCTTGAGGGACACCGGCACCGATCAGGCCGTTCAAGGCCATGGTGGCGCTCCACATCACGTTGGCACGTACCGCGTAATTTTCCGGTTCGGCCAGAGCACGCGGCCCGTCTTCCAATAGCGTCAGCAGCAGGCCTTCTGCAAAGCGGTCCTGCACCTTGGCATCGACCGGATAAGTCAGATACTGCTCAATGGTGTGGACAAACGCGTCCACGACACCGTTAGCAATCTGGCGTGGTGGCAGTGAATAGGTGACAACCGGATCCAGCACGGCGAACAGAGGTTGCACGTACGGGGAGAAGAAGTGCTGCTTATCTCCGCTACTCTTGCGGGTGATCACTGCGCCGCTGTTGGATTCAGACCCGGTTGCGGGCAAGGTCAGCACACAGCCCATCGGCACCGCGCTGGTGATTTCGCTACCCACGGTTTTCAGGATATGCCAAGGATCGCTGTCTGCAGTGTAGTTGGCTGCCGCAGCAATAAACTTGGTGCCATCCACCACTGAACCACCGCCCACAGCCAGCAGGAAGTCGATCTTTTCCGCCCGAACGATGTCTACCGCTTTCATCAGCGTTTCATAGGTTGGGTTCGGTTCAATGCCGGAGAACTCCTGCACATTGCGGCCAGCCAGTGCGGAATAAACCTGATCCAGCACGCCGTTTTTCTTCACGCTGCCGCCGCCGTAGGTGATCAGGATGCGGGCATCAGCCGGGATTTGTTTGCCTAATTCAGCAATTTGGTCTTTACCGAACAGGATTTTCGTGGGGGTATGAAGAATGAAGTTTTGCATTATCGTTTTCTCTTTTGTCTACCCGTCGTCTTTCAGGCTGCAACTTGAAATCCATAGGGTATAGGTATAAAGGAAGCGCTAGCAGCGCAATAATAACTGAAGTGTATTATCAGTAACTTGGCCGGTTCACACAATGCTCATTCCTGTTGGTGTCTTGCCTATTTCTACAGAACACTGTAGGAAATGTACGTATTAGGCTATTCTTTATGCCGAATAGTTCAGTGTGTAAGAGGACGTTTCCTTGAGTGAGAATGATACGTTGCATGGCCGTATGGCGCGCCAGGCCATGCGGTTTGCCGCAGGCAAAGGCTATACACCTTCGCCGGTGCCCAAGGTCAAGATCCTGTATATCGATGAGCATTGCCCGCGTCAGCCGGTGATGTATGAGCCTGGTATCGTGATCGTCTTTCAAGGGCACAAAGTAGGGTATTGCGGCAATAAAGTGTTTCAGTACGATCCGAGCAACTACCTGTTGATGACGGTACCACTGCCGTTTGAATGCGAAACCTTTGCCAGCCCGGAGCAACCGATGGTGGGGTTGGCGGTGAATATTGATACTCAGATGCTACAGGATCTGTTGATCGACATCGGCGATGATGACTACCTGATGAAACCACGCGTAGAGAGCAGTGGCGTGAACCTTTCACCGCTTACCGATGAAATGCTGTGTGCCACCGAACGGCTGCTGGACGTGATGGAAAAACCGCTTGATGCCCGCGTGCTGGGGCCACAGATCGTGCGCGAACTGCTTTACTACGTCCTGCGTGGAAGCTGTGGGGCGTCGTTGCAGGAACTGGTTAACCGGCATACCCACTTCAGCCAGATCGCCAAGGCGCTGCGGCGGATTGAAAATCAGTATGCGGAGAACCTTAACGTCGAACAGCTGGCGTATGAGGTGAATATGAGCGTATCGGCGTTTCACCATAACTTTAAAGCGGTGACCAATACCTCCCCCTTGCAGTATGTGAAGTCCTACCGTCTGCACAAAGCGCGCTTGCTGATGGTACATGATGGCTTGAAAGCCAGCACGGCGGCCATTCGTGTCGGGTACGAAAGTGCTTCGCAGTTCAGCCGTGAGTTTAAACGGCTGTTTGGTATTACGCCGAGCGATGAGCTCGCCCGGCTGCGGGAAAGTCAAAGTGTGATGCAGGGTTAACGCGTCAGCACGATTTTGCCGAATGGACCACGATCGAGATGATCGAGTGCGGCGGGCAGTTGATCGAAACGGTAGCGCTGGTCGATGACCGGTTTGATGTTATTGGCATCGACGGCACGCACCAGATCCTCCAGCGCGCGACGGTGGCCGACGGCGATGCCCTGGATTTGTGGCGATTTCAGCAGGAGTGGGCCGGCAGGGATGGCAATCTCTGCGCCCTCCAGCATGCCAATCACTGAAATGCGCCCATGAATCGCTACGGCACGAAGGGAATTGACCAGATTTGTGCCGCCAACGGTATCGATAATATGGTCGATACCGCGATCCTGTGTCAGCGTATAAATAGACTCAACCCAATCCTGTTGCAGGCGGTGAATGCCGTGATCGGCACCCAACGCTCTGGCGCGCTGTAGCTTTTCTTCGCTACTGGAGGTAACAAACACTTGTGCGCCGTGGGCTTTGGCAATCTGTAGCGCAAACAGTGCAACGCCGCCGGTGCCTTGCACCAGAACCGATTCACCAGCACGAATTTGGCCACGTTCTACCAGTGCGAACCACGCGGTCAGACCGGCACAGGGCAGGGTACTGGCCTGTGCATCGTCCAATGTGGTGGGGGCTGCACTCAACCAGGCTTCGTTAACCACGACATATTCCGCCAGCATTCCCTGATAAAAACCTCCGAGCGCGCGATAAGGCGGAGTGCGTGCGTCACCGTCAGGCTTAGCGTCGATCCAGTCTGGGCTAAAGGTGGAAATCACCCGATCACCGGGGTTAAAACGGCGGCTGCCGCTACCCACTGCATCCACCACGCCAGCCATGTCTGAGGAGGGTGTAAACGGCAGAGGCAACTCCTGTGGCAAAGTACCTTCTATCACCATTTTATCGCGGTAGTTCAGTGCGACGGCGCTGACTTTTACCCGCACCTGATGCGGGCCAGGCTGCGGGATAGCGCTTTCGGTCAATTGCAGATGTTCGCGCCCTACGGCATTCATCGTCCAGCGTTGCATGGTATCAGCCATGAAATTCTCCAGGTTCATTATCGAGTAAACATGGCAATAATAGCGTTGATTACAAATCACCAGTGGCGATAAGATTTCCTTTGATTGTTTCCTTAAAGGCTACAAATGATGAGCGATCGGTTAAGCGGTATCTCGGTATTTGTCACCGTCGTGGAGGCGGGCAATTTTGCGCTGGCGGCCAGCAGGTTGCATCTGTCACGTTCGGCAGTGGGGAAGACCATCGCTCGTCTGGAACAACGGTTGGGTGTGAGGTTGTTCCAGCGGACTACCCGCCGCTTGAGCCTGACTGACGATGGAGCGCTGTTTTATGAACGCTGTCTGCGGGCATTAGAGGAGATCCGCACGGCAGAAACGATACTGGAAAGTGGTAAACAACTGGTCAGTGGCAGACTGAAGGTTTCAATGCCGGTACTGTTTGGCCGCCTGTGCATTGCGCCGGTATTGACCGCGTTAACCCGCGAACATCCCGGGTTGGAACTCGATCTGTCATTTAGCGATCGGGTGGTCAATCTGGTGGAGGAGGGTTTCGATCTGGCGGTACGTAACGGCCCTTTGCTTGACAGTGCCGGGCTGGTGGCAAGAAGGCTGGGGGATAACCGCATGACGCTGTGTGCCTCAGCGGATTATCTGGCACGCTGCGGTACGCCGGTAAGCGTTGAGGATCTGGCGCAGCATGATGCCATTGTCTATCGGTTCGCGGGGGTGATACGCAGGTGGTTGATCCCGCAGACGGACGGTAGCACGCGGGAAGTTGCGCCAAAGACACGTTTATTAATGGACGATCTGCAGGCGATTGCCGATGCGGCCGTGGCCGGATTCGGCATTGCGTGGCTGCCTTGCTGGCTAATTCGTGAAGCGTTACAGGAAGGGCGACTGCTGCAGGTGTTGGGCACCGTTCCGGGCGAAGACTTCGAGGTGCATGCTGTATGGGCGCAGACGCCGCATCTACCGCTAAAAGTAAGGCTGGCGGTGGATGCGTTGGTGCGCCAATTACCCGGCCGGATGGCGCTGTAGGATCAGGCGGTACGTTTTTTGCGCCAGATGACCAACATCGCGCCGACCAGACCAAACACCAAGAGCGCGATAGGCAAGATCATCAACCCGGCCATCACCTGGTCTTCGTGACGTTTTACCAAAGGTATCTGGCTGAAGGCATAGCCCAGAGAAACCACCGAGCCCACCCACAGCGAACCGCTCAGCCAGTTAAAGATCTGAAAACGGGTGTTATTCAGGCCTGAGATGCCAGCCATGGTCGGTAACAGGGTGCGAACGAATGCCAGGAAGCGGCCAATCAGCAGTGCCAGCAGACCGTGGCGGTTAAACAGCATATGCGCCCGTTGGTGGTATTGGGCCGGTAATTGTAATAACCAGCCCTTTACTACCGACGTGTGGCCGAGCCATCGCCCTTGCAGATAACTGAGCCAGCAGCCAAGGCTGGCGGCGACGGTCAGAATGATCAGGGTTGGGATAAAACTCATCACGCCTTTGGCGATCAATGCGCCAGCTAATAACAGCAGGCTGTCACCGGGCAGAAAGGATGCTGGCAATAACCCGTTTTCCAGGAACAAAGTGGTGAAAAGTACAGCATAAACCACCCAAATCACGCTGGGGTCGGCAAGTGCAGTAAAATCCTGCGTCCACAGAGCGTGAACAATCTCTTTTAATACATCCATTTTTTGTCCTGTGGTGCCTGGGCTGACTTGCTATAGGCTACCGTGTTTTAGCCATGCTCACTTGTGTATGTCGCCACTCAAGGTGTGTTCTCGCGTGAACGTCGCTGTTAGTCAATGGAGGAACACTGCCTGGAGCTCTATAGTGTAACGCTATTAGCTTAAGTGGACATTAAACAGAACGTAGAAATGTGCCAAAGGTGGGGAAAACTCGGAAAAGATATAGGCGATCGGTCGGATCGCCTAGGTGTTTTACCGGGCGATGCGCGCAAAACCGGCAGCCAGATCGTCAATCAGATCTTGCACATTCTCCAGCCCGATATGCACGCGGATCAGCGTGCCAGAGAAATCTACGCCGCCAGCGGGACGAATGGCTTCCAGTTCCTCCGGTTGGTTGGCCAGGATCAGCGACTCAAAGCCTCCCCAGGAATAAGCCATGCTGAAATGACTGAAGTTATCCAGATAATTTGCCAATTGCTCATCGCTCAGGCGCTGCTTTAGCACAAAAGAGAACAGGCCGTTACAGCCGCTGAAATCACGACGGTAAAATTCGTGACCTTTACAGCCCGGTAGCGCCGGGTGATTGACTACCGTCACCTCCGGCTGCTGCTCCAGCCATTGTGCAACGGCAATACTGCTCTGTTCGTGTTGTTTGAGCCTTACACTCAGCGTTCGCAGACCGCGGCTGGCCATGTAAGCCGTATCGGCATCGACCATTTGCCCCATCAGATAGGAATACTCACGTAACCGATCCCAGCAGCGGGCATTGGCCACAGCAGTGCCGAGCATATAGTCGGAATGGCCGATGATGTACTTGGTGCCAGCCTGTATGGAAATATCGATATCAAACGCCAAGGCTTTGAACAGCACCCCAGCAGCCCAGGTGTTGTCGATCATGATGACAATCTCTGGGTTTACCGCCCGGATGGCTTTAACCATCGCCGGAATATCCTGCACCTCCATGGTGATGGACCCTGGGGATTCAAGAAACACCACGCGGGTATTGGCCTGGATCAGAGAAGCGATCCCCGCGCCGATCAGCGGATCGAAATAGTTGGTAGTGACGTTCATTCGGCCAAGAATATGGCTGCAGAAGTCCTGAGTGGGCTCATAGGCTGAACCGGTGACCAGGATATGATCGCCTGCACCAACGAACGACAGAATGGCGTTGGCCACCGCTGCAGCGCCACACGGATACAGTACACAACCCGCGCCGCCTTCTAACTCGGTCAGCGCATCCTGAAAGGCAAAATGGGTAAGGGTGCCACGGCGCCCGTAAAACAGCTCGCCTTGAGCACGCTTGGCGGTGGCGTGTTTTTTGGCGGCAACCGATTCAAACACCAGAGAAGAGGCTCGCTGAGTAACCGGATTGACCGAGCCTTGGGTATAACGTTTGCTGCGCCCGGCGCCGATCAGCGCGGTTTCGAGATTCTTTGATGTCATATTGGGCTACCTTTGCCTGACTTCACTTGCGATAGGCCTTACGTTAGCATGATGGATAATAGCCATCCAGACGTTTTAACTGCTAAATAGATAAACGGCGATTTTAGCTGCCTATCGCCGAAAAAGCATGGCTTGGTGCTGTATTTGCTGAATTAACCGGGCAGTTTATTGGTGAAAGACCTTGTGACCGTTTTTTCAGCCTAACGCCATTTCGAGCCGGGCATTTATCGCCATAACGTGCAAAAAAACGGCGTGATGAGTGACTGGTTTGTTAGCTTTTTGGGGTGGCAATGTTATGTCAAAGGGCACGAGAACCCTGATAATCATTGGGGTTGCATCATTTTTTAGCCGTCAATGCGTAATTCTTCAAATAATAATGATAACTACTATCAATCCCTGATTGGTTTGATATGATCGCACACTGAATTCTTCCTTAAAATGTTTAGATGGGCGGAGGCACAGCGTGAAAACGGCTGGCAAAATGATGAATCAAGGTGCTCATGGCGCGGGCCGTGGGCAATGGAGCGCATTGGGGCGTAGTGTGATCGCCTCACTGGTATTGGTGCTGGGGCTGGTTGGCCAGGCGCAGGCGGCACCGGCCACTGTGCCTGCCGTTGCTGAAAGCGTCGCGGCAACCACGACCACACCGCAGGCAGCAACCCCTGCCGCAGTGACTCCAGAGAATATAACCCCGGTTAATCCAGCGCCGACTCTCCAACCGCCAGAAACCCGTGGGATGGATCTTTCCGTCTGGGGTATGTATCAACATGCGGATATCGTGGTGAAAACCGTGATGATCGGGCTGGTGCTGGCGTCTATCGTCACCTGGACCATCCTGTTTGCCAAAGGCAGCGAGTTGCTCCGTTCCAAGCGCCGTCTGCGCCGTGAACAACACGCGCTGGCCGGTGTTCGCTCGCTGGATGATGCTTCCGAACTGGCGCAAAGTTTCTCTGAAGAGAGCATCAGTGCGGTACTGCTGCAGGATGCGCAGAACGAGCTGGAACTGTCAGCCGCTTCTGATGATAACAACGGCATTAAAGAGCGTACCGGCTTCCGCCTTGAGCGCCGTGTGGCGGCCTATGGACGTCAACTGGGGCGTGGTAATGGCTTCCTGGCAACCATCGGTGCGATTTCTCCGTTCGTGGGCCTGTTCGGTACCGTATGGGGTATCATGAACAGTTTTATTGGTATTGCCCATTCGCAAACCACCAACCTGGCGGTTGTCGCTCCGGGTATTGCGGAAGCTTTGCTGGCGACGGCGCTTGGTCTGGTTGCGGCGATCCCGGCAGTGGTGATTTATAACATTTTTGCTCGCGTTATCGGCGGCCACCGCGCTCAGGTGGGTGATATGGCTGCGCAGGTGCTGCTGTTGCTGGGCCGCGATCTGGATCTGGCGGCGAGTGCCGAGGCTAAACGTTCTCAGCATGCGCATCAATTGCGAGTGGGGTGAGTAATGGCGATGCGCTTAAATGAAGATCTGGACGACAGCGGCGAACTGCATGAAATCAACGTGACGCCGTTTATCGATGTCATGTTGGTGCTGTTGATCATCTTTATGGTGGCTGCACCGTTGGCAACGGTAGATATTCGCGTCGATCTGCCGGCTTCTACCGCTAAACCGCAGCCGCGTCCGGAAAAACCGGTTTTCCTGTCGGTGAAGGCAGACAAGCAACTGTATGTTGGTGATGAACCGGTAACGGCTGAGCAACTGACGGCGGCGCTGGATCAACGCACTCAGTCGAATAAAGAAACCCCCATTTTCTTCCAGGCGGATAAGACCGTAGATTATGAAACGCTGATGAGCGTGATGGATACGCTACGTCAATCCGGCTACCTGAAAGTAGGGCTGGTTGGCATGGAAGGCGCAGCCAAATAACGCGTTGTTATCGACCATTAAAAGAAGGGGCTATGTCGCCCCTTCAGACTGATAACAAAGTGGTTTTATCTGTCAGTGAAGTGACTGGAAAATTCTCACCTACACTTAACATGCCCTGTTCTGCCCCTTATGCGGTGATGACTCGTCCCTTCAGAGCTGCTGCAAAAGCAGCGTTCAAATCTGCTCCAGATTCACTGCGTCCGCGTTGCATGGGGCGATAACTGTGCTGCAAACCCCACTTTTGCTGAGATGAGCATCGGTGTTGAAGCCATTGAAGGCGCCGAACGCAGACGCGGCGCATAGGCAAAAACGCCAGGGAGGGCGTTTTTAGGCGAGATGAACAGGGACGTGAATCGCAGCCGGCCGTGATGCGCGGTGGCGGAGTGAGACAAATCTGCCGGGAGCAGATTTGAACGCTGCTTGCAGCGGCCCCGAAGGGGCGAGGCCCAGGACGGGCCGAGTAATAGCGCGCAGCGGCCGCCTGATTTGGCGAAGGCGCGGATTGCAAAGGGTTCCGCCTTGAACCCTTTGCTCGGGCGCTGTCAGCGGGGTTCAATGAGACAACAAGAGGATAGCGGCCGAAACCTCTCGTGATTACCAAGAAATACTGAGAAAGCGGGCACCAAGATTATCATTACGTTCGCTATCAGATTGGCTTTTGTCGTGATTTTGAAGGGGCTATGTCGCCCCTTTTGATTTATCTAGCCACGGGCATGGGCCGCTGCTCGGGCGACTTGCTCATCGCTGGGGCGAACGCCGGTATACAGAACGAACTGTTCCAGCGCCTGTAAAGCGATCACTTCTGCACCGGTGATCACCTGTTTGCCTTGATCACGAGCATAACGAATCAACGGTGTTTCGGCGGGCAGTGCCACCACATCAAAGGCGATCCTGGCGGCCTGAATAGTGGCTGGTTCAAAGGCCAACTGTTCGGCTTCTGCGCCACCGGCCATGCCGATGGGTGTGACGTTAATCACCATCTCGACCCGCAAATCCCCCATTTCCGGCAGCCATGAATAGCCATATTGTGTGGCTAATGCCTGGCCTGCCTGTGGGTTACGGGCAATGATATGACCGTTCTTGAAACCGGCATCGCGAAGGGCTGCGGTAACCGCTTTAGCCATCCCACCGCTGCCACGTACGGCGAATGACGTTGTCACCGGGATCTGGTAGTGCGCCAGGAGTTTGGCGATGGCGATATAGTCGGTGTTATAAGCCCGCAAAAAGCCGTCGTCGTTGACGATAGTATTGACCGATTCAATCGCCGTGGCAGAGGCATCCAGTTCATCAAGAAACGGAATACAGCTTTCCTTGAACGGCATGGAAACCGCACAGCCGCGGATCCCTAATGCCCGCACGCCACCGACGGCTGCCTGAATATCCTTGGTGGTAAATGCCTTGTAGATAAAGTTGAGATCCAGTTCCTGATACAGATAGTTGTGAAAGCGGGTGCCAAAATTACCTGGCCGACCAGCCAGTGACATGCACAGTTGTGTATCTTTGTTGATTTCACGCGTCATGAAGGGGCCCTTAGCTCATCAAAGTCAATGTCCCCACCCTCTGGCAAGCCTTGCGCGGGGATAATCGGTTTAGCTTACGCCAAATGGCGATAAATTCAGATGGCGTTGCGTTATTAAGCACAAAATCTTCGGCACACAGCACGCCATGTTCTTGCAAGAGTATCGGTCATTGCCGGTCAATTGCACGGCCCCGATAGGCAGAAAACAGAGGGGGCCGAGAGAGAGCATTACGGATGATTCAAAAGGTGTTTTGACCCCAGATGGCGCCAATGGATTTGGCCTGGCAATTGCAACACTGTCTGTTCGAGCGCGCGCTCTTCAATCAGAGCGGTCATCATGTCAAAACTGTGTTGCGCCAGGCCGCGGCAGTCCTGCGCCACGGTGTCAATCTTCAACGTCATGCTATCAAACAGATAGTGATCGTCGAAGCTGCACAGATGGATATCACTCTCCATTAACTGGTGCTGGTTCAGGTAGCGTAATACGCCCTCCAGCAGACCGCAGGCTGCGGTAAATAACGCTTTTGGTGGGCGTCCAAGCTGTGCGCACAACTGGGCGATCATTTCGTAACCAGAGCTTGGGTGATAGTTGCCGTTGATGAGCCATTCTGGATTACAGGCTACACCGGCCCGCTCTAACCCAAGCTGGAAACCTGCCAAGCGATCCCGTGTGGGGGAGAGGCGCGGTTGCCCGCCGAGAAAGTAGAATTCTTGCGGATGCTGGCGTGCCACGGTTTCCACCAACGTTGCGGTCGGCGTGATGGAATCGGTGATCACCAGCGGTAAGGTGGAACCGGGGATCAAACGGTCTATCTGAACTACCGGCAGGCTGGCGTTGATCTTCTGGTATTCCGCATCATTGAACTGGCAGGACGCGACGATCAAACCATCAACCTGGCGCTGTACCAGGCTGTTAACCGCCATCATTTCCTGGCCTGGGTTTTCATCGGTACAGGCAATCAGCAGCTGTAGCCCGGCTTCGCGGCACAGGGTTTCCAGCTCGCGTGAGGTGACGGCAAAACCATAGTTGGTCATTTCCGGTACCACCAGGCCAATCGTATGACTACGGGTAGAGCGTAATGAACGAGCATGGATGCTGGGCTGGTAGTGATGCTCATTGGCCAGGGCCAGGATGCGATCGCGGGTTTCGTCAGAAACGCGGTATTCCTTGCTACGCCCATTGAGCACCAGGCTGGCGGTTGATTTCGATACCCCTGCCAGCCCGGCGATATCACTGATGGTTATGCGTTTATTCTTTTTCACTGACGGCATCTGTGTTCATCGTAGGATGCATCATTCTAACATGCATGGTGCCAGCAGCCAGTGATCCAACGTTATTAACGCCTCTCCCGTCAACCTTAACTGGGGAGGCGTGGCAGGAAAATAGCGTGAACTCATCACTGCCTGGCCCTGGTTAATAAAAACTTCCACGCTGGACCGATCGAATAACATCTGCAATTGCTGAAGTTTGCCGCGCCAGTAACGCTGTTCTGGCTCACCGCTGTACAGATTAGCGCGGGTCAGACGCAGCAGCTCCCCGTCCCATTCCAGCGTCATGGCCTGGCCAAAATGGGCAATAAATGCGCCCTGAGGTAGCAACAGCAGCTCGGCACTGTCTATAGGCCATGCCGGAGCCGCGCTGGCTATCCCTTGCCATGCCTGATGCTGCCTGCGCAGTTGTTGCAGTTCGCCTGCCGGTTGCTGGTAAAGCTGGCCATTGCGCAGGTTAAGTTCTCTTGGGCAAGTCATGGTATGGATCCAGCCATACTGTAGGGTGGGGTGGGATGTCTCTTGCTGCTCAGGAACCCCCATCCAGCCGAATAGCAGACGGCGACCATCGTCGGTTAATGTGGTTTGTGGTGCATAAAACTCAAAACCGGCATCCAGTTCGTGAAATGTACCGTGTTCGAAATCAGGTTTTACATAATCGAGTTTGCCGATCAGGTAACCGGTTTGATAGACATTGAGATAACGTTCTTCTTCTGCCTCCACCCCCTGAGGGCAGCAAAGAAGCACCTCAGATCCCCCTAACGTAAACAGATCGGGGCATTCCCACATATAGCCGAAATCCCCCATGCCGTTTAACTGAGAGCCGGCAATTTCCCCCAGCCAGTGCCAATCACGGAGATCGCTGGAGCGTAGCAGCAAAACCTTCCCCCGATCCTGCAAATCACGCGCGCCCAGCACCATGTACCAATCATTTTTGTATCGCCAGACTTTCGGATCGCGGACATGCCCGCTATAGCCTGCGGGCAGTGGCAGTACCGGGCCCAGCTTATCGTAATCGCCGTCGGCATTTTCACGCGCCAGGCATTGGTAAGCGGTACGCGAACCATCGGCATATTTCACGTTGCCGGTATACACCAGCATGATGCCGTCGTTTTCAACGACCGCTGAACCTGAGTAACAGCCATGGCTGTCATAATCGGCACCAGGTATTAGCGCGATCGGCTGATGCTGCCAGTGCAGCAAATCGGTTGATTGCCAATGGCCCCAACATTTTTTGCTATGGTCGCAGGCCAGTGGATTCCACTGATAAAACAGATGATAAACGCCCTTATGCTGGATCAGCCCGTTAGGATCGTTGAGTAATCCAACGCAGGGCGCCAAGTGCCAAACCGGGCGGTGAGGATCCTGTGCGGCATGACGTTGCCCATTCATCACGGCCAGCATGGCTTGTTTGATGACATGCAGTTCCGACATTATTCGCTGTCCGTTTTGTATTTCAGCAGTAGCGAGATAATAAACGCGCTGCCAAAAGCGATAGCCAGGCCAATAAGATAATTGAGTATCGCGTTGGCTTGTACGATGGCCAGGCCAGGGATGGCCGTCAGCCCGACGGCATTCATGCCAACGTGATTAGCAACCACCCAGGCTCCCCCCAATGCCCCACCGGCTAATGCCGCCAGGAAGGGCTTTACAAAGCGCAGGTTAATACCAAATATCGCGGCTTCGGTAATGCCCAGCATGGCCGAGAAAGCCGAAGGCACCGCAATGGCTTTGATCTTCGCGTCCCGGGTTTTAAAATAAACCGCCAGGCAAGCGCCCCCTTGGGCGATATTGGCCATAGACCAGATCGGCAACAGGAAGTTGACGCCAATATTCGGGTTACCGAGCAACCCGGCTTCAATGGCGTGGAAACTGTGGTGAATACCGGTGATCACAATCACCGAATACAGGCCACCAAATATTAACCCCGCCAGCCAACCGGCATGGGTAATTAATGTGCTGAGAACCAGCGAAATGCCATCCCCCAGTGCGCGCCCGGCCGGGCCGATAAACAGCATGGCAACAAAACCGGAGATGATCACCGTCAGGAACGGCGTGAGGATCAGGTCCAGAGCATCAGGGATCACCTTACGTAGCTGTTTCTCCACCAGGCTCATGAACCACACCGCCAGCAATACCGGGAATACGGTGCCCTGGTAACCGATCATGGCGATCTCCAGGCCAAAGAAATTCATGGTATGGAAACCACTGGCGACGCCCCAGGCGTTGGTCAATGCCGGATGCGTGAGGATGCCCCCCAGCGTTGCCCCCAGATAAGGATTACCGCCAAACTCCCGGGCAGCGGTAAAACCGATCAGGATGGGCAAGATGATAAACGCCGCCGAGCTGAACATATCAAGCATGACAAATAGCGCACTGTCGGCATCTGCCCAGCCATACGTTTTCACCATGCCCAGCAATCCCATCAGCAGACCGGAAGCGACGATGGCTGGAATGATGGGCACGAAAATATTCGACAGCAGGCGCGCCAGACGTTGCAGGGGGTTAAGCTTTTTGGCGGCAATATCGGCGGCTTCAGATTTACTCGACTCGTTGATGCCTGCCGCTTTGATAAATTCAGCGTGCACTTTATTCACCAGACCGGTACCGAAAATGATCTGGATCTGACCGGCGTTACTGAAGCAGCCTTTGACTCCCGCCAGTTTTTCTATCGTGGCTTTATCTACCAGGCTGTCATCGTTCAATACCAGCCGCAGGCGAGTAGCACAGTGCGCAGCGCTGGCAATATTGTTTGTTCCACCGAGCAGCGGTAACAGCGCTTTTGCGGTTGCAGTAATGTCCATGCTCTCTCTCTTATCAACAGAAATGCGGCCATCCCCAGAGGATGGCCGTTAACAGGCATCAGAAGAAGTATTTGAACCTGGCGCGTACGCCATAGCGCTGGTCGTTATCACCATTGGCGATTTTATTCTCGGCGTTGGCCTCGAGCATTGAGACATAGGCTCCCAGATAGAGATTGAAGTTCTTCATATCCATGATATTGGGGATCTGATATGAAGTATGGATGGTGTGGATATCATATTTGCCAGGTTCGCTGAGCGGATTATTGATATCGGCGTTTATTCCGCTGGTATTAAACTGTTTGATATTGTTGTGGGCATAGATATAGCCCAACTCGAAACGCCGCCACAGGACGTTAATCCCGCTGGTGAAATCCTGTTCGCCGGAAGCATCCAGATAGGCGGTATTCAGGTTGACCACCACGCCGTTATCGGGGTTGGCGGCGGTATTGTTCCAGCCCAACGTCAGGCCATAGCCGTTCCGTTTCGACTGGTCGACCCATTGCCCTTGAGCATCCCGATAGCCATAAGCGTTATTCACCACGTTACTTTCCATCGCTACTGCCGCGCTGAACGTGTCATTTTTCCAGGCGATAACCGGGCGCAGATAGGCCACGTTCTTGTTATTTTCTAACCTGTTACCATGATATTCGTTTTCCTGGAACAGCGAGGTGCCATCTTCAACCAGCGTATTGAGCTCAAAGTACCAGTCACCGGCGTATTTGCTCAGCATCACATTGCCGCCGCTGTTGCTCCGGCCGCGGCCTTCTTTCATCATGTAGATATAGCCGAAACCATCGGCATACAGGTCATTAGCGGTATTCCCCGAGTATTGGATAAAAGTGTCCTGATTGAGCGGGAACATGTCATAAGCTTCAAAACGCCCAATTTTGGCTTGCCAATTTTTCTCGTTACCAAAGAAGAATGCGGCGTCATCAAGATTCATCTTGCCCGTCATGTCCGCCAGCGGTTGTACGCTGAAACCGGAGAAGTTGCCATCCTGATTACGACGATAACCGTCCAGGCCGATCAGGATGCGGCCATTCACGTCCCAACGTTCCTTATCTCCGGGTTTCCAGTCTTTTTTATCGCTGCTTTTCAATGAGGTTAATTGACCACTGCGGCTGGCACCGTCGAGATTGAACTCTACGTCGCCGTACAGTTTCAAATCGCCGAAATCATTAAGCTTCAGGTTAGACGGTGCATCACGTTTGGATTCCAGTGCCGCCGTTTGTTGGGCAACCTGTTGAGTTTGCTGCTCTGTTTTGGCGGTGCGCTGTTCAAGTTGTTGTGCACGTTGTTCCGCAGAGTTGGCACGGGCTTCTGCCTGTTGGGCACGTTGTTCCGCCTGTTGTAGACGCTGCTCCAGCGCATTGAGACGATCTTCGATACTGATGTTTGAAGCGGCCAGCGCCGCGCCAGAGGTGGTAAACAATAATCCTGCAGTTACAGCCAGAGAGTGGAATTTTTTCATAGTGCTCTATCATCCGGGAAAGTAGTTATTGTTTTTTACTGAAAAGCTAAACCGGTTCGTCAAACGAAAGATAAGGGAGAATAGTGACGCTTAGCAATCATGTTTGCTAACACGTTTTAGCTATTGTGAGCACGATCTCAGATAGGCGCTGATAGAGAGAGAAAACGGTGAGCGGGAACTCACCGCTGAATTCGCTCAGGCTTGACGCTGTAGAAAGGCGTTCAACTGGTCGGTACGTGGCAGCGCCGTCATCGCGCCTTTGGCTGTGGTAGCCAGGGCGCCACAGGCCTGAGCTTGAGCGATTACGCTAGCCCATTCGGCCTCGTGCGGAATTCTTCCCAGCTCCGCCAATGCGGCTAGCAGGCCAGCGACGAAGGCGTCTCCGGCACCGGTGGTATCGATGGGGGTAACAGGGGTTGCGTGGAAATGGCGAAGCTGTTTCCTGTCATGCATACAGACCCCATCGCTGCCTAACGTCACCAGTAGCAAGTGCAACGGGAAGCGGGCCATCATCCAGTCGATGGCGTTGCCAAGCTCATTGATATTGCTGATAAAGCTTAGTTCTTCCAGCGATATTTTTACGACATTGGCCAACTGCAAGGCCTGATGCAGACAAGGACGCAGCGCTTGCGGCTGCTGCCAGACATCCTCACGGATATTGGGGTCAAAGCTGACCCAGCCTCCTGCTGCGCGGATCCTTTCCATTGCGGCATAAGTGGCGCTGCGGCTGGGTTCCTGTGAGAGGGAAATCGAGCAGGCGTGCAGCCATTCTCCAGCACGGAATGCCGGTAAATCAGTGGGTTGCAGGAACAGGTCGGCGCTAGGTTTTACCATGAAGGTAAACGAACGTTCACCATGCTGATCCAGATCCACCACCACCGTAGAGGTGTGATGTTCGCTGTCTTGCGTCATGTAATGGGTATCCACATTTTCCGCACGCAATACCTGCTGCAGGAATGCGCCAAAGCTGTCTTTACCTACTCTGCCAATAAAGGCACTGTTCCCCCCCAGGCGAGCGATGCCGACGGCCACATTGGCAGGTGCACCCCCTGGGCATTTCAGATAACTGTTTGATGTTTCTGGTACTAAATCGACGACAGCGTCGCCTAATACCCATACACGATGAGTCATAAGTCATTCCTCTATAAGCGGGAGATTCATTGTTAGCTAAAATAGAAGAACCGGTTTAGCAAATCAATGAATTCATCATATCAATATTGGCTAAATGCAGGTAAGACGACGGATTTAAGATGTTAACTCATTGATTATTGGTTTTTTATAAGCAAGGAGGACAATGAAGGTATAGGTTTATTTTCATCCTTCCTGAGAGTTCCCCCCCAGTGCTGATAGGTAAACTCAATGCGTATGTTTCACGCCAGTAACAACAGGTTCCATTCGGCGAAAAACATCAGAGAGTACGGCATGAGCCGTAGGTAATAGGCGCCGGTCTGTACGTCTTTACGATAATGTTGCGGTAAAACGAGGAGCAAGGGCTGGAAGGGCAACATCGGTGCATCCCGTCAGTTTCCAGCAGATCGATCAGGCCAATCGTCATAAATTGGCCTTTGGAATTGGAAGAGATATTACCGAAGGCCACTTTCTACCTGATTCAACGTAAGAATGTGACACTGACGTCTGCTAAGGCAAGCCCTCTAAGAGCAATGCTAGTGGCGAATACAGACGAGCAGAGGATTGGAAAATCCCTTGATAATAATGGCATTCTTATTGACGACTCTGACCTTTGAATAAAATTCGATGCCAGGGATCTGCGGTAATATTCTATTCTTCCATAAGTCTTCCGGTGTATTATCCCTTGGGTGGATATCTTCGTGGGTAAAGGCGATTTTGTTCACATTCTCCAGGTCGGATGGCGTAATAGTAAAATAGGTATTCCTGCTAAGGCTATAATGATTTTCCCCATGCTTCACCGAGCCTGAAAATTTTATAAATCCATAATTTTCTGAAGTATACATGATATCAATATGTGCATTGAGATCGACTCTTTCAACACCAGGATCGCTGATGTGCGCGATCATTTCGGCGTCACAGTGGAACGGTTTGCGTTGCGGTGACTGGTAAATATAAAAAAGTATTGAGCCTAAGCTGATGAGAAACAGCGATATTATGGCGAGTTTTTTCATCTTGTTACTCTACTGTCTTATAATTTAAGCAATTATTATATTTATCTGAGCCAATTTTACTGCAGGCGGCGATCAGTCTGATCCTGAGGCGGTCGTTGTTTGGGCGCGCTTCGGCATAAAAAATATCGAGTTCCTGCTGTGAGCAATCTATCCCTTCCTCTGCTATCTCTTTGACTATTTTAGCAGTATAGCTTTCACTAGGTTTATTGTCGTTTAAGGTATAGAGGCTGCACTTGTCATGATTAATCAGGAAATTAACATCCTCTTTATTTGTGTGTATCAACGTTCTTGTGCCTGCCACGAGGGTCAGCAACAGTAAAAGAGCCAGAATGAAAGATATCATCTTGTGTTTTTTTAACGATAAATAGATAGAACGATGATCTCCTTGTTCCATCATTTTGGCGGAAGAAATTGTTGTGGACGAATTAGGTCCTTCACTGAAGGGTATCTCAGTGCTTGATGCTTCCTCTTTTATTGTCTCAGTCTGTTTTTGTATCGGATGGATCTCGGCATCCATTCTAAATCCGACACGAGGTACGGTGAAAATAATTTCTTTATTCATCCCCAAGTTGGTGAACGCCTTACGTAATTCACTGATATGATTATTCAGGCTAGCATTGGACGGCGAGAAGCCATAGTCCTCCCAGACGCTTTTGAGGATGTCATCGCGAAGCAAACTCGTTCTGTTGTTATTAAGCAACTCACAGAGCAGCCGGGTAGCCGGCTTTGATAATTCAACCGACTGCTGAAGGTCATTTTTAAGCGTTAATACCCTATTGTCAGGGTCAAAGATAACTATAAGGTTTATTATATATTTCATGGCAATAATAAAAGGTCCTTGGTGTTAGCATTGAGGTTTTAGAACCACTCATAAGAATAGTCTTGTCTGTTACGTTTGGGTAGGAATTTAGTTGGAATTTATACTCGTAGTCAACTCTTGTTTTAACTATTTTTTCCACAATAATAATTCATTGAATCCCCACTGGTATTAACTTCTTGCGAGAGGTTATTTTTTTGAACTCATTAATATTAAAAGCTAATATTTAAATAAAATCAGTGTTTTTAACTAATTAATTGCAATTATTTGGGTTATTTTGCTTTTGTAGTCATTGTTCCCTAGAATTTTTCTGGTCGGCGGTATCTATCTGCGACCTATGAAGGAATGTAGGGATTTATGCCAGGAGCGCGAAACTTCGTGGAAAAACGGCATAAAAATTAATCTGCTATTAAAGGAAATAGTAACAATGAAACTGAACAACATCATTATAATGGCTGCGGTTGCTTTCGGGGCGTCTTCTATGGCTTATGCGAAAGAACAAGGGCATGGTAAAGTGACCTTTGAGGGGGCCATTATTGATGCACCATGTTCTATTACACCTGAAGCGAGTGATCAGACCGTGGAACTTGGGCAAATTTCTAATGTAACTTTGAAAAACGGTGGCAAATCCACCCCGCGTAATTTCACTATCGATCTTGAAAACTGTGAAATAAGTCAAGAGGCTGATGCCAAGAATAAAGTATCCGTATCCTTCAGCGGTACAACCGGTGCGGTCAAAAACATGCTGGGTACGGGATTGGGTGCCAGCATCGCGATTACAGATGGCGCAGGAAAAATTATTGAACTGACCAAGCCAACTTCCGCTCAAGAGTTGCAAAATGGTAATAACTCGTTGAAGTTTACTGCATACCTGCAAGGTGACGGTGCTTCCGCCACAGTGACAGAAGGTAAATTCTCAACGACTGCCAACTTTACCTTGGCCTACGAATAATCGGCTACGCCATTATTGTTACGATCTATATTTAGCATGCGGAGTGATTCGCATGCTTTTCCTAAGATGGAATATAGAATTAGGGAATAACACCGTGTGGGTAATCACTAATATTTCTATGGTGCTTTTTTGCCTATTTATCGTGTTGCCCCTTACCGTTAAGGCTGATTATTTAGTGCTAGGAGAGGGGCGGGTAAATATGCAAGGGAGCATTATTGATTCGGCTTGTACTATTGCCGTGGAAAATAATGATCAGACCATTAACATTGGCGTATTACCTGTGGAAGATATTGTTCTTAATGGTCAGGGGCGTAGTAAGCCTTTTGTTATTGCGCTGCTCGATTGTGATTTGACGGACTCTAACTATCAATTACCTGGCAGAAGAGCTTTTCAGGTGACTTTTGACGGAGATGCTGAAGGTGATTTATTTAGCGTTCGGGGAACTGCATCAGGTATAGCTCTGCGAATTAATGATGTTGTTAACGATATCGTCAAGCCAGGAAAACCTTTGCGCTTGATTAATGGTCTTTCGCACAGCATAGCACTGAATTACACCGCGACGTTGGTCGCAAATAACCAAATAGTAAACGCGGGGATTTTTGTCTCTTCTGTCCGTTTTAAATTGGATTATTTTTAACTGCTGCGAATACAGGGATCGTATGTGTGGGCATGTGGGGATAGGGATATGAGATGGTTACCCGCGAGGAAGCTGGCACGTCTGCATATGCTGGGAGGTGGTATTTCCCTGGTACTCAATGCTTCATCGGTGGTGTACGCCGCCGCAGACATCCAGTTTAACACTGATGTATTGGATGTTAACGATCGCAATAATATCGATTTGAGCCAGTTCTCCCACGGGGAGTTCATCATGCCAGGTATCTACGGCATGGTGGTGCATATTAATAAGGACGATCTGCCAGAGCAGCCGATCCCATTCTATCCGCCGGATGCGGAACCGAACGGTAGCCGCGCCTGTGTAGGTAAAGCCCTGGTGGCAAAGCTGGGGCTAAAAGATAGCGTTATCAAGGACCTCCGTTGGTGGCACCAAGGCGAGTGTCTGGATGAATCCAGTCTAAAGGGCATGGAAGTACGCGGAGATTTATCTACCTCGGCGTTGTACCTGAATATTCCCCAGGCTTACCTGGAATATACCGCGGACAACTGGGATCCCCCCTCCCGCTGGGATGAGGGGATCCCTGGCCTGTTAATGGATTACAACCTCAACGCGCAGGCGCAAAAGCAACTGCGGCAGGGGGGAGACAATTACAGCCTGAGCGGCAATGGTACGACAGGGGGAAACATTGGCTCTTGGCGTCTGCGGGCCGATTGGCAGGCCAACCTCAACCACCAGAGTGGTTCAACGCAGCCGACGATCAGGCAGTGGAACTGGAGCCGTTATTATGCCTATCGCGCTATTGCGGCGCTGCGCTCAAAGCTGACGCTCGGCGAAAATTTTCTGGATTCTGGCCTGTTCGACAGCTTTCGCTTTAGTGGGGCCAGCCTGGTGTCGGATGACAATATGCTGCCACCGAATTTGCGCGGTTACGCACCGGAAGTGACCGGGGTGGCGAGAACCAACGCCAAAGTGATCATAAGCCAGCAGGGGCGGGTGCTGTACGAAACTCAGGTGGCTGCCGGGCCGTTTCGTATTCAGGACATTAATGATGCGGTGAGAGGTGAACTGAATGTGCGGTTGGAAGAGCAGGATGGCAGCGTACAGGAGTTTGTCCTTAACACTGCCAGTATTCCCTATCTGACGCGTCCGGGGTTGGTGCGCTTTAAGCTGGCTGCGGGTAAGCCGTCGGATTGGCAGCATCGTGCGAATGGCCCCCTGTTCGGTACAGGGGAGTTCTCCTGGGGGGTGAGCAACGGTTGGTCGCTGTATGGCGGCGTTCTGATGGGCGGTGATTATAACGCGCTGTCGCTGGGGGTTGGTCGTGATCTGATGGTGTTGGGCGCGTTGTCATTTGATGCTACCCAGTCACGGGCACGATTACCGCACCAAGGCGGTACGCTCAGCGGCGGCTCCTATCGCCTCAGCTATTCGAAGAGTTTTGACGACTATGACAGTCAGGTGACCTTTGCTGGTTACCGCTTCTCGGAGCGGGATTTTATGAGTATGAGTGAGTATCTGGATGCTCGTAACCTCGGCATTCGAACTGGCAACGGCAAGGAGATGTACACCATCACCTTTAATCAGCAGCTCCGTAGCTGGGAGATGAGTGCTTACCTCAACTACAGCCACGAAACGTATTGGGATCGGCCAGCGAATAACCGCTATAGCCTGACGTTATCGCGTTACTTCGACATAGGGCGCTGGCATAACGTAAGCCTGTCGCTGTCGGCGTACAGCAACAGATATCAAGGCAGTAATGATGATGGGGCCTATCTATCATTATCGCTGCCGTGGAGAAGCAGCTCGACGGTGAGCTACAACATGACGGTGAACCGTAACGATACTAACCACCGGGTCAGCTATCACGAGCGGGTGGATGAACACAATAACTATCAGTTGAGTGCCGGTAGTGCGCGCAATGGTGCCAACCTGAGCGGCTATTACACCCATGAAGGTGATATCGCCCAGATCAATACCAATGCTAGCTATCAGCAGGGAAGCTACGGTGCGTTGGGCATCAGTACACAGGGAGGAATGACGCTGACGTCCCAAGGTGGAGCGCTGCATCGTATGGCGATGCAAGGGGGTTCCCGGGTATTAATCGACACCCAAGGGGTGGCCAGAGTTCCGGTACGCGGTAACGGTAGCACCAGCGATACCAACCGGTGGGGTAAGGCAGTGATCGGCGACATCAACAGCTACTATCGCAATCAGGCAAGCATTGACCTGGATCAGCTGGGTGATAACGCCGAGGCCAGCGAGTCGGTGGTGCAGGTGACGTTGACCGAAGGAGCGATTGGCTATCGGCAGTTTAATGTGGTTCAGGGCGAAAAGGCGATGGCGGTAATCAGGCTGGCAAATGGCAGTGAACCGCCCTTCGGTGCCACGGTAATCAACGCCCGCCGCCAGGAGACGGGCATTGTGAACGACGGCGGCAGCGTCTATCTGAGCGGCATCACCGCCGGAGGAAGAATGACGCTGCACTGGGGGGGTAAAGCGCAATGTGAGGTGCAGTTGCCTTCACCATTACCGAAGGATTTATCGATAAGCACTCTGCTGTTGCCT
Source organism: Serratia fonticola (assembly GCF_006715025.1). Lineage (NCBI taxonomy): Bacteria > Pseudomonadati > Pseudomonadota > Gammaproteobacteria > Enterobacterales > Yersiniaceae > Serratia > Serratia fonticola. The sequence goes on from NZ_VFMK01000001.1 coordinate 1,191,835, forward strand.
TGCCGCTCGCTGAGTAACGCTGCCGATCCATCAAAGTAACGACGTGATTGTCGGCCTTGGCGGCCATCATGTTAACCAATTAATCGTTTTACAGGTCCGAAAGGGCCGGGAAGTTAATACATGCAAAATAAACAGTCTGTCACGCGACGCTCGCATGGCATTACTTTGGTGCTGATGAGCGTTGCTCTACTGGGGAGTATGGCTATTGAGCAGGTTCAGGCAGCGATAGCGCTGGATCGCACGCGGGTGATTTTTGACGGTAGCCAGAAGTCAGTGAGCCTGAGTGTCAGCAACCAGAACAAGCAGTTGCCGTACCTGGCGCAGGGCTGGATTGAGGACGAGCAGGGTAACAAAATCCACAGCCCGCTCACCGTGCTGCCGCCAGTACAGCGTATTGAGGCGGGCAAACCGAGCCAGGTGAAAATTCAGGCGCTGCCAGCGGTGCAGCAACTGCCACAGGATCGGGAGTCGGTTTACTACTTTAACCTGCGGGAAATACCGCCGAAGAGTAACAAGGCCAACACGTTGCAGATTGCGTTACAGACGCGTATCAAGCTGTTCTACCGCCCGGCAGCGCTCGCCATAGCAGCCAACGGTATCCCACCGCAGGAGCAACTGACGCTGATTCGCCAGGGTGATAAGTATCTGGTGAACAATCCTACGCCCTACTATGTCACCCTGGTGGATGCCAGCACCAACAAGACAGGGGGAGGAGTGAAAGATTTTGAACCATTGATGGTGCCGCCGCGAGGAAGCTTGCCGTTATCGACCAGCGCCAGCAGCCTGGGCAGTAACCCGGTGCTGACCTATGTCAATGACTACGGCGGTCGTCCACAACTGAGCTTTAGCTGCAGTGGTGGAAAATGCACGGTGGTGCCGGAGAAAAAAGCGTTATAAGCCCTCTGGCAGCCCTTGTCGGGGATGAGTCATCGAAGCGGGAGACAGTGTGCTGTGACCAGGAATAAATGCCCTACTTTGGCGCGGTTATACCTGATGTGTGGGTTACTTGGGCTCTCCGGAGTTACTGAGGGCGCAATAGAGGCAACGGCGACGGTTAATGTGACGGTGACAGTGACGGCACCGACACCCTGTGTGCTAAACAATAACCAACCCATCACCGTGGAGTTTGGTGAGGTGATGACAACCCGGGTCGATGGCAATAACTACCGTAAACCTGTGGACTACACCCTATTTTGCTCTGCGGCAGCGAAGAATGCCATGAAGTTGCAGATACAGGGGATCGGTGCCGGGTTTGACCCCAAAGTGTTGCAAACCGAGAAAACTGGGTTGGGTATCGCCCTGCGGCAAGGGGGAGTACCTCTGGACATCAACAGTTGGTTGAACTTTACCTACCCGAACAAACCGCTGCTGGAGGCGGTGCCGGTCAAGCAGAGTGGGATCACGCTGACTGGTGGCGACTTTAGCTCTGGGGCGATACTGAAAATCGCCTATCAGTAAATGGAATCAGAACATGAGTAACGCATTAATTATCCGGGGGCTGTTGTTAGTGAGTCTATTGACTACTCACTTCGCCGCACAGGCTATCGGGGAAATGACTTTGCGTGGCACGCTGATCGAACCGCCGCCGTGCATCATCAATGACGGTGGTCAGATAGACGTACCTTTTGGCGACAAGATTGGTGTCAACAAGCTGGACGGCGTGAATTACCGTCAGAAGATAAATTACCAGGTAACCTGTGGGACGAACAGTATCAGTACCTGGGCGTTGACGCTGACGCTGATCGGTAAAGCTGCCACATTTGATGAACATGCACTACCTAGTGACCAGGAAAACCTGGGAGTGCGGGTGTTGTACCAGGGCGACAAAGTCTTTACACCCGGCAGCACCCTGAAGATAGCTCAGGGTAGCAGCCAGCCGTTGTTGCAGGCCGTGCCAGTAAAGAAGGCCGGCGCCATCCTGAAGGAAGGGGCATTTGAGGCCTGGGCGACCCTGAAAGCGGACTATCAATAGGGGCGATGATGGCGCGTGTGAATAATAGGCTCCAATGGGCCAGTGGGTTCGGTGTACTAATATTGATGGCGGCCTCGTTTGCCTGTGCCCAGGATAATATGCGTTTTTATGGCGCGTTGGTGGCCGAACCTTGCGTTATTCCGCCGGGGAAGGAAACGATTACGCTGGATTTTGGCACTGTTGTCGATAAGTACCTATACCAGCACCAGCGAACCCTGGGGCAACGCTTTGAACTGCATCTGGCGCAGTGCGATCTGAGCCTCGCCAAGCGGGTTAAAGTCAGTTTTACAGGTGTGCCCAATATGGCATTGCCGGGAATGCTGGCCCTGGATGGTGGCAGTGAGGCACAGGGAATTGCTATCGGGTTGGAAACGTTGGACGCCAAACGCTTGCCGATCGATGAGCCCAGTGAGCAATACGGCTTGCTGGCCGGCAGTAATATCATCGTACTAAGGGCCTTTATTCAGGGTGAGCCCAAGGCGTTAATGGATAGAACCATTAAACGTGGTTCGTTCGCTGGCACTGCGACTTTTACATTGGAATATGAATAATGCGCAATTTGTGGAATCTATTTTGGATTAATTATACGAAAAGAACGGCATTCATATTCGTTATTATCTTCAGCGTATGGTCAATCCCGGGTTTCTCTGGCGTAGATGTGACGATCACCAGTATGAAGCGAATTCCCTCTGCCGACGGGTCTACCGATAATATTGAACTCAGTTATACCCTGAGCAATTGGGATGAGAATGACAAGAGTACCAGCAGTGTTTTGGGTGATGAGCTACAGATCGGTTTTGGCTACTATTTTTGTACTTGGAATATGGGATGTCCGTGGAACACAATGAGTATTTTGTGGACGGCGGCACAATATCCCGCATTGGGGAAAGCAAAAACCAAGGGAGAATTGGGGGCCGCGCTGCGGTCAACAGTGGGTTTTCCCTACAGCGGCAGAATAATTATCAGGAATATGGATAGTATGTATGACGTAAGATGTTTCACTGTAATGGCCAAGCGCTCGAGCCAGCTTGGGTCAGATATCAAACCGCTTTTTTCGTGCCCTTCATCCCAAGCCCTGCCACCGAAGACCCACTCATGTAATTTTGACAACAATAACCTGGAGCTTAATCACGGGACGTTGAATGCTGATAAGGTAGGCGGGCATAGCGCTACCGGTAACCTGCGGGTTCGCTGTACCGCTAATATGACGGTGGTCGTTCGCCTTACCGGCGCTTCTGCCGGTAAGGTCAAACTCAATAACGGCACGGGGCAATCTATCGATTCGTCATTGGCCTTCGCCGGGCAAAATGGCACGTCCTTGACCACGACCACAGGCAGTGGAGGGAAAGATGTTGCCCTGGTCTCGACATTATCGGCAATGGATATCAGCAACAGCGGAGGGAAATACAGCGGCAGTGCCGTTGTTACGCTTGAAGTGCCCTGACAGATAGTCTCTTAAACACGATGTCCTGAACGACCGTATTTGGCGTTATTATCAGTTATGCCGAATCAGAGAGGTTAATATGGCAGGGTGGACACGTTCGCGGTGAATGAATTTTATTTTCATTCGTCGGGATAATATAAGTTGATAACACACAGATACGACTGAACTAATTTTTTACTCTGTCACTTGGGGTTAATTATGACGAGAGCGGGCATGCGTGGTCTGTTATTGCCGGTTAATGACGCCGTAATAATGATTGCAGCATTGATATTGTTTATTTTCTGGGTGTCATTTTTATATCGCCGGACAATTATTATTACCTTGCCGTTTTGCTTATTCGCGTTAGCAAGTGGGATATTAATGATCCCACTGCTTTATGCGCCTTCTCCCTGGTTGATGGAAGCCGGTTGGCGCATTGCCGGTTTGTTAGTTGGCCTGCTGTTCCTTTTGTTGTTGGCAATAGCGGACCGGCTGGGTTGCCAGGAGCCGAAACGGCATACCTTGACCAGAAGGACCCGGATGCTGGTTAGCGGTGGAGTGTCAATGCTGGCTCTTGCTATTGCGGTGATGATGGGGGCAGCGCTATCGGGTGCCCTGACCCTTAGGCAGGTAGAACGTCAAGGGTTGGTTGATATTACGCCACTGCGCAACATGTCTCCTCTGGCGGCGTGGGTGCATCATGAGCGCAAGATGTTTAATGAGCAAGTCAACGCATTGCTTCGTTATAACCAGAGCCGCGATGAGCAATTGCTGACGAATTACAGCCAATGGGCCCAGAGTTACCTGAGACGACGTATCGACAGTAACGTCTATATGAGCCTCATCCAAATATTACAACATCAGCAGCAAAGTGCTCTGGCGGAACAATATCGTTGGGATGCATTACGCCTGTTCCCTGGGGACGCGCGTTTTCAGCTGTTACCTGTCGTTTCTGACGCAGATCATAAGGAAATGAAATGAAAGTGCATATTGCTATTGCCATCCAGGATACCAACCGCTTTTTTGTTCAAGGCCTACAGCATATATTTCAGACGCATTTTCAGGCAAAAGGGTGGATAGTCGATTTTGTTTCGGTTGTACTGAAAGGGAGGGTAGATCTGGTTATTCAGCCAGAACCTTTATATCTATTGGAGGGGAGTGTCTTGGGTCGGTTGGGTAGGCTCACAGTACGGTATACCAGCGGTAGTGGACAGCCCCCGCTGAACGAAGTGAGGGTACTGGGCCGGCGAAGTTCACCCGCTGACGTGATAGGTTTAGTGGAAGAAATACTGAGGGAGGACGGCGATTGGATTTTCCTGAATCGTCAGCGCTATCACCAATATTCATCGGCATTGACCTCGCGTGAGCGTGAGGTTTTGGAAGGGTTCCAGCGGGAACTGACGCCCTATCAGATTGCGAAAAAACTGAAGCTTAACGTCAAGACAATCAGCGCTCATAAAATCGCAGCGATGCGTAAGTTAGGTTTCAGACGTAATAACGAGCTTTATCATTGGTTATTACAAGGAGGGCTGACGGCAATCAAAGAACGTCCTATCACGAGTACAATTTGCCCATCAGCGGATCGCTGATGCTATGTTGCCCGGTTTCCACGCGCCCGGCCAGGCGACGCAACCAGCCGCTGCTATCGTGTAGAGTCATGTCATACCACCCCCCACTTGCCTTGGTAGCAACGTGCTGTTGATGGCGGCTGCCAGCGGCCAATTCGATTTGCCATGGCCCAGTCTGGTTATAAGGGCAACGGGCAAGGGTGAGGGTAATGGCCTGCATAGTGGCATTGTTCACCGTCAGCAGCAGATCATGGCCGGTGATGTCCAGACGGACTTCAGGCTGCGGCAGCAACAGATTACCGCAGAAGGCGCGGTGAAAACCATTTGGCCCCAATAGCCACAAATCATAGTCCCCCTCGGTATGCCAGTTATCGCTCAGTGCTTTACCTGATTCGACGCTATAGCGACGCGGAATGTCTTGCAGATTGAGTTTGTCATAGACATGGAAGACGACACCTTGCTCGCCAGTATTGATCAGATTGAGGCAGATGCAGTGCTGTTGCGGGTCGCAGCTGGCCTCGACGTGCAACTGATAGGGCAGCGCGCGTGAGGGGCGGGCCAGCCTTTTCTGCTGCGGCAGTTTCTGCTGGCTTGCTGCTGGTAATGGGACCTGCGCTAATCCTTCCTGCTGCTGACGTAAACGTTCAGCCGCGTGGCGCGTGGTGGTATGCAGCGCTGGCAGCGTTTCATCGTTGGGGGCAGTAAAGTTGAATGCAGAGGTGAGATCGCCACAGATGGCACGCCGCCAATCGCTGATATTGGGCTCCCGAACCTGGAAGCGTTTCTCCAGAAACTGGATAACGGAAGTGTGATCGAAAACCTGTGAGTTCACCCATCCACCTCGGCTCCAGGGGGACAGGACGAGCATTGGCACCCTAGGCCCAGGGCCATAAATTCGTCCATCCGGCGGAGGCTGATCCTGCGAACCTGGCGGAGCGATATGCTGGAATATTTCACTGTCAAACGGCACGGTCGATTTACCGGCAAAGCTACCGTCATCCCGTAGTGAAGGGGCCGAAGGGGAGGGGATATGATCGAAAAAACCGTCATTCTCATCGTAGTTGACCAACAGAACGGTTTTGCTCCACACCTGTGGATTGTCCGTCAGTGCGTTGAGAACTTCCTGAGTAAACCAGCCACCTTGCACCGGGCTGGACGGATCCGGATGCTCAGAATACGCAGCAGGGGCAATCAGCCAACTGACCTGTGGCAATTTTCCGTGTTGGATATCGGCGCGAAAGCCAGCCAGCATGGTCTGCAAATCCTGGCCGTTGGCAGCGGGTAAGGTGTTGCCGTTGCCTTTATACAACGGCAGCCTGGCATTGAGCGCTTCACTGTAGGGGACAAAGGCGGTGAAGTCTTTAGGGGGATACGCCGGGTTACCTGCCTGAATGCTGGCCGCTCGATAGCGCCGGAATCCCGCGAGCGGATTATCACCAAAATTATCCGGCAAGAATTGATAAATCTTCCAGCTTATCCCGCTCTCCTCCAACCTTTCGGGGTAGGTTTTCCAGTCGTATCCTTTTTCTGCTGCACCAGGGTGATCCCATTCATTGACGACTGCCGCAACGTTTGCGCCAGTTGGGCCATTAGTGCCCGTCCAGTGAAACAGGCGGTTGGGATTGGTACCAGCATGCATGGAACAGTGATAGGCATCACAGAGCGTAAAGGTATTGGCCAGAGCGAACTGAAAGGGTAACTCATGCTGGCGATAGTAGCCCATCGAGGTCGGCGTTTTGAAGGTTGGCCAGGATGTCATACGGCCATGATCCCAGGCTGAGTGTTCATCAAGCCAGGAATGTGGCGTGCCTTGTACGCGCTGGGCATTACCTTGTTTGCTGTTCAGGTGGTAGGGCAGCACCAGGCGATCCACGCCCTGCTGTTGCCATACGCTGCGGCCGTCGGGTAATGGAATGGTGAAGCGATCGCTAAAGCCACGTATGCCTGCCAAGGTGCCAAAGTAGTGATCAAAGGCACGGTTCTCCTGCATCAGAATCACCACGTGCTGGACATCATGAATACTGCCAGTCTGAGTATTGGCGGGAATGGCCAGCGCTTTACGGATCGATGCGGGTAACAGTGAAAATGCCGATCCGATCGCGGCGGCTTGCAATAACTGTCTGCGAGAGAGTAATGGCATGCGCGAGTAAACTCTTGGGGGACTGTTTGGAGAATAGTTGCTGATAAGAGGATGCGCCAAAAAGTGACCGCGAGATGAACGCATAAAAGCGCAATGAGGTGAGTTCTGGGCGCAAAGAGGGCTCTTTTGCCCCAGATCTTTCCGGCAGTGTCACTGCGTACTCTGAGTGAGCGACCACCCCATTATCTAGGCGTCACAGGGAATGCCCCTTGTTAGGGTATGAAGATTAATAGATAAAAAACACTCACTTTTTCTTAAAGTTTCTCATGAAGCTTATTTTTTCAAAATTTGAAAATACCTGATTGTAGGTATGAAAAGCTGATGGTCTCGTTATTTTTTTATGTTAATGGTTATAATATCTGATACTGAATTTTGTTTTTTTATGTTTTTTATTCGGAAAATTCCTACACGAGGTTTTCGTTTAATCTGATTTATGTTTTTTATGGCCAAAACATAATGGCACTATGGTTAAAATATATTGAATTTTGATAAGTGCGGACTAAATTGATTTTGCTGGGAAACTATAAATAATAACTAATGGATGAGAGTTCCGTCTTGTTGTTACTTGTACACTCTCCTTCTGGTAGTGTCATACAGTTATGCTATTTTAATTTTTTACACTCATGATGTTATGAGCGGATATCAAAGGGATTTTTAGTCGTTTTTACATTCAATGACCTGTATTCATGGGTGAAAGCATGAGATCTGTTGCTTGACCCTTGTATGAATAGGGTACTTAAGGGATTAGCTATGAATGTTCTGTACATGGGCGAAAAAAATATCGGTAGCTTAGGCGTTATCCGTATCATCGAAACCAGTTACCCGGAATCAAAGATTGTATTGAAAAGTTTGGATGAATGTGCTGATAAGTCCCTGTCAGGATCCTACGACATTTGCATCATAGATGGTAAAAAGTTGGATGCGATGCCGTTAATCAGTCTCAAGAAGTTGCTATTAATACCGGATGTCCCCATCTTGATCCTTGCCAAAAAAGATCAACCATTACATAAATTTCTCAACCACTTGAGTAATGTACGTGGCGTGATTGAATACGAAAGCGGGGTTGATTTTTTCCTTAATGCAATCAATGTGGTACGAATTGGTGGCTATTGCTACTCGTGGGATATTTATGCGCTCAAGAATAACAATTCAGCACTGTTCAATGAGGAGTACTGTGAGTCTGTCGGCTTGACTCGCCGTGAGATAGAAATCCTTAAATTGTACCTTGATGGGGCAACCAACAAAGAAATCTCCGTCAAACTATCACGAAGCCAAAAAACGATCAGTGCACATAAATCCAATATACTGCGTAAAATTGGGACTAAGCGCTTGCCTGCCTCTTCATTTAGCATGGAATGTATGAGATAAGGGGATATCCTCCTTATGCTTGCCTATTCGTTTACAATGAATAAAGATGAGAGTAAGTGAATAAATACTTAGCTATTTACCTTACTTTCATCCTGTTTTATATAAAAATCCTATTGACTGTTTTTTTATAGAGATGCCCGCTTAGAAACCGTATCTTTGCCCCCTTTCTAAGACGAGATTATTTTTTTAATCCAGTGCTTATTTTTTCCTATCTCTTTCCTAGTCGCTAATGGCGGTATGGAATCATTATCTATTTTCAATGGAGGGTATGTCATTTAAAACAGGGAGTTAAAGTAGTTTCACACCGGTCGGTTCTTACGTTTACTTAGTGTACGTGATTGGCATGAAAATGTGAGGGTATGGGGTGACTAATTTGAGGTAATAAACGGTGATAAACTGCCCGGTGATTATCTCGTACAGCAGTTCGAAAATCCTTTTTTAAAAGGGATGTCATTGGATTTTAATCGGTACTACGTCTGGAGTTATGACATAAATGGATAGAACAATAGTTCTGGCTGTTAACAGCGGAGAAGGAAAGACTCGACTGTTGACCGCGAACGCAAACAAGGCAGTTAAAGTAAAACTGATCCAGGGTAATAAATATCTGCTGAAAAATCTGGGTAATGATTTTGCGCCAGAGAATATTACTCTTACCCGCGTTGGCAATGAGTTGCATGTAATTCAAGAAGGAGACACTCAAGCCAGTATCATTATTGAAGATTATTTCAACGGCAATGCCAGTAATCCGGCTCTGTTGGGAATGGCGGAAGATGGGCAGCTTTATGCCTATGTGCCTCTCTCAGGAGAGGGGTACGAAAGTGGCTATCTGACCACCGAAGGCGAAATGACGGAAGCCGCATTAGGCGGTCCGGCGTTAGGTAGCGGTAACGGGATTTTTGTCACCTCCGATGACGACAACCATGCCTTGTTTGGGCTGCTGGGATGGGTCGCTGCCGCAACGGCTATCGGTGCTGGTGCCGCGATTGCCAATCATAACAAGAATGACGGCAACAATGGCGACACTACACCACCGGCAAAACCTTCAATTGGCCAAGCTCTGGACAATACCGGGGCAATTACCGGCCCAATTAAAGATGGCAGCGTTACCGATGAAACCAAACCGCTCCTGAGCGGTACTGGCGAGCCAGGCAACACCATCACCGTTTATGACAAAGGCCTGGCTATTGGCTCTACGGTTGTCGACGGCAAGGGTAATTGGACGTTCACCCCGGAAACGCCTCTGAGTGAAGGCCAGCACCAGTTGGTGATCACTGAAACCGATCCGTCTGGCAATGTCAGCGCACCTTCAGACGCGTTGAACTTTGGCGTGGATACCGTACCGCCAGACTTGCCTGCTATCCAGCACATCATGGATAAAGTGGGTGATAGCGTGGGTGAAATCAAGCCGGGCAGCGCTACCGACGATACGCGCCCTGAGCTTAGCGGGACCGGTGAAGCGGGCAGCACCGTCACGATCTATGATAACGGCGTTGAAATTGGCAAGGCGGAAGTCAATTCGGCGGGGCGTTGGTCATTCCAACCGGAAAATCCCCTTGCTGATGGCCCGCACAATATTACGGTTTCTCAGACTGATGCTGCGGGCAACCAGAGCGGGGTTTCTGATGCTTGGGGCTTTACGGTCGATACAACGGCACCTTCTCAACCAGATATCAGTGAGATTCTGGATAATACCGGCAGCCTTACTGGGCCATTACACCCGGGCGACAGCACGGATGAAACCCAACCTGAACTGAGTGGTAAAGGTGAGCCAGGCAACGTCATTATCATCGAAGATAATGGCAAAGAGATCGGCAGTACCACCGTTGATGAGAACGGTAACTGGACGTTTAAGCCAGAAACGCCGCTCGAAGAAGGCAAGCATGAGTTGGTGATTGTCGAAGAAGACCAAGCTGGGAATAAGAGTGAGCCTTCGGCGCCTATCGAAATCATTGTCGATACGACTGCACCAGATCAGCCTGGTGTGGCAAATGCGTATGATAAAACCGGCCCAATCACCGGGATCATCACCGGTGGCAGTTCAACGGATGAAACCAAACCGGAACTGACGGGTGTCGGCGAACCTGGCAACACCGTGACCATCTATGATAATGGAGAAAAAATCGGTTCCGTAGTGGTGGGCGAAGACGGTAAGTGGAGCTTTACACCAGATGAAGCGTTAAGTGAAAGCGAACACAGCATTACCGTGACGGAAACCGATCCAGCCGGTAATGAGAGTAAACCTTCCGAATCGCTGGATTTTACCGTTGATACTACGCCTCCGTTGACCGGATCCGAATATCTCGCTATCACGGCTGTGGAAGATAATATTGGCGATAAGCAGGGCAACGTGGCCAGCGGCGAAATCACCGATGACAGCAAACCGCTGATCAGCGGTATCGGCACCGCTGGCGACACTGTGTTTGTCTACACCACAGATACCTCTGGTAATCATCTTATTGGCAGCGCCACCGTGCAGGCCGACGGTACCTGGAGCATGACGCCTGAGCTACCGTTGCTGGAAGGTAACAACCAGTTAGCGATCATCGCGCAGGATGCGGCAGGCAACAGAACCGATCTGTCATCACCAAGCTACGACATCACTATTTTCATTCCGATTGCGACTGGCGACCCGGCGATTATTACCGTGGTTGATAACGTTGAACCGCACACTGGTCCATTGCAGAAAGGCGAAGCGACCAACGACAGCACCCCGACCCTGAACGGGACCGCCGCAGCGGAGAGTATTGTCACCATTTATGATAACGGTGTGGCAATTGGCTCGACCACCTCTGATGACAAGGGCCGCTGGAGCTTTACGCCAGAAACGGCGCTGGCAGACGGCAGCCACAACCTGTACATCACCGCCACTGATGCAGCCGGGAATGTCAGCGCGCCAAGCGGCGGCTTCGGTCTGGTGATCGACACCACCGTGCCAGAGGCGGCCACCGACATCGTGATCACCGACAACGTGGGTGACAAGACCGGGCCGGTGGCCCCGGGCGAGACCACCGACGACCGTTCGCCAACCCTGAGTGGCAAGGGCGAACCGGGCAGCACGGTGAACGTGATCGACAACGGCAGGGAGATCGGCACGGCCACCGTGGATGACAACGGCCACTGGACGTTCACGCCCGAAGAGCCGCTGGACAACGGCGAGCACACCCTGACCACCACGGTGACCGATCCGGCCGGCAACACCAGCGAACCGAGCCCGGGTATCAGCATCGTGGTGGATGACACCGAAGTGACGGTGAGCGTGGGGGCGGTGAAGGATGACGTGGGGCCGATCACCGGCAATATCACCCCAGGGGGCGTGACGGACGATACGCGTCCGGAGCTTACCGGCAGCGGCAAACCGGGCAGCGTGGTGACAGTGCAGGACGGGGATACCGTGCTGGGTACCACCACCGTGCAGCCGGACGGCAGCTGGCGCTTCACGCCGGAGACCGATCTGGGCGAAGGCGAGCACCACATTACCGTGACGGCGGAAGACGCGGCGGGCAACCGCGTGACCAGCCCATCGGTGGACTTTACCGTGGACAGCGTGGCACCGAACAAGCCGAGTATCGGCAGTGCGATCGATGACGTGGGTGACGTGCGTGGCGAACTGGCCAGCGGCAGCGTGACCGACGACGCCAACCCGACCTTCAAGGGCAGTGCGGAGCCGGGCAGCGCCATCAAGGTGTACGACAACGGCGAACTGATCGGCTCGGTGATGACCGACAACAACGGCGCCTGGACGTTTACCCCGACCACGCCGCTGGCTGAAGGTGAGCACTCGCTGACCACCACGGCCACCGACAAGGCGGGCAACACCAGTGCTCCGTCCGACGCGTTCGAACTGACCACCGACTATACCCCGTCACCGACCGGCCCTGAGTTCCTGGCCATCACCGGGGTGGAAGACAACGTGGGCAGCGTGCAGGGCAACGTCGCTTCCGGGGGGATCACCGACGACAGCCTGCCGCGCATCAGCGGGATCGGTACGGCCGGTGATACCGTGTTTGTCTACACCGCAGATGCCTCTGGCAACCATGTGATTGGCAGTGCGACCGTGCAGGCGGACGGTACCTGGTCACTGACGCCCACCACGCCACTGCTGGAAGGCAGCAACCAACTGACCCTCGTGGCGGTGGACGCGGCGGGTAACAAGACCGTGCCAAGCACCCCGTCTTATGACCTCACCGTTGACATCACGGTGCCTGGTTTGCCAGCGATCACCAGCGTGGTGGACAACGTCGAGCCGCACACCGGTCCATTGCAGAAAGGGGATGTCACCAACGACAGCACCCCGACCCTGAACGGGACCGCGGAAGCGGGCAGCACCGTCACTGTCTATGACAACGGCCAGATCGTGGGTTCAACCACGGCAGATGCCAATGGCAAATGGACGTTGACGCCAGAAACGGCGCTGGCAGACGGCAGCCACAACCTGTACATCACCGCCACCGATGCGGCCGGGAATGTCAGCGCGCCAAGCGGCGGCTTCGGTCTGGTGATCGACACCACCGTGCCGGAGGCGGCCACCGACATCGTGATCACCGACAACGTGGGTGACAAGACCGGGCCGGTGGCCCCGGGCGAGACCACCGACGACCGTTCGCCAACCCTGAGTGGCAAGGGTGAACCGGGCAGCACGGTGAACGTGATCGACAACGGCAGGGAGATCGGCACGGCCACCGTGGATGACAACGGTAACTGGACGTTCACGCCCGAAGAGCCGCTGGACAACGGCGAGCACACCCTGACCACCACGGTGACCGATCCGGCCGGCAACACCAGCGAACCGAGCCCGGGTATCAGCATCGTGGTGGATGACACCGAAGTGACGGTGAGCGTGGGGGCGGTGAAGGATGACGTGGGGCCGATCACCGGCAATATCACCCCAGGGGGCGTGACGGACGATACGCGTCCGGAGCTTACCGGCAGCGGCAAACCGGGCAGCGTGGTGACGGTGCAGGACGGGGATACCGTGCTGGGCACCACCACCGTGCAGCCGGACGGCAGCTGGCGCTTCACGCCGGAAACCGATCTGGGCGAAGGCGAGCACCACCTTACCGTGACGGCGGAAGACGCGGCGGGCAACCGCGTGACCAGCCCATCGGTGGACTTTACCGTGGACAGCGTGGCACCGAACAAGCCGAGCATCGGCAGTGCGATCGATGACGTGGGTGACGTGCGTGGCGAACTGGCCAGCGGCAGCGTGACCGACGACGCCAACCCGACCTTCAAGGGCAGTGCGGAGCCGGGCAGCGCCATCAAGGTGTACGACAACGGCGAACTGATCGGCTCGGTGATGACCGACAACAACGGCGCCTGGACGTTTACCCCGACCACGCCGCTGGCTGAAGGTGAGCACTCGCTGACCACCACGGCCACCGACAAGGCGGGCAACACCAGTGCTCCGTCCGACGCGTTCGAACTGACCACCGACTATACCCCGTCACCGACCGGCCCTGAGTTCCTGGCCATCACCGGGGTGGAAGACAACGTGGGCAGCGTGCAGGGCAACGTCGCTTCCGGGGGGATCACCGACGACAGCCTGCCGCGCATCAGCGGGATCGGTACGGCCGGTGATACCGTGTTTGTCTACACCGCAGATGCCTCTGGCAACCATGTGATTGGCAGTGCGACCGTGCAGGCGGACGGTACCTGGTCACTGACGCCCACCACGCCACTGCTGGAAGGCAGCAACCAACTGACCCTCGTGGCGGTGGACGCGGCGGGTAACAAGACCGTGCCAAGCACCCCGTCTTATGACCTCACCGTTGACATCACGGTGCCTGGTTTGCCAGCGATCACCAGCGTGGTGGACAACGTCGAGCCGCACACCGGTCCATTGCAGAAAGGGGATGTCACCAACGACAGCACCCCGACCCTGAACGGGACCGCGGAAGCGGGCAGCACCGTCACTGTCTATGACAACGGCCAGATCGTGGGTTCAACCACGGCAGATGCCAATGGCAAATGGACGTTGACGCCAGAAACGGCGCTGGCAGACGGCAGCCACAACCTGTACATCACCGCCACCGATGCGGCCGGGAATGTCAGCGCGCCAAGCGGCGGCTTCGGTCTGGTGATCGACACCACCGTGCCGGAGGCGGCCACCGACATCGTGATCACCGACAACGTGGGTGACAAGACCGGGCCGGTGGCCCCGGGCGAGACCACCGACGACCGTTCGCCAACCCTGAGTGGCAAGGGTGAACCGGGCAGCACGGTGAACGTGATCGACAACGGCAGGGAGATCGGCACGGCCACCGTGGATGACAACGGTAACTGGACGTTCACGCCCGAAGAGCCGCTGGACAACGGCGAGCACACCCTGACCACCACGGTGACCGATCCGGCCGGCAACACCAGCGAACCGAGCCCGGGTATCAGCATCGTGGTGGATGACACCGAAGTGACGGTGAGCGTGGGGGCGGTGAAGGATGACGTGGGGCCGATCACCGGCAATATCACCCCAGGGGGCGTGACGGACGATACGCGTCCGGAGCTTACCGGCAGCGGCAAACCGGGCAGCGTGGTGACGGTGCAGGACGGGGATACCGTGCTGGGCACCACCACCGTGCAGCCGGACGGCAGCTGGCGCTTCACGCCGGAAACCGATCTGGGCGAAGGCGAGCACCACCTTACCGTGACGGCGGAAGACGCGGCGGGCAACCGCGTGACCAGCCCATCGGTGGACTTTACCGTGGACAGCGTGGCACCGAACAAGCCGAGCATCGGCAGTGCGATCGATGACGTGGGTGACGTGCGTGGCGAACTGGCCAGCGGCAGCGTGACCGACGACGCCAACCCGACCTTCAAGGGCAGCGCGGAGCCGGGCAGCACCATCAAGGTGTACGACAACGGTGAACTGATCGGCTCGGTGATGACGGACAACAACGGCGCCTGGACGTTTACCCCGACCACGCCGCTGACCGAAGGTGAGCACTCGCTGACCACCACGGCCACCGACAAGGCGGGCAACACCAGCGCCCCATCCGACGCGTTCGAACTGACCACCGACTATACCCCGTCACCGACCGGCCCTGAGTTCCTGGCCATCACCGGGGTGGAAGACAACGTGGGCAGCGTGCAGGGCAACGTCGCTTCCGGGGGGATCACCGACGACAGCCTGCCGCGCATCAGCGGGATCGGCTCCGCGGGTGACACCATCCTGGTGTACACCAAAGACAGCGCGGGCAACCATGTGATTGGCAGTGCGACCGTGCAGGCGGACGGTACCTGGTCACTGACGCCCACCACGCCACTGCTGGAAGGCAGCAACCAGCTGACCCTTGTGGCGGTGGACGCGGCGGGTAACAAGACCGCGCCAAGCACCCCGTCTTATGACCTCACCGTCGACATCACGGTGCCTGCTTTGCCGGCGATCACCAGCGTGGTGGACAACGTTGAACCGCACACCGGTCCATTGCAGAAAGGCGAAGCGACCAACGACAGCACCCCGACCCTGAACGGGACCGCGGAAGCGGGCAGCACAGTATTGGTGTATGACAACACCACGGTTATCGGTAGCGTAGTGGCAGATGCCAATGGCAAATGGACGTTGACGCCAGAGGCGGCGCTGGCAG
Organism: Serratia fonticola; assembly: GCF_006715025.1. NCBI lineage: Bacteria > Pseudomonadati > Pseudomonadota > Gammaproteobacteria > Enterobacterales > Yersiniaceae > Serratia > Serratia fonticola. The sequence continues at coordinate 1,207,886 of NZ_VFMK01000001.1, forward strand.
ACGGCAGCCACAACCTGTACATCACCGCCACCGATGCGGCCGGGAATGTCAGCGCGCCAAGCGGCGGCTTCGGCCTGGTGATCGACACCACCGTGCCGGAGGCGGCCACCGACATCGTGATCACCGACAACGTGGGTGACAAGACCGGGCCGGTGGCCCCGGGCGAGACCACCGACGACCGTTCGCCAACCCTGAGTGGCAAGGGCGAACCGGGCAGCACGGTGAACGTGATCGACAACGGCAAGGAGATCGGCACGGCCACCGTGGATGACAACGGCCACTGGACGTTCACGCCCGAAGAGCCGCTGGATAACGGCGAGCACACCCTGAGCACCACGGTGACCGATCCGGCCGGCAACACCAGCGAACCGAGCCCGGGTATCAGCATCGTGGTGGATGACACCGAAGTGACGGTGAGCGTGGGGGCGGTGAAGGATGACGTGGGGCCGATCACCGGCAATATCACCCCAGGGGGCGTGACGGACGATACGCGTCCGGAGCTTACCGGCAGCGGCAAACCGGGCAGCGTGGTGACGGTGCAGGACGGGGATACCGTGCTGGGTACCACCACCGTGCAGCCGGACGGCAGCTGGCGCTTCACGCCGGAGACCGATCTGGGCGAAGGCGAGCACCACCTTACCGTGACGGCGGAAGACGCGGCGGGCAACCGCGTGACCAGCCCATCGGTGGACTTTACCGTGGACAGCGTGGCACCGAACAAGCCGAGCATCGGCAGTGCGATCGATGACGTGGGTGACGTGCGTGGCGAACTGGCCAGCGGCAGCGTGACCGACGACGCCAACCCGACCTTCAAGGGCAGCGCGGAGCCGGGCAGCACCATCAAGGTGTACGATAACGGCGAACTGATCGGCTCGGTGATGACCGACAACAACGGCGCCTGGACGTTTACCCCGACCACGCCGCTGACCGAAGGTGAGCACTCGCTGACCACCACGGCCACCGACAAGGCGGGTAACACCAGTGCTCCGTCCGACGCTTTTGAGTTGACTACCGATTACTCAGCACCGGATGCGAGCAAAGTGGCGATCACCGATGTGAACGATCAGGTTGGCTTGGTTACTGGTTCGGTCAGCGCAGGAGGGATGACCGACGACAACCGGCCAACCATCAGCGGCACCGGGGCGGAAGCCGGTAACACCATCACGGTGTACAACGGCACCACCGTTATCGGTACGGCGACCGTGCAGGCCGACGGCACCTGGTCACTGAAACCGACCCTGCCACTGGCAGACGGCCTGGTGACGCTGACTGCCAAAGAGACCGACAACGTGGGTAACACCACCGTACCATCGCCGGAATACGCCATTACCGTGGTCACCGTGGCACCAAATCCACCGGTGATCACCAGCGTGGAAGACAACGCTGAACCGCACACCGGGGCGTTGCAGAAAGGGGATGTTACCAACGACAACACCCCAACCTTGAAAGGCTCTGCCTTGCCGGGCGGAACGGTGACGGTGTTCGACAACGGCACGGCAATTGGTTCTGTTGTAGCCGACCACAATGGTGCGTGGACCTTTACGCCAGAAACTGCGTTGAAAGACGGTAATCACAGCCTGACCGCGTCGGTCACCGACAGCATCGGCCAGACCAGCCCGACCACCGGCGGCTTTGGTATCGTGATCGATACCGCTCCGCCGGCGCCGGTGACCGGCCTGACCGTGACTGACGATGTCGGTGCCGAGCAGGGGGCGCTGACGTCCGGTGCAACCACCGACGACAATACGCCAACCTTCAGCGGCAAGGCGGAAGGCGGCAGCACCGTGACCATCCTCGACAACGGCAAGGCCATTGGCAGCGTGGTGGCGGACAGCAACGGTAACTGGGCGTTCACGCCGGGCACCGCGCTGGAGAACGGCGCACACGACTTCACCACCACGGTGACCGATCCGGCCGGAAACACCAGCGCCGAAGGCGAACACCTGACCGTGACGGTCGATGTGGTTCCGGGCCAGGTGGCACTGACCACTCTGGTGGACGATGTGGGCACGATCACCGGCACTATCGTGCAGAACGGCGTGACGGACGATACCCGTCCAACGCTGAACGGCACGGCGAAAGCCGGCAGTATCGTGACGGTGAAAGACGGAGACAACGTGCTGGGCAGCACCACGGCGAAAGCCGATGGCAGCTGGCGCTTCACGCCAACCACCGATCTGGGCCAGGGCGCGCACAGCCTGAGCGCCACGGCGATCGATCCGGCGGGCAACCCGAGCAGCAGCGGCAGCTGGAGCTTCACGGTTGATACGGTGAAACCTACCGCACCGACCATCGACTCGGCGGCCGATGATGTGGGCAGCGTACAGCCACAGAACATGGCGAGCGGCAGCGCGACGGACGATCCGACGCCAACCCTGTCAGGCCGTGCGGAAGCCAACAGCATCGTGACGATCTCCGATCAGAACGGGGTGCTGGGTTCGGCGAAAACCGATGCCCATGGTGACTGGACGTTTACCCCAAGCAACAAGCTATCCGAGGGCGATCACCGCTTCACGGTGACGGCCACGGATGCGGCGGGTAACGTCAGCGACAAGTCCAACACCTTTGTGCTGACGCTGGACTTCAGCGCGCCGGATGCGAGCCTGGTGGCGATCACCGGGGTGGACGATCAGGTGGGCGGGCAGAAGGGCAACGTGGTTGCCGGTGGCACCACCGACGACAACCGGCCAACCATCAGCGGTACCGGGGCGGAAGCCGGTAACACCATCACGGTGTACAACGGCACCACCGTTATCGGTACGGCGACCGTGCAGGCCGACGGCACCTGGTCACTGAAACCGACCCTGCCACTGGCAGACGGCCTGGTGACGCTGACTGCCAAAGAGACCGACAGCGTGGGTAACACCACCGTACCATCGCCGGAATACGCCATTACCGTGGTCACCGTGGCACCGAATCCACCGGTGATCACCAGCGTGGAAGACAACGCTGAACCGCACACCGGGGCGTTGCAGAAAGGGGATGTCACCAACGACAACACCCCGACCCTGAACGGAACGGCGTTGGCGGGGGGCACGGTGACGGTGTTCGACAACGGCGTGGCGATTGGCTCCACCGTGGCGAACAGCAATGGTGCATGGACCTTTACCCCGAGCCCGGCTCTGGGTGACGGTAACCACAACCTGACCGCGTCGGTCACCGACAGCATCGGCCAGACCAGCCCGACCACCGGCGGCTTTGGTATTGTGATCGATACCGCTCCGCCGGCGCCGGTGACCGGCCTGACCGTGACTGACGATGTCGGTGCCGAGCAGGGGGCGCTGACGTCCGGTGCAACCACCGACGACAATACGCCAACCTTCAGCGGCAAGGCGGAAGGCGGCAGCACCGTGACCATCCTCGACAACGGCAAGGCCATTGGCAGCGTGGTGGCGGACAGCAACGGTAACTGGACGTTCACGCCGGGCACCGCGCTGGAGAACGGCGCACACGACTTCACCACCACGGTGACCGATCCGGCCGGCAACACCAGCGCCGAAGGCGAACACCTGACCGTGACGGTCGATGTGGTTCCGGGCCAGGTGGCACTGACCACTCTGGTGGACGATGTGGGCACGATCACCGGCACTATCGTGCAGAACGGCGTGACGGACGATACCCGTCCAACGCTGAACGGCACGGCGAAAGCCGGCAGTATCGTGACGGTGAAAGACGGAGACAACGTGCTGGGCAGCACCACGGCGAAAGCCGATGGCAGCTGGAGCTTCACGCCAACCACCGATCTGGGCCAGGGCGCGCACAGCCTGAGCGCCACGGCGGTCGATCCGGCGGGCAACCCGAGCAGCAGCGGCAGTTGGAGCTTCACGGTTGATACGGTGAAACCTACCGCACCGACCATCGACTCGGCGGCCGACGATGTGGGCAGCGTACAGCCGCAGAACATGGCGAGCGGCAGCGCGACGGACGATCCGACGCCGACCCTGTCAGGCCGTGCGGAAGCCAACAGCATCGTGACGATCTCCGATCAGAACGGGGTGCTGGGGTCGGCGAAAACCGATGCCCATGGTGACTGGACGTTTACCCCAAGCAGCAAGCTATCCGAGGGCGATCACCGCTTCACGGTGACGGCCACGGATGCGGCGGGTAACGTCAGCGACAAGTCCAACACCTTCGTGCTGACGCTGGACTTCAGCGCACCGGATGCGAGCCTGGTGGCGATCACCGGGGTCGACGATCAGGTGGGCGGGCAGAAGGGCAACGTGGTTGCCGGTGGCACCACCGATGACAACCGGCCAACCATCAGCGGTACCGGGGCGGAAGCCGGTAACACCATCACGGTGTACAACGGCACCACCGTTATCGGTACGGCGACCGTGCAGGCAGACGGCACCTGGTCACTGAAGCCCGCTCTGCCACTGGCAGACGGCCTGGTGACACTGACCGCCAAAGAGACCGACAGCGTGGGTAACACCACCGTACCATCGCCGGAATACGCCATTACCGTGGTGACTGTAGGGCCGAATCCACCGGTGATCACCAGCGTGGAAGACAACGCTGAACCGCACACCGGGGCGTTGCAGAAAGGGGATGTCACCAACGACAACACCCCGACCCTGAACGGGACGGCGTTGGCGGGCGGCACGGTGACGGTGTTCGACAACGGCGTGGCGATTGGCTCCACCGTGGCGAACAGCAATGGTGCGTGGACCTTTACCCCGAGCCCGGCTCTGGGTGACGGTAACCATAACCTGACCGCGTCGGTCACCGACAGCATCGGCCAGACCAGCCCGACTACCGGCGGCTTTGGTATCGTGATCGATACCGCACCGCCGGCGCCGGTGACCGGCCTGACCGTGACTGACGATGTCGGCGCCGAGCAGGGGGCGCTGACGTCCGGTGCAACCACCGACGACAATACGCCAACCTTTAGCGGCAAGGCGGAAGGCGGCAGCACCGTGACCATCCTCGACAACGGCAAGGCCATTGGCAGCGTGGTGGCGGACAGCAACGGTAACTGGACGTTCACGCCGGGCACCGCGCTGGAGAACGGCGCACACGACTTCACCACCACGGTGACCGATCCGGCCGGCAACACCAGCGCCGAAGGCGAACACCTGACCGTGACGGTCGATGTGGTTCCGGGCCAGGTGGCACTGACCAGTCTGGTGGACGATGTGGGCACGATCACCGGCACTATCGTGCAGAACGGCGTGACGGACGATACCCGTCCAACGCTGAACGGCACGGCGAAAGCCGGCAGTATCGTGACGGTGAAAGACGGAGACAACGTGCTGGGCAGCACCACGGCGAAAGCCGATGGCAGCTGGAGCTTCACGCCAACCACCGATCTGGGCCAGGGCGCGCACAGCCTGAGCGCCACGGCGGTCGATCCGGCGGGCAACCCGAGCAGCAGCGGCAGCTGGAGCTTCACGGTTGATACGGTGAAACCTACCGCACCGACCATCGACTCGGCGGCCGACGATGTGGGCAGCGTACAGCCGCAGAACATGGCGAGCGGCAGCGCGACGGACGATCCGACGCCAACCCTGTCAGGCCGTGCGGAAGCCAACAGCATCGTGACGATCTCCGATCAGAACGGGGTGCTGGGGTCGGCGAAAACCGATGCCAGTGGTGACTGGACGTTTACCCCAAGCAGCAAGCTATCCGAGGGCGATCACCGCTTCACGGTGACGGCCACGGATGCGGCAGGTAACGTCAGCGACAAGTCCAACACCTTCGTGCTGACGCTGGACTTCAGCGCGCCGGATGCGAGCCTGGTGGCGATCACCGGGGTCGACGATCAGGTGGGCGGGCAGAAGGGCAACGTGGTTGCCGGTGGCACCACCGATGACAACCGGCCAACCATCAGCGGTACCGGGGCGGAAGCCGGTAACACCATCACGGTGTACAACGGCACCACCGTTATCGGTACGGCGACCGTGCAGGCAGACGGCACCTGGTCACTGAAGCCCGCTCTGCCACTGGCAGACGGCCTGGTGACGTTGACCGCCAAAGAGACCGACAGCGTGGGTAACACCACCGTACCATCGCCGGAATACGCCATTACCGTGGTGACGGTAGGGCCGAATCCACCGGTGATCACCAGCGTGGAAGACAACGCTGAACCGCACACCGGGGCGTTGCAGAAAGGGGATGTCACCAACGACAACACCCCGACCCTGAACGGGACGGCGTTGGCGGGCGGCACGGTGACGGTGTTCGACAACGGCGTGGCGATTGGCTCCACCGTGGCGAACAGCAATGGTGCGTGGACCTTTACGCCAGAAACTGCGTTGAAAGACGGTAACCACAACCTGACCGCGTCGGTCACCGACAGCATCGGCCAGACCAGCGAGCAGACCGGGATCTATAACATTCAGATCGATACCGCACCGCCGGCGCCGGTGACCGGCCTGACCGTGACTGACGATGTCGGTGCCGAGCAGGGGGCGCTGACGTCCGGAGCAACCACCGACGACAATACGCCAACCTTCAGCGGCAAGGCGGAAGGCGGCAGCACCGTGACCATCCTCGACAACGGCAAGGCCATTGGCAGCGTGGTGGCGGACAGCAACGGTAACTGGGCGTTCACGCCGGGCACCGCGCTGGAGAACGGCGCACACGACTTCACCACCACGGTGACCGATCCGGCCGGCAACACCAGCGCCGAAGGCGAACACCTGACCGTGACGGTCGATGTGGTTCCGGGCCAGGTGGCACTGACCAGTCTGGTGGACGATGTGGGCACGATCACCGGCACTATCGTGCAGAACGGCGTGACGGACGATACCCGTCCAACGCTGAACGGCACGGCGAAAGCCGGCAGTATCGTGACGGTGAAAGACGGGGACAACGTGTTGGGCAGCACCACGGCGAAAGCCGATGGCAGCTGGAGCTTCACGCCAACCACCGATCTGGGCCAGGGCGCGCACAGCCTGAGCGCCACGGCGATCGATCCGGCAGGCAACCCGAGCAGCAGCGGCAGCTGGAGCTTCACGGTTGACTCTGTGAAACCTACCGCACCGACCATCGACTCGGCGGCCGATGATGTGGGCAGCGTACAGCCACAGAACATGGCGAGCGGCAGCGCGACGGACGATCCGACGCCAACCCTGTCAGGCCGTGCGGAAGCCAACAGCATTGTGACGATCTCCGATCAGAACGGGGTGCTGGGGTCGGCGAAAACCGATGCCAGTGGCCAGTGGTCGTTCACGCCGACAACCAAACTGCCGGAAGGGGAACACCGCTTCACGGTGACGGCGAAGGATGCGGCGGGCAACGTCAGTGATCCATCGAACACCTTCGTGCTGACGCTGGACTTTACGGCACCGGATGTGAGCAAGATTGCGATTACTGATGTGGTCGACAACGTGGGCAGCATCACGGGTTCTGTGGAACAAAATGGTGTGCTGGACGATCGCAAACCTGTTATCAAAGGTACCGGTGCGGAAGTGGGCGATATCATCACCGTTTCCACTACGGATAGCACTGGTAACACGATTATTCTGGGGACAACCACCGTTGGCGCTGATGGCACCTGGACACTGGCGCCTACCGGCTCTCTGTACGACGGGTTGAACAAACTGACCGTAACGGAAACCGACAGCGTAGGTAACATTGCCAAGCCGGACTCCAGCTACAGTGTCAATGTTTCGTTGACGCCAGGGGTACCGAGCATTACCGGCATTGTGGATGATACCGGGGCTAACCATGCCAATCTGGCGGAAGGTGCGCTGACCAAAGACAGCACGCCAACCTTGAGCGGAACGTCTTCGGTAGCGGAAGGCAATATTATCACTATTTATAACGGCAGCACGGTGGTAGGAACCACCACGGCCGGGGCGAATGGTGACTGGAGCTTCACGCCTACCGGCAAACTGGATGATGGCGACTATAACTTTACCGTTAAGGCGACCAACAGCGCGGGCCAAACCAGTGAGGCAAGTAATAGCTGGAGTATCACTATTGATACGGCTGCGCCGGGTGCGGTAACCGATCTGGTGATCACGGATGATGTAGGTGAAATCCAAGGGCCTCTGCATAACGGCGATGTGACTGATGATGCCAAACCGACCTTTAGTGGTACCGCTGAGGCGGGGAGTAAAGTCACTATTTATGACGATGGGGTGAAAGTTGGTGAGGCAATCGCTGATTCGACCACGGGTAAATGGAGCTGGACGCCGGCCGACAATATGTTGGACGGAGCCCATAACTTCACGACAACCGTGACCGATTTGGTCGGCAATGAGAGCGCACCGTCGGCTAACGTTAACCTGACCATCGATACCAAGGCACCAGAGGTGACGTTGGCTATTGAGGGGTACTATGACGATGTCGGGACCAACCAAGGACTGATCCTGGGCAGCGGTGGCTCGACAGACGATACCTCACCTGTCCTGAAAGGGACCTGGAGCGGCGATCTGTTGGCGACTGATACGATTCGTATCTACCAGGATGGGCAGTTGGTGGGGGCAGCGGTGATCGATCTGGTGAACAGATCCTGGACGCTGGCGCTTACCGAACTGGTGAACACCCATACCTACACCTACACCGCGACGGCGGTAGATGTGGCTGGTAACGAAACGGCGATTTCTCCAGACTTTACGCTGACCATCGATCTGGATGCGCCAACTCAGACCGTCGTCATTGACAGTTATAGCGATGATGTAGGCCTGGTTACCGGTGACTTTGGTTCCGGCACCAGTACTGACGATCGTAATCCAACGCTGAATGGCCATGTGAATGGCAATCCGCTGGATGCTGGTGATGAGGTTCGTATCTATGATGCTGCCTCTAACCAATTCCTGGGGATAGCAACGGTAGCCAGTAACGGGTCATGGACCTTCGTCTTACCACCACTTAATGATGACACTACCTACAACTTCCGTGCGGTAGTAGCCGATCAGGCGGGTAACGAAGGCACCGTTTCCAATAACTTCACCATGACTATTGACCTGGCTGTGGTGGTCAACGCACAGAATACGTTGGATACCACGCCGATCGTTTCCGGTTACACCGGCTTCGATATTCAGCCTGGTGAATACGTTGAGGTGACGATCAACGGTAAGACCTACAGTTCGCAAGATGGGAAGGTGGTGGTCGATCCGCGCAATAACACCTGGTATGTACAGATTCCAGATGCCGATGCGTTGCAAGTGGGAACCTATGATGTGCAAGCGGTACTTTACTCTGCCGATGGCAAGCAGATCACCACTGACGACAGCGTTAATGAACTGGTGATCGCTCCAACGCCAGTCGTGACGGTTGGCGCGGGCGGTGGTGATGCTAACCAGAAAGCCACGGCCGTGACGATTGGTGAAGATGGTGTATGGCGTATCCACACCAACCAGACCATGCTCGATGCGACGGGGACCTCGTCTTCAACGCTGGGTGATTTCTCGGCGACGAAGCTGGTGAGTAACTCTGGTGCGGGTTATAGCGGTACCAGCTATGTGCAGAACGCCACATTTATCGACTATAACCGTGACGGTCTGATGGATCTGTTTGCGGTTGACAGTCAATACGATGATGGCCAACAGATGTTCTACTACAACGGCTCAACGTACAAAGCGTATCAGGTGGGGGCGTTTACCAACTCACCGCAAACCGGCGAGTTTGCTGGCGATGCGAATACTGCGGGCAGTGCGAACACCTGGAGCTGGTACGGCGGTATCATCGCTATCGATAAAGACGGTGATGGCTATGTCGACATGATCCTCGGCGACCAGACACCAAACGACAGTGGCATCCGTGGCGGCTATGGTTCTCAAATCGTATTGAACCATGACGGCACCGTGGTAGGTATGGACAAAGATGGCACCTTCGCAACAGATTATGCGACCGATGCCAACCACCGTCCTATCGGCCTGGATCAGTCGCAGCCGGATATGGAACTTTCCGGTGTCGACCTCAACAACGATGGTATCGTTGACTTTGTGATGCACAGTCAAAACATCGTTGCTGATGGTTCGCGCGTTAATGCTGACGGAGCGACCAACAACAGTGCGGCGATCAGTAGCAACCAGGCTCGCCTGGTCGTGGTAAACGGTACCAATAACGGTGATTGGAAGGTATCGCAGATCGTCGAGAACGTGTTCCAACGCGGTACGGATGATGACCCGAACATCGGTAACGGTGTTGCCATGACCTGGGCTGATTTCAACGGCGATGGCTACATGGATCTGTTCCTGGGCCGAGGGAGTGAAAGCACCACCAGCGCCAGCGGTGCAGGTAACAACGCTGGGGAATATGCCAGCCGTATTTACTTCAACGATGGTAATGGCAAGCTGATCTTCAGCGATCCGAACAATGATGGCATTGGCAACCCAACGGCAGCCGGTATGTATACCTTTACCGACAATCTGGCGGGTGGTGCGTCAATCGCATTGGACTGGAACCACGATGGCAAGATGGATGTTATCGAGCTTCCTGGGATGTCAGCTGGCTCTGGTGGTATTAATGCTGCCGCTGCCACTGGGCCGATTAACCTGTATACCAATACTTCATCTGGTGGGACGACGAGCTTTACCACCACCAACCTGCTCACGCAGATCGGTAAAACGACGATTGGTGGTACCAACACGGGCAGTCAGGTGACCGGTGCGATTGCGATTGACATTGACTGGGACGGCGACCGCGATCTGTTAGCCTTTACCAGTAATGGCGTCACGACCTACATTGAAAATAAAAACAATGTGGCATATGGCACCTCAATCCATCTGCGTATTCTGGATGAAGGCGGTATCAACTCGCTGTACGGCAACACGGTACAACTGATTGATGAGGCAACCGGGCAGGTCGTTTCTACCCAAGTGATCAACGCGCAATCGGGTAACCAGACCAACGACAGTTCCGCCATTGTGGACTTCTATGGTTTGGATGCCAGCAAGACCTACAGCGCCGTGATTCTGCGTTCCAGCAATGGCGCCTTCGCGGATGTGGGTGGCGTAGCGAGCGTGGGCAATAACACGGTTGAGATTGTCAACAAGGCTTGGGCTGGGTTGAAAGCGGCAGAGGCAAACCAGGCATATGTGCTGACCACCGAGTCTGAGACCAACGTGGCCAACGCCAGCACCAACGGTGGCACCAACGCAACAGGGATTGTCGGCACCGGCTATAACGATACGTTCTTTGCCACCTTGGGCAACGATTTGTATAACGGCGGTGGCGGTACTGAAACCGTCTCTGGTGTGAAATCCTGGAGCGATACCGGTGGCCTCGATGTTGTTGACTACAAACTGGCAGGCAGTGCGCCATTAACCATCGATCTGAGTAAGACCGGTATGCAGAGCACGGGCTTTGGCAATGCCCAGTTTGTGAATATCGAGGGCTTGGCAGGAGGAAGTGGCAACGATACCTTCACCGGTAACGCGGCTAACAACTACTTCGATGGTCGTGGTGGCAATGACACCTTCAATCTGATTCACGGTGGTCAGGATACGCTGATGTACCGTGCGCTGGATGCGGCTTCGGCCAACGGTGGTAATGGTCACGATACGGTAAACGACTTCTTCGTGGGGACCGTGGAAGCTACGCCGAATGCTGACATTATTGATGTCAGTGGCCTGTTGGTTGGCTATCGGGCGGATGCTGATGGTGCAGCACACTATATTAATGGTGTGGCGACGATCGATGCAGGGGATACCATCAGACAGTATCTCTCCATAACCTACAGCGGCAATGACAGTATCTTGAACATTGACCGTGATGGTATTGGGTCGACCTATGGCTCAACGGAGCTGTTGACGTTCAGCAATACCCATGTGGATCTGGAAACCTTACTGGCTAACCACCAGTTGGTGATCAGTAACGGTAACCTGACGGCGGATAGCCTGAAGGCGTTGGCTGCAGATTATGTCATCAACACGGTCGATTACAGTGCTTCGAGCGAAGCGGTAACGGCTAACCTGTGGACTGGGGCAACAACGGCGGGCACTGACAAATTGGTCAATGTCGATGCGTTGATTGGTTCGGCTCAAGGGGATACGTTTACCGATAACTCGGCGAGCAACCTGTTCGAAGGGGGCGGTGGCAATGACACCTTCTACCTGGTTAACGGGGGTAACGACACGCTGATGTACAAACTACTGGCGGGCCTGGAGAACGACGTGACCGGCGGCAATGGTCACGATACGGTTCATGGCTTCCATGTAGGTAATGTGGCGGTGGACAACGATGCGGACTTGATCGATCTCAGTGCGATGCTGGATTACAACGGTTCCATTACCTTCTTCCAGAACGAAAATGGTCAGTTTGAACTGGATGACGCTTCCAAGGGGATCAACGATTACCTGAAAGTGGAAACAGTAGGAAATGATACGGTAATCAGTATTGACCGGGATGGTCTGGGTGGACAGTATACGTCTAGTAGCGTGATCACTCTGGCCGATGTACATACCGATCTGCAGACGTTATTGCAGAATAACCAAATCATTGTTTAATCCCTTATTTTGCCCGCGGTGGGAAAACCGCGGGCCGGATAACGTCTTGTCAATCGCAGTCAGATTGACAGACAGGGAATACACTGAATCGGTTGATGAGTAATATTCAGGGTGGAGCTGGTGCAGTCCACCCTGCTATTACTACCTACGTATATCGCGTTATTTTTTTTACTGTCTGGCAAACGGTCTTTTTAATGTCATCACCATGATATGAAGACCCCCAGAAAGTTACCGCCATTTATGGATGAATAGTTCAGGTGAGCCTGGAGTAATATAATGAAATTAGTTCGTCACGGAGTTAAAACAATTATTGCTGGCGCTTTTGTTCTGGCGTTCAGCACGTTGCCTGTCAATGTGTTCGCTGAAACAACAGATATCAATGATAATGTTGATGCGTCTTTAAGCCCGTATTCACCGGCACCGAGGGGCGCTGATGGGGGACAAGCCTATCGCCCGGTCGCCAAGGTGGTGCCAGAACTGGCCCAAATCGTCTTTTATTATCCGCAAGGGAATATACCGGCGACAATCAATGTGGATCGCGAATTACAATCAGCCCTTTTACCGGGGGAATTCACCGTATTTTGCGTTGATCCTGGCGTACACGCGATCGAATCTTATTTTAACGATCGGCCACGTTACCAAGGTAAACAGAACCCGTCCCATCAGATTAGGGTTCATGGCTCGGAAACTTATTTTCTACAGGTTAACCCCGGTTCAAACGGCAGTACCACAGCTTTGGCAGAGCGCCAGACTGCGGAAGCTGAGCTGAAATCAATGCGTAAACAAACGCGCATCATTAATCGTGCCTCACAGGTGAAACCTTGTGAGTATGTTAACGGTGGTGGTGTCGTGCTGATCCAGGAGAGCATATTGTTCCGCTTTGGCAAGAGTCACTACGATGGCATCGTGCCGAGTTCTGCAGCCAAGTTGAAAAACGTGATTCAGTTTATCAAGCAAGGGAACAGCGTCAGCGAGATCCAGCTTACCGGTTACACGGATGCGATTGGCGACAGTGAATCCAATCAACGGTTGTCAGAGGCGCGAGCTAAAACGGTAAGGGATGCTCTGATCCGGGCCGGCATCCGCGCTGATATGATCGGCAACATCAGCGGGATGGGTATTGCTGCAGGTGCTGAAGGCTGTGGTGTTAGTCGCAACCAGCAGGATGTAGGCTGCAACACCAATAGTCGCCGTGTCGATATCGTTGTCAGGTAATACCCATATTGTTGTCAGGTAATAAAATCGGGCCACCAAAGGTGGTCCGATTTTTTTTAAACTGAAAGTTAACCATGGAAGGATAATGAAAAGGCTCTATCTTTAATGATTTTTTTCTGTGTTATAATTTGTAACCTTTCGATATAATCTCTAATTATCCTATTCCTTTTTTGCTAATTGCCTGTTTTTCCCTTTTTAAAAATGTAATTTTGTTTCTTATTTAGGAATGATCTAAGTATTTACTTAATTTATATCCATTATTTAAGTAGAGGCCTACGTTCTTTCTTGCGGAGATTAGGTTATTCTTTGTGCTAGGATATATCTAATAAATAGCCTGATGTTAAATCACAGGTCTCTACGTGAATACCAGGGATGGAATATGAGTGAACAATTGTCGGTTGCTCCGGTGATCCCATCACCGGCGTTTGACAATATTGAGGATCATGGTGCGGACACTTTGCTGTGGGCTGTGGAATGGTTATGCCAACATCATAATAAGCTGGCCAGTAAAGAGGTATTATATGCAGGCTTGCCACGCAGCAAAAAACTGGATCCTGAATTGGCTTTGCGCATGCTGGATCAGGTGGGTGTCGCCGCTGGTTGGATAAAGCGCGATCTCGCTAAAATTTCGACCTATCTTTTCCCACTGGTTATTGCACGTAACGATGGTACTTACTGCATCATTGCTTCCCGCAAGGGGAAAAAGGGCCACTATCTCTATCAGATGGTCGTGCCGGAAAGCGGGGGAACGCTGAGTTTAAGCGAAGCAGAAGTCATCGAGAATTATAATGGTTATGCCATGGTGGCTAACCCAAAACCGCAGCTTGATAAGCGTTCTGATGACGAAATCCTGCCACAGGCAAACCGTGAAGGGCACTGGTTGTTTAGTACCCTGTGGCGTTATCGTCATTATTTTTACAGCGCAGCACTGGCCGCACTGCTGGCCAATATCCTGACGCTGGCAACCACTTTCTTCACGATGAACGTGTATGACCGCGTGATCCCTACGCAGGCCTACGTCACGCTATGGTCATTGGCGATAGGCGTGTTGATTGCCATTGTGTTTGAGTTTACCTCAAGGCAGGTGCGTACCTATCTGATCGATGTGGCAGGCAAAAAAGCCGATCTGGTACTTGGCGCAAAATTGTTCCGCCAGGTGATGGCCATGCGCATGGAGAGCAAGCCGCAATCGACCGGCTCATTCGCCAACCAGCTTCGTGATTTTGAAGCCGTACGCGATTTTGTCACCTCGGCAACGCTGTCGACGCTATCGGATTTGCCGTTCTGCATTCTGTTCATGTTCATCATTTATCTGATTGGTGGGCAGTTGGCGGTTGTGCCTTTGGTCGCCGTGCCGATTATTTTGGCGGTCAGCGTACTGATTCAGTGGCCACTGAGCCGCTACATGGGGGAAAACATCCGTGAAATTTCGCTGAAACAAGGGTTATTGATCGAAGCGGTAGAGGGGTTGGAAGCGCTCAAAGCAGCCCGGGGCGAAGGCGTGATGCAGAAACGCTGGGATGACTTCAGCGCTCTGGCGGCGGCTTCATCAATGAAAACGCGTTACCTGTCTTCCCTGACCTCCAACTTTGTCACTTTTATGCAGCAGGTCACCACGGTAGTCATCGTGTTGTATGGCGTCTATCTGATCCATGCTGGTGATTTGACGATGGGCTCGATGATTGGGGTGGTGATCCTCTCTGGCCGTTCTTTGGGGCCATTGGCGGCGGTCGTGGGGCTTGCGTTGCGTTATCAACATGCCAAAACCGCGCTCAAGTCACTCAATCAACTGATGGAATTACCGACGGAACGGGATCCGGCTATCAACTATTTACCGACGCCAAAGTTCACCGGCAATTTGCGCCTGAAAAAAGTGGGCTTTGCCTACCCGGTGCCGGGGGTTATGGTGCCGCCGCCTATTCTGGATAATATCAATATCACCATCCAGGCGGGGGAACGGGTGGCCATTATCGGCAGTATCGGCAGTGGGAAATCGACACTGTTACGCGTGATGGGCCGTATATTTCAGCCGCGTACCGGCCAGATTTCTATCGACGGTGTTGATGCGACTCAGGTCGATCCGGCGGATTGGCGAGCTGCGGTGGGGTATGTGAGCCAGGACTGCCGTTTGTTCTTTGGCACACTGCGCTACAACGTGACCATTGGTAATCCAGGCGCCAGTACCGAGGAGTTTCTGCGTGTGGCGCGAATGACCGGTCTGGACCGCATTGCCGCCAAGCATCCATTGGGCTACGACATGCCGGTGGGGGAAATGGGTAATGGGTTGTCTGGTGGCCAAAAGCAGCTCGTGGCACTAGCACGCTGTCTGTTGTTAAGACCGAAAATATTGCTGATGGACGAGCCGACAAGCTCAATGGATGCCATGACAGAAACCCTGTTTATCCGCCAACTGCAAAAGGCAATCGAAGGGCAAACATTGGTTATCGTGACACACCGTACGTCCGTGTTGAATATCTTTGACCGGCTGATCGTCTTGGATGATGGGCATGTGATTGCTGATGGACCCAAAGAGCAGGTTATCGCCATGCTGAATGCCAATACCCAGAAAAATAGCCAAAAGAATGCCCAGATTCAAAGTCAATAAAACACCGGAGTTCAGACGGCGGAATCCGTTTCAGGTAAAAGGAATTAATGATGAGTAAGGATGACTTGACGGCACGGCCAGCGAATGACATGAATAAAAGCGACGGTGGCAATATTAAAAATATTGCCCTGAATTCAGGTGACAAAATTAAATCGAATAAGAAAATATCCCATGAAGAAAAACGGGAGAAAGTTGAATCTGAAGATGTGCAGTTTATCAACGATCTTCAGGCCGCGCTGATTTCGCAAAGAACACCTTTCAGCATGATCATGTTGTATATCATTGCCCTGATCCTGATTGTGGCATTGGTATGGGCGCATTTTGCACGCGTTGAAGAAATTACCCGTGGTGATGGGAAAATTATTCCTGCCAGTCGTGAGCAGGTTATTCAGAGTCTGGAAGGCGGGATCCTGGAAGAGTTGAATGTTCGTGAAGGGGACGTGGTTGAAAAGGGGCAGGTATTGCTGAAGATGGACCCGACCCGAGCCGGTTCCAGCTATGGTGAATCACTCTCTAAAGTGTTGGGGCTTAAAGCGACTATCGCCCGTTTACGTGCACAATCCTACGATACCCCGCTGACGTTTCCGCCAGAGGTGTTGGCCGTGCCCAGCCTGGTTAAGGATGAAACCAAGGCTTACAACGCGCAATTGAAGACGTTGAACGAAAGCGTTGATGCGCTGAAAAAAAGCCTGTCTCTGGCTGAAGATGAAGTACAGCTCTCCGCGCCGTTAGCAAAGAAAGGGCTGGTTTCGGATGTGGAAATCTTACGCTTACGGCGGCAGGCGAATGAATTCCGTCTTCAGATTGCAGAACGAACCAACCGCTTTCGTTCCGATGCTAACAGCGAACTGAACAAGCAAGAATCGGAGCTGGCGCAGGCGGAGGAAATCATGCGTGGGCGGCAAGATATTATGACCAGAACCACCATTCTCGCGCCCGTAAGAGGCACGGTAAATAATATCCGGACGACGACTCGCGGTGGGGTTATTCAGCAAGGTGCAGAAATAATGACGGTTATTCCATTAGAGGATAACTTATTGGTGGAAGCCAAAATAAAGCCTTCGGATGTTGCTTTTATTCATCCCGGATTACCGGCTACCGTGAAAATAACAGCATATGACTATGCCATTTATGGCGGATTAAGCGGCGTGGTGGAGCATCTGAGCTCAGATACCTTGATTGACGAAGAGAAGGCTCGAACTGGGCGAGGGGACTCCACGTATTATCGCGTTTATATTCGGACCAATCAGGCCGCATTACATGTCAAGGATAAAACGTTTCCTATTATTCCAGGCATGGTCGCCAACGTGGAAATTAGAACAGGAGAAAAAACCATCCTGTCTTATCTGTTGAAGCCGGTATTAAAAGCACGAGAAGCATTCAGGGAGAGATAAGACAGTGGCACGAAATAAATGTGAATTCCATCGGTTGACAGTGGCCACGGCAGTAGCGGTATGTTTACCCTTTTCTTCTTTGGCGGAGATTAACACACCTGTTTCAACGGATGCGGGGGCTGAAGCCTTGCAGCACATCACGGAGCAGGATATTGCCTCTTTGCCCCCGATGATTACGCAACAGCAATATGGCAGTCAGCATGCGGTCGAGGCGCCTTCAGTGCTGCAGAGCATTGCTGCGATGGATAATATCGGGGAACCCGCGGTTGTCGAGCACCACGCCGAGGTGGCCCCAGTGCCACAGGCTCAGTCTGCTCCGCTGATTGCACCACACAGTGAGGAAGCGAAAGTGGCTAACGCTGCTGGAACCCAGGTATTCGCCAAGAGTCTGGAAAATCCGGTAACGATAAAAACAACCGAAGCTCGCATTGTTACCACGCACATGGCAACGCCAGCGACGAACAATAATACCGAGGCGCCGGTGTTGGCCAAGAGTGGTCAGACATGGCAACCGGCTCAAAGCCATTCTGAGCCCGTATTAGTGGACCGCAAGCGCCTGGCCGCAACATTGAATCGTGCTGATACAGCTTTGCCAACAGGCAGATCCTCTGAGGCGGGTAAAGGAAGCAATCCGGCTGCATTGAAGAATAACCCTGATTTCTTCCCGCCAGTGCAGAAATATTACCAACCCGATCCCGCTTATAACAATGTGCGCTGGAATGGAGAGATTGACGGTGAAAGTGGCCAACGTACGCCTGTCAATGCAACACCGGCGTCTTTCAAAAGCCAACGAAATAGCGCATCACGCGCTTTCCTGCGCCAGATGGTTTCTTTGGCCCTGACGCACAGCCCTGAGATTCGCTCATCTGAGGCGGATGTATTAGCCGCAGGCTATCAGGTCGATCAGACCAAAGGCCAGCGCTGGCCGCAGGTACAGCTTGGGATCGCGACCCCCTTGTCCAACCAGGGGAGCAGCAATACCACACGTAACAATACTAAAATCAGTGACACCAGTGGCTCAATCTCGGTGACGACGCCGATTTATGACTGGGGGAAAATCAGTAACCAGATTGATAGCGCCGAAGAGGGCGTGAACGCGGCGGTAAGCTCGCAAAATTACACCAAAGAGCAATTGGCCTATAGCACGATCTCGGAATTGATGAACCTGAGCCGCTATCAAGAGAACCGAGCGGTGGCGTTAGCCTATGTCGGGCGAATGAAACAGTTGGCCGATATGCTGGAACAGATCACCGCTGCCGATAAAGGGCGTGCCAGTGAATTTACTCAGGCCAAGGCCAAGCTGCTTTCGGCGCGGGCCAGCCTTGATGATATCGAACATCAGGTGAGCAGCAGCCGTATCAAATTGGTTCGTTTGCTGGGTATTGAGCCTAATATACCGGCGAATATTTCCTGGCAGGATTCGGTGATGCCCTCTTCGATGGCACTGGCCGCATTGAACAAAAATCCTAACTTGCTGAAGTTACAGGCGCAGGTAAAAGCAGCGGAATACGATGCAGAAAGCATTCAGGCCGCCAACTTGCCGCAGCTTAATTGGGTGGTATCAAAAAATACGGCGAAAGATATCAACGGCGATGAAACCGGTTGGTATACAGGATTAAACGTTCAATGGAATGCCTTCAGTGGCGGCTCACAAAAAGCGGCGCAGATGGCGGCCAGAGCCAAAGCGAATGGGGCACAGCAACAATATGAAGTGGCTTATCGCGACCTTGAGTATCAAATCAACAGCATGATCCAGACGCGTGACTCATCATTTATGCGTGCTGATGATTTCGACCGTTTGTCGGTGGAAACCGATCGGGTTAGGAAAATGTTCTATGACCAGTGGTATAACCTGGGTAAACGCACATTGTTAGATGTGCTGACGGCAGAGAATGATCATTTTAATAATCAGCTGTCTGCGATTAACAATCGCTATGATGGTTATATTTCTAATATTAATGTCATCGCCAGCGCAGCCATGCTGCTTAGCTGGGTAGGTAAGTAATAAGATAAAACGTATTCTGGGGCATAATGCTAAGCGATAACTTACCTTTCTGGGTAGGCTTACACTGACGTATCCGCCGGAAATACATTTACGCAGATAAGAGAGGATCCAATGTATTCTGCTTTGGTTATTGATGACTACCCAGCAATACTCGTTGCGATTAAATCATTGTTGATGGAGTCACCTTCTTTTGAGAAGGTTTTTGTTGCCTCTAACAGCAAGCAAAGTCTGGATATTCTGAAGAAAAATGCGATCGACTTGGTGATTATGGATATTGAGCTGCAAGGTGATGACGGTTTTTTACTGTTGAAAAAAATAAAAAGAGATTTCCCAGCCATTAAATCGCTTTTCTTCTCATCTAAAAATGAATCGATCTACTCACTGCGTGCGCTTGAGGTCAAAGCCAACGGCTTTATTAGTAAAGATCGAGAACTGAAGGAGATACTGTTTGCTGCAGAGCACGTGTTAAACGGGTATCTTTTTTTTCCTTCGGACATCCTGAGCAGTATTCCTGGCGTGGCCACCCACGGAGAACACTCTGAGCCTTCCCATTCGTTAACAGCGAGAGAGGTCAGCGTGCTGAGTTATTTAATTAAAGGCTATAAAAACAAAGAGATAGCTCAAATGCTGTTTATCAGTAGTAAGACTGTCAGTACGTATAAGACTCGTATTATGACCAAGCTGGGAGTGAAATCAGTGATTGAAATGGCCAACTATGCCGCTAAGAATAATTTATTATGACGGGCTGGCTTTGCCTTGGCATGATGTGAATATATGGATTTTATCTCTGTGTAATATGAGTTTTTCTACAAGAAATTTTCTTATTTTTATTGGTTGTTGTTGATTAAAATAAAGCATGGGTATGCATAAGCTATCAATGGAATTGATATGAATAGAATAACAAATAAATCTGTCAATGTACTACTTGTTACTTCATGTTCCTTTACTGAATTGGCGGTCAAGACCCTTCTGGACAGTTTGCAGGCATCATTGAGCAAACCATTGAATATTGCGCCTAATGAGTACTACGAAAGGAATAATATTACATTGGACTTTATCATTTGTGCTGGCGATCTCTTCAATGAAATGAGTTTACACAGCATTGCCAAGATAAAGGCGGCGTTGAAGCATTCTCATTTCTCTACGAAGATGGTATTCATTACTTCCAGGCAGAGGTTTTCACTGAGTTACTTCATTTCAATCTTGTGTCGGAAAGAGTGCTATTGTATCGCTATCGATCAAAGCGTAGAAAAGATGATCTTGACGCTGGAGCCCGTTTTTACCCAGTCTGATGTTTTCAACCCCCCCCCACGTAACGCGCATCTGACCACGAGAGAAAAAGAGATTATCATTGGGCTAATCAAGCAAGTTAAACCTATCTATTTATCAAAAAGATATGCTGTAGATCAGAAAACGATAAGCGCACATAAGATGAATGCATTGAGGAAATTGAATGTTGAGCGATTATCGGAAATTATCAGTCTGAATGTCTTGACTTGATTATATTTACTGTTATCCCCATAAATAATCGACGTTGCCATCAAGGTGGCAAGGCCGTAACAAATCCGTCAGGGACAGATTTGTACAGGTGCAGCTTCAAGTATGACGGGGACATATCCAGTTTTTTAAATGTGGGAATAGCGGCTTGATATCGAGGCAAATTGTTTTTCAGCCAAGCGAGCTTTTTCTCCGGACTTGGAGAGGTTAAACCGATCCGTTGTGATTGCCGTCATGATGCCACGCAGCGTTGAGCCAATGCGTAAGCAGGGACAGGTCGATATTTTGTTACCCAGGGGATAGCTCTAAACCCTCAATGTCCATCTGGCGATGCATGCGGCTGAGCACATCAGACCGGCGTAAACCGTTATCGCCTGATATGCCAGCTAGCCGCAAAGCAGGGAGGGTATCACGTAACGATTGGTTCAGGTTGGTCCAGAGGTCCGGCTTGTTTTTGTCTGGGTGAGGGCGAATACGCGTGGTTTGTTTGTCGCCCCACCGATTGCGTTGGTAATAAGGAACGATTTTCGGCAGGCATCTTTGGCAGCGAAGGCCATATTTGCCGTGTTGCCAATGAGCGTTCGTTTAAATAATCCCCCCCTCCCTCAAGAAGCCAGCGGTACAGTTCCTGGTTAGATCTGAAATTCAGCTTGCGCATAGCGCTCTGTTTGTGCGCGTTAGCCGTCTTATTGCTGATCTGTAAATACTCCCCCGTAACCCGCCCGTTCATGCCCCGACGTATGCACCATAAGACTTCTTCTTCCCGTAGCGTTAACGGGGATAGGCAGGTGCAGCTGCGGCTGGATGTTAACGGTGAGAGCGGGGGCGAAAACAGTGCACTGTCCAACAGATCATACAGGGCGAACAAAGACTGGTGGCGGTAAAATGTATTCGCCTGACATTTCTCGCATTTGAACCTTGATTTAAAAGTGCTTTTGTTATGCCCTGGTTCTTTGATAAAGAATACCAGCGGGCGATGGTTTCGCTGGTGTAACCAGTAAAGCCATGGGGAACTGCTGACGAGATCCCCTAAGAAAATGATGTCGATGCGGCTGTCAATCTGTGTCTTTTCAAGCAGATGTATGTCCTGCTGGCGAGCCTGAAAAAAAGACTGTAGCCCCAAGCGCAGGCCATAGGAAAAATAACGGTCAGCATCAACGATCAGGATGGAAAGTGGCGTTGCCATGGCATAGAGTCCTTTCTATCAAGAGGTCTGTGCTACGTTAATCGGATAGACAGACGCAGTGATGGATAAGTATTAGCGTAAAATAGAGATAAAACAGAAATCAGAAGAACCATGAATGTATTTAGCCCTCTGCGGCAACAGACTGCGCTACTCTTTTTTCATGTTGCTTCGCTAATTGGGGTGAATCTGCAACATACCAGCGTAAGCTGTTATTTAGGGGGGTGGGGGTAACATAAGCTTGTTTATTTTCAACCAACCTCAGCAGATAGTAACGAGCGAGGTAAATCGTCATTTCGCAGTATTCCGCGATCTCTCGTGTCTTGGGCCATTGTGTTTGTGGTGGGATGGTAGTGTGATGAGTGTCATGCTTGCATAGGTCCTGTAAGGCAATCAGCACATTATTAAGTTGTTTTTCTCTTTCTTTATTGCTGTGATAAGACATTTCACTACCTCCTTTTAATGTGTCTTGGTACTCTTTCTTGGATATGAAATAAGCTTACCCTGCTAATTTTACTCAGTGCTAGCAAGGGAGTGCGGTCGGAATCGAGCCATTCCTTTTCCATTCACATGGGGCAGCAATCCGCCACACTAAGCTACCATGGACTATTGTTTTGTAAAAATGAAAATCACGATCAATGAGATCGTGTTTAAGCTTTTTTTTAGCATAAAATTCTAATTAATCCTATTTTGCGACCGCAGTGGTCGAATTAGGATTATTCTGTTATAAAAATAAGGTTTTTATGGCGAAATTGCGTTATTTAGAAAAAATACTTTCAAAGTTCAGGGGCGTTTGCAATAATTTTTTCGCGACAGGAGAGGGAGGAGTCTGATGGAACAGTCTAAGGTGTTTCTGGCTATAAATATGACTGCACTCGACATGTAGGCTGAGGTGCTGTTTTTTTTATGGTTGAAAATCTTATTTATCAAGGCTGTCGTGCTGGATTCATTTAACTAATTCGCTTTATTCATTGGATGAGGCGCCGGGGAAGTATTATTTTCCCTGGTCAGCTACCCCCCTTCGCACATAAAGGGGAAGGAAAAGGATGCCTTCTTTTATCTCAAATGAAAGGATGCTGCCTGATATATCAATCACTGTCTTAATAAAACTGTGCCGCGTTGGTCGGTATGGGGTTTTATTACGCCGGAAAATATATCTGGATTTCTCGTTAATTAACGTTTTAAGGATAAAGAAAACATGAAACTGACTAACATTGCGCTGGCTACGGTTCTGTCTCTGGGGATGGTTTCTCTGGCAAATGCTGATGCAGGTTCGGGCAAGGTGAATTTCACCGGTAAAATCATTGATGCGCCATGTTCCATCGCGCCAGAAAGCCTTGATCAGAGTAAAAGCTTTGGGCAGGTAGCGAATGTAGCGTTGGTAAACGGTGGCCGCTCCGATGTGTTGAAATTTGATATCAAACTGCAAGGTTGCGATATCACCAGTAAGAACAAGGTACAAGTGACCTTTGCTGGTCCAAATGGTGGCGCAACGGGCAACACTAATACCCTGCTGGGAATCACCGGTGCTCACGGGGCAAGTATTGCCATGTACGACGGTTCTAACCAGCCGATCACCCTGGGGACCGCCACCACCGTCCAGAATCTGCTGGCCGGTGCTAACACGTTGAGTTTCTCAGCCTATCTGCAAGGGCACGCTGATACTACGTTGAGTGATATCGAGGAAGGTGACTTCACTTCAACGACCAACTTTACGCTGGCATACAACTAAAAGTGAATGTGGCTGCATGCGGTTTCTGCATGCAGCTTTTGCTTTCCTTGCCTATTAGGGAGCCAGAGATGTCAGGGAATACATTGACTTCCACCATGCTGTTTTTACTGGCGGGTACTGTTGCCTCGTTGCCTGCACTGGCGGGTAGCCGGCTAAACATGAACGGGGCCATCGTAGCGACTGCTTGTGACATCGATACCAAAAGCCGTGACCAGACCATTGAGATGGGGACGTTGCCCTACGATCAGATTGTCAGTAACAGTCAGGCATTGGCACGCCCTTTTAGTATTAGCCTGGTGAACTGCACGCTGAAGCATACCAGCGACGCTATTCTGGGGAGTCAGCACTTTAGGGTGACGTTTCATGGCCGCGATGAGGATGGACATTTCGGGGTTGAAGGTGAGGCGCGTGGCGTGGCGCTGGCGTTGAGCGATGCGCAGGGTAATGAAGCCGCGCCAGGTCAAGAACTGCCACCGCAGACGCCAGTATTGCACGCCAAGGAAATGCGGCTGCACTACATCGCCCGTATGGTGAGCAACCACCAGCCGCTACAGACAGGCAACTACAGTGCCCTGGTGCGCTATCAGTTGGAGTATCACTGAGCCGTTCGCTGACGTGATGATGGAGTGTCAGCGCGTCAAGATAGATTTACTTCCCCGGCAGGGTATTCCCTTTAATAACAACCATAACGTCCGGGAAAGTTATTAACGCATAAAGGTCAATGGATGATGAGCACCCCACTTGTAGGAGTACAGGTTCCGCGCACCCGCCTGTTGCCGCTGCTGATTGCGCTGGCATTGGTGAATGGTCAGGTGTCTGCCGCACAACCCATCGAATTCAATACCGACGTGCTGGATATACAGGAGCGCGGCAATATCGATCTGGGGCGTTTTTCCCGAGGTGGGTATGTGATGCCGGGTGAATATAGCCTGCTGGTCAACATTAATCAGCAGGAACTGCCGGAACAATCAATTCCGTTCTATCCGTCGGCAACGGATCCGAACGCGACGGAGGCTTGCCTGTCGACCGCTTTAGTCGCTCAACTGGGGTTAAAGGAAGAGTTTACCCGGCAACTGACCTGGTGGCATGACGGGCAGTGTCTGGTGATCAACAGTCTGGCAGGGATGACGGTACGCCCCGACCTGGGCAGCGATACTCTCTACCTCAATATTCCGCAAGCCTACCTGGACTACAGCTCTCCGGATTGGGATCCGCCTGCGCGCTGGGATGAGGGGATCCCCGGATTGTTACTGGATTATAACCTCAATGCCCAGAGCCAGCGTCAGGAGCAGAATGACGGTGTCCAGAAGGGCTATAACCTGAGTGGTAACGGGCTGGTAGGAGCTAACGTGGGTAGTTGGCGATTACGGGCCAGTTGGCAGACGCAAATTGACCACCAGACCGGCTCAGGGCAATCCAGCCAGCGGCAGTTTGAGTGGACGCAATATACCGCCTACCGGGCGATTGCCCGGCTTCGTGCCAAGTTGACGGTGGGTGAAGATTTCCTGAATTCCGACATCTTCGACAGCTTCCGCTACACCGGGCTGAGCCTGGTGAGCGATGACGCGATGCTGCCGCCAAACCTGCGCGGTTATGCCCCGGAAGTGAGCGGGGTCGCGCGGACCAACGCCAGGGTGGTGGTCAGCCAGCAAGGGCGCGTGTTGTATGAAACGCTGGTGCCAGCCGGGCCGTTCCGTATTCAGGATCTGAGTAACGCGGTATCAGGGCTGATGGATGTGCGGATCGAAGAGCAGGACGGCAGTGTACAAGCGTTCAGCCTCAGTACGGCGAGTATCCCCTACCTGACGCGACCCGGGATGATCCGCTACAAGCTGGCGAGCGGGCGGCCAACAGATTGGCGGCATCGCACGCAGGGGCCGTTGTTTGCCAGCGGTGAATTTTCCTGGGGGGTCAGCAACGGTTGGTCACTGTTCGGCGGTGGCGTGGCGGCAGATGAGTACAACGCTCTGGCGCTGGGGCTTGGCCGCGATCTGATGGCGTTTGGGGCATTGTCGTTCGACGTGACTCAATCGCGGGCGCGCTTACCGCAGGGCGAAACCCTGAGTGGTGGCTCCTATCGTCTGCGCTATTCGAAGAACTTTGACCAGATTGGTGGTCAGGTGACCTTTGCTGGCTACCGCTTCTCCGAACGCAGCTTTATGACCATGGGGGAGTTCCTGGAGGTGCGTAACCTCGGCACCCGCAGCCAGAACAGCAAAGAGATGTACACGGTGTCTTACAGCCAGCAGTTCCGTGATATGGGGCTGACGGCCAACCTGAATTACGACCATCAAACCTATTGGGATAGGGACGCCAACGATCGTTACAGCCTGTCGTTGATGCGTTACTTCGACGTTGGCCGCTTCAAAAATCTTAGCTTGTCGATGACCGCTTATCGCAACCAGTACAACGGACTGAATGACGACGGCGTGTTTCTGTCGATATCACTGCCTTGGGGCAATAGCGGTTCTGTGAGCTACAGCGGCACTCTGGATCGTAATGACAATACACATCGGGTGAGCTACTCCGACCGAGTAGGGGATCGTGGCAGTTATCAGGTGAGCAGTGGCTGGAATCGCCATGGTGCGCTGGCCAGCGGGTTCTACAGCCATCAGGCGGACTGGGCGCAGATTAACGCCACCGCCAGCGCTCAGTCGGGTAGCTACAGCTCAGTGGGGCTGGCGCTGCAGGGCGGGGCGACGGCGACATCAGAAGGGGCGGCGTTACACCGGGTCTCCATACCAGGTGGAACCCGTTTGCTGGTCGACACCGATGGTGTTGCCGACATCCCTATCCGTAATTATGGCGCACCGATACGCACCAACCGCTTTGGCAAGGCAGTGGTGGCGGATATCAACAGCTACTACCGCAGTCGGGTGAATATCGATCTGGACAATCTGCCGGATAACGCTGAAGCGATGAAGTCAGTGGTACAGGCGACGCTGACCGAAGGGGCGATTGGCTATCGTCGGTTTGACGTGATTGCTGGCGAGAAGGCGATGGCGGTTATCCGCCTGGCAGACGGCACGATGCCACCGTTTGGGGCCACGGTTCAGAACCTGAAAAAACGTGATGTCGGGATCGTCAACGACGGCGGTAGCGTCTATCTGAGCGGTATTGAGCGTGGCGAGACGATGACGGTTCACTGGGACGATCGGGCACAGTGCGAACTGACCTTGCCGGCGATATTGCCTGCAGGCGGTATGAGTGAACTGCTGTTGCCGTGCCGCACATTAACCCCGAAAACAGACACGACAGACCTGGCCGCAGTACAGACCAAGGCTGAGACCATACGATGATGAGAGATGACATGAAAAAAGCAACCATGGGCATGGCGCTGGCCGCCACAACGCTGCTGTGTGCACTGACGACCCAGGCCCAGGCGGCCATCGCGCTGGACCGCACTCGGGTTATTTTCCCAGGGGGAGACAAGTCAGTCAGTCTCAGCGTCAACAATGATAACCCGCAATTGCCGTATCTGGCACAGGGATGGATAGAAGATGCAAAGGGCAATAAGGTGACCAGCCCGTTGACGGTGCTGCCGCCGGTGCAAAGGATTGAACCCGGCGCGAAGAGCCAGGTAAAAATCCAGGCGCTGCCAGTATTGAGCCAGCTGCCGCAGGATAGGGAAACGCTGTACTACTTCAACCTGCGTGAAATTCCGCCGAGAAGTGATAAGGCGAACACGCTGCAACTGGCACTGCAGACGCGTATCAAACTGTTTTATCGGCCAAAGGGGTTGGTGAAAACCACCGCTGAGATGGCAACCCCGTGGCAGGAACAGCTGACGTTGACCAGGCAAGGTGACAAATATGTGGTGAATAACCCGACCCCTTACTACGTGACGCTGGTGGATGCGGGGAGCCAAAAGGGCGTGAGTGCTCCGGGTTTTGAGCCACTGATGCTGGAGCCGAAAAGCAGCGCACCATTGGGGGTGAGCGCATCCGTTATGGGGAGTACCCCAGTGCTGACTTACGTTAATGACTACGGTGGACGCCCGCTGCTGACGTTCCGCTGTAACGGGGCGGATTGTCAGGTAGTACCGGTGAAGAAGAATTAATTCGCACCGGACGTGCCAGGTCACAGGGAGAGGGCGCGGTCATGTCTGCAAGGAGAGAACGTATGCAACAACATTATCCTGTTCCTGGCAAGTATCGCCAAAGGGGCATGAAATCAAGAGGCTCGGGTTATTGTCGCATTGGGGCGCTGTTAGGTGTCTTGCTGACGAGCGTTCCGGTCAACGCGATGCAAGTGAATATTCGTGGGACGGTGATCCTGCCGCCACCCTGTACGATTAATAATAATCAGACTATCCGGGTGGATTTTGGTGATGAGGTGATGACTACGCGAATTGATGGCGTCAACTATAAGCAGGTCATCAGCTATACCCTGGATTGTGACATCCAGAAAACCAACGACCTGAAAATGAGCATACAGGGGGGGCCCGCCGGTTTTAATTCTGGCTTGTTGAGTACCAATAAACCCGACTTGGGTATCGCGTTGTATCAGGGAACGCAGCAGGTGAATATCAATAGTTGGTTTAATTATACCTACCCCAATCAGCCCGTGCTGTATGCCGTGCCGGTCAAGCGGAGCGGGGCCACGTTGACTGGCGGTGAATTTGCCGCTTCCGCGACGCTATTAATTGATTACCAGTAAACAGAGGGAGCATATGCCATGCGGATTTTGTTGTTATCCCTGCTGGTAGCGGGTTTGAGTGGTTATTTACCGGCACTATCAGCCGCAGGGGGCGATATGGAATTCCGAGGAACATTACTTGAGCCACCTCCCTGCACCATCAATAGCGGCAATAATATCATCGTTGATTTCGGCCTGAAGGTGGGTATTAAAAAGGTGGATGGCGTCAATTATATGCAGGACATTAATTATGACCTGGTTTGTGAACCTAATATCCACAGCTGGGTATTGAAGCTGAAACTCACGGGGAACAATACCTCTTTTGATAATGCAGCGGTACAAACCAATATTAATGGTCTGGGGATTAAAATTCTACGTGATGGTCAGCCCTTTGTTCTTGGCAGTGAAATTACCACCACGCCAACCAGTAAGCCCCAGCTAAAAGCTGTGCCGATACAACAACCAGGCGTATTGCTGACGGAAGGTGCCTTTGAAGCGGCGGCAACACTTCAGGCTGACTATCAATAACAGGGAGGCAAGATGAGGCGATTTTCAGCACTGTTACTGCCCCTGGCTGTAGGGTTAATGGGGTTCGCGGGTCTGTCCTCGGCAGACGATAACTTGCGTTTCAGAGGAGCGCTGGTGGCAGAACCCTGTACCTTGCGGGTGGAAGATGAAAATATCAATATCGACTTTGGTTCGATAGTTGAGAAATATATTTATATCAATGGTCGAACGTTGGGGGAGCCTTTGGTATTGCATCTTGATGATTGTGATATCAGCCTGGGGAATATGGTGAAGCTGACGTTTTCCGGTATTGAAAATACCCGGTTGAATGGACTGTTGGCGATATCCGGCGCAAGCCAGACCAGCGGTATTGCCATTGGTATTGAAACGCCGCAGGGCAATCTGGTGGCGCTCAATACCGGCAGTTATAACCAGGGACTGCTTGCAGGCAATAATACCCTCAGCTTGCGGACCTATGTGCAGGGTGAGCCTGATGCGATTAGCCAAAAAAGCATTAATCCCGGCGGCTTTACTGCCAGTGCGACATTTTTATTGGAATATGAGTAGCCTGTAATACGGCTTACCCTGAAATCAACGGCGTGAGTGATTGCTTGCGCGGTGGATAAGGGATGATCACAGGGGTATTTATGCAAGCCATCAGAATGATTCTTTTGGCTGTCACGTTGCTGACAGCCTATAGTGCCAACAGCGCGATTTATTCATATATTACCAAAAGTGAGGGGACACCCTCGAACGCTAAATATTGGTGGACCATTGAATATTGGGACACGGTTGATGCTACACCGAACCCCTGTTACCGATGGGCACAATGCACGGCCTTTATCGGCCACCGCCACAGTGATGCCGGTGAGTCTGGTAACTGGGTGTCGGATGGTAATGAATATATTGATAATATTCAGACTCTGGCGACGGTCGGGGAAGTGGGGGCCGCTTTTCAGCGCAAATACACTTTGCCGCGTAGCGGTACCCAAAGTCACAGTGGGCCTGCCGTAACTCAGGAATGCGTCGGCATCTACTATAAGGCAGCCTCAGGGACGTCGGGTGCGCAGGGCAACCCGATGATGCCCAGTAGCCTGTGCGGTATTGTACCGCCACCGGTGGGTAAATGTGAGTTCACCGAAACCAGTATTGAACTGAGTCACGGTCAGGTTCAGTTGAAAGATATTGAAGGACATCAGGCCCGGCAGACCGGCTATGTCCGTTGCACCCAGGAAATGGATGTTATGGTCTACGCCGCGGGGGCGGGTGGCAATGGTATGGTTAACCTCAGAAGCGACGGTAGCCTGCAAACCCGCTTGACCATTGGTGGTGTGAGTGGGGCCACGGGCATTCGGATACATGCCATGCCAGATATCAAGATGCCGGTGGAGTTTGCTTCTACGTTGACCAAGGTGGGCGCGGTGGAGGCCGGTGATTTCTTCGGTTCTGCCACGGCGATTCTGACCATGCCTTAGGTCGAGAGCGTCATACCAACGAGGCTCATGCCGAGCCTCGTTACCTTTATTGGTTATTGAATAACATTTCCCTCTTTCCGCGACTTTTTAGCCACTCAGCGTCACGCGGGTGGTTAGTGGTCAGCAGCAGGCTGATATCCCCTCACGAAACGATTTATCTCACTGACAGAAATGTTATCTGGCGGTCATGTTGATGTCAGGCGGTTGCCATAGACTATCTGAACTCACGTTGCAGAGCGGTTGGAATGTTCGCGTGAAACCCACGCGCAGAGGAGCAACGATTTATTTCAGGGGGATGGCATGGGGAGATTGGCCTCGGTTAAATGGATAACGGTAATGCTATTGTTAATATCCATGGCAATACCTGTATTTGCATCAGCCAATCAGGTTTCAGCGACATCAGGGA
This sequence comes from Serratia fonticola, assembly GCF_006715025.1. Taxonomy (NCBI): domain Bacteria; kingdom Pseudomonadati; phylum Pseudomonadota; class Gammaproteobacteria; order Enterobacterales; family Yersiniaceae; genus Serratia; species Serratia fonticola. Next base: position 1,238,944 of record NZ_VFMK01000001.1, read on the forward strand.
AGCAAAAGGTAAAGGCGCTAATCGTTTATTACTCGTGGTCCAACAATACCCGAACCATGGCCGAGTTTATGCAGCGCCACACGGGATTTGATATGGAAGAGTTGGACGTGGTTAAGCCTTATATACGTGACTATGAAACTTTACTCGATCAGGTTCGGGAAGAAGAAAAACGAGGATATCTGCCAGAGCTGAAGCCTTTGAAATCGGACCTGGCCGCATATGATGTTATTTTTGTCGGTTCTCCGCTGTGGATTTATACCCTATCGTCGCCGGTGATGTCGTTCCTGAGCAGTAACGACTTATCCGGCAAAGTGGTCATCCCTTTCGCTACCAGAGGAACCTCGACGCCGGACAGGTTATACGCCAAGTTTGCCGAGCTGTGTCCTGGTTCTCGTCTGATGACGGGTTTTGATATCACCCGCGGTGGATTTCATGACGCACAGCCTGCGCTGATTAACTGGCTGGATCACACCGTCAACGAATTGGAAGAAAATACGCTTCAATAGCAGGATAGACTGAGGGTGATATGAAAAGGTTACTGTTTATAATTCTATCCATATTTCTCGCCTTGCTTTCTTCTCGCTCGGTATCAGCAGCAATAAAGGAACCGACAAACCAAGGGAATAGTTTGATTGTTTATTACTCCCTTTCTGGCAATACTAAAACAATTGCCGGATATATTCACAAGTGGGTTGGCGGTGAGATAGCAGAAATTAAAACGCTACATGCTTATCCTGATGAGTTTGAAGCAGTGGTCTTGCAGGCCAGGAGGGAGCGGCAGGAGAATTATTTACCACCGATACAACCATTGCGTGTCGATCTGAAGAATTATGATGTTATCTACCTGGGTTTTCCTATCTGGGGTACAACCCTCCCTCAGCCGATGGCAACATTTCTCTCTCAACATGATCTGGCGGGTAAAACACTTATTCCGTTCAGCACTCATGATGGTTTTGGCCTTGGTCGCAGCCGTCAGGCAATAAATGCATATGCGCCTGCAGCAACGTTGCTTGAAAGCTTTGAGATGGTGGGGGCTGACGTACGCATTGGGGAACCCCGGGTTCAGCAGTGGCTAAGCAAACTGTCATTACTGCCGTCAGCTCACGCCGCCGAGGCGTTACACCACACGCCGATTACCGTCACCATCGGGGAGGTAAAGTTGAATGGTTTTTTAAATAATAGTGTTGAAAGTCAGCAGTTTACTAAAATGATGCCGCAAGCGATTGCGATGGTGGGTTTCGGTGGCCGAGAATATTACGGTGGTATTGACCAAACCATTAGCGCTCAGCGCGAGGGGCAGCTTCATTTTGACGATGGGGATATAACCTATTGCCCGCAAAATAATACTATCGCCATCTTTTATGCGCAAACAGACCGCCCTAATTTAACCATGAAAGTGATCCCCTTGGGTAAGGTCACTTCTGATTTATCCCCATTTCAACATTTTGGGCGTTCGGCAACGGTGACTTTTGAACCGGCAAAGCAGGCGGATTAAGTTGAAACCTGTACGCTGGTTTAACTACGGCAGTGATTCGGTGCTTCAAGACAGCCCTTCAGCCTATCGACTGTGAAGCACCAATTGCGCTACCTGCGAGACCGGGCTGGTATATTGAGCTGGTGATAAATGTTAGGAACCAAAGTTCATGTCGTTCTTCATTAGATAATCTGGAGGAAGAGGAGTAGGCATGAGATAAAGACATAAAATAAATTAATGAAATAACTGTATGCATGTCGCACCTGCGGTGGAGTGTGCCAATGTTAGTTCAATATCAGATGAAAAGAATGAAAGCAGATCTATCAAAATCATTAAGGGAATGAGCAATATTAAAAAATTAAATATTCATTAATTGTCAAGGTGTTGTGAATTAATTAACTTATTGTCATTTTAGTTCTTTATGGGGAAAGGCTGATTTATTGGCAAAAATGGGCGCTTCGTCAAATTTATATATTTTAATTATGGATGCGTGATGAAGTGTGATTGTTATCACGGATAAATTCTGAATAATCGATACTTTAAAGTTCCCTTTCACCCATAGAGGACGATGTAATGAAACATAAATCGTTTTATCGCCTCATTGCCGCAGGCGGTTTAAACTCCTGGTATAATATTGATCCACGCATCACTGACGACTTTCCGCGTTAATCCTCCATTGTTTTTATCTCAACTGAATAACTAACTAAACACTGCGTTTGGTCGGTATTTTCTGCGCTATTTATTCGCTGGAAATAATGACCTTGCGGCGAGATAGACTATTGGAGAAAATAATATGAAACGTATTCCTGAACCGTTCCGCATTAAAATGGTTGAAAACATCCGTATGACAACGTGGGACGAGCGCGTCAAGGCTCTTGAAGACGCTGGATATAACCCGTTTCTGCTAAAGAGTGAAGATGTTTATATCGATCTACTCACCGATTCCGGTACAGGCGCCATGAGTGATCATCAATGGGCTGGGATGATGATGGGGGATGAAGCTTATGCAGGTTCGCGTAACTATTATCACCTCTGCGATAAAGTTAAAGAACTGATTGGGTATCCTTACACTATTCCAACGCACCAGGGGCGTGGCGCAGAGCAGATCCTGTTCCCCAGCTTGATTGCTCGCCGTAAGGCCGCGAAGCCCGTCTTTATTTCCAACTTTCACTTTGATACGACTGCCGCACACGTTGAACTCAACGGCGCAAAAGCCATTAACGTCGTGACCCCCAAAGCGTTCGATACCACCTCATGGTATGACTGGAAGGGAAACTTCGATATTGACCAATTGAAGGCTACCATTGCTGAATACGGTGCGGAGAACGTGGTGGCGATTATCACCACGGTGACTTGTAACAGCTCCGGTGGTCAGCCCGTATCTATCGCTAACATGCGTGAAGTTTATGAGATTGCGCGGGGGCATGATATTCCGGTGGTCATTGACTCAGCCCGTTTCTGCGAGAATGCCTGGTTTATCAAACAGCGCGAAGAGGGATACGCTGATAAATCAGTGAAAGAGATCGTTCGTGAAATGTACCAGTACGGCGATATGCTGACCATGTCAGCGAAGAAAGATCCGATGGTCAACATCGGCGGACTCTGTTGCTTCCGCGATGATGAAGAGCTGTTCAACGAAGTCCGTATCCGCTGTGTACCAATGGAAGGGTTTGTAACCTACGGGGGGCTGGCTGGACGAGATATGGAAGCGCTGGCGATCGGCCTGGAAGAGGGGACCAACGAAGATTTCCTCGCTTACCGTATTAATCAGGTTGAGTATCTTGGTGAACGTCTGCGTGCAGGCGGCATTCCCATTCAGTACCCTACTGGTGGCCATGCGGTGTTTGTCGACGCGAAGTTACTGCTGCCGCATATTCCGGCAGAACAATTCCCGGCACATGCCCTGAATAATGCACTGTATCTGGAAGCCGGTATTCGCAGCGTGGAAATCGGTTCTCTACTCCTTGGCCGCGATCCTGAGACAGGAAAACAGAAACCATCACCCATGGAACTTCTGCGACTGACTATCCCGCGCCGTGTCTATACCAACGACCACATGGATTATATCGCTGATGCGTTAATTGCCGTTAAAGCACGCGCATCTTCCATCAAAGGGCTGACCTTCACTTATGAACCACCAGTGTTGCGCCATTTCGTGGCCAGACTGAAACCGGTGAAATAACAGCTGATATTGCGCTCCTGTCATAGGAGCGCAATTAGATTATCTCTCCCATACCACGATATTTAATGTATTTGTGCAAAAGAAGGGCGCGCGGCCTTTTCATTTTGCACAATGACGAATATAGCCACGCGAGGAAAACGCATTATGGCTACATTATTGGTAAAAAATAAAGCGCCCTCTCTGATTGGCGGGGCAATGATTATTGGTGGAACCATTATTGGCGCGGGCATGTTTTCTCTCCCCGTGGTGATGTCCGGCGCCTGGTTTTTCTGGTCACTGCTGGCATTGATTTTTACTTGGTTTTGCATGTTGCATTCCGGGTTAATGATCCTCGAAGCAAATCTCAATTATCATATTGGCGCTAGCTTCGATACGATTACCAAAGATCTGTTAGGTAATCGCTGGAATATTCTCAACGGTCTGACTGTGGCGTTTGTTCTGTATATTCTGACCTATGCTTATATTTCAGCCAGCGGTTCCGTGATCCAGCATACTTTTGCGCAGATGGGGATCGCCTTTCCGGCGCGACTGGGCGGGATACTTTTTGCCTTGGCGGTGGCGTTTATCGTTTGGTTAAGCACTCGGGCGGTAAGCCGGATGACCACTATCGTGCTCGGGGCCAAAATACTCACGTTCTTCATGACATTCGGTGGTCTGCTCTGGCACATCGAGCCTGCCGTTCTGCTTAATAGTGCCGAAGTCAACCCCAGCTACCTACCCTACGTATGGATGACACTGCCGTTTTGCCTCGCCTCGTTTGGTTATCACGGTAACGTGCCAAGCCTGATGAAATACTATGGTAAGGATCCACTGACCATTCGACGCTGCCTATTACTGGGCACATTGATGGCACTGGTGCTGTATGTGATCTGGCTGGTGGGTACGATGGGTAATATTCCACGCCCTGCGTTTGTTGAGATAGCGGAGAAGGGCGGAAATATTGATGTGCTGGTGCAAACATTGAGTGGTTTGCTTAACAGTTCAACTCTTGATCTGCTGTTGACCGTGTTTTCCAACTTTGCCGTTGCCAGCTCGTTCCTCGGCGTGACGCTTGGGTTGTTTGATTACCTGGCCGATCTGTTTAAATTTGATGACACTCCTCAAGGGCGATTCAAGACATCGTTAGTCACCTTCCTGCCGCCCATGTTGGGAGGTATGATCTGGCCGAACGGCTTTATCTATGCCATCGGATTTGCCGGGCTGGCGGCGACCGTCTGGGCAGCAATTGTTCCTGCTTTGCTGGCACGAGCCTCCCGCAAACGCTTCAATAGCCCGTGCTATCGAGTATGGGGAGGGAACGGTATGATCATTCTCATTTTACTCTTTGGCGTGGGCAATGCGTTGATCCATATTTTATCCAGCTTTAACCTAATGCCCGTTTATCGTTAACGCCGTAATTCTCTGCCCAGCAAGCGGTAAACATTAACGTTTTTCGCTGGTTTGGGCAGAAAACAAACGTTTCTGTTCGCAAAATGAATTTCCCGCCAGGCTGGGCAATTCCAGATAGTCACGCTTTGTCAGCAGTCTGATTTACATTGAGTTAGCCTTGCCAGGCTACGGCTTCAATCTCTACCTTTATCGTTTTGAGATTTAACCTCAATTAAGAAGGCTATGCTTTCGCTACTGAACCGGCTGAACGGGGGATTCGCATCATTCATGGCTTCTAATATCCATTACAATCTAATATGTTAACATTATTAAATATAATGATTTTGAAAAAATCATTTAAATCAAAAAAAGATGCAATAGAGTTTATTTGTTGATTTATATCAATAAGTTGTGATTCTAATGTGTGTTTTGTAGACATCATTCTGCATATGAGGCACTTTAATTTTGTAAGAAATCATTGGTTTCATTAGCATGCATTAATGTTAAGTAGCTCCGTTAGTTATCGAAAGGTGATTATCTATAACTGTCTCTAATGATTTTGAGCGATGAGTATGTAATTAGTTATCAAAATGACGTGATCGCAATGTACGTGGCTCTGTTTTATCGTAAAAACAAAGCATATCTTTCCATAACACAGATAGAACTAGATGTAATTTTCTGATTGAGAGCAAATTTCTATAGGAGAAATAGTATGTTCAAGCCTAATAGTGTGATTTTATATGTTGACAACGTAGATACCAGCACCGAGTTTTACAAAGCTATTTTCGGCGAAGATCCCATCGAATCTTTCCCTGGGTTTTCCGTATTCTCGTTAAAAGATGGTTTTATTTTAGGGCTGCAAACCAAGCACGATATCGAGCCTAAGCCCCAGCCTGCATTTGGCGGATTTGAACTGTGCTTAAGTGACATTTCGATCGAAGAAGTCGATACTATTTACCATGATTTTAAAACGCGCAATGTTCCGATGGCGCTACCACCAACAAGACTTGAGTTTGGATATACTTTCGTTGCGCTAGATCCGGATGGGCACCGCATTCGTCTGTGTGCAACAGATACTAGCGGGATTGAGAAACTGTAAATAGCCGGGCCGATTTTATTTCCGTATGTTAGTGCCGTGAATGCTGGTTACTGCCTGTTTTGCCCATTGGAAAACGTGCCAGAAAATGATGCAAGACAGATTATCGAATGTTTGCCGATCTCAGTCTTGAGAACCGGGCGCTGAAAGACGTTATCGAAAAAAAGCTTTAAAACCAGCTTTTAAGCGTGAGCTGGTCACTCATCTGATAACGACATTCGGACTCAGTATCCGTCAGGCCTGCCGGAGTCTGAACCTGAGCAGAACGGTTTACCATTACTGTCCGGATATCTCGCGTGAGGAACCCGTTATTGCCGCATTGCAGGCGATGGCTGAACGATATCCACGATACGGTTTTCCGAAGCTTTACCAGGTTCTGCGAAGGCAGGGCACCTGTGGGATCACAAGAAGATCCACCGTATTTATTGTCTGCTGAAGCTGAATTTTCGCCTTAAAGGCAAACAACGGCTGCCGGTGCGTAATCCCTCGCCGCTGGTCACGCCGGAAGCGCTGAATCAGAGCTGGTCTGTCGATTTTATGCATGATGCCCTGGTCTGCGGTCGTCGTTTTCGCACGTTCAATGTCGTTGATGACTTTAACCATGAGGCGTTGTCGATTGAAATCGATCTGAGTCGGCCAGCCCCACGAGTGGTCCGTGTGCTCGACAGGATTGCGGCAAAGCGCGGCTATCCTGCCATGCTTCGAATGGATAATGGACCGGAATTTATCTCGCAGGCACTGGCTGAATGGGCAGAGAAACATGCAGTAAAACTGGAGTTTATCCAGCCGGGTAAGCCAACGCAGAACGCTTTCATTGAGCGTTTTAACCGGACATACCGTACAGAAATACTCGATTTTTATCTGTTCAGAACGCTGAATGAAGTGCGGGAAATCACAGAGAAATGGTTATCAGAATATAACTGTGAACGCCCGCATGAATCGTTGAACAATATGACGCAGGAGGAATATCGACAACAACATTATCTGGCCGGGATCTCAAAAAATGCATGGAACTAAAACGGGTCTATTTACACAATCGCAAGGGGAAAACCAGCGAGCATCGGCGGAAAGCATTGCTCAAGTGATGGCTGAGATTCGTGCTGCTTACAGGCAGTGATTGAAAATCATACAGTGTTGCGGGGCGCAACAGTGATTTGCATTTGTGGATCGTCATTTTCTTGTTCAGAAGAAGGTAATACAAAGCGTATTCTGTCGCGGATATGGTGGCCATTACTTCTAAGTTGTAGCACTTCAATGGTAATTTTCTGTCCAGCGGTTACCTCTATTTCTCATGGCTTTGAGAATGATCTTGAATAGCATTAAAATCAATCATCTTCAATGATTACGAGTATATATCCTCAGTCCAGTCAACTAGAATAGCGATTTGAGAAGTGGCCAATTATTATTTTATTAAAATTGACCATTGTTAATTAGATGAAATTTATTATTGCATTTGTAGTTTGTTGGGGGTTATCGAGTATGACTGCGTGTCCCGCTCGTTCTATAATACTTATAGTGGCATTTGGCAATATATTTGCCATCTTATTTGCCACTTGGCTGGACAATACTGCTGAAAAACCACCGCGAATAATTAAAGTGGGAATGTTTATCTTAGACAGAGCATCCCACATTTTTCCGTCCTGTAAAGGATTGATGTACCCGTCCAAACTAGATGGCTGAAACATCTTGTGTTTAAACGCGGGATCCGTTTTATTAGTGTAGTGATCATTCTGATGCGAGAAGCTATGCTGACAATAGTCATATAAAAAGGAGTGTTGAGATAGAGGATAGAGGGTCTGCATGTATGTATTGCAGTCTTGGATGCTTTGAAATTTTTCAGGCTGGTTTATGCTGTCTGATTTTAGTTTTTCAATTATATTGTTGCTAATTTCAGGGGCCATGTCGATGATAACTAATTTTTTGACATGCTCCAGATATTTGGCTGTGTAATAAGTGGCTATTTTTCCCCCGAGAGAGTGACCAATAATAATAAAATCCGAGAGAGACAAGTAAGCTCTGACTTGTTCTATATCGTTGATGAAGGTATGTAACGTATAGGTATTGCAGCTGGCCCAATCAGAATCTCCATGCCCTCTAATATCGATGGCGTAGACTCGGAAATCTTCACTAATTTCTGTTGCTATATTGTCCCAAATATGTGTATTGTTATCTAATCCGTGGATAAGTAGGCAAGACGGTGCCGATCGTTTCCCCCAAGATGTCACGTTGATAGAGGTCCCACAGGAGAGTTTTATTCTTTGGTAGCATTGCGTTTCCCTAGTCATAACAATCCTATTTGCGGTTGGTTAATATGTTGTTTATTGCGTTGAGAAAAGTTCTAATTGATTATCAGTGCTCTCCTCAAACTTGATTCCAATGCCGATGAGTCGTATCTGCTTTTTGACATCAAAATGCATGGAGATCAGCTGTGCTTTGAGTATTTCAGCAGTTTCTTTATTAATGAATCTGTTGGCTATGAGTTTTTCGGATTCATGAGCGGTGATACCAATGACTCGGGTCAGAGTCTCAAAGTCATTAAATCTTATCTTTACTGATACATGTGATATTCGGCGTTGCCAGAAATGAAAGTCATCCAGTTCAGCCAACCTTAGGTTGTAGTTTGACACTAACTCATCGATTTCTCTACCTATCACTTCATTATCGGAAATGTGATCATAGAATGTTTTTTCTATTCCAAATGATTTTCGTTGGCTTTTTTCTTTAACGACGGCATTCGATACGCCGTGACATGCTTCTAAAAGTTTTAATGCAGTGCGTTTACCAAATAAATTAATGAGGTCGGTAATATCTCGCTCAACCACATCGCCGCAAGTTGATAATCCGATTTTTTTGAGTTTCTCATACCCAACTTTTCCGACGCCGGGTATTTTAATCAAAGGCAGGGTTTTCATAAAAGTATCCCGCATGTCCGGCGTAATGACGAAAAGCCCGTTTGGTTTATTCCAATCACTGGCTATTTTTGCAAGCATTTTATTAAAAGATACTCCAGCACTGGCCGTTAAGTTTAATGTTTTAAAAATATCTTTTTTTATACTTTGAGCAATCAGCGTTGCCGAACCATTATGCAGTTGGCTATCGGTAACATCAATATATGCCTCATCAAGTGAAATAAGCTGTATTTTTTCTGAATACTTACGATAAATGGAACTGAGCTGATCGGATATCAATTTGTATTTAGCAAAGTCAGGGTGAATCAATACGAGTTCTGGGCAAAGCTTGAAAGCTTCATATGTTGATTGTGCGGCCCGAACGCCGAACTCTCTGGCTTTATAGTTACTGGTACAGAGAATACCTTGGGTTTTTGTTGGGCCACCGATGGCGATGGGGAGATCTTTTAGTGCCGGATTATCCCTCATCTCTACCTGAGCATAGAAACAATCCATATCAATATGAATGATTTTGAACCTACGCTGTTTGAAGTTAAGCATCATCCTGAATCGCTTTATTTTACATCAGTTTATTTAACAGATTGGTGATTTTAATCATAATTTATATTAATCAATAAATTTACACGCGTTAATTATTTGTTGTCAACAATTTTCTTTAACCACTACGATGGTTACGTGAGTGTAAGGAATTCTTTGTTAGGAGCGTAACCTATGCACTAAATTTGCTCTAATTGGATGAAAAACATCCGCTCATATGAGGGTAGACTTTGTCTCTTCTCACAAATTGAATGGAGAAAATGCATAACCATGCAGTGTTGTTAATGTTTTACACGCTTGTCCTCTCGTTATAGTGGTCGCGCAAACATCGGTGTAGGATGGTTGATTCTGGAAAAAACACTTTAAATCAATGCATTAACTGATGTTGCTGAAGTGTTAAGAAGATGGGGTGATATGGGGCGATTTTAATGAATGGTTTAATAAATTAAAAAGGTTGAATGTTAATGGGATTTTACCTTTAGTTTACATTAGCAAATGTGTAATTATGAGAGGAGTAAATTAGTTAGATTGCTTAATATATCTCTAGGGAGCCCCATGAAGACGAAGGAAGAAGTCAGCAAAATTTCACCAATCGATGTGCTTGCCCAGGTTTTAGAAATCCCGCTTTCTGAGTTAGTCAAAATGGCATCAACACTGTTTGGCATACTTGGCGTTGACTCATTGACGGCTACGCGGGTACGCGGAATGCTTAAACCGATGCCCTCATACCAAGAGCTCTATGGACTCACCGTTGGACAGGTGATTGACAGAATGGGCGTGTCGTTTTATCAGGCAGATGACGGCGACGCTGAACAGAGACAGGAACGCGGCTGTTCTGATGAAATAGCACCACTGACACCTATGCAGGAATCTTATATTCTGGGAGCCGAACAAGATTGTTCATGCCAGGTATACAGCGAATTTGATGTTGAAAGTCTTGATGTAGACGTTTTTAAACGCGCCGTAACGTCTGTCATTGATGATGAACCCATGTTACATGCCGTTATTGTCAATGGTAATCAGCAAAAATTGGTTGACCGCTATGCAAAACGCCATGAGTTCTCACTTCCTGTCGACAATATCACCGATTTAGATTTGCGTCGCTCAGAATGCATTAATGCTGTGAAGCATACCAAAGAGGTTTTCTGGGGGATCCAATTGACGCGAATAAGCGCCAAGGTGACTCGTATCCACATTATGCTGGATATGTTGTTCATTGATGCTACCAGCGCAATGATATTATGTCAGCGAGTGATTGAAAGGTATAACGCGTTGATTGATTGTATTGAATTTACCGCGCAAGAGCTTCCACCATTAAGATTTTTTGATTACTGCCGAGCTGGAGTTAATGGAGACGTATCACAGGCATCATTATCCTACTGGGAAGAAAAGGTGAAAACGATTCCCGGCCCGCCGCAGATCCCCCGAATTAAATATGAAGTTAGTCAGAATGCAAAATTTGAGCGGTGTGCTGCTACGCTAAACGGCGAAGATTGGGAAAGGATAAAGGCTATCGCCGGGCATTTGCAGATTACGCCTAATTCAATTTTATTATCGGCATTTGCGGAAGTACTGCGTCTGTATTCTGAAAGCCCTGAATTCACGATTACCGTGACGATGTCTGAACGCCCGGTTGCGATAAATAACGATTATTCCGGCGTTGTCGGCGAGTTCACCAACGTCTTGTTGTGCCCGGTCACATCGGCCGCCGGCAGGGGCATTGTTGAGCAGGCGGTAAGCTTCCACCAGACGCTGTCGGCTGGGCTGGAGCACAGCGATATTAATGGGTTGGATGTGATTCGTATGTTGCGTAAACACCACAATGATCCGCACCTGACTTTCCCTATAGTATTTACGTCTTTCATCGGCATCATTAAACCAGGATTGGAATTAACCGGTTGTAACACACAACTTAATTATCAGCAGACACAAACGCCGCAAATTTCTTTGGACCATCAGGTTTACGAAACGGATAACGGCCTGCAGATTAATTGGGACTATGATAGGCGAGTGCATCAGGGCGAACAGATCGCTGAAATGCTCCGTTGTTTCCATTGTGTATTGGAGAATGTTGCGCTTAACCAGCCGCAATCTGTGGTATTGCCGCCGGAACTCATGCAATTACGTGAAGAAATGAATAACACGGGGTGCAAATTTAATGAATTGGAAAAAGGTTTGCTGCATCAGCCGGTAATAAAGGCGGCAAAAACTTTCCCGGATAAAATCGCCGTTATCGATCAGTCAGTGAGCCTCACTTACCGTTCATTAATTTCCGTTGCGAATGCGATAGCGGTAAAACTTCAGGATATCGGCATCGGGCCTGGGCATTCTGTTGCGGTCGTTCTCGAGAAAGGATGGGAGCAAGTCGCGGGTACTTTAGGAATATTAATGACGGGGGCCTGTTACCTTCCTTTAAACCCCAGCAATCCCGATGATCGCCTCCGAAGCATCATGCAACTGGCCGGTTGCCATGTCGCTTTAGTGCATGACAAGACATTGTCCCCGGAGCGTGATTGGTACATTGGGGATGACGGGCAATCATTGGCTACAATCAACGTGCATGTTGATTTGGTCCAGGAGATTGAAAATAGAGAAGCGGTGACAGTTGCCATCGATCCTCATTCATTGGCCTATATTATTTTTACTTCTGGTTCGACTGGCGTGCCCAAAGGGGTCGAGATTGCGCACCACGCGGCATTGAATACTTGCCTGGATATTAACCAACGCTTTGCTCTTGGTCAGGAGACGGTGACGTTTGGCATTTCCTCCCTCAGTTTCGATCTGTCCGTATGGGATATCTTCGGCACATTAGCCGGCGGCGGCACGCTGATTGTTTGCAAGCCAGATGGCACGCGAGATCCAGACTACTGGTGGCAGCAGATCCAACAGCATCGTGTGACGGTCTGGAATACCGTGCCGACGTCCTTCGAAATGCTGATTGCGGCCAGCCAACCGGAGTATATCATGCCGCTGAAAAAGGTGATGCTCAGCGGTGATGCCATCGGTATGGCCATGGCTGACAATGCGATGGCGCGTTATCCACAGCTTCAAATTATTGCTCTCGGCGGCGCGACCGAAGCGTCGATATGGTCGAACTATCATGTCGTGACGGCCGATTCTCACTTGCTTGGCACAGAACTGGTGCCGTACGGGCGGCCTTTATCCAACCAAACGATGCACGTGCTGGACGCGGGCCTGCAGTATCGGCCGACGGGAGTGGTTGGTGATATTTACATCGGTGGCAAAGGCGTGGCGGAAGGGTACTTCCGCGATCCGACATTAACCAGCGAGAAATTTGTTCACACCGAACGCTATGGGCGGCTGTATGAAACCGGCGATCTTGGCCGATATCTGCCGAATGGCGAAATAGAGATTGTCGGGCGCAAAGATTCGCAGGTGAAAGTGGGTGGGCACCGTGTCGAACTGGCGGAAATCGAAAATTGCGCGCAGCAACTCAGCGAAGTTCAACGTGCCGTGGCCGTGCACATTCCTGGCGCCGGTGCTCGGGTGGTCGGCTTTGCGACCGCTAATGCCGATGAGGCGAAGACGGGTCTGGAGGAAAAACTCCGTATCCATGTTGAACAGCTGTTGCCTGATTATATGGCGCCCCAGGTGTGGATTGTGTTGGATGCGATCCCGCTAACGGCTAACAATAAAGTGGATATGAAAAAGTTGCGCAGCATCGCGCAAACTCTGCCAGCGGAGGGGAAGGAAAGCTACACCGGCGTGGAAACCACCAGCGAGGCCGCGCTGGTTCTGCAACTCGCCGCACAGGTACTGGATGTGCCGGTTGACACGCTTTCGGCGAGCCGTAGCTTAATCGAACAGGGGCTGACCTCGCTGTATGCGGTTCAACTGATTAACATGTTGAAAAAAGCCTGGAATACGCCTCTCTCTTATACCCTGATCTTTAATTACCCGAGTGCGGTGAAGCTGGCGGCATTCCATCGGGGCCAACGGAGCAACCCGCATGGCGCCGCGTCATCGGCAACGCGTCCGGTGCCCAATTATCATTCAGAGCCGATTGCGATTATCGCGCGAGCATGCCGTCTGCCCGGCAACGTCGGCTCTCCCGATGAATTCTGGCATATGCTGTCGTCCGCTACCGATTGCATGTCCGACATCCCCGCTTCTCGTTTTGACATCAGTCCAATCTATGACACGAATTCCGACACCTTAGGTGCGGCCTATACCCGTCGCGGCGCTTTCATCGAACGCGCCGAGAGTTTCGACTATGCCTGGTTTGACTTGCCTCAGGCGGAGGCAAGAACGATGGATCCTCAACAGCGCATTATGCTGGAAGTGGCCTACGAGGCGTGTCTGGCGGCAGGTTATGACAGGGAAAAACTTTCAGGCTCTTCAACGGGCGTGCTCATCGGCCAGATGAATTACGACTGGATGATGGATTTCGGTCATACGAAGGAGTACGCGGGAACCGGCGCCGCGCCGTCCATCACATCTAACCGCATCTCTTACCTGCTCGATCTGGCCGGCCCCAGCATGACCATTGATTCGGCCTGTTCGTCCTCGTTGGTGGCGGTCGACGCTGCGGTGGCCAAGTTGCGCAGCGGTGCCTGCAGGATGGCGATCGCCGGCGGCGTCAACTTAATCCTTTCGCCAGAACCTTACGTTTTCACCTGTCAGGCGAAGATGCTGAGCGTCGACGGACGCTGTGCAACTTTTGATGCTCAGGCCAACGGCATTGCCCGCGGCGAGGGCGTCGGCGCGGTGGTGCTGAAACGTTTGTGCGATGCGGAAGCCGACGGCGATCCTATCCTGGGCGTTATCAAAGGTTGCGCCGTGAATCAGGACGGGCGCAGCGCTTCACTTACCGCGCCTAACGGCCTGGCGCAAGAGGCCGTTATCCGACAGGCGTTGCAGGAGGCGGGATGGCAGGGCGCCGACTTGGACTATGTCGAGTGCCACGGCACCGGAACTCCGTTGGGTGACCCGATCGAGATTGAAGCGTTGAAGAATGTGTTGGCCGTCGATCGCAAAAAACCGGTGGTGCTGGGATCGGTAAAAACCAATATCGGTCACCTGGAAGGCGCGGCCGGCATTACCGGGTTGATTAAGGCTCTGGAGGTCTTGCGCCATCGTGAAGCGCCGGCGAACCTTCATTTCCAAACCCTTAACCCAAAAATTAATTTGAGTGGTTTTGCGGCAGTGGTGCCGGTCAAGCCTACCTGCATCGGTAGCCACGATCGGAAGGAGGCCGTCCGGGTGGGGGTTTCTTCATTTGGTTATGGCGGCACCAATGCGCACGTGGTGCTGGAATCCTACGACCAGCCATCAGGCAAGGCGCGTGCGCGCCAGGATGCCTGGCTGTTTACCGGTCAGGGGGCGCTGCAGTCTGGCACCGGCGCCGCGCTGTACGCGGCGAATCCGGTGTTCCGCGATGCGCTGGAGAATTACGCCGCGCAGCTGGCGGCATGGGTGGATGCGCCGCTGCTGCAATGGTTGCTGGAGGCGAACCCCGAGCATTCTGCGCGCCTGCAGGAGACGCAATACCAGCAACCGGCGTTGGTGGCGCTGCAGTTGGCGCAGGTGGCGATGTGGCAGGCGCGGGGGCTGACGCCGTCGCACGTGCTGGGGCATTCGATAGGCGAATTTGCGGCGGCGGTTGTCGCCGGGGTGATGGAGAGCGACGATGCGTTGATGCTGGCGGCGCGGCGCGGGCAACTGATGGCCGACTGCGAGCCGGGCGGCATGGCGGCGATACGCGATTCGGCGGAGAACGTCCGTCGTGTGCTGCCGGCGGAGGTGGTTATCGCGGCGGAGAATGGCACGGGGATGACGGTGGTAGCGGGGCCGCACGAGGCGCTGGCGGCGTTCGTGGAGAGGCATTATGCGCATGAACACACGCCGTTGGCGGTTTCGCACGCTTTCCATTCGCCGATGATGGCGGCGGCAGCGGCGGCGTTTGGCGACGTGGTGAGTACGGTGACATTGCGCGCGCCGACGGATGGGGTGCGGTTTATTTCCACGCTGACGGGGGAAGCGGCGGCGGGAGGGCTGCAGACGGCGGAGTACTGGAGTGAGCAAATCACTCAGCCGGTGCGCTTCTTGCAGGCGGTGCAAACGTTGCTGGGACAAGGTGGTACGCCGGACGGCGTGTTTGAAATCGGGCCGGGTGCGACGTTAATCAACATGGCGAAGCGTATCGCGCCCGATGTGCGAACGCAGTGGATAGCCTCAGCAGAGACGCTGCGCGGAACCCCTGCACTAAATCCGTTCACCTATGTACCGCTGCAATGGGAAAAACCGGTGCCGAAACAAGCATTGCGCCGATCGGTAAGCGCCGAACTTGCGGTAAGCGCCGCAGATATGCTCTATCAGACCCAATGGATACCGGCAGAACTACCGGCAGAGGTCAATGGCTCTGGCCCGTACCTGCTGCTGTCGCGGCATAAGGTGCCTGTGGCGTTGCCAAAAGACTGGATCTCTATGGTTGCGAACGATCCGGCGGAGATTGCTGCGGCCCTGACGGAGAAAGACTGGAATACCGTCGCGCTCTTCAGCGAGGGCGACGAAGAGGATGTTGTACAGGCACTGAACGTTTTGAAGAGCGGCATGAGTGCGCGACTGGTGTTGCTGAAGCGCGCCGATTCGGAAGGCGATGCCGGCCTGTGGGGCCTGGCGCGTACCGCCAGGTTAGAACAACAGGCGTTGCGGCTGAGCTGCCTGGCTTTATATCGCGGCCAACTGATGGAGGCGCTGTCGTTGTGCGTTTGTGAGGATATGGAGGATGAGTGCCGCCTGAGCGACATGGGCGAGTTGCAGGTGCCGCGTCTGCAGCGATATCAACCGCCATCGGGCGAGGGAAATGGCATCCGCGCCGGGGCGACATACGTAATCAGCGGTGGCAACGGAGCGCTTGGCCGGCTGGCGGCTCAATACCTGGCGGAACAGGGCGCGACGCATCTGGTGCTGCTTTCACGCAGTGGGCAGCCCATGGCGCCTGTACCGCAGTGGGGGAAAAACATTCAGCTGGCGAGTTTAGCGTGTGATGTGGCCGAGGTGGAGCAGGTTAAAGCGGTACTCCGGCAATTGGCCGTGTGGGGATGGCCGGACGTCGCCGGGGTTATTCACACCGCCGGGGTGTTGACGGATGGCGTGCTGGTTAACCAGTCGGCCGAGATGTTCATGCAGGCTCAGGCGGCGAAAGTGCTCGGCGCAAGGCATTTGCACGATATTCTTTCGCCGACAGACTTTATGGTGCTGTATTCCTCTGTGGCCGCGACATTGGGTTCGGCGGGGCAAGCGAGTTATGCGGCGGCCAATAGCGCCCTGGATGCTTTGGCGGAACGGTGGGCCCTGGCCGGCGAATGTGCATTGTCCATCCAATGGGGAGCATGGTCGAATGTCGGGATGGCGGTACGCAGTCACGCTGTCTCGCGCATTGAACAATCAGGCTATGGTCTGCTTGATAACGAAACCGGAATATCGCTCTTGGCGCTGTTGCTGCAGTCGCGCAGCCGTGGCGTCATCTGCGCTTCCCCGATTGCGTGGCGAAAGCTCTCGCATTTCTCCCCGCGTTTTTCTTCCTTTATGACGACGATGACGTCGCCGTCCGCATCGAGTGCGGATGCGCAGGCGGAGTGGTCGGTCGACGACGTGCGGCGATTGGTCAGGGAGAGCATTGAACCCTTCTTGTCGGAAAAACGCTTTGATGAAGATTTGCCTTTCATGGAGGCGGGGCTGTCTTCTCTCGATTTGGTACAGATTAGGCAGGCGCTGCTGAAATCATTGCCGACATCGCTGGAATTGCCCGCGCATTTCGTTTTCAACTATCCAACCGTTCGCGACGTCAGTTTGCATCTCATCGAGCAACTGGGGGCCAAGGCCTCGTCGGTGTCAACCGTTGTTTGGCAACGTCTGAACGATAAAACGGATGGGGAACCGCTGTTCCTGATCGGCGGCGTTATGGGGAACGCAGAGAAAACCTTCGGCACGTTAGCGCAGGCGCTTTCTGTGCCGGTATACGCCGCGATGCCGGCGATCCCGGCAGACCCGCTGGCGCAACAGGTTACTCTGGAATCGGTCGCCGCCGCGTTGCGTGAAGCCATGCTGCGCGAGGTGCCCAGCCCGTCATACAGCGTTGGCGGGCTTTCCTTTGGTGCCGCACTTGCGCTCGAGGTGGGCCTACATTTGGAGGCGCAACAACGTTTGTCGCGGGTGATCATGTTTGATCCTCGCCATTTGGCGCCGTTTATGGCTCCGCCAAAACCCGCGCCTTTTGAAATTCTCCTGGAAAACTATGTTACGCCGCGGCAGCTGTTCGCGCCCGTGCTGCTATTCCAAAGCACCATTCCACCCATTGAGACGCAATCCGAGATGATGCGTGAGGCCAGCCGTTCCTTCCAGGATGATGCCGACGTTATAAAACGTTGTCATGAGTTGGCATCCACGCTCGAGGTGATCCCGTGTGATGGGCACCATTTCAATCTGCTGTACAAACACTACCAACCTTTGGTCAGAAAGATTGAAGAGGAAATGATTCCATCCGTTCCTGAAAGGGGGGACGGCGAGGAAGAAGCGATCGCCATCATAGGTACGTCTTGCCGTTTGCCTGGGAATGTCTCTTCTCCGGAAGATTTCTGGCAGATGATGCTGGCTGGAACCGATTGTGTCGGCAATATTCCCGCCTCACGGTTCGATATTGACGAAGTCTACGATCCCAATCGTGATGCCGCCGGCTGCAGCTACACACGCCAGGGCGCATTCATCAGTCACGCCGAAGACTTCGACTATGCCTTTTTCGGCATTTCGCTGGCGGAGGCCAAAGTGATGGATCCTCAACAGCGATTATTGCTGGAAGTGGCCTACGATGCTTTCCATAGCGCCGGATTGAACAAAGCGAGTTTAAAAGGCTCATCGACCAGCGTTCACATCGGTTTGGCGAACGATGACTGGAGCAGCATGGGGCGCGACGAAGAGGCCCACAACCCTTACTTTGGGGCAGGGGTTTCCGGTTCTATATCCTCCAATCGCATCTCTTATCTGTTAGGGCTGACAGGCCCTAGCGTCACTATTGATACCGCCTGTTCTTCTTCTCTGGTGGCGGTCGATCTGGCGGTTGACAAATTGCGTCAGGGCATTTGCTCGATGGCGTTGGTAGGCGGCGTGAATGTGATGCTGCACCACAGAATGTTTGTCAGTGCCTGCGCGACCAAAGCATTGTCTTCGCAGGGGCGATGCGCCACCTTCGACGAGGCGGCGGACGGCTATTGCCGTGGCGAAGGCGCAGGCGCGGTGGTGCTGAAGCGCCTCAGCGACGCCGAAGCCGACGGCGACGCCATTCTGGCGGTGATCCGCGGAACGGCGGTGAACCAGGACGGGCGCAGCGTATCCATGACGGCGCCGAACGGGCTGGCGCAAGAAGCGGTCATCATGCGGGCGCTGGCGGAAGCCGGGCTGCGCGGCCAGGACGTGGACTACATCGAATGCCATGGCACCGGCACGCCGTTGGGCGATCCGATAGAAGTGGGCGCCCTGAAAAACGTGCTGGGTCGCCACCGCAGCAAGCCGGTGGTGCTGGGGGCGGTGAAGACCAACATCGGCCACCTGGAAGGGGCCGCCGGGGTCGTCGGCCTGATCAAGGCGGTGGAGGTGTTGCGCCGCCGCCAGGCGCCGGGCAACGTGCACTTCCGCACGCTGAACCCGAACATCGATCTGAGCGGTTTCGACGCCATCATCTCCGCCGAGCCGGTGCCGCTCGGCGGCAAGGGTCCGCTGGTCGCCGGGGTCTCCTCGTTCGGCTTCGGCGGCACCAATGCGCACGTGGTGCTGGAGTCCTACGAACGGCCATCGGGCGATACGTACCCGCGCGCCCGCTATGCCCCTCACTTCCTGCCGTGGCGCCGTCTGCCCAACCCGCTGCTCAGCCGCGGCGACGCGGGCGGCTTTGCCGCCACGCTGAACGCCGAGCTGGCTTCCCTGTGGCGGGATCACCGCATCGGCGGTCAGGTGCTGGTGCCGGCCGCCAGCCACATCACGATGATCGCCGGCGCCGCCTTGCTGCAGTACCGGGGCGCCCTGCCGGCGACCGGCGTGGAGGTGCGTGACATCACCATGACCCAGCCGTTGGTGGTTCGCGAGGGTGACGTGGTGCGTTGCCTCGCCGACGGCGAGCAATGGGTGATCGAAAACGGCGGCGGCGAGCAGTATGCCGGCAGCCGCCGCGGCCAGGTGCTGACCGAGGGCGACGGGGGCTACAGCCCGCCGGACGTGGCGGCGTTCCGCCTGCGCAGCGCAGCGACGGATATCGATGCGCTGTACGAGACGCTGGCGCAGCATGGCGTGGGCTTCGGCGACGGCTACCGCAATCTGCATGACCTGTATCTGAACGAGCACGAGGCGCTGGCGCGGGTGGAGGTCACCCTGACGTCACCGGGCGAACGCGCGCTGAGCCTGCTGCACCCCGCGACGCTGGACGCGGGGATCCAACTGCTGGGGCTGTGCGGCATGAAAAGCTGCGGGGTGTGCATCCCGTTCAGCGTGAGTTCGGCGCGCCTGTTCACGCTGGATTCGCAGCCAACGACGCTGTGGGCCAGCGCGCAGATCGACGCGGTCAGCGCGAAAAGCGTGGCGGGCACGGTCATGCTGTTCGGCGACGGCGGTGAACTGTATGCCGTGCTGGAAGGGGTGTCCTGCCGCCAGGCGGGCGTGGAATCGCGGTTGAATGAGTGCCTGTTCGAGACGGCGTGGGTCGGCGTCTCCGGCGGCGGGGGAGCACTTGCTGCTGTCGCGGCGGGCGGTGGAGACGCCATTGCCGGAAGGCTGGCGCGGCATGACGGTCAGCGGGGCTTCGTCGCTGGCGGCCGCGCTGAGCGAGCTGCCGTGGCAGACCGTGGCGCTGCTGAGCGACGGTGAAGAAGAGGATATGGCGCTGGCGCTGGCGATGTTGCAGGCGGAAACGGCGGCGCGCCGGGTGCTGTTGAAGCGTGCGGACCGCGAGGGCGACGCCGGGCTGTCGGGGCTGGTGCGTACGGCGCGGCTGGAGCAGCCGGAACGGGCGCTGACCTGTATGGAGCTGGCGGCGGAGCAACTGCCGCGCGCGCTGGCGCTGTGCGCGGCCGGCGGTCTGGAAGACGTGGTGCGTCTTGACGGGGCGGGGCAGCTGCAGGCGCAGCGCCTGCAGCGTTGTCACCTGCCGGCCGGCGAGCGGGCCGGGATCCGCGCCGGCGCGACCTATGTGATCAGCGGCGGCAACGGCGCGCTGGGCCAGGTGGCGGCGGGCTATCTGGTGGAGCAGGGGGCGACGCATCTGCTGTTGCTGTCGCGCAGCGGCCGGGCGGCGGCGCTGCCGGCGTGGGAGGGCGTGCAGGTGCAGAGCCTGGCCTGCGACGTGGCGGACACCGCCGACGTGACGGCGGTCGGGGACTGGCTGACGGCGCAGGGCTGGCCAGCGGTGGCCGGGGTTATCCACACTGCGGGCGTCCTGACGGACGGTACGCTGGCCAACCAGTCGGCCGAGAAGCTGGCGCAGGCGTGGGCGGTGAAAGTGCGGGGTGCCGAGCACCTGCATGACAGCCTGGCGCCGCGCGATTTTATGGTGCTGTACTCCTCGGCGGCCGCCACCTTCGGGTCGGCGGGGCAGGCAAGCTATGCGGCGGCCAACGCGGGGCTGGATGCACTGGCGCAGCGCTGGTCGCAGGCCGGCGAGCGGGTGCTGTCCGTGCAGTGGGGCGCGTGGTCGGACGCGGGCATGGCGGTACGGCATGATGCGGTGCGCCGCGCCGAAGCGGCCGGCTTTGGGGTGATCGGCAATGCGCTGGGCCGGTCGGTGCTCGAGCGGCTGCTGGCGTCGGGGCATGCGGGCACGGTGTGCGTGTCGCCGATCGACTGGGCGCACACGGTGCTGGACATGCCGCTGGTGTCGCGTTTCAAACTGCAGCGGCGGGAGCGTGCGGTCGTTGAACGGGCGGCGGCCCGACCTGCTCAGGATCTGCTGGCGCTGGTGCGCCGGGCGGCGGCCGAGGCGGTCGGCAAGCCGGTGGCGGATGATGAACCGCTGATGGCCAGCGGTTTAGACTCTTTGGGCGCGGTGGTTCTTGCGCAGGCGCTCAGCAAAGCGTTGGGCGTGTCGTTGGGCAGCGTGTTCGCACTCAACCACCCGAGCATCGCGGAGATGGCCGAGGCACTGGCGGCGCAGGTCGCCACCGGGGAGGACAACGGGCGGCCGGAGCCTGCGGCGGTGGCGGCGGTGCGGCAGAGAACGGAAGAGCCGATCGCCATTATCGGCAGCGCCTGCCGGTTGCCGGGCGAGGTCTATTCGCCGGAAGAGTTCTGGCAGATGCTGCTGGCCGGCACGGACTGCGTCAGCGACATCCCGGCTTCCCGCTTTGATATCGACGAAGTGTACGATCCGGATCCGAATGCCGTCGGGCGCAGCTATACGCGCCGGGGTGCCTTTATGAGCGAAGTGGAAAGCTTCGACCATGAATTCTTTGGCATTTCCAAAGGAGAGGCGCGGGTTATGGATCCCCATCAGCGTTTGTCGTTGGAGGTCACTTATGAAGCCTTCTCTTCCGCCGGCTATGAAAAACCACGGCTGCGCGGTGCGGCAATCGGCGTCTTTGTCGGCGTGGCGAATCAGGATTGGATGATTGTCACCGGCGAAAAAGAGGCGCACAACCCGTTCTTCGGCGCGGGCGTTTCATCCTCGATTATTTCTAACCGCATCTCTTATCTGTTGGGGCTGACCGGGCCAAGCATGACGCTGGATACCGCCTGTTCTTCTTCTCTGGTGGCGGTCGATCTGGCGGTTGAGAAACTGCGGAGCGGCGATTGCGCCGTTGCCGTCGCGGGCGGGGTGAATGTCATGATGCATCACCGCACCTTCGTCGGTTGCTGTGCCGCCAACATGCTATCCCTGTCAGGACGAAGCGCGGCCTTTGATGAGGCGGCGGACGGCTATTGCCGTGGCGAAGGCGTCGGTGCGGTGGTGCTGAAGCGCCTCAGTGACGCGGAAGCCGACGGCGACGCCATTCTGGCGGTGATCCGTGGAACGGCGGTGAACCAGGACGGACGCAGCGCGACGATGACGGCGCCGAATGGCGGCGCGCAAGAGGCCGTCATCACGCGGGCGCTGGCGGAAGCCGGGCTGCGCGGCCAGGACGTGGACTACATCGAATGCCATGGCACCGGCACGCCGTTGGGCGATCCGATCGAGGTGGGCGCCCTGAAAAACGTGCTGGGTCGCCACCGCAGCAAGCCGGTGGTGCTGGGGGCGGTGAAGACCAACATCGGCCACCTGGAAGGGGCCGCCGGGGTCGTCGGCCTGATCAAGGCGGTGGAGGTGTTGCGCCGCCGCCAGGCGCCGGGCAACGTGCACTTCCGCACGCTGAACCCGAACATCGATCTGAGCGGTTTCGACGCCATCATCTCCGCCGAGCCGGTGCCGCTCGGCGGCAAGGGTCCGCTGGTCGCCGGGGTCTCCTCGTTCGGCTTCGGCGGCACCAATGCGCACGTGGTGCTGGAGTCCTACGAACGGCCATCGGGCGATACGTACCCGCGCGCCCGCTATGCCCCTCACTTCCTGCCGTGGCGCCGTCTGCCCAACCCGCTGCTCAGCCGCGGCGACGCGGGCGGCTTTGCCGCCACGCTGAACGCCGAGCTGGCTTCCCTGTGGCGGGATCACCGCATCGGCGGTCAGGTGCTGGTGCCGGCCGCCAGCCACATCACGATGATCGCCGGCGCCGCCTTGCTGCAGTACCGGGGCGCCCTGCCGGCGACCGGCGTGGAGGTGCGTGACATCACCATGACCCAGCCGTTGGTGGTTCGCGAGGGTGACGTGGTGCGTTGCCTCGCCGACGGCGAGCAATGGGTGATCGAAAACGGCGGCGGCGAGCAGTATGCCGGCAGCCGCCGCAGCCAGGTGCTGACCGAGGGCGACGGGGGCTACAGCCCGCCGGACGTGGCGGCGTTCCGCCTGCGCAGCGCAGCGACGGATATCGATGCGCTGTACGAGACGCTGGCGCAGCATGGCGTGGGCTTCGGCGACGGCTACCGCAATCTGCATGACCTGTATCTGAACGAGCACGAGGCGCTGGCGCGGGTGGAGGTCACCCTGACGTCACCGGGCGAACGCGCGCTGAGCCTGCTGCACCCCGCGACGCTGGACGCGGGGATCCAACTGCTGGGGCTGTGCGGCATGAAAAGCTGCGGGGTGTGCATCCCGTTCAGCGTGAGTTCGGCGCGCCTGTTCACGCTGGATTCGCAGCCAACGACGCTGTGGGCCAGCGCGCAGATCGACGCGGTCAGCGCGAAAAGCGTGGCGGGCACGGTCATGCTGTTCGGCGACGGCGGTGAACTGTATGCCGTGCTGGAAGGGGTGTCCTGCCGCCAGGCGGGCGTGGAATCGCGGTTGAATGAGTGCCTGTTCGAGACGGCGTGGGTCGGCGTCGCCGGGCCGGAGACGGCGTCTCCGGCGGCGGGGGAGCACCTGCTGCTGTCGCGGCGGGCGGTGGAGACGCCATTGCCGGAAGGCTGGCGCGGCATGACGGTCAGCGGGGCTTCGTCGCTGGCGGCCGCGCTGAGCGAGCTGCCGTGGCAGACCGTGGCGCTGCTGAGCGACGGTGGAGAAGAGGATATGGCGCTGGCGCTGGCGATGTTGCAGGCGGAAACGGCGGCGCGCCGGGTGCTGTTGAAGCGTGCGGACCGCGAGGGCGACGCCGGGCTGTCGGGGCTGGTGCGTACGGCGCGGCTGGAGCAGCCGGAACGGGCGCTGACCTGTATGGAGCTGGCGGCGGAGCAACTGCCGCGCGCGCTGGCGCTGTGCGCGGCCGGCGGTCTGGAAGACGTGGTGCGTCTTGACGGGGCGGGGCAGCTGCAGGCGCAGCGCCTGCAGCGTTGTCACCTGCCGGCCGGCGAGCGGGCCGGGATCCGCGCCGGCGCGACCTATGTGATCAGCGGCGGCAACGGCGCGCTGGGCCAGGTGGCGGCGGGCTATCTGGTGGAGCAGGGGGCGACGCATCTGCTGTTGCTGTCGCGCAGCGGCCGGGCGGCGGCGCTGCCGGCGTGGGAGGGCGTGCAGGTGCAGAGCCTGGCCTGCGACGTGGCGGACACCGCCGACGTGACGGCGGTCGGGGACTGGCTGACGGCGCAGGGCTGGCCAGCGGTGGCCGGGGTTATCCACACTGCGGGCGTCCTGACGGACGGTACGCTGGCCAACCAGTCGGCCGAGAAGCTGGCGCAGGCGTGGGCGGTGAAAGTGCGGGGTGCCGAGCACCTGCATGACAGCCTGGCGCCGCGCGATTTTATGGTGCTGTACTCCTCGGCGGCCGCCACCTTCGGGTCGGCGGGGCAGGCAAGCTATGCGGCGGCCAACGCGGGGCTGGATGCACTGGCGCAGCGCTGGTCGCAGGCCGGCGAGCGGGTGCTGTCCGTGCAGTGGGGCGCGTGGTCGGACGCGGGCATGGCGGTACGGCATGATGCGGTGCGCCGCGCCGAAGCGGCCGGCTTTGGGGTGATCGGCAATGCACTGGGCCGGGCGGTGCTCGAGCGGCTGCTGGCGTCGGGGCATGCGGGCACGGTGTGCGTGTCGCCGATCGACTGGGCGCACACGGTGCTGGACATGCCGCTGGTGTCGCGTTTCAAACTGCAGCGGCGGGAGCGTGCGGTCGTTGAACGGACGGCGGCCCGACCTGCTCAGGATCTGCTGGCGCTGGTGCGCCGGGCGGCGGCCGAGGCGGTCGGCAAGCCGGTGGCGGACACGGAACCGCTGATGGCCAGTGGACTGGATTCACTGAATGCCGTCATTCTGTCTCAGACGCTCAGCAAGGCGCTGGGGGTATCGCTGGGCAGCGTGTTTGCGCTCAATCACCCGAGCATCGCGGAGATGGCCGAGGCGCTGGCGGCGCAGGTTGCCACCGGGGAGGACAACGGGCGGCCGGAGCCTGCGGCGGTGGCGGCGGTGCGGCAGAGAACGGAAGAGCCGATCGCCATTATCGGCAGCGCCTGCCGGTTGCCGGGCGAGGTCTATTCGCCAGAAGAGTTCTGGCAGATGCTGCTGGCCGGCACGGATTGCGTCAGCGACATCCCGGCTTCCCGCTTTGATATCGACGAAGTGTACGATCCGGATCCGAATGCCGTCGGGCGCAGCTACACGCGCCGGGGCGCCTTTATGAGCGAAGTGGAAAGCTTCGACTATGAGTTCTTCAACGTTCCGCTTGCCGAAGCGCGCGTGATGGATCCTCAACAGCGTCTATTGCTGGAAGTGGCTTATGAGGCGTTTTACCACTCGGGATACGATCTCGATACGCTGCGTTCCCAATCGATCGGTGTTTTCGTCGGCCAGATGAACCATGACTGGGCGCACATGCACGGCGATAACTTCCTGACAGATCCCTATTTTGGCGCGGGTTCGTCGTCATCTATCACCTCCAATCGCATGTCCTATCTGTTGGGACTGACCGGGCCAAGCATGACGTTGGATACTGCCTGCTCGTCTTCTTTGGTGGCGGTGGATCTGGCGGTTGAGAAGTTGCGCAAGGGCGTTTGTTCCGCTGCGCTGGTCGGCGGCGTGAACGTTATGTTGAGTCACCGTTCGTTTGTGGGTTGCAGCGCGTCAAAAATGCTATCGCAGAAGGGGCGTTGCGCCACTTTTGATGAGGGAGCAGACGGCTATTGCCGCGGCGAGGGCGTCGGTGCGGTGGTGCTGAAGCGCCTCAGCGATGCCGAAGCCGACGGCGACGCCATTCTGGCGGTGATCCGCGGAACGGCGGTGAACCAGGACGGGCGCAGCGCTTCACTTACCGCGCCTAACGGCGGCGCGCAAGAAGCGGTAATCGAACAGGCGCTGGCGGAAGCCGGGCTGCGCGGCCGGGACGTGGACTATATCGAATGCCACGGTACTGGCACACCGTTGGGCGATCCGATCGAAGTGGGCGCTCTGAAGAACGTGCTGGGCCGCCATCGCAGCAAGCCGGTGGTGCTGGGGGCGGTGAAAACCAATATCGGTCACCTGGAAGGGGCCGCTGGGGTCATCGGCCTGATCAAGGCGGTGGAGGTGTTGCGCCACCGTCAGGCACCGGGCAACGTGCACTTCCGCACGCTGAACCCGAAAATCGATCTGAGCGACTTTGACGCCATTATTCCAACTTCACCAGTGCCGCTTGGCGGCACTGGCCCGCTGGTCGCCGGGGTCTCCTCATTCGGCTTCGGCGGCACCAATGCGCACGTGGTGCTGGAATCCTACGACCAGCCGTCAGGCAAGGCGCGTGCGCGCCAGGATGCCTGGCTGTTCACCGGCCAGGGGGCGTTGCAGTCCGGCGCCGGCGCCGCGCTGTACGCGACGAATCCGGTGTTCCGCGATGCGCTGGAGAATTACGCCGCGCAGCTGGCGGCATGGGTGGACGCGCCGCTGCTGCAATGGTTGCTGGAGGCGAGCCCCGAACATTCTGCGCGCCTGCAGGAGACGCAATACCAGCAACCGGCGTTGGTGGCGCTGCAGTTGGCGCAGGTGGCGATGTGGCAGGCGCGGGGGCTGACGCCGTCGCACGTGCTGGGGCATTCGATAGGCGAATTTGCGGCGGCGGTTGTCGCCGGGGTGATGGAGAGCGACGATGCGTTGATGCTGGCGGCGCGGCGCGGGCAACTGATGGCCGACTGCGAGCCGGGCGGCATGGCGGCGATACGCGATTCGGCGGAGAACGTCCGTCGTGTACTGCCGGCGGAGGTGGTTATCGCGGCGGAGAATGGCACGGGGATGACGGTAGTGGCGGGGCCGCACGAGGCGTTGGCGGGGTTCGTGCAGCGGCATTATGCGCATGAATACACGTTGCTGGCGGTTTCGCACGCTTTCCATTCGCCGATGATGGCGGCGGCAGCGGCGGCGTTTGGCGACGTGGTGAGTACGGTGACATTGCGCGCGCCGACGGATGGGGTGCGGTTTATTTCCACGCTGACGGGGCAAGCGGCGGCGGGAGCGCTGCAGACGGCGGCGTACTGGAGTGAGCAAATCACCCAACCGGTGCGTTTCTTACAGGCGGTGCAAGCGCTGCTGGGGCAAGGCAGTGCGCCGGACGGCGTGTTTGAGATCGGGCCGGGCACGACGTTGATCAACATGGCGAAACGCATTGTGCCTGATGTGCGAACGCAGTGGGTTACCTCTAAAGATGAATCTTATTTCAATTAATACAGGGAGTTATTTGTGAGTAAACGATCACCTTTGTTTAAGCATAAGCCATTAGCTTGGGCTAAGTCGGAAGTAAAACTTGCTACGCACACCGATACGCCGGCGGGGAAGGCGTCGGACCCGCTTTACACGATGCTCTGGGTTGACCAGGCACTGCCTGAAAAGGGAGAGGCGAACACTGGGCCCCACTTGCTTCTGTCGCGTCATACGGTGCCGGCGAACCTGCCGGAGGGATGGATCGGTATGGTTGCGGTTGGGGCAGAGGCGATAGGCGCCGTGCTCGATGAACAAGCCTGGCAGACCGTGGCAGTATTGAGCGAAGGAGAAGAGGAGGATGTCGCGCAGGCCTTGGCCGTGTTGCAGGCAAAACCGGTACCGCGTTTAGTCTTGTTGAAACGAACCGGCGCACTGGGTGATGCGGGCTTAAGCGGGTTGGTACGCACTGCGCGGCAAGAGCAACCGGAACGGGTGCTGCGGTATATCGAGTGTTTGGCGGAACAATTGACACAGGCGCTGTCACTATGTCTTCGCGGGGATATCGAGGAAGAATGTCGCCTGAGCGATTCAGGCGGCGTGCAGTCGCCGCGGCTACAACGTTATCAAGCGCAGAAGAGCGACAGCGCGGGAATTCGGGCGGGTGCAACCTATGTCATCAGCGGCGGTATGGGGGCGTTGGGGCAAGTTGCCACCGGCTATTTGGCGGAACAGGGGGCGACGCATATACTGCTGTTGTCGCGAACCGCTTATTCTCCAACGGATTTACCGACGCTGGGGGACAATGTCGCGGTTGCCAGCCTGACGTGTGATGTGGCGGATCGTCGGCAGGTGGAGGCGATCCCCGCCTGGCTGAATGCGCAGGGGTGGCCGGCGATCGCTGGCGTGATTCATATCGCGGGTCTGTTGACCGATGGCACTTTACTTAAGCAGACGCCATCAATGCTGGACCATGCGCGGGCTGTGAAAGTGAATGGCGCGCAACATCTGCATGACATCCTGGCACCCGACGATTTCATTGTGCTGTATTCCTCCGCCGCCGCGGCGTTCGGTTCCGTTGGGCAGGCGAGCTATGCGGCGGCGAATAGCGGGCTGGACGCTTTAGCGGAGCGGTGGGCGCAGGCCGGTGAAAAAGCGCTATCGATTCAGTGGGGAGCCTGGTCTGAAAATGGCATGGCGGTGCGCCATGATGCGGTGCGCCGCGCAGAAAGCGCTGGGTTTGGCGCCATCAGCAATGCGCTGGGCTGTGAAATGCTCGACAAGCTTTTATCGTCGGGCAGCGCTGGCACTTTCCTTGTCTCGCCGATAACATGGGCGCGCGTCAAGCTCACAAGCCCGCTGATTGAAGGATTGAAACCGCACCCGAGCGTTTCTCCGATGGAGGGTGTCCAGGACGTTCGTCAGATGATACGCGAGGCCGTTTGGGAAACTGTCGGGGAATCGGTCGATGACGATGTCGCTTTACTGGAGAATGGTCTGGACTCCTTGGGGAGCATGTCTTTGCGCAACCGGATAGCGTCCTCTTTGAAAATGGGGCTTCCGGCTACTTTCGCGCTTGAAAATCCCGATATCAACGCCATGGTGCGCTATGTAATGGCTGAACAACCGGCCATCGGTGCGGCCTTGTCCAACGCGCAGCCGGAGCGCGCGATGCCATCGTTGCCGGTATTAGTCATTGGTGCTGGCGTCGGCGGATTGGGCTTTGCGCGGCAACTGGAGAAAAATGGCCTGTCCGTCGTAGTTCTCGAGAAAAACGACTGGGCGGGTGGGGTGTGGAAAAACCTGGCGAATGATGATTCGAAGTTGCAAATAGACTCCCCTGCGTATGACTTCGACAGCAACCGTCTGCCATTAATCGGCGATCATCGTTGGAATAAAGGGTTTCCAAGCCGGGCCGAAATCCTCGAAGGGGCGGGGATGATCGCAGAAACATTGAAAGGGGAGGTTCTCTTTGGTTGTGAGGTGCAGCAGGTTGAAAAGAAAGGTGAGAACGAATACCTCGTCACTTATCTGAAAGACGGAAAGTCGCACAGCATGCTGGTGTCTGGTGTCGCGGCGATGACGGGGGGGTTGCATCGTCCTGTACAGCATCGTTTCCGGGACGAAGAGTATTTCGTCGGACACATCGGGCTGGGGATCAGCAACGATACCGAGGTCACGACTTTTAACGGGGCTTCTGTAGTGATTGTCGGACACGGTGCATTCGCTATAGAAAATATGCGTACGGCCCTGGAAAACGGCGCTAAGCACGTTACATTGTTATGCCGTCGCCGTAATCTCGTCCTGTCAACGTTTTGTAATTGGCTACTCAATGCCAACAACGGCGTTATGCCAGTTGCCGACGTCGTTGAGATCATGCGTCCCTTTTACCAGGCATGCGGTATCGATATAGAGACATTACCGTCGATCAGCCGCGACACAAACGGTGATTTGTTGCTTGATCAAACCACGGTTCCGCCGGGTTCCGATCTATTCTTCCTCGCCCAGATGCTGGGCAAGCTCACTATCGTCGAGGATGAGGTCGCTAGGATGACCGACCATGGCGTCCTGACCCTGAAAGGGCAAGAGATTGAAGCGGATGTATTCCTGAAATGTTTTGGGTCGGATACGGACACCACTTTGCTGCCGGGCATATTTGGCCAGGACATGGCGGTGAAAGGGCTTTGGATTAACGGAGATCCC
The DNA here is from genome assembly GCF_006715025.1 of Serratia fonticola. Taxonomy (NCBI): domain Bacteria; kingdom Pseudomonadati; phylum Pseudomonadota; class Gammaproteobacteria; order Enterobacterales; family Yersiniaceae; genus Serratia; species Serratia fonticola. The sequence goes on from NZ_VFMK01000001.1 coordinate 1,269,328, forward strand.
AACCTCTTCACTTACAATGACGGAGCGCAGGTACCAAGGAAAGTGCGTACACTACTTTGTTCCAGCTATGCGTTCTTCGTTCAAGCGTTTGCCCGCGCCTATATTCATTTCCGAGAGAATCCGTCGGTATTCAGCAATTCTTTATCACGCATCATGACGGAGTCCCAAAAAACCACGAATGCGGAACGCATTTTTATGGAGCTATGGGATTTCATTGAACCGGCCAAAAAAGCAGTGGCCGCACGTACCTCCGAGCTTTATCCCTTCGACCGCTTTCAGGTTGAACGAGAGAATGAATGGCGAAACTATGCTCAATTACTGGGTGCTTCAGAGGGAGAGATGACGGCGCTTTGGCAATTACTGGAACCCGCAATGTCGATATTGCACCGCCGCAACCCAACTATGCCGGTAGAGAAGCGTTACACCCATGAGCGATTCGGGACCATGTCCGTCTATGTCCCTAGACGTCGCCGGGTGTTATTCCTGTCCGGTCAGGGAACGAACGCCCGCTTGGCGAAATCGCTGCTTGAACGCACAGGCTGGAGTGCTCGTACGGATCTTGAATTCGTCATCCCTGATGCGCCTTATGAGATGCCGGCGTTTACTAATGAAATCCAGCTACAGCAAATTGGCTTAACACAGCTTGTCGAGAGCGGGGTATACGACACGCAGGGGAAGTACAGAGAGTGGAAAGCGGGGTTCGAAAGACTGTGGGAAGAGTTCCATGGGACTGAGCCTCAAGAGATATCCTCGCAAGATCGAGACATATGGCGTTCAACGCTGACTTACGTTAGAGAACTGACGCAAAATTATGGTCCTTTCGAGGGAATTTCAGGATTTTGTGAAGGTGCCGCAGTAGCGTCTGTTGCGTTGCATCTCCAGCATTTAGGCGAAGATTTGGGATTGCAGGACATTAAGTTCTTCATTGCGATGTCGCCTTGGCGCTCACCGATTCACGAACGCGAGGGGTTATTCAATAAGGTGGGCGGATTGCCGTTACCTATGCTGCAGATTGTCGGCGATAACGATATGCCGGTATTTCTCGCCGAAGCGCCGCACTTCAAACGCGGCTATAACGGGGCGATGGAATATCGGCACACCGGACAGCATGTGTACCCGCCGTTAACGACGGCATTGGCGCAAAAGTTGAATCAGCTGATTATGCAAAGCGAGCAGTAGCAGTAACGACCCTCTCCAGGAAGCGGTTGCATGTTGGCGAGGGTCTTTTAAAAGGGGATATATGAAAGTTTACGCAATCTCAGATCTTCATATCGACTTTGATGGCAATGCCAAGTGGCTCTTTAATGCATTTGATACTGACTATGCTGAAGATGTGTTGATTGTGGCGGGTGATGTGAGCGATGAATTGAGCAGGCTTGAACAGTGCTTTACCTATCTTGCCTGCCGTTTCAAAAAGGTGCTCTTCGTGCCGGGCAATCATGAGCTATGGGTTGTTCGCGATCGCATTTCCACATCGATGGAAAAATTTGAGCAGATTTGCCTGCTTACTGAACGGTGCGGCATTTCCATGGACGTCTACCACCATGCCGGTGTATCAATCGTGCCTTTGTTCAGTTGGTATGATTTTTCCTTTGCACCACCTACGGATAAATTGCTCAGCAGTTGGATGGATTTTTATGCGTGCAAGTGGCCCGACAATTGGGACTTGAAGCACGTGACGAAATTTTTTCTTGACAAAAATATCTCGCGACTTAATACAAGAAATGATGTCGTTATTTCTTTTTCGCATTTTTTACCGTCATCAAAACTGTTGCCTAATTTTGTTCCTGAGGCGTTCAATTATATCTTCCCTGTATTAGGTTCAGAAAAACTGACGGAACAGATCTCTGTTCTTCAGCCTGATATCCATGTTTACGGCCACAGTCATATTGCCCGAAGCCTCAGAGTCGATGGTATTTACTATGTGAACAACGCGCTGGGATATCCAAAAGAAAGAAGCCTTGGGTGTAATGGGTTGTATTGCTTATATAATTCTGAAGCGTTTGACTGTAGCGAAGCCGGCTGATATTGGGGGGATGATCGCAGGGGATAGGTTGAAAAAAAGCAGTGGGGTTGCGCGATGTTGTGGTAGTGTTACAGACTGGTTTGCACTCTTCGCGGATCCTATTTAGCAAGTATAGCACCTTAATATAGTGAGTTTGAGAGTCACTAATACGAAAGAAGGAAGTAGAATATGTTGGGAAATAGCAAAGACGTTGAGGGTGCTTGGTTTGCCGATCCGGCGAAAGGGAGCATTCCAATTCAGCTTTCAGATATAATTAACGACGTGTTATTGCCTGCCGGAGTCAGCATAACAGAACCTCAACGAGAAGCTGAGAGCGGCGAGTATGGCGCTTGTCAGTTTGAGGTGGAAGGCAAGCGAGTATTATTCCGTGTTGCCAATACGACCCCAACTAAACTCGGGCAATTTGTTACCATGTGGAAAAGACCATGCGTACATGATGAGATTATGCCCATCGATTTTGACGATGGTATAGAGTTTGTATTAGTGAGTGTTTTTGACCATACCCACAGAGGGATTTTTATATTTAGTAGACATGTTCTGGCGAAAAAAGGGGTTATGTCAGTTAAGGGTAAAGAGGGGAAGAGGGCTATTCGTGTTTATGCCCCTTGGGTTAAACCCATTGTGAAACAAGCTATTACGACTCAAAGGTGGCAACTACAATACTTTATTTCAGCTTCTTCCGGTGAAGTAAATGTAAAAAAATTAAAGGAGCTACTAGCACTAGATTATTGTGTTAAAGGACATACCCTAACAATGGATAGCCTTTTTTAAGAGGCTGCACGTAATTTTGTGGTGCGACACGAGGCTGTTACTTTTGGCTCTGTCGCATTAAGTATATTTGGATAGATATGAGCTTATTTTTTCACTCCCGTTAACCGATCTCTCTGATTTAAAATACTTTTAGTCGTCCGTATTACATCATTAAAGTGATTGCCCAGTGTGTGTTGGTATCTTGTTTACCGCCCTTAGTCCTCGAAACCTGGGAAATATGTGGTAAAAAGTGGTATTGATGTTTATAGTGCGCTGGCCTGTAGTCTATGACCGACAAATAACCAGTTCAAACTACCAGCAATAATCAGATGAATGATTGACTCATACTGATTGTTGTCCATCGGAAAACCACTGTTATCAAAGGATTGGCTATCGGTTAGAGAGATAACCGGCCTTCGCTCTAGCTAAGGCGTATCTATTTAAAGAGCACGTTGTCATTAATGTCGTATTCACGGGAAAATGTGTCAAAGGTGCTACTATTTTCACTCTCTTCCTGTACCATTTTTATTAGTTTGAGTTTCAATTCAGGGAAATACTGGCGGGAACATCGTTCTTTGTTCTTTTTTACTCACGGAGGCGTCCGCCTGCAAGAATAAATGAGTCCTCAACTTACAAAGTTTGACGAATTAAGTCAGATGGTGCTGAGTTGACGCTTACAGTTATCTTATCCTAACCACGTATCAACACTACTCAAAGGTTCATTGCTTTCTTACAATTATGATAAGTGATCTGATGAAGTCTTCCGTAGTAGTCTCTCCGTTCGTCATTCCATTCCCAGTCAATCAGATATGCCTCGAAATCATTTGTCAAAGAACAAGTCTTTCGGGTTAGAACTGACCATACATCTGACAGTTCAGAAACATCAATATTTATTTTTGAGGCAACATTTCTACACCAAAAACCACGTTCTCCATCATTACTTTCAAGAATTGAATTCAGCACGGAACGTGATTTTTTGCTCAGGCCAAGAACTAAATTTTTAGCCTGAAGCGATGAGAGTTTTTTAGGCTCATCATCCATTTTTTATAGAATCCAGAATGAAATTCGCCACTCACCAGAGCAAGAATTTCTGCTCTGGTTGAAGGGGATAATAACATCAGATCTTCCCTGGATAATAAAATTCCGCTCATCGTAAACCCTCTTGTTGAGATAAGTGGATAATATAAAATTACGTATATTTAATCAATATTTTTAAATAGAGTTCAGAGTATGTTTACCTAATGGCTACTCTGTTCGGTAATTACTCCAATTGGTTGAAATTGTTGCATAATATGCTCTTTTAAGGTCTTCTCATGGCTTGCACATAGGCTATGTCCCTCAATTGTAGGTCAGTACCGCTGGCGGTCATTTGGACGCGTGGCAAGGCACGCGTCGCACAGTTTTGTGGCCCAAATAAGCGGGGAGAAAGCAGATACGCGTTCAAATGCTCCTAGCCCGAAGGGGCGCCTCTGCCTTGATTACGGGCTTTTGGGACTGCGACGACACCACGGCCAATTGAGGGACACAGCCTAATCTTTATTGCCTCCGTTATGATTCTGTTTTGGTTTCTCGCCATGGTTAGAACCCTAAAAGGGTATTGCATCCGCTGTCGTGAGTGCCGACCTGTATTTCAACTAGCCTACATATATCACACCAGAAAGCCCAGAGTTAAAGGGCAAATCGTTGATATGGCTTTAACGGTGCTGGCGTTCGTGATACGACAAGAACGGTAAAAATCGGCATCAAAACCGTTATCCGTGCTTCAAGAAACTCTCGGCAAAGCGAATAACATCCTCGGCAGTCGGTCAGGCAGACATGGCACTCGTCTGCGAACTCGATGAGTAGTGGATTTGTCGGCAACAAGGCCTGGCAGCACTGACTCTGTGCCGCTAATTGTTGGCAATTTGGGTCCTCTTCAATATTGAGCTGATAATCAGCGTCGGTAGAGGGAGTTATAGCCTTAAAGTGTCGAGAGACAAGCATTTTACCGATAAAATATTTACTCAGCGTATTTAACGGAACTGTAAATAGACCCGTTTTAGTTCCATGCATTTTTTGAGATCCCGGCCAGATTTGACCTTCTCCCAAATTCAGTGCAGAGCTAAATCAGAGATCGTCGTCTTTTCGGAGACTTCGGATAAATTCTGCCGGAGTCATGTTATTTAATGATGAATGCGTTCTCTCATGATTGTATTCCCTGCGCCAGTTGTCGAGTTTGTTCTGCGCATCTTCCAGTGACAGGAACCAGTGAATGTTCAGGCACTCATCCCGCAGACTGCCGTTAAATGACTCAATAAACGGGTTATCTGTTGGTTTTCCGGGACGGGAGAAGTCTATCGTAACACCGTGTTCATACGCCCATTTATCCAGACTTTTCGAAATAAACTCGCTGCCGTTATCCGTCTGAATGCGCGCCGGCAGCCGCTTATCCAGCACCCTGAAGGCTTCCATTACCCTGACCACATCCTCGCCTTTCAGCGACTTTCCGGCATGGACGCCAGACATTCCCGACTAAAATTATCCACTACAGTTAGTGCCTGAAAACGCCGCCCGTTAAACAGACTATCTGACACAAAGTCCATACTCCAGCACTGATCGACCTGCGTCAGAGCCGGGCGCTGTTGGCGGCGTGCCGCACTGACATGCCTGCGGGGACGTTTCCTGCGCAGGTTCAGTCCTTCCAGACAATAAATCCGGTGGGTTTTCTTGTGGTTAACCAGCCAGCCTTCCCGCCGCAACTGAATATGAATGCGGGGACAGCCATAGCGTATCCGGGTTTCCGCTATCTCCCAGATACGTAGGGTTATTGCCCTGTCATCACGCCGACTCTGCCAGTGGTACACCTTTCGGCTCTGCATCAACAGCCCACATCCCCGGCGGACACTGATACGGTAAGCCTCCTGCAGAAAATGCACCGCCTGGCGCTTCTGAGCCGGCCTTAGAACTTTTGCTTCAGTACCTCCTGCAGCATCTCCTTGTCCAGACTCAGATCAGCGACCAGTTTCTTCAGCCGCTGATTTTCATCCTCCAGCTGGCGCAGACGACGCAGCTCCGTCACGCCCAGCCCGGCAAATTTCTTCTTCCAGTTATAAAATGTGGCCTCAGAAATTCCCATCTTTCTGCACACTTCCCCGACGCGGGTGCCGGTTTCGGCCTGTTTCAGGGCAAATGCTATCTGTTCTTCGGTATAACGGGTCTTTTTCATGGCTGGCTGGCCTCTTTGTTTGGCGAAAGAAAGACCGGATACTCCAGTTTAGCCTGGTACTGTTTTCAGGGAGGAGATCAATCTGGCCGGGATCTCAAAAAATGCATGGAACTAAAACGGGTCTATTTACAGTACACAAGGCGCGGGAGTACCTGATGGCCACGATGTATGTCTCCCTGATGTTCCGGATGCGGGTTACCATCCTGGTGCTTTGTCCTGGTTGCTCTAGTGGGGATTGTGGATGGCATCGTGAGGCGTGATTCACGGCGTTACGGTGCCGGGTATGAGTCGAGCTTTCTATATCATCACGCCAAGCGGTTTGTGAAACCGGCAGTCTATATTCCCTGTATCCTCTACCTGTCTGCGCCGTTCTCGGTCTACTGCTGTTGCTGCCCGCACGTTGCTGATGGGACTGGCGATATCGGTAACGATGGGATCATTCAAAAAGTATCTTTGAGTGGGATTGGACACTCTTCCGCTAAGCAGTCGCCATCCCACAGAGAGGGCGGCTGCATATCAAAGCCTAAATGTATTAACACATCATAAACCGTCCAAAGAAAACCCACCCACCGTAGAGGATAATCCCAAGTATTCCGAAACCGTAATACCCCGTCTTATAACGATTACCAATATAAAAATTGCGCAGTAATGCAATCAGCAGAGGGGTAATCAGAAAGAGTGCGGCTACACCTGCCTGTAAAGTACGGTTGCTAAATGATTGATGAGGAATGCTGCAGATGGTATCTCCCGGTTCCAGCATCCAGTCGTACTTGTTAATTGAGAAAAATTCAATGGCAATGTAGGCAAATGCGAAATACCCCACCATGGAAAGGACATCGATTATTTTTTCTTTGCCTATTTTCATGTCAGGTGTTCAGCCCCAGAAGTTTTCTGATGTGTTGTCTGATCTGTAATAGGCGAGCTCCGTAGGAGATGTAGTCGAATTCGGCAGAACCGCGCGGAGGTTTCATATGGATGAAATGGATAAAGTCGCCGAGTGCTCTTTCTATGCCTCGGTTATAGCGGATCCCAGCCATCATGTACTGTTCGTCTGTCAGATAGAGGGTTGCCGTGTTTGGGAAATCATAGAGGATCATGTCCCTTAAGTGCTGTGCGACGATCCAAAGGTTAAAGTCATCTTCCATCAAACAGCTTGCCAGTTCAAGTTGATCCCGGGTTGTCAGGGTATGGGGGTCAAGGCCAAGGGTTCTGGCTGCAACTTGAATTTGTATGGCAACTGAACCGAAGGAGGTCTTATCCTCTTGGAAGGCATTTAGGCCCAAAGCACGTTTTGCTTCAAAAACCTGAAATTTGTATTCTTCAGGCATCCCTCCCGATTCGATCCACGCTACGCTGCCCAGCAGTTCAGGCAAGATCCCGGCCTGATGAGCATATCGGATGATTTTGTCTTTGTTGTACTCAACATAGGCGTCTTTGTAGGCATTTAGGTAATATTCGCCGCTTTTTCTTTCGGGGTTACTTTTGGTCAGCCTCCAGAACAACGCGTCGATTTCATCCCATTTTCTGAATCCTGCTTGCCTGATATCACAGAATTTATTTCGGGCAACAATGGTGTCTCGCATGAACAGCCCTCCTCTCAGTAAACACGCTCGTCCCAAATGCTGTAACCACCAGTTCCAGCTGTGTGGTGTTTCCAATCAATGCTCTGGTAGGCAACAGAGATCATCTCTTCAGGCTGGTTATCAGTGTGAGTCAGTGCATGAGGATAGGACACCGAGATGTTCTTCAGAAACGCTTTGGTGAGTTGGATGGAGTAGTATTTTTCTTGTGCCCCAGTTTGCGTTGTACGGTAGAAGTCAAACAAGAGTTCGAGTTCTTCGTTGTCGGTGATGGCTATGCCAAAGAGCGGGGATGATTTGTCGATGGGTTTGCAGAATTTGATAGGATGGTGTTGGGTGTGCTGGTTCCGGCTGATGGAATGGTCAAACTGGAGAACGAGGATTTGGTCTTTATGCCCATTCTGGTATTTGTTTCCGATGGAGTCTAAGGTGCAGCATCCGGCTGAGATAAGCCCCTGTTTTTTACCTATTATGGTTAAGTAGATGTTATTTGCCATGTCAGTCTTTTCCTTTTGACAGTTCCCCTGAAAGGCTGTTCCTTGTCGGGGGGAGAGCGGTACAATGCAATTCGACTGGCGTAAAAACAGACAAAAGTGCTGCGGTAACTTCATTAATAGTCGCCAGATTCAGATTATTAGAGATTATTATTTTACTGGCCAGGGCTCGGTCTTTTTATGCATAGGATTTTATGAAAGTCAAAGGGAGAATTCAACAGACAAACGTGGGATCTTTTATGTATGACTGGTAAAGCACTCTCCAGCAACGGGTTGTTTTACTTACGGGCTTCATGGATATTCTTGGCGAGCATGTAGCTCTCGCAAAATTTCTATTTGTAATTCATCAATGTGGTAAATCACCAAATAGTTGGGATGTCCAACGATTTCCCGTGTACCGTGAACCCTGCCTGGACGGTAAATATAGGGATGCTGAGGTAGATTCTCTGTGACATGTACAATTTGCCGATGTAACTTGCTGCTCGCGGCAGGGTTATATGGTCGTCATGGTGGCTGACTCCTTGCTTAGCTAACTTCGCGAGATTGTCGGTTTGTCGTCAGTCCTCACCGCTTTCGGCATACGGTGGCCACCAACATGATGAAGTCCCCGGATCGCAATATCCAGGCCGTCAAACGTCTGCTGGGGCATTCGAGTTTACGTTCTACGCTGGAGTACATTGATGAAGATGTGGAGAGTTTGCGGGATATTATGGAGCGGGAGTTTAAGCGTTAGTCTAGCAAGACAAAGGAGCAAGTTATCTCCTTGACGCAGTTTGACATTTGCGTACGAAGTCTATAAAAATTGGACACAAAAAATCCCGCCTACGCAAATAGGCGGGACTATCAAGAGCCTTTTTACAACAACCGGGTAGCGATTTCATAGGATGAAATCATTCAACACCTTCGGTTATTGCGAGTTCTGACTCATTTCGTGCTCGTCAGTTTTTCATCCTGAAAAATTGACAGGCGCTTCTGAATTTAGTGGTGCCCGGACTCGCGAACATTCAGCTACCTATTAAATTGAAATTCATCATAAATCTGCTTTCGATAAATTGTCAAGACCCTGAGTTAGACCCGTTTTTTTGCTTTTAAATCAGAATAATGGGTTAGTGGCCAAGAAAAGTGTTTGGTTCGAACCTTTGGTACGATTCCCTTTTAAGATAGCAAAGACTTTTGCAATGACCGCCTCCTAATCAAATTGTGAAATAACCCAATGTTTAAAAAGGATTTTGATCGTACTATCTGAAGGTTATTTTATGTTCAGGGAGGTATCATGCCACAACTGCTTCGTATCATTCTTATACACACTCACCTGCCTGGCGTTGTTGAAATTCAACTGGATCAACATACCAATATTTGTGGAACAAATGCTTCAGGAAAAACGACGCTTCAGCGCCTTGTTCCTGTTTTCTACGGCGAACAGCCCAATAAAGTCGTACCAAGAACGCGGAAGAAGTTCGATGAGTTTTATCTCCCCTGTAGCAATAGCTATATCATTTATGAATACCAGCGAGAAACGGGTGACAATTGCCTGGTTGTTTTGACGGGTAAAGGTGAGGGAGGTGTTGAATATCGTTTTGTTAGCGCGTCTTATCATCCAGACTTTTTCCTTCGCTATACGGAAGATGGCGTGAAAGGGCTGAGTTATAACGAATGGTCTGCCCAGATGCGCAGCCGGGAAGACGTCTCAGTTTCAGCCAAAATAGGTTCAACGACGGAGTACCGCAGCATCATTCAGAATGATGTCGCGTCATTGCGCGGTAATTCGACGGAGACGATGAGGCTTCGCCGTTTGGCGGCATCGTTTAGTTTAGTGAATGGTAACTATAAGCTCAGGCATATTGAGAAATTAGTGAGCGCCGTTCATGCCGGTGAAGGCAAAATGGAAACACTCAAAACCATGCTGGCGGCGATTTTTGCCGATGATGGCGTTACGCTCCCCCAAACAAAAGTAAAAAGCAGCTTTGCGCGGGAATGGATCCAAAAAATGCGCCAGTCACTGCGTTACGATAAATTACAGCAGGAGTTTGAACTCTTACAGCGCCTGGGTCTGAAACTGGATGATACGGAGGCGCAGTTAGCTGCGCTCCACCCTCTGTTAAGAAATGATGAACAAATTCAGAAGCAGGCAAAGGCGGATGCAGAACAACAGATTATCCAGCGGCGGGGAGAGCTTGTCCAATTAGAGGATTACTTTAATCAACAGAGTCGTGAACTGAACGATCAATTAAGTAAAACGCAAAGCGAATTAAAAACGGTTCAGTCATGGTTGGATTATGTCCAGGAAGAAAATGATCGTTATGAACGTAAAGATATCCGTCTTTTGCAGACGCACATGGACGAATTACCCCAGTGGCGGGAGGCGCTTTTAGCGCAAAGTGAGCAATACCGGCTTATGCAGGATCAAGTCGGTGAACTTTCCCGAGAATTTGAACAGCACAAAGCAAAACTAAAAGACAGTTTTTACCGTCAGGACCGGCTGACTCAGCAAAAAATTCAGGATTGCCAGCGGGAAAAAGAGGTGGTCAGGGATAAATTTGATAGCCAGAAAGAGATATTTCGGCAGTACTTCGAAGAGCGAAAACAACAGCAGGAAAACCACTATGGTGAACAACTGGAGATTATTACTCGCGATCGGACGGCTGTTAGCATTGAGCTTAAACATTCCCAGTTAACCGCTGAAGAGCATGAAGAACGCCAGATTGCAGAGTTGCGTATTGAGCAGGCCCAGGAGTGTTCATTGCAACTGGGCGAGCGACGACAAAATACGCAGACAAAGCTGTCCGAGGCCCGTAAACAGCAAGATAGCGCAGAAAAGCAACTGCACGATGCCCGCGCCGACCTGCATCAGGCTGAGGAACAATTGCAGCAACTGCATCGCCAGTTGGATCCTGAACAGGGGACATTACGCCACTTCTTGCGTGCACGTTACGAGGGCTGGGAGCAGAATTTGGGCAAGGTTCTGAATGAAAACCTGCTGGAACGTAAAGACTTGCAGCCTGAACTAAAGGAGCTGTCGGAATCACTGTATGGCCTGCAACTGGAATTAAACGTGCTGGATATGCCGGATTTTGCGCAGGATGAAGCTTCAATTCGACACAGTCTTGATAAGGCAGAGCAAATCAGGGCGCATGCTGAAGAGGCAAAGAAAACGGCAGAAGTCAGCTTTCAGGAGCAGCATCAGAATGTCAGGTTCCTACAATCACAAGCGGACGAGTGTGAAAGACAATACCAACGCCAAAATCAGGAAGTCGGCTATGCCCGTGATGCCCGTACTCGTTTAATCGCAGAGCATGAGGCGCTGGAGCAAGAACGTCGGCAGGAAAAACGCGCCCGATTAAGCACATTAGAAAAAGCGCATATCGAATTAACGCAACAGAAAGAACAAGATCTCCGCGCGTTAACGGACGAGCACAATGTGCAAACGTTGCAATGGAATGTCGACCTTCAAAGTGAACAGCAGCAAATTGATGAGAAGGTGGAAGAATTTTCTCGGCAGATAAACAAAAAAAGCGCCGATATGGAAGAACAGATAAGAATATTCCAGCAGGCTCTGGACGATGATTTAGCGAAGAAGGGAATTGATCCCCGTGAAGTTAAAATATTGCGGGAGCGCATTGAAACGTTAAAAAAAGATATTCAGGCGGTTGAAGAACGTCGGGATGAGCTGATCGAATGGCTGCGTTTTATCAAACTCAACTGGGAACAGTTGCGCCCTGAGAAACAGAAGCAGGAAGGTGAACTCTCTCAGCAGAAGCGTGAACTGTTGCAGTCAGAACGTCAGTTAAAAGCAGAGTATCAGAATAAAAAGGACAGGCTTAATGATCAGAGAAAACACTATGATACGCTGATGCGTCAGGCCGGTGAACTTGTTGGCCAGTTAAAGGTATTACTGGACCGATTATTGCCTCTGCCGCTGGCCGAAATTGTTCCGGCTTATATTGATTCCGCCGCTGATATCAATGAACGGATGTCGCGTACCAGTGATATGCTGGAGCAACACGCTAGCGTGACCCGTACGCTGGAGAGCAAACTTAATGAGTTTAAGTCACGATTTAATCAGGACGCAGACCCCACTTTCCTTGAATTAATGGATTCTGAGATAGATAAATTACCCGATCCTTCAAGGAATCGGCAACAATTGCCAATACTTGAGAAACTACTACAGCTTCTTAAAGATAAACAGCAGCAATTGCTGGAGATGGGGGAAAATATTGGTGGCGATCTGAAAAAATTCTTTGATGTTTTCAGTGATATCAATCGCCGGATTTCGCAACAAAGTCGACGCTTAAGCGATGCGGTTACCGATGATTTGCAACTGGAAGGCATCAATAAATCAGAGGTTCGCATTTTATCGACTATCGACCAATTACGATTCTGGAAACCATTAAAGCACTTTGCTCAAAGCTATAGTGACTGGCGCTCGTCTGGTCAGCAACTCCCTCCCGAAAGCTATTTGAATGCCCTTATAGATGTGGTTGAACTGCTTCATGCCGATGAGCGTTTCACTATGGAATCGTTATTAAACCTCGAACTTCATCTTAATGAAGGTGGGGAAGATATTGTTATCAAAAACGATCGCCAACTGCTGGAAGCATCAAGCCACGGTATGGCCTATCTGATCTTGTGCAAGTATCTATTGGCGTTCACGCGTTTGTTAAGAGGCAAATCAGACGCCGTTATTCACTGGCCTATTGATGAAATTGGCACGCTGGCCTACCACAATGTAGAGAAATTATTTATTGCCTGTAGCCATAATAATATTGTGATTGTAGGCGCTTTTCCGAATGCGGAATCGGATGTGTTAATGCTGTTTAAGCACCGTTATTTGCTTGATGCCGATCGGCTAGAGCCGACTCAGCGCAGGTTGAAAAGGATCCAGCCGAAAGTGAGCCGCCTGGCAGCCCGACTGGCGGAGATGGAACAGGAGGCAATGTAATGCTGGAACATGGGCTTTTAATCAAAAGGCTGCTGACCGGGGAATTTATTTGCCGTATCAACGACCCGGATGCTTATCGTCATTTACAGGATGATAGTACCCGACAGGCGATTGATAACTATTTGCGCCCTCTTAACTACAGAATTGTCAGTAACGAAACGCAAACCGTCTATTACGCGGGCTTTTATGAGATGAATCGCGATGCCCGCAGTCAGCTTATGCATCAATTTAAGGATATCATCTCTTCTCTGCTGCCTCTGCTTGAGTGGTTACAACTCATACAGGAGACGCTAGGGCGGGAGAGTACGCTGACCGCCGGCGACTATATCAGGTTGTCGGAAATCATGACGCGTGTAGAGGACAATCAGAGTCTGCAACAGCGTCTGAATCAGCTTTCCAGCGATCGTTTTTTCAATTGTAAGAGTGATTCCATTGATCTTCAGCTCAAACAAATTTTCCGGCGTTTGAAAGAGCACGGCTATGTCAGGCAACCCAACGCCGAGCAGCAGATATTTATTGCCTCGGGGAAAATTGATTATTTGATTGACGCGATCCGCTTTATCCGTGATGAGGAGCATTTGCCGGTTGAAGACACTCCGCCTGTTCAACAGGAGCTTTTGTAATGGCGCAGGAGACTTCGCCGCTATCAGGTCTGTTTAAAAACGGCGCTGACCGGTTGGTATTGTTGGGAAAACACCATCATGCCTTAATGAAGGGTTATGTCGATGGGTTTATCGATGAAACGGCTTTTAGCGACCAGACATTAAAAAAGCTGATTGCAGCGCGTATTGTATGGCGTCCTGATGAGCAACAGCCGCTGATGCTGCGCCCGCTGGTGAGCGAACTCATCGCCAGCATGGTTGCTGATGAGAGCCGACGGCAGATTAATGCGGATGTAGCAGAAAAGCTGGAACAAATCCGTATTAAAGTGCAGTCCTGGCGTGATGCTTATTATAAAGGTGATTACAGCATAGCTGAACGCCAAATGCAGAGATTGGTTGAGCTCGTTCACGATCTTAGCGGGCAATTTGAAGAGGCTATCGACAGCCTTTGGCATCGTCTGAATAACGATTTTGGTTTCGTCAGCACTCTGAATGAAAAAATTAATGAGAATAAGCGGGCGCAAAACCAGGTTCGTCGGTTGCTGGATGGGCTGGATTTGATCGTTTTCCATGAATTGATAGAGTTTGCTGAAAATAATAGCTCATTGCGTAAAATATTAGTGAGCCAGTTACAGTTGCGTGTCAGTCTTCACCATAGTTCATTACTGGCTGTTCAGCAGCGTCTGGTGGACTTGATGGCTAAATTTCGCCAACAGCAGTCACGCACATTGTTAGTGACGAATATGGCTGCTTTTCTGCATCAACATCCACACTATCAACCCGCCAGCTACTCTGAACGCCGGGAAGTGCCGGATGTATTCAATATTGCGTCTCCACTTTCACTGCATGCCTCCATTTCACTCGACAGGACCGTGGATCGACAAGTGATGGCGGAGATGTTGCTCGCTCTGCCCCGGGCATCGGCCATACCTTCTCCTGTGCCAAAAAACGCGGGCTCAGTAATACCTCCCATCGATGAGGAGGTCGCTGCTCGTCAGGTTGCGCTTAAAATGGATGTTGAGGATTTTTATGTTTTTGCTGCTGGACAATCCGGGCCAGTGAGCGCACTGCATTATCTGACGGAGAATCATCTGAACTGGGACGGCGAGATATGGCTTTATCAAGTCATCACGGAATTTCAATCATTGCCGTTAACGGATAAACCGCGTTTCTGGCAGCGTTGTGATGAGCGTCAGGCCAGCCCGGTAAATGATCTACGTATTATATCTGATGTGATTATTGGCGTGAGGGGAAAATGACCGAATCAGAATCGTTGCCGTATAACGCACTCGTCTGGCTGAAAAAAATTGATCATCGCCTGAAAGCGAAAAATCACGAGAAGAAAAATACCGACGGTAAAATCGTGATGCAGGTTTTGCGTTGGTGTATAGCGCTGGATTTGATCCCAGCTAACAGTTTGTTGCTGCCTGAGTTCCTTTTTACAACGATGTTACTAAATAAGATTTCAGATACTCAACAACGTCTTAAACAGGCAAACTTTCGTGACGATCTTAGTTTAAAGAGCCGCATTGAGAGCGCACAGTTAAGCGATCAGGAGATTAAAACGGCGGGAGTTCGACCACAGCAGCATCGAGTACTGCTCCATCTTAATCAGCCCTTAGTCAGTGAGTTGGGGATGATTATTGAGGTTGTCGATACGGATTGGCGTAATATTACGCTGACGCAGTTTGATGTTCTTATCGTGGTGGAAAATCAGGATTGTTTCTACCATCTGGCACTTTTTGATTATTCCCAATGCGATTTCTGTTCGCCTCTGATTATTTACCGTGGTGATCGGACATATAGCAAAGGGGCTGCTGCATTGAAGCGTTGTTGGTTGAAAACAGGGAAAACTGCGATCTATTTTGGCGATTTTGACCCAAAAGGGGTCAGTATCGCAATGAATGAAGGTTATCATTTTATGTTACTACCTTCGCCAGACGCGGTGATAAAAAAATCCTCTCCAGTGATGTTTCCTGATGTGCAGTTAAAATTCTTGCCTGAATTATTAAGAGGTGAGATACATTGCCATTTTCGTGACTATCTGTTGGTTTTGGAAAAACATCATGCGCTTAGGCAGCAGAAAATGCAGGGAGATATTCTACAGGTGGTTCCTCTGTCAATGAGGGGTTTTCTGTAATGATTCGTACATTTATTTTTTCATAAAAGATTAACGGGTTATGGTTGGTTATCGTAGATTATAAGGGGAATGGCATGGGTGAACTTGTTGAACGTAAAATTGGTAAAAACATAATTAGCTGGCTTTCTCTCGATGATAAGATACTTTCTAGAGATGACGTTTATACTTCATGGTGTAGTTCTAACTTTATTTTTAAGCAAGAGAATGTAAAGTGTAATATTCAAGGGTTACGCCCTCCTCAGGTCGGTGGAATCTATGCAGCATTAGGGGCCGAGATGTCTGATGACAATAGTGCAGCAACAATCGTTATGCCTACCGGAACAGGTAAAACTGAAACGATATTATCTATGGTAGTTGCCGGTAAGTTTGAACGTACCTTAGTCATTGTTCCTTCAGATGCTCTTCGTGAACAAATAAATACTAAATTTATTCATCTTGGTTTATTAAGAAAATTAGGTTTAATTGGAGAGGATATTGCTAATCCTGTTACTGCTATGGTTAAGCAAGGAATCGACAATGAACGTGATTTGAATGCAATTTTAGATTCAAATGTTATAATCGCATCTGCTTCTGTACTTTCTAAGTTTTCTCCTGATTATTTTTCAAAATTAACTCAGAAATGTTCCCATCTTATTGTGGATGAGGCTCATCATGTCACTGCTGCTACATGGGCAAGAGTTAAAGCTTGTTTTGATGAGAAATCTGTTTTCCAATTCACGGCAACACCATTCAGGACTGACCGTTCCAGAGTCGAAGGGAGAATAATATTTAACTATCCATTGAAGAAAGCTCAAGAAGATGGTTATTTTAAATCAATAGAATTTCATCCAGTTCGTGAATTTGTTGAAGAATGTTCAGATCAGGCCATTGCCGCGAAAACTATCATGCTTTTGAGAGCAGATCTGGCTGCAGGTTTTAATCATATAGCGATGGCAAGAGCCCAAACAATTAAAAGAGCAACAGAAATTTTCGAGTTGTATAAAGATGAAATTGACCTCAATCCTGTTCTTATAAACAGCAAGGTGAAGAAAAAGAGTGAGGTGTTGGATGCTATAAAATCGGGAAATCATAGAATAATTATTTGTGTCGATATGCTTGGTGAGGGGTTTGATCTACCTCAACTTAAAATATCAGCAATTCATGATCCTCATAAAAGTATTAATATAATGCTCCAGTTTACGGGGCGGTTCACACGAACAACACAAAATGTTGGAAATGCTAAATTCATTGCAAACATTGCTAATGCTGATGTTAATGAAAGTTTAGATGAGTTGTATAAAGAAGATTCTGACTGGAATAATATAATTAGTGATATCAGCTCAAAACAAATACGATATGAAAAAGAATATCAGGAATTCCGCTCAAAATTCACAACGCCTAGTAAACTTTTAGATTTAGGACTTACCCCAAATATTAGTACTACAGTTTATAATATGAAGTTAGCTACATGGGATCCAGATAGGTTTCATAAATTCTGTAGTAAATATTTTCAGTTGATTGATTTTGTTCTCAATGATGAAAAGGATATTTTGATTTTCTCAGTGAAATCATACAATCCAGTAGGCTGGACAAGTTCCAGAGAACTATTCGATGAGTCATGGGACTTATATATTGCTTTTTATGATAAAAATTTAAAGTTGTTGTTTATTCATTCATCCGCAAAAGATGGACTAGTAAGAAAGCTTGTTGAATCAATTGCACGTAATGCTTCTCAAATTCAGGGGGAACGTGTATTTAGGGCATTGTCCGGTGTAAAAAGACTCAAGTTACAAAATGTTGGTTTAAATAAAAATAAGAAAGGTTTACGTTATTCAATGCATACAGGTACTGAAATAAATGATCAGATACCAGATATTGAAGCTAAGAGAGCTATAAAATCTAATATCTTTGGAAAGGGGTATGAAAATGGGGTTGCGGTAAGTATTGGATGCTCATATAAAGGAAAAATCTGGGCTATGGATAGTGATTCTTTAGATAAATGGATTTTATGGTGTAAAGGGGTTGGGAATAAGATACTGGATAATACAATCGATACAAATAAGATAATGAAAACAGTTATGCAGACTGAAGAGATTGAAGATTTTCCTGCTCTTAATCCGCTAGCTGTTGAATGGCCTGTAGAATTATTGAGGAAAAATGAATCTAAAGTCACTATTACATCATCAACATGGGCCGAAAAAATCATCAACTGTGAGTTAACATTCTCAAATATTCAATCTGGTGGAAAAAAGTCATGGGCCATTGAATTAACTAGTATCCATGGTAAGAGTTTAGTGATTGCAAAAATCCTTCAAAAAGGAGAGGTTGAATTTACGTCCCTTGATGATTTAGATATTATTTGGGGAGAGCAAAAACAAAAGTTGTCTGATTTTTTTAATGAATACCCTCCTGTTTTCTTTATGGCAGATACTTCAATTATTGATGGTGGGTTCAGATATTATCCATGTGAAGAATACGCTTACTTATATGAAATGAATAATATTGATAATTGGGATTGGTCTGGCGTAGATATCTCGGTAGAATCACAAACTGAAAAGAAATTGGTTAACTCTATTCAATATCATACAATCCATAAAATCCTTGATAGTTATGATGTTGTTTTTGATGATGATGGTGCTGGAGAGGTTGCAGATATAGTTGCAATCAAGAATATTAATAATAATGAACTTATTATTGATTTATATCACTGTAAGTACTGTTTAAAAACGAATGGAATTTCACGTCCAGGGGCGAGAATTGATGATGTGTATCAGGTGGCAGGGCAGGCAATAAAAAGTGTAAAATGGTTTGGTGATAAAGAAAAACTTATTCTGCGTTTAATTGACCGTGAACGTAATCGCCTTGCTAAAGGGAAAGCCTCAAGAATAGAAAAGGGGAATCTTGACGATCTCTTTAATTTAGCAAAAATTTCCCGATATTCCTCTTTTCGCTTAGGTATTTCAATTGTTCAACCTGCAATATCTAAAGCTGTCATATCAAATGAACAGCGTTCTGTTTTAGGTGCCACTGAGACTTATATTAACGAAGTGAGTGGTGTAAAACTAAAAGTCATAGTTAGTCAGTAAATTATGTAAGTCACTATGGAATTATATGGAGTTATTTTAATTAGTGTTAACCTGATAACATTATGTAAATAACTCCATAAAAAATAACAAACGCAACCGTACGATCTGGTTTCAGGCTTTCTATAAAATTGAATTATTAGATAACTATATTTATGCCCGAGAGTCGTACATAAAACGATTGATTTCACCTTGCGCATGACGAAGACGATCGGCAATCTCAGCAAATCCGTCAGGTTGACGGAAGAACATCCCTCCCTCCACCGCGGTTTGATGATCTCCGGCCATCGCTGCGAACCGCTCATCGTCGTCAGGCAACAGTTGCAAGTTGCCGACAATCACCTGAGTAAAATCCACGCCCGGCACGGACCAGCGGCGTTGCTTCATCTCAACCACATTCCGCATGGCCTCCTGCGTTTCATATGGACTGGCGAAATTATTACGCAGCAGACAATCCACATCATACCAGTGTCGTGCCAGCCGGGCCGGATTTGGCGCTTTGGTTTGAGTACAGAACTGGTGCAGCGCTGTCAGTTTTTCCCAAAGAATATAGCCCGTGTCATAAGCATTTACCGCTGCGACGGGTAGCTGAAGTGCATCCATTCCTGCGATCCCGGACAGATAGCTCACCACAGGCATCAGATCGGTTGGCTTTCCACGATTTCGTCCGCCAAATTCCAGCAGAATATGATCGCGTTGATAGGCCATACTGTCTTCTTTCACCCGCGGGAAATTGATGTCTATTTTTTCGCCACCGCTGTCGGGTTCCATTTTTGCTTCAAGTCCCGGGATTTCATAAATCTGAAAGCGTTGGTTTAACCGTTCTACCAGAGTACTTGTCCATTCTGTTAAGCGCTCTTGCTGCTGATCTCTGAACCGGCGATTCTGGCTATTATTCTGCGTGCTTTGCTCCCACGCCTGCTGTTCTTCCTCTTCTGAGTGACCTGCCAGATCGGCCCAGTGAACAGAAAGATCGATATCTTCAGAAAAACGCTCAATCACGTTCCAGCATTTGCTTAACGCCGTTCCACCTTTAAACGCGACAGATAAATCTCCCAGCAGATCCTCATTAAAAAGCAGCCGAAGGATCTCGGTTACCCAGAGATCCTTTTCCAGAAAGCTGGCTCCCAGCCCGGAGGGATGCTGCTGCGCCGCGTAAGAGAGGATTTCCTGAAGCTCGCGACGTTGTGATGCGCTCCGGTAGTAATCAAAAATGTTCATCAGAGCGCCTTTTGCAACGCTATAAGTTGCGAGCGCCACGCGTGAAGCGCAGGCTCATTCATCAACTTTCCGGCAATCTGTCGCGCTTTAGCGGACGGGATGCTCAGTCGATGAAAAGCATTCTTCAGCGTTTCCGGCGGGGTATGTTCCTGCTCCAGACTTAGCAAACTGCGCATCAGCTCTCCTTCAGGCCGGTTCAGCCAACGTAACCGGCTGGCTGATTTATGCTGGATCCGTACCAACTCATTGCCGACGCGGAACTCTCGTGTAGGGCCGTTTGACCAGTAGATGCGTTTAACCGGCGCTTGCGTTTGCAGTCCTAACCGGTAAGCGGCCTCTAGTCCCTGAAGGGTGATTTTGTAACCGCGTTCTTTTGCCCATACTGCGGCAACGTCAGTGGCGCTGGCGACAACGTTTACGGATGGAAGGTTTTTCAAGGGCTTTGGCCGGGAGTAGAAGCCGCGTTCAACCCGGACCAGCAGGCCTTCTTTGACCAGACGACTCATTGCCTGTTGTACCGACGCACGGCTTCCCAGCGAATAAAATCCACTGATGGAAAAGGGGATACCACGCTTCATGCGGTGAACCCGCTGGCGGGCCAGAGCGGCAACAGACATTGAATCTCCTGTACTGACGTTTTGATTAGTATGTGGCCTTATTATATCCCTTATATAGCAAGGAGTCTAACTACAATAGTGTCAGCATATTTAATGATAAGATGATTATGTACAGAGATACTTTTTGTCTGGTGGCTTGCTGTAGGGAATTCCGGCGATAAAATACCCACATACAGCAGGCGGTGATAAGGATATAGCATGACCACACTCTCCATCCACGGCGTTCGCAGCTATCAGGGGGAAAAGCCAGTCGAGTTCGATTTGAGCAAGTATGTCACTCTTATCTATGGACAAAACGGCTCAGGAAAATCAACCGTTTCTGGTTACTTTTATAAGCATGGTCGGCCAGATTACAACCAGTGCAACCTGCAACCTCCGCTGGATATGAACTACCTGGTGTTTAATCAGGAGTATGTAGACGATATTTTCAGTCAACCTTCTCAACCTGGTGTTTTTACTTTAAATAGTGAAAACGCAGAAATAAAAACTGAAATCGATGTTTTGGAAACAGAATGCAAACGCCTGCGCACTGAAAGTGATGCTTTGGACGTACAAAAACGTGATGTTGAGAGCATGTCGGAAAGCGTTAAAAATGAAGCTGCAAAACAGATTTATAGTTCCACCGCAGAGATCAGAAAAACAGATTTATGGGAATTGATGGCTGGAACTAAACAAACCGACAAACTTTATCAGACCATCCTTGAACACGCTGAAGTTGAAGAAACTTCGACACAGGAATTGAACGAAGAGCTGCGCCGACTTGAGGCCAGCAAAGGTAACCCGTACCCTTTGGTCGAAGCATTGCCTGTGTTCTCTTTGAATGAAAGTGATATTGCGCTATTGATGCAACCTCTTATTCCAACTGGTGATAGCCGCCTTGCCGCTGCAATTAATCAGTTAGGCAACATTGATTGGGTGAGGAACGGTCAGCAGTGGTTGACCGATGACATTTGCCCATTTTGTCAAACGCGGATAGATGTCCGGCAACTTCAACAGGAAATCACAGCCCTTTTTGATACTTCATGGGAGGCTGCGATGTGCCAGTTGAGGGAACTTCAGGAGCGATATCAATTATGGCACGATAAACCTGAATATATGCGCCAGTTAATAAAAGCGTGTCCCTTGGTTGAGCAGGAACATCCTGTTTACCTGTGTTTGCTTGAACTGGAGCAGGCGTATCAAAGAAATAAATTACATATCGAGGAGAAATTAACATCACCCTCTGCGTCGATTGCTGTTGAGGATCTTTCTGCTCTGGCTGACAATGTCTCTGTGCAGATAGCCAGTATTAATGCGGTAATAAGCGAACATAACCGAAAGGCTGAAAACTATCAGACTGAACGAGTAAGACTGAAACAGAGGTTACTCGGTCATATCCGAAAGCTGGCTATCGATACGATAACTAACCATGATGAACAACTAGCAGAACTTGCTGAAAAATCAGAAAAACTAACGGTATCTCAGAAAGAAATTTCGATCCAACTTAATGCACTGACCGCAACTATTCGCGATAAATCCAGCCTGATCGTCAATACGCAGGAAACGATTGAACGTATTAATCACAGTTTGGATAGCCTTGGGATCACTGGATTCCGCATTGCTCCCTATGACGATCGGGATGATTATCGTCTGGTGAGGGAAGGTGAGAACAGCGATACGCCTGTTTTTGGTAGTCTGAGTGAAGGTGAAAAAACGCTGATTGCTTTTCTCTATTTTCTGGAAACCTGTACGGGGAGAAAAAGTCGTGATGACAATGACCAACGAAAACGATTAATTGCCATTGATGATCCGATATCCAGCCTGTCGCAAAACTATGTTTTTGAAATCGCTTCGTTGATCCAGTATCAGGTGATACGTGCCAGAATTGCAGAGAAAGTTATTATTCTGACGCACAGCCTGTTTTTCTTTCAGGAGTTACTCCTTTCTGCGGAGAGAAAGAAAAGGCCCGCTGGCTCTTGCCCACCCGAGTGGACGCTTTATCGGGTATCCAAATCCTTGCATAGTTCTGCCTCCCTTGTCTCCGAAAAGGAATTACTGAACGACTATCAGGCACTATGGTATGTCTTACGCCACGCCCAAAAAGATGACATTGCCAGTGTGGTGATCCCAAATACGATGCGGCAAATCCTTGAATACTACTTTGGTTTTTCGGGGAAAAGTGAAACGCTTCACCGGGCGCTTGAAACACTGGCTAGCGGACCAGAGGGCGAACCAGGTTTCCGTATATTTGCTCGTTACCTGAACCGACATTCTCACCAGGATGCCCGCAATATCTCTCTTCATGAGGGGGCTTCGGTTGAACGCTATCTTGCCTGGTTTAAGAAAGTATTCGAGGCAGCGAAAGATGAAGAACATTACACATTAATGATGGAAAAGACGACACAAGCGGCCTGATTAACAATAGAAGAGGACCATCACCCCGGGATTAACCGTTAGCAGTTCGGCAAAGAGCGCATGTGCTGACACACGTGCTCCCAGCGACCAAAACGGAAACGCAGATACTGGTGAACCAGCACAGTTTTCTGTTTCATACCGGGCTCCTTTCTTCCGACGCCGACAAGCTGCCGGCGAGCCCCGCACACCTCGTACGAGCGTGACTATCGTGTAGAGGCTAAGGATCCCGGGGGATGGCTTCCGCTATCGTAGGCGATTTCATCTGATGATTCAATCTTTGCTTTGGATAACAATTAATTGAGATGGTCGTGTTTTTGTATTGGAGGGAATTCAGGCACTGTTTTGCTGCTGGCATTATTGCTTGGGAAAGTGCAATGGGTCACCCCGAAAATTCCTTGTCTGGCAAAACAAAACGCGGTATCTTTTTCCGGCACCTGCCAATTCAGGTGCCGGGATTGGTCTCCTGAACATGTCTTATCGGCGACACATGACGCGCTAGCGTCTTTTTTTGTGTCGCATGCTCAGCTACACCTCTATGGTGGGCCGGGCGGGGGCGTCGCAAGACGCGCCGGTGTCCGATAAGGCCGGTAAGACCAACTCCGTCCGGTTCCACCACCTATAAGATTGGTCTCTTTGGTGGTGGTATTAAAAATCACTTATCGGAGGCTGCCCTTATGGCTACAACCCTCAACCAGACTCATCCGTTACTTTCCGTCCCCTTCAACGCCGCCACGGATTTCACCGTCCTTGCCAGTCACTGCGAAAACTTCGCCGAAACCCTGATTGAAAGTCCCGATCCGGCATTGAAAATGGCGCTCTGTGGCAGGATTAATGCCTGTCTGACGCTGCTCCAGCCCACGCTGTTAGAACCCGTCCCGCCCCATCTTGTTGAAAGCCTGACCGTTGATAACCTCCCTGCGAGTTCCCCACAGTTTGAGCCGGAATGTACTGAGCTTTGCAGTTACTGCCTTGCATTGACCCAGACGCTGGCGGGGCAGGGATTCTCCTCCGAAACGGAGAAATTCCTTAGCTGGCTGCTGTACGACCTGATTAACTACTTCGCGGCGGAAATGAAAGCCCTGCGCTGGTTGCGTACCGCCGATGGCGTAAAGTTTATTGACGAGGTGATAGCATGATGCAACAGGACTGGCACTCCGCCGACATTATCGCGGCGCTGAAAAAGCAAGGGACGTCGCTGTCCGCCGTTTCCCGTAGCTCAGGGCTGGCGTCCTCCACGTTGGCAAATGCGCTCACTCGCCACTGGCCCAAAGGCGAAAGGCTGATCGCCGATGCGTTGGGTACTGCGCCAGAGCAAATCTGGCCTTCCCGCTACCACAAGCCTGAAAATTACTAAATCGTCCCTCCCGATCTTCTGATGGCTTTGCTGTCAGAAGATCGAGAGAAGGCAAGCAAAGCGCGACAGTGCAGGTTCGCAAAAATACTTTTTGACGCAAAAACAGTTTTTCCTTTCTGCACCAGCGGTACTGGCATAGTCTCCCTCCTGCTCCATGCTGTCGTTGATAGCGCCCAACGCTTCGCAACCTGAAAGAAGCGCCTGTTATCAGGACGGTTGATCCGTTTACCGGTGCAGACCTCTGCAAACATCGGGTCGCAGAACATCGCGACGGAGGCTTGAGTTTTAACACGATACGTCCTTTTACTGCGCCAGCCTGCTGGTCTGAATTTGCACCGTGCCGGAATTATCCCGGCTAACTTATATCTGCTGATACCCTCAGCGCCTTTTACCTTACGGGATGCGGCCTGCATTGCCGTCAGGCTTTGCTGCCGCGTGACCGTAGAACTGCACCAGACGATAAATTTTCAGACGCTGCACCAGTGCCCGTGCGTCACTTTAACCGCGCAAAGCGGGAAAGTGACGCACGACGCCTTTTCGCTCTGCACCAGATAAATCAACTGTTCCAGCCCCATTGCGGGATTCTGACACCGCCTTTTCAGGCCATTTAACCAATAAGGAGAACATGAACCGATACCGGAGGCGGATCAGGACGATCCGGGGGATAACCCGCTAAGGCGGGCGGCTGCTCAGAGAGCACAACCGAAGCCCCACAACACCTCAACGGCTGCCGCCCCGGCGCTCAGGTATCGTTCGCAGCCCCGATAAAACTCAGGGGTTATTGGCCTGCGCGCCGGGGAAAGCTGTATCAGTGTTGGGTTTTTGGGAATGCATTTGCGGCAATCATGAAAGGGGGAATTTATGGGAATACTGGAGCAGGAAATGAAACGGCTGGCGCAGCAGGCGGGCGGCAGCCATAAGACTGTTCACGATCGCATTAAGCTGGCGCAGCGGTTTTGTGAGCGTCTGGTACTGGCGCAGAATGTGCAGATCCGCCGGGTGGAGCAGCTTAAGGCGCGGCATATTGAAGGTTACATTAGTGAACGGCTGGCGCAGGGCATCACGAAGCGTTCCCTGCAAAATGAGATGGCGGCGGTACGCTGCATTCTGAAACAGGCCGGACGCGACAGGCTGGCGCAGAGTGAGCGGCTGAACAACCGTTCTCTTGGGCTGTCCGGCGCATCCCGTAACGGTACACGGCAAGCCATTACGCTGGCGCATTATTGCCATGCGCTGGAAACCGCCCGGGAAAAAGACGCAGGTCTGGCGGCGGCGCTGGAACTCTCAAGATTGATGGGATTGCGTTCACAGGAGGCGGTGCAGAGTACCCAGTCGCTTAAAACGTGGCAACAGGCGCTGGATCGCGGTGAGTCCCGGTTAACCGTGGTGTTCGGCACCAAAGGCGGACGGCCCCGCGAGACGGTGATCCTGGATACTGGTGCGGTCAGAAGGGCGCTGGATAACGCCATATCTGTCGCAGAAAGCCGTCACGGCAGGCTGATCGACAAGCCTGACCTGAAAAGAGCGATGAAGTATTGGCACGGTCAGGCGTCACGCATCGGGTTAACTGGCGCATATTCCCCGCATTCCCTGCGCTATGCGTGGGCGCAGGACGCGATCCGCCATTATCTGGCGCAGGGTTACAGTGAGAAAGAGGCGCTGGCGATGACGGCGATGAATTTAGGCCACGGCGACGGGCGTGGGCGGTATGTGGCGCAGGTTTACGGGCGGAAAGAGGACACTGATTGATAGCCATTGCCCAGAAAAAATTGGGTTATTCATCGGTTTTCGTACAAGATTATTTGGGGCAAATAATTTTGGGTAGTTTCCTATTAATCCTGGGTTATTCATCGGTTTTTGTACGTTTTCCTTTCAATAATGGCATTTCGAAAGGTGTGGCCGATTAGGGGCTGCCGGGCGTTTTCAGATGTCATCCAGCATCACTCTGGTACAGCATCATGCTCCTGCTGACAGCTGCGCCAGTAAAAGGAAAAAGGCCTGAAAGGGTAAGGGGCGAGTAAGGGTAACAGCGCCAGACCGGAAAAGGCCAAAGGGCTTAAAAGGCTGTAACTGGCGCAGATCGGTGATATCTGGCGCAGCTCTGTCACGTTACTGTGGGCGTGGCGCTGGAGCAATCCCCCGTGATCTTATGGCTGGCGCAGGTATTCAGTGCAAAAAGAAAAGCAGATCCAGATCTGCTTTTCCATTTCTATATTGCCGCAGACTCCGCTCACCTTATGCATGCCGCCGCGCATAAATATACGGCGCAACGTACCCCTCGCGGCTCATATCCAGATAATCCGACCACCACTGCATCATCTCCATACGGGCTTCCAGATGTTCTGCCTTATGCACATACGCCGCCCGCACGCCGTTGCGCTCCTTGTGGCTCATCTGGCGCTCAATGGCGTCCTTTGACCACAGCGCGGACTCGTTCAGGGCGCTACAGGCCATCGTTCTGAAACCATGACCGCAAACCTCGGTTTTGGTGTCATAACCGATAACGCGCAGCGCCTTGTTGATGGTGTTCTCGCTCATGGGCTTATCCATCGAATGCGCCCCCGCAAAGACAAACACTGATTCTCCGGTGATTTCCTTGATCTGCTCCAGCATGGCAACCGCTTGATGCGACAGCGGTACCAGATGCTCGTCTTTCATCTTTGCGCCACGCTCTGAAAACCGCACGTTCTTCACCGCCTCGCGCTTCGCTGGCACCGTCCAGATGCGGGCTTTCAGGTTGAACTCATCCCAGCGGGCAAGGCGCAGTTCGCTGGAGCGCAGAAAGACGTGCAGATTCAGCTCCAGCGCCAGACGGGTTAATGGGCGACCTTTGTAGCTTTCGATCTTCTCCAGCAACTCCGGCAGGCGTTTCAGGGGCAGGGCGGGGTGATGTTGGGTCACAACAGGGGTCACGACCCCATCCAGATCGTAAGCGGGATTATATTTAATCACGCCCTGCTGCACGGCATGACGCATAATTTTGGTCAGATGTTGTCTCACCCGACCGGCAACGTCATGTATGCCCTTATCATCGATGGCTTTAACCAGTTGTGCCAGATGACGGGTTTCAATCTTCGTAATATCCATCGCACCGATATCGGGAAAGACGTAGCGCTTAAGGCAGGTGAGGATTTTACCGGCATGGTCTTCCGACCAGAGCTTAAGGCAACTGGTGTGCCACGCGGTGGCGATAAATTTAAACGTGCGGGATTCATCAACGCTGGCGTTGTTGGTTTTGCGAAGCTGAGAAGGGCAGACACCGGACACGAGTAGCTTACGCGCCGCATCGCGCTTTTCGCGGGCTTCCGCCAGCGTAACGAGTGGATAAGCGCCAAAGGCCAGCCGGTTTTCTTTGCCGTCGAAGCGATAGCGGAAATACCACAGCTTAGCGCCGCTGGTGGATACGGTCAGGTACAGACCTTGCGAATCAGTGAGCTTATAAGATTTGTCGAGGGATTTAGCAGCGCGGATTTTACTGTCGTTCAGGGCCATGTTGGGTCTCCATCATTCATCGAACTGAATGACCCGCAATCTGACCCCTAATTTTCCAGATACGTAGGGATAAATCAAAACGCATCGGGAAAGATTTTTACGCTAACTTATTGAAGTTCATACATACAGGGATTGATAAGGAAGCATAAAAAAGGAAAGGTGGTGCCCGGACTCGGAATCGAACCAAGGACACGGGGATTTTCAATCCCCTGCTCTACCGACTGAGCTATCCGGGCAACGGGGCGCATTAAACCGTATTTGGCCTTGTGTCGTCAATCGGTTTCTGTCGCAAACCCGATCGGTTGCTCTATTTTCAGGCAGATTCTCGCTCACTTCTCTCCTCTACATTCTTGCTTCTCGCACTCGCAGCCTGCTTTACAAGCCGCTTGGGTCAGGCTGGCGCAGCTCTTTGTTGCCAGTGTCAGTGCGCTTTCCTAATGGTAACTTTCACTCATGGTTATAAATACAACATGTTACTTGTTTGTATTTAAAGGGTTATGTTGTTCTTGTTTGTGATCTGTGTAACTTAAATAACATTGCTGTGGTGTTATGTTTCTATAATAACATTTTCGTTCCTGGTACGGGTTTGGGAGCGGGTAAGGGAAAAGAACGTAAAAGTTCACAGATAAATTTGGAGATAAAGTGAAATATATCATAGGGATAATCTGCATTGCTGTTATCTGTGTCTTGGCACTTTTGGTCAGTAACGATCGCAAAAGCATTCGCTACCGGCCAATCTTTGTCATGCTGGCCTGTCAGTTTGCAATGACCGCGCTACTGCTCAAAACCGACGTGGGCAATAAGGTGATCGGCGTGATCGCCGGGGTGTTTGGCAATTTGCTGTCTTACGCCAACGAAGGGGTCAACTTTGTGTTCGGTGGCTTGTTGAACCAAGGGGAAATCTCGTTCTTCCTCTCCGTTCTGTTGCCGATCGTATTTATCTCGGCCCTGATTGGTATCCTGCAGCACTGGCGCATTTTGGGCTTTATCATCAAATACATCGGGTTGGGGTTGAGCAAAGTCAACGGCATGGGGCGACTCGAATCCTATAACGCGGTTGCTTCGGCGATCCTCGGTCAGTCTGAAGTGTTCATCTCGGTTAAAAAACAGCTTGGTCTGTTGCCGCAACACCGCTTATATACGCTGTGTACTTCCGCGATGTCGACAGTTTCGATGTCTATCGTCGGGGCCTATATGGTGATGCTGGATCCGCGCTACGTGGTGACCGCGTTGGTGCTGAACCTGTTTGGCGGTTTCATCATGGCTTCGCTGATCAACCCTTATCAGGTCAAGCCGGAAGAAGACATCCTCGATGTGGTCGAAGGGGAAAAACAGAGCTTCTTCGAAGTGCTGAGTGAATACATCCTCGACGGTTTTAAAGTCGCGGTGATTGTGGGAGCGATGCTGATTGGCTTTATCGCGCTGATCACCATGGCTAATGCGATATTCACCGCCTTATTTGGCATCTCCTTCCAGGGCGTAATGGGCTATCTGTTCTCGCCGTTGGCATTCCTGGTGGGGGTACCTTGGCATGAAGCGGTGCAGGCCGGTGGCCTGATGGCAACCAAGATCGTCAGTAACGAGTTCGTTGCCATGCTCAATCTGTCGCAAGGGGATTATCACTTCTCTGAACGCACCCTGGCGATTATTTCGGTATTCCTGGTGTCGTTCGCCAACTTCTCTTCCATCGGCATTATCGTTGGTGCCATCAAAGCGCTGGATTCCAAACAGGGGAACAGTGCCGCCCGTTTTGGCCTGAAGCTGCTTTATGGTTCCACGTTGGTCAGTTTTCTCAACGCGGCCGTAGTGGGTTTCTTCTTTTAATCAGCATGAGGCCACATTGGCTGGGTGTGGCTCTGTAGCAATAGGGAATGTGTGATGAAAATGATTTCGCCAATCAAAATGTCGTTACTGGCCATGATGGTCGCAGGGGCGGTGAATGCCGCAACGGTGAACCTGCGCGTCATGGAGACCACCGACGTCCATGGCAACATGATGGATTACGATTACTACAAAGATCAGGCTACGGCCCAATATGGCCTGGTGAGGGCCGCTTCGTTGATCGACGCCGCCCGCGCGGAAGTGACCAACAGCGTGCTGGTGGATAATGGCGATATTATTCAGGGGAGCCCGATGGCGGATTATGCCGCCGCCAATTTGAAAAAGGGCGATGTACACCCGGTCTATCAGGCGATGAACACCTTGGATTATGCGGTGGGTAGCCTCGGTAATCATGAGTTTAATTACGGCCTGGATTACCTGCAGATGGCGATCAGCGGTGCCAAGTTCCCGTATATCAATGCCAACGTCTATGATGCCAAGACCAATAAGCCGTACTTCAAACAATATCTGATTGTGGATACGCCGGTAAAAGACACTGAAGGTAAAGAGCATAAGCTGCGTATTGGCTATATCGGTTTTGTGCCGCCACAGATTGTGTTATGGGACAAGGCCAAGCTGTCGGGTAAGGTGATCGCCAAAGATATCACCGAAACAGCTAAGGCTCTGGTACCACAGATGCGCAAGGAAGGGGCGGATATTGTGATTGCTATCGCCCACTCGGGCTTCTCTGCCGATCCTTACAAAGCCCTGGCAGAAAACTCGGTCTATTACCTCTCCAAGGTTCCTGGTATTGATGCCATCGCCTTCGGGCATGCCCACGGCATTTTCCCCAGCAAAGATTTCGCCTCTATTCCTGGGGTGGATATTGATAAAGGGACGATCAATGGTATACCCGCCGTGATGCCAGGCCACTGGGCGGATAATCTGGGGGTTATCGATCTGGTACTGGAAGGGGAAAGCGATCATTGGAAGGTGGTCTCCAGCCGTGCAGAGGCTCGGCCAATCTTTGACAAGAAAAATGGCAAGTCATTGGTAGAGGCCAAGGCCACGCTGGTGAAAACGCTGGAACAGGCGCATAACGATACGCGTGAGTTCGTCAACAAGCCTATTGGGATTATCGCAGAAGACACCAATACCTATCTGGCGTTGGTCCAGGATTCTTCAGCCATCCAGATTATCCGTGCGGCACAAAAAGCCTATGTTGAGCACTATATTCAGGGTGACCCGGATTTGGCGGATATTCCGGTGATTTCGGCGGCGGCACCGTTCAAGGCGGGGGGCAGGAAGAACGACCCGGCAGCCTTTGTTGATATGCGTAAAGGGCCGCTGAGCTTCCGCAATGCGGCCGATCTCTATCAGTATTCCAACACGTTGGCGGCAGTAAAACTGAAAGGCAGCGATCTGAAAGAGTGGCTGGAATGCTCTGCGGGTATGTATAACCAGATCGACGTGAAGACAGATAAACCCCAGCCGTTGCTTAATTGGGGTGGTTTCCGTGCGTACAACTTCGACATGTTTGACGATCTGAGCTATCAGATCGATGTTACCCAACCCGCCCGCTACGACGGTGATTGCAACCTGATTAACCCGCAGGCACAACGTATAAAATCACTGACCTACCAGGGCAAACCACTAGAGGCAAATGCGCCATTCCTGGTCGCGGTGAACAACTATCGGGCATTTACCGGCAAGTTTGCCGGGACGGGCGAGAAAAATGTGGTGATTTCATCGCCGGATGAAGTGCGCACCATTGTTGCCAACTACATCAGTGAGCAAACCAAACAGCATGGTGAATATAAACCACAGGTCATCAACAGCTGGCGGATTGCGCCT
Organism: Serratia fonticola; assembly: GCF_006715025.1. Classification (NCBI taxonomy): domain Bacteria; kingdom Pseudomonadati; phylum Pseudomonadota; class Gammaproteobacteria; order Enterobacterales; family Yersiniaceae; genus Serratia; species Serratia fonticola. The sequence goes on from NZ_VFMK01000001.1 coordinate 1,300,879, forward strand.
ATTTCCTCGGATAAAAAATTGGATATCCGTATGGAAACCTCGCCAAGCCAAAATGCCGCCGCCTATATCAAGCAGGCCGCTCAGCATCCAATGGAACTGATTGAAAAAGACGATATTGGTTTTGCTATTTATAAAATTGATTTGCAGAAATAAAGATTAAGGGAAAAACAATGAGAATGGTGGATATCATCGCTAAAAAGCGCGATGGAAAAGAGCTGACAACGCAAGAAATCGAATTTTTTGTCAATGGCTATACCCAGGGAGATATTCCGGATTATCAGGCCAGTGCGCTGGCTATGGCGATCTTTTTCCAGGATATGAACGATCGTGAACGTGCCGATCTGACGATGGCGATGGTGAACTCTGGTGATGTGATCGATCTTTCCGCTATCGAAGGCGTCAAAGTGGATAAACACTCAACCGGTGGCGTGGGCGATACCACCACGCTGGTGCTGGCCCCTTTGGTGGCGGCTCTGGATATTCCGGTGGCGAAGATGTCCGGCCGTGGTCTGGGCCATACTGGTGGCACTATCGACAAACTTGAAGCGGTGGCGGGGTTCCATGTGGAGATCTCCAGCGAACAGTTTATCGAACTGGTTAACCGTGACAAAGTGGCAGTGATTGGTCAAACCGGTAATTTAACCCCGGCGGATAAAAAGCTGTATGCCCTGCGTGACGTTACCGGCACGGTGAACTCCATTCCACTGATCGCCGGTTCGATCATGAGCAAGAAGATTGCCGCAGGTGCTGATGCCATCGTGCTGGATGTAAAAACCGGTGCCGGTGCGTTTATGAAAACCACTGAAGATGCTATCGAGCTGGCGACGGCAATGGTACGCATTGGTAATCATGTGGGCCGCAACACCATGGCGGTGATTTCCGATATGTCGCAGCCGCTGGGCTATGCCATCGGTAATGCGCTGGAAGTGAAAGAGGCGATCGAAACCTTACGCGGCGAAGGCCCGGAAGATCTGACTGAACTGGTGATGCAACTGGGCAGCCAAATGGTGGTGTTGGCGAAAAAGGCAGACTCCTTAGCGGCAGCGCGCGCGATGCTGGAAGAAGTGATCCACAATGGCAAAGCGCTGGCCAAGTTCCGTGACTTCCTGGCGAACCAGGGCGGTGATGCTTCAATGGTGGATCATCCAGAGAAGTTGCCGCAGGCCAAATATCAGATCGAAGTGCCTGCCAAGCAGGCCGGGGTTGTCGCCAACATTGTTGCCGATGAGATCGGCGTCGCGGCGATGTTGCTGGGGGCCGGGCGAGCCACCAAGGAAGACGATATCGACCTGGCCGTCGGCCTGATGATGCATAAGAAAGTCGGCGATCGGGTGGCGGTTGGGGATTCGTTGGTCACCATCCACGCTAACCGTGAGGATGTGGCAAGCGTGATGGCGAAGATTTATGACAGCATCACCATTGCCGATAAGGCGCAAGCGCCGAAGTTAATTCATACCATTATTACCGAATAAGCCTTTACTTGCGTTCCCCTCTGTTTACAGCGGGGAACGTTTCTACTTTCACCCTTTTACCTCACTAAAATATCTCTGGGTTATTAAATAGAAAACGGGACTTTTCTATGAAAACAATAAAACACAATAAAATAAATAAACCGCTGGTGCTGTTTACTCTGCTGTTTTCTTTACCGATCAATGCCGAAGAAATTAACCGAAACAACACGCTTTTTTCCAGCCTGATCAATGATAGCCATGCGGATCTCTCTTTCCGCAATGTGTTTAAAAACCTGAGTACACAGGATTATGGCCAACGCTCAAACCAGACTGCCTGGGGGCAAGGGATCACCCTGGATTATCAGTCCGGTTATTTTGCAGATATGCTGGGAGTGGATGCGTCTTATTATGGCGTAGTGAAATTGGCGGCTAGCGATGATTTTTGGGGCCGTAGCGTGTTGTATAACGATAATGGCCAAGCCAAAGGTTTTAATAAAATAGGCCAGATCTACCTGAAAGGGCGTTGGGGCGACGATGCAACCTATGCACACCTTTATTCTGGCTGGCAGCAGATCAAAAAATGGGGGGCTCTGAACAACTCAACGCGTGCCATTCCAAGTACTTATCTGGGATGGCGCGGCGAAGCCGCGAGCGGGCCATTGCGGGTGCGCGGTGCCTATGTCACCCGTTACAGTGACAGGGATTCTCCGGATAAAATTCATTTCCGTACCGCAGATAAAAAAGAGATTAGCAGCATAACGACCGGTGAGTTGAGCTATAGCGCTCACGGCTATAGCGCGCTCTACTTCCTGGGGGAAAGTCATAACTACATGCAGCGCCACGGTGTGGAGCTGGGCTGGCAACCGGCATCCTGGGCCGATAATCGCCTCAAGTTGGCCAGCCAGTTGTATTACAACCACGGTTTGCAGGATTGGACCCGCATGTCTACCCGCAGCAAAACGTTTGATGATGATGCCTATCATGCCGCGATGTATGCCGAATGGCGCGCCAATCGCTGGAAACACAAGGTTGGGGCGTCATACACCCGCGCTTCGCTCGATAACGGTAACGGGTTAGGGCGTTTTGAGTGGCACTTGGCCAAGCACAGCCGCGGCACGTTCAACTCGATGGCCGACAGTTGGGGTAACGACTATGTTGGCGATAAGGAAAAGATGCTGGCCTGGACGTTTGGCTATGCGGTATTACCCGAAATTGAGTTGGGGATGGTCACCAACTATGGTTGGGGAATGAAGTATCGTGGGCAGAAGATCGCGCGTGGGGAAACGTTAGTCTATTCCCGCTGGATGCCATCTCAGCCTGCGCTGAAAAACCTGGCGGTGCAGCTTTCCGGCGGTCCATCCTGGAACTATCAAAGCCAGAATAACCAGCCGAAACTGACCTCGGATGGTAAACCGATGCGGGCGCAGAATCATTCAATCGAGCTGCAAGTGGATTACAAGTTCAACCTGTTCTAATCGTGCTTGCCCCTCATCTTTGGGTGAGGGGCAATAGGCGATCCTTACCCTCAGATTGTGGCTTGAGCCGTCAAAAAAAACGTGCAATCATTGTGCAGATTCACGATCCGGTGATCTCCCATTATTGTCAGAGGATTACAGGCATGACTGGTTTTGCTACTCAAGCGCCGTTGCGCACCAGACATCTGATGATGCCATCACTCTGCCGTTGTGTTTCCCAAATGCCATCAATGCGACTACCGCTGCCCACTATGCGGTAAGGCTACCTGATGCTCGCTGTTAGGCATTATTAAAAATAGAGCTGCGACTCTGATTTTACTGATGTCTATCGGACGCTGCCGATCCCAGTTCCCGATAGTTGCCTGATGCTCACCTGCATTGGTGGGCTATTGGCACATCACTTTGCCGGGGTAACCCTCGTTATCTCATTATGTGCTTTGTGGCACACCCTCATCCTTAACCGTTTGAGAGTCAGCATTATGAAAGAATTGAAAATAGCAACCAGCGCCAGCCTGGTGGCCAGCATCGAAACCCTACGCCAAATCGTGCGTGTGGAACAGACGGACTATACCGATGTGGCCGCAGTCGTGGTCTCCGTGAGTGATATCAATACCGGGATCCTGGAGGTCCTGAAAGCGACCGGCTTTGATATTCCAACGTTTGTTGCTGTTGACGGGGATGAGCATCTTTCCCCCGATTATCTGCCGTTTATTTCCGGGGTATTTGCGCTTTCTGCCGCCACCAAAGCCTTCTATATGGCGCAACTGGAAGCCGCTGCCGATGCCTATGAACAGGCGTTGTTACCTCCGTTTTTCAAGACGCTGAAAACCTATGTGGAAATGGAAAACGCGACCTTCGCCTGTCCGGGCCACCAGGGCGGTGAGTTTTTCCGCAAGCACCCGGCGGGGCGCAAGTTCTTTGAATTTTACGGCGAGACGATTTTCCGTTCGGACATGTGCAACGCCGATGTGAAGCTGGGCGATCTGTTGATCCACGAAGGTTCGGCAAAAGATGCGCAAAAACACGCGGCGAAAGTGTTCAATGCTGACAAAACCTACTTTGTGCTGAACGGCACCTCGGCGGCGAATAAGGTGGTGACCAACGCCTTGCTGACGCGTGGCGATCTGGTGCTGTTTGATCGCAATAACCATAAATCCAATCACCATGGCGCGTTGATTCAGGCTGGTGCAACGCCGGTGTATCTGGAAACCGCGCGTAATCCGTTTGGTTTTATCGGCGGTATTGATTCCCAGTGTTTTAATGAAGGCTATCTGCGAGAGCAAATTCGCGAAGTCGCTCCAGAAAAAGCCAATGCGGCGCGGCCTTTCCGCCTGGCGATTATTCAACTCGGCACTTATGACGGCACGATTTATAACGCCCGGCAGGTGATTGATACCATCGGTCATCTGTGTGATTACATCCTGTTTGACTCCGCCTGGGTGGGTTACGAAGGCTTTATTCCGATGCTCAAAGAGTGTTCGCCGTTATTACTGGAACTGGACGAGCACGATCCGGGGATTTTTGTCACCCAATCGGTGCACAAACAGCAGGCTGGCTTCTCGCAGACTTCGCAGATCCACAAAAAAGATGACCATATTAAAGGCCAGAAACGCCATTGTAATCATAAGCATCTCAACAATGCGTTTATGCTGCATGCTTCTACCAGCCCGTTTTATCCCCTGTTTGCGGCGTTGGATGTGAATGCCAAGATGCATGCTGGTGCCGCAGGCCGCCGGATGTGGATGGAGTGCGTCAAGTTGGGGATCGAGACGCGTAAGCAGTTGCTGGAGCGCTGTTCTCAACTCAGGCCCTTTATCCCGCCGCAGGTAGCAGGTAAAGACTGGCAGGATCACGATACCGATCTGATTGCCAACGATGCGCGTTTCTTCAATTTTGTACCAGGGGAGAAATGGCACGGGTTTGAAGGCTATGCACAAGATCAGTATCTGGTGGATCCGTGCAAGCTGCTGCTGACTACGCCGGGCATTGCTGCGGCGACGGGGCAATACACCGAGTTTGGTATACCGGCGACTATTCTGGCCAACTTCCTGCGTGAAAACGGTATTGTACCGGAGAAGTGCGACCTCAATTCGATCCTGTTCCTGCTCACCCCAGCGGAGAGCCCGGCTAAAATGGCTCATCTGGTGGATATGCTGGTGCAATTCGAGCGCTATGTTGAGGAAGATGCGCCGTTAAGTGACGTATTGCCAACGGTTTACCGCAAAAATCAGCAGCGCTATCAAGGTTACACCATCCGCCAGTTATGCCAGGAAATGCACGATCTGTATGTCAGCTTCGACGTGAAGCAACTGCAAAAAGAGATGTTCCGCCAGGATCATTTCCCGCCGGTGGTGATGAATCCGCAAGATGCCAACGTTGAGTTTATCCGCGATAACGTTGAACTGGTGCCTATCGCTCAGGCTGCCGGTCGTATTGCGGCTGAAGGGGCCTTGCCCTATCCGCCAGGGGTATTGTGCGTGGTGCCCGGCGAGGTTTGGGGTGGGGCGGTGCAACGCTACTTCCTGGCGCTGGAAGAGGGAATCAACCGTTTACCAGGGTTCTCGCCAGAGTTACAGGGGGTGTATATCGAGAAGAAAGATCACGGCTGGAAGCGAATTTTTGGCTATATGATCAAGCAGTAATCGCCGGGGCGCCGAAAGGTGCCCTTGTTTTAATGGTCGGTATCAACAATGACAAGGGGGGATGTAGTCGCTAGAGTATGTAAAGTGGCATAACAATGAGTTGAGTAATGAAAGATAAAAAATATGCAGCATGGATCGCGAGTGAAAAAAGGAAATCCACGTTTCATAGTTTTGACTGGTTCTTGCTGGTTAATGCCTTGTTCTCTCTCTATTTGTTCATACAGCGTCTTAACACTGGCATGTATCACTCCTTAGCTCAGCTTGTACGTTCAAATCCGGCGATCGCTGGCGTGATGTTGGTAACCATTACCAGCTATATGATGTTAAGGCTGTTGCGACCTTCCGGCGAGAAAGTTTGTTGGTGGGTGTTGATCGTTAGCGTGATGGGGTTGGCGCTATGCTGGTGTGTCGTTTTTCATCATCTGATTGTTACCAACGGTGTGACGCTGGTCTACCCATTATTGATTGGTTTGGTATTTGCCTCACTGATCCCGTTTTATCTCTCTCCCTTGCTACTTTTCCTGTTTGCTGGCCCGATATTGACGATGGCCATCAGTGAAAATATTTTCCTGCGTGCGGCGTTTTCAGTGGCGAATATTTATTCTTATTTACTGATGCTATTTCTGATCTACTCGGCCAAGCGCATGTTGGAGAAATGGTTCATGCTGGCAATAGAACGGGAGAGGGAAAATAAGAAATTGATTGAGCGTTTAGGTAAGCTGGCCAGCCGTGACCCGCTCACCGGGCTTGCCAATCGCCGCTATTTCAGCAACTACTTTGACTCGGTATTTGCCAGGGAATCAGCCTATCAGGAAAGCTTTTCCGTGATCCTGATAGATGTGGATTTCTTTAAAAAATATAACGATTTTTACGGCCACCAGAAGGGGGACGAGTGCCTGATCCGACTGGCGGAAGGCTTTGGAAGTTGCGTACGCCGTTCGCAAGACCTGGTTGCCCGTTACGGCGGTGAAGAGTTTATTATTCTGTTGCCGAAATCCGATCGTACAGAGGCGATAGCCGTGGCGGAAAGGATAAAAGCACAGGTGGCTGCGCTGAGGATACCGCATGCGCAATCCGATGTCGGGCAATGGGTGACGGTGAGTCAGGGGATCGCACAGTGGCACGTCGGTATGGGGCGAGAACAGTTGATTGAGAAGGCCGATGCCGCGCTCTATGAGACCAAGGCGCGTGGGCGTAATGGCTATACGTTAGCTGAGCAGGAGTAACGTGCCAATGCACTGCTCCCCCCTTATAAAGAGGAGAGCAGCAGTAGGGCGAAACGTCCTGTTTCGCCCTTGCGTTTTTCCACTGTGGTTATCTTCTGCGGTAGTTTTTCTGGGCGTTATTAACCTTAACCAGATAGCGTCGTGATTCACTTGCCGGATGCTTGGTGGTCAGGGTCTGATAGACATCTCCTGGCTGCATGCCGTTGATGATGCTGACCGCGCGCGCTTTATCACTGTTGAACACCCGCAATACGCTGCCAGCGCCGCCATTGTAGGCTGTGATCACCGCATAACGGCGTGAGGTCGAGTTCTGAATGCCTCCCAGATAATTGTTCTGCAGGATGGCCAGATAGGCGGTACCGGTGTCGATGTTGTTTTCTGGATCGAACAGGTAGCTGCGGCTTGGCGTGCCCCATTTGCCTTTCATCTGGAAGACATCTTTACCGGCGGTATGCTGTACAACCTGCATCAGACCCAATGCGTCGGAACCACTTACCGCGTACGGGTTGAAGCTGGATTCGGTCTGCATGATAGCCAGGATCAAGGATTCCTCGATGCCATATTTTTCAGAGGCTTTGCGCACCATTGGCAGATATTTATGCGCACGTTTATCCAGATGGTTCGGTACCAGCTGTATGGTTACCGAATAAATCACGTGCAGGCCAGAGGTACGCCGCTTTAATTTATTTTGCAGCAGATAGTCGGCGAAGTGCGCCGCGCGCCATTCCCAGCGGATCGGCTGGCCGTTGTTATCCAGCACCTGGCCATACAGGAACGGCTCTTTGCTGATCTGGATATCGTTGGCATCGGAGTAAAGATCGATAGAACCGGGATCGTCCCCCATCAGTAAGGTACTGATCACCGCCTGGCGCAGATGGGCAGCAGGATCGGTGGTGGCGATCGTCTCGACAGTAATGGTGCCCGAATCAAAGTTGATGTGGCTACGGGTTTGATATTGATCGGTATATTTGACGTAGTCTTTAGGCCCTGCGATCAGAACCTCGCTCAAACCCCAGATATTCTCGATGTTGTGGGCAAATTGGCCCATTAAAATGTCGAAGGCGTTGGTGTCTTTGATATAGGCCTCGTTGGCCACTTCATTTTTTTTGCCGGAACAGGAGATCAGCAAAGGCGCTATCACTAGCAAAGCTAAAATTTTCTTCATCTTAAAGCCGTATTCGCGAAGAATTATAAGGATAAATACCCTGTTTACCTGAGTTGCAGCGTTGTTGGCGGCTGCACTCCAAGGACTTTAGGGTATAGGGGCCAGCGCCTGGCCCGTAAAACATTACTGGCTCGGTGGCGTATAGCCTTCGATATGGACGTCGTGTCCCTCGAACAGGAACTTGACCATTTCTTCCTCCAGCAGTTTGCGGTCATCAACGTTCATCATATTGAGCTTTTTCTCGTTGATCAGCATGGTCTGCTTTTTCATCCACTCCCCCCAGGCTTCTTTGGAGATCTCGTTGTAGATGCGTTTGCCAATATCCCCCGGATAGAGCTGAAAGTCCTGTCCGTCGGCTTCACGTTGCAGGAAAGTACAAAAAATGGTTCGGCTCATGTTAATTCCTCATCAATGGCGCTGTTGCCAAATAAACCTGGTTGGATTGGGGACTGTTTCGCTAACTGCTGTAGCAGACGCTCGACAGGCGCAGCCAACCCGACCGATGGTGGCTGCGTTAAGTTATACCAGAGACCGGCACCCTCATCCATGGCGCTGCCTGCTTTGTCGATGTTCAGCCACATCGGCACAATATCCAGATGGAAATGACTGAAGGTGTGGCGGAACGCGGTTAACTGCTCAAGGCGTTGACCATTAAGGTTGCGTTGCTGGAGCCACTGCTCCAGATCTATCCGCGTACTGAACTGAGGGAAGCAGAATAATCCGCCCCATAAGCCTGAGCCGGGGCGCTGCTCCAGCCAGACGCCGTCGCCTTGTTGCAGCATTAAAAAGTAGGCGGTTTTTTCCGGCAGAGTCTGTTTGGGTTTTTTGCCCGGATAGTTGGCCCAACTGCTGTTGCCATTGGCGATGCAGCCGACGTTGAGCGGGCAGAGCTCACATTTGGGTTTGCTGCGGGTGCAGACCATCGCCCCCAGATCCATCATTGCCTGGTTGAATTGGCCGACGCCTTGTACAGGCGTGACGTCCTCGCTGATCTTCCACAGTTGGTTTTCCACCTCTTTTTTACCTGGCCAACCGGCGACCGCATAGCAGCGAGCCAGTACGCGCTTGACGTTGCCATCGAGAATGGGGTAGTGCTGCCCGAGGGCCAGAGAAAGAATGGCACCGGCGATAGAGCGGCCAACGCCAGGAAGATCGACGATTTCTGCAAATGTTGTCGGGAACTCACCGCCATGCTGTGCGACAATAGTCTGAGCCGCTTTATGCAGATTCCTGGCGCGGGCGTAGTAACCTAACCCGGTCCACAGATGCAGCACTTCATCCAGCGGCGCTTCGGCGAGCGCTCGCACGTTCGGAAAACGTGCCATAAATCGCTGAAAATAAGGAATAACAGTGGCAACCTGAGTTTGTTGCAGCATTACCTCAGAGAGCCATACTTGATAAGGCGTTTTATCGAGTTGCCACGGCAGCGTTTTGCGGCCGTAGCGCTGGTACCAGTCAAGCACGACGTGCGAGAACTGTTGCGCTTGCATCATAAGCGAGTTCGCTATCCGGCAGTAAATGATGCGCGATTGCAGCATAGAGTGATGATGCTGTAAACCGGAACTTTCCTGCAAGCACGGTGATGAACGCTTGCTAAACCAGGGTATCTTTGCATAATGCGCGTTTCTACTCGTCATACTTCAAGTTACATGTGCGTTGGCTGTGCTTGCTCACTCCAGTCTCAGGGCCCTCTATGCGCCTGGGGACTCTCTAGCCTGCCGCCGGCCTGTAGCTCGAATGACCCTAATTGGCAGCCAAACAGACAGAAAGCACTATGATTAATGACGTCATCTCTCCGGAATTTGATGAGAACGGCCGCGCGATGCGCCGTATCCGCAGTTTTGTTCGCCGCCAAGGGCGGTTGACCAAAGGCCAGCAGCATGCGCTGGACAACTATTGGCCGGTGATGGGCGTGGAATATCAGGCTGAACCTGTCGATATCGCCACTCTGTTCGGGCGTGAAGCGCCAACCGTGCTGGAGATTGGTTTTGGTATGGGAGCCTCGCTGGTCACCATGGCGGGCAATAACCCGCAGCAGAATTTCCTGGGGATTGAAGTTCACTCGCCGGGGGTGGGGGCCTGTTTGGCTGATGCCCATGAGGCTGAACTGAGCAACCTGCGGGTGATGTGCCATGATGCCGTTGAAGTGCTGCAGAATATGATCCCGGACGCGTCACTGGATATGGTGCAGCTGTTCTTCCCGGATCCGTGGCACAAGGCGCGCCATAACAAACGCCGCATCGTGCAGACGCCGTTTGTTGAGTTGGTACTGCGCAAATTAAAGGTGGGTGGCGTATTCCATATGGCTACCGACTGGCAGCCCTATGCAGAACATATGCTGGAAGTGATGAACGGCACAGCAGGGTATCGTAATCTCTCCGAAAATAACGATTACGTGCCACGTCCGGACTCACGTCCGCTGACAAAATTTGAATTACGTGGCCAGCGTCTGGGACATGGCGTTTGGGATTTGATGTTTGAGAGGAAGGAATAATGGCTAATTATTGTAGTCAATCCATTTTTCTGTAATGGAATCAACAGGTGTTTGGCTTCATTAAGTTGATTTTAAAGTGATTTTTATGGATTTCATGATTTCTTGTTGTCCCATTAGATCTCACTAAAAACCACTGAATCCTATATTTTATTGTAGGTCAAAATGTAGCTTGCTAGTTTGCCTACGGTATAATGAGTGTCATGTAACAGTGACACTCATGGAGCTAGCTAACCAGGTGGAAAAACTAGAGAAAAACCACTGTTAACCAAAGCTATTGAAGCTATGAAACCCGGTGACAAAGACAAAGCTGATACAGGCGAAAATCGAGCATTACGGATCACTTGTGGCGCTAGCGGAGTTAAAACTTTCTTCTACCGATACACCTGTCCCCTGCCAGATAATGCTCCTGGTTCTGCCCCGGCTGCGATGCGTTTTTGTTGTCCTCTTGGCATCCAGTCCGCGCCAATTTTCGGATTCAAGTCGATATCGACTTCATCCTGATAAAATACAGGATATTTTGCCTGTTCCCGGGCCAGTGCCTGCCCGATGGCAAGACGTTCTTCCTCATGGTGCGGGTCTTTGATTTTCAACGTTGGTGAGGCTCTGCGCCAGACAATACCCGCCTGTTTCAGGTATCGGTGTAACGTGGAACTATGCAGAGTTACGTTAAAAAACCGGTTGACGATGAGCGTCAGCAGTTCCGTACTCCAGCGAGAGCGCAGCCAGCCAAAATCCTGCGGAGAACGCCGTACCAGAAGAGGTAAGATGTTCAGGATATCCCCGACCGGCCATCGTACGGCACAGAGCATTTTAGCAACCTCAGTGACGGTCATCCCCTGATGCAGCATCAACATGGCAATGAGACGTCTGGCATAGTTTTTATCGTTCTTTACGCATCAATATTCGCTCTTCATCAGATATTGCGCTATGGTCGGCATCGCTCAGTCCGGTTGGTGATTTTGGTTGGTTTGGCGATTGATAAGATCGCACAATCCGGGCTGAATTCCCTTCCGATGAACTACTATTTTGCGAAGCGATTTAGTTAAAAAAGAACCTCCTTATAAAATTTGTAAAAATGAAAATCGCAGATTCAAGTCCGAAATAAAGGTCTAACCCACTCTTCACTATCATGATCGAGCTCTGCACTTATTATATGTATTTAAAATTAAAACTTGGAAATATCAATATGAGAGGATAAAAACGGAAGTAAGTTGAATAACTATAAATACATTATCTAAGATAATATCAGCTACACAGCCGGGTTAATAAGACTTGCTAATAATTTTATAGCATTTTTAGTCTCATCATTCCAACCAAATCCAGCATTTAAGCGGAAGCAATTATCATATTTATCATCAACTGCAAAAATGTATCCAGGTGCAATACCAATGCTATTTTTTCGTGCTTCAATAAATAAATCTCTAGTTGAGATATATCCTTTAGGAAGCTCAACCCACACCACATATCCACCTTCAGGTAAGGAAACACTAGTGCCAACAGGGAAAAACTCTAAAATAGTTTGGCGCAATAGTGTAATTTGGATCAAAAGCTCGCGTCTCAGCCTACGTAAATGTGCCTCATATCCTCCATTTTTGAGTATCTCGGCAATAGCGATCTGTGGTAACTGTGAAGTTCCCAGAGATGATGTGTATTTCAGAGAGGCTATATTTTTTCTCCATTTAAGACTATTTACCCAACCTATTCTTAAACCTGGAGAGATTGTCTTGGAAAACCCACTGCATAATATAACATTTGAACTAAAAGCGCGCATAGGGCGTGGTCTTTGTTTCGTGAATGCAGTATCGCCAAAAATGTCATCTTCAATGATGATTATATTATTCTCATCTGCCAAATGGGCGATTTCCCTTTTATAATCATCCGGTAAAATTCTCCCCGTTGGATTATTTACATTAGCTAGTGCTACATATGCCTTTACAGTTTTATTCTTGAAGATTTGAGAGATAATATTTAGGTCAACATATCCATTATGGTCTGTAGGCACTTCAACTACACTAATCGCCAAACTACGTAACATCTGTAGTAATACAAAATAGCTAGGTGAATCAACAGCAACGCAATCACCAGGAGATAATATTGCCCTTAAAGAAAGAGACATAGCCTCAATGCAACCATTAGTGATAATGATATCGTCGACATTGAGATGACAACCATAACCTAGAGCTCTAATGGCTATTTGTTCTTTTAGCCCACGATATCCTGTTCCTTTGACTATAGAACCTAATATTTCAGGTTGTCTATAGCTTAATTGTCGCATCATCAGTCCTACTTTACGTACAGGGTATAAGCTTTCATCACCATTTGCTAAATCCAGTCTAATCCGGCATGTATCTCCAACCATTGAAAGATATAATTCGGTTTGTTCATCTAATGGCGGAAGTTGGTATGGTTGAGGTAGTGTATTGCACTGTATCGACTCAAGCAGGCTATTATTCTGCATATTGACAAAAAAACCAGATTTAGGCCTAGCTACTACATAACTTTTATCCTCGAGGTAACGTAGTGCTTTTAAAGCAGTAGTCGTGCTAGTGGAAAATTGTGATGCTATTTCTCTTACAGAAGGAAGCCTCTTACCAGTTGAGTATGCTCCAAGCTCAATGGATTCCACTATTTTATTGGCTATTATCATGTAAATATAGGGCTGACTGGGTTTCGCATCTTTTTTATTTAACATCTGTACTACCTAAGATCGTTTCATTCTGTTTGTATCCAACAGATTACTTTAAGTGTAGTCTCTTGTTCAAGCCCACATGGTTTAGATTTAAATTATATTTGCTCATATATATCATATAATTGATGGATTTTTTGTATGTTAAAAATATCAGCGATTACTACGGTATCGACGATACACAGATCCTTTTAGGAGGTGTTTGCCTAAGTTAAGGAAAGAAAATGAGAAAAGGTACCCATGTACAACTTCTTAGCATATACGTGCATGATCCAGAATTGAAAAAGGTGGCTTAGGCTTACACCTCGGACTTGAGTCCGCTGACAAAAGAATGAACTAGAGGGAGTATAACTACTTATAAGCTTATGCTTTAAATGGATTTTTATTTCACAGAATAATAAATGGAGGGATACAATGCATAATTTTGAGTCGGTTTTGATAAATACTAAACCTTATATGACACAGAAAATAATCGAATCAGCCAATCAATGTGCTATTAGGTTATTAGATGAACTACCTCACAAAAGTAATCTTTCAAGTAATAGAGTATTGCTTGCTTATGGAGGAGGTAAAGATAGTAGTTATATGGTTGCTTACTTGAGGTATATACAAGCTATTATTTATAAAGAGCATAGAGATACATTTTATTTACGGATAAGTACAAATCGCCATGCTGGCATGAGTAAAGCTGTAATGGATAACATCCATCGCGTTTATAGTGCGTTAGAGATTTATAATGATGATTATGTAGAATGTTTATTAGTAGATGGCATGGAAATACAAGAGTTTCAGAAAGATATACCGTTCCCACAAGCGATTAGACATAGAAATAGAGTCGATATGTTAATGAATGGTCATCGTTTCCAAGCAGATGCTAGATCTACCTTCTGCAATGCTTGTAATTTAAGTATGATTAATTCTTTTGGGATCGCAGCTAGTTATAAAGGTGGGGTTGATATTATAATTACTGGTGACTCAACAAAGGAACAAACTGCCTACATAGCTTGGTCTAGACACCTTTCTAATATATTCAATATAAAAAGGCCAAAAAAGCGTTCAGGTTTTTCCTCTTTTTTAGAAACAATGAATGGTGTTTCACAAGGTTACTTTAGAAATTTACATGGAGATAACAATATAGCTCCAGAACATAGCGTAACTTTTAATCTTGATCGAGATCCTACATTTTTCAATATTTATCAAAATACAGAATATAGTGCGGGAGAACATTGGGAGCTATTAACCGAATTTTTACAGTTTAACTTTGATGACTTGATGTTTAGTTTCTCTGAATCAGATTGCGGCAATCCAAATCTTATGGCTCATGTAAGAGGATTACGAGCAAAAAGTTTACAGCGAAAGAATTACTCTGATGGAATAAAGGAGTATGTAAAGTTTGGATTAGATATCATGAGAAAAAAAGAGTTTCCTGAACATCTTATCGATATTATGGCATCGCGTTATATTGATGAACCAACTGTTCAAAAACAGTATTGCTTATCCGAAAAGTATGCAAAAGATGCATTTGATGTTAATACGGAACAACTGATATGTATGATTTATTCGCCTTTCACAGAGCGAGGTAAAAACCTAGACTTATATATACAACAAGAGAACCCGACATTAAACGCGGAAAAGATACACAAACTCTTACGTAATGGCATAGACGACAGTAGTCAACAAAGAAAGATAATAGAAACTATTTCTGGGCTTTCATTAGCCTCTATTCGCCAATGTTATAACAATACGTTAGTTAGCAACCATTTAGATAAAAATAAAAACAGTCCTTTATCTCATATTTTACGATTAGATCCACACAAGGATATCATTAAAGTTTTTGATAAAAACAGAGGTATATATATCAACGAAATAATATCGGGGCGTTAATTATGGTTACAAATATGAAAGATATTTTCCTGCAAGTTGGTTCAACAAGAGATGGCACAAATCCTTATTGTGCGATTGCAAAGAAATATGGGTATTTTTCAGTTTTGATAGAGAAGGAGGAATTAATTAATTATCAGTCAAAAAATTACTCGATTGAGTTTAATGAGGTGATTACAATACTAACCCCTGAAAAACCAGAGGCTATTATTGAGGCATATAGAGCTCGAGGGTATAATGATAATCCTAAAGTTATTTTGGCTGGATTTGAAGCATATAATTCAAGTGCATTTATCTTAAAAAATTTATTGAATAGTGTTGGTGATAACCCATTTGTGCCTTTAGATAAATATGAGCAAAGAAAAATCATTTCGGGTAAAATTAATCAGCCTTGGTTCTATTCTTTCTCTTCACTGAAAGAATTAAGGGAAAAAAATATAGCCCATGATTATCCTTTTATCATAAAACCTATTGATGGTGGGGGAGGGTTGGGTGTCCACCTCGTAAAAAATCATCATGAAAGGAATTGTGTAATAGACGAGTTAGATAATACAAAAAATTATGGTGGTAGAGATTTTTCAGGTTTTTTAGTGGAAGAGTACATAGATGGAACAGAGTTTTCTATCCAGGGTGTTGTCGAAAAAGGTACTGTTAAAGTTTTGACATGCTGTCAAAAGGTTATTACAAAAGAAATTACAGGGAGTGTTTGTGGCTTTCATGAGTCAGGGCATGTGGCTTTTACTGAGGGCAACTATTTTGACTTGTTTGATAGTTTTGCTCAAAGGTGCTGTGATGTATTCAGTTATAATAATGGCGCATTCCATATTGATTTAATAATAAAAGATGATGAATTATACTTTATAGAAATGGGATTCAGAATTTCAGGAATGGGTGTGACTAGCTTGGTTAAAATTATTACAGGAAATGACTGGGCTGAAGAAGCATTCTTGTTAGCGGCAAGTGATAAAAGAAATGAATCAACAATAAGTAAGAAAGTTTCTTTTGTTTCAGGAAGATTACGGTTACAAACTGAAGCACAGGTTGCTTATGCTTATCAATGGAGTAAAAAAAATAGTAGAGGAGATTTAGTGATGTCCAACTTTATCAAGGATGAAGAAAGCAAAATGGACAAAGTATTAAAGTCTGACTTAAGAAGACATGCAAACACGTTGGCTACATTCACACTTGATGGAGAGAAAAAAGATGATATTATACAGGTATTTAAAAAAATATTGCACTTAGACTCTGATCTTTCATTGTCAGGATTAAATCATGTGTAGAATGATTTTGGCTAAGGGAGATTTTATTCCTGAAGACATATTTCGAGCTGCTGCAGAAATGTGTGAGGGAATAACAGAAAATCATACAAACCCAATCAAAAAACACCCTAATGGTTGGGGCGCACTATGGTTATATAATGATGAAATTATAACGTTACGTAGTTCTGGTTGTCTATCGGATGAAATCTCATCAATTCCAAATATTAATACAAATTTTTTAGTAGTTCATGTACGGCATGCAACATTAGATAAAAATAAAGGCTTGGAATTCTCTCACCCACTTTTTCATGAAAGAAATTGGCATTGTATGCACAACGGATTTTTACCTACTGTGTATAAATTGTTGGGAATGGAAGAGTCTATTTTTGATTCTTATGAATACTTTACCTATCTAATTAATGATATAGACGGGTTATCTCTTACTAAAGAATTAATTAGGTGTAAAATTGATGATATTGAGAATGGTGGTACATCAGGTAACGCATTTCTTATAAACAAAGAGAACGCATACGTTTGGCAATGGTACCCTGAAAGTTACGAACACCCTACGTATTTCACAATGCAATTAAACAAAAGTGAAAAAGCAACTTATGTATCTTCTGAAGTCATTCCATGGCTAAGAGGAGAAGGATATTGGGAGCCTATAAAAAATTATAGTTTATTAGAATTTAATCTTAAGGAGAATTAATGATGCAATATGAAGAAAGCATACTAATAATTAAACCAGAGTCTCATATAGAAGATGAGGTTTTAGGTAAACTATTATCTGGTGATTTGGCTGTAGTAGTATTTCGCGGTTTTTTGCCAAATTCAGAAAGTAAAGCTATCTTATCTGACTTAAATATTTGCCGAGATAAAATTCAGAGATCGTCATATTTAAATGGAGCGCTAACTACTTTTGGCCCTTATTTGGCTCGTCATGTATCTCAACCTGAAAACTACTTTTCACTTTGCCGAGACATTAAAAACTTTATACCTGAAACTGTTAGCACACTTCAAGAGAAGATGTATTCTCTAATTTCAAAGTATTTATGCATTAAGAAGATAACAACAGCCTACGATACAACTTTTGGTAGCTATGCTGGAAGTATCATTCGCTATCATAATGAAGGTGTTGCAAACCCTCTTCATAATGATGATATAGTACGTGATGCAAAAAACTCCGGACTATCAGTATGCAATATAGAAGAACAATTAAGTTGCGTTATCTGCCTTCAAGAATGTCAAAAAGGCGGGGCTCTGCGAATGTACAACAGAAAATGGTGTGAGAGTGATGAAGTATATAAAACCCCAGAAGCTCTTGGTTATCAAGATGAGGCTGTGTCTGGCGCAAAATGTTGTTTATTCGAACCAAAGTCTGGTGATGTTTACTTATTAAATCCACGATACTACCATGAGATAGAACGTGTTGACGCTGGTGATCGTATAACTATGGGGTTCTTTTTTGGATTACAAGATAACCTAAGCAGTGCTATCGCTTGGAGTTAGAAAATAATAAAGGTATCTATCATGGAAATTTATAATAAATTAGTGACATTATTATCAACGCACGGTATTAGTTTTCAGGAATATCAACATCCTCCTGAAGGTAGAACTGATGTTATTAGCAAAATCAGAGGAAATCGCATAGATCAGGCTGCCAAAGCAATGGTGTTAAAGCTACAATATTCTGAAAAAACAAGCTACGCTCTCGCTGTCGTTACCGGTGATTGCAAGATTAACCTCAAGGCTGTTGCTAAATATCTAGGCGCGAAGAAGGCCAGTTTTTCTAGTCCTGATGTCGCGGAATTTTTGACTGGCTGTAAATCTGGTGCAGTACCTCCATTTGCATTAAAAGAAGATATTCAACTGCTTGTTGATGATAGGGTTTGTAATGTTGGAAAACTATTTTTCAATGCTGGGGTTCTAGATAAATCGTTATCTATAAGTGTAAGTGATTATTTCTCTTTGATTGGGGATATAGACAAGTTGAATATTTCAATACAGCAGGAATCTGATTATTAATAAAAATCAGGCAGTTAATTATTTTATGAAAACAGGGCGTAGTATATTTTAATTATAACTCCGCCCACCTTTTGAGGTTTATCATGGAATTAACTATAGAACGAAAAGGTCAGTATATATCCGGAGTTTTTTTTGTACTGTCATTTGTGTTCCTGGCGTCAGCAAAAGAGGTTTATATAGGTCATGCAGTACAGGGTATACCTCCTTATCTTTTAGTTATATATTGCTTTGTTCCTATATCTATATTGTTTTTTTTAATCTATTTATGGAAAAGTGGATTTGATGATTTCATTCTAGAAACAAAAAAAAACATTAAGGATGTAGTCGCAGTTAATATATCTACATCTGTATCTTGGATTGCCTCTTTTTATGCGCTTAAATATATAGAACCATCTATTGAAAATGCCATTAATACGGGAATAGGTCCAGTAATCACTTTTATCGCTGCATTTTCTATCAATAATATTAGCCACTATAATAAAAGAGAAGTGATAAGTAGCATTGGGATTTCTTTTGCTATCATTATCATGATAGCTATTTCATTGAGCGGCAAAAGTGGTGTTGAAAATCATTCTCATATAGATACAGTATATGGTGTGCTCTTTTGTTTTTTAACTGGACTTGGCATTGTAGGTAATACAATTTTTTCTAAAAGACTAAGCAAGTCGGGTTGTTCCACATCTTTTGTACTTACAACAAGATTCTATTTAATGCTTATCGTTTCTTTTTTTATGCTTTTTTATACCACAACTAATATTGAACCATTGCATTTGCTCAAAGAGAATTTAGCTGGGGTTATTGTATTAACATTTTTTGGTATTATGCTTCCACTATTTTTATTACAAAAAGGTATAGAGCGAATTGAACCTATGACTATATCGCTGTTAATTGTATTAGGTCCGATATTAACTTATACACTCCAGTTTTTTGATGACCGATTATCTCTATCTTATTATACACTGATGGCTATTTTATTTGTTGTTGGATTTGTTGTTTATGGTATATCGTCTCAAAAGAGGTCATGATATGAAAAAATTTATTATTATTGTTGATGCATATGGACCAGCAAAAAATTACATTCCTTATTTTAATCAAAAAGGAGTTAACTGTATACATATGCAAAGCACTATAGAACCTATATCTGCGTTAAGTCAATTCACTCCTAGTGATTATGTGTTAAATATAATACATGAGAATAACATTGATGATACGCTGAAAAAAATAAAACATGCGGAGAAGGACCTTAATGGTAAGGTTGTCGGTGTTATTGCAGGTATTGAGCCTGGAGTCATTCTTGCTGATTTACTTAGTGAACGAATGCAATTGATATCGAATGGCACACACCTCAGCTCTGCTAGGAGAGATAAGTATCTTATGGCAGATGAATTGCACAAGAAAGGAGTTGTTGTACCTGATTTTTTTAAATCTAATAAAATTGATGATGTTATCTCATGGGTCGAAAAAAGAAATACATTTCCTGTGGTAGTAAAACCATTGAATAGTGCAGGTAGTGATGGTGTATACATTTGTGAGAGCATACAGGATGTAATAAATGCTTTCAATTACAATATTGATAAAAATAACATACTTGGAAAAATGAATGAGTATGTCCTTGTTCAATCTTTTTTAAAAGGTAGAGAGTATATTGTAAATACAGTAAGCTGTTCAGGTCATCATTTTATTAGCGATATGTGGATTTCAACAAAAAAGTTACTAGACGGACACGGATTTATTTATGATAAAGAGGAGATTATATCTCCTGATACAGACGTTGCTCGTCAGATAACTTCATATTGTTATTCTGTACTTGATGCATTGGATATTAAATTTGGTCCCGCACATATTGAATTAATGATGACAGATACTGGCCCTATATTGATCGAGATTGGTGCAAGAATGGGGGGGGGGGTAAATACAAAAGTAACAGATTTTTGTGTAGGCCACAATCAGGTTGAGTTGACAGTAGATGCATACATTGACCCTGACAGTTTCTTTAGTAAAGTAAACAAAAAATATGAGTTGAAAAATCATGGGGTGTGGATGATATTATCATCAGAGAAATCAGGGGTGCTTATTGATATTCCATTAATATCAAAGTTAGAAAGTTTCGAAACAATCATGAATATTAATATGAGGGTAAGAGTAGGTGATAAATTACAAAAGACCACAGACCTTAATTCATCACCTGGTAGCCTACATTTGGCACACAAAGACCAGGAGAAGATACAAGAAGAGTACAATAAAATAAAGATATTGGCTAAGAATGGGTTTGTAGTATAGCTCAATTATATGGTTCATTAATATATAATTTTAAAGATACTTAATCCAGTTTGAATCAAAGTATTAGTCCGAACTGGATTTTAATTTCAAAAAATCTGTTGAATACCCGCAGTTGGATATCAATCGCCACTGTTTTAGGAAAACGCTTCTGCTTTTGGGCGGTAGCCAGCCAACGAGCAATAAAAGAGGTCCTGCCATTGGGGAAGCCACAGCACCGTCCTGAACAGCGGTCTTAAACGCAACAAGAGCGCAAAAGCGATATGGGCAAGGTCGTGGGTAGTTTGATCGGGATGTGTAGCCATTGATGCCACTAAGCTGATTATAGTTGATGCTCATGGTCTATAGATGTGCAGGCAGTGGCAAGCTGAGGCCGGAGAGGGTAAAATGATTAGAATGATTGAGATTAATGCTCATAACAGAAAAATATCGTAAATTCAGATGGTTAATTAAATGTAGGTTAAAATTAAGATTTTAGTCATAGCGCTTAAAAATACCATAAAAATCAAATAGGAAGGAATAATGGCTAAGAACCGTAGTCGTCGTTTACGTAAAAAACTGCACATTGAAGAGTTCCAGGAACTGGGTTTCTCCGTTGCCTGGCGTTTTGCTGAAGGGACCGCTGTAGAGGATATCGATAGCACCCTGGATGCGTTCATCGATGAGGTGATCGAGCCGAATGGTCTGGCGTTTGACGGCAGCGGCTACCTGCAGTGGGAAGGTCTGATCTGCCTGCAGACGATTGGCCATTGCACCGACGAACAGCGTGAACTGGTCAAAAACTGGCTGGAAGCACGCAAGATGAGTGACGTGAAGGTCAGCGACCTGTTCGACATCTGGTGGGATTGATCCCGCCGGATGTACTTGGCAGGTATGCCATGTGATACGTTTTACAGAGGGTGCCTTAACGGCACCTTTATTTTGCCCGTCGTCTTTCAAGCTGCAGCGTTGTTACCTGCACTCACTCACCCCAGCCACTTACCTAAGTAAGCGCCAGGGGATGAGCGAGTTGGGTGCCTGACTGCATCTTAAAATCCATAGGGTATATCTGGAGTATAAGCGCAGTGGGAACAACATTGGATAACGCGTTGCTGGACGAGATCCTGCAGCAGGTGCGCCCGTTGATTGGGCGGGGTTCGGTCGCTGACTACATTCCTGCACTAGCGGAAGTGGCCGCCGATCGTCTGGCCATCGCTGTCTGCACCGTTGACGGCGAGCTGTTTCAGGCCGGGGATGCGACGGAGCGTTTCTCGATCCAGTCGATCTCCAAGGTTTTGAGCCTGACGCTGGCACTGACGCGTTATCAGGAAAGTGAAATCTGGCAGCGAGTGGGGAAAGAACCCTCCGGCCTGCCGTTTAATTCCTTGCTGCAGTTGGAAATGGAGCAGGGCAAGCCGCGTAATCCGTTTATCAACCCAGGGGCGCTGGTGGTGTGCGATATGCTCCAGACCAGGCTTAGCGCGCCCAAGCAGCGCATGCTGGAGGTGGTGCGTCAACTGGCGGGGACCGACGATCTGTCATATGACGCGCGTGTCGCACGTTCCGAGTTTGAGCATTCCGATCGCAACGCCGCCATCGCCTACCTGATGAAGTCGTTCGGTAACTTCGAAAATGACGTGTTGACCGTGTTGCAAACCTATTTCCACTATTGCGCGTTGCGCATGAACTGTGTAGAGCTGGCCCGCAGTTTTGTTTACCTGGCCAATCAGGGGCGGACGCTTGATGGCGAACAGGTGATCTCCCCTCGTCAGGCTCGTCAGATTAATGCCCTGATGATGACCAGCGGTATGTATGATGGTGCCGGTGAATTTGCCTATCGGGTGGGGATGCCAGGCAAGTCCGGCGTGGGGGGCGGTATTATCGCCATAGTCCCTGATGAACTGTCGATTGCCGTCTGGTCACCGGAGCTGGATGCGTCCGGGAACTCATTGGCGGGAACTGCGGCACTGGAACTGTTGTCTCAACGCATTAGCCGTTCGATTTTTTAACCCCATCGTGGATGTTGGTGGAAGGGAGTCAGGAGAAACTATGTTAAAGAGAACCGGGTTAGCCCTGCTGTTGTTGGTTGCTTCACAGGCGCATGCCGACTATCAGTGCAGCGTCAGGCCCCAGGACGACGTGATTATCAGCCCGCAAAGTGTGCAGGTCGTTGGTGCCAGCGGCAACCTGCAGATTTCTGCCGATGGTGATGTGACGCGTAACGGGCAGGCTCTGAGCCTGAATGACAGCCAGCGTCAGAAGGCATTCAGCTATCAGAGCGCATTGCGTAAAGATTTGCCCTGGATCGATCAGGGTGCGCAGCAGCATCTGGAAAAGGCGCGGGTAGCGCTGGATAAAGTGATCGTCCAGCAACTGGGCAGCAGCAGTAACGTACGCAATCGCCTGACCACGCTTAACGAACAGCTTAAGCAGCAGATGAATCGCATCATTGAGCACCGTAGTGATGGTCTGACGTTCCACCATAAGGCGATCGCGCAGGTGGAGCAGGACGGTCGCAATATCGTCCAGCAGAGCATGGGCGGAGTATTGCAGGACAGCCTGAACGAAATGGGCGTCAAACAGGTGGCCAACAGCAATGGTAATCCGCTGCAGGCGATTATGGGCAACCTGGGGGGATTGCAACAGGCCATCAAGAACGAATGGAACAACCAGGAGCAGGATTTCCAGAACTTTGGCCGCGACGTCTGTCAACGCGTCACGGCGCTGGAAGCCCAGCGTAACGATCTGATTAAAGCGTTGAACTAAGATTGGACGTGTAACGGGGTTCAACACGTTGAACCCCGTGTTTTATTCCTCCGGCAAGAACAATTCCAGCAATGAATTAAGAAACAGCTTTCCATGCTCGGTGATCTGCCAATATTCCGCTGTCTCTACCAGATACCCTTTGGCCAGCGCGGTGTCCAACGGTATGCGGATCGCGCTTTCATCCAGCCCGGTATAGCGGGCGAATTCGGCTCGCGGCGCGGGCTCCAGCAGGCGGAAGCGGTTCATGAAGAATTCGAAAGGCCTATCGGCCGCAGGGACTTCATGGAACTTGTCGCGGTATTCTCCGCGCATAAAACCCCGTGGATGCTTGGTTTTGGCGGTACGTAGAATACGCCCGTCAGCAAAGCTCAGCTTACCGTGCGCTCCGCAACCGATCCCCAGATAATCGCCGAAGCGCCAATAGTTCAGGTTGTGCTGACATTGGTAACCGGGTTTGGCATAGGCCGAAGTTTCATACTGCTGATAACCGGCGGCGCTCAGCAACTCGTGCCCTTGCTGGAAGATATCCCACAGCGCGTCATCGTCTGGCAAGACCGGTGGACGTGAACTGAACAGCGTATTGGGTTCAATGGTGAGCTGATACCATGACAGATGCGGCGGCTCCAGGGCTATTGCTTGACGCAAATCGTCCAGGGCTTCTGCCAGCGATTGGTCCGGCAGGCCATGCATAAGATCGAGATTAAAGCTGCGCAGCCCCAGACCGGTTGCCAGGTGTGCCGCTCGCTTGGCTTCGTCCGGACCGTGTATGCGCCCCAGGCGAGTTAATTTCTCTGCGCTGAAGCTTTGTACGCCAATCGAGATGCGGTTCACCCCGGCGCGCTGGTAGCCGCTGAAGCGATCGGCTTCCACGGTACCGGGATTGGCTTCCATGGTGATCTCGGCGTCGTCAGCAACGTGAATGCGAGCGCGTACCCCATCCAACAACGCCTGCATGGCTTCTGCACTCAGCAGGCTTGGCGTACCGCCACCGATAAAGATGGTGCTGATTTCGCGATCGCTGGTGAGCGGCAAATCGGCATCCAGATCGGCCAGCAGATGCTCAACATATTCCTGATGCGGTACATCGCCCTTCAAAGCATGCGAGTTAAAGTCGCAGTATGGGCACTTCTGCACGCACCAGGGAATATGGATATACAGACTGAGAGGCGGCAGTTGCACGGCGTTAGCTGGCATTGCGCATCGCTTCCAACATCAGCTTCAATGCTTTGCCACGGTGGGAGACCGCACTTTTTTCATCGCGGGTCAGTTCCGCTGCGGTGCAACCCAACTCAGGCACATAGAAGATAGGATCGTAACCAAAACCGCCAGCACCAGCGGACTCAACGGCGATCTCACCGGCCCAGCAGCCGTGGAACACCAGTGGGGTAGGATCTTCCGCATGACGCATGTAGACCAGCACGCAATGGAACTGAGCGCCGCGTTTACCTTGTGGAACGTCTTGCAGCGCAACCAGCAGCTTTTCCAGATTTTGCCGATCGCTGGCTTCTACACCAGCATAACGGGCGGAGTAAATCCCTGGTGCGCCACCCAATGCATCCACAGCCAGGCCAGAATCGTCGGCGATTGCTGGTAATCCGGTGATCTGCGCAGCATGGCGGGCTTTGAGAATGGCATTTTCAATAAACGTCAGGCCGGTTTCCTCGGCGGAGTCTACGCCAAGCTCGGTTTGTGCCACCACATCCAGGCCGAAATCGGCCAGCAGATCGGCGAGTTCGCGCACTTTGCCCGGATTACCGGTGGCAAGAACGACTTTTTGCATGATGATTACCTTGAATAGTGTTCGATTTTACGCTTCGTACTTGGCGCCGCAGCGGCGTTGGCCGTATGTTCTCACCCGGTGACCTGGCTAACCAAGCTTCCGGGGACAATCCCATTACTGTGGGTATAGCGCTGCGATCACGGCAGGGATCTGTTGCGGATTGATGATACGTAGTTGCTTGTGTCGCCCCAGCTCACCTTTCTCAATGATCACATTACTTTTCGCCACCCGAAACTGCTTGGCGATAAATTTGATGAGATGGGCATTGGCCTGGCCGTCAACCGGCGGTGCCGTGATGGCGACTTTTATCTCGTCGCCATGCAGCCCAACGATCTGGTCCCGGCTGGCTTTGGGCTGAATATAAAGCCTGATAGCCAACCCGTCTAGCACCGGGGTGACCGCACTCACAGCAGATACCAGAGCTCGCCGAACAGATCCATCCCCAGGTAGTTGATTAAATACAGGATCAGGATCACTACCATGGCGGAGAAATCAATGCCGCCCATTGCCGGGATTACGCGGCGGATCGGAGCCATCAACGGCTCGGTGAGTTGATACATCACATAATCAATCGGGCTACGGCCCTGGCTGATCCAACTCATCAATGCCCGGATGATCATTACCCAGAAAATCAGGTAACCGGCAGATTTGATCAGCGAGATCAGACCAAACAGCAGATTATACGGACTCAGCGACATGGCACCGCCCTGGATCAGCAGCAGCAGCGGGTATTTGATCGTCATCAACAGGAACGCCAGCAGCAAGGATGCGCTGTCTACCGGCCCCATGGAAGGGATGATACGGCGCAGTGGGCCAACGATCGGCTGGGTGATTTTGACTACGAACTGTGAAAACGGATTATAAAAGTCGGTGCGCGTCAGTTGCATCCAAATGCGCAACAACAGCACCATTACGTAAATATCAACAACGGTTTTGACCAGGAAAGTCAGCGTTAGCATGTGAGTTACCCTTCTCCTTAACTCTTGGTTATATACCCTTCATACTTCAAGTTGCCTGCGCGTTGGCTCTCCTGCAACTTGAAATCCATGGGGTATCATCAAAATGATTTTTCCATTTCCTGTGCGCGGGAAACGGCGGCCTGCATCGCTTTGGCGACACTCTCGGACAAGTGCTGTTCGTTGAGCACGCGAATGGCTTCGGCCGTAGTCCCTCCCTTGGAGGTCACCTGCTCACGTAACGTCGCCAGAGAAATGTCTGGATTGGCGCTAGCCAGAGCGGCCGCACCGACGGCGGCCTGTTGCACCAGCTCGCGTGCCGCCTGGCTGCTGAAGCCCATTCGTTCGGCTTCCTGCTGCATAGCGTCCATAAACAGGAAGAAATAGGCCGGAGCGCTACCTGCGGCGGCAATTACCCCGTTGATACCATTTTCATCGTCCACCCAGCAGACTTTGCCAACCGAGCTCATCAGCGCGCTGGTGTAATCGCGATCCTGCTGGCTGACTTGCGAAGGTGCGTACAGCCCGCTCATGCCTTTACCGACCAGTGAAGGGGTATTGGGCATGATGCGCACGATATTCAACCGTTCACCGAGCATTTGATAGAAGCGGCTG
This sequence comes from Serratia fonticola, assembly GCF_006715025.1. Classification (NCBI taxonomy): domain Bacteria; kingdom Pseudomonadati; phylum Pseudomonadota; class Gammaproteobacteria; order Enterobacterales; family Yersiniaceae; genus Serratia; species Serratia fonticola. The sequence continues at coordinate 1,327,556 of NZ_VFMK01000001.1, forward strand.
ACCAGAATACCGGCGGCGATCGACAGCACCAGTTTGCCGGAGAAGTCGACCTGTTCTTGCAATGGCTGGCAGACCTGCGCCATCAGCTGCGGTTTCACCGCCAAGACCACCACTTCGGCTTCTTGCGCACAGGCGATGTTATCTGCGCTGCTGATCACACCATAATCGGCGGCCAGAGCGTCACGATTCTTTGGCGACGGTGCGCAAACGCTGATGTATTTTGCCGGGTAGCCACCGGCCACCAGGCCGGCGATGATGGCACGTGCCATGTTACCCGCGCCAATAAAGGTAATTTTGCGATGTTGCATCAACTTCCTCGCTTTTCGTCTGTGTTTATCAGGCCTGTGAATAGTCACGGGCCCCAAAAATTGCGGTGCCTATACGCACCAGAGTGCTGCCTGCGGCGATAGCGGCAGGCATATCATCCGTCATACCCATCGACAGCGTATCCACTTGGGGATAGCGCTGTTTTAACGCCAGGAACGCGTCATTCATCTGGCTGAATACCGCCAGCTGGCGTTGATAGTCGCTTTCGGGGGCTGGGATCGCCATCAGCCCGCGTAAGGCGAGATTGGGCAGTGCCGCGACCGCTTCAGCCAGTGCCGGCAGCTCACGTAATACAATGCCAGATTTACTCTGTTCGTCACTGATATTTATTTGGATCAGGACGTTAAGCGGCGGCATTTCCGCCGGACGCTGAGCGCTCAGACGCTGAGCGATGCGCAGGCGATCAACGGTATGGCACCAGGCAAAATGTTCCGCCACCAGCCTGCTTTTATTGGATTGCAGCGGGCCGATAAAGTGCCATTCCAAACCAGAGCCTTCGGGGTGTTGGGCAAAATGCTGGATTTTGTCCACCCCTTCCTGAACGTAATTCTCACCGAAAGCCTGCTGACCAGCAGCGATGGCTTCTGCGATCGCTGCCACAGGTTTGGTTTTGCTGACTGCAAGCAATATCACTTCTTCTGGAGCTCGTGCGCAGCCTAGCGCCGCCGCCGCGATACGGCTCCTGACATCCTGTAGGTTCTGTTGGATAGTGCTCATGATTAATCCGGGAGATTGATATGGAGATCGACGAATTTGTGGCTCTTAGTGTAAAGCATAATGCTTCCGATCTGCACCTTTGTACCGGTCATCTGCCAATGTTGCGTATTGATGGTGAACTTCGGGGGATAGAGGGCGAGGAAAGGATTTCATCTCAGCAGATGGCCATGTGGTGCAAACGACTGTTAGAGCAGGGGCTATGGCAGCAATTACAGCAGGTTGGGCAACTCGATCTGGCGTTGACCTTGGAGGGGGGCATCCGCTTGCGAGCTAATTTCTTTTTACAGAACGGTGGGGTATCCATTGCTTTGCGCAGAATTGCCAGCCAGTGTCCCACTTTGGCCGAACTGTCTACCCCAGAAATTATTCCAGCACTGATCCAACGGGAGGATGGCCTGATATTGGTTACTGGAGCAACGGGCAGTGGTAAATCCACCACGCTGGCAGCGATGATTGATTTTATTAATCAGCATCAACGGCGGCATATTCTCACCCTGGAGGATCCCATTGAATTTATTCATCACAGCCAGCGTTCATTGATCCAGCAACGCGAGCTGGGGCGTGATACCCACAGCTTTGAGGAGGCCTTGCGAGCGGCACTGCGTGAGGATCCTGACGTGATCCTGTTAGGGGAGTTGCGTGATACCACCACCATTCGGTTGGCACTTACTGCGGCAGAAACTGGCCATCTGGTGCTGGCGACATTACATACGCGCAGTGCGCCACAGGCGGTGGAAAGGTTGGTTGACGTGTTTCCGGCTGAGGAGAAATCTTATGTCCGGGCGCAGTTGGCGAGCAGTTTACAGGCGGTGATTGCACAAAAACTATTGGGTAAACCTGGTGGTGGGCGAGTCGCCATTTTTGAGATCCTAACGGCAACGGCGGCAGTAAGTAGTATGATCCGTGAAGGAAAAACACATCAGTTGCCCAGTGTATTGCAGACCGGCGCACAGTCAGGTATGCAGACTTTCGAACAAGGGCTACAGCGGTTGGTTGCACAGGGAATACTATAATGCCACAATCAATAAAATATTTATTTAGTGCCAATGAAGCTAATAGATACTTTAAATAATTCAAGTTGCGGTAGAGTGGCAAGCGGGATACTCCTCAGGTGAATGGATAACTGTGTATCTGGGGGAGTGAACGCAGCCAACGCATATGTTGCTTGAGGGATGGCAGGTAGAGATTATTCAGTCGCTATCTAATGCCAAGTATAAGCTGGCAGCCCTGTACATTTAATGTGTTGGTCGTGCATTTTCAGATTGTTCTCTTTTGAATAAGGATATTCCTATGAGTACGTGGTTGATTGTTGACGATCATCCAGCCATTTGTTTTGCTGTGAAAGCAATTTTATCCCCATTAGGAAATAGCTCGATTCATACTGCGACCAATGGCCTGGCTGCATTGGCGCAAATAAAAGAAAATGCCCCTCAGTTGGTGATCCTGGATATCATGCTTAACAAAATGGATGGGTTGCAAATTCTACAGCATATCCGCCAGGTAGATAGCGACATCAAGGTGGTTGTTTACACCAGCCTGCCTGCAGAGAGCTACGCTGAGCGTGCCTTGCGTGCTGGGGCCAGCGGCTTCTTTAACAAGGATCAGGATATCAGCCAATTGGCCCCACTGTGTCAGATGGTTTTGCAGGGTTATTCTTGTTTTCCTCAGGCGACTATCCTGCCATTACTGAGTGCACCGGTACAAAATGATAATACTCTGGCTCGCCTTTCCGATCGTGAATTGACCGTATTGCGTTATTTATCTGAAGGGTTGAGTAATAAGGAAATTGCCGATCGTCTGATTTTGAGTAATAAAACAATCAGCACTTATAAGACACGTCTGATGGAAAAGTTAAAAATTAACAGCGCCGAAGAATTGGTGACTTTTTTTCATCGTCAGAACGAGCAGGTTGGCGATGAATAAATTAGTTTTGATTTTTTTACTTTTTTGTTGTGGTGTTTCTGCCGCTCAAGTTCCTGTATTTCGCGAAACTAATTTACTCAGCCGCAGCCAGGTGCAATTATCCGAACCTGATTTAACCAGCGATGATTGGCAATGGTTACGTCGTAAACGCGTGCTGGTTTTTGGCATCGCGGCACCGAATTATCCCCCTTTTGATATCACCAGCGGTACTCGGGATTATGCGGGTATTAATGCCGATTATCTGGGGATCATCGGCTATAACCTGAACGTGCAGATAAAGGTGCGTTACTACGAAGATGCCTCCGCCTTGCGACATGATCTGGATAAGGGAGAAGTGGACCTGATCGGTGATGTTGCCGTAAACAGGATGACCGATCTTGGTATGTTACTTTCTACGCCTTATGTGTCTGCTTCTCCGGCATTGGTTGTGCGTACGGACAGCCTGCTACAACAAAACCCGCCGAAACGCATTGCCATTGAGCGCCTCTACAGTGGTAATAAAAATCTTACTGAGCGCTTTAGCGCAGCGGATTATCAAGTTTTTGATGTGCCGCGCCGGGCGCTCGAGGCGTTATCGTTTAAAAAACTCGATGCTTTTATTGGTGATGCAACGGTGGCCCGCTATTTAATCAATCAGGGCAACCTGAATAATTTGCGTATGCAGTTGCTGCCCCCGCAGAATATCAAAGGATTCTCCTTTGGTATGGCCAGCGGTAATGCGCGTTTGCAACGGATAGTCAACGCTATCCTGGCCATCATCCCCGAAAGCACACAGGCAGAAATCCAGAGCCGGTGGAATGGCGGTATTCCGATGTCGCAAGGCAATGAACACCTGCTGCTGACCTCACTGGAAAGAAAGTGGGTTGAAGAGCATCCAAATGTACGCGTTGTCGTTAATGGGGATTTTCCGCCCTTGAGCTTCTTCGACGTTCAGGGGGATTTTCGCGGTTTGACGGCTGATGTGATGGACGCTATCTCCAGCCGTACCGGGCTAAAATTTGACATTATTCGTGCAGAATCACTACAAGGCTCTCTGGATGCCGTTAAAGCTGGCAAGGCTGATATTGTTACAGGGGTAACGCTTGATGCCATCTGGCCTAACGGGTTGCTGACCACCCGATCCTACCTGTTCAACTCTTGGGTTTTACTGGGGATCCCTGACCAGATTAGTCACGATCCTCCGCAGTTGATTGCTTTGGTTACGGGGCATCCTCTACAGGCCCTTTTGCAGGAGCATTATCCGGAAAGCCGGATTATCCCTGTGGTTTCACCTCAAGCCGGTATTGCGGCGTTAAAAGCGGGAAAGGCCGAGGCACTGGTACTGCCGATGATCAGCGCGGATTATTTTCTGGCTCGGGAGCCTGCGTCGGGGCTGCGTATTCTGAGCGCGCTGGATATCGAACCGGCACGTTTTGTGATTGGTGTATCTGACAATGAATACCCCCTGGCGACCATTCTTGACAAGGCATTACTGAATATTCCCCCAGAGGACATCCATGCGATGACCAGCAATTGGTATAACAATACCTATCTGCTGGAAGGCATGCAGGGTAGTGAAAGAACGCCTGCTTACTGCTATCCCACCACGTTATTAATGATGGCTCTGCTGTTGGTATTGCTGGCAATAGCCCTGATAGCCAGCCGTTTGCGAACTAAACGGCAGTTGGCACAGCGTTGCCAGGCGGTGATGGATAGCGTGCCATTGCCGATTTATATCACCAATCTGAAAGATCAGATCATGATGGCCAATGCCCCATTTTTTAAAGCCATCAATCTGCCTGCCGAAGCGGTGATCGGTACTTCGCTGAAGAACTATCAGCTGCAATTGCCTGCCACAATGGATATCGGGCAAGGAGGGGAGCGCGAACAGATGTTGTCCGTCACCCGCAGCCTGCAATTGGGGGAACAGCCGTGCACTCTGCAACAATGGAGTCAGTTGCTGATTACAGAAGATCAGCGTGCTGAAGGCAAGATTGGAGGCTGGTTCGATGTGACAGAGCGCGATCGTCTGATCGCGCAGTTACAGTTGGCAAAAGAGCATGCTGACAGCGCCAATCGGGCTAAAACCACCTTCCTGGCGACGATGAGCCATGAAATTCGTACGCCGCTGAATGCCATCATTGGCATGCTGGAACTGGTACTGAAGCGTCCACAGCGGGAAGAGACCCTGGATAGAGAATTGCTGAGCGTTGCCCATGAGTCCGCCCATTCTCTGCTGGCGCTGATCGGCGATATCCTTGATATATCACGCATTGAGGCGGACCGCTTGATCCTTCATCCTCAACGTGCGGATATACGCCACCTGATAGAGTCTGTGGCGATGTTATTTGATGGTGTCGCACGGCAAAAAGGGTTGGCGTTCCGGTTGGATATTGACGCAGAGATCACCGGCGATGTGCTGGTGGACCCCATGCGTTTCAAACAGGTGCTGTCCAATCTGGTGAGCAATGCCATCAAGTTTACCGAGCAAGGGCAGGTTGCCCTTAGCGTCGCAGTCGATCAGATTGGCGAGGAGCGAATAGATCTGCGACTGCGCGTTACCGATACCGGTAAAGGGATTGATGCAGAGACTCAGGAGCGTCTGTTCCAACCCTTTACCCAAGGCCATGGTGAGACAGGCGGAGCCGGGCTCGGGCTGTATATCTGCCGCAAACTGGTGGAGATGATGGGGGGGACCATTGTGTTGAACAGTGAGGTAGGTCTCGGCAGTGAGGTCACCGTGTCGCTTTCCGTCGCAAGATTACTGAAATTCCACCATCAGACTCCCCAGGATGATGCGATGCAGGCATCGTCCCGTCTGCGCATATTGATCGTTGAGGATCATCATGCCGGCAGAATGCTGCTAACCCAGCAATTATTGTTCCTTGGCCATCAACCTGTCGCCGTTGGCGATGGGGAACAGGCACTGGAACTGTTAGCGCAGGATAGCTTCAACCTGATCATCACAGACTGCCAGATGCCGAAATGTGATGGTTATAGCCTGAGCCGCCAAATTCGTTACCGTGAACGTGAGCAACAGTCTGCTCCGGCGGTGATTTGGGGGCTGACGGCCAACGCCCAGGAAAGTGCGCGCGAAGCTTGCCTGCAGGCAGGAATGGACGATTGTCTGTTTAAGCCGGTTAACCTGGGCATATTAAAAGCGAAGTTATCTACGTTGGCAGTAAACGAAGCGCAGCAGAGCGAAGATGTACCACCGTTTGTCGTAGGAGATTTACCGCCAGAGCTGCGTCAGCCTGAGGTATTGCAAGAGTTCATCCAGACCATGCTGGATTGCCTGCATGAAGACTGTATGCAACTTGCCGTTGATATTGAGCAGCAACCGCTGGAGCCGATAAGTATACAGGCGCTAGCCCATAAATTAGCGGGTGCCGCACGGTTGGTGAATGCCGAAGGGTTAAATCAGGCTTGTCAGTTTTTGCATGACACCCCAGGAAAGGCAGCCGCTGATGTGGTGCTGGAAGAGGCGCGACGACTGGCCAACGCCTTGAGGAAAGTACAACGGACTACAGGAGAATAGTCCCTTCCTACAGAGTGATTAAGGCTTGTGTAGATTTTAAGGTAACCGGGGTCATTTTATTCTTTATCGCACAGGAGAGGGGCTTTGGGCTCCTCATGTGTAATAACGTTTAAGGATAACATGATGAAAAAGATGACTAAATTAGCTGTTCTGCCACTGGTTCTGGTTTTGGGCGCGAGCTTCTCTTCTCTGGCAACTGCTGGTAACGATTGCAACGCTAAACGCGCTGCGCTCGAATATCAAATCCAGCAGGCTGAGAAGTACGGTAACTACAACCGTGTTGCTGGCCTGAAGCGTGCTCTGAGTGAAGTGAACGCCCATTGTACCAATGGTAGCGTGCTGCAGGACGCACAGAAGAAAGTAACCAAGCTGGAACAAAAACTGGCTGATAAGCAGAAAGACGTGAACGAAGTGAAAGCCGATCTGCGTGAAGCTCAGGCTAAAGGCGACGCGAAGAAAGTAGCTAAGTACGAGAAAAAACTGCAAGAAAAACAAGCTGACGTAAAAGAAATCAAACAAGAGCTGAAACAAGCTCGTGCTGAATTGGCTTCTCTGCAGAAGTAAGTAGTCGGAATTTTATTATTCAGAGGCGCAGATGCGCCTCTTTTTGCGTTTAGTGAAAAACGTTTACGTATCGTGGTTTGCACTCAGGGAACGAATGAAACCCACCTTCCGCTTTGCCATCATGCCGCTAGCGCTGCTTGCTAACGGTGCTTGGGCAGAAATGAATAAAGTCTATCTCATCATTAATGACAATTTTAAGGGTGAGATGGCGGTCAATCTTGGCTCGAATGAGGAGCCCTGTATCACGGCACCATTGCTGCAGGAATGGGGGATCCGTGAAGCCACCGCTATGGTGATGGAAACATCGCCAGAGGGATGTATTCGGCCAGAAACGCTGCGGGCCCGAAAAATTGAGGTGTTCTACGAGCCCATAGCCCAACTGCTTACGGTAGATATTCCAGCCGCAGTGTTAGGCAACAGTAAGCTGCAAAAGCGCTGGGATGACGGCATCAACGCGGCATTTGTTAACTACCAGTTCAACTATGGCCATTACGCGGGTGAGAACTATCGCGATTCGGAGCGGCATGACAGCATGTATGCCGATATCACTACCGGGATGAACATCGGGCCTTGGCGGTTGCGCTATCAACCCGTCTATCAGAAAGAGACCTGGGGCAATCCCACTTGGCATACCGAAAAGGCGCTCGCGTATCGGGATATTAAGGCCTGGCGCGCCATACTGACCTTGGGCGATAGCGTGACCCCCTCAGCGCTGTTCGAAAACGTCAGATTTCGCGGTATGAGCCTGGTGTCGGATAGCCGCATGTTACCGGATGGTTTGCGTCAGTTTTCACCCTGGGTCCGAGGCTTTGCGCGCAGTAATGCGGAAGTCAGGGTACGGCAGAACGGCGAACTGATTTACCAGACATTTGTCTCCCCAGGCGCCTTTGTGCTTAAAGATGTCTATCCTCCCGCGCTTGAAGGGGATCTGACCGTCACCATCCGGGAAAGTGACAGCACTGAGACCGAGCGTAAAATACCGTATTCCTCTATGCCTAACCTGGTATACAGCGGCCAATGGCGCTATGACGCTACCGTAGGTAAGTACCGGCCTTACTATGGGATAGAAGAGGAACAGCCGAGCTTTGTTCAGGCCTCTCTCAGCTACGGGTTACCGGGCAAAGTCACATTGTACGGCGGCATACAAGGAGCGGATATTTATCGTAGCGCAGCATTAGGGATTGGCAAAAGTTTCAATCAGTGGGGCGCTCTTTCTGCGGACTACAGTTTTGCTTCGGCCAAGCAACCAAGGCGTTCATCACCCGATACCGGTAGCATGATGCGTGTTCGCTACGCGAAGGCCTTTCCTGCCCTGGAGTCATCGGTCAGCCTGATGGCGCAGTATTACCCAAGACAACGTTACCGCACTTTCGGCGATGCTATAGAGCAGCAGAACACCTATTGGTGGGACTGGGAGGACGGTATATTTGTCGGTGACATTGACGATGAGAAAAAGTACCGCCTGGAAGCACGTTACACGCAATATCTGTCAGACTCAGACAGCCTTTACCTGACGTTGGTACGGGAAGCCAAACGGGGTAATGAACGGGGAGAGACCAGTGTCGAAATGGGCTACAGCGCAACCTTGGGTAGCATCGATGTTTCACTGTATGCAGAATATAACCGCACATCCTACAGCAAAGAGCAGGCACAGCTCGGGGTATCTTTCTCGCTGCCGCTGAATGCATTAGGGATGCCGAGAATGAAACTGAACTACGATCATACGCTCGCGAATGATCGTACTGACAGTCGGCGGGTTGGCGTTAGCGGGACGTTACTTTCCGATTACAGTCTGAGTTACAACGCCAGCACCAGTCAGAGCCAGAAATACGGCAGCAGCCAGGATCTGAGTGCGGATTACCAATATAACGCCGGTGAGCTGCGGATTGGGCATTCACAAGGGAAAGGCTACCGCCAGCAAAATCTGGAGGTTTCCGGGAGCCTGATGGCGCATCAGGAAGGAGTGACACTGGGACAAACGCTGGGCGATACCATGGCTATTGTCAGTGTATCGGGAACTCCGGGGATTGGTGTCGATAATCAGTATGGCGTCAAGACAGACTGGCGGGGCTATGCGTTGGTGGGTAACCTGACGCCTTATCGTATAAATACCCTCACTCTGGACAACTTTGACTTGCCGGATACGCTTGAATTGCCAGAATCAGACAAGGAAGTGGTGCCTACGGCCGGCGCGATCATGTTCAGTCGTTTCGCCCCGGCGCGCAAAGTCAGCCCGGATGCTGCTCAAACCAGCTCTCCAGAATAACTACCGCAGAGGCAGAGTCGACGCTGCCTTTGTCTAACGCGCGAAACCCACCACGGTCAAACAGGTGCGAGCGGGCTTCAACGGTACTCAAACGCTCGTCGTGTAGCGCAATTTGCACACCAAAGCGGCCATGCAGGCGGTTGGCAAATTTACGCGCGCGTTCAGTCAGCGGCTGTTCAGTGCCATCCATATTCAGTGGCAACCCTACCACCACCAGGTCTGGCTGCCATTCTTTGAGCAGGCGTTCAATCTTTTGCCAGTCTGGCACCCCGTCTTGAGCCTTAAAGGCGGCCAACGCTCGTGCTGTGCCGGTGATCTCCTGGCCGATAGCGGCGCCGATGCTTTTGGTACCGAAATCGAAGGCGATGATAGTGCGGTTGGTCATCAGGCGTGTCCTGCGTGGCTGGCAATGCTGCGAATATCAATGCCAAGGCGGTTTGCTGCCTCGCGCCAGCGGTTGGCGATAGGCGTATGGAACAGAATGTGGGTATCTGCCGGGGCGGTCAGCCAGGCATTATCCATCAGCTCTTGCTCCAATTGCCCCTGCTCCCAGCCCGCATAGCCGAGTGCGACCAGAACATCTTCGGGCTGATCGGCCGTACCCAGGGTTTCCAGCACGTCTTTCGAGGTAGTAATCATGGTCTCTGGCGATATCTGGATGCTGGAACCAAAGCCTTCACAGGGGGTATGCAGAATAAAGCCGCGATCGTCGGCCAGCGGGCCACCGGCAAACACGGGTTTATCCAGCTTGATGGCCGGATCCCGTGGTGAAGGCGCGATGTTGAGCTTGTTCAGCACCGTCTCGACGGTAAAGTGCTCCATGGGTTTATTGATCACCAATCCCATGGCCCCTTCGTCATTATGCTCGCAAACGTATATTACCGAGCGTTTGAAGCGCGGATCCAGCATGGCGGGCATGGCAATCAGGAAATGGTGCTGTAAATTCATGGCGTTATTCAGGGTCTAATCGGTTGGAAGTCAAATACCGTTCCCCCTCCCATTGGGAGAGGGGGCGTCGTCTGCTTACTTCGTGGCAAGACGTTTTTCAATGGCATCCATCAGCATACCGGTGATGGAAACCGGGAAGGCAGCTTCGATCTCGCGGGCACAGGTTGGGCTGGTGACGTTGATCTCGGTCAGGCGATCGCCAATCACATCCAGGCCGACAAAAATCAGCCCTTTCTCTTTCAGCGTTGGCGCAACCGCGCGGGCAATTTTCCAGTCGCTTTCACTCAACGGACGCGCTTCGCCACGACCACCGGCCGCCAGGTTACCACGGGTTTCCCCTTGCGCTGGAATACGCGCCAGGCAGTAAGGCACCGGCTCGCCATCCACCACCAGAATGCGTTTGTCTCCTTCCTTGATTGCTGGCAGGAAGTTTTGCGCCATACAGAAGCGGCTGCCGTGTTCGGTCAAGGTTTCGATAATGACCGAAAGATTAGGATCATCCTGCTTAACACGGAAGATTGAAGCCCCGCCCATGCCGTCCAGCGGCTTGAGGATAATGTCACCATGCTGCTGGTGGAATTTGCGGATATGGGCAGCGCTACGGCTGACCAATGTGTCTGGCGTCAGTTCCGGGAACCAGGCGGTGAAAAGCTTTTCATTACAGTCACGCAGGCTTTGCGGCTTGTTGACCACCAGCGTCCCTTTCACTTCCGCACGTTCCAGAATATAGGTCGCGTAAATATATTCCGTGTCGAACGGCGGGTCTTTACGCATCAGGATCACATCCAGATCCTGCAACGGCAGATCCTGCTCAGCCCCAAAGCTGAACCAGCTCTCTTTATCTTCTTTTACGTTCAGCAGGCGGGTGCGTGCGCGGCCATCACCGGCATGCAGGTAGAGATCGTTCATCTCCATGTAATGCAGTTCCCAACCGCGGCGCTGCGCTTCGAGCAGCATGGCGAAGCTGGTGTCTTTCTTGATATTGATGGATGCGATAGGGTCCATCACGATGCCGAGCTTGATCATCTCTTCTCCTTACAAACCTGTGAGGACAGGTTCTTAGCCCAGGTCGCCGAAACGGACCTGCAAAGCGGTAATTGCGGTGAGCGCGGTGGTTTCTGTACGCAAAACACGTGGCCCCAGCAGGATATCAGTAAAACCATAGCCTGTGGTCATGGCAATTTCATCAGCGGATAATCCGCCCTCTGGCCCAATCAGCAGCCGCACATGATCCACCGGCAGCGGCAGGGTATTGATGCTTTGGCTGGCGCGCGGGTGCAGATTCAGTTTAAGGCTATCATCCTGTTCGGCACACCAGGTTTCCAGTGTCATCGCCTCGCGGATTTCCGGGATACGGTTACGGCCACATTGCTCACAAGCGGCAATGGCGATTTTCTGCCATTGCTGGAGCTTTTTCGCCAAACGTTCACCGTCGAGCTTAACGCCACAGCGTTCGGAAAACAGTGGGGTAATCACGTTTACACCCAGCTCAATCGATTTTTGAATGGTGAACTCCATCTTTTCGCCACGGGAAATCACCTGGCCAAGATGTAAATTGAGCGGGGATTCACGGTCTTCCAACCGTCCGGCACTGACGCGAACCAGTACGTTCTTTTTATCCACCCGGACAATTTCGGCATCGAACACCTGATTGCTGCCGTCGAACAGTTGTAGCGCCTGCCCGGCGCTCATCCGTAGTACGCGGCCAACATGATTGGCCGCATCTTCGCTCAATGCAATCTCTGCATTGGCGCTCAAGAGGTCTGGATGGTAAATGCGGGGTATACGCATGATGGTTATCAGATCCTGGCTCGATGAAACGGCGCTGCCTGCAGGCAGCGCGAAAGCACTATAGTAGGTCAGCCTTTTCGCTGCTGACAAGCCTGTTGAATATAAGGGTTATGATTGCCTTGTACCATGGCGATGCGTGCTTCCCGCTGGCACTCCCAATCGCTGACTGGGTACTGACGGTTCCAGACCTCAAATAATTGGGTTTGCTGGCGTGAAAGCTGCAACTGGTAACGATCGCGCATATAAAAGTAGGTACGGGCGATAGCCCCACGTGCATGGGCAGGTGGTTCGGCCTGCTTGTTCTTGAAATCAACCTTCATCGGGCATTGGCCGTACTGGCCTTCACCCCCGCGCCACTGGCTGAACATAAAGTTGTTACGATCGCCGTTTACCTCGCCGATGGCGGGTTGCAGGTTATGCAAATCGACTTCTATCTGGCGATAAATCGGGTCCTTGCTGCAGTTTTTGCGCCCGCCGCTTTGCCAGCACTGTAACTGATGACCGAACTGCCAGGCCGGCATCACGTGTTCCCACTCGATGCGACCGGCGCGTTGGGCATTTTTGCGCACCTGATAGCCACAGCTGTTGAGGTCGGGAACGCCTTTTTTACCCTGCCAGTCGATCTTACAGCCACAATAGAAGCTGCCGGGCGCATCCTGGTTAATTTTGGCTGCGGCAGCCTTGGCTTGAGTAAAGTTATTGATGCCTTTAGCCAATGCGCTGCTGGAGACCGCTAGCACTACTATTAATAAAATTTTGCGAAGCATATTCCAAAACTGATCGAAACTGGAAAAGCAGGCAGGGTAACGGAAGTCATCGGCCGTAGCAAATGAGGATAGCTATTTGTTTTAACGTGTAAATCTTTTGGTTAACGGCTTGCGTTATCCAGAGAATGCCAGCTTTTCACCGCATTGGCGGCAGCGGTACTCGCTCTCTCCGCGCATAACCCGGTTATGGCGGCGAATAGTCAACTGATGCTGTTGGCAGGCACAGCGGTAGGGAAAGGTTTTGCTCTGCACCGAGCGGGTTTCAAACTGATGGGTACGGCTGGCGGAAACCTGCAGCACGCTTTCCATCATCCAGCGCCATTCGCGGCCATGCGGTGGCACACGGCCAAATTGGCGAAATACCAACAGGTGGGCCAGTTCATGGGGAACGACCTCATCAATAAAAGGCTGTTGGTTTTCCAGCAGCAATATCGGGTTTAGCCGTATTTCCCAGGCTTGCAGCCAGGCTGTGCCCGCGCTGGTGCCGCGTTGTTGATAGACGATCTTGGGTTCTGGAAATTCAATGGCGAAATGCTGTTGCGCCAGCTGCAGTTTGGCCCGCAGACAACGCATCACCGCCTGTTGCAACGCGATAGGGATTCTTACTCTGTTCATGGTGACCAGGCTGTGTTCCTCAGTGTTCGTGAATGCCGCTGATGCCCATTTGCCCATACCGCAAGGTATGATCGGTGAGCTTGGGTGGGGCAAATACACGGCGCCTAAGCTTAAGCAACGGCGCGGCAACTGGCAACGCTTGGCGCAAGGAAATCATCAACGGTGCAGGCGTGGTTATTTCCCGACAATGATAATCCGATCGACTCACGCAGATTGTAATCAATGTGTTAACTGCGGGATAATATACCGTGAATGATGAGTCTGTACCCACAGTTCTCACTGGATGAGGTCAGAAAAACGGCATTACACCCTTATGTTAATAGCGGCTATTTTGCGATTTGGCGCAATGACTGACTACCTAAAAATACGTAAGGTGTGAGGAGTTTTTTTGACGAAGCGCGCCCCGAGCACGCTGAGTAAGTGTGAATTTAACGCAGCTGATGTTGCAAGTGAGAGATCAATGTCGAATAAACCGTTCCATTATCAAGATCCGTTTCCGCTGAAAAAAGACGAGACCGAATACTATCTGCTAAGCCGCGACCACGTTTCCGTTAGCGAATTTGACGGCCAGGAAGTCATCAAAGTAGAACCACAAGCTCTGACCCTGCTCGCCCAGCACGCTTTCCACGATGCCTCATTCATGCTGCGCCCTGCGCACCAGCAACAGGTGGCGGATATCCTTAACGATCCCGAAGCCAGCGAGAATGACAAGTACGTTGCACTGCAATTTTTGCGTAACTCAGAAATCGCTGCCAAGGGTATTTTACCCACCTGCCAGGATACCGGCACGGCGATCATTGTTGGCAAAAAGGGCCAGCGTGTCTGGACCGGCGGAGGGGACGAAGAAGCTCTGTCGCGCGGGGTATATAACACCTTTATTGAGGACAACCTGCGCTACTCGCAGAATGCCGCACTGGACATGTACAAAGAGGTCAACACCGGCAGCAACCTGCCTGCTCAGATTGATCTCTACAGCGTGGATGGTGACGAATATAAATTCCTGTGCATCGCCAAGGGCGGTGGCTCGGCCAACAAGACTTATCTGTATCAGGAAACCAAGGCGCTGTTGACGCCAGGAAAGTTGAAAGACTATCTGGTTGATAAGATGCGTACATTAGGGACTGCAGCTTGCCCGCCGTATCACGTTGCCTTTGTTATCGGTGGTACTTCTGCAGAGGCCACGCTGAAAACCGTGAAACTGGCCTCCACCAAGTACTACGATGGCCTGCCGACGGAAGGAAACGAACATGGCCAGGCGTTCCGTGATGTGGAATTGGAAAAGGAACTGTTAAAAGAAGCTCAGAACCTGGGGCTGGGCGCACAGTTCGGTGGGAAATATTTCGCGCATGATGTCCGTGTCATCCGTTTGCCACGCCATGGCGCATCTTGCCCGGTCGGGATGGGGGTCTCCTGTTCTGCGGACCGTAACATCAAGGGCAAGATCAACCGCGAAGGTATCTGGCTGGAAAAACTGGAGCACAATCCCGGTAAGTTTATTCCGCAAGAGCTGCGTCAGGCAGGGGAAGGGGAAGCCATTAAGGTGGATCTTAACCGTCCGATGAGCGAGATCCTCAAGCAACTGTCGCAATATCCGGTTTCTACCCGTCTCTCACTGAGTGGGACCATTATTGTCGGGCGTGATATTGCCCACGCCAAGCTGAAAGAACGCCTGGATCGTGGTGAAGGTCTGCCGCAGTACGTGAAGGATCATCCTATCTATTACGCCGGGCCTGCCAAAACGCCAGAAGGTTACGCTTCGGGTTCTCTGGGGCCAACCACGGCTGGGCGTATGGACTCTTATGTCGATCTGTTGCAGTCACATGGCGGCAGCATGATCATGCTGGCCAAGGGTAACCGTAGCCAGCAGGTGACGGATGCCTGCCACAAGCATGGCGGATTCTACCTGGGCAGTATCGGTGGCCCGGCAGCGGTGTTGGCTCAGCAGAGCATCAAGAGTCTGGAATGCGTGGAGTATCCTGAGCTGGGGATGGAAGCGATCTGGAAAATTGAAGTAGAAGACTTCCCGGCGTTCATTCTGGTGGACGATAAAGGAAATGATTTCTTCCAGAAGATCCAGGAATCGCAATGCACGCGTTGCGTGAAGTAATCTGAAAGATAGCCGCCCGGCCGTGGGCGGCTTCATTCGGTTGAGTAAATCCGGTAACAAAGCGTGATAAGTGTCTGGAGTTCGTTGGCGTTTGTAAAATACTGTAGTCCGTTTGGACGCTGTGACTAAATCTGTATACCATTGCCGTGGGCATTTTTAGCTAGGAAACACTACAGTGACGCAGGCGACGCATATTACGGAGTTACTGATCTGGATAGAAAATAACCTTCGTAATCCACTCTCATTAGATATTGTTTCTGAGAAGTCTGGCTACTCAAAATGGTATTTGCAGCGTATGTTCCGTCAACAGACCAATCTTCCTCTGGCTGCCTATATCCGTGCCCGCCGCCTCTACCTGGCTGCGTTCTCCCTGCGTTTCACACAAAAAAGCATTCTGGATATCTCGCTGGAATATCAGTTTGATTCGCAACAGACATTCTCGCGTTGTTTTAAAAAGCATTTTGGCGAAACACCCAGCGCTTATCGTAAAGCACGTGATTGTAACTTCAGTCATTTGGTGCAGTCACTGTCACTTAATCAGCCTAGTGATATCTCTGTTGATTATGTTGAAGTTAAACCGGATGCTTACTCACTGGTCGGACAGTATTATTCCTATCATATAAATATTGAACAGTTGGATAAATCTCACGCCGAAATTCGCAATAAAATTAAAGATCGTTTTTGCGAAGAATTTAATCTTCGCCCAGAAAAACTCTATGCGTTAATACGCTTTACGCCGGATGGTGAGCAAGTCAAAGTTGACTATTTTGTTGCGGTAGATAAAGCCATTGCAGCAGACAGAGCGCTGTCTCCATTGCCGGAAGTCAGCGGCGGATTTTGTCGGTTCCGTTATGCGGGTAAACCGGTGGCGCTCCATGAACATATCATCAGTGTCTACACCAAGCTCCTGCCCCAGTTTAACCTGGTGCGGCGTGAGGGTTATGATATTGCGCAGCACACGTATTCACTCGATAAAGACGAAGAGTTATACATGGAATATGAATACCTCATCCCGATCGTCCGGGACGAAGCATTTATAGCCAAAACCGCAGATTATCAGGTGTAAAAACCGCCCGTTGTGGGCGGCTTTTGCTGGCAGCAGTCAGTGTGAACCAATTTCACGCAAGGGTTTTCCCTCCATCAGATTACGTTCGATATGCTCCAGAGAAATATTCTTGGTTTCCGGGATCAGGGCAATCGTAATGAAGATAAAGATCAGATTCAGCCCGGCGTAAACCCAGAAAGTCTGCGCACTGCCGAGGCTGTTGAGCATTGTCAGGAAAGTGGCGCCCACGATCATATTGGCGATCCAGTTAACTGTCGTCGAGCAGGTAATGCCAAAATCCCGGCCTTTAAGCGGTTGGATCTCTGAGCACAGCACCCAAATCAGTGGGCCGGCGCTCATGGCAAAACCGACGATGAACATCAGCAGCATCAGTATGGCAAAGTATTGTGCCGCTGGGGTGCTCATACCGACATTCATCATGGTGCCCAGTGTTCCCATACCGAGAGCCATCACCAGAAAGCCCAATTTCAGCGTAGGTTTACGGCCCCAGCGGTCCACCAGACCAATGGCAATAAAGGTAGCCAGAACGTTCACCAGCCCGACGATAACCGTTCCCCACATCTGTTGTGCCGTATTGGCAAAACCGGCCAGATCGAAGATTTTCGGCGCGTAATACATGATGACGTTCATGCCGGTGAACTGTTGCATAACCTGAAGCAGAACGCCAAGGTAGACCGCGCGGCGAAAATTAGGGTTGTTTTTGAACAGTGTCCAACCACTTTGCTTTATTTTCAGGCTCTCGCGGATCTCATCCAGCTCGGCTTTCGCCTGTTCGGTGTTATCCCGTAGCATTTCCAGGACTTTTTTTGCCTCCGCATTACGGCCACGTGACGCCAGCCAGCGGGGGCTGCGGGGCAAGAAGAATACGCCAACAAACAGCAACAGAGCCGGAAGGGTAATAATGCCAAGCATCCAGCGCCATGAACCGCTGTAGCTGAAAGCGGTATCGGAAAGGTAAGCCCCCAGAATGCCTATGGTAATCATCAACTGGTACATGGAAATCATGCTACCGCGAATGCGCTCAGGTGCAATTTCAGACAGGTAAAGCGGAGCGGTGAAGGAGGCGATCCCTACGGCCAGGCCAAGCAACACCCGGGAAACCAGCAGAATATCCACGTTAGGCGCGAAAGCGGAACATAACGACCCCACGACAAACAGCACCGCACCCACCATCAGGCTGTATTTACGCCCCAAGTGGTAAGAGAGCCAACCACTGCCGATTGCGCCAACCGCAGCGCCAAACATCATTGAGCTCACCACCCATTCCTGCTGTTGGGAAGTGATTTGGAACTCATCGGTAATAAAGGGCAGGGCTCCGGCAATCACGCCAATATCCAACCCAAACAATAGGCCCGCCAATGCTGCCAGAAAGCAGACAAAGAAGGTTATTTGGGCATTTGATCTGCCTTTACCTGATGATGTACTCATAACGCCTCCGGTTAACCAGATAGATGATTCATTAGCGGGCTATATTATTTGTCAATTTGATGATTTAACGTGCTCGCGATCACATTCAGTGTAATCGGTTACATTTTTGCTTTATTATGTAAATGCCATTATTAGGTGTGTTTACAGCGTTGATTTGGCTTTTTGGTTTTTTTATTAATGATTAGACTGATATTGGTGTAATCGCTTTCAGTTTGGGTTTTCATCGGTTGCTATGGCAGTGTTGAACGGGATGGCGTAGTAGGATCAGGCTTGCTGGTGGGAATTTCTGTTGCACTATATTGGTCCATGACGGCCAAGGCGATCTCCGCCGGATGTGCTGGTAAAGCGGGGCGGCGCTTTTGCTAAAGCGCCGTGATTGCGACAGAGAGAACTGTCGAGCAAGAGCAGGCACGCGTAATGCCCATTACTGATATTGCAGTTCGTTAGCGATAATCAGCGGGAGGTTCACCAAATAATGGCATTCCCTCTGCGTCCCATTCCAGAGATTTAATCCGCGTATGGCGATTCGGATCATAGAGCGGATCACCTTCTATCTCGGTGTAGTTGCGTGCATGATAGACCAGCAGGTCATTACCTTGTTCATCCACGGTAAAACTGTTGTGCCCAGGGCCATATTGGCGATTGGCATAGCTGGTGCGGAACACCGGTTCGCTGGATTTGTGCCACTGCGCTGGATCGAGGAGATTGGCATGGATATCCGCCCATAGCAGGCCGATGCAATAATTCTCATCGGTTGCGCTGGCTGAATAGCTGATGAAGATCCGGTTACCATGTGTGATTACCGCCGGGCCTTCATTCACCCAAAAACCGCGGGTTTCCCAGGGTAACTCAGGCTTGCTTAGCATCACCGGATGCCCTTTCAGCGTCCAGGGATTGCTCATTTCTGCCAGATACAGGTTTGAATTCCCCTGAATTTGTGGATCCTTCTGCGCCCAGAGATAATAGTGTTTACCCCGGTGTTCAAAGTGCGTCGCGTCGAGCGAGAAGCTATCTATGGGGGTCTTGATACGTCCTTTCTCTAGCCATTCACCTTCCAGCGGGTTGGCAGCGCTGCATTCCAGCGCGAACATCCGGTGCTGGAACAAACCATCAGCAATCTCCGGGCTGTGCGCTGCGGCAAAATAGATGTACCACTTGCCTTCGATCATATGCAGCTCAGGGGCCCAGATCAGATGACTCATGGGACCATTGGCGGGCTTACGCCAAACGATGTGAGCAGGAGCCTGTGCCAGGTCAGTCAGATGGCGGGCACGGCGCAGCTCCAGACGATCATACTCCGGTACGGAGGCTATAAAATAGTAATAGCCGTCAGTATGGCGATAGATAAAGGGATCGGCACGCTGTTCAATCAGCGGGTTGGGATAACGATTCATCTGGGCCTCTCAAGGGTGTTTAGCATCGAGTTGCTGTTCGCGATATTCCGCCAGTTCCTGGTAGTTGGTACGGCGCTTTTGCAGATCGATCTGGATTTGCTTCATCAGGTTACGGTCTACTTTCAGTAAACGGATAACGCCAGCGGTGATCAGGTATCCCATACCGGGTATGACGGTAAACAGCAGCACGATGCTGTTAAGTGCAACGTCACTTTGGCTACCTGCATCGGCCTGATAGCCGGAGTAAGAAAGAACAAATCCTACCATGGCGCCAGCTACCGCCAGCCCAACCTTCAGGAAGAACAGATTACCGGAAAAGCTGATACCGGTGATGCGCTTGCCGGTTTTCCATTCACCGTAATCATCTACATCGGCCATCAGTGACCAGTGCAGCGGGGAAGGGATCTGATGCAGGATGTTTAACAGGAAGTAAGCCACCACGATCAACGTCGTCAGCTGTGGATTGAGGAAATAGAAACTGCAGGAGAAGATTGCCAGTACGATGTTGGTCCAGAAGAACACTTTCAGCTTGCAGAAACGGTCAGTCAACGGCTTGGCCAGGGCGCTACCGATCATCATGCCCACCACGCCCAGGCCGATAAACAGGCTGGCGAACGAGGTGGATTGCTGCATGACATAGGTGACGTAATACATGGTAGCGGCCATGCGGATAAATCCGGGGCAGACGTTACAGAAGGTCAGCAGAAGAATGCGTACCCATTGGTCGTTTTTCCAGACGTCTCTCAGATCGGCTTTCAATGCATCGTGAGTAGGGACTGCCGGCCGGATACGCTCTTTGACCGTGGCAAAACAGAACAGGAACATCGCCAGTGCGATCAGTGCCATCACCCCCATGGACATCTGATAACCCTTGGCTTTATCGGCTCCGCCGAACCAGTCCGCCATCGGCAACAGCGTCAGTGAAAGGATCAGCGTGGCGATCCCGACCATGATGAAACGATAAGACTGACAGGAAACCCGTTCGTGAGGATCGGCAGTGATCACGCCACCCAGTGAGCAATAGGGGATATTGATGGCGGTGTAGGTCAACGACATCAGAAAATAAGTGGCGAATGCATAAACTACTTTGCTGTTGTAGCTCCACTCGGGGGTGGTAAACATCAACACACTGAACAGGACATAGGGCAGGGAAATCCATAGCAACCAAGGACGGAAGCGACCAAAACGGCTTTGAGTACGATCGGCAATCGCGCCCATGATCGGGTCAGTCACGGCATCGATGACCCGCACGGAAAGCAGCAGAACGCCGACCAGGGCCGGTGCCAGGCCAAAGATGTCGGTATAGAAGTAGTTAAGGAATAGCATGATTGCGCCGCCAATCATATTACAGCCGGCATCTCCCATGCCGTAACCAATCTTTTCTTTGATGGATAGGGCATTGCTTGTCATGGACATTTTCTCCGCAGTGACAGAATCGGACTGATGGATACCGATTATTGTCTTACGCGGCGGCGAGCTATCAGAAATTAATGGTTGTAGAGATGGACAAACCAGCCACTGCGGAAGAAATGTGATCCAGTTTGCAAAAGGCGAAGGGGAAAAGGCCCGCATAGCGGGTCTCAGACTGCTGACAACGTGTTCTTTCTCCCTGTCAGTAAAGTGCCAGGATAATTGCCGAAAAAATAGCTTCTTTCTCTGAAGCTACTGTGAACGGCAATTGCAGGGCCCTGCACCCGCACCTAAGCTCAACGCCAACACCCGAATCTGCTAGCACCGGGCCATCTCTACATTGGTGTTGATAACAGTGCTGCACATTCCACGCTTGGTAAGGTGAGCACGGGTGTTGAAGCCATTGAAGGCGCCAAACGCAGACGCGGCGCATAGGCAAAAACGCCAGGGATGGCGTTTTTAGGCGAGATGAACAGGGACGTGAATCGCAGCCGGCCGTGATGCGCGGTGGCGGAGTGAGGGGAGTGGGCAACGCCCACCGCCTGATTTGGCGAAGGCGCGGATTGCAAAGGGTTCCGCCTTGAACCCTTTGCTCGGGCGCCGTCAGCGGGGTTCAATAAGACAACAAGAGGATAGCGGCCGAAACCTCTCGTGATTACCAGGAAATAGGGAGAAAGCGAGCACCAGGATTATCGCTACGAATTGGCCTTTGTCATCAAATTCAGGCCCGCATAGCGGGCCTGGTAATTAGCGAATGGTGGTCGCACTGACCGCGCGTTGGCCACGCTGCTTGATAAAGTAACCAATACCGAGAATCGCGATCCATACTGGGATCAACAGCACGGAAATCTGAATACCCGGCGTCAGGTACATGATCACCAGGATGCCAGCCATAAATGCCAGACACAGGTAGTTACTGAAGGGATACCAGAATGCCTTGAACTTCGGCTCTACTCCTTCACGGACCTTCGCCGCACGGAATTTCAGGTGTGCCAGGCTGATCATTGCCCAGTTAATTACCAGCGCAGAAACCACCAGCGCCATCAGCAGTTCAAAGGCGCGCCCTGGGATCAGGTAGTTAATCAGCACGCACAGCGCGGTTGCCAGCGCAGAGAAACCGATGGCAATCACCGGTACGCCACGGCCATCGACCTTCAGCAGGACTTTCGGGCCATTTCCCTGTTTGGCCAAGCCGTACAGCATGCGGCTGTTGCAATAAACGCAGCTGTTGTATACCGACAGGGCTGCCGTCAACACCACGATATTGAGTACGGTAGCGACCAGATTACTGTTCAGTGCATGGAAGATCA
Organism: Serratia fonticola; assembly: GCF_006715025.1. Taxonomy (NCBI): domain Bacteria; kingdom Pseudomonadati; phylum Pseudomonadota; class Gammaproteobacteria; order Enterobacterales; family Yersiniaceae; genus Serratia; species Serratia fonticola. The sequence continues at coordinate 1,349,706 of NZ_VFMK01000001.1, forward strand.
GTACGAACGGGCTACCGCCTTCAACCACTTTGCCCCACGGGTAGAGTGACAGCAGGATAGCCAGCGAGCCGATATAGAAAATCAGGATACGATAGATAACCTGGTTGGTGGCTTTCGGGATGCTTTTCTCTGGGTTATCGGCTTCAGCCGCGGTAATCCCTACCAGCTCCAACCCACCGAAAGAGAACATGATCACGGCCATGGCCATGACCAGCCCCATGATGCCGTTGGGGAAGAAGCCGCCTTGCGCCCACAGGTTGGTGACCGTGGCTTCCGGGCCGCCCATGCCACTGAACAGCAGGTAGGCACCAAAGACGATCATACCAATGATGGCGACCACTTTGATGATGGCGAACCAAAACTCCATTTCGCCATAGACCTTCACGTTCGACAGGTTGATGGCATTGATCGCCAGGAAGAATACCGCAGCGGAGACCCAGGTCGGGATCTCCGGCCACCAGTACTGCACGTAGATCCCAACGGCGGTCAGTTCCGCCATGGCAACCAGCACATACAGCACCCAGTAGTTCCAGCCAGAGGCGAAGCCAGCGAAGTTACCCCAGTATTTATAGGCAAAGTGGCTGAAGGAACCGGCAACCGGCTCCTCTACTACCATCTCACCCAATTGACGCATGATCAGGAAGGCAATAAAACCGCCAATCGCATAGCCAAGAATGACCGAGGGACCGGCCATTTTTATTGTTTGAGCGATACCGAGAAACAAACCGGTACCAATTGCGCCACCTAAGGCGATGAGCTGTATATGGCGGTTTTTCAGGCCGCGTTTCAGCTGGTCGCCATTTTGTTGACCATCCATCAGTGAAACCCTCTGTCGTTGCAGATGCTCACAACTGTAAAGCTGTGATTACGATGTGTGTTATTTTTTGTTTACGGCGTTATAACTATAAATTCCACGGTGCCGCTACCGTTTGGCAAAGAATAATGGTATGTGCGAAAGTTTGCACCTGCTTTATTACGTGAGTGATTAAGATTGCAGCAGTTTAGGAAACAAAATGCGGGTTGTGTGATGAGCGCGGGGATTGCGTGCGCGAAATAAGCAATAAATCACATAATGCGCAAAAAGAGTTTTGGTTTCCCCTTCCAGTGTGGCGAAAAAAACAGCGATTAATCGCCGCGGCTAGCGCAAAAATTGCCGTTAATCTCCCAGCAATAAAATCCGCACAAGCAGCTTAACCAGAGGTTTCATAAAAGTTAAATCAGGCACCTACCTCGTAAATGGTATTACCAACACCGCGTTACCGATTTGCAGCTGGTTGTGAAACGAGGTGTTAAATTGTGCGGGTTAGATGATTTCGATCAAGGCCCATATGGACAGGAGGTGAATACTTTGTTACTTTAGCGTCACGTTTTTGAAATTGGTATTACCAATTGACTCCGCGCACTTCGCAGAGAAGAAATCACCCATGGCCTACAGCAAAATCCGCCAACCCAAATTGTCAGACGTTATCGAGCAACAGCTCGAATACCTGATCCTTGAGGGTACGCTCCGTCCCGGTGAAAAGTTACCTCCGGAACGCGAACTGGCGAAACAATTTGATGTTTCCCGTCCTTCTCTGAGAGAGGCTATCCAGCGCCTGGAAGCCAAAGGCCTGCTCCTGCGCCGTCAGGGTGGTGGCACCTTTGTACAAACTAATCTGTGGCAAAGCTTTAGCGATCCGCTGGCTGAACTGCTGGCTGACCATCCTGAATCACAATTCGACCTGCTCGAAACCCGTCATGCCCTTGAGGGTATTGCAGCCTATTATGCTGCGCTACGTGGTACTGACGAAGATCTGGCGCGTATCCGCGATTGCCATCATGTGATTCAGCAGGCCCAGGACAGCGGCGATTTAGATGCCGAAGCCGATGCGGTCATGCAGTATCAAATTGCGGTGACCGAAGCTGCCCATAACGTTGTGTTACTTCATCTGCTGCGCTGTATGGGGCCGATGCTGGAACAGAACGTCCGCCAGAACTTTGAATTGCTCTACTCGCGCCGTGAAATGTTGGCAAAAGTGAGCAGCCATCGCGCCGGGATTTTTGAGGCGATTGTGGCACGCGAACCTGAAAAGGCCCGTGAAGCCTCGCACCGCCATTTGGCGTTTATCGAGGAAATTTTGCTGGATCTCAGCAGAGAACACACCCGGCGCGAGAGATCGCTGCGGCGTCTCCAGCAACGCAAGGATTAAGAGTGGTTCTCTTCAGGGGACACCAGCCTGTAGAGATGAAGCTCGGGGTGCTTAGTTAAGCACTTGAAGCGGCAACGTTACCCAATGGATTCCAAGTCGTAGTCAACAGCGCTGAGGCTTGAAAGACGAAGGGAATAAACTGATGAGCCTGTCTTCGTGCGTTTTTTTGCAGAATGCAGGAAGACAGGCTCCAAACAAACCATTAGACAGATAAGGAATACCACCATGTCAGAACGTTTAAACAATGACGTGGATCCGATCGAAACCCGCGACTGGCTGCAGGCGATCGAATCGGTCATCCGTGAAGAGGGTGTTGAGCGAGCTCAGTTTCTGATTGATCAGGTTCTGGGAGAGGCCCGCAAGGGCGGTGTTAGCATTGCAGCAGGCGCTGGGGCTAACAACTACGTCAACACCATCGCGGTAGAAGACGAACCGGCATACCCAGGCAACCTGGATCTGGAGCGCCGTATTCGTAGTGCTATCCGTTGGAACGCGGTGATGACCGTTCTGCGTGCTTCCAAGAAAGATCTGGAGTTGGGTGGCCACATGGCTTCCTTCCAGTCTTCCGCGACCTTCTACGAAGTCTGCTTTAACCACTTCTTCCGTGCTCGCAACGAGAAAGATGGCGGCGACCTGGTTTACTTCCAGGGGCACATCTCTCCGGGCGTTTATGCACGTGCCTTCCTTGAAGGCCGCCTGACTGAAGAGCAAATGAACAACTTCCGTCAGGAAGTTCACGGCAAAGGCCTGTCTTCTTATCCGCATCCGAAACTGATGCCGGAATTCTGGCAGTTCCCGACCGTTTCCATGGGCCTGGGCCCAATCAGCGCTATCTATCAGGCTAAATTCCTGAAGTATCTGGAACACCGCGGTCTGAAAGACACCTCTGGCCAGACCGTTTACGCTTTCTTGGGCGACGGCGAGATGGACGAACCGGAATCCAAAGGGGCGATCACTATCGCGACCCGTGAGAAGCTGGATAACCTGGTGTTCGTCATCAACTGTAACCTGCAACGTCTGGATGGCCCGGTCACCGGTAACGGCAAGATCATCAACGAGCTGGAAGGTATCTTCGCGGGTGCTGGCTGGCAGGTGCTGAAAGTGATCTGGGGCGGCCGTTGGGACGAACTGCTGCGTAAAGATACCAGCGGTAAACTGATCCAACTGATGAACGAAACTCTGGACGGTGATTACCAGACCTTCAAATCCAAAGATGGCGCTTACGTGCGTGAGCACTTCTTCGGCCGTTACCCAGAAACCGCAGCGCTGGTCAAAGACATGAGCGACGACGAAATCTGGGCGTTGAACCGTGGTGGTCACGATCCGAAGAAAGTCTACGCTGCACTGAAAAAAGCGCAGGATACCCAAGGCAAACCAACCGTGATCCTGGCCCATACCATTAAAGGTTACGGCATGGGTGAAACCGCGGAAGGTAAAAACATCGCTCACCAAGTGAAGAAAATGAACATGGAAGGGGTTCATCACTTCCGCGATCGTTTCAACGTGCCAGTTGCCGATGCCGACATCGAAAAACTGCCGTTCATCACCTTCGATAAAGACTCTGAAGAGTACAAATACCTGCACGAGCGCCGCCAGGCACTGCAGGGTTATGTACCGTCCCGCCTGCCTGCGTTTACCCAGAAACTGGAAATGCCGGCGCTGGAGGACTTCAGCTCCTTGCTGGAAGAGCAGAACAAAGAAATCTCTACCACCATCGCCTTTGTGCGTGCCCTGAACGTGATGCTGAAGAACAAGTCGATCAAAGATCGTCTGGTTCCGATTATCGCCGACGAAGCGCGTACCTTCGGTATGGAAGGTCTGTTCCGTCAGATCGGTATCTACAGCCCGAACGGCCAGCAGTACACCCCGCAGGACCGTGAGCAGGTTGCGTACTACAAAGAAGACGAGAAAGGTCAGATCCTGCAGGAAGGTATCAACGAACTGGGGGCAGCCTCTTCATGGCTGGCCGCGGCGACCTCCTACAGCACCAACGATCTGCCTATGATCCCGTTCTACATCTACTATTCGATGTTCGGGTTCCAGCGTATCGGTGACCTGTGCTGGGCAGCGGGCGACCAACAGGCGCGTGGCTTCCTGATCGGCGGGACTTCAGGCCGTACTACCCTGAACGGTGAAGGTCTGCAGCACGAAGATGGCCACAGCCACATTCAGTCTCTGACGATCCCTAACTGTATCTCTTACGATCCTGCTTACGCCTATGAAGTGGCGGTGATCATGCACGACGGCCTGGTGCGTATGTATGGCGACGCGCAAGAAAACGTCTACTACTACCTGACCACGCTGAACGAAAACTACCACATGCCAGCCATGCCACAGGGCGCAGAAGAGGGTATCCGTAAGGGTATCTATAAACTGGAAACCCTGGAAGGCAGCAAAGGTAAAGTACAGCTGTTGGGCTCCGGCGCCATCCTGCGTCATGTTCGTGAAGCCGCGCAGATCCTGGCGAAAGACTACGGCGTGGGTTCTGACACCTACAGCGTAACCTCCTTCACCGAACTGGCGCGTGATGGCCAGGACTGTGAGCGTTGGAACATGCTGCACCCAACCGAAACCCCACGTGTGCCTTACATCGCTCAGGTGATGAACGATGCGCCGGCGGTTGCGTCTACGGATTATATGAAGCTGTTCGCAGAGCAGGTCCGTACTTTCGTTCCAGCCAGCGATTATCGCGTACTGGGCACTGACGGCTTTGGTCGTTCAGACAGCCGTGAAAATCTGCGTCACCACTTTGAAGTTGATGCTTCTTACGTGGTGGTGGCTGCACTGGGTGAACTGGCTAAACGCGGTGAAATCGAAGCTTCTGTCGTTGCTGATGCGATTAAGAAATTCGACATCAACCCAGAAAAAGTTAACCCGCGTCTGGCATAAGAGGTACAGAAGAATGTCTATCGAAATCAAAGTGCCGGACATCGGTGCAGACGAAGTTGAAATCACCGAGATCCTGGTGAAGGTTGGCGATAAGGTTGAAGCTGAACAATCGCTGATCACCGTGGAAGGCGACAAAGCTTCTATGGAAGTCCCCTCTCCGCAGGCGGGCGTCGTGAAAGAAATCAAAGTTGCCGTCGGTGATAAAACCGAAACCGGCAAACTGATCATGATCTTTGACGCGGAAGGTGCAGCTGCTGCACCTGCGGCCAAGGCAGAAGAAAAACCGGCCGCAGCTCCGGCAGCGGCTGCAGCCAAAGATGTTGAAGTGCCGGATATCGGTGCTGATGAAGTCGAAGTCACCGAGATCCTGGTGAAAGTTGGCGATACCGTGACTGCCGAGCAGTCTCTGATCACCGTAGAAGGCGACAAGGCTTCTATGGAAGTGCCAGCGCCGTTTGCGGGTACCGTGAAAGAGATCAAAATCAACACCGGTGACAAAGTGAAAACCGGTTCCTTGATTATGGTGTTCGAAGTGGCAGGCACAGCGTCTGCAGCCCCAGTTGCGGCAGCCCAGGCGGCTCCGGCTGCTGCGCCAGCGGCAAGTGCGGCGAAAAACGTCGAAGTGCCAGACATCGGCGGTGATGAAGTCGAAGTTACCGAAGTGATGGTGAAAGTTGGCGATAAAGTTGCTGCTGAGCAATCACTGATCACCGTAGAAGGCGACAAGGCTTCTATGGAAGTGCCAGCGCCATTTGCGGGTACCGTGAAAGAAATTAAAATCGCTACCGGTGACAAAGTGAAAACCGGTTCTCTGATCATGGTGTTCGAAGTGGAAGGCGCAGCACCTGCCGCCGCTCCAGCACCAAAAGCAGAGGCAGCTCCGGCCCCGGCCAAGCAGGAAGCCAAAGCGGCTGCACCTGCAGCGGCAGACAAAGGCGAGTTTGCTGAGAACGATGCTTATGTCCACGCGACGCCGGTTATCCGCCGTTTGGCACGTGAGTTCGGTGTTAACCTGGCGAAAGTGAAAGGGACGGGGCGTAAAGGCCGTATCCTGCGCGAAGACGTTCAGGCTTATGTGAAAGACGCGGTCAAACGTGCCGAAGCTGCGCCTGCGGCAACCGGTGGTGGCCTGCCAGGCATGCTGCCATGGCCGAAAGTGGACTTCAGTAAATTTGGTGAGATCGAAGAAGTTGAAATGGGCCGCATCCAGAAAATCTCTGGTGCCAACCTGAGCCGTAACTGGGTGATGATCCCGCACGTGACTCACTTCGACAAAACCGATATCACCGATCTGGAAGCGTTCCGTAAGCAACAGAACGATGAAGCCGCCAAGCGTAAGCTGGACGTGAAGTTCACCCCGGTGGTGTTCATCATGAAAGCCGTTGCAGCCGCTCTGGAGCAGATGCCACGCTTCAACAGTTCTCTGTCCGAAGATGGCCAGAAGCTGACGCTGAAGAAATACATCAACATTGGTGTGGCAGTCGATACGCCGAACGGCCTGGTCGTGCCAGTGTTCAAAGATGTGAACAAGAAAAGCATCACTGAGCTGTCCCGTGAACTGATGGCGATCTCTAAAAAAGCGCGTGACGGTAAGCTGACCGCCGGCGAGATGCAGGGCGGTTGCTTCACCATCTCCAGCCTGGGTGGTATCGGAACAACTCACTTCGCGCCGATTGTTAACGCACCGGAAGTGGCCATTCTGGGGGTCTCCAAGTCTGCGATGGAGCCAGTCTGGAACGGTAAAGAGTTCACGCCGCGTCTGATGATGCCAATGTCGCTCTCCTTCGACCACCGTGTTATCGACGGTGCCGATGGTGCACGCTTCATTACCATTATCAACAACATGCTGTCTGATATTCGCCGTCTGGTGATGTAATGAAAAAGGGGCGCAGCATGCTGCGCCCTTATTGATTCAGTAGCAGTTTTGTCGGGTTTTGCATGACTCGACAGAATTGTTGAGACACGGGTCACTCGAACACGCTTTGCAGATTATTAACAATTCTGTAAACTGCTCGCGGTGTATGCGTCCCGGTGGATGAAGGGCGTTATGAGATTGATTAATAACATACCCAAAATAATTGGAGCTGCATCAAGGCGGCAAGTTCGTGAATCCTGATGAGCTTACTTTAAGTAAGTGATTCAGGTGAACGAACGCAGCCAACGCCGAGGCAGCTTCAAGGATGACGGGTATAAAATGACGTCTGACCCGCCGGACAACTAATTAAGAGGTCATGATGAGTACTGAAATTAAAACTCAGGTCGTGGTACTTGGGGCGGGCCCGGCAGGCTATTCTGCTGCCTTTCGTTGCGCTGACTTAGGTCTTGAAACCGTTCTGGTAGAACGCTACTCCACTCTGGGTGGGGTTTGCCTGAACGTGGGTTGTATCCCTTCCAAAGCACTGTTGCACGTTGCTAAAGTGATTGAAGAAGCCAAAGCGCTGGCTGAGCATGGTATCGTTTTCGGTGAGCCTAAAACCGACATCGACAAAGTGCGCGTCTGGAAAGAGAAAGTCATCAATCAGTTGACCGGTGGCCTGGCTGGTATGGCTAAAGGCCGTAAAGTGAAAGTGGTCAACGGCCTGGGTAAATTCACCGGTGCTAACACCCTGGTTGTTGAAGGCGAAAATGGTCCAACCACCATCAACTTCGACAATGCCATCATCGCCGCAGGTTCCCGTCCAATCCAATTGCCATTTATTCCTCATGACGATCCACGCGTGTGGGATTCCACCGATGCACTGGCGCTGAAAACCGTGCCTGAGCGTCTGCTGGTGATGGGCGGCGGCATCATCGGCCTGGAAATGGGCACCGTATACCATGCTCTGGGTTCACAGATCGACGTGGTTGAAATGTTCGACCAGGTGATCCCGGCGGCTGACAAAGACGTGGTGAAAGTCTTCACCAAGCGTATCAGCAAGCAGTTCAACCTGATGCTGGAAACCAAAGTGACTGCGGTAGAGGCCAAAGAAGACGGCATCTATGTCACGATGGAAGGCAAAAAAGCGCCTGCAGAACCACAGCGTTACGACGCCGTGCTGGTAGCGATTGGCCGTGTACCAAACGGTAAATTGCTGGATGCGGGCAAAGCCGGTGTTGAAGTGGATGACCGTGGCTTTATCCATGTTGATAAACAGTTGCGCACCAATGTGCCGCACATCTTTGCTATCGGCGATATTGTCGGCCAACCGATGCTGGCGCACAAAGGCGTGCATGAAGGCCACGTGGCTGCTGAAGTTATCGCTGGCATGAAGCACTACTTCGATCCGAAAGTGATCCCATCCATTGCTTACACTGAGCCAGAAGTTGCCTGGGTTGGTCTGACCGAGAAAGAAGCCAAAGAGAAAGGCATCAGCTATGAAACGTCCACCTTCCCGTGGGCTGCTTCAGGCCGTGCTATCGCTTCTGACTGTGCAGACGGCATGACCAAACTGATCTTCGACAAAGAAACGCACCGTATCATCGGTGGCGCGATTGTCGGCACCAACGGTGGCGAGCTGCTGGGTGAAATCGGTCTGGCTATCGAGATGGGTTGTGATGCAGAAGATATCGCGTTGACTATCCACGCTCACCCAACCCTGCACGAATCCGTAGGCCTGGCAGCAGAGATCTACGAAGGCAGCATCACCGATCTGCCAAACCCGAAAGCCAAGAAGAAGTAATTTCTGCGGTGGGTAAGGTTGATAAGCGGCTCCTGTAAAGGGGCCGTTTTTTATTGCCCGATGACCGGCTGCTAAACCGGCAGAACAGACCCCAGATCAAGGTACATAAAGGAGGTTCGTTTTTACACTCAGGTGGTTGATGGTTTTAACCAAATTTATGCACAATGGCTTTGCTCGATAGCGCTTGTATCGTTCTTGGTGATGTAAGAAATCTGTTCGGTGCCTGCTAACACTGACCAGATACAAAAAAACCGTCTTAATGGCGATTTTTTGTGCCTATCGTAAGCAAAACTTTCTCATCGCAACTGATAACCATTGTAAAAGTATGGATGTTATGTTGTGCTCATCTGGTTGAGTTTCCCTTGATGCTGTAACGAATCCATGATCGTCACCGCGGCTTTGCAGCCGATTACGCTGCACTCAACGATTCAGCAAAGATTTAATGTTGCTTTTATGTGAACGAATTAACAACCGATTTAAATCCTGATATGCTGGCTGAGCGGAACCGGGCACTGTACCTTACAGTCCAGGATATCGACAGCAGTGCCCCGTCAGGATTATGTCTTTCATACTTGAAGCAAAAACAGCGCAATTCGAACGATTAAGGGGATACCCTAAATAATTCGGGTTGCAGGAAGGCGGCGACGCAGCGAATTCCCAGGAGCTTACATAAGCAAGTGACTGGGTTGAGTGACAAATCAGTCAGGAACAGATTTGAACGCTGCTTGCAGCGGCCCCGTAAGGGGCGAGTCTCATGGATGAGACGAGTAATCGAAGCCAACGCAGATGCAACTTGAAGTATGACGGGTATAAAACGCCAGGCACAATAAATGACAATGAGAGCGAGGAGAAAGTCGTGCTAGAAGAATACCGTAAGCACGTGGCCGAGCGTGCTGCAGAGGGCATCGTCCCTAAGCCATTAGATGCAACTCAAATGGCGGCGCTGGTTGAATCATTAAAAAATCCGCCAAAAGGCGAAGAAGAATTTCTGTTAGACCTGCTGATTAACCGTGTACCGCCGGGCGTCGATGAAGCCGCCTATGTCAAAGCAGGTTTTCTGGCCGCCATCGCCAAAGGCGAGGCCACTTCCCCCCTGATTACCCCCGAAAAAGCCATCGAACTGCTCGGTACCATGCAGGGCGGTTACAACATTCATCCGCTGATTGATGCGTTGGATAACGAAAAACTGGCACCTATTGCAGCCAAGGCACTTTCCCATACGCTGCTGATGTTTGATAACTTCTACGACGTAGAAGAAAAAGCCAAAGCCGGTAACCCGCATGCCAAGCAGATCATGCAGTCTTGGGCCGATGCCGAATGGTATCTTTCACGCCCTGAACTGGCAGAAAAGATCACCGTTACCGTGTTCAAAGTCACCGGTGAAACCAACACCGACGATCTTTCACCGGCACCTGATGCCTGGTCACGCCCAGATATTCCATTGCACGCGCTGGCAATGCTGAAAAACGAACGTGATGGCATCGTCCCCGATCAGCCGGGCAGCGTTGGTCCGATCAAACAAATCGAACTCCTGAACAAGAAAGGCTTCCCGTTGGCCTACGTCGGTGACGTGGTCGGTACCGGTTCTTCACGTAAATCTGCCACCAACTCGGTGCTGTGGTTTATGGGCGACGACATCCCCTACGTGCCGAACAAGCGCGGTGGTGGTGTGGTGCTGGGCGGTAAAATTGCGCCAATCTTCTTTAACACCATGGAAGATGCCGGTGCATTGCCTATTGAAGTCGACGTGTCCGAGCTGAACATGGGGGATGTTATCGACATCTTCCCGTACAAAGGCGAAGTACGTAACCATGAAACCGGTGAATTGCTGGCTAACTTTGAGCTGAAAACCGATGTGCTGTTAGACGAAGTGCGCGCCGGTGGCCGTATCCCGCTGATTATTGGCCGTGGCTTGACCACCAAGGCACGTGAAGCATTGGGGCTGCCGCGCAGCGACGTGTTCCGCATTGCCAAGCCCGTTGCGGCTAGCAACAAGGGCTTCTCGCTGGCACAGAAAATGGTTGGTCGCGCCTGTGGCGTTGCCGGTGTTCGCCCTGGTGAATACTGTGAGCCGAAGATGACTTCTGTGGGTTCACAGGATACCACCGGCCCAATGACCCGTGATGAGCTGAAAGACCTGGCTTGCCTGGGCTTCTCAGCCGATCTGGTGATGCAGTCATTCTGTCATACCGCCGCCTATCCTAAGCCGGTGGATGTCACCACTCATCATACTTTGCCTGATTTCATCATGAACCGCGGCGGCGTTTCCCTGCGTCCGGGCGACGGTATTATCCACTCCTGGCTGAACCGTATGCTGCTGCCGGATACCGTAGGTACCGGTGGTGATTCCCATACCCGTTTCCCTATCGGGATCTCCTTCCCGGCCGGTTCCGGTCTGGTGGCGTTTGCTGCGGCAACTGGCGTTATGCCGCTGGATATGCCGGAGTCGGTGCTGGTGCGCTTCAAAGGTAAAATGCAGCCGGGGATCACATTGCGCGATCTGGTGCATGCAATCCCTTACTACGCCATCCAGCAGGGCCTGCTGACCGTTGAGAAGAAAGGCAAGAAAAACATCTTCTCGGGCCGCATTCTGGAGATCGAAGGCTTGCCAGAACTGAAGGTGGAACAGGCATTTGAACTGGCGGATGCGTCTGCCGAGCGTTCTGCGGCCGGTTGTACCATCAAGCTGGATAAAGCGCCGATTCAAGAGTATCTGAGCTCCAATATCGTGCTGCTGAAGTGGATGATCTCTGAAGGCTACGGCGATCGTCGTACCCTTGAGCGCCGTATTCAGGGGATGGAAAAATGGTTGGCGGATCCGCAACTGCTGGAAGGTGATGCAGATGCGGAATACGCGGCGGTGATCGACATCGATCTGGCCGATATCAAGCAGCCAATCCTGTGTGCACCGAACGATCCGGATGACGCGCGTCTACTGTCTGATGTGGCTAACAGCAAGATCGATGAAGTGTTTATCGGTTCCTGCATGACCAACATTGGTCACTTCCGTGCGGCTGGCAAGTTGTTGGATCAGCACAAAGGCCAACTGCCGACCCGCCTGTGGGTGGCTCCACCTACCAAGATGGATGCCGCACAGCTGACCGAAGAGGGCTACTACAGCGTCTTTGGCAAGAGCGGGGCGCGTATCGAGATCCCAGGTTGTTCACTGTGCATGGGTAACCAGGCGCGCGTGGCAGACGGTGCGACGGTGGTTTCCACCTCGACCCGTAACTTCCCGAACCGTTTAGGTACCGGCGCCAATGTTTATCTGGCTTCGGCTGAACTGGCCGCGGTGGCATCGCTGCTGGGCCGTCTGCCCACGCCAGATGAATACCAGACCTATATGGCGCAGGTAGACAAGACGGCGGTGGATACCTACCGTTACCTGAACTTCGACCAGTTGAATCAGTACACTGAGAAAGCCGACGGCGTAATCTTCCAGACCGCGGTGTAATTCAGAACTGGGTTGCCAATATCATGGGGAGCTTTAAGCTCCCCATTTTTTATGCTGCGGTGTGATCTTCCCCCCTTTTTATTTTTTTAACGTTCTGATTAAAAACAAATAAATAAAAACGTTACTCTGAGGCTAATAAATTCTCCCCCTGCTTGATTGATAACCCGATAGCAGACTCCTACTCTGGCTATGCTGAAAAGAATCAAGTAAACCCAGGAGGTTGAGGTATGTCGCTTCATCAAAGCCCTACTCGCGTTTGGGATACTCGACGTCAGGAAAAAAGACGCCGTATCGCCAGCGTGCAAGGGCAACTGCAAGGGAAGGTGATCCCCACCGCCGATCTGACCGCGGTGCTGGAAAAACTGCTGGTATCAGGCGACCGCGTGGTCCTTGAAGGCAATAACCAGAAACAGGCCGATTTTCTTTCCCGTATGCTCGCCGAGGTCAACCCGGCCAACGTTCACGATCTGCATATGATCATGCCAAGCGTTGGCCGCGCCGAGCATTTGGATATCTTCGAAAAGGGCATCGCCCGCAAGCTGGATTTTGCCTTCTCTGGCACCCAAAGTCTGCGTATCTCCCAATTGCTGGAAGATGGGCAACTCGAGATTGGTGCCATCCACACGTATATCGAGCTTTATTCCCGTCTTTACGTGGATCTGGTGCCGAATGTCGCGTTAGTGGCCGGATTTAAGGCCGACCGTCATGGCAACCTGTACACCGGGCCAAGTACCGAAGATACCCCGGCGCTGGTGGAAGCCACCGCGTTTAAAGACGGTATCGTCATCGCTCAGGTTAACGAGTTGGTGGATGACGAAACGGATCTGCCACGGGTAGATATTCCCGGCTCCTGGATCGATTTTGTGGTGGTGGCAGATAAGCCGTTCTTTATCGAACCGTTGTTTACCCGCGATCCGCGCCTGATCAAACCGGTGCATGTGTTGATGGGGATGATGGCGATCAAAGGCATCTATGCCAAACATCAGGTGCAATCGCTTAACCACGGCATTGGTTTTAACACCGCCGCCATCGAACTGCTGTTGCCAACCTACGGTGAGCAACTGGGCCTGAAGGGCAAAATCTGCAAGCACTGGACCTTGAACCCACATCCCACTCTGATACCGGCAATTGAAAGCGGCTGGGTAGAAACCGTGCACTGTTTTGGCGGTGAACTGGGGATGGAGGATTACATCGCCGCCCGTCCGGATATTTTCTTCACCGGTAGCGATGGTTCCATGCGCTCCAACCGCGCGTTCTGTCAGATGGCAGGCCAGTACGCGGTGGATATGTTTATTGGTTCAACCTTGCAAATCGACGGTATGGCGCATTCCTCTACCGTTACCCATGGCCGCCTGTCTGGTTTTGGTGGAGCACCGAATATGGGGCATGACCCACATGGACGCCGCCATGCTACACCGGCCTGGTTGGATATGATCGAAGAGCCGGATCCGTTGGCGCGTGGCCGCAAGCTGGTGGTGCAGATGGTGGAAACCTTCCAGGCGGGCGCCAAACCGACCTTTGTGGAAAAACTCGACGCCGTTGACGTTGCTAAAGAGTCAGGTATGCCGCTGGCACCGGTAATGATTTACGGTGACGACGTGACCCATGTGCTGACCGAAGAGGGCATTGCGTACCTGTACCGTGCACGTTCGCTGGAAGAACGCCGGGCGATGGTGGCGGCAGTTGCCGGTATTACCGATATCGGGCTGGGCGTGGATGCTAAACGCGTAGCTGAACTGCGTCGTGAAGGTAAGGTGATGTTCCCGGAAGATCTCGATATCCGCCGCACTGATGCTTCCCGCTCATTATTGGCGGCAGGTAGCGTCGCGGACTTGGTCGAGTGGTCCGGCGGTTTGTATAACCCGCCAGCTAAATTCCGGAGCTGGTAATGAAACTCTCCCCCTGTTTTACCGCATCAGACGCAGATGCTATCGCTGCACATCTGGCAGAAATGGCGACGCAGGCGCTGGTAGATGAAGCCCGGCTTAGCCCGAAACCAGGGCTGGTGGATGCACGAGGCTCTGGCGCACATCAGGATCTGACATTGGCACTGATGGAACGTTCAGCCCTTAGCCTGACACCGGTTTTTCATGCACTGGCCATTGCAGGTTGGCAGCGCCGGGCGGATAGCGCATTACGTCAGGAAGTGGGCCGGATTGGCCGCGAAGGCGAGCAGCTGATGATGGCCGCGACCGGCGGTGTTAATACGCACCGTGGTGCGATCTGGGCGCTGGGCCTGTTGGTGACGGCAGTGGCAATGCAAGGGGGCAAGGCAACGCCGCTCAACGCCTGTGCGCAGGCTGCCCTGTTGGCGCAACTGCCGGATCACGCCAGCCCGAAGCTGTTCAGTAAAGGGTTGCGTGCGACTCAGCGTTATCAGGTTCCTGGTGCTCGTGAGGAGGCTCAACAAGGTTTTCCACACGTAATGCAACGGGCGTTGCCGCAACTGTGGCGCAGCCGTAGTCAGGGTGCCAGTGAGCAAGCCGCTCAGCTTGATGCGTTAATGGCAGTGATGACAACGTTGAGCGATACCTGCGTGTTGTCGCGCGGTGGCTTACCGGCGCTCAAGGCTATGCAACAGGGGGCTGCCGACGTTCTGCGTGCCGGAGGCTATCAACATCCGGCAGGGCAGGTTGCGTTGGCAAAACTGGAGCAGCGGCTATTGGCCTGCAACGCTTCGCCAGGCGGTGCGGCCGATTTACTGGCTGCAGCACTCTTCCTCGATCGGGCTACGGCCCGCTGAATAATCAATCCAGAGGATGTTATGGAACATATTAATTTGAGTTATCCGGCCAGCGTCACGCTACCGGGTAGAGCATTAACCGGCGTCGTTGGTTCCGGTGACATGGAAGCCCTGTTTGAGCCAGCGGTTACCGGCACCTTGACGGTAGCGATCAAAACCTCCGTAGACGGTAGCCAACAACGTTGGTTGCACCTGTTTGAACGCTTGGCCTTGATGCGTGATCTTCCGGCCGGGCGATTAGAGATTAATGACTTTGGCGCGACGCCCGGTGTGGCCAGGCTGCGCATTGAACAGGTATTTGAGGAGGCTGCACATGCGTGATGACATCAGCTTTATCGAACTCAGCGCCCGTGAGCGCGCCCGTAACCTGCTCGATAGCGGCAGTTTCCGTGAACTGTTAGGCCCATTCGAGCGCATCACTTCACCCTGGTTGGAACCGCAAGGCATTGTTACCCAGGCCGATGACGGCATGGTGGTTGCCAAAGGCACCATTGCGGGTAAACCCGCCGTCGTTGTGGCGGTAGAGGGGGCATTCCAAGGGGGCAGCATGGGAGAAGTTTCCGGTGCCAAGATGGCGGCGGCGCTGGAGTTGGCTGCCGAAGATAACCGCAACGGCATTCCAACCCAAGCCGTACTGCTGCTGGAAACCGGTGGCGTGCGTCTGCAAGAAGCCAATTTAGGGCTGGCGGCGATAGCGGATATTCATGCGGCAATTGTTGATTTACGCCGTTATACCCCGGTTGTGGGCATTATTGCCGGTACGGTCGGCTGTTTTGGCGGGATGTCGATCGCAGCCGCGCTCTGTAGCTATCTGATCGTGACCCGTGAAGCACGGCTGGGGTTGAACGGCCCACAGGTCATTGAACAGGAGGCCGGTATTGAAGAGTACGACTCCCGCGATCGGCCTTTCATCTGGAGTATGACTGGTGGTGATGTGCGTTATCGCAGCGGCTTTGTTGATGCGGAAGTGCCAGACGCCTTGCATGCGGTGAAAGACGCGATGACAGATTGCCTGCAACGCGGTGTTCCTGCTCAGCACCGTAGCGACAATTATCACTACTACTTGCCAAAACTGTCGCAGTTCGACACCCGCCAGCAGGCGGATGCGGCAGTGATTGCTCAACTGTTTGCTGCGGAGGATCGGGTATGAGTACGTCATCATCAAGCCGTGGAGAGTATTGGTTCTCTTTGTTGGCGGCCGGGGCTGAACAGCGTAAAGGTCAGTGTGCCTCGATTCGCGTCGCTGACGGTGAACTTGAAGGGCAGCCGGTACGTTTTATTGCCGTGGTGCCCGATGCTGATAACCATTATCCACGTGCGGCACGCGGTGAGGTGGGGTTACTGGAAGGTTGGACGCTGGCTCAGGTTGTCAGTGAAGCGGTGGCGGCAGATGAAGGTAAGGCGCAAAAACGTGCCATCGTGGCGGTGATTGATGTGCCAAGCCAGGCGTATGGTCGTCGGGAAGAAGCCTTTGGTATTCACCAGGCATTAGCCGGGGCTGCCGGGGCCTATGCCAAGGCGCGTTTGGCCGGTCACCCCGTGATTGGTTTGATTGTCGGTAAAGCCATGTCCGGTGCGTTTCTGGCACACGGTTATCAGGCCAACCGTTTGATCGCGTTTAACGACCCGGGAGTCATGATCCATGCGATGGGTAAAGAATCCGCTGCGCGGATCACGTTGCGCTCCGTAGCGTCATTGGAAAAGCTGGCAGCGACCATCCCACCGATGGCCTATGACATCGGCCATTACAGTTCGTTGGGGCTGCTCGAGGCGTTGCTGGATATTCGCGATCCGTTGCAGGCCAGTGAGCAGGAGCTCAATCAGGTACGTCAATCCGTCGTTCAGGCGATAACCAAAACGCGCCGCGAAGGCGTAGCTCTAAGTAACCGTCTGGGAGCGGATAACCGCCATAGTTCTTCATTGGTACGTGAGCGTATGCGTGCTGAGTGGTAGTGCCGCTTAGATCTGCTTTTACGTCAGAGTTCAGGAACCCGTTATAACCCGCCGGGAGGGCGCGTAATAGGATTACGCGCTTCGGCCCGGTGCATGATTCATCTGCATATACCCGTTGTCTTTCACACTACAGCGTTGTTAGCTGCATGTTGAAATCCATAGGGTATAGAAAAATATAAGACACACCATCGCACCTGATCTGACTGATTTTTTCTTTTTAACAGGTGATTTATGACATATGTAATTATTCATGCCTTAGCGCCGATTTTTGTCATTATGCTGCTGGGCTTTTTTGCCGGGAAGGCAAAAATGGTTGATAACCAAAATGTCTCTCTACTCAATATTTTCGTGATGGACTTTGCTCTGCCCGCCGCCCTGTTTGGCGCCACCGTGCAAACGCCTTGGGCGGGGATCGTCCAGCAGTCGCCGTTGATTGTCGTGTTAGTGTTGGCAATGTGGATTGTCTATGCGGCAATCTATTTCACCTGTACCGGGATCTTCCATAAATCCCCGCAGGATGCGGCGGTACTGACGCTCACCGTCGCGTTGCCTAACTATGCTGCGCTCGGCCTGCCCATTCTGGGTAGCGTGCTGGGGGAAACACCGGGAACCTCGTTGTCTGTCGCGGTGGCTATCGCCTGCGGTTCGGTGTTGATGACCCCCTTCTGCTTGCTGATTCTGGAGCGTGAAAAAGCGCGTTCAGCCGGTGCGGTTCATGGTTCGACCCTCAGTATGTTGCCGGTGTTGATGTGGCGCTCGGTGAAAAAACCTATTGTTTGGGGGCCGTTGCTGGGGGTTGTGCTGTCTGCGGTGGGGATCCGAATGCCTGAAATAGTGCTGGCTGCGATCAAACCGCTGGGTTTATCCGCAACGGCGACGGCGCTATTCTTGACCGGGGTGATCTTGTCTGCCCGTAAACTGCAGATTAATGGCCCGGTGATCCTGTCGAGCGTGACCAAGCTGCTGATCCAACCGTTTATCGCCTGGGGCTTGGTGCTGGCATTGGGGCTGCACGGCAGCGTGGCAATCACCGCAATCTTGATGATCGCGCTTTCCGCTGGCTTCTTTGGGGTCGTATTCGGCAACCGTTTTGGTGTGCAGTCGCCAGATGCCGAGGCCACATTACTGATCAGCTCGGTGCTGTGCATTATTACCTTGCCGCTGTTTATTACCCTGACCGCAGGGATCTAACCGGAGAAAACGATGATCCGCCCGCATGACCTGATTTGGATTAAAGACGATTCCGCACTGACCGCCAACGAGACCTTGCCTGAGTGGGTTTTCCAGCAATGGCGCACCTCATTGCCGTTAGTCGTGCGGCGTGATATCCAGCAGGGGGGGCGGATCCCGGTGGGTATTCGGGGGATGAAGCGCTGCCAGCGGGCGGCGGCCTGGGTTGACGAAGCGGCTATTCGGCGTGTGGTGACCCCGGAGTCATTGGTCAGCGATCCGTTGGCGCTACTGCATTCGACCTTTGTTTCCCAACCTCCGTTGCTGGCATTGATTATGCTGGCCCAGCGGCCATGGACATGGCGTTGGGGTGTCACCGGCAGTTGTGGCTATGCGCTGGCGACCGAAATTCCGGTCATGCATGCTGCAAGCGATCTGGATCTGCTGGTTCGCTGCCCGCAACCAGCCAGTTATGACGACTTGCAGCAGGTGGCGCAATGGTTACAGGTGCTACCCTGCCGTGCCGATGCCCAGATAGAAACGCCGCTCGGCGGCTTCGCGTTGAGTGAATGGTTACGGGATGGGCGGGCGATGCTGAAAACCGCTAGCGGCCCGTTGCTGACGATGGATCCTTGGGCAGTCTCTCAGGAGCAGTGATGAAAATATTATTAACCTTTCCCGGCCAAGGGCCACAGGTGCCACAGATGTTGCACCAACTGCCCACCAACGCTATCACCCAACACTTGTTAACCGAGGCCTGCGCGGTGCTAGAGCAGGATGTTCTGGAACTGGATAGCGCTGTGGCCTTGCAGAAAACCCGAGCGGTGCAGTTGTGCCTGCTGATAGCCGGTGTGGCCTATGCGCGAGAATTGCAACAGCAGGGCGTTGCGGCTGATTTTGTCAGTGGGTTATCCATTGGCGCTTTTCCTGCGGCGGTGATCGCCGGTGCGCTGGCGTTTCCTGATGCTGTCCGGCTGGTGGCGTTGCGCGGCCAGCTAATGGAGGATGCTTACCCGTCAGGATATGGATTAGCCGCGATTGTCGGCTTATCACTGAAAAAAGTGGAAATGCTGATTGCTCAAGTGAACAGTGCTGCGTTGCCGGTGTACCTGGCGAATATCAATGCGGAGGATCAATTGGTGATCGCTGGCAACGAGGCCGCCATGGCGCAGGTGATGGCCCTGGCAAAAGACGCAGGTGCGGCAAAAGCGCAGCGTTTGGCGGTAAGCGTGCCTTCCCATTGTGCGTTGCTGGCACAACCGGCCGAGAAGCTGGCGCAGGCAATGCAACAGGTGGCGATCAAGCGGCCACAGATTGCCTATCTTAGCGGCAGTACCGGACGGGTGTTGTGGCAGCCAGAGAAGATTGCCGACGACCTGGCTTTTAATATGGCGCACACCGTGCGTTGGCATGAGGCGATGGTGGCGGCCTATGAACGGGATGTCCGCCTGGCAATAGAAATGCCACCGGGATCGGTGCTGACCGGGTTGACCAGAAAAGTGATGGAGCAGGGGGAAGCGTTATCCCGTTGCCAATTGGGGTTGAAAGCGGTGTGCGGCATTGTGGCGAAGTACCAATCCCAATAGGCTGTCTTATTTGCCATTTTTAACCAGGGTGGCGTTCATACTGAATGTACACTCCGGTTGGTGCGTACTGTCCGAGTGTAAACGGCCTGCAATAATTACGCCTATTGGCACCGGTTCTAAATACCTGCGGGGTTAAACCGGGCCTTCTCCGCGCGCATACATACGGCCTTCTGCTGTTAACGCCAACAGGTTCGGATCCTGCTGCTGATTGCGGTTGAACACCAGCGCGATGATTTGGCGCATCTGATATTGTTCGCACAACGGCAGCAATTTCAACGAATGTTCATACATCTTTTTCATTCTTCCTGGCACCAGCGTATAGCCCACACCGGCCTGTACCAGGCTGAGCATTGAGAAAATATCGTTCACACGCGTTACGATTTCTGGCTCAAAACCGGCAATCTGAAATGCTTCACTAAAGCCGTGATAGGTGGCAAAGCCCTCGGTGAGGGAGACAAATTTCTGGCTGCGGAAGTCTTGCAGATCTGCCGTACCCTCACAGTTTAACGTTGAGGCTGCCGGGGCGGCCAGAAAGATATCATCCTCAAACAGCGGCACGATTTCGAAACGTTGTGGATCGATCTGACTGTCTGAAACCGAAATCAGAATGGCATCCAATAATTGGTTTTCCAACTGAGCCAGCAGATCTTCATTCGAACTCATCGTCAGGCTGATCTCCATGGCCGGGCGGCGCAGTTTCAAGCCCATGATCAAACGCGGGATGGTTTCCAACGTGAGCGAATAGAGGGTGCCGATGCGCATGCGTTGCTGCCCAAACCCAGCCTTCAGCCGTGTCTCTTCAATACCCTTGTAGGTCAGATCCACGATATCGCGTGCGTATTCCGCCAGCGTCAGTGCTGCGGGTAACGGCAGCAGGTTACGTCCTTTATGAATAAACAGCGGGCAGCGAAAGCCTTCTTCTAGGGTGTGTAGCGCGCGGTGCACGCTGACGCTACTCAAACCCAGTTGCTCGGCGGCTCTGCCGATGTTTTCCTTCTCCATAAACGCCAGAAAGATTTCCAGTTTTTTAAGGGTGATTTCGCTGTCGATCATGGGTTTTTGGTCGGTTATGGCAAGGAACCGCCATGATAACAAGAATCGCCAAGCGATAGCAGGCACGGAGAGCCTTTCCAAGCCGGGAGCGGAAGCGTTATATTGCGCCGCGGTTTCTTGGGCTTAATGATCAACTTTGCGATCGCTCACTGAGATAGTCGCGAATTAAGCGTTACACTAATAAAAAAGGCTCAGGAGGGCATGCTATGGATTACGAATTTCTGCGCGACGTAACCGGCCAGGTGATAGTCAGATTTTCGATGGGGCATGAGGTCATCGGCCATTGGATCAATGAAGAAATCAAAGGTGATTTCAATTTGCTGGACCGCATTGAGGCCGGTGCGGCAGAGGTCAAAGGCAGTGAACGCCAGTGGCTGTTGGAAGGCCATGAATATACGTTGCTGATGGATGGCGAGGAAGTCATGATCCGCGCTAATCAACTGGAGTTTGAGGGCGACGAGATAGAAGAGGGGATGAACTATTACGATGAAGAGAGCCTCTCATTTTGTGGCGTGGAGGACTTCCTGGCAGTGCTAAAGGCCTATCGTTCTTTTATGCTCAACTACTGATTTACCCACATTTCAAGGAGGTGGCTCTTGATGGGCCACCTTTTTCAACCTCCCGCGTAGCATGATTTATTTTTGATTAAATTTAATCAAATGATCGCATTTTTGATTCATTAATCTGCGATCTAGCGCTTGTTTTTAATCATTTTGATTCAATACAATCATTGTGATTAAAATAAATCAAAAATAACGAGGGCGAGATGAACATTAAGGCGGCAATAGAGAAGATTCCGGGGGGAATGATGGTGGTCCCACTGGTGCTGGGGGCGATGATTAACACCTTTGCTCCGCAGGCGCTGGACATTGGCGGTTTCACCACCGCCTTATTCAAAAACGGTGCAGCGCCGTTGATTGGGGCTTTCTTACTGTGTATGGGGGCAGGCATCAGCTTCAAGGCGGCCCCACAGGCCCTGTTACAAGGCGGTACCATCACCTTGACCAAACTGCTGGTTGCCATGGCCTTGGGATTGGGCGTTGAACATCTGTTTGGTGCGGAAGGTATTTTCGGCCTGACCGGTGTGGCGATCATCGCTGCCATGAGTAACTCGAACGGCGGTTTGTATGCTGCGCTGGTCGGTGAGTTTGGTAATGAGCGGGATGTGGGCGCTATTTCAATTCTGTCACTGAATGACGGGCCATTTTTCACCATGATTGCACTGGGTGCAGCGGGCATGGCGAATATACCGATCATGGCGTTGGTCGCGGTCTTGATCCCACTGCTGGTGGGGATGTTGCTGGGCAATCTGGATCATCAGATGCGTGATTTCCTTACCAAGGGTGGCCCGATCCTGATCCCATTCTTTGCGTTTGCGCTGGGGGCCGGAATCAACCTGGAAATGCTGCTGCAAGGTGGGCTTGCCGGGATCCTGCTTGGTGTATTGACCACTTTTGTGGGTGGTTTCTTTAATATCCGTGCCGACCGCTTGGTGGGAGGCTCGGGGATTGCTGGTGCAGCGGCATCAAGTACGGCAGGTAATGCGGTAGCGACACCGCTGGCGATTGCCCAGGCGGATCCTGCATTGGCCAGTGTGGCAGCAGCTGCCGCGCCGTTGATCGCCGCTTCGGTGATCACCACTGCCATTCTGACCCCGATACTCAGTTCTTGGGTGGCGAAGCGTAACGCAGCAAGAAATGCGGCAATGGAGGATGTAGCGTGAAGATGATTGTCATTGCCGATGATTTTACCGGTGCCAATGATACAGGTGTGCAACTGGCAAAAAAGGGCGCGCGTACTGACGTTGTCCTCGACGCTCTGCCTCAGTCCACGCATCGCAGCGATGTTCTGGTCATCAACACGGAAAGCCGGGCACTGCCTGCCGCTTTGGCCAGGAGCAAAGTGATAGAGGCGTTACAGCCTTACTGTCAAAGTGATACGCCGCCGCTGGTTTATAAAAAAATCGACTCGACTTTCCGTGGCAACGTTGGCGCGGAAATTGAGGCGGCAATAGTGGCCAGTGGGGTGCAATTGGCTATTGTCGCTGCCGCTATTCCTGCTGCAGGCCGGGTAACGTTGAAGGGGGAATGCCGGGTTCATGGCCTGCCGTTAGCGGAGACAGAGTTTGCCAGTGACCCGAAGACGCCGATCGTTTCCTCACATATCAAGACCTTGATTGGGCTACAGACGGCCTATCCCATTCATGAGCTGGGTTTACAGGTGGTGCGCAGCGATCTGCTGGTGACGCAGCTGCAACGCTTGAGCCAGGCTGGGCCCGCGATTGTGGTTGTGGATGCAGAAAGCGATGGCGATCTGGCGCTGCTCGCGCAGGCAATCATGCAACTTGGCTCCCGCTGTTTACTGGTCGGGGCCGCTGGGCTTGCGAATGCTCTGCCTGCCAGCTGTTATCTCACGGCGCGGCAAAGATTGCCTGTCTTGGTGGTGGCCGGTTCGATGAGTGAAGCTACCCGGCAACAGATTATTTTTGCGGCAGAAGAAAAAGCGCTTGGCATTCTGGATATTGACGTCGAAGGGCTATTGCAGCCGGACAGTCAGGCCGTCGTGGATGAAATCACTCGCCAGGCGGTGAGCGTGCTGCGCGACAGGCAGCATTGCGTATTGCGCACCAGCAAAGATGCCGATGCCCGTCTGATGATCGATACGCTGTGCGAAAAATATGCTCTCTCACGCCAACAGTTGGGGGACAAGATCAGCCAGACATTAGGCCTGATGACGTTGGCGATCATTAATCAGGCACAAATTGGCGGGCTATTTCTGACCGGCGGAGACATCGCGATTGCCGTTGCCAGAGCGTTAGGGGCCGAGGGTTACCGTATTACCAGTGAAGTGGTTCCTTGTGTGCCTTGCGGTACTTTCGTTAACAGCGAGATAGACGATCTGCCAGTGATCACCAAGGCGGGTGGATTTGGTGGTACGTCTACCCTGCGTGATGCACTTTATTTTATTGAGGAGATGTACAGTGGCAAATAACACGATTGCAGTCACCATGGGCGATCCGGCAGGCATTGGGCCAGAGATTATCATCAAGGCCTTGTCGGAAGGTGAGTTGGCGGGGAAACCTGCAGTGGTGGTGGGCTGTCTGCAAACGTTGCAACGTATCCAGTCATTGGCGATCACGCCAAAAGTGGAGTTGAAACCGATTCTGCAGGTTTCGCAGGCACGTTTTGCGCCCGGTATTATTAACGTCATTGATGAACCGCTAACAGATCCCGCAGCGCTGATACCCGGGAAAGTACAGGCTCAGGCGGGCGATCTGGCGTACCGGTGCGTAAAGCGTGCTACCGAACTGGCCATGGCGGGTGAGGTTATGGCCATCGCTACTGCACCGTTAAACAAAGAAGCATTGCATTTGGCAGGCCATCTGTACCCAGGCCATACCGAACTGTTGGCGAAGCTCACCCACAGCCGGGATTACGCGATGGTACTGTATACCGATAAATTGAAAGTGATCCATGTGTCTACCCATATCGCTCTGCGCAAGTTCCTTGATACGCTGAATGCTGAGCGGATTGAAACGGTGGTGGCGATGGCGGATACCTTCCTTAAACGTGTTGGCTTTAAGCAGCCAAGGATTGCGGTGGCCGGTGTCAACCCACATGCGGGCGAAAATGGCTTGTTCGGCGATGAGGAGATCCAGATTGTCAGCCCGGCTATTGCTGCTGCGAGGCAACGTGGCATTGATGTAACGGGCCCCTGCCCGCCGGATACCGTGTTTCTGCAAGCCTATGAGGGGCAATACGATATGGTGGTCGCCATGTATCACGATCAGGGACATATCCCCCTGAAACTGCTGGGCTTTTATGACGGGGTTAACATCACGGCAGGCTTGCCGTTCATCCGCACCTCGGCTGACCACGGTACCGCATTTGATATTGCCTGGACAGGTAAAGCCAAGTCTGAGAGCATGGCAATCTCGATTAAATTAGCCACTCAGTTGGCGTGATTCAGCGGATGTTATGAAGCCACAAAGTCGCCAGGACCAGATTCTGGAATACCTGAAAGCCCATAATCTGGTCACTGTTGAGCAACTGGTCAGCGCTATCGATGCCTCTCCTGCCACCATCCGGCGTGATCTGATCAAGCTCGATGAGCAGGGGATCATCAATCGCAGCCATGGCGGCGTGGCGCTCAACCGTTTTATCCCTGCACAACCCACCACCAACGAGAAGCAATTGCGCCATCCTCAGGAAAAGAGGGCTATCGCTCTGCGTGCGGTCTCCATGGTTAAAGCCGGGGATGCGGTCGTGTTGGATGCAGGCACCACGATGCTGGAGTTGGCGAGACATTTAACCCATCTTCCGTTACGGGTGATCACCGCCGATTTGCATATCGCACTGTTTTTATCTGGGTTCAAACAGATAGAAGTGACCATTATCGGTGGCCGGATTGATGACAGTAGTCAGTCCTGCATCGGCGATCATGGCCGCAGGCTGTTGCGGGGCATTTACCCGGATATCGCTTTTGTCAGCTGCAACTCGTGGAGTATTGAGAAAGGCATTACTACCCCCACCGAAGAGAAAGCGGGTTTGAAGCAGGATCTGATCGCCAATGCCCGCCAGCGGGTGTTGCTGGCGGATAGCAGCAAATATGGCGCTTATTCGCTGTTCTGCGTCGCGCCGCTAGCCAGTTTGACCGACATCGTTACCGACAGTGCATTGCCAGCAGAAGTACAACGGCAATTAGCGCAGTTGCCTGGCCAATTATGCCTGGCGTAGTTGAGCCCATTTGCGTCACCCATGCACATTCCGGATAACATTCATTTTACTTCTACCCTCACATTGTTCGGTTGAACAACGTGATGAACCCCTGATTAAGCGCGAATTTATTTTGTATCTCTTATCATTTTAAGTTACATATCGTTAACAAGTGTAACTTTCATTGAGAGATGACACAGAAAGGGGGAAGGATGGATTTAGTGATCGGATGGCTGTCAGCCATTAACGGTGTGGTTTGGGGGGTTCCGATGCTCATCGGTATTCTGGGTATCGGTATTTTTCTGCAAATAAGGCTGTCTTTTTTACCCATTCGCCGTTTAGGCACCGGTTTCAAATTACTCTTCGAGCGTAATCATCATAAGGGTGACGGGCAGATTTCACCTTTCAACGCGTTAATGACCGCCTTATCCGCGACGATCGGTACTGGTAATATTGCCGGAGTCGCAACGGCAGTGGTCCTCGGTGGTCCTGGCGCGCTGTTCTGGATGTGGATCACCGCATTAGTGGGAATGGCCACCAAATATTCTGAGGCGGTACTCGCCGTGCGTTTCCGTGAGGTAGACTCGCGTGGGCATTTTGTCGGCGGCCCGATGTACTATATCAAGCATGGCTTAGGTAAAAACTGGATGTGGCTGGGAACGCTGTTTGCCTTTTTCGGCAGCATTGCCGGTTTTGGTATTGGCAATACCGTACAGGCCAATTCGATTGCCGATGCCTTGAACAGTAACTTTGGCATCTCCAATACGGTAACGGCTGCGGTGCTGGTAGTGTTGGTTGGCGCGGTGCTGATCGGTGGGATTAAACGTATTGCTGATGTTGCAGGGAAGCTGGTGCCGTTGATGACGGTGGGCTACTTTGGCGCCGGGATCATCGTGTTGGGAATGAACGTTACTGAAATCCCCGCGGCTTTTTCGCTAATCATCACTTCCGCATTTACGCCAGTGGCAGCGCAAGGCGGCTTTGCCGGTGCAGCGGTGTGGGCGGCAATCCGCTTTGGCGTGGCGCGTGGGGTGTTTTCCAACGAAGCAGGCTTGGGGAGTGCCCCCATTGCGCATGCGGCGGCGAAAACGCAAAACCCGATTCGCCAAGGGCTGATCGCCATGTTGGGCACGTTTATTGATACCATCATTGTTTGTTCCGTGACCGGCCTGACCATCATTATCAGTGGCAAATGGCTCAGCGGCGAAACGGGGGCAACGCTGACCTCGTCCGCGTTCTCATCGGTGTTGCCGGGGGGCAATTATATTGTTGCCGTCGCATTGGCCATCTTTGCCTTTACCACCATTCTTGGTTGGAGCTTTTATGGTGAAAAGTGCATTCAGTATCTCTTTGGGCCCAAAATGATCGTGCCTTTCCGCATTGCCTGGATTATCGCTTTGCCCATTGGTGCAACACAGTCGCTTGAGTTCGTCTGGTTATTGGCGGATACACTTAATGCGATGATGGCGATCCCCAACCTGATTGCCCTGGCGCTGCTCAGCCCAGTAGTGTATCGCCTGACACGCGAGCATATTCACGATGTTAACGCCCCGAGCCTGACGGCTAAAAGCACCATCAATGAGAGTATGCGATAAAACAGTGGGGCAGCCTTGGCTGCCCCTGTACTTACAGCGGTGGAATGTTGCGGCCGTAGTAGATCTCCTGCATCTCTTTCCACAGCAGATCGGTGATCCTTTTCCGTTCAGTCTCGCTTAACTCTTCCGGTTTGGCGTTGAACAAGTAGTGTTTCAGGTCAAAATCCTTCAGCAGCATCTTGGTGTGGAAGATGTTCTCCTGATACACGTTTACATCCATCATGTGGTACAGCGCTTTCATGTCCTCAGACATAAAATTCTGGATCGAATTGATCTCATGGTCGATGTAATGCTTCACGCCGTTCACGTCGCGGGTAAAGCCGCGCACGCGATAATCCATGGTGACGATATCGGATTCCAACTGATGGATCAGATAGTTCAGCGCTTTGAGTGGCGAAATCACGCCGCAGGTTGAGACTTCAATATCGGCACGGAAGGTACACAGACCGCCTTCGGGATGGCTTTCCGGATAGGTGTGAACACAGATATGGCTTTTATCCAGGTGGGCAACCACGGTATTTGGCAGTGGGCCAGGATGCTCGGAGGTATCCACGTCTTTCGGATCGACCGGTTCTTCGCTCACCAGAATGGTGACGCTGGCGCCTTGGGGATCGTAATCCTGACGGGCGATGTTGAGAATATTGGCGCCAATGATCGAACAGGTTTCACTGAGGATCTCAGTCAGGCGGTTGGCATTGTATTGTTCGTCAATATAGGCGATATAGCCATCGCGATCGTCTGCGGTTTTGGCGTAACAAATATCATAAATACAAAAACTCAGGCTTTTGGTCAGGTTGTTGAAGCCGTGCAGTTTAAGCTTGTGCAATTGGTTCACCTCCTTTAACCCGTCGTTTTTCACGTTGCCACCTGGCTGCGCCGTAGTGAGTGCTGTGAGGCCCAAGAGCGGCCAACATGAAATCCATAGGGTATATCTTCTCGCTTAACGTGAAACGTTCAGGGCATTGAGCAAATACTGTGGCAGAGCAAAGCTGCCAGCATGAATTGCCGGATTATAGTAGCGGCAGTCTAAGCCACTTTGATGAAAGCGTTGTTGCAGCGTGGCCACATCAAGTTGACGCAGTGCCGGATCCTGGCTGGCCCAGGCAAACGTCATGATGCCGCCATAATAGGTCGGAATAGCAGCCTGGTAGAAGCTGACATCGTTAAAGTATTGGCTGAGCCTGGTATGGCTGTTGACCGCCTCGTCCTGTTGCAGGAAGCAGACGCCGTTCTGTGCCACAAAGATGCCACCTTCGTTCAGGCAGCGTGCGCAACCTTCATAGAAGGCAGAGGTAAACAGGCTTTCACCGGGGCCGATAGGATCGGTACAGTCGGAAATAATCACGTCGAATTTGTCATCGGTCTGATTAACAAAGTTGACGCCATCATCAATCACCAGTTTGAAACGGGGATCGTCATAGGAACCGGCGTTGTGGTTGGGCAGATATTGGCGGCAGAATTCCACCACGCCTGCGTCGATTTCCACCATGGTGATCTGCTCAACGCCGTGATGACGGCTCACTTCACGCAGCATACCGCCGTCGCCGCCGCCAATGATCAACACCTTTTTAGCCTGGCCGTGCGCTAATATTGGCACGTGAGCCATCATTTCGTGATAGATAAACTCATCACGCTCGGTAGTTTGCACCACGCCGTCGAGAGCCATCACGCGGCCCATTACCGGGTTTTCGAAGATCACCAGATCCTGATGCTCGGTCTTTTCACGGTAAAGCACGTTCTCTACCGAAAAATACTGGCCAAAGTTGGCATGCAGCGTTTCATACCAAAAATCTTTCTGGGTCATGTGCGGGTTACTCCGTAATAACAGCCATGAAAAATAGGCGCAACATCATAAACCCTCGTTGCTGAAAGTTACAGCATTGTTGGCCTGCATGTTGATGGCTCATGGCCAACTCTGCCGGTTGATAAAAGGCGGAGTTGGCGGATGGGGGAGGTTAGTTTGCGTAAGCCAGCAGGCTTAATGAATCACGTGCCAGAGATTTGCATTTATTTGGGGTAGGGATGGCAATGCCGCTGAGATCGCGATAACTGTCTTCACCGAGTGCCTTCATATTAAAACTATTGTAATTGGTCAAATCCCAGCGGTTCTGCTGGGCAAAATAGACAATGGCGCGTTTGATTTGCGTGTTCGGTAAATCGTTGTAACCGCAGTCATTCTTGAGGTAGACAAATACCGCGGTCAGATCGGCCAGATCTTCCGCTTCAGATTCATTCAGCGCCAGGCTGGTATTGGAAAAGCCGAGCATAGAGAGCAACAGCATCAATAACGTTGTTTTTTTCATCATGGAAATAGACCTGTTCAATATTCTTCGACGTTACCACACTTGTCTGTAAAGGCACCAAATTTATTACACGGTCTTAACCCTTTTAAGAGTAAACGCTTGACCTTCCTCCAAGGGGAGGGTTTAGGCTGCGACGCTTAAGCTATCAATCACTGAGAAAAGGGAGTCAGCGATGTTACGCCGTGATTTTATTAAATTGACCGCCGCATTGGGGGCAGCAAGTGCTTTACCATTATGGAGCCGTGCCGCCTGGGCGGCCGATCGGCCAGCTTTACCGATCCCAGCCATATTGACGCCAGACGCACAGGGAAAGATTGCACTGGCGCTGCAAACTGGTGAGATGAACTGGTTACCCAATATGGCCACCAAAACCTGGGGGATCAACGGCGGGTTACTTGGCCCGGCAGTACGTCTGCAACGTGGCAAGTCAGTGACCGTGGATATCCGCAATACACTGCCTGAAGCCAGCACGGTGCATTGGCACGGGTTGGAAATCCCCGGTGATGTTGATGGGGGCCCGCATGCCTTGATCCAGCCGGGTGCCACGCGAACCGTGAGTTTCACCGTAGAGCAACCGGCGGCAACCTGCTGGTTCCACCCGCATACCCACGGCAAAACGGGCCAGCAGGTGATGATGGGGTTAGGAGGGCTGGTGTTGCTGGAGGATGACGAGAGCCGTCAATTGCCGTTGCCGAAAACCTGGGGTAAAGACGATTTCCCTGTGATCCTGCAGGATAAACGCCTGGGTAAAGATGGCCAGATTGAATATCAGTTGGACATCATGAGTGCGGCTGTCGGCTGGTTTGGCGACCGGATGTTTACCAACGGCGCAACCTATCCACAGCATATTGCACCGCGCGGTTGGCTGCGTCTGCGCTTCTTGAACGGCTGTAACGCCCGTTCGCTCAACCTGGCTGCCAGCGATAATCGGCCTTTATATGTGATTGCCAGTGACGGTGGATTCCTTGGCGAACCGGTAAAACTGACTGAATTACCGTTGCTGATGGGCGAACGCTTTGAGGTACTGGTTGATGCCTCTGATGGTAAGCCTTTTGATATTGTTACCCTGCCGGTGAAGCAGATGGGCATGACGTTGGCCCCGTTCGACCAGCCATTGCCGGTATTGCATATCCAGCCTTCGCTGGAGCATGGCGTGAAATCGATGCCGGACAGCCTGGTGAAACTCCCTGTTTTGCCATCGCTGGCCGGGGTAAAGGAACGCTGGTTGCAGCTGATGATGGATCCTAAACTCGATATGTTGGGTATGCAGGCTTTGATGGATCGCTACGGTCATCAGGCGATGGCGGGCATGAGCATGGATCACGGCAGTGCGGCTAACAGCATGGCTGGTATGGATCATGGTGAGATGAAGGGGATGGATCACGGCAGTATGCCTGCGATGGATCACAGTAAGATGGATCATGGCAGCAAGCCGTTTGATTTCAGCCACGGTAATACCATTAACGGTAAAGCTTTCGATATGGCCAAGCCGATGTTCGACGTCAAGCGGGGCCAATACGAGAAGTGGACCATTTCCGGTGAAGGCGACATGATGCTGCATCCGTTCCACATTCACGGTGCCCAGTTCCGTATTCTTTCAGAGAATGGTAAGCCCCCGGTGGCGCACCGTGCTGGCTGGAAAGATACGGTGCTGGTCGAAGGCCAGCGCAGTGAGGTGCTGGTACGCTTCAATCATCTTGCCAGTGCAGAGCAGGCCTATATGGCGCATTGCCATCTGCTGGAGCACGAAGATACAGGAATGATGTTGGGCTTTACCGTGACCGGTTGATATCCCCGTCGTATTTTAAGCTGCAGCGTTGTTACCTGCACTTGATTACTAGGCCCATCCGTGGGCCTAGCCCTAAAGGGCCGCTGCAAGCAGCGTTCAAATCTGATCCCGACAGATTTGTCACCCCAGTCACTTACAAAAGTAAGCTTCTGGGGATGAGCAAGCTTGTCGCCTGGCTGCAACTTGAAATCCATAGGGTATAAAGTTTGTGGTTACAAAAAGGGGCAAAGAAACAGTGAGGACGCGCTCGCGTCGCCACCGCCTGCCAGCTATGCTAAACTCTGCGCCCTTCTTCCGGCAACTGACCTGAAAACTATGAAGCACACTGTAGAAGTAATGATTTCCGAGCAGGAAGTTAAGACCCGTATCGCCGAGCTTGGCCGCCAGATCACCGAACATTACCGCGACAGCGGCAGTGATATGGTGTTGGTCGGGCTGCTGCGTGGATCTTTCATGTTTATGGCCGATTTGTGCCGCACCATTGAAGTGTCGCATGAAGTAGACTTTATGACGGCTTCCAGCTACGGCAGCGGTATGTCTACCACCCGTGATGTGAAGATCCTCAAAGATCTGGATGAAGATATCCGTGGGAAAGACGTGTTGATCGTTGAAGACATCATCGATTCCGGTAACACCTTGAATAAGGTGCGTGAGATCCTGGCACTGCGTGGGCCGAAATCCCTGGCGATTTGTACGCTGTTGGATAAACCTGAGCGCCGTGAAGTGGACGTCCCGGTGGAATACGTCGGATTCTCAATCCCGGACGAATTCGTGGTGGGCTATGGTATCGATTATGCTCAGCGCTATCGCCATCTGCCTTACATCGGCAAAGTCGTGTTGTTGGACGACTAAGCCGCATGGGGTTCAGCCTTGCTGGACCCCGATAAGGTGCTAGAAAGACTCTTTTTCCTGTTTAAGTTTGGCGATCGCTTTGCGGTAACCCATTTCCAGACTTTCACGGCTGGTGGCTGCTACTTCCAGATCGTGTAAACGTCCATCCTGGATCCCGTATACCCAGCCGTGGATCATCACTTTCTGCCCGCGTTTCCAGGCGGATTGCATGATGGTGGAATGGCCCAGGTTGTAAACCTGTTCAATCACATTGATCTCACAGAGCACATCCAGCCGTTGTTCCGGTTCCAGTTCTCCCAGCAGCGAGCTGTGTTTGTACCACAGATCGCGAATGTGCAGCAGCCAGTTGTTGATCAGCCCCAACTCCGGGTTTTCTACTGCTGCTTCTACACCACCGCAACCTAGGTGGCCACAGATGATGATATGCTCAACTTCCAGCACGTCGACGGCATATTGCACCACGGACAGGCAGTTCAGATCGGTATGGATCACCAGGTTTGCCACGTTGCGATGAACGAACAGTTCACCCGGTTCAAGCCCGGTCAGGCGTTCGGCGGGGACTCGGCTGTCAGAGCAGCCTATCCATAAGAAGCGTGGTTTTTGTGCTTGAGCTAAACGTTCAAAAAAGCCGGGATCTTCCTGGTTGATATTCGCCGACCAAGCTTGGTTATTGGCGATAAGCCTTTCTATTTCTTTCATGGCAGTCATTGGCCTGTAACGAACGGATTGCGTTGATGTAATATATGGCAAGCGTCACAATTTGGAAATCGGAACCGTGAATCAAATGGTTATCCTGAGTATTTCACGTTGCAGCGTTGTTGACTGCGCTTGAAGGACGACGGTGATTTGCGCACGGATTCGACTCAGTCATTGGGCTGTTGATGATAAACTGCCTTGTAACCAAGCAACGCAGCATACTCCATCACAAGGTACTCTCATCGCTTATGAATTATGCACTGGAAATAGCGCAGTTGACGAAAACCTACGCCGGTGGCGTAAAGGCACTGCGCGGCATCGACCTGAACGTTGAAGCGGGGGATTTTTATGCTCTGCTGGGACCAAACGGTGCCGGGAAATCAACCACTATCGGTATTATCAGTTCACTGGTCAACAAGACCTCAGGCCTTGTGCGGGTGTTTGGCTATGATATCGATAAGGATATCGTCAACGCCAAGCGTCAACTTGGGCTGGTGCCGCAGGAGTTTAACTTCAACCCGTTTGAAACCGTCATGCAGATTGTGGTCAATCAGGCCGGTTACTATGGTGTTGAGCGCCGTGAAGCGCAGGCTCGTGCTGAAAAGTACCTTAGCCAACTCGATCTCTGGGGCAAGCGCAATGAACGGGCGCGTATGCTTTCCGGCGGGATGAAGCGCCGTCTGATGATTGCCCGTGCCTTGATGCATCAACCCAAGTTGCTGATCCTCGATGAACCGACCGCCGGGGTGGATATTGAGCTGCGCCGCTCGATGTGGGGATTCCTCAAAGAATTGAACGCCCAAGGTACCACCATCATTCTGACGACCCACTATCTGGAAGAGGCGGAAATGCTGTGCCGCAATATCGGCATTATTCAGCACGGTGAACTGGTAGAGAACACCTCAATGAAGGAATTACTGGCGAAGCTGAAGTCAGAAACCTTCATTCTCGATCTGGCCGCCAAAAGTCCGTTGCCAAAGCTGGAAGGGTATCACAGCCGTTTGACCGATACTTCCACGCTGGAAGTGGAAGTGATGCGTGAACAAGGCCTGAATGGCCTGTTCACACAACTGAGTGCGCAGGGGATCCAGGTCCAGAGCATGCGTAACAAGGCTAACCGGCTGGAAGAGCTGTTTGTCAATCTGGTAAACGGCGATGGAGATAAAGCATGATGCATTTGTATTGGGTGGCCTTGAAGAGCATCTGGGCCAAAGAGATTAACCGTTTTGCCCGCATCTGGATCCAGACGCTGGTGCCACCGGTAATCACCATGACCTTGTATTTCATCATTTTTGGCAACCTGATTGGTTCGCGCATTGGTGAGATGCACGGTTTTGACTATATGCAGTTTATCGTTCCTGGCTTGATCATGATGGCGGTGATCACCAACTCTTATGCCAACGTAGCGGCTTCCTTCTTCAGCGCCAAATTCCAGCGCAATATTGAAGAGTTGCTGGTGGCGCCAGTACCCACCCATGTGGTGATTGCTGGCTATGTGGGGGGCGGCGTGGCGCGTGGTATCTGTGTCGGTATTCTGGTTACGGTTATCTCATTGTTCTTCGTCCCGCTGCAGGTTCATGCCTGGTGGGTCATTGCGGTGACATTGCTGCTGACGGCAATCCTGTTCTCGCTCGGGGGGCTGCTCAATGCGGTGTTTGCCACGACTTTCGACGATATCAGCCTGATCCCGACCTTTGTGTTGACGCCGTTGACCTATCTGGGTGGGGTCTTCTACTCGCTGACGTTGCTCCCCCCATTCTGGCAGGCGGTGTCCAAACTGAACCCCATCGTGTATATGATCAGTGGCTTCCGCTACGGTTTTCTCGGCATCAGCGATGTACCATTGGCGTTGACCATGGCGGTATTGGTCGCCTTTATCGTGGTGTTCTACGGTTTGGCCTGGTATCTGATCGAACGTGGTCGTGGCCTGCGTAGTTAATAGTCGTACCCCTTTCTATGACAGGAGAGGGGGTTTATTGATATCTGCCATATCCGCGTCTTTAGAGCTGCTGTGCTATTACCCGCAGCTTTAAAGATGCCCTCTAAAAATCTATGGAATAGCGGCGATAACCCCTTTATCTTCACGATTTAAATCGTGTTATGCTGGCGCTCCACATTTTCTTCATTTTTTCATTACGTACTCTTAAGCAGAATAAATCATGCAGCCTCAACACAAGATAGCGGCAGGGCTTCTCGGCATTTTGATGTTTTTGCTGGTACCCGCGTCGCAGGCGGATCTCCTGTCAGAAGACAGCGCTGTCAAAGCCGAATACATGGAAGCGCAGCGTAACAGCGAAATTTATTCGCTGATTGGTGAACATGTCATTCCGGTAGGAGAAGTAAAGCGGGGGCAACTGATTCAGGTGTTCCCGGCAGATGCGGAATACTATGAGTTTAAATTTGGCCACGGTACTGGCTTTATTGATAAAGACGATGTCCGCGCCATCAGCAAGTCTCGCAAGGTGAAGGACGATTTGGGGGAACTGAACAAACCGCTGACCAATCAGAACCTGGTCACCCAGCGCTCCATCAACGTTTACACCGCTGCCGACAATAAAAGCGAAGTCTTTGGCGTGTTGGAAGAGAATCTACGCTATCCGATTGTGGGTAAATTGAAAGACCGGCTGAATAACACCTGGTATGAAGTCAACATTGGTGAGCGTCTGGGATTTGTCAGCGGGCTGGATTGCGAGATCGATAACGGGATACCGGTGCTGACGTACCATCATCTGCTGAAGAACGAAGAAAATAAGCGTTTTCGTAATACCTCAACTACGACCTCCGACGTGGCTTTCAGCAACCAGATGACCTACCTGAAACAGACGGGGTATGACACGATCTCGATGTATCAGCTGGAAGCCTATCTGAACAATCAGATTAACCTGCCGGGGAAAGTGGTGGTGCTGACTTTTGATGATGGGCTTAAATCGGTCTACCGCTATGCTTATCCGGTGCTTAAAACCTATGGTTTTCGCGCCACGGCGTTTATCATTTCTTCACGTATCAAACGTCATCCGCAGAAATGGAACCCGGATTCGCTGCAGTTTATGAGTATTTCTGAGCTGAAAAGCATCCAGGATGTGTTTGATATTCAATCTCACACTCACTTCCTGCATCGTACCGATGCCAACCGCCAGCCGATCCTGCTCAGCCGCTCACTGCATAATATCGAATTTGATTTTGAGCACTCCAGACGGGCGCTGGAACAGTTTAATCCGCATGTGCTGTACCTTTCCTATCCCTTCGGTGGTTATAACCAGAATGCGATCCAGGCGGCCAAAGATGCCGGGTTCCATATGGCGGTCACCACGGTGCAGGGTAAAGTCAAGCCGGGGGATAATCCGTATACCTTGAAACGGCTGTATATCCTGCGCACCGATTCCATTCCCACCATGGCGGAGCGGATAGCCAACAAGCCTGGTGCGTTGTCGGGTGTGACGGTAACAGAATAGAGAGGAGACGGGCGCTGAAGACGTAATGCTTGTCAGCCAAGGCTCTCAATCCCCCCCTCACGCCAACCCTCTCCCACGCTACAGACCAGGGATCTTATGGGCACGTGTCTGGGGGAGAGGGAGTCAGTTCAGCGCTGCGGTCAGGTTCAGGCGTTAGCCTGTGGCACATTCAGTCCCCTCTCCCTTTGGGAGAGGGGGAGGGGCATCAGGCAACCTGAACGGGAACGGCTTTCGCCTTGCGTTGCAGATGGTTGTCACCTTCGAAGTAGGCGACTTTAGGATGGAGCTGACGGGCATCGGCGTCGCTCATCTGCACATAAGAACAGATGATCAGTTTGTCGCCAACGCAGGCACAGCGGGCTGCCGCCCCATTGACCGAGATAATGCGCGAACCGCGTTCAGCGGCGATGGCATAGGTGGAGAAACGCTGGCCGTTGTCAACGTTATAGATATCGATCGCTTCATATTCCAGGATCCCGGCCGCTTCCAGAAAATCCTGATCAATGGCGCAGGAACCTTCGTAATGCAAGTCAGCCTGAGTCACTTTTACCCGATGCAGCTTGCCTTGCAACATAGTACGTATCATAGCGTTACCTAACTGAATATCGGCCTTTTCAGGCAGCTGAAGTTGAACTGCTTCCTTGCAATATTTATCGTCACCGATAAACCCGATCAGTCTATCGCCAACCGGGTAAAAACGGCAACAACTGTACAAAAAATAAACTATTGAGTCAAATCAACCTGTTGGTTATCGATCAGACGGGCTTTACCCAACCAGGCGGCCATCAGCACCACGGCTCGTCGGCTTTCGATACCCAGCGGCTGCAACGTCTCTGCATCGCGGATAAACAGTTCATCCGGGGTAAAGCCTGCGGCTTTTAGCTTCTCGGCGGTTTGTGCCAACATCTCATCGACGTGGCGTTCCCCATTACTGAGCTGTACGGCCAATTCATTCATAATCTTGCTTAACCGAGGCGCTATCTTGCGTTCTTCGGCGGTGAGGTAACCATTGCGTGAGCTAAGTGCCAGCCCATCTTTGGCCCGTACGGTGGGGACACCAACAATTTCGATGTCATACCCCATATCGGCGACCATCTTGCGGATGAGCGCCAACTGCTGGTAATCCTTCTCACCAAAGCAGGCCAGATCGGGTTGAACCAGATTAAACAACTTACTGACGATAGTGGAAACCCCGCGGAAGTGCCCTGGGCGACTGGCCCCCTCCAGCATGGTTGATATACCAGGAACATCGACGCTGGTCTGCTCTTCCAATCCTTTGGGATAAACTTCGGCAGGGGCCGGCGCAAAGATCAGATCGACATTACGGCGGTTCAACTTTTCACAGTCTTCCTGTAGCGTGCGCGGGTAGCGAGCCAGGTCGTCCGGGCGTTCGAATTGCATCGGGTTAACGAAAATGCTCACTACCACCACATCGGCACGGGCGCGCGCTTCTTCGACCAGCGTCATATGACCCTCATGCAGATTGCCCATGGTGGGCACCAGTGCGATGCGCTTGCCGTCTTGCCGCCAGCGGCGGATTTGTTGGCGCAGCAGTGGCAGGGTTTCAATAATTACCATTCCATAACTCCTTGATGTCCCATTATTTTTCAGATGAAAGCCAGAAATTTATGGGATGAATTATTTTATTGATTCTTTTTTACCATCAATGACTCAGCTGAACGAGTGTTCTTCATCAGGATAGAGGCCTTGTTCGACTTCCCGGATATACAGCTGTACGGCACTGCGGATATCGCCACTCTGTGCCAAAAAGTTCTTGGCAAATTTGGGGGTATGACCACCGGTGATCCCTAAAGCATCGTGCATCACCAGTATCTGACCATCGGTAGCGTTACCGGCCCCGATGCCGATCACCGGGATCGACAACGCCTCAGTGACCTTGCGGGCTAACTCGGTCGGTACGCACTCCAGTACCAGCAGTTGCATACCTGCCAGTTCCAGGTTCTTGGCATCTTCCAGCAGTTGCTTGGCCGCCAGTTCATCGCGTCCTTGCACCTTATAGCCACCGAATACGTTGACGGATTGTGGTGTGAGACCCAGATGGCCACAAACCGGCACGGCACGTTCTGTGAGCATTTTCACCGTGTCATACAGCCAACTGCCACCTTCCAGTTTGACCATGTTCGCGCCGGCACGCATCAGCTCAGCTGCGCTCTGGCAGGCTTGTTCGGGGGTGGCATAGCTCATGAAGGGCAGGTCAGCTAACAACAGGCAGGCTGGTGCGCCACGGCGCACTGCGCGGGTATGATAGGCCACGTCGGCAACGGTGACGGGTAGCGTTGAGTCGTGCCCTTGCAGTGTCATTCCCAGCGAGTCACCGACCAGCAGTACTTTAATGCCTTGCTCTTCAAACAACTGCGCAAAGCTGGCATCGTAAGCGGTGATGGTAGCAAACTTGCGTTGCTCCTGTTTCCACTGGCGTAAATGGCTGATGGTGGTGGGTTTCATCACAACCTCTCCTGAATATAGCCGCGCAGCCTGTGGCTGCGGTACGGGGTAAAGTGCTGTCATTCTACTGTAACCCTTCCGGGGTGGGTAGCACCGATCATGATGGTTAAGATGTTCTTAAGAACCCTGTGATGTAATGGAGAGTCAAGGCTCGGAGGTGGATGTATGAGAATTCTGTTGATTGAAGATGACAAGCTGATCGGTGACGGTATCAAGGCCGGATTGACCAAGTTGGGGTTCAACCTCGACTGGTTTACCGATGGTGTCATCGGCAAGAACGCACTGGAAAGCGCGCCTTATGATGCAGTGATCCTCGATCTCAGTCTGCCGGGGTTAGATGGGCTCGATCTGCTGCGCCAGTGGCGTCAGGCCGGACAGGATGTGCCGGTACTGATCCTCACCGCGCGTGATGCGTTGGAGCAGCGTGTCAGCGGGTTGCAGAGCGGGGCAGATGACTACCTGTGCAAACCTTTCGCACTGACAGAGGTTGCGGCACGCCTGCAAGCGTTGATCCGCCGTCGTTATGGTCAACTGACCCCTCAATTGGTGCACGGTAATGTCGTGTTTGATGCCGCATCACGCAGTGTGAGCTGCAATGGCGAGCCCGTCACGCTGACCCCGCGTGAGTTGGCGGTATTAGAACTGTTTCTGCATAGCAAAGGCCGGGTATTGGCGCGGTCAGTACTTCAGGAAAAACTCTATACCTGGGATGATGAAGTGAGCAGTAACACAGTTGAAGTGCATATCCATCATTTGCGCCGCAAACTGGGCAGTGGTTTTATCCGCACGGTACATGGGGTGGGTTACACATTGGGAGATGAACCGTGAGGCGCTTGAGCTTACGTTTACGGTTGATACTGATCTTCAGCGTATTGGCTCTGCTTACCTGGTGTTTCGCCAGCGTGGTGGCGTGGACGATCACCCGCAACACGATCAATGAAGTTTTTGATACTCAACAGATGCTGTTTGCCAAACGGTTGGCAACCACTAACCTGGGGGATCTGCTGGCCAATCAGGATGCGCGCAGCCTGCCAAAAACCAAGAAAATGCTGCATCACGGCAAGCGTGGCAAGCAGGATGATGACGCACTGGCGTTTGCTATCTTCTCCCGAGATGGCCGCATGTTGCTTAACGATGGTGAAAACGGGGAAGACTTTCAGTTTGACGCCAAACAGAAAGGGTTTACCGACGGAAAACGTAAAGGTGACAGCGACAGTTGGCGATTACTGTGGCTGACCAGCCCCGATGGGCGCTATCGCATTGTTGTCGGCCAGGAGTGGGATTATCGTCATGATATGGCGTTGGGAATGGTGACCGGACAATGGGTGCCCTGGCTGGTGACGTTACCGATCCTGATGTTGCTGATTGCCTTGATGGTTGGGCGCGAACTCAGGCCGTTACGCGAGGTCGCCGCCGGTTTGCGACAGCGTGCGCCAGAAGACGCCACACCGCTTAATGCCCGGCAAGTACCTACCGAAGTCCGCCCGTTGGTGGATGCCCTCAATGCATTGTT
Source organism: Serratia fonticola (assembly GCF_006715025.1). Taxonomy (NCBI): domain Bacteria; kingdom Pseudomonadati; phylum Pseudomonadota; class Gammaproteobacteria; order Enterobacterales; family Yersiniaceae; genus Serratia; species Serratia fonticola. The sequence goes on from NZ_VFMK01000001.1 coordinate 1,389,783, forward strand.
TATACGTATCAATACCCTGTTGGTGCGTGAGCGGCGTTTTACCTCCGATGCCGCCCATGAGTTGCGTAGCCCATTGGCCGCGCTGCGGGTGCAGACCGAAGTCGTGCAACTGGCGGGTGATGACACGCAAATGCGGGAACATGCGGTGAGTAATCTGACGTTAGGCATCGACCGGGCCACGCGACTGGTGGATCAGCTGCTCACTTTGTCCCGGCTGGATTCACTTTCCGATCTCAACGATCTGACCTCGGTTGATTGGTGCCAGTTGGTACCGATGACCTTGGCAGAATTGGATCGTCAGGCGCATAGGGCAGGCATCCAACTGCGTTATGAACAACGAGGAATACCCGCACCACTTTTAGGACAACAGTTGCTGTTATCGCTGCTGGTGCGCAATCTGGTGGATAATGCAGTGCGTTACACGCCTGCAGGCGGTTCGGTGACGGTGACGCTTGCTCAAGGATACCTGAAGGTAGAAGACGACGGCCCTGGCGTTTCAGTGGCGCATCTGGCCAGGCTAGGGGAACGCTTTTATCGCCCACCGGGGCAAGAGCAGACCGGAAGCGGACTTGGGCTTTCCATTGTACAACGAATTGCCAGCTTGCACGGTTTACAGGTGCGCTTTGCCAATCGGCCTGAGGGGGGATTTACGGCGACGGTACAACTATAGGGACACCGTGCTTCAGGATTTGGGCTGGTGCCATAGCACCATGCCATTTTTAGGCACGCGTTTCAGGCAGTCAGCCAGGGGTTCACCGTCTGGGAACACCAGGTCCGGTGCGATGTCGGCGAGTGGATAAAGCATGAATTCACGCTCTTTCAGGCCGTAATGTGGCACGGTCAGACGCTCGGTATTAATCACCCGGTCACCGTAGAGCATGATATCCAGATCCAGTGTACGTGGGCCCCAGCGCTCGTCTTTGCGCACACGGCCCTGATTGCGTTCTATCGCCTGAGTGTGATCGAGCAATTGCTCTGGTGGCAATTGGGTATCCAACGCCACCACCGCATTGAGGAAATCCGGCTGGTTTTGCGGCCCCAGCGGTTTTGTGCGGTATAACGGCGAGCAAACGATCAGATGAGTGCGAGGGATATGATCCAACGCCTCCAGCGCGGTATTCACCTGTTGCAGTGGCTGCGCCAGATTGCTCCCCAGCGCGATATAAACGCGGATCATTATGCCCCTTCTTTACGCGGTGTCTTGCGGCGTGGGCGGCGCTGACGTGCCCGGCGTGGTGCCGGATCCTCGCCCAACGTGCTCAGCATGGTTTTCTGGCGCGCAGGGGTTGCCTCCTGGAACTCATCCCACCATTCAGCGAGGCGAACCATTTCCGGATTGTTTTCCACTTCAGCACGCAGTGCCAGCAAATCATACGCTGCACGGAATTTAGGATGTTCCATCAGCTTGTGCGCACGCTTGCCCTGACGGCGGGAGAGGCGTAGCTGCAACTGCCAGATGTCACGTACAAGTGTAGTGATTCGCTTGGGGATCGCCAGTGAACGGCACTCTTCATCCAGCACATCATTCATTGCCAGCGCAAAGGCATCGTAATAGGCCAACCCGCTTTCCTGTGCCAGTTTCTGCGCATGTTCCAGCAGTGGGTACCACAGCATGACGGCAAACAGGAACGCCGGATTGACACGCATATCATTTTGCAGGCGGTAATCGGTATTTTTCAGTACCTGCACCAGAATGCGTTCCATCGGCGTGTCATGATTTGGCGTAAAGTGGCGCGCAATTAATGGGAACAGCGGCTGGAACAGTTGATATTCACACAGCTTCAGGTACGTCTGATAACCGTAACCTGCCTGCAGCAATTTCAATGACTCCTCGAACAGACGAGCCGGTGGAATTTCGTGCAGCAGCGAGGCCAGACGTGGAATAGGTTCTGCCGTCTCTTCGCTTAAGGTCATATCAAGCTTGGCGGCAAAGCGCACCGCACGCAGCATCCGCACCGGATCTTCGCGGTAACGGGTTTCCGGATCGCCAATCAGGCGGATTACGCCCTGCTGCAGATCGCGCAGGCCACCGACGTAGTCTCGCAGAGTAAAGTCTGCGACCCCGTAATACAGGCTGTTGATGGTGAAATCGCGGCGTTGGGCATCTTCTTCGATCGAACCGAAGATGTTATCGCGCAGCAGCATACCGTTTTGCGCCTGCTGTGATGAGTTCTTGTCAGATTCCTGATTCTGCTCGTGATGGCCACGGAAGGTGGCAACTTCGATGATTTCCGGCCCGAACATCACATGCGCCAGCCTGAAACGGCGGCCAACCAGGCGGCAGTTACGGAACAATTTACGTACCTGTTCAGGTGTGGCATTGGTCGTAATATCGAAATCTTTCGGTTTTTTACCCAGCAGCAGATCGCGTACGCCACCGCCGACCAGATAGGCTTCATAGCCGGACTTATTCAGGCGATAAAGCACTTTTAAGGCGTTTTCGCTGATGTCTTTACGTGAGATCGAATGCTGTTCGCGTGGGATCACAGTCATTGAGCGCGTTCCCTCTGCGGCTGGCAATGGTGGGCGTTTACGCGCCGCCGGGCGGCGCGCAGAGCGCTCTTTGCCGTTATCGGCAGGGCGCGGTGACATTGTTGCCGACTGTTCGGTGTGCGCGTTTTCTTCGCGGACTTCGTTTTTATCGCTGGCCGGCGCATCATCGCGGGTCAACTTGTCATCGCGGATTAGTACCTTACGGCAGAAATTGGCTACTCGGGTAAAAATGGTACACCTCGATAGTGACGGATAAAAATGGCGCTAACAAAAAAATAGCGGCTAATCATAGCTCACCATGGCGGCTTTGAGAATGCCGTTGTGCTTTATCACCTTGGTCTTTCACGCTGAAGCGGTGTTGGCCGTACGCCATTCTTCCGGTCACTTATTTGATATCCGCGCCTGGAATAATCGAACTAACCGCTTCGCTGTCACTTGAAATCCATGGGATCTGGCCTATGTAGATTGCCTGTTGACGAGGCACCGTTTCCAACTGCCAATGTTGTACAGCCCAGCTCAATAATAACGGCAGGTCAAGATCTTGCCAGCTTTCTGGTAAGGGTTGGTGCAGAAATTTCAGGGCTTCAACCAGTATCGGACGCGGATCGCCTGTGGGTAATGCAGGCGCGTGATTCTGCTTTGACAGTTTAATGCCGTGGCGACCCAGAGCCAGTGGCAAATGGATATAGGCCGGGACCGGTGCCTGCAATTGTTGATACAGCGCAATCTGACGCACGGTGGGCTCGATCAGATCGGCCCCGCGCACGATTTCGGTCACTCCCTGGAAATGATCGTCGATCACGACTGCCAGATTGTAGGCAAACAGGCCGTCTCGGCGACGGATAATGAAATCTTCCTGTGCCAGGGCCGGATCGGCGTGCAATTCCCCCTGTAACCGATCGTGGAAGGTATACACCGGGTTTGATTGCCGCAGGCGGATTGCTGCACCGTCAGGGCCTGGCTGCAGGTCGCGGCAATGACCATCGTACAACCCCCCGATCTGCTGAATACGGCTGCGGGTACAGGTGCAGTAATAGCTGAGATCCTGCTGTTGCAGCCAATCAAGCGTGGCGCGGTAAGCTTCGTGACGTTGGGATTGATAGATGACCTGGCCGTCCCAGTGGAGACCATAGTGTTCTAATGCAGACAGGATACGATCGGCTGCGCCGACAACTTCGCGCGGAGGATCGATATCTTCAATACGCACCAGCCATTGCCCATGTTGTGCACGAGCCTGGAGGTAGCTTCCCAGAGCGGCAATCAGCGAACCAAAATGCAGATCTCCGGAAGGCGATGGGGCAAAGCGCCCCACATAATGACTTTCTAACATATCAGAAGGGAGGGGTTCCCTTTACTCTATGCGGCGCGCGTTGTTGGCACGCGCCGCGAGCGTTAATAACGGCTTAGCCAGCCATCTGCTTTTCGCGGATTTCGGCTAACGTCTTGCAGTCGATGCACAAATCGGCAGTCGGACGCGCTTCAAGCCGACGGATGCCGATCTCCACGCCGCAAGATTCGCAGAAGCCGAAATCATCGTCCTCTACTTTCTTCAGCGTTTTCTCGATCTTTTTGATCAATTTGCGTTCGCGATCGCGGTTACGCAGTTCAAGGCTGAACTCTTCTTCCTGAGTGGCACGGTCGGCCGGATCAGGGAAGTTGGCTGCCTCTTCTTGCATATGCGAAACAGTACGGTCAACTTCATCCCTGAGCTGGTTGCGCCATGCTTCAAGAATACGCTTGAAATGCGACAACTGGGCGTCGTTCATGTACTCTTCGCCCGGCTTCTCTTGGTACGGCTCCACCCCAGCGATGGCGAGAATGCTCAAGGACGAGGTTTTACGGGTTTGCCCTTCTTGCATATTGCTTCTCCTACATACACACGCACTATACCCTTTATTACGAATGCCACAGGGTATGTCGAATCCCCAATGCGGGGGAAAAACAGGCCGCTATAAATAACAGAAGGGAAGGGGGATGGCAATTATTCCTGTCGCCTGCTTGACAATGGTGTGAAGGAAGGCGTATTTGGCGACGCAATATCCGGTTGTCGATTTATTTGTGCCCGGAAACGCTAATCGATAAAAAACGGTAACTTATCGCAGAGCGAGATACCGTCAGGTGATAATTTTGCCCCATAACAAACCACTTCCACTCCCGACTGCTGAACCTGCGCCAGTAGTGCCGCGTAACGCTCATCTATATGATGTGCCGGGGCGACCTGCTCAATACCGCTATGTAACACGGCAAAGAATAATACCGCCCGTTGGCCGTGTTCAACCACGCTTTGCAACTCACGCAGATGCTTTTGCCCTCTGAGCGTTACGGCATCAGGGAAGTAACCATGCTGATGTTGCAATAGTGTGACTGACTTAACTTCAATATAGCAGTTAACCCGGTTTTCTGCCTGTAATAACAAATCGATACGGCTGTTCTCGCTACCGTATTTTACCTCGCCGGTAATTTTACTGTAACCGGATAATTCATTGATTATATTCTGTTCGATTGCTTCACGAACCAGAGTGTTGGCACGCAGGGTGTTGACGCAGATCCAGTCGCCAGCCTGGGTATGTGTCAGCTCCCAACTGTGGGCATATTTGCGTTTGGCGTTATCCGACGTGGAATACCAAACGGTATCACCGGGCGTGGCACAGCCGGTCATGGCGCCGGTATTGGCGCAGTGCAACGTAAAGGTTTCGCCTTCAGGGGTGATAACGTCGGCCAGAAAGCGTTTATAGCGTTTGATCAACGTGGCGGGCTTTAGCGGTGGAGTAAAAATCATGGTTTATCCTGCGGAGCGAGCGGCCATTGCTCAAGCTCATGGTAACGGGTACGTCCTTGTTCAAACACCGACTGATAGAGAGAGAAGCGATCGGCTCTGAAGAGCCAACCCGGTGTGGCCGGTGGAATGGCGACGGGTTTGGTGGCGGCTCGCAATAAAGTAATGTGCGGATGAAAAGGCAACGGGCTCTGATAGCAACCACTGCGAGCCGCTTGCGAACGCAGTAATTCTGCTAATTGTAACAGCGTACGCGGCGCGCGTTTGGTACCCAACCAGACGACGCCGGGGCGCGGCCAGTGGCCGAGATCGTCAAGGGTGACGTTAAATCCGCTTTGCACAATACGCCCTGCCAGCGTTTTTAACGCCCGCTCTTTCTGCGCACCGATCTCACCAAGAAACGCCAACGTCAAATGCAGGTTGGCTGCGGCAACCGGTCGGCCATCTTCGGGTTTAAATGCATCGGCACGCCAGCGAATCACCTGTTGTTGCAAGGCATCGGGTAGCGACAAAGCGAAGAACAGGCGGCGCGAACTGGACATGGAACCCCGGTAAATGAGTGAAACGGTGAGCCTAATTCTATACCCTATGAATTTCAAGCTACAGCTAGGCGAGAAGCTCTCTCATCCCCAGAAGCTTGCTTTTGGGTAAGTAACAGGGATGGGCCGAGTCGCGGTGCAGGTTAACAACGCTGCAGCTTGAAAGTGACGGGTATACAATGTGCGCCGTCTATTCACTATCCCAGGGAGAGTTTTGTGTCCTCACTGCCCGTCAGCGCGGTTCTTGATGAGCTGCTTGCCGCACTGCAATCCGCCCCGCAGGTGCTGTTGCATGCCCCTACCGGTGCCGGGAAATCCACCTGGTTGCCGCTACAGATCCTGGCTAAAGCCGGGCTGCCGGGGCGTATCATTATGCTGGAACCAAGGCGGCTGGCGGCAAAAAACGTCGCTTATCGGCTGGCACAACAGCTGGGGGAAGAACCGGGCCAGACCGTAGGCTATCGCATGCGTGCCGAGAGCAAAAGCGGGCCACAGACGCGACTGGAGGTGGTGACTGAGGGCATTCTCACCCGCATGTTGCAGCAGGACGCTGAACTGCAAGGCGTCTCGCTGATTATTCTTGATGAATTCCACGAACGCAGCTTACAGGCCGATCTGGCTTTGGCCCTGCTGTTGGATGTGCAACAGGGCCTGCGCGACGACCTGAAACTGCTGATCATGTCGGCGACGCTGGATAATGCGCGTCTTTCGCAACTGCTGCCGCAAGCGCCAGTGGTAGTGTCTGAAGGGCGCAGCCATCCCGTCGAACGGCAATACCAACCGTTGGCCAGTCACCAACGGCTGGAGGATGGCGTTGCCTCTGCGGTGAAGCGCCTGTTGTCTGAGCAATCAGGTTCGCTGTTGTTATTCCTGCCCGGCGTGGCGGAAATCAACCGTGTTCTGGAGCGATTGACGGGGGATGTGGCCGCGGATACCGATCTTTGCCCGTTGTATGGGGCACTGCCGTTGGCTCAGCAACAGAAAGCCATCCAACCGGCCCCAAGCGGGCGGCGTAAAGTGGTGCTGGCGACCAATATTGCGGAAACCAGTCTGACGATTGAAGGCATCCGTCTGGTGGTCGACAGCGGTCTGGAACGGATCGCGCGTTACGACGTACGTAACGGTCTGACACGCCTGGTAACCCAGCGCATCAGCCAGGCTTCAATGATTCAACGTGCAGGCCGTGCAGGGCGTCTGGAGCCTGGTATCTGTTGGCATCTGTTTGCCAAGGAGCAGGCAGAGCGAGCAGTCGAGCATGCGGAGCCTGAAATCCTGCACAGCGATCTGGCCAGTTTCTGGCTGGAACTGTTGCAATGGGGTTGTGTGGATGTGGAGCAGTTAACCTGGCTCGATCAACCGCCGTCGGCGGCGTTAGTGGCAGCCCGCCGTCTATTGCATACGCTGGCAGCCATCGACGCCAGCGAAAAATTAACGGGCAAGGGCCGCCAGATGGCGGGATTGGGCTGTGAACCACGGCTGGCGGCAATGCTATGCGCGGGTGCTGAGATGGGCGCCGATGGTTTGGCGACGGCAGCGATGCTGGCTGCTCTGTTGGAGGAGCCGCCGCGCAGTGGACAGATGGATATCGGCTATTGGTTGAGCCGCCCTCAGCCGCATTGGCAGCGCCGTGCGGCGCAGTTAAGCAGGCGATTGAGCGACAAACGTGGGCAGATAGATGCCAACGTGGCCGCGGTTTTGCTGGCAGAAGCTTTTGCCGATCGCATCGCCCAGCGGCGCGGGCAGGACGGGCGCTATCTGTTGGCCAACGGTCTGGGGGCGGCCATGAATCAGGACGAGGCGCTTTCCAGAGCCCCTTGGTTGATTATTCCCAGCCTGTTGCAAGGGCATAATAGTCCGGATGCCCGTATTCTGTTGGCCTTACCGGTCAACATTGATGAACTGGCTGATCGCTTGCCTGAGATTGTCAGCAGCCAGACCGCCGTAGAATGGGATGAAGAGAAAGGCACATTACGTGCCTGGAAACGTCAGCAGATTGGGCGTTTAACGCTGCGATCCCAGCCGCTGGCCAAACCGGCAGAGGAGGAACTGCAACAGGCGCTGATAAACTGGGTGCGGGCACAAGGGTTGGCTGTGCTGAACTGGGATACTGCCGCCGAGCAGTTGCGCTTGCGTTTACACTGCGCTCAACGCTGGTTGCCCGAAGCCCAATGGCCACCGATGGATGATGAATCGCTGCTCGAAACGCTGGAAAGTTGGCTGCGACCTTCGTTGAATGGCGTTCGCGATCTCCGGGGGCTAAAACAGGTAAATATTGCCGAAGCCTTGGCGCGTTTATTGGACTGGCAGCAAAAACAGCGGCTCGATAATGCGTTGCCGACGCATTACACTGTACCGACCGGCAGCCGTCTGCCAATCCGCTATGACGCCGAGAATCCCCCCGCGCTGGCGGTGCGCTTACAGGAGATGTTTGGCGAACAGCGAAGCCCCACGCTGGCTGAGGGGCGTATCGCGGTGGTGCTTGAGTTACTCTCACCCGCGCATCGGCCGCTGCAGATTACCGGGGATCTGGCCGCCTTTTGGCAGGGGGCCTACCCTGAGGTAAAAAAAGAGATGAAAGGGCGCTACCCCAAACATGTATGGCCAGACGATCCGGCCAATACGGCCCCCACCCGAAGAACCAAGAAATACCAGTAATCGGTCACGTGCTCTGACAGTAGGCATTCGCCGTATTGTAATGTGGAAAACTGGAAAATTGTCTCGGCGACGGTTCCCAATGGGGCTGATAACTGTATGTACAGATTCATTGCTTTGCTTGAATAAATCGTTCTCGCGGTGGTAACTCGTCCTTTTCTAACCGCAGTGTTGGGGATTCCACTCCCTATGCGGCTCGTCTATGGGCCTCACCCGTTAGGGGGCCGATATCCTCTGCATTGAGATCTGTTCCTGACAGATTTGTCTCCCAGTCACTTATTTAGTATAAGCTCCAAGGGATCCCTAGGTGACCGCCTGGCTCCAACTTGCAAGCCATGGGGTATAGGGTAGAGAATTCAGATGTTTCTTCTGTTCAGCCTAGTGGCTTAAGCACAGATTAAGCGACAAAATAACGGCCAAGAGTGCCGCAAGCGTGGAGAATAACCGCAATGGCTGGGGATGACCGCGAGCCTATTGGGCGCAAAGGGAAACAAGCTAAACGTAACGCGCCGCGCAAACCGGCGCGCCGTCGCCGTGACGACGATTACGATGATTACGAAGAAGACGACTATCAGGATGAGTATGACGATGATGAGTACGATGACGAGGAAGAGGAAGAACGCATGCCGCGTAAGGTAAAAGCGAGCTCGCCACGTAGAAAGCGCCGTTGGCTTGGCCTGTTGATCAAACTGTTCCTGGTTATTGCCGTGTTGCTGGCGATTTATGGCGTCTATCTGGACTCCCAAATCCGCAGCCGTATTGACGGCAAAGTCTGGCAGCTACCGGCGGCGGTTTATGGCCGGATGGTAAATCTGGAACCGGGCATGCCCTACAGTAAAAAGGAAATGGTCGCTCTGCTGGAAGGGATGCAATACCGTCAGGTGAGCCGCATGACCCGTCCGGGGGAATTCACCGTGCAGGCCAACAGTATTGAGCTGTTGCGCCGTCCATTTGATTTCCCGGATGGCAAAGAAGGCCAGATCCACGCACGCCTTGATTTCCAGAACAATGGTTTGGCGAAAATCGTTAACATGGAAAACCGGCGTAACTTTGGCTTCTTCCGTCTCGATCCGCGCCTGATCACTATGTTGCAATCCCCGAATGGGGAACAGCGTTTGTTTGTACCGCGTTCCGGCTTCCCGGATTTGCTGGTAGACACGTTGATTGCTACTGAAGACCGCCATTTCTATGAGCATGATGGCATCAGCCCATACTCTATTGGCCGTGCGGTATTGGCTAACCTGACCGCCGGGCGTGCGGTGCAGGGGGGCAGTACCCTGACTCAGCAACTGGTGAAAAACCTGTTCCTGACCAATGAACGTTCACTATGGCGTAAGGCCAACGAAGCTTACATGGCTTTGTTGATGGACTATCGCTATAGCAAAGATCGTATTCTGGAACTGTACCTGAACGAGGTGTATCTCGGCCAGAGCGGCAGCGATCAGATCCGTGGTTTCCCACTGGCCAGTTTGTATTACTTCGGCCGCCCGGTGGATGAGCTGAGCCTTGATCAGCAGGCGCTGCTGGTGGGGATGGTGAAAGGGGCTTCGCTGTATAACCCATGGCGTAATCCGCAACTGGCTCTGGAACGCCGTAACCTGGTGCTCAAGCTGTTGCAGAACCAAGGGGTGATTGACGCCGAGCTTTACAACATGCTGAGTGCCCGACCACTGGGTGTTCAGCCGAAAGGTGGGGTGATCTCTCCGCAACCGGCGTTTATGCAACTGGTGCGTCAGGAGTTGCAGAACAAACTGGGTGACAAAGTTAACGATCTTTCCGGCGTGAAGATCTTCACCACGCTGGATCCGGTTTCGCAAGATGCGGCCGAAAAGGCGGTGGAAGATGGGATCCCTGCGCTGCGAGCGGCGCGCCATCTTAACGATCTGGAAGCGGCGATGGTAATCGTCGATCGCTTCACGGGTGAAGTCAGAGCCATGGTCGGCGGCGCCAACCCGCAGTTTGCCGGTTTCAACCGTGCGATCCAGGCTCGCCGTCTGGTGGGGTCACTGGCTAAGCCACCAACTTACCTGACCGCCCTGTCGGAACCGGATAAATACCGTCTCAATACCTGGTTGGCCGATCAGCCGTTGTCGATCAAGTTGTCAAACGGCAGTTCGTGGCAGCCTAACAACTACGATCGTCAGTTCCGTGGCCGCGTAATGTTGGTGGATGCGCTGGCGAACTCGCTAAACGTGCCGACGGTCAACCTGGGGATGTCCGTTGGGTTGGATCAGATCAGTGCCACACTGCAACGGTTGGGCATTCCTAAAACGGCGATCACGCCGGTGCCTTCCATGCTGTTAGGCGCTATCGGTCTGACGCCTATGGAAGTGGCGCAGGAATATCAGACGATCGCCAGCGGGGGGAACCGTGCGCCGCTGTCTGCGGTGCGTTCGGTTATTGCAGAAGACGGTTCAGTGCTGTATCAGAGCTTCCCACAGGCGGAGCGCGTCGTGCCTGCTCAGGCGGCTTACCTGACGCTGTATGCGATGCAACAGGGCGTAGCTCGCGGAACATCCCGTTCGCTGTCGGTCAAGTTCCCCAACTATAATCTGGCTGCCAAAACCGGTACCACCAACGACCTGCGTGACAGCTGGTTTGCAGGTATTGATGGTAAGGAAGTGGCGATTGCCTGGGTGGGGCGTGACAATAATGGTCCTGCCAAGCTGACCGGTGCCAACGGCGCACTGACCCTCTACCGCCGCTACCTGGAAAACCAGACGCCGCTGGTCTTGAAGCTGCAGCAACCGGAAGGGATTAGCCAGATGGCTATCGACTCTGCCGGTAACTTTATCTGTGGTGGCAGTGGCTGGCGGACGATCCCCGTCTGGACGGAAAATCCTCAGGGATTATGCCAGGCCCAGATCAGCCAGGCTGCGGGACAGCAGCAAACACAGCCGCAACAGCCGCAAGGTGAGCAGAAAGATGCCAATGGGGTTGCAGGCTGGATCAAGGATATGTTTGGTCAGTAACTGAGGTTTGCCATGTTAAGCGTGGTAACAAATTAATTTTTCTGTGTTATTAAGCCCGTTGCTTTGTGTTACGGGCTTTTTTCTATTTCCCGCCGGTTTTATTTCCTTTCGGTTAATGTGGCCGTAACCTCAATCCCACAGGGTTTTTCGGGCCGAAATGCGCTTGCAGTTCCACTTGGCTTCTGCATAAAATGCGTCGCTTATAATAATTATTCTCGTTCACATTCGTTATCAAATCACTTCAGAGAAATCAGACATGCCGACCAAGCGTCACTCCACTTCACCGGCCAAAACCGGCTTTTCCCCTGTTAGCGTATTAGCCGCCACCATCGCTGCGGCGCTGACTATGTCAGCGGTTGCGGCTCAGACGACAGCTGCTGATGCTGAGACTATTACGGTGGTGGGGGGCAGCAGTGGTGGTGCCCAGCAAGAAAGCGCCTGGGGCCCGGTGGGGACCATTGTGGCGAAGCGCAGCGCAACCGGTACCAAGACCGATACGCCGTTGGTGAAGACGCCACAGTCGATTTCTGTCGTGACGCGCGAGCAAATGGATACACTGCAGCCAACCTCCGTGAAAGAAGCTCTGGGTTTTACCCCCGGCGTCATGGTGGGAAGTCGCGGTAGTTCCAATGTTTATGATGCGGTTTATATTCGTGGTTTTGGCTCGGTAAACCAAAATATCTATCTGGATGGTTTGAAGCTGCAGGGTGATTATTTTAACGAAGCGGTGATTGATCCTTATTTCCTGGAGCGTGCAGAGGTTTTACGCGGACCTTCGTCTGTGCTTTACGGTAAGAGCAGCCCTGGGGGGATTGTCTCCCTGATCAGCAAACGCCCAACCACGGAACCGCTGAAAGAAATACAGTTCAAAATGGGTACGGATAATCTGTTCCAGACAGGGTTTGATTTCGGCGATGCGCTAGATGATGACGGGAAGTACTCATTCCGTCTGACAGGGCTGGCAAAAGATGCAGACGATCAGCAGGAGATGTCCAAGGTAAAACGCTATGCCATTGCGCCCTCATTCAGTTGGCAGCCCGATGAGCATACTAATCTGACACTTTACTCCTACTTGCAAAACGATCCTAACCTTGGTTATTACGGCTGGTTGCCGATGCAAGGAACGGTACAGAATGCCCCTTATGGCAAGTTGCCTTCCAATTTTAATGAAGGTGAAAAGAGTAACTTCTATTCGCGCCAGACGCGTATGTTCGGTTACAGCTTCTCGCATGATTTCGATGATACCTGGGCCATACGCCAGAACCTGCGTTATATGCAGTTGCATACGAACCAGAACAACATCTATGGCACCGGAGTTGCTGCAGACAATATTACTCTGAACCGTAACTATATCGCCTCGGATGAGCGCCTGAATAACTTTAGTGTTGATACCCAAGGGCAGGCAAGGTTTGCAACCGCCCGCGTAGATCATACCGTGCTGGCTGGCGTAGATTTCATGCGTATGAGTAACGATATTCAGGGGGGATGGGGTGTTGCAAGCCCTCTCGATCTGTCCAACCCGCAGTTCGGCAATGATACCAAAGGTGTTTTAAACCCAACCAGTAAAGTCAATGGTCAACAACAAGTGGGTATTTACCTGCAAGAGCAGGCCGAGTGGAATCAGTGGATCCTGACGGCCGGTACACGTTATGACTGGGCGAAAAGCACTGTTGAAGATCGTACGGAAAATGCATTGGTTCCTTACAGTGAGCAGAAGGATCATCAATCTACCAGTCGCGTTGGTGTGAACTATTTATTCGACAATGGTATTTCACCGTATGTCAGTTACGCGCAATCCTTTGAACCTAACGTCGGTGCAGGTTATGACGGAAAAGCTTTTGTTCCTTCTAAAGGCGAGCAATATGAAGCCGGCGTGAAATACATGCCGAAAGATAAGCCGCTCTCTGCAACGATTGCCGTCTATCAACTGACCAAGTCAAATAATCTGGTTACAGACATTGAGCACGCAAGTAGTGGTTGGTATCAACAGCAAACGGGTGAAATTCGTTCAAGAGGTGTGGAGTTGGAAGGTAAGGCGGCACTGACGGCGAACATCAACGTGCTGGCTTCGTATACCTATACCGATGCTGAATATACTGAAGACACCACTAACAAAGGTAATACACCTGCAATCATTCCTAAGCATATGGCATCGCTGTGGGGCGACTACACCTTCTATGAAACTGCGTTAAGTGGCCTGACCTTAGGGGCAGGGGTACGTTATACCGGTTCTACCTACGGGGACGAAGCCAATACCTTCAAAGTACCTGATTACACCGTCTGGAATACCGTGATCAAGTATGATCTGGCTCGTTTCAACCTGCCTGGTTCCTCCGTTGCGCTTAACGTCAACAACCTGTTCGATAAAAAGTATGTATCCAGCTGTTTCGCCACTTATGGCTGTTTCTGGGGTGCGGAACGCCAGGTGGTTGCTACCGCAACCTTCCGTTTCTAATCGGGTAACGGGGGCGGCGATGAGGCGCCCCCAGCAAAGCAGGGCCTATGCAGGATAAACACCTTAATCGCGATGCCACATTTCAACTGGAAAACGTGAGCTTTGCTGTTCCAGGGCGCGTGCTGCTACAGCCGCTGTCATTGACCTTCCCCCAGGGCAAAGTGTGTGGGTTGATTGGCCATAATGGCTCTGGCAAATCCACATTGCTGAAAATTCTCGGTCGTCATCAAAATCCGACCTCCGGCCAGGCGTTGCTAAATGGGCAACCCTTAGCGCAATGGGACAGTAAAGCCTTTGCCCGTCAGGTGGCCTATTTACCCCAGCAGTTACCCGCAGCGGAAGGAATGACGGTGCGCGAGCTGGTGGCTGTTGGCCGCTATCCATGGCATGGCGCATTAGGTCGTTTCAAAGCAGGCGATCGCGAGCGGGTAGAAGAGGCGATCGCGTTGGTGGGGCTGAAGCCTTTTGCCAACCGTTTAG